>CAWARW010000012.1:0-10561 GCA_963784605.1 uncultured Alphaproteobacteria bacterium
GCCTGGGACGAGGCGGCGGAGTAGGGCCTACCGCCCCTCGCCGACCAGATCGCGGCGGGCGTTGTCGAGCTCCTCGGCATAGCGGCGCAGCGCGTGCGCCTCGGTCAGCAGGCCGATGACCTGGCGGCTGTCGGCCTCGACCACCGCCAGCGCCTCGCTCTCGGTCTCGTCGAACACCTGCATCGCGTCCTTGACGTTCATCTGCGGCTGCAGCACGTCCTTCTGATAGTGCAGGAAACTCGCCGATGGTCTCGCGACTCGGCGTCGCCGTTGAGCTCGGGCGCGTGGATCTCGGGCACCAGCGCGATGCCGACGATAGCGCTCGGCGCCGTCGACGACGACCACGCGCTGGGTCGAGCCGAGCGGGAAGTCGCGGCGGAACGCGGAGATGCTGGTGTCGGCGCGCACGGTGCGCACGTCGCGGCGCATCAGGCTGCCGACGGTGAGCGCCCGGATCCAGCCGACGTCGTGGGCGCTGCGGATGGTCTCGCCGCGCAGATGCAGGCGCCAGGTCGCGAAGGAATAGCCGAACAGGCTCGCGCACGGTGACCGACGACGACGATGGCGGCCGACCAGCACCGCCAGCGTGATCGGCAAGTCGCCGGTCGTCTCCAGCGCCAGGAACGCCATGGTCAGCGGCCCGCCGACGACCGCGACCGCCATCGCGCCCATGCCGACGATGGCGCCGACCAGCGGATCGGGCGCCGAGCGACCGATGCAGCCACGCGGCGACGCGCGGCGAACAGCTTGCCGGTCAGCGCGCCCAGGAACAGCGAGGCGAAGAACAGCCCGCCGCGGAAGCCGGAGCCGAGCGAGATGGCCGATGCGCGTCGCCTTGAGCACGAGCAGCATGGCGAGCGGCGCGATCGTCGGCAGCGCGCGATCGAGGTCGAGCTGAGCGCGCCGTGGCCGGACGACAGAACGTGCGGGGTCACCAGCGCCAGCGCCGCCGACGATCAGGCCGCCGAGCAGCGGGTGGAGCGACGCGCGGGATGCGCGAGCGGTGGAACAGCGCGCTCGGTCAGCGTCACGCCGCGCATGATCAGGATGCCGATGCCGGCGCAGATCAGCGCCAGCACGAACACGCACGGCAGGTCGGAGTGTGGATGAGCGCCGACAGCGGTCCGACGGTGATCGAATAGGCGCTCGAGGCCGAACACGTGCGACACCAGCGACGCCGACGACCGAGGCGGTCAGCACCGGCGCCAGCGCGGCGACCGTATAGGTGCCGATGATCAGCTCGAAGCCGTAGAACGCGCCGGTCAGCGGCGCGCCGAAGGCGGCCGCGATGGCGCCGGCCGCGCCGCAGCCGACCAGCATGCGCAGGTCGGCGCGCCGCAGGCGGAACGCGATGCCGAGCCGCGAGGCGATGCCGGCAACGATCTGGGTATAGCCGGCCTCCAGCCCGACCGACGCGCCGAAGCCGTTGGAGATCAGCGTCTGCACCGCGACCAGAGCGCTGTCGCGGATCGACATGCGGCCGCCGTGCAGCGCGTTGGCCTCGATCGGGTCGACCGGCGGCGCGCCAGCTTCGCCCGCACCAGCGCCAGGCGATGATGCCGAGAATGAGCGCCGCCGAAGGCCGGCACGAGCAAGCCGGTGCGCACGGGAAGCGTGTCCATCGCCGCTCAGCCGCTCGCCCGCGCTGATGCCGAAGAGCAGCCGGTGCAGAACCCCGACGATCAGGTTCATGGCCACGACGGCCACCCCGGCGACCAGCGCCGACCGCCGCCGCCAGCATCACCAGCCAGATCTCGCTGCCGCGCACCAGGGCGCGCAGCCGGTCGGGCACGGCAAGGCTGAAGCGCGGCAGGAGCGGCCGCGCTGGTTCGGTTGCGGTGACTTGGTCAATCGACATGGCGGGCTGCGGCGTGGGAGGCGCCGCACGGATTAGGTCAGCTTGCCGGCTGACGGGAGAAAACGAGCTTGGTCGGCGTGCGACCATGGATCCGCCTAATACGGCAGGAACATGAAAGGAAATCTTGTCATCGGGAGATTTCGCCCGATGCGCTGACTTGCCGCAGCAGATTTGCGGTTAACCCGGCGTTTCCGGTGGGGGCCGACGGCGCTTCCGTCGTCGCCGGCAGGGCTGATTGATCGATGTCGGCATGCGCCCTAAGCTGGATCTTCAGGCAAATCCATGTGGGGCGACGTGGCGGCCTTCGAGAACGATGGAGTACCGCGCTTTCTTGTCGTCGGCACAGGCTTGTCGGGCGCCGTGCTGGCGCGCACGCTGGCGGAAGCCGGGTGCCATTGCGACCGTCTTCGAGGAGCGGCCCGATGTCGGCGGCCATTGCCGCACGGTGAGGGACAGCGAGACCGGCGTCCTCGTCCACCGCGAAGGGCCACACACGCTCCACTCCGACGACCAGGACGTCTGGGCCTTCGTCGAGCGTTTCGCCGAGATCTACCCCTACCGGCACCTCAAGCGCGCGCTGACCGGCGGCCAGCTCTACGTCTCGCCGATCAACCTGCAGACGCTCAACCAGTTCTTTGCCAGGGCCCTTGGTCCCGAGGAGGCGCGCGAACTGGTCGCCGCGGAGGCGGCGCCCTATGCGACCGGGCTGAACGGCCCGCCGGCGAATTTCGAGGAGGCGGGCCTCGCGACGATCGGCAAGCGGCTCTACGACGCCTTCTATCGCGGCTACACGATCAAGCAGTGGGGCGTCGAGCCGCGCGACCTGCCGGCGCGGGTCTTTGCGCGCGTGCCGGTCCGCTTCGACTACAACGACAACTATTTCCGCCACAGCCGCCAGGGACAGCCGGTCGGCGGATATTCGCGGCTCATCGAAGAGATCCTCCGCCATCCCGGCATCGATGTCAGCCTCGGCCGGGCCTACGATCCGGCCGCGGCACCGGGCGACTGGCGCCATGTCTTCTATACCGGACCGATCGACCGCTATTTCGGCTGGCGCCACGGCCGCCTGCCTTACCGGACACTGCGTTTCGAAGACGTGCGCGCGAGGGGCATCCGCCAGGGCTGCGCGGTGGTCAACTGCTGCGACCAGTCGGTGCCCTACACCCGCATCACCGAGCACAAGTTCTTCGCGCCCTATGAAGAGCACGAGGACACGCTGGTCTCCTACGAATATGCGTCGGACTGCGGGCCGTCCGACACGCCCTACTACCCCCTCCACATCGGCGGGAACCGCGAGGTGTTCGATGCCTACGCGGCCAGCGCCCGGGCGACGCCGGGCGTCTCCTTCCTCGGGCGCCTCGGCACCTTCCGCTACATCGACATGGACGTGGCGATCCGCGAGGCGATGGACGCCGGCGCCCGCACGCTCGCCGCCATGCACGCCTCGGCGCCGATCCCCACATTCTTCGTCGATCCGTGAGGCACCCGCGATGAACGGCCCATCCGCTCCCGCCTTCAGTGCCCACGTCATTTCGCTGCCGCGCACGCCGCAGCGGCTCGACCGCTTCCGCAAGTGGAACCAGGCCAGTGGAATCGACTTCGAGGTTCTCAGGGCGGTCGATGGCCGCGGTCTCATGATCAACCTGGTCGGTCCCTCGGTGCTCAAGCCGGGAACCGTGTCCTACACGCAAGGCGGCGTCGGCTCGGCCTTGTCGCACCGTATGCTCTGGCAGGGGTGCGCAAACGGCGAGACGCCGTTCCTCATCTGCGAGGACGATGCCGCGCTCAGGGCGGACGCGGCCTCCTCGATACCGGCGCTGATGGCGCGCCTGCCCGCCGGCTGGGACATGATCTGCCTGGGCTACAACGCCGACACCTTCATCGAACTCGACATCGGCGCCGGAATCCGGCTTCGCTTCGATTTTCCCGGGAACAACCCGGCACCGGAGCAGCTCGACCGCTTCGTCTCCAGCCAGACCCCGATCGGCGCCGCCAGGCTGATGCGCTTCTTCGGCCTGTGCGCCTACGTTCTCTCGCCGCAGGGCGCCAGGCGCCTGCTCGATCTCTGCTTCCCGCTCGACGATCGCACCGTCCTGGTGGAGTCGCTCGGCCACAAGATCGGGGTTACCACCCTCGACGGCCGCATCAACACCCATCTCGAGGAGATTGCGGCCTATGCCGCCGTCCCGCCGATCGCGCTTCCCGACAACCACGCCGCCCGTTCGGCCAAGGCCGCCAAGGCCGGTTAGTCGGTCAGGCCTTCCCAGGCGAGAAGCGCCTCGGCCGTCGCCGGCAGCTCGGCGAGCCGGTTGATCACCGTCTCCGCGCCGGCATCGGTCAGCGCGTCGGCATGGCCGGACCAGCTATGGGCGCCGCCGGTGAAGCCGATGACGCGCGCCCCGGCCGCCTTGGCCGCCGCCACGCCGAACACCGAATCCTCCAGCACCACGGTGTCGCGCGGATCGACGCCGAACTGCGCGATGGCATGGCGGTAAACGTTGGGCGCCGGCTTGGGCTGGTGATCGCCGACCTCGACGGCCGAATAGATGTGCGGCGCGAAACGGTCCCACAGGCGCGTCCGCTCCAGCGAAATCCTCAGCCGATGGGTCGAGGAATTGGAGCACACGCAGAGCTGCTCCCCCGCCAGCCGGTCGAGCATGACCTGTGCGCCGGGGACCGCCTCGACCTCGCTGGCCAGCCGCCGGTCGATCTCCTCGCGGTTCCGCTCGAAGAAATCGTCGGGCAGTTTGCGCCCGGTCTCCGCCTCCACCACGTCGCCGAGCGCCCGGCTGGTCAGGCCGGCGAAGCGCTGACCGACCTCCTGCGGCGTGATCTCGTAGCCGAATTCGGCGAGCGCGACCGACTCGACGCCGGAGGCGATGTTCTCGGAATCGACGAGCACGCCGTCGCAATCGAAGACATAGAGCATGTGAAGTTCCGTCTTTGGGCCGGGGAGGAGAGGATCGGCGCCGTTCATGTAGCGCTCCCGGCCCCGGCGCGAAAGGGGCGAAGCGGCATGGCAGTCGTGCGCCCGTGGACCGTCTTCACGGCGGCTTAACCATGCCGCCTAATGCGAAATTAACCGTACGCAGCACAAGATTCCCCAGGGATCGCCGCGCAAGGGACGCGCGGCCCGATTGTGTTTTTGTTGCGTTGGGGTGGTCATGGGTGCGTTGCGAGCGGTTGCCGGGGAGACCCTCTGGCTCGATACGATTCTCAAGGGCGATTGCATTACCGAACTGGAGAAGCTCCCCGCCGCCTCGGTGGACCTGATCTTCGCCGATCCGCCCTACAACCTGCAGCTCGAAGGCCGCCTGACCCGGCCGGACCAGTCCGAGGTCGACGCCGTCGACGACGATTGGGACAAGTTCGCCAGCTTCTCCGCCTATGACGATTTCACCCGCGCCTGGCTCTATGCCTGCCGCCGCGTGCTCAAGCCCAACGGCGCGCTGTGGGTGATCGGCTCCTACCACAACATCTTCCGCGTCGGCGCCATCCTCCAGGATCTCGGCTTCTGGATCCTCAACGACATCGTCTGGCGCAAGACCAACCCGATGCCGAATTTCCGCGGCCGGCGCTTCACCAACGCCCACGAGACGCTGATCTGGGCGAGCCGCGACGCCAACGCCAAGGGCTACACCTTCAACTACCACGCGCTGAAGGAAGCCAATGACGGCACCCAGATGCGCTCCGACTGGCTGTTCCCGATCTGCACGGGCAGACGAGCGGCTGAAGGACGAGGAGGGGCACAAGGCCCATCCCACCCAGAAGCCGGAGGCGCTGCTCCACCGCATCCTGCTGGCCAACTCCAAGCCGGGCGACGTGGTGCTCGACCCGTTCTTCGGCACCGGCACCACCGGCGCGGTCGCCAAGCGGCTCGGCCGGCATTACGTCGGCATCGAGCGCGAGGACGACTACATCGCCGCGGCGACCGCCCGTATCGATGACGGTCGAGCCGGCGCCGGCGACGGCGATCGCGATCAGCCGCGGCAAGCGCGGCGAGCCGCGCGTCCCCTTCGGCTCGCTGGTCGAGGCCGGCCTGATCGCACCCGGTACGATCCTCACCGACGCCCGTGCCCGCCACGAGGCGGAGGTGCGCGCCGACGGCACCGTGCGCGTCGGCGAGCACACCGGCTCCATCCATCGCGTCGGCGCGCTGGTCCAGGGGCTCGAGGCCTGCAACGGCTGGACCTTCTGGCACACCATCGTCGACGGTGTGCGCGCGCCTATCGACGATGTGCGGGCCGCTGCACGGCGGGTACTGCACAGCGCCGAGGCATGAGTCGCGCCGGTCGGCCTGCCACTTGACTTGAACGGGCGTTGCATTGTCATCGTCATGTCTTCGATATCGACGACAAGTGACATCCATGGGCACACACGCTTTCACCGCGCCCGGCCGCTTCTGGCGGGGCAACATCCACACCCACTCCACCCTTTCCGACGGCGCGCTCGAGCCGGCGGAGGTCTGCCGGCTCTATCGCGAATCCGGCTACGACTTCCTCTGCCTGTCCGATCATTTCGTGCCGGCATATGGCTTCCCAATCGCCGATACGCGGCCGTTCCGCACCAACAGCTTCACCACCATCCTCGGCGCCGAGATCCACGCGCCGATCAACAGCCAGGGCGAGATCTGGCACGTTCTGGCCGCCGGTCTGCCTGAGGATTTTGCGCCGACCGGCGAGGCGGAAACGGGAGTCGAACTCGCCGCGCGGGCAAAGGCGGCCGGCGCCTTCGTCGGCATCGCCCATCCGCAATGGTCGGGGCTCAGCGAAGCCGACGGCCGCGCCATGGTCCCCCATGCGCATTCGGTCGAGATCTACAATCACGGCTGCCAGCTGGAATGCGCCCGCCCCGACGGCACCTATCTGCTCGACCTGCTCCTCAACGAAGGGCACCGCCTGACCGCCTATGCCGCCGACGACGCCCATTTCAGGATCGACGACGGCTTCGGCGGCTGGATGATGGTGAAGGCCGAAGCCAACGAGCCCGATGCACTGCTCTCCGCGATGAAGGCCGGCGATTTCTATTCCAGCCAGGGACCGCTGATCCACGCCTTCGCCATCGCGGGCGGCGAAGCGCATGTGGAATGCTCGCCGGCGGTCAACGTGGCGCTGCTCGGGCGCGGTAGCCGCACCGTTAACGTCAACGGCCGCCAGATGACCCGGGCGAGCCTGGCGCTCGAACGCTTCGCCGGCGACTGGTTCCGGCTGGTGGTGACCGATGCCGCTGGCCGCGTGGCATGGTCAAATCCGGTCTGGCTCAGCGAATCCTCAGCCTAGATCGACGCCGTAGCGGGCGAGATCGGCGCGCATCGTCTCAGCGCCGACGAACTGTTCCGCCTTCCAGCCGGCGGCCCGCGCCCCTTCGATATTGGCAAGGTTGTCGTCGAAGAAGAGCGTCGCCGCCGGGTCGAGGCCGAAGGCCTTCTCGTGGTGCCGGTAGATGGCAAGCTCCGGCTTCATCAGGCCGATATCGGCCGAAACCGTGATGCCGCGGAAGCGTGTGGAGGAAGGGGAACTTGACCCGCGCTTCGGCGAAGGTATCGGCGGCGAAATTGGTCAGCGCCGTCACGTCGTAGCCCTGCGTCCATGCAGCGCGTCGCGGATCTCCAGCGTATCGGCGTAGTGGCGCGGCACCATCTCCGCCCAGTTGGGGCGGAAGGCGCGGATCATCGCCTCATGCTCGGGATAGTGCGCGATCAGCTCGTCCTCGGCCTCGCGCCATGGGCGGCCGCGGTCCTGCTCGATGTTCCATTCGTGCGAGCAGATGTGGGTGAGGAAATGGCGCCGCTCGGCCTCGTCGGGGATGAGCCGGCGATAGGGGATTTCCGGGTCCCATTCGATGAGCACCATGCCGATGTCGAAGACGATATGCCGAATGTCGTTCACGCTGTCCGTCCGTCCCGTGTCTGTCGTGTCGCTCCCGGCAGCGCCGCCTCGATGACCTTCTTCATCACGCTCGGCAGCGCCTCGCCGGCAAGCGTTTTCGCCGGCGCCCACCAGCAGCCCGGCGGTGCTTTTTCCATTCGTCCGGCGTTGGCGCAATACACGTTCAGTTCCAGCCTGAAATGCGTGAAGACGTGAGTGACCACGGCCGGGCACCACGCGCCAGTCGGCTTGAATCGGCCTGTGAGCCGCGGGATCCAAGTCGCTGGCGCGATTCACCCAATCGCTTCCGGGGACTTCCGCCATGCCGCCTAACAATCCTTTGTCCGGCCGCCGTCGGAGCAGCACCGCGCCGTCGGCCCTGATGGCGACGAAGGCGAGGCCGTGGCGGGTCGGCCGCACGCGCTTTCTCCGCCTTGACCGGATAGGTTTCCTCTTCGCCGCGCGCGTGGGCAACGCACGCCTCGGCCAGCGGACAGAGTGCACAGGCCGGTCGCTTCGGCGTGCAGATCGCAGCACCGAGGTCCATCATCGCCTGGGCGTAGTCGCCGGCCCGGGCTTGTGGCGTCATCTCCTGCTGGCGGGCGCGGATCTCCTTCTTGGCGGCGGGGAGCGGCGTGTCGATGGCGAAGAGCCGCGCGATCACCCGCTCGATATTGCCGTCCACGACCGCCACGGGTTCGTCGAAGGCGATCGCCGCGACGGCCGCGGCGGTGTAGTCGCCGATGCCGGGCAGTACCTTCAGCCCCGCCGCGGTTTCGGGGAAGCGCCCGCCGTGATCGCGCACGACGGCTTGAGCGCAGGCATGCAGGTTGCGCGCGCGGGCGTAATAGCCGAGGCCGGCCCAGGCCTTCATCACCTCGTCGCGCGGCGCTGATGCCAGCGCCGCCACGTCCGGCCAGCGCGCGATGAAGGCGTCGAAATAGGGCTTCACCGCCGCGACCGTCGTCTGCTGCAGCATGATCTCGGAGAGCCACACGCGATAGGGATCGGGCTGCACCCCGCGCGCGCGATCCTTCGGCCCGACGCGCCACGGCAGCCTGCGGGCGTGGCGGTCGTACCAGGCAAGCAGCGGGGTGGCCGTCATGCCGTGCCTTTCAGGGGGAAGGCGAGCCGCCGCGTGATGCCGATGGCCGCGAGGAAGTCCTCGTCATGGCTGGCGACCAGCAGCGCACCGTCGAAATCGGCGAGCGCCACTTCGATGGCCGCGATCGAATTCGAGATCGAGATGGTTGGTCGGTTCGTCCAGCATGAGAAGCTGGGGAGGGTGGCTGCCGCCGAGCGTACAGGCAAGCCCGGCGCGCAGCATTTCCCCACCGGAAAGCGCTGCGACCGGCTTCAGCGCGTCGACATTGCGGAACAGGAAGCGCGCCAGCGCCGCATAAGCCTGATTGGGCGTTGCCGCGGGGTCGAGCCGGCGGAAATTGTCGAGGATGGTGGCTTGCGCGATCGAGGATCGCGACACTCTGGTCGAGCACGACAGAGGCGACCGGCCGCGATACCGTGCCCGAGCGTGGTTCGGCCGCGCCGCTGGCGAGCGTCAGGAAGGTCGACTTGCCGGAGCCGTTCGGCCCGGTGAGCGCCACCCGCTCCGGTCCGGCCATGACGAAATCGACGGCGCTGAAGACCGGATCGCCGCCGCCATAGGCGTAGCCGACCGACGGCGAAGGCGAGCACCGTCCGCCCGGCAGGCAGGCCGGTCGAGGGCAGGCGCACCGATAGCTGGCGGATGCGCTCTACCGCCGCTTCGGCCTCCGCCAGCGCTTCTGCCGCCGCGGCGCGCTGCCGGTCGGCGAGCGCGCTGGCACTGCCCGCCGTGCGCTGGCTGCGCTCCTTCTGGGCGTCGAGCAGCATCTTCGGCTGGTCGCCCTTGGCGCGGCTGCGTGCACCTTGCGCATCGCTTCGCGCCTTGCGTTCCCGCGCCGTCTGGATGCGCCGCTCGACCGCCGTGACATCGCGTTTGGCGACATCGAGATCACGTTCGGCGGCGGCACGCTCTTCCCGCTTGCGCGCGGCGTAGAGATCATAGCCGCCGCCATAGACACGCGCGCCAAGGCTCGTGAGTTCGACGATGCGGTCCATCGGGCGCAGAAGCGCGCGGTCATGGCTGACAACGACGGCGCCCTTCTTCCAGCCGGCGAGCACACCGGCGATGGCCGCGCGGCCGTCGGCATCGAGATTGTTGGTCGGCTCGTCGAGCAGGATCAGGTCCGGCTCGGCGATGATGAGGGCGGCAAGTGCGGCGCGGGTGCGCTCGCCGCCGGAAAGCGTCGCCAGCGGCCGGCCGGTTTCGAACCCGGCGAGACCGACCTCGGCGAGTGCGGTCGCCAGCCGCGATTCGAGCGTCCAGTCCGCTTCGGCTGCGTCTGCGAGCGAGCCAGTGCCGGCCTCCAGGCGGCGCAGGCGGGCGAGCGCCTCGCGGATGCCGAAAGAGGTCGGCGAGCGTGTCGTCGGCCGCGGCCTGCACGCTCTGGCGCAGCATGGCGACACGGCCGGCGCGCTCGACCGTGCCGGCGTGCGGCAGAGCCTCGCCGGCGATCACGCGGAGCAGGGTGGACTTGCCGATGCCGTTGCGGCCGACGAGGCCGGTGCGGTCGGGACCGAAGACGAGATCGAGATTTTCGAGAAGCGGCCGGCCGTCAGGCGTTGCCAGCGTGACGGCGTGCAGCGCGACGATCGGCGCGGAATTGGAGGGCATGACAGGAGACCGGAACGAATGAAGGGACGCGGGCGAAGGCATTCGTCGCGGTCTTGTTCATCGGTCACTCCTGTCCGTTCAATGCGGCGGTTGGTGAGATGGAGCAGGCGGCCGCGAAAT
>CAWARW010000013.1:0-131418 GCA_963784605.1 uncultured Alphaproteobacteria bacterium
TTCGTCGTCACCCGGGCCAAGGGTCTGTTTTACTGCTTCTCGGGATGCGGCGGCGGCGATGCCATCACCCTGGTGTCCAAGGTCAAGGACATCCCGCTGAAGGATGCGGCGGCGTTTCTTTGCCGCGACCTTTGCTCCGGGAACTGTATCTGTTCCTCGGAACGGTACTGTTCCTGGGAACAGTTCCCCCCAGCCTCAGACGGCACAAAAGGCACAGGGACCGACTCTGCAACCTCTTCCCTACCTCCTGCCCAGGCGCGAGGCGGTTCAGGCCCTCGGCGTCTCGCCGGAGACCGCGGAGCACTTCGGCGCCGGCTACGCCCCGAAAGGCATCATGCGCGGCCGGCTGGCGATCCCGGTTCACGGTCGCGATGGCGAGCTTCTCGCCTATTGCGGCCGTGCCGTAAACGGCGAAAGCCCGACCCTCACCTCCCCAACGGGTTCGAGCCGGCCAGCGTCATCTTCAATGCCGATCAGGCCGTTGGCGGCGAGCTCTATCTGGTTCGCGATCCGCTGCGGGTCCTGGTCGCCCACGAGAGCGGCATCGATAGCGTCGTTGCGTTCCTCACCGAGGACATCACCGCCCTTCAGCTGGAAATGCTGGCGGCCCTGATGGACGAAAAGAAGTGCGAGACGGTCCAGCTATTCTGAACCGCGTGCCGCCATGTCGCCGGTTGTTGCATCCGGAGCTGTGTCCGCGGCCGATGCCGCGGCAGCGCTCCCCTTCCCCTCCGATCGTCGGAGGGGTTTTCTTTGTCGAGATCGACGGCCGCGCGCGTCTTGTCGATCGGCGTCGGGTTCGGCGGCCCCATCGTCAGCCCATAGCGGTCGTGGAGATCGTCCAGAGCCTCTTGGCGTACACGCTCGGCGCGTTCCGCGGCCGTCTCGCCGAAGGTCGCTCTCTGCTGGGCTTCCATCTCCCGACCGAAACGCTCGGCCGCCAGCGCGCCGCGCTCCTCGGCAGTGAGCGTGTTGGCAGCAACGAGGTCGGCAACTTTGCGGATCAGCCCTTCGGCCGCTGCCCGCCATCCGCCGGCCCGAGATACCGGCTCTCAGTGCGCACATGTTTCCCCTCCCGCCATGTCCTCTGTTCATAGACGTAACGACGGCCCTTGATGGTCTTGATGACGGTGTAAGCCATGCGGTCGAATAGTCATCGCCGCTTGCTTATTCAAGTCACATTCTTTTGAATTCTTCGCATACAAGTACATGGGCCCTCACGCGTGCACATAGCTGCGTATAGCTCACGGTTACAGCGTCTATTGCTTGTGGAATGTGGCGATCCTCTCCAACCAGAGGATCGTTCCATGCTGCAGACAACCCAAACCGACCAACATGCCATTCCACTCGATGCCGGCCTCAACCAGGCCATCCTCACCATCGCTACCCGGCTTCTGCCCGATGGCTTCGACGTCGCCGATGATGCCCCGGCGACATTTGAAGAACTGAAAGCCCATCTCGACGCCGGCAGGCGCCTGGTGGTCTACGCCGGCGGATCGGAGAAGACGATCTATGTCGACCCTGCGGTCAATCATGCTTTTCGCGCTTGGCATGATCTCACCCACTACCGCGACCGCCAGGACTTCAGTGTCGCCGGCGAAACCGCCGTCTGCGAGGCCCAATGTCATCAGTTGGTCGCCGCGTTTGGCGACGTCGTCGAGACCAAACGATGGTGTGCCATCCTGACCGCCGAGGTGATCGGTCAGCGTCTGTTCTACCAGCGCCACAAGCGCTTCGTAGTCGATCAGCGCGGCTTCGTTGAGGCCTATCTCCGTGATCCCGAGATCGCGCTCCTGTGGTCGCTGTGGTGACCGCAAACCATCTTCATGACAACGCCAAGGCGCCCTTTTGGGCGCCTTTTTTTGTTCGGTACAATGGAGCCAGACCTCCTCCGTGCACTCCGTCACCTAAATCGTCGGGTGCCGGTAGCACGGAGGAGTACATGCCGTTGTTTCGCAACTACTACCGCTGTGTGCGCTGTGGCCACGAGTGGACCGACGACTGGTCGGCGACATGCGATGACGACTGCCCGCGATGCGGTGCACGCCACATGTCGCCGTATAAGAGCGACGACATCGTGCCGCCGTCGGTGGAACGAATTCGGGCGCTCAACGACGCATTCCGAAAGACGTTCAGCGGCGGCAAGGTCGTCATGACGGCGAGCGTCGCCGCACTCCCGGAGATGGTTCGTGCGAACGCCCTGCTTGAGGTCGTACGCTTCGATCACTTCACGCCGGACAACGATCCGCACGGCGAGCACGACTTCGGCAGCTTCGAGCTGTGCGGTCGGAAGTTCTTTTGGAAGGTGGATTAGTATGACCCCACCATGGAGTTCGGCTCTGAAGATCCGGCCGACCCGGCAAAAACCACCCGCGTCCTCACCCTCATGCTGGCGGAGGACTATTGATGCTGGAGAATCGCAAACGCATCTATAACTCGGCGCCTACACCGTCGAGAAGCGGGCCAAAGGCTGGTATTTCAGGAAGACCTATAGCGGCCACGAATGGCGTGGCCTGCTCCTCGGAGATGAGCGTCTGCCTCGTGGTCGCCCGTCAGCTTAATCGCGAACTCGTCAAACGCGACGGGCGACCGACCTAGACAAGCCCCGCCAATCGGCGGGGCTATTTTCATTCAGGCTACGGCAAAATCGTATCCGTTCTCCGGAACAACAACGAAAGGACGCGATGCGAACTTGGGGCTTTGAGGTACTGGCACGACAAAGATTTAGGCTGTCACGTGCTGTGTGAGCCTGAGCCGTTTAATCTGCGCGCGGTCAGCAGCGCTGACCCTGAGCCGGCCGTGAAACGGCTCTTCGGAATGGCACAAGACGCACAAAGTGGCGATGTTGGACCGCCGATTGTCCCAAACTCGTCCATCCCGGTGATGGCAGTGCAGCAGCTTGGGAAACTCCGTTAAATCAACATGGCACTTCTCGCACTTCCAATGCCGCTCGTTCCGAATTTGCAGTGAAAGCTCTGACCATTCCCTCACATAGCCGCCAATCGGGTGGTCCCGTCGGTGTGTTCGGGCAAGACATGGAAAAACGTCTCATACGTCGCAAAGAATTCCTGCATGTCGAACGAGCGCCACACGGTCTTTTCGCGGCGGCCTTCCTGTCGGCGTATCCGCCCCAATTCAGAAACCGCAGACAGTTCTTGCAGACGTGAAGCTTGGCCGCCGGGATCTCGACCTCTGACTCGGTTGCTTCGTCAATGCAGGTGACCCGAAAAAGCCCGGTCTTGCTCTGCGACGCCACGTACCGTTCGCCACGCCCCGCACGTCGCATTTTTGTCAGCGTTTCGCACTCGGCTACGTGAAATCGTCTTGAATTTCCGGGTCGTGTTCGACGGTGTAGCGGAGAAGCCGCGTTTCGAGGATGTAGAGAACAACGGGCTCGCCCTCGTAGACCAGCAATCCGCCGTAGTCCTTGACGGCAGTAAGCGGGATCTCCTTGCCCGGCGCAGTTCTTCCCGCAATTCTTCGCGCGGATCGAGCGTGACTGCCCAGAACTCCAGGCTGAGCGGCCTCGCTCCCAGGCGCTCAAGCAAACGCGCAAGTTCGGGAAACTGGTCACTCAGGTGCATCGATCGTCTCGATCACGCGCACCATCTGCTCCTTCGCGTCAGTGCGGATACTGAACTCGACGCGCCGTGACCGCACCGGGTCCTCGGCCCCATTGGCATCCAGGATCAGGTGGCTGGAGGAAAGCCCGTTCGCCGTCATCGGGCTCTCAGCCAGTCCTTGTCAGCAGCGATAGACGGCAGCGACAGACGTATTGGAGAACCGCGCGCGTGCGTTCTTGCGAAAGCTCCATGTTCAGGAAATAGGCTCATCCGGAGACACCAGATTACTCCATTCGGACGACGTGTGGCCTTCGACTCTGATCTCGGTGATGGATTTCCGAAACGTCCTGAGAATCGCCGCGTAACGCGGGAAGAAATCGTCGAGGATCTCGCGGAACCGGGGTTTCAGCACGGCTAGGTTCTGATCGAACAGAATATCAGGCCCTTTGAACCGTACCGTAAGCGAGTCCTTGATGATTTCGGCGTTCCAGCGTTGCAGGTCGTTGCGGAACTCATTCTGGAGGGCATCGTAAATATCCTCTTCCGAACCTTTCCACGCGACGACGATCGACGCGATCCGTTCGTTTGTCAGCAGGATCGGTTTGATGAACGAGATCGCAACGAACAGGAAAATAATCATCAGCCCGGCCATCAGGTCGGAGATCGAAATCCATTCCCCTTCGTCGGTGTCGCGCCCTGAAGTCAGCCAATCGTTCATAGTGCCCCTCACATTGCCTGCGCGACCTTGATGAGTTCACGCAGCCGCTCAGTCAGCGGCGCGTAGTCGGCGACGAACTTCTCGGAAACGGCGGCGAGGTGCTGGCCAAATACGCTCATCGCCCGGTTCAGCTCGTCTTGCAATTGCTTGTCGAGCGCGCCCATGCGTTCGTTGATCGCTTCTTCCGTTTGCTTCCACGCGCTGTTGATCTCGGTCTGGATTTGTTGCGCCGTGCTTTCGATGATGCGCCCATGTTCGTGAAGGGCCTTGTCGAGTTGTTCGCGGATCGCGATGAGTGTCGTTTCGACCGCGCCGGAGAATTCTTTCTGCGCCTTACCTGCCCCCGATACAGTTCGCCGTAGCCGTGGTGAAGCTGGCCGAACGCTTCGCGTTGTGTGGTCAAGCCGGTTTCAGCTTCCTTCACGCTTGTCGACACAAGCGACGAAAAATCTTTGTTAGTCGGTTTATGTTGCCCTCGATCACCGGGAACGCGTCGACCGCCTTCGTCCTCATATCGGCGAATGCCTCAAGATCGCGCGAGAGCTGATCGAGCCCCGCCCGGATGTCGCCGACGATCCCGACTATCTCCTTCGTCGCCGCCGGAATCGCCGCAGTATGCTCCTTGACAAGGCCGAGCGCTTGTTCGGCGCGCCCCACGCCATCAAGCGCCAGCATGAACGCCCCCTCAAGCTTTTCGATGTGCTGGCGGTAATTCTCCTGCCAGGTCAGCAATGCCCCGACTGCTTCGTTTAGCTTCTTGAAGTTCTCGCCAAACTGCTCGGTCAGCTTGGCGTTGAAATCGCGGATGACCTGCTCAAGGGCTTCAATCAGGGCTTTCGAGTTATTCTCGGCCATTGTCGCTGCAAACGACCAGAATCACCGATGAGTTCGCGCTGCCCGTCCACGGTTTCGAGTCGAAGTTTTTGCACTTGGGACAGCAGGCTCGATTCCCCCTCCGATGAAATCGCCCGCCGGAGGCCATCGACTTCGGTCCTCAGAGTCGGCGGCTCCGCGCTTCGCATCCGCATCTATGTCGAGCAGCGCACGGTGAATATCGTCGCCGGTCGCGCCCGTGGTGCCGCTGGCCAGCGGCAAAGTGATCTGAACCAACTTGAACGCGATCGCCGCGGACATGCCGACAATGCTGGTCCCAAAGGCGATCTTCAGCCCGACCAGGAGTTGCGGCACGCTCTGATCGATGTGCGCGACATCGAAATTGAGCAGGCCGATGAAGATCCCCGCGAAGGTGCCCAGGACGCCGATCGTGGTGCAAAGCTGCGGCGCGGTTGCGCTCGCCCGTTGAAAGAACCGCGCCCGAAAGCGGGTACCCAGTAGGTGCGCGATCAGCGCGAACACAAAGACAGCGGCAATGGCGTCAATGAACAGTCGTGAAATCGGATTGGATGCGACCTGAGCGAAAGCGCCGATTAGCTCATCCATTGCTCCTCAGCCCCCGGTTGCGCCCGACGATACCTACGTATCTAGAGGCTACGTCACCGGCAACGCAAGTCAACAAAGCGGCACGCAAGCGCCAGTCTCATTTCAACGGGCGCCGGATATTGGCGCGTAAGCACGCGGTCATTGACGTTGCCCCTATTTGCCCTCACTCATAACTGGACTCTGTTCTCAGCGGCGGGAGCAATGTTTTAAGCCAAAAAGAAGAAGCCCGCCAAGCCTTTGACCTAGTGGGCTTGAATTGGTTGCGGGGATAGGATTCGAACCTATGACCTTCAGGTTATGAGCCCCAAAGCACTCGCCAACTAACGGCGAACAGCGCGGGCCGCGCCATTCGCCGCACATGGGGACAACCAGAACGCGCAAAGGCCCGGCTCACGCTATGATAGGCGTATATGGACCTTGATCCCCTTCCCCACACAACGTCAGACAGCGACAATGCGCGACCTGTCGCGACAACCCCCGACACCGCTTTCACTCTGTCGATCGACGACTCCCTAAAACGGTACACCGATGCTGGTCTTCCCCGCACCCCGCGCAGCATTCAGCGATACTGCGCCCTCGGCCATTTGGAGTGCCGAAGGGTCGACACCGCATTCGGTCAGAAATGGGTCGTCACTCCGGAATCGGTCGATCGTCACATCGCCTACATCAAGGAAGTTACACCGACGACAGGTCGCGACCTGACACGACCGGTCGCGACCGGTCGCGACGAAGACCGCCCAGTGGCTCCCGCAGAAACTCACAACGAAACATCGAGCGACACGCCGCGACAAGCGACGACCGGCAGCGACAATGCGCGACCTGTCGCGACAAGCGGCGACAAGCCGGAACAGGATCGGTACGTCCACCAACTCACGAGCGAGAACGAATTTCTCCGTGGCCAGATCACCGTGAAGGATTCTCAGATCAAGGAACTTACCGAACGAGCGCGCGAGACGAACCACCTGATCGCCGGCTTGCAACACATGCTGACGCCCTTGCTCGGATCGCGTGATCACAAGGAGCAAAACAACGACGACCCCATGAGGCAGTAGGGTTCTCCACACCTTGCCGCCGGTGACCTTCCGAACGCTGTACAATGGAGCAATGGACTACCAGCCAGCTCGGCGCTTGGGTGACATCTTCAAGGACCAGAACATTGTCCTGAAGGGCGCTGACGCCGCAACGGCGATGGGCTTTACCCAGGTCCCGAACTTTCTCCTGAAATCGAAGAAGCTCAGCTCAGGCGACAAGATGGCCTTCGCCATGCTGCTCAGCTACGCATGGCAGAACGACTTTTGTTTTCCTGGCCAGCAGCGCCTCGCCGAAGACCTCGGCCTTTCCGACCGCAGCGTGCGCACGAATCTGAAGGCACTTGAGGCGAACGGCCTTCTCCACATCAAACGGCGCGGGCAGGGAAAGACGAACATCTACGAGCTGGATCTGAAGCCGCCGGGATTCGCCCGTCTGGACCGGAAGAAAACTTCCGGTCTTGACCGGAAGGGAGCTTCCGCTCCTGACCGGAAGAGAACTTCCGGTACTCTATAATAATATGAAGCTGAGAAGACCCATTCAAAAAGACCCAGTCAGGCAGGGCTCATTTCCTTAAAGGGAAAGAACGCGGCGCGGTGCCAAAACGGTGCCAAAGACCAAGCACCACTTCCACTAAGTTATTGAAAAGATTGGCGCGCCCGAAGGGATTCGAACCCCTGACCCCCAGATTCGTAGTCTGGTGCTCTATCCAGCTGAGCTACGGGCGCCTGGCCGGCGTGCCGCCGCGCGAAGCGGCGGGGCATGGCGGGCCTTAGCTACTGAATGGCCTCGCCGATTGCAAGGGCCGGCGGCGGGCAGGACGCGGGCCTTTCGCGCGCCCGCGCGGTTCCTCTAGGCTTCCGGCGAGAGGCTCGAGGGAGACAACCGCATGCGCCTGTCTGCCGCTCGCTCGGCGCATGGCTGATCGCGGCATGGCTCGACCGCGCCGGCGACGGCCGCGCCCTATCCCGGCCAGGTGGCGGCGGCCGAGGCCGGCGACTCCGCGCGCCCAGTTCGCGCTCGCCATCATGTACGACACCGCCGACGGCGTGCCGCACGATTTCCCCATGGCGCTCCACTGGTTCCGCCGCGCCGCGGAAGGCGGCTACGACGTCGCCGAGGCCAAGCTCGGCCTCATGTATCTGGTCGGCTGGGCGGTGCCGCGCGACCCGGCCGAGGCGGCGCGCTGGTATCGCAAGGCGGCCGAGCAGGGCAACGTCATCGCCGAGGCGCGGCTGGCGCGGCTCTATGCCGACGGCGTCGGCGTCAGGCGCAGCCTGGTCGAGGCCTCGCTGTGGGCGCGGCTGGCGGCGCGCAGGGCGACGGGATGGCGGCGTGGCTTGCCGAGCGCTACGGCGAGCGCATGAGCGCCGCCGAGATCGCCGAGGCCGAGCGCCGGGTCCGGCGCTGGCGGCCGTCGCGCTAGGACGGATCGCCGCTTCGCGGAATCGAAGATGCGCGCGATCGTTTTGTCGTGACGCAACTCCGGAGGGAAAAGGGGTGTCCAATTTTCCTGGAGTGCTCTGACCTTTGCCGGCCAGCTCAGACGTTGCCGTTGCGCCCGTTGGCGCGCGGGCGGTCGGGGATGGTGATTGAAAGGTGGCGCCGGGGCCGCCCTCGACCAGCGCTGATGGCGCCGCCATGGGCGCGCACGAGCTCGGCGGCGATGGCCAGGCCGAGGCCGGTGCCGCCCGGGCTGACCGAGCCCTGGAAGGCGCGGAAGAGCGAGGTGCGCGCCTTTTCCGGCAGGCCGGGGCCGGTGTCGGTCGACGCGGATGGTGACGGCGGCCGCCTCGCGGGTGGCGGCGATGGTCAGCCGGCAGATCACCGCCGGATTGGGGTGGGCCTCCATCGCCTGGACCGAGTTGCGGCCGAGATTGACCAGAACGCGGAAGAGCTGGTCGGGATCGGCATCGATCTCGAGGCCGGGCGGCACCTGGTTCTCCCAGGCGATCATCGGGTTCTCGACGAGGCCGAGGGCGTCGGCGACATCGTCGACCAGCCGGCCGAGGGCGACCAGCCGGCGGGCCGGCGCCGGCTCGCGCGCCCGGCCATAGGTGAGCGTCGACTGGCAATAGGCGATGGCGCGGTCGAGCGCACCGATGAGCTTCGGCGCGAAGCGCTGGACGTTGGGGTCGGGCAGGCTGCCGAGGCGGTCGGAGAAGAGCTGGGCCGAGGCCAGCATGTTGCGCAGGTCGTGGTTGATCTTGGAGACGGCGAGGCCGAGGTCGGCGAGATGGCGCTGCTCGCGCAGCGTCCCCTGCAGGTCGCGCTCCATGGCGGCCAGACGCTCCTCGGCGACGCCGATCTCGTCGCGGCGGCCGCTCGGCGCGATGACGCGGGTGGCGTCCTCCGGCGCCTCGGAGAAGGAGACGATGTTCTCGGTCAGGCGGCGCACCGGCCGGACCAGCAGCCGGTTGATGGTGAAATAGAGCAGGCCGGCGGTGATCACCGAGATGAGCGCCGCCAGCCAGACGATGTTGAGCGAATAGTCGAGCATGGCGGCGCGCAGCGGCCGGTCGCTGATGATGAGCTCGAGCACGGCGCCACTGCGCGAATTGCCGATGACGCGCAGCGTGCGCGGCGTGCGGGCGAACAGCGTGTCGAAGGCATCGACGACCTCGGCGACCGGCTCCATGACCCTGAGATCGGCGGTGCGGTCGACCTCGGGCGGCATGTCGACGGTGGCGATCAGCCGGCTGGCGGCGCCGGTGCGGATGGCGATGGCCTTGGCGCCGACGGCGGCGAGCAGGTCCTCCTGGATGCCGCGCGGCACTTCCGAGGTGACCGATTCGGCCAGCACCGAAGCGGCGGCGTCGGCCATGGTCATGTGGTCGAGCAGCCAGTTGGCGCGGAAATTGGCGATCGAGGGGACGTAGATCAGCACCTCGCTGAGCATGACGTAAAGGACGGTCAGCACCAGCAGCTTCCACGACAGGCCGAAGCCGCGCCGCGCCGGGACCCTGAGTTCGTCCCGGTCGTGGCTGCCGTCGCCGCCGTTGCCGGGCCGGTCGCTCATCGGCTCAACCGAGCTTTCTCAGCCATCCGATGATGCGCCGGCGCCAGTGCGCGGTCAGACCGGGCTCGGCGGCGTCGCGGTCGGCCATGCCGGCGGCGACGCGGCGGGAGATCTCGGCGCGGGTCAGGTAGGGCGCCGGGAAGCTGGCCAGCGCCGAGATCGGCAGGCGCCGGGCGACGGCCAGCGACCACAGCGCGATCATCTCGCCGGCGTCGTGGCCGACGATGCCGGCGCCGAGCACGCGGCCGCGGGGGCCGACCACCACCTTGATCATGCCGGCCGGCATGCGCTCGATCTGGGCGCGGTCGTTCTCGGCGAAGGGGAAGCGCAGCACGCGCACGCCGTCCCGTGGCGGCGGCGCGCCTCGGCCTCGTCGAGGCCGACGGTGGCCAGCGCCGGGTCGGTGAAGGCGACGAACGGCGCCTCGGCGGAGCGGTCGGCGAGCGGCAGGCGGAAGAGGATCGACTTGCACCACCTGCCGCGCCTGGGCCTGGCCACGGGCGGCGTCGGCCGGCCCGGCGACGGCATCGCCGATGGCATAGACCCGCGCGGTTGCCGGTCCGCAGGTGGCGGTCGACGACGATGCCGGCGGCGTCGTCGCGGATGCCGGCGATGGCGAGATCGAGGCCGTCGACATTGGGCGTGCGGCCGGCTGGCGATGAGCAGGTGCGAGCCGTCGATGGCCGCCGCGTCGTCGCTCGGGGTCGGAAACGGTGAAGCGCACGCCGCCGCGGCGCCGGCCGACCGAGACGATATCGACGCCGACGCGCACGCGGATGCCTTCGGCGCGCAGGCGGTCGACGACGACGGCGGCAAGCTCGGGATCGACCTCGGGCAGGGCGGGGCCGCGATCGAGCACGGTGGTGTCGATGCCGAGCCGGTTGAAGGCCTGGGCGAGTTCGAGCCCCTCGCGGCCGGCGCCGAGGACGATCAGGTGGGTCAGCTTGCGGGACAGGTCGAAGACGGTGGCGGCGGTCAGGTAGTCGATGCCGTCGAGACCGGGGATCTCGGGCGGCGACCGGCGCGCTGCCCACCGCCAGGATGGAGCGGCGGGCGCGGATGGTGACGTCGCCGGCGACGACCGTGTCGCGGTCGGTGAAGCGGGCGGCGGCGGCGACCACGGTGATGCCGAGCGTCGCCAGCCGCTCGGCGCTGGTATTGGCGGCGAGCGCGGCGCCGACGGCGGCCAGATGCTCGCGCACCTTGGGAAAATTGACCTGGAGGGGGGCGCCGGTGACGCCGATGGCGGGGCCGCGGCGCAGCAATTCGTTAACCTCGGCCGCGGCGAGCAGCGCATTGGCGGGGATCGCCCCGCTGGCCAGGTCGGAGCCGCCGAGGGCGCCCTTTTCGACCAGGACGACGGCGACGCCCTCGCCGGCAGCGGCGAGGGCCGCGGCAATGCCCGCCGGGCCGCCGCCAATGACGCAGATTTCGGGGTGTCAGGGTGTCCGGCATGTGTCGTCTTCAGGTCCCAAGCAATTCCTGCGGCCGAAACGGTGGCAATGATAGCCGCTTTCCGCTAAAAGCCACCGCACGAGAACGACCGCCGCGGCCGGAGGTGGTTCGCGTTGACTCGATTCAACCCGCTCCTTATAAGCCCGGCGCGCCCGGTCCGCGCGGAGACGACACGATATGAAACGTACCTATCAACCGAGCAAGCTGGTCCGCAAGCGCCGCCATGGCTTCCGCGCGCGCATGGCGACGACCGGCGGCCGCAAGGTGATCGCCGCGCGCCGCGCCCGCGGCCGCAAGCGCCTGTCGGCCTGAGGATCGGGACAACGCCCGCCGGCGTAGAGCGCCTGAGGCGGCGCGCCGATTTCAAGGCTGTTGCCGGCGGCCAGCGGGTTTCGCGCCCGGGTTTCGTGCTGCAGGCGCTGACGACGGCGGACGGCGAAGGCGAGCGGCCGCCCCGGGTCGGGTTCACGGTGACGCGCAAGATCGGCAACGCGGTGGTGCGCAATCGCATCCGCCGACGCCTGCGGGCGGCGGTCGAGGCTGCCGGCGGGAACCTTGAAACCGCCACGGATTACGTGCTTGTCGGCCGTCGTGCCGCCCTGACCCTTCAATTTCAGCGGCTGGTCACCGATCTAGAGACCGGGTTGGCCGTACTATCGCGGAACCCGCAAGCGCCGGACAGGTCGATCTCATGAAGGACAACAACCGAAACTTCATCCTGGCGATCGTGCTGTCGATGATCGTGCTGTTCGGCTGGCAGTTCTTCATCGCCGGTCCGCAGATCGATCAGGCGCGCAAGCAGCAGGAGATCGCCCAGCAGCAGGCCGCCGACCAGCAGCAGCCGGCGGCGAGCGCCGATCAATCGGCTGGCGGCACCACCCCGGCCCCCGCCCCGGCGGCGGGCACCGCGCCGGAAGCGGCGCCGATCAAGCAGACGGCGGAAACCCGCGACGCGGCGCTCGCCCAGTCCAAGCGCGTGCCGATCGCGACGCCGGCCATCAGCGGCTCGATCAACCTGACCGGCGGCCGTGTCGACGACATCCGCCTCAACGACTATCACGAGACCGTCGACAAGCAGAGCCCGACCATCGTGCTGTTGTCGCCGAGCGACGGGCCGCAGGCCTATTTCGCCGATTTCGGCTGGGTCGGCCCGGCCGACGCCGGACCGCTGCCGGGTGCCACGACCGAATGGTCGGCACCGGCGGGCGCCAAGCTGACGCCGACCACGCCGGTGACGCTGACCTATGACAACGGCGCCGGCCTCGTCTTCAGCCGGAAGATCGCCATCGACGACACCTACATGCTGACGGTGACCGACAGCGTTGCCAACAGCGGCAAGGCCGCCGTCGCGCTGGCGCCCTTCGGCCGCATCACCCGGGTCGGCGAGCCGACGGTCTCCGGCTACTGGATCCTGCACGAGGGCCTGGTCGGCGTGCTCGGCAGCAAGGGCCTGCAGGAATACAAGTACAAGGACATCCAGAAGGACCACGCGGTGACGTGGACGGACGTCACCGGCGGCTGGCTCGGCATCACCGACAAGTACTGGGCGGTGACGCTGATTCCCGACCAGAGCGAGGCCTACACCGCCCACTACATCGGCAAGAACGACGGCACGCCGGTCTATCAGACCGATTTCACCGCTGCGACGGAGAGCCTCGCGCCCGGCGCGACGGTCAGCCAGACGACGCGGCTGTTCGCCGGCGCCAAGCGGGTGAGCGTGCTTTCCGCCTACCGCGACAAGCTGGGCATCGACAAGTTCGATCTGCTGATCGACTGGGGATGGTTCTTCTTCATCACCAAGCCGATGTTCTTCCTGATCGACTTCCTGTTCAACCGCCTGGGCAATTTCGGCGTCGCCATCCTGCTGGTGACGGTGCTGGTCAAGGCGGCCTTCTTCCCGCTGGCCAACAAATCCTACAAGTCGATGAGCCAGATGAAGAAGCTGCAGCCGCAGATGACGGCGCTGCGCGAGCAATACAAGGACGACAAGGTCAAGCAGCAGGAAGAGCTGATGAAGCTCTACAAGACCGAGAAGATCAATCCGCTGGCCGGCTGCTGGCCGATGGTCATCCAGATCCCGGTCTTCTTCTCGCTCTACAAGGTGCTGTTCGTCACCATCGAGATGCGCCACGCGCCCTTCTTCGGCTGGATCCACGACCTCTCGGCGCCGGACCCGACCCACATCTTCAACCTGTTCGGGCTGCTGCCCTACGATCCGGCGAGCGTGCCGATGATCGGCCACTTCCTGGCGATCGGCATTTGGCCGGTGATCATGGGCATCACCATGTTCGTGCAGATGAAGCTGAACCCGACGCCGCCCGACCCCACCCAGGCGATGCTGTTCACCTGGATGCCGGTGCTGTTCACCTTCATGCTGGCCTCGTTCCCGGCGGGCCTGGTGATCTACTGGGCGTGGAACAACACGCTGTCGGTGACCCAGCAGTACATCATCATGCGGCGCTCGGGGACCGAGGTGAACCTGTTCGGCAACATCCTCGAAACCTTCGGCAAGAAGAAGAAACCGGCGCCAGCGGCGCATCCGGCCAAGCCGGCGCCGGCGACGCCGAAGGCCGCCAACGATTCGGCAAAGCCGCAGGCGAACGAGAACAAGCCGGCCAAATCCACCGTGAAGTCGCGCCGCGCCGCCGCCCGGGCCAAGGCGAAGTCCAAGGCCGGCGCCGACGTCAAGAGCTGAGGGCGTCCGGCCCGCCGCCATGCCCGAGATCGCCGACGCCGAGGAGCGAGCCCGGCGCATCGAAGCCGGCCGGCTGCGCTTCGCGCGGCCATGGCGTTTCGTCGCCGGCGCGCCCAAGGCCGCCGACCTGCCGGTTGCCGACGCGATCGAGGTCGCCTTCGCCGGCCGCTCCAACGTCGGCAAGTCGTCGCTGATCAACGCACTGACCGGGCAGACGACGCTGGCGCGCACCTCCAACACGCCGGGACGGACGCGCGAACTCAACCTGTTCACCGCCGATTCCGGCATCGCCATCGTCGACATGCCGGGCTACGGCTATGCGCGGGCGCCGAAGACGGAGGTGGCGGCGTGGACGCGCACGGTGTTCGACTATCTGCGCGGGCGGCCACGGCTGCGCCGGGTCTATGTGCTGGTCGACGCCCGCCACGGGCTCAAGCCCAACGACGATGAGGCGCTCGCCACCCTCGACAAGGCGGCGGTGTCCTATCAGATCGTGCTGACCAAGGCCGACAAGGTGAAGGGCGGCGGCGCTGGCCGCCGTCATCGCGGCGACCGCCGCCAGGATCGCCAAGCGACCGGCAGCGCACCCCGAGGTGCTGGCGACCTCGTCCGCCACCGGCGCGGGAATCGCGGAACTCAGGGCGGAGATCGCCGCGCTCGATCCCTGACCGAGCGTCCGTCCGGCGACGCCTGTCGGCGTTTGTCCCCCTGTCGCAAACCCGGTATAGACCGGCCCTTCAACGACGGATGACAGAGATGAGCCAGACCACCGACCAGGAAACTGCCGAGGCCATCGCCCGCGCCCGGCTGATCTCGGCGGCGCTGCCCTACATGCTCGCCTACGACGGCAAGGTGGTGGTGGTGAAATATGGCGGCCACGCCATGGGCGACCCGGACCTTTCCAAGGCGTTCGCGCGCGACATCACGCTGCTCGAAACCTCCGGCGCGCGGCCGGTGGTGGTGCACGGCGGCGGCCCGCAGATCGGCGACATGCTGAAGCGGCTCGACATCCAGTCGGAATTCCGCTCCGGCCTCCGCGTCACCGACAAGCGCACCGTCGAGGTGGTCGAGATGGTGCTTGCCGGCTCGATCAACAAGGAGATCGTGATGGCGATCAACGCCGAGGGAGGCAAGGCCGTCGGCCTCTCCGGCAAGGACGGCAACATGGTGTTCGCCGAGAAGGTGACGCGCACCGAGGTCGACCCCGATTCCAACATCGAGAAGGTGGTCGATCTGGGTTTCGTCGGCGAGCCCAAGACGGTCAACCGCGCGGTGATCGACATGGTGCTGTCGGCCGAGCTGATCCCGGTGATCGCACCGGTGGCGCCGGGGCTCGACGGCAACACCTACAACGTCAACGCCGACACCTTTGCCGGCGCCATCGCCGGGGCGCTCAATGCGACCCGCCTGCTCTTTCTCACCGACGTGCCGGGCGTCCTCGACAAGGGGGGCAACCTGATCAAGGAGCTGCGCGTCGCCGAGGTGAAGGCGCTGATCGCCGACGGCACCATCACCGGCGGCATGATCCCCAAGGTCGAGACCTGCATCGAGGCGCTCGACCGCGGCGTCGAGGGCGTGGTCATCCTCAACGGCAAGACGCCGCATGCGGTGCTCCTCGAGCTCTACACCGATCACGGCGCCGGCACGCTGATCCTGCCATGAGCGCCCGGCCGCCAACCCCCGACGGGTCGGCCGCGCCCAATCTCGCGCGCTTCGCCACGGTCGATGCCTGGGTCTTCGACCTCGACAACACGCTTTATCCGCGCGCCACCAACCTGTTCATGCAGGTCGACAAGCGCATCCGCGAATACGTCGCCCGCCTGCTCAAGATCGGCCCGGACGAGGCCCACGACGTGCAGAAGGACTACTACCGGCGCTATGGCACGACGCTGCGCGGGCTGATGGAGGAGCACGGCATCGCCCCCGACGACTTCCTCGAATATGTCCACGACATCGACCACTCGGTGGTGATGCCCGACCCGCGGCTGGCGCGGGCGATCGAGGCCCTGCCGGGACGCAAGTTCATCCTCACCAACGGCTCGCGGGCACACGCCGAGAAGGTCGCCGAGCGGCTCGGCATCCCCGACCATTTCGAGGAGATCTTCGACATCGTCTCGTCCGCGCTGCTGCCCAAGCCCAACCGCGAGACCTACGACCGCTTCCTGGCGGCAACCGGCATCGCGCCGAAGCGGGCGGCGATGTTCGAGGACCTGGCGCGCAATCTCGAAGTACCCAAGGCGCTTGGCATGGCGACGGTGCTGGTGGTGCCGCAGGGCACGCGCACGGTGCTGACCGAGGACTGGGAGCTGGAGGGGCGCGACGCGCCGCATGTGGAGTTCGTCAGCGACGATCTCGCCGGCTTCCTCGAGGCGGTGCTCAAGGCGCGGCAGACGGGCTGAAGCACCCCCGCCCCGCCTGGCACCGTCAAGTCGCGTTGACTTCGCCCCTTGCCTCACTATGGTCCGCCGCCGGACCCACCGACCACGGACGATGACCCGATGACCCCCTCCACCGCCGCCCTGCAGGGCACCATCGAGGCCGCCTACGAGAGCCGCGACACGATCGGCCCGGAGACGACGGGCGCGGTGCGCGACGCGGTCGAACACGCACTCTCGCTGCTCGATTCCGGCGCTCTGCGCGTCGCCGAGAAGGCGGACGCCGGCTGGCGCGTCAACCAGTGGCTGAAGAAGGCGGTGCTGCTCTCCTTCCGCCTCAACCCGATGGGGCTCATCCCCGGCGGACCCGGCGGCGGCGGCTGGTGGGACAAGGTGCCCTCCAAGTTCGCCGGCTGGGGCCCGGCCGAGTTCACCGCGGCCGCCTTCCGCGCCGTGCCCAACTGCATCGTGCGGCGCTCGGCCTACATCGCGCCGGGCGTGGTGCTGATGCCGTGCTTCGTCAATCTCGGCGCCTACGTCGATTCCGGCACCATGGTCGACACCTGGGCAACGGTCGGCTCGTGCGCGCAGATCGGCAAGAACGTGCACATTTCCGGCGGTGCCGGCATCGGCGGCGTGCTGGAGCCGCTGCAGGCGGGGCCGGTGATCATCGAGGACAACTGCTTCATCGGCGCCCGCGCCGAGGTGGCCGAGGGCGTCGTCGTCGGCGAGGGCTCGGTGCTGTCGATGGGCGTCTACCTCGGCGCCTCGACCAAGATCGTCGACCGCGCCACCGGCGAGATCCACATGGGCCGCGTGCCGCCCTATTCGGTGGTGGTGTCCGGCTCGCTGCCCGGCAAGAACCTGCCCGGAGAAAACTACGGCCCGTCGCTCTACTGCGCCGTCATCGTCAAGAAGGTCGACGAAAAGACCCGCTCCAAGACCTCGGTCAACGAATTGCTCAGAGACTAGATACGCCCCCCGTCTATCTGTAGGCTTGGCCTCCTCGCCAGGTTCGAATCGGAAAAGGGGGCACGGTATGGGCGGATTCAGGCGTTTCATCATCAAGACCGCGGAAGTCATGATGTCGCTCTTCGTGGTCCTGCTGACGCTGGCGCTTGCAGTCAGCAGCGCCGTGGCGGCGCAGGATTACGGGAGCGCCAGCGCGATCATCGCCTTCATCGTCGGCGGGGTCCTCGGTTTCATCATTGCTTCCGTCCTGGCGGCTTTCTTCTTCCTGCTTGCCGAGATCGCCGCCAACACGCGGTCGGAGGTGCTGAACCAGCAGCATCACGTGCAGACCTAGACGGCGCGCCCTTTTCGGGCGCGACGAAAGCTTGGTTTTTCGGTGCCGGGAACGGCTGCAATGCGGGAGGCCAGCATGAATTTCGACGTCAACCACCTCTATCTGACAACGGACGGCCGCATCGGCCGGCAGAGCTTCTGGATCGGCGCGATCGTCTTGGCGGTGGTCAGCATCGTCATCGCGGTGATCGTCGGCGCGATCTTCGGCTGGCTGAGCTTCGCCGCACGGCTGATCCAGTTCATCGTCCAGCTCGTGCTCGCCTATCCGGCCTACGCCCTGATGGCGAAGCGCTTTCAGGACCGGGCCAAGCCCGGGACCTATGCCGCCATCGTGATCGGCCTCAACATCCTGTACTCGCTGCTCGCGCTCTTCGGGATCATCGGCGCCGCGGCCGCAGCCACCATCCTCGGCATCCTGTTCGGCCTGGTGATGCTGGCGATCGGCATCTGGGTCCTGATCGAGCTCGGCATCCTGCGCGGCACGGTCGGCGACAATGTCTATGGCCCCGACCCCGTGGGCTGAGCGGGGCGATACCGGCGCGGGGCGGGCGGGAGCGGTGCTCCCGGCCCCGCCCTTGGCGTGACGCGATGCGGCCAGTCCGCGTCGACGATTTGCTGCGCTTCTTCTTCACTGTCGGCGGGCGGATCTCCCGTCGCGAGTATGCCCTTGGCCTCGGCTTCGTCTATGCGCTGAACGCGGCGCTGATCGTCTTGGCCCTCCACCAGGAGGACCACGACCTGGCCCTTGGCCTGGCGATCATGATCTCGGCGTTCCCCTCGACGCTGGCCCAGTTCGCGCTTGCCGCCAAACGCTGCCACGATCTGGCGCTGTCGGGCGCGTTGACGCTGCTCCTCCTGGTTCCCTTGGTCGGCATCCTGTGGCTGGTCGGGCTGGGGCTGGTCGCCGGCAACCCCGGCCCCAACCTCTACGGGCCGGCGCCACGCTTCGACCCGAGCTGACGGCAAGGCCGCGACATGCCGCCCGCGTCTGCGCCGAAGCCGTTTCCGTACCCCTGCACCGTCATCAATCTCGACCGCCAGCCGGAGCGGCTGGCCGCCTTCCGCGACTGGAACGCGGGCTGCGGCCTCGACATCGAGCGTTTTGCCGCCGTCGACGGTCAGGCGCTCGACCCGGCGGCGGCACGCGAGGTGATCGCGTTCGATCCGCCGTCGGCCGGCGTCCTCGGCAACGCCGCGTCGCACAAGCGCCTGTGGGAGCGGACGGTCGGCGCCATGCGCCCGCATGTCGTCTTCGAGGACGATGCGGTGCTGCGCTCCGATATCGCCGAGGCCTTGCCCGCCGCAATTGCCAGGATCGGGGGTTTCTGGGACATCCTTCTGCTCGGCTTCAACACCAACTCCGTCCTCAGGCTGCGTCCCGGCGAGCACCTCGCGCAAAGCCTCCGGTTCTCCCCCTACCCGTCGGAGGCGGAGTTGCGGGCACACCGGAGCGCCCGCGCCGACGTCCGCCCCTACCGCCTCGCCAACGCCTTCGGCATCTGCGGCTACGTGGTGTCCCCGCTGGGCGCGCGGAAGCTGCTCGAACGATGCTTTCCCATGCGCCGGCAACTGCTGGTCATCCCCGGCTTCCAGTCGCTGTACATCGCCACGCTGGACGGGCCGATGAATGTCGTCTATCCGACGATCGACGCCTATATCTGCCTGCCGCCGCTGGTGATGACGCCGAACGATCAGGCAACGTCGCAAACCGTGACGAAAACCGAAAAGCGCCGGCGGCCGCGGAAAAACGGCCGCTGACCGGCGCCCCGCAACCGCCCCGATTGACGGCCGGAGGCAAGCCTCGCTAAACCGCAGGCTGAGACGCCGCCTCCTCCCAAGCGCGAGTCCGATGACCCAGACGTTCGACCCGGCCGCCTTCCTCAAGGCGCTGATCGCGTGCCGCTCGGTAACCCCGGCGGACGGCGGCGCCCAGGCATGGATGGCGGGCATCCTCGCCGAAGCCGGCTTCACGGTCGAACGGCTGACGTTCTCGGCCGCCGGAACGCCGGATGTCGACAACCTGTTCGCCACCATCGGCAGCGGCGCGCCGCATCTCGTCTTCGCCGGTCATACCGATGTGGTCCCGCCCGGCGACGAGACGCGCTGGACGCACCCGCCGTTTGCCGGCGACACGGCGGGCGGCTTGCTGTACGGGCGTGGTGCCGTGGACATGAAGGGCGGCATCGCCTGCTTCATGGCGGCGGCGCTGGCCAGGCTCGCCGACGCGGGCAAGCCGGCCGGCACACTGTCGCTCATCATCACCGGCGACGAGGAAGGTCCGGCGGTGAACGGCACGGTGAAGGCCCTCGCCTGGGCACTGGAACGGGGCCACCGCTTCGACGCGGCGCTGGTCGGCGAACCGACCTCGCGCCAGAGGCTCGGCGACACCATCAAGATCGGCCGGCGCGGCAGCCTGTCGGGCACCATCACGGCGACCGGGCGGCAGGGCCACGCGGCCTATCCCCATCTCGCCGACAACCCGCTGCCACGGCTCATCCGCGGGCTCGACCGGCTGACGCGGCTGACGCTCGACACGGGCAGCAGCGATTTCGAAGCGTCCAACCTGGAGATCACCAGCATCGACGTCGGCAATCCGGCCTTCAACGTCATCCCGGCGACGGCGCGGGCCCGCTTCAACGTGCGCTTCAACGACGGCTGGACGACCGCGACGCTGGCGGCGCATCTCCGCGCCGAGATCGATGCGGCGCTGGCCGACGCACCGGGCGCGGCGACGGTGACGCTCGCCATCGAGCCCGGCGCCAGCGAATCCTTCCTGACGCGCCCGGGGCCGCTCACCGACAGCCTGTCGGCGGCGATCGGCGCGGTCGCCGGCATCTTCCCCTCGCCCTCAACCGGCGGCGGCACCTCGGATGCGCGCTTCTTCAAGGGTATCTGCCCGGTGGTCGAGTTCGGCCTGGTGGGCGACACCATGCATCAGGCGGACGAGCGCGTGCCGCTCGCCGACCTCGCCCTGCTCACCGCGATCTATCGCACCTTCCTCGACCGGTTCTTCGCCGACGGGGCGGCAAGCGGCTGATGGACCGCGCCGAAATCGTCCGCGCGCTGACCGGCGCCTGGCGGCTGTTCCTCGGCCGTCCGGACGCCATGCGCTTCTTCGACAGCAGCGTCGACGGCTTCTGGCGCTCGTTCCGCGCCATCATCCTGGTGGCGCCGCTTTATGCCCTGACGGCGCTCGCCGACCGCCAGGACATGCTGACCGACGCCAACCCGGCCGATGACATCGGCAACAGCCAGTTCTGGGCCGCCAAGGCGCTGACCCTCGGCATCGACTGGGTGACGCTGCCGATCCTGCTCGGCCTGATCGCCGGCTTCATCGGCATCCGCCGCGGCTATCCCGGCTACATCGTGGCGCGCAACTGGGCGACGGTGGTGATGATCATCCCCTTCGCCGTCATCGGGCTCATCGACCTTACCGGCCTCGCCAGCCCGAGCGTGCTGGTGCTGCCGTCGCTGGTGGCGCTGGTCGCTACCTTCCGCATGAGCTACGAGATCGCCCGCAAATCGCTCGGCGTCGGCGCCGACGTTGCCGTCGCCTTCGTGGCGCTCGACTTCCTGGTCAGCCTCGCCATCGTCATGACGGTCAACCGGCTGTTCGGCATCGAGCCGCTGATTCAGTAGTCGACCGCCACCAGATAGAGCCCGTCGGGCGGTGCGACGGGGCCGGAGCGCGCGCGGTCGGCCGCGGCCAGCGCGTCGCCGACAGCAGCGACCGGCCATTTGCCGTCGCCGACCTTCTTCAGCGTGCCGACCATCGAACGCACCTGATTGTGGAGGAACGAGCGCGCCTCGGCGACGATGGTGATTTCGTCGCCGGCGCGCGACACGGCGAGCCGGTCGAGAGTCTTGACCGGCGACTTCGCCTGGCACTCGGACGAGCGGAAGGTGGTGAAATCGTGCCGGCCGACGAGCGCCTGCGCCGCCGCGTGCATGGCCGCGTGGTCGAGGCGCTGGCCGACCCACCAGACGCGGCCGCGGTCGACGACCGGCGGCGCCCGCCGGTCGAGCAGGCGATAGAGATAGTGGCGGCGGACGGCCGAGAAGCGGGCGTCGAAACCCGGCGCCACCGCTTGCGCCGAAAGGATGGCAACCGTCTCCTGCCTGAGATGGGCGTTGAGCGCGTCGCGCACGGTATCGGCCGGCCAGTCGCGGGCAAGATCGACATGGGCGACCTGGCCGAGCGCATGGACGCCGGAATCGGTGCGCCCGGCACCCTTGACCGTCACCGTCTCGCCGCAGAAGGCGACGATCGCCTCCTCGATCGCCTGCTGCACCGAACGGCCGTTCCGCTGGCGCTGCCAGCCGACATAGGGACGGCCGTCATATTCGATGGTCAGCTTGTAGCGCGGCATCTCAGCCAAGCGCGGCGAGCGGCGCATGCAGGCCGCGCAGGAACTCGGCCGCCGAGACCGCGCTCTTGCCGGCGCGCTGGACCTCGGTGAGGCGCACGGCGCCGGAGCCGCAGGCGATCGTCAGGCGATCGTCGAGCACGGTGCCGGGCGCGCCGGAACCTGCCGCCAACGTCGAGCGCAGCACCTTGACGCGCTCCGGCCCCTTGCCGAAATCGGCGAGGCACCAGGCGCCGGGAAAAGGCGACAGGCCGCGGATGTGGTTGTGGACCTCAGCGGCCGGACGCGCCCAGTCGATGCGCGTCTCGGCATTGTCGAGCTTGTTGGCGTAGGTGACGCCTGCCTCCGCCTGGGGGGTGAAGCGGAGATCGCCGCGCGACAGCGCCGCCAGCGCGCGCACCATGAGATCGGCGCCGAGCGCCGCCAGCGTCGCCGCGACCTCGCCGGCAGTGGCGTCGGGACCGATGGCGATGCGCTCGCTCATGGCGACCGGACCGGTGTCGAGCCCCTCCTCCATGCGCATGACCATGACGCCGGTCTCGGCATCGCCGGCCATGATGGCGCGGGCGACCGGGGCGGCGCCGCGCCAGCGCGGCAGCAGCGAGCCATGCAGGTTGATGAAGCCATCCGGCGGGGCATCGAGGAAGGATTTCGGCAGGATCCTGCCGTAGGCGGCGACGACGCCGACATCGACCGCGAGGGCGGCAAAACGCGCCGCCTCGTCCTCCGGCTTCAGGCGGGTCGGCGTGAACACCGGCAGGCCGAAGCGCTCGGCGACCATGTGCACCGGCGATTTGCGCTCGGCCATGCCGCGGCCGGCGGCGCGGGGCGGCTGGCTGTAGACGGCAGCGACCTCATGCCCCTGGCCGACGATCTCGGTGAGCGTCGGGACGGCGAAATCCGGGGTTCCGAAAAAGGCGATGCGCATGGGGCGCGGCATAGCGCCCCCTCGGGTCGCCGGCAAGGCTCAGGCGCCGGCGGGCGCGCCGGCGGGCGGCACGGCGCGGCGGCTACAGGGCGGCCGGCTTGCCGTTGATCTTCGCCTGCTTGGTGAACTTCTTGACCACCATGTCGCGCTTCAGCTTCGACAGGAGGTCGATGAACAGCTTGCCGTCGAGATGGTCGATCTCGTGCTGCAGGACGACGGCGAGTATGCCCTCGGCCTCCATCTCGCGCGGCTTGCCGTCGCGGTCGAGGTAGGCGACGCGCACCCTGGCCGGTCGTTCGACCTCGGCGAAATACTCCGGGATCGACAGGCAGCCCTCCTCGGCAACGGCGAAATCGTCGGAGCGCCAGAGAATCTGCGGATTGATCAGGAAGAGCGGATTGGGCTTGGCCTCCTCGTCCCCCTCGCCCGCCTCGCGCGTGGCAACATCGATGGTGACGACGCGGCGCGGGACGGCGACCTGGATGGCGGCCAGCCCGATGCCGGGAGCCTCGTACATGGTCTCCAGCATGGAATCCATGAACTTGCGCAGATCGTCGTCGACCCGTTCGACGGGGTCGCTGGTCATGCGCAGCTTGCGGTCCGGCAGGGTGATGATATCGAGCTTTGACACGCGCATCAGATATGAGAGGAACCCGCCCGGGTCAACGCTTTCGGAAGGGTTGTGGCAACCGGGAGAGGCTGACGTCATGACAGTCCGACGCAAGACGGCGGCGCCGCAGAGGCGGAAGCGCAATCCGATCGCCCGCTCGCTGCGCTCCGGCCTCTTCCGCGAGAAGGTGGTGGAGCCGCCCGAGCGGCCGCGGCGTCCGCCGCGCAAGCCCAAGCACCGAAAGCCGCTGGCGGACCCGGCGGAAGACGAGCTTTAGCCCGGCGGCAGGCCCCGATCCGGGGCGGCGCTGACCGCCAGTTGCGCGGCGAAGGCCCGCTGGTAGGCCGGCCGCGCCTCGCCGCGGGCGACATAGGCGGCAAGATTGGGAAATTCGGCGAGGATCCCGGACGGTTTCAGCCTGAGCAGCACCGACACCATGATCAGGTCGCCGGCGCTGAAGGTGCCGTCGAGCCAGTCGGCATCGCCGAGGCGGGCGGAAAGCTGTTTCAGCCGCCCGCGTAGCCGATCCGCGACCACAGGCAGGCGCTCGCTGGCCCAGGGCCGGTCGCCCTCCAGCAACCGGGCGTTGACGAGTTCGAGGATCGGCGGCTCGACCGTGTTCAGCGCGGCGAATATCCATGTGATGGCGCGCGCCCGCGCGCCGGGGTCGTCCGGCAGCAGGCCGACGTGGCGTTCTGCGATGTGGAGCACGATCGCCCCGCTCTCGAACAAGACGAGGCCGCCCTCCTCGTACGTCGGGATCTGCCCGAAAGGATTGAGGGCCAGATAGTCGGGTTCCTTCAGCGCCTGGAACGAGACCAGGCGAACCGCATAGGGCTGCCCCACTTCTTCCAGCGCCCAGCGCACGCGCGTATCCCGCGACAGGCCCTTGCCGCCATCAGGCGACCGTTGGAAAGCGGTGATGGTGATGGTCGTCGTCATTGTGAGGCCACTCCCGGGTAAAGATCATCGGCTGCTGCACCGGCAGCCTGTCAAGGCCGGCCGCGAATGGCCGCCGGTCCCGGAACGACGAACGGCAGGGGCGTTTTGCGACACCCGGCCTCGTTTTTCTTGACGGCCGGGCCACGGGTGACTGCCTTCACAGCCAAACGGCCGCCGTTCAGGCATTGGCTCTGGCCGCCGACGACAAAGACGCCGCCTCCCCGGGCGTCTTTGCGGGCACACTCCCGAGACGAGGCGATCATGTTCCTCCGCACGAGCGATTTCGACGCCGGCTTTGGCGTGCACACGGCCGCACCCCCCGCGGCAGCGCCGGCTGAGCCCGCCCTGCCGGTCCAGGGCCCCGCCGCGCCGCGCTGGCGGCGGGCGTTGCGCGCCCTCGGCAAGCTCGCCGGCCGGGCCATCGGGGCCGACCGCAGGCGGACCCCTGCCTGGCTGGATCCCGACCTGATGAGCGCGCATATGCTCAGGGACCTCGGCATCGCCCGCCCCGGCGCGCTCGGCCGCGACATCCTGCTCCGTCTGCGGGCAGACGGCCGGTACTGACTTTTCGACGTTCCTGTTTTGTACTTGTCGACCGAATCGGGCTATGGTGGGCGGATGCTCGCGTCCACCTACCAGTTCGGCGATGTCCTCATCTCCGGCGCCACGCTGGTTGCCGGCGGCGCCGCGGTGCTGTTGCTCGTCCTGCTCGCCATCACCTTCTTCGCCTGGCGGAAGGCGGTGCAGCGGGTGGAGGTGCTGGAAGAGACCCGCGAGGAGGGGATCGCAGCCGGACTGGCGGAACTCCGCCGCCATCAAGGCGAGATCACCGGCCAGGTGCGCGGCCTCACCGACCGGCTCGACGGCTTCGGCCACCGCGTCGGCCAGTCGATGAGCGAGAGCGCGCGTGGCACCCACGAGAGCCTTGCCAAGCTCGGCGAGCGGCTGGCGGTGATCGACAAGGCGCAGCGGACGATCACCGACCTCTCCAGCCAGGTGGTGGAGCTGCAGCACATCCTCGCCAACAAGCAGCAGCGCGGCGCCTTCGGCCAGGGGCGCATGGAGGCGATCGTGCGCGACGGCCTGCCGGCCTCGGGCTACGAATTCCAGGCGACGCTGAGCAACGGCAACCGGCCGGACTGCCTGATCCTGTTCCCCAACGGCGGCCCCAGCCTGGTCATCGATGCCAAGTTTCCGCTGGAGGGGTGGAGCGCCATCCGCGCGGCGGAGACGCCGGAGGCCAAGAAGGCCGCGGAGAGCCAGTTCCGCCGCGACACGATCAAGCACGTGCAGGACATCGCCGAGCGCTATCTGCTCACCGGCGAGACGCAGGACACGGCCTTCATGTTCGTGCCGTCGGAATCGATCTTCTTCGACATCCACGAGCGCTTCGAAGACATCGTGCAGCGGGCGCACCGGGCGCGGGTGGTGATCGTCTCGCCGTCGCTATTGATGCTGTCGATCCAGGTGGTGATGTCGCTCCTGCGCGACGCGCGCATGCGCGAGCAGGCGCACATCATCCAGCAGGAAGTCATCCGGCTGATGGACGACGTCGGCCGGCTCGACGATCGGGTGCGCAAGCTCGGCGTCCACTTCAGCCAGGCCAACAAGGACATCGAGGACATCCTGACCTCCAGCCGCAAGATCACCAGCCGCGGCGACAAGATCAAGGCGGTGGAGGTGGCGGACGGCGACGTGCCGGCACCGCCGCGCCGAGGCGCCGGTTCGCCCTGCCCCGGACCGGCGTGGCATGCCGCCGCAACTGCCGTTCTCGGCATTCGAGGAAGTGTAGCGGCAGCCCCGCTGGACCCCGCCGCCGGCTCAGAACCCCCGGCCGCTCTTGAGAAACTCCAGTTCCTCCGCGGTCGATTCGCGGCCAAGCACCGCATTGCGGTGGGGGAAGCGGCCGAACTTGCGGATGATGTCGCGGTGTTTGGTGGCGTAGTCGAGCTGGTCGCGGGCGGCTTCCAGATGGTCCGGCGGCACTTCCAGCGCGCGCTCGGCATAGAGCTTGACCGACATGTCCTGATCGGCGACGACCTCGCTGTGCTCGAAGGGCAGCATGACGAAGGTCTGCTCGGCCACGAAGAAGCGTCGCCAATGGCCGACAAGCTGGCGGGAGATGGCAAGCGCGGCGGCATCGCAGGCAAAGGCTTCGCCGCTGTCGCGGTGGATCTGGCGCGGGAACTGGTCGAGCAGGACGACAAGCGCGACCTGCTGGCGGCGGGTGAGCGCCGCAAGCTCCCAGTCGGCGTCGCGGGCGGCGAGGGTGTCGGCCCCCCAGGTGTCGCGGATATGGGCGTCGGTCTCCGCCGTCGGGCGGAACCACTCGGTCCGCCGCGCTTCGTCGGGCTGCTCGTCCCATGCCTTCAGGTCGCCGAACCAATAGGCGTAGACCGCGTCGAGCCCGTTGACGTCCATTCTGTCCCCCTTTTCGCCAGCTAGAACGGCGTGCGCTGCCGGATGGCGGCCGAAAGCGTGCCCTCGTCGAGATAGTCGAGTTCGCCGCCGACCGGAACCCCGTGGGCGAGGCGCGAGACCTTGACCTCGATGCCGGCGAGGCGGTCCATGATGTAATGCGCGGTGGTCTGGCCCTCGACCGTGGCGTTGACGGCGAGCACCACCTCGCGCACGCCGCCGGCGGCAACGCGGGCGACCAGCCGGTCGATGCCGAGATCGTCGGGCCCGACGCCATCCAGCGGCGACAGCGCGCCGCCGAGCACATGGTAGCGGGCATTGAGCGCCCCGGCGCGCTCCAGCGCCCACAGGTCGGCGACGTCCTCGACCACCACGATCAGGCCATCCTCGCGGCGCGGATCGGCGCAGATGGTGCAGGGATCGATGGTATCGATGTTGCCGCAGGTGGAGCAGACCTTGACCGTCTCCAGCGCCACGCCCATGGCGCCGGCGAGCGGCGCCAGCAGTTCGTCCTTCTTCTTGACCAGGTGCAACGCCGCACGGCGGGCCGATCGCGGCCCCAGCCCGGGCAGCTTGGCGAGAAGCTGGATCAGGCGCTCGATCTCGGGGCCGGTGACGGAACGGGGCATGAATCGCTTGAACCTCGGTTGGCTTCCCGCCACAAACGGTGCGGCAGCACCCCTGTCAACTTCCCATGGGTGTTCCATCTACGGAAGCCGGATATAGTGGGGTGGGCGATGGTCACCGAGAGACTTCCATGCGCAAACTGCTGCCAGCCTTCCTTTGCCTCGTGGTCACCGCCTGGGCGGGCGCCGCGACCGCTGACGACGGGCCGATTTCCATCATGAAGCTGATGGCGCCCGGCCCGCTTGCCGAGATGGCGCTCGGCAAGCCGACGGCGCCGGTGACGATGGTCGAATACGCCTCGATGACCTGCCCGCATTGCGGCAACTTCGACAAGACCAACTTCGACACGCTGAAGAGCGACTACATCGACACCGGCAAGGTCTACTACGTGTTCCGCGAGTTCCCGCTCGACGACCTTGCCTTCGCCGCCTCGATGGCGGCGCGCTGCGCCCCCAAGGACCAGTTCTTCCCGATCATCAACACGCTGTTTCGCAACCAGAACGCCTGGGCCTTCGTCAAGGATCCGGAACCGGCGCTGGTCGCCCAGTTGAAGCCGTTCGACTTCACCGAGGAATCCTTCGCCGCCTGCCTGAAGGACACCACCATCGCCGACGGCATCGGCACGATCGCCGGCACCGCCAACAAGGAGTTCGGCGTCAACGGTACGCCGACCTTCTTCATCAACGGCGAGAGGCACGTCGGCGAGATGGACGTCGCGCAGATGAAGGCGATCCTCGATCCGCTGGTGGCGAAGGCCAAGAACTAGGCCGGGTTAGCGGATGAACCGGTCGACATAGTCGCTGCCGAGGCCGATCGCCGCGTAGTGCTTGCGGCACATGGCGATCTTGGTGAACACGTCCTCGTAGCCGAGCGCGTTTCCGTCCGGGTCGACGTAGAGCATGATGCCGTTGACCTGGAACAGGGTGACCATCTCCGCAACGTCGTCGGGGACGACCAGCGTGTGGGTCTCCCCGGGCGGCTCATAGACATAGCCGCCGGCCTCGGCCACCCAGTCGTGCTCGAGATAGTGCCACTTGCCCTTGAGCACGAAACCGTGGACGGGATTGGTGTGGCGGTGGCGGGAGAGCACGCCGGAGCGGGTGACCTTGAGCAGGTTGACCCAGTAGCCCTGCGACACCGACAGGCAGAGCGGGCGAAACCAGACATTGGCCGCCTGCGGCACCCAGATGCGCTCATCCTCCGGCAGGGCCGGGGCGACGACCAGATCGGCGGCCATCTCGGCCGGCTGCGGCAGCCGGTAGGGCGTCCGCCTGTCCGCCTCGCTCTCGGCCATCAGAACGGCAGGCTCATGCCGGGCGGCAGCTGAAGACCGCCGGTCATGGCGCGCATGCGGTCGGCGAGCACCTGTTCGGCCTTGCCGCGCGCATCGTTGCTTGCCGCGACGATGAGGTCCTCGAGGATCTCGGCCTCTTCCGGCTTGAGCAGGGACGGGTCGATGCGCAGGCGTTTCATCTCGCTCTTGCCGGTCATGACCACCGAAACCAGACCGCCTCCGGCGGTGCCCTCCACCTCCATGGCGGCGACCTCCGCCTGCAGGGTCTGCATCTTCTCCTGCAGTTCCTTGGCCTGTTTCATCATGCCCATCAGGTCGCCAAGCGCCATCGGTCAGTCGTCCTCGTTGGTGGTGTCATCGGGTTCGGGAAGCGGAATGTCCTCCGGCGCCGGCCCGGCGGGAGCGCCGCCGAGCACGCGCACATCGACGATCTCGGCACCGGGAAAACGCTCCAGCACGGCGGCGACCAGCGGATCGGCGCGGGCGTCGTCGCGCAACTGGTCGCGGGCGCTTTGCCGCTGCTCGGCGATCGTCGGGCTGCCGCCATCGCGGGCAACCGCGATCATCCAGCGGGTGCCGGTCCACGTTTCGAGCTGCTTCGACAGCGCTCCGGCGAGGGCGGGCGAGGCATGTTCGGTGAACGCGACCTCGATCCTGCCCGGCTCGAAACGGATGACGCGCACGGTCGTCTCCAGCTCGTGCTTCAGCTTCAGTTCGCGGTGCTGGCCGGCGAGCGCCACCACGTCGGCGAAGGAGTCCACCCGTGCGCTCGGCGCCGGGCGGGGCGCCGGTTCGGGCATTGCGGCAGCCGGGGCACGGGCGGCCGTACCGCTGGCGCTGAGGCGCGCGCGACCGCCGTCCCCGGCGGGCGGGGATGCCGGCGCCGCACCGGCTTCGCGCAGCGCGCCGCCGCTGCCCTTGAGCGAGCGCAGCGCCTCGTCGGGCGTCGGCAGATCGGCGGCGTGCGCCAGGCGCACGACGACCATGTCGGCGGCGGCGAGCGGCCGCGACGCCTCGCGCGTCTCCTCGATGCCCTTGAGCAGCATCTGCCAGGTGCGCGCGAGCGCGCGCAGCGACAGCTTGCCGGCGAAATCGGTGCCGCGATCGCGCTCTTCCGCCGTCAGCGCCTCGTCTTCGGCCGCCGTCGGCGCCAGTTTCAGCCGCGTCACCAGATGGGTGAAGGCGGCGAGATCCTCCAGTACCACGGCCGGATCGGCGCCGACATCGAAGAGAGCCTTGAGCCGGGCGAGCGCCGCGGCGACGTCGCCGCCCATGATTTCGGCGAAGAGATCGATGGTGAGCGCCCGGTCGGCGAGACCGAGCATCTGGCGCACTTCCTCGCCGGTGACCGTGCCGGCGGCGTGGGCGATGGCCTGATCGAGGATCGACAGCGCGTCACGGACGGAGCCTTCGGCGGCGCGCGCCACCATGGTGAGCGCGGCATCCTCGATGGCCACGCTCTCCTTCGCCGTGATCTCCCGCATCAGGCTGATCAGCGGGCCGGGCTCGATGCGGCGGAGATCGAAGCGCTGGCAGCGCGACAGCACGGTGACCGGAACCTTGCGCACCTCGGTGGTGGCGAAGATGAACTTGACGTGCTCCGGCGGCTCCTCGAGCGTCTTCAGCAGGCCGTTGAAGGCGGCCTTCGACAGCATGTGGACTTCGTCGATGATGTAGACCTTGTAGCGGGCGATGGCCGGCTTGTAGCGCACCGCCTCGATGATCTCGCGGATGTCGTCGATGCCGGTGTGGGAGGCGGCGTCCATCTCGATGACGTCGACGTGGCGGCCTTCCATGATCGCGGCGCAATGCTCGCCCATCTCGGTCATGTCGATGGTCGGCTGGTCGATCTTGCCGGGGATGGAATAGTTGAGGGCGCGGGCGAGAATGCGGGCGGTGGTGGTCTTGCCGACGCCGCGCACGCCGGTGAGCATGTAGGCCTGCGCGATGCGGCCGGTATGAAAGGCGTTGGTCAGCGTGCGGACCATCGGCTCCTGGCCGATGAGATCGACGAAGCTCTGCGGCCGGTACTTGCGGGCGAGAACCCGGTAAGGGGCGGCGCTCACCTCGTCGTGTCCGGTGCCGTCCATACGCTTCCCGTTCGCTTCGGCCCCTTGGCGGGCCGCAGACATCTCTGGGGCTGGAGTGGGAGACTGGCGGGCGACCCGCGCCGAAACTCGTTGGGGCTGCTTCCTTCCGGACCTGACCCGGTTGGCGAGCGACACGTCCGCCGCCAGCCTCCCGAGGGCACCATATCATATCGATCGCGGGGCGGGGCAAGGGCCCGCGGACGTTTTAGGCCGATCGCCGCGTCATCCACGGCCTTGCGGGTTGTCGGTCGACCATGGTTCCGCCGCCTCCGCGACGGCGTATGATCGCCGGAGCGTGGTTGCCGCCGACCGGCAGCGCGCCGATTTCGATCAAGGACATGCATTTGGCCGATTTTCTGCTCGACCCGCGCCTTGCCGCCGATTCGACGCCGGTGGCTTCCCTCGACCTCTCCGACCTCCGGCTGATGGCCGATGCCCGCTTCCCGTGGCTGCTGCTGGTGCCGCGCCAGGCCGGCCTCGCCGAGATCATCGACCTCGCCAAGTCCGACCGGGCGCGGCTGTTCGAGGAGATCGTGGCGGTGATGAGTGCGCTCAAGGCGGCAACCGGCTGCGACAAGCTGAACGTCGCCGCGCTCGGCAACCAGGTGCGCCAGCTCCACGTCCACGTCGTCGGCCGCTTCCAGGGCGACGCCGCCTGGCCGGGCCCGGTCTGGGGAGCCGGCACGGCGGTTGCCTACGAGCCGGAGACGCGGGATAGACTGGTCGCCAAGCTCACCGCCGCCCTTCGGCCCTGACCCTCACGACCGCGAGTTCCCTGAATGCCCAGCCTCTTCGACGGCCTGCCAGCGGTCGAGCCGAGCAGCCTGACCGGCTTCGCCGGCAACCGCATCGACCGGCGGAGCGAGGCGCGTGCGGCCGACACGCTGGCCGCGGCGCTGGCCGACCCGGCGGCGCGGCTCTACCTCTTCCGCGGCGAACCGGCGCTGGTGAAGAGCGGCGACGAGCCGCTGTTCACGACGACCGAGGCGCGGACACTGGGTGCCGACCTCGACCGGGCGGTGGTGCTCGGCTGGAGCGGCGCCGCCCCGCGGCTTGCCGCCGGCCTCGACGAGGCGGCGCCGATCGACGAGACGCAGGTGGCGCCGGTGACGCTGAGGGCGCTGGCGTCGGCCGGGACCCTCTCCACCGACCATCTCGGCGCCCTGGCGCAGGCGCGCGCGCTCCTCAACTGGCACGCCCGCCACGGCTTCTGCGCCGTCTGCGGCGCGGCGACCACGGTCACCTTCGGTGGCCTCAGGCGCGATTGCCCGAGCTGCGGGGCCGAGCATTTTCCGCGCACCGACCCGGTGGTGATCATGCTCGCCATCGATGCCGGCACCGGCGGCGAGCGGGCCCTGCTCGGCCGCTCGCCGCGCTTCATCCCCGGCATGTATTCCTGCCTCGCCGGCTTCATGGAGCCGGGCGAGACCATCGAGGACGCCGTGCGCCGCGAGACGCTGGAGGAATCCGGCGTCCGCATCGGCCGCGTGCGCTACCACGCCAGCCAGCCGTGGCCGTTCCCGTCGTCGCTGATGATCGGCTGCTATGCCGAGGCACTGTCGACCACCATCCAGCGCGACGAAGCGGAACTGGAGGACTGCCGCTGGTTCAGCCGGGAGGACGTGCGCCACATGCTCGCCGGCAACCACGCGGAGGGCATCGGCGTGCCGGTGAGCATGGCGATCGCCAGCCACCTGATCCGCGCCTGGGCCGATGCGTGAGGCGCGGCGCCGGCTAGGTGCCGGCGCCATCCGATGGTAGCGTTGCGCTCGGGCCATATCCGATCCGCGCACAGAGAGGGCAAGCGATGCGACGACCGGTCCCCTTCCTGGTCACCGTCGGGCTTCCGGTGCTGGCGGCGCTCGCCGGCGCGCCGCTGGCGCGGGCCGCGGATGGCGATCTTCCGGGCGCGCGCGACTATCCCGGCATCGCCCGCTTCTCCGGCAGCGTGATCACCGGCTACGACGCCAGGGACGTCGACAGGACGCGCCTGCAGACGGCGCCTTTCGTGCTGGGCGATGCGACCGGCGACCTGCGGCCGGAGGGCCGCGTCACCCGCATCGCCTACCGCACCGGCCCCGGCCCCACCATGCCCGAGGTCCTGAGCAGCTTTGCCGCCGAGCTTGCCGGCGCCGGCTTTGCGACGGTGTTCGCTTGCGAGGCGGACACCTGCGGCCGCCTGCCCTTCAGCCAGGGCGTCGACGTCCTGTTCGTTCCGCAGATGTGGGTGGACGGCCTCGCCTACCACTACCTGGTCGGGCGCAAGACCGGCGAGGCCGGCGACCAGACGTGGGCCACCGTGCTGGTCAGCCACCACGCCGACTTCGTCACCGCCCAACTGGTGGTGACCGAAGTCGCCGCGGCGCCCCACTGACCGTCCGCATCCGGACGATTAGTTGCCGACCTTGTCGCAGTCGAAGGACGCGACCGCGCCGGCCTCGTCGTCGTTCTGGACGTCTTCCCACATGATGTTGGCGCTGAGGGTGGGATAGAGGTCGGCCATGAAGAAGCCGCTGTGCCCATCGGTAACGACGCCGCAATAGATGCGCTCGTTGCCGGCGCCGGCGGCACGGCGGACGTGGGAGAACTGGGCAGCGTCCGACAGATCGGCACGAGCGCCGAGGGCCGCCATCAGACTGGCCATGTCCTCGGGCGGCCACGCCTTATCCGAACCATCGACGATCGACTGAGCAAAGGCCGGCGTGGCAAGCGCCAGCCAGGCAAGCAGGACCAAGCGGATCATGGCCGCGTTCCCCCCTCCCGGATGTCGCCCGGCAGAAAGGGAACGCCCGGCAAAGCCCGCCGTCAAGCTGTGTCGCACGCCACAGGCGCCGCCGGCGGCCGATGGTAGCGTGCCGGCGGAGCGACATCCATCGCACAGAGAGAGGCCAAGCGATGTGGCGAACCATTTCCTTTTCCGTCTCCCTGACGCTGGCGGCGCTGGTGGCGCTGATCGGCGTTTCGCTCGCCCGCGCCGCGGACGGCGACGTGGCGGGTGCGCACGATTATCCCGGCATCGGGCGCTTCGCCGGCAGCGTGATCACCGGCTACGACGCCAAGGACTTCGACGCGACGCACCTGCAGACGGCGGCCTTCCAGGACGGCAAGGCAACCGGCGACGAGCGGCCGGAGGGCCGCGTGACGCGCATCGCCTACCGCACCGGGGCCGGCCCATCGATGGTGGAGGTGGCGCGCAACTTCGAGGCCCAGCTGGCCAGCGCCGGCTACGAGACGGTGTTCACCTGCGACACCGATGCCTGCGGCGGCATTCCCTTCAGCGAGGCGCTGGACGTGCTGCCCGTCCCGCAGATGTGGGTGGACGGCTTCAACTATCACTATTTCGTCGGCCGCAAGGCGGGCGACAACGGCGCGCTCACCTGGGCAATGCTCATCGTCAGCCAGAACAACGACGACATCACCACCGAGCTGGTGATGACGCAAGTCGGCGCCATGGCCAACAAGATGATCACCGCCGGCGACATGGCCAAGGGGCTGGGCGACAAGGGCCACATCGCCCTCTACGGCATCTACTTCGACACCGACAAGGCGGTCGTCAAGCCGGAGAGCAAGCCGACGCTCGCCGAGATCGCCAAGCTGCTCACCGGATCGCCCGACCTCCAGGTGATCATCGTCGGCCATACCGACAGCCAGGGCACGCTCGACTACAACCTCGACCTGTCGCGCCGCCGCGCTGCGGCGGTGGCCGCCGTGCTCGCCAAGAGCTACGCCATTCCGGCAGCGCGGCTGAAGACCGCCGGGGTCGGCTTCCTGGCGCCGGTCGGCTCCAACCAGAGCGAGGAGGGCCGCGCGCTCAACCGGCGGGTGGAACTGGTCGAGCCGTAGGGGCACGACGCGGGCCCTCCGGCGGAGAGCCCGCGTCCGCATGCTCAGCGATAGGCCTTGTAGAAGGCGGCGCTGTCGTTCAGCTCGCGCCAGGCGACGCACTTGCCGCCGGCGAAGGTGAAGATGTGCACCCAGTCGCTGGACAGCGGCTTGCCGGTCTTCTTCTGGGTCATGTCGTAGTGGCCGATGACCACCACCTTGTCGCCGGAGGCGAGGAAATCGCGCGGCTCGAAGCTGGAGAACTGGTTGTTCTCGGCGACATCCTTGAAGAAGCTGGCGACGCCATCGAGGCCGCTGCGCGGCCCGAAGACCGGGAAGTCTTCGCGGGTGCCGCCGGAGTGCCACTTGATGGCCGGCGAACACCCGTCGAGAATCGCCCGCACGTCGCCGCGTCCGAACGCATCGTAGACGGCCTTCACCTGGGCGAGGTTGTTGGTCTGAATGTCCTGTACGGTCATGTCGCTTCTCCTTGGGTTGGCGATGCGGAGAAGCTAATCGCGGCCGGGGGGCGCCGCCTGAGGAGGATTCCCTATGTTTGCCCGGGCCTCAGAAGACCGTGCTCGAGGGCGAACAGGGTGGCGCCGCCGCGGGTGTTGACGCCGAGCTTGGCGTAGATCGACTGGATATGGTTGTCGATCGTCTTCGGCGACAGGCCGAGCGTGCGCCCGATCTCCTTGGCCGTGCCGCCGCGGGCAACCTCGACCAGCACGTCGACCTCGCGCGCCGTCAGGCCGGCGACGAGGGGCACCTTCTTGCCGCGCCTGCCCTGCCCCGCCGCCTCCAGCACACAAGCGACCGCCTCGCCGTCGAGCGCTCCCGCGGTCACCGCCTGGCGCAGCTGGAGCGCCGCCTGCTTCGGGGTGATCGTCACGCGGAAGGGCCGGTCTTCGATCAGGGTCTGATAGGCCTCGGCGGCCGCCAGAAGGCGGCCCGGCGGCGACAGGTCGCTGGCGCGGATGCCGCGGTGGAAGCCGCTGCCGTCGAGCCGCTCGTGATGCTCGGCGATCATCGCACCGATGGCGGCGAGGCCCGGCACCCGCTGCATCAGCCGCTCGGCGAAATAGGGGTGGAGGCGGCTGCGCTCCGATCCTTCGGCCGGCGGCGAGGCACCGAAACGCAACGTGCCGGGGATGGCGATGTAGCCGATATCGTGCCACAGCGCCGCCCGACGGAGCGCCGCGCGCTCGCCCTCAGCCTTGCGGGCGGCCGTGGCCGCCGCGTCGACGAGCGCGCCGACGGCGCGCGAGTGCCCGGCGATGACCGGCGACTTCAGGTCGATGAAATCGGCGATCACTTCGCTCGCCGCATCGAGCTCGGCGTCCGACAGCGGCGTGTCGTCGGCGGCCTCGAGCGCCATGGCGGCCGCCCACGCATCCTCGTCCGACAACGGCGCCAGCAGCGTCTGCAGTTGCGGCAGAAAGGCTTCGACGACGGCCGGGTCGTAGGGCCCGCCGCTCCTGCCGGCGATGACCGCCGGCACGCGTTCGACCGGCATGATGTCGGCGAGCGCCATGGCGTCCTGGACCACCAGCACCAGACGCACGGGCAGGGAAATCGCCTCGCCCGCGATGCCGGCTGGAAAGCCGTGGCCGTCCCAGCGCTCGTAGAGCTGGCGCAGGTTGTTCTGGACGTTCGCCGGCAGGCCGAGCCGCTCGGCGACGCGCGCGGCCACCTCGCAGTGGCTCGAAAAGACGCTGACCGTGGCGCCCATCACGCCGTGGAAATTGTCGTCGCCGTGCGCCAGCGGCGGGTGGTCGGCGCGCGCCGGGCCGACGTATTTCATCAGAATGCGGATCAACTCCGGCCCGTCGGCGGGATCGATGGCGGAGAAATCCTTGCGGATGGCGATCTCGTCGCCGAACAGCGCATTCAGCCGGTCGGTCTCTGCGGTGCAGCCGCAATAGCGCAGCAGGCCGTGATAATAGGCCTCGGCGGCGACATCCTGGGCGAGCCCCATGCTCTGCGCCAGCGCCACGCTGGCGATGCCGGAGCGCAGCCCGTAGCCGAGCGGCTGGCCGATGGCAAAATCGGTGGCGAGCGACAGGACGCCGATCACCTCGTTGCGCCTGACCGGCGGTAGCGTTGCGGCGACCATCGACCCCCCCATGTTCAGAGCCGGTGCCCGGCAACCGGGCAGCGCCGACTATCCGCCATAACACGCAAAATGCGGCGCCGGAAACGGGGGCGGTGCGGCCGACCCGCCGGCGGCCGCCAGGGTCGCCGATCAAGGCAAGCGCACGGGCAAGAAAAAGATGTATGTACCCCAAGCCAGCGAAATTCTGAAAGATTTTTCGAATCAGAAGAAAGCATATCTAGCGGCACAATTCGCGACCGAACGAAAACGATTTGAGCGGCAAAGAGGTTCAAGGTCTCACGACGCGACGATTGGCGAAGCCGCTTTTCGCGAGTTCGAGATTGTTTGGGGCTCTGAGGTAGAAGCGACTAGAGGTGTTGCCTGGGAAAGATGCTATCTCTGCGATAAATCGGGAGCTGCAGGCCTCATACGAGATTTCAGTGACTTCCACATCTATAATAGACGCTATGTACCAAGATGAAATACCCCGCGAAATGAAAGTGCTCATTGAGCGACTTAGCGAATTCGCTTCGACGAGCGATCTATTCGACGCCGAGGAACTTTAGGTACTACTCCAGCCCTTCCCTGAACGAACTCGCCGGGTAGACGCCCCGGATGCGGACGCGGAAGGCGAGGAACCGCACCATCGCCAAAGCCATAGCCCCTCACCCTGTTCCTCTAGGCTCGCTTCGTTCGCCAAGAGGAACAGCCCTCTCCCGATGGGAGAGGAGGCCAGCCTGAACGCCAGCGCCTGCGTCTCCTTGCCTCTCCCAAAGGGAGAGGGCTTTGTGCCTTATGAGCGGAGCGAATTAGGCACAAAGGGTGAGGGGATGCGGCCCGTCGGGATGGCCCGCCGCCTGCGCCGCGGCTCGACCGACGCAGAGCGGCGGCTGTGGTCACGGCTGCGCAACAGACAGGTGGGAGGGGTGAAATTCCGCCGGCAGGTGCCGATCGGCACCTTTGTGGCGGATTTTGCTTCCATCGAAGCCAAGCTGATTATCGAAGTCGACGGCAGCCAGCATGCCGAAGCGGCTGAGGCGGATCGGCTGCGGTCCGACGTCCTTGGCGCAGCCGGCTACCTGGTGCTTCGCTTCTGGAACAACGAAGTGATCGAAAACATCGACGGTGTCGTGATGGAGATCGAAAAGACGCTGGCTGCACGGCCAGCGCGCGACGGCTGAGGCACCAACCCCTCACCCTGTTCCTCTAGGCTCGCTTCCCTCGCCAAGAGGAACAGCCCTCTCCCGATGGGAGAGGAAACCTGCCGTGAGATGGCCCCCTACTCCAGACCCTTGCGGAAGGCGCTCGCCGGGTAGACGCCGAGGATGCGGACCTTGGCGGAGAAGAACTCCAGCTCCTCCAGCGCGAGCTTGAGCGGGCGGTCGTCCGGGTGGCCCTCGACATCGGCATAGAACTGGGTGGCGAAGAACTTGCCGTCGAGCTGGTAGCTCTCCAGCTTGGTCATGTTGACGCCGTTGGTGGCAAAGCCGCCCATCGCCTTGTAGAGCGCCGCCGGGACGTTGCGCACGCGGAAGACGAAGGTGGTGATGACCTTGCCCTTGCCGCGGCGGGCGCGCTCTTCATCCTTCGACAGGATGACGAAGCGGGTGGTGTTGTGGGCGGCGTCCTCGACATTCTCCTTGAGGATCGCGAGGCCGTAGATCTCGGCCGCCATGGCCGGCGCCAGCGCCGCGCGGGTGATATCGCCGGCCTCGGCGACCTCGCGGGCGGCGCCGGCGGTATCGCCGGAGACGGCGGCGCGCCAGCCGTGCTTGCGGATGATGTTGCGGCACTGGCCGAGCGCATGGATGTGACTGTGGACGGTCTTGATCGTCTTCAGCGTCGCGCCCTCAGGCGCCATCAGCTGGAAGTGGATGGGCAGGAAGTGCTCGCCGATGATGTGCAGCTCGGAATTGGGCAGCAGGTGGTGGATATCGGCGACGCGGCCGGCGAGCGAATTCTCGATCGGGATCATGGCGAGATCGGCCATGCCCTTCTCGACCGCGGCGAAGCAATCCTCGAAGGTCGCGCGGGGAACCGCCTTGGCCCGGGGATAGACCTCGCCGGCGGCGACCTCGGAATTGGCGCCGGGCTCGCCCTGGAAAACGACGGTCTTCGGTTGTGGCATCGCATGCACCCCTGTTCGCGGCCGTGGCTTAGCGCAGGCGGGGGGAAACGGGAAGCGAAGTTGCGCGGCGGGCGCCGGGAACGCCATCCCGTTCAGGGCTTGAGCAGCGCGCGCGCCCGCTCAAGGTCGTGGGGGGTGTCGACGCCGAGCGGCACGGTGTCGACGATGGCGACGTCGATCCGCATGCCATGCTCCAGGGCGCGCAGCTGCTCCAGCCGCTCGCGCTGTTCGAGCGGGGTCGGCGGCAGCGTGACGTAGCGCTCCAGCGCGGCCCGGCGATAGGCGTAGAGCCCGATGTGGTGATAGAGCGGCCCCTCGCCGGCGGGCGCGGTGGCGCGGGTGAAATAGAGGGCGCGCAGGATGCCGGCGTCCTCCTCGGCCAGCGTCAGCGGGCTGCCGACCACCTTGACGACGTTGGGATCGGTCTTCTCCTCGGCGCGGGTGATGACGGCGCAGATGGTGCCGATGTCGACCTCGGCCAGCGCCAGCGGGGCCAGCGCCGCCTGCACGGTCGCCGGCGAAACGGTCGGCAGGTCGCCCTGCAGGTTGACCACGATCTCCTCGTCGGAACCGAGGAGATGGAGGGCCTCGTGAATGCGCGAGGTGCCGTTGGCATGGTCGGCGCGGGTCATCACCGCCTCGCCGCCGGCGAGCTCGACGACGCTGGCGATGGTGAGATCGTCGGTGGCGACCACCACCCGGCCGAGACCGGCCTCGACCGCGCGGCGCCAGACATGCACGATCATCGGGTGGCCGTGGATGACGGCAAGCGGCTTGCCAGGCAGGCGGGTGGAGGCCATTCGGGCGGGGATGAGGACGATGGCACGCTGGGTCACGGGGCGGAATCTCGGCAAACCGGCGAAAACGGGCAAGGCCAGAGACGACAATTCGTCTCAACCCCGACGGCTTATACGTGTTGCCTCTGGCGCCGGAAAGCTTGTAGTTTCCGCGCCTACGGGCGCCTGGAACGATTCCAGACGCCCTCACCTTTGGGGGGTGTCTCGCATGTTTCCGGCCGCCAGGACCCGCGGCCGCTCGTCCCGGGAAACGTGCTGCGGAGCGGGTTGACGATGGATTCTTCGAACTGAACAAGATCGCCGGTGCGGTCCTCGCCACGGGCCTCGGCGTCATGGCGGTGAGCATCATTTCGGAGGCCATCTACACGCCCGTCGAGGCGGAAAAGCCCGGTTTCGTGATCGCGACGGGGGATACCGGCGGCGCGGGCGGCGCCAGCGGCGGGACGGCCGGCGGCGGCGAACAGGTGGCGCCGATCGCGGCGCGCCTGCAGACGGCCGACGCGAAGAAGGGCGAGCAGGTCGCCAAGAAGTGCCTCGCCTGCCATACGCTGGACAAGGGCCAGCCCAACAAGGTCGGTCCCAACCTCTACAACGTGGTCGGTTCGCCGATCATCCATCCCGACAACGGGTTCAGCTACTCGCAGGCCTTCCAGGACAAGACCAAGGAAGGCTTCACCTGGACGTTCGAGCACCTCGACGGCTTCCTGACCAATCCGCGCGGCTACATCCCGGGCACGGCGATGTCGTTCGCCGGCCTCAAGAAGCCCGAAGACCGCGCCGACGTGATCGATTATCTGCGCACGCTCTCCGACAATCCGGAACCGTTGCCGCCGCCGCCCCCGGCCGGCGACAAGGCGGCAGCGGCGCCGGCCGCCGGCGCTGCCGGCGGCACGGCGGAAGCTGCCGCGCCGGCGCCCGGCGCCAGCGGCGGCGGCGGTGCGACGGCCGTCTCCTTTGTCGATGAGGTGAAGAACGGCGACGTGAAGAAGGGCGAGTCCTCGGCCAAGAAGTGCCTCGCCTGCCACACGCTGGAGAAGGGCCAGCCGAACAAGGTCGGCCCCAACCTCTACGGCGTGGTCGGCACGCCGATCATCCGTCCGGAAACCGGCTACGACTATTCCCAGGCGTTCCAGGCCAAGGGCAAGGAAGGCTTCACCTGGACCTATGATCACCTCAACGTGTTCCTGACCGACCCGCGGGCGGACATCCCGGGAACCAAGATGACCTTCGCCGGGATCAAGAAGGAGCAGGAACGGGCCGATGTCGTGGCCTATCTGCGTACGCTCGCCGACACCCCGGCGCCACTGCCGGCCGACGGCGGCAACCAGCCGGCGGCCCCGGCGGCGGATACCGGCGGACAGGCCGCGCCGGCCGCGCCGGCGGACAACACGGGTGGGCAAGCCGCTCCGGCCGCGCCGGCAGCGCCTGCGGACAACACGCGCGCCGCGCCCCGGCAGCGACCGGGGGCAGCCGCTCCGGCCGCGCCGGCAGACAACACGGCGGGCAGGCCGCACCGGCCGCGCCGACGGCCGAACCGGCCGCTCCGGCGGCGTCAGGCGCCCAGCCGGCACCCAATTCACAGCCGACGCCGGCGGCGCCCGACGCGAGCCCCGCGGCGCCCTCTGGCGACGGCGCGACGGCCCCGACCGGATCCCAGTGAACCTCGCCCTCCCCCGGGCCGCCGACCGGAGGAGGTTAAATTTCGGTCATAAAACCGCCCGGCACTGGTGTTTTCTCTCGCCGTCCGCCCTTAATATCCTGACCGGGGCCGGATGACGGAGAGAGCCATCGCCATATGAAAAGGATCACGACGACCATTGCGGCGCTTGCCGCCCTCGCGGCGAGCGCGGTCGCCGCATCCGCGCAAGACGGCGGAGCCCCGGGGCCGGACGGGCTGCCGCCGCCGGGCGAATGGCATCACGCCGTCAGCCTGATCGGAGAGCCCGGCTATCCGCCGGGCTTCGCCCATTTCAACTACGTCAACCCGGAGGCGCCGAAGGGCGGCACGATGCGCCTGGCGGGCACCGGCGAAACCTTCGATACGCTTAACCCGGTCCTCGACAAGGGCGTCATCGCCGACGGGCTCGGCCTGATCTACCAGTCGCTCACCACGCGGGCGATCGACGAGGCCGACATCGCCTCTGAATATGGCGAGGTCGCCGACGCGCTGCGCTACCCGGCCGACTATTCCTACGTCACCTACCGGATCAACCCGCAGGCGAAATGGAACGACGGCGAGCCGATCACCGCCGACGACGTGGTGTGGTCGTTCGAGCAGACGGTCAAGCTCAACCAGAGCCAGCGCTTCTACTACCAGCACGTCAAGACGGCCGAGGTGACGGCGCCCGACCAGGTGACCTTCGTCTTCGACCAGAAGGGCAACCGCGAGCTGCCGGAGATCGTCGGCGAACTGCTCATCCTGCCCAAGCACTGGTGGGAAGGCACCGACGCCCACGGCAACAAGCGCGACATTTCCAAGGGCACGCTGGAACCGACGCTGGGCTCGGGCGCCTACCGCATCGCCGATGTGCAGGCCGGGCGCTCGATCACCTACGAGCGGGTGCCCGGACTTCTGGGCGAAGGACCTCAACGTCAATGTCGGCAGCAACAACTTCGACAAGGTCGTCTACGATTATTACCGCGATCTCAATGTGGAGTTCGAAGCCTTCAAGGCCGACGATTTCGACTACTGGTGGGAGAACGAAGCCAAGCGCTGGGCGACGGCCTACACCTTCCCGGCGCTGACCGCCGGCAAGGTGACGAAGGAAGAGGTCAAGCTCGACCAGGTGTCGGGCGTCATGGTCGGCTTCGTGCCCAACCTGCGCCGGCCGTTCTTCCAGGACCGGCGGGTGCGCCAGGCGCTCAACTATGCCTTCGACTTCGAGGACCTGAACCGCACCATCTTCTACGGCCAGTACCAGCGCATCGACTCGTTCTTCTACGGCCTGCCGCTGGCGGCCAGCGGCCTGCCGACGGGCAAGGAGCTGGAGATCCTGAATTCGGTGAAGGACAAGGTGCCGGCGGACGTGTTCACCAAGCCCTACGAGAACCCGGTGGGCGGCACGCCGGAAAAGGAGCGCGAGAACCTGCGCCAGGCGCTGAAGCTTCTCAACGACGCCGGCTACACGCTGAAGGGCAACCAGCTCATCGGCAAGGACGGCAAGCCGGTCGTCATCGAACTGCTGCTCAACGGCTCGACCATCGAGCGCATCGCACTGCCCTACAAGCAGGCGCTGGCCCGCATCGGCATCACGCTCAACATCCGCTCGGTCGATTCCAGCCAGTTCGTCACCCGCCTGCGCTCGCGCGATTTCGACATGATCTATACCGGCTGGGGCGAAAGCAATTCGCCGGGCAACGAGCAGCTTTCCTACTGGGGATCGGAGGCCGCCGACAGCGCCGCATCGCGCAACTATGCCGGCATCAAGGACCCGGCGGTCGACGCCATCATCAACCGCATCATCTTCGCCAAGGACCGCGACGAGCAGGTGGCGGCGGTGCACGCGCTCGACCGCGTGATGATGGCCGAGCAATACGTCATCCCGAGCTATGCCGGCCTCACCGAACGCATCGCCTACTGGAACCGGTTCGGCCATCCCGACTTCAAGGCGCTGAAATTCGACCTCGGCATCCCGACCACGTGGTGGTGGGACGCGGACAAGGCCGCCAAGACGGGAGGCGCGCAGTGAGGCTGGCCGGGAGCGGCCCGACCCGCCGCGGCGTGCTCGCCGCCGGCGGCGCGGCGCTCGCTGGCGCCGCTGCTGCCGCCCTTCGCCTGGGCCGCCGGCAGGACCGGCCTGCACGGCCTGTCGGTCTTCGGCGAGCTGAAATATCCGCCGGACTTCCAGCACTTCGACTACGTCGAATACGGCGGCGCCGAAGGGCGGGCGGATGAACTTCCAGCCGTCCTACTGGGTCTACAACCAGTCGCCGCAGACCTTCAACACGCTCAATTCGTTCGTGCTGAGGGGCGATGCGCCGCCGCGCATGGAGCTGACCTTCGATTCGCTGATGGCGCGCGCCGAAGACGAGCCGAACTCCTATTACGGGCTGGTCGCCGAGACGGTCGATGTCTCCGACGACGGCAACGTCTACACCTTCCACCTGCGCGAAGGCCCGCGCTTCCACGACGGCTCGCCGCTGACCGCCGAGGACGTCGCCTTCTCGCTGATGCTGCTCAAGGACAAGGGCCATCCCGACATCTCGCAGGTGATCGTGCCGATGGCGAAGGCGGAGGCGACCGACCCGCGCACGGTCGATGGTGACGCTCGACGGCAAGCAGACGCGGCAGACAATCTTCACCATCGCCGGCCTGCCGATCTTCTCCAAGGCGTACTACGCCAACCGGCCCTTCGATTCCTCCTCGCTCGACGCGCCACTGGGCTCCGGGCGCCTACAGGGTCGGTGCCGTCTCGGCGGGCCGCTTCATCGAATACGAGCGGGTCAAGGACTATTGGGGCGCCAGCCTGCCAGTGAATATCGGCCAGGGCAATTTCGACGTCATCCGCATCGACTTCTTCCAGGAGCGCGAGGCCGCCTTCCAGGCCTTCCAGAAGGGCCTGATCACCTATCGCGAGGAATTCACCTCGCTCACCTGGGCAACCGGCTACAATTTCCCCGCGGCGACCGAGGGTAGGGTGAAGAAGACGAAGTTTCCGGCTGAGGCCATCCCAGACTTCCAGTACTTCTTCTACAATACGCGGAGCGGAAAGTTCGCCGACCCGCGCACGCGGCTAGCGATCGGCTTGGCCTTCGATTTCGAGTGGTCGAACAAGAACCTGTTCTTCGACGCCTATGACCGCGAGGTTCTCCTATTTCCAGAGCTCGGACTTCATGGCCGCGGACAGGCCGGACGCGGACGAGTTGAAGCTGCTCGAGCCCATACAAGGCAGACCTGCCGGCGGAGGTGTTCGACGAGGCCTATGTGCCGCCGAAGACCGACGGTTCGGGCAACGACCGCAAGGTGCTGAGACAGGCCTTCGACCTGCTCAAGGCGGCGGGCTGGACGCAGAAGAACGGCACAACTGGTCGACGACAAGGGAGAAGCGCTCGATTTCGAGTTCCTGATCAATGCCTCGGTGTTCGAGCGGGTGCTGTCGCCCTGGGTGGCGAACCTGAAGCGCATCGGCGTGGCGGCGACCATCCGCCAGGTGGATTCGGCGCAATATCAGTCGCGCCTCAACGATTATGAGTTCGACGTCATCCTGGCGCGCTTCACGCTCGGCGCGACGCCGCTCGACGGCCTCAACCAGTTCTTCGGCTCCAAGGCTGCCGGCGAGCCGGGGTCGCACAATTATGCCGGCGTCAAGTCGCAGGCGGTCGACGGGCTGCTCGCCCGGCTGCCGGCGGTCACCAGCCGCGTCGAACTGGTGACGCTGCTGAAGGCGGTCGACCGCGTGCTGAGGGCCGGGCAATACGGCACGCCGAGCTGGTATCAGCGCCAACCACCGGGTCGCCCACTGGGACATCTTCGGCTGGCCGGCGGAAAAGCCGGACTTCGCCTTCACGCCGGAGACGACCTGGTGGTTCGACGCGGCCAAGGCGGCGGCGATCGGCTATAGCGGGTAGACGGGCGATGGGTGCAGTGTCGATCACGGCAGGACGTCATCCCTCTCCGGTCGAGGCAGGGCGGCTTCAGGCGGGGCGAGGAGACGGGTGGCGTCGGATCGCCGCCGGCTCGCCAGCCGCCACGCTCATGCAGAGCACGGGAGGCTGAGGAAACCATGGGCGCCTATATCCTCCGCCGCATCCTGCTGATCATCCCGACCATGATCGGCATCATGGCGATCAGCTTCGCCGTGGTGCAGTTCGCCCCCGGCGGGCCGATCGAGCGCATCATCGCGCAACTGCAGGGCACCGACGTCTCGGCGACCTCGCGCATCACCGGCGGCGGCGATTTCGCCGGCACCGGCAACCAGCAGGGCGGCGGCGGCAGCGACGAGGTGACCTCGAAATATCGCGGCGCCCAGGGGCTCGACCCGGAGTTCATCAAGTCGCTCGAGAAGCAGTTCGGCTTCGACAAGCCGCCGCTGGAACGCTTCGGCCTGATGCTGTGGAACTACGCCCGCTTCGACTTCGGCGAGAGCTACTTCCGCGACATCAGCGTGCTCAAGCTGATCGGCGAGAAGCTGCCGGTGTCGATCTCGCTCGGCCTGTGGATGACGCTGATCTCCTACGCCATCTCGATCCCGCTCGGCATCCGCAAGGCGGTCAAGGACGGCTCGCGCTTCGACATCTGGACGAGCGCGGTGATCGTCGTCGGCTATGCCATCCCCGGCTTCCTGTTCGCCATCCTGCTGATCGTCCTGTTCGCCGGCGGCTCCTTCCTCGACCTCTTTCCCCTGCGCGGGCTGACCTCCGACTACTGGGCGAGCCTGCCGTGGCCGGAGAAGATCCTCGACTATTTCTGGCACCTGGCGCTGCCGCTGACGGCGATGGCGCTGTCCGCCTTCGCCACCACGACGCTGCTCACCAAGAACTCCTTCCTCGACGAGATCCGCAAGCAATACGTCATGACGGCGCGGGCCAAGGGCCTGACCGAGCGGCAGGTGCTCTACGGCCACGTCTTCCGCAACGCCATGCTGATCGTCATCGCCGGCTTCCCCGGCGCCTTCATCAGCGCCTTCTTCACCGGCTCGCTGCTGATCGAGACGATCTTCTCGCTCGACGGGCTCGGCCTGCTTTCCTTCGAATCGGTGCTCAACCGCGACTATCCGGTGGTCTTCGCCAACCTCTACATCTTCTCGCTGATGGGCCTGGCGGTGAACCTGATCTCCGACCTCACCTACACCTGGATCGATCCGCGGATCGATTTCGAGACGCGCGAGGTGTGATTGGACAGCAAGCTCGAAGAGAAGCTCGAACGATCCGGCTACGAGACGATCGAGCCGCTGCCCGGCGAGGAGCAGCCGCCGCCGACGCGGCTGTTCACGCTGTCGCCGCTCAACCGCCGCCGGCTGGAGAACTTCAAGCGCAACAAGCGCGGCTACTGGTCGTTCTGGATCTTCATCGTCCTGTTCGGCCTGTCGCTCGCCGCCAATGTGATCGCCAACGACCGGCCGATCGTCGTCTCCTACAAGGGCGAGATCCTGTTCCCGGTGCTGGTCGACTATCCGGAATCGAAGTTCGGCGGCTTCCTGGCGACCACCGACTATCGCGACCCCTTCGTGCAGGGCGAGATCAACGACAACGGCTGGATGGTGTGGCCGCCGATCCGCTATTCCTACGGCACCGTCAACAACGAGATACCGACGCCGGCGCCGGCGCCGCCGTGGTGGACGATGACGCTGGAACAGCGCTGCTCGGCCTATCCGCAGGGCGTCGACGACCCCAACTGCACGATCGGCAACTGGAACTGGCTGGGCACCGACGACCAGGCGCGCGACGTGGTGGCGCGGCTGATCTACGGCTTCCGCATCTCGGTGGAGTTCGGACTGACGCTGGCCATCATCTCGTCGATCATCGGGGTGATGGCGGGCGCCGTGCAGGGCTATTTCGGCGGCTGGATCGACCTCGGCTTCCAGCGCTTCATCGAGATCTGGACGGCGATCCCCTCGCTCTACCTGCTGCTCATCATCTCCTCGGTGATCGCGCCGAGCTTCTGGGTGCTGCTCGGCATCCTGCTCCTGTTCTCCTGGGTGGCGCTGGTCGGCGTGGTGCGCGCCGAGTTCCTGCGCGGGCGCAACTTCGAATACGTCAACGCCGCGCGGGCGCTCGGCGTCGGCAACCTGACCATCATGTTCCGCCACCTGCTGCCCAACGCCATGGTGGCGACGCTGACCTTCCTGCCGTTCATCCTCAACGGCTCGATCACCACGCTGACCTCGCTCGACTTCCTCGGCTTCGGCCTGCCGCCGGGCTCGCCCTCGCTCGGCGAGCTGCTGGCGCAGGGCAAGGACAACATCCACGCGCCGTGGCTCGGCCTCACCGGCTTCTTCGTCATCTCGCTGATGCTGTCGCTGCTGATCTTCGTCGGCGAGGCGGTGCGCGACGCATTCGACCCGAGGAAGACCTTCACATAGAATGATCCGGCATCGGGAAACCCGACCATGAACAAGATCACGCGCCAGAATTATCCGGCGTCGAAGCTGCCGAGCGATTTGCGCGAGGGTATCGACCCGAGCAGCAACGTCACGGTGACCGTCGTGGCCGAAGAAGCGCCGCCTCACAGGGTGATGACGCTGGAGGAAATCTTCTCGGCGCGGCGCCCGCCGTTTCGCTCAGCCGAAGACATCGATGCGGAAATTCGGCGAATCTCGCCAAGGGTGGGACGGCTAGCGCGTGTCCGGGATCGCCTATCTCGACACCAACGTCTTCATCGACGCTCTCGAGGGCGCCGATTCGATTGCGCTGCCCATCAAGGCGCTGTTCGAAGCGGCGCGCGCAAAGCCCGGCGCCCTGGTGACCAGCGAGCTGACGCTGGCCGAAGTTCTGGCGCCCGGCGCGAAAGGAACAAGACCGCCCGACCTTCGCCGGCGGTATCTCGACCTTATTGTCTGGGGTGGCGTCGTCGACCTTCTCCCGGTGAGCCGCGACGTCATCTTTGAAACCATCGAACTGAGGCCGCACGCCCCGCTGAAGCTGCCGGATGCCATCCACTTGGCGACCGCGATATTGGCCGGTTGCCGCTATTTGGTGACGCGGGACCAGGGATTCCGAAACATGCCGACCGGAATGCAGCGGATGGCGCCCGAGCCGGAGCCACTTGCCGGCCTCATGAAGGAGTTGCTGTCGTGACACGAATGCTGCTCCTCCTGTCCGCTTTCACCATCCTGCTCGCCGCCATGCCGGCGCTGGCCGCCGACGACCGCGAAAGCGCCGGCAAGACGCAGGACGGCTACGGTATCTGGGGCTTCGACGAACAGGCCTCGTCCGCCTCGCTGGCGCGCGACGGCTGGAAGTTCCTGGCGCTGTCGACGCTGTCGTGGCCGGACGGACGCCAGGCGGTGGTGACGATGTGGGTGAACCAGCTCGGCGATTTCGCCCGCTGCTTCGACTATTTCGACGCCAAGATGGTGCAGACCGGGGGAAAATGCGAACGGTCGGGGACCGGGCTGTGAGCGACGAACCCCTCCTCTCGGTCAGCAATCTCGGCGTCGCCTTCCGCCAGGGCGGCGTCGAGACCATGGCGGTCGAAGGTGCCACCTTCGACATCGTCAAGGGCGAGACCATGGCGCTGGTCGGCGAATCGGGCTCGGGCAAGTCGGTCACGGCGCTCTCGGTGATGCGCCTGCTGCCGGGCTCGGCGATCCACCCGGCCGGCACCATCCACTTCAAGGGCAGGGACCTGCTCGCCGCCAACGAAAAGGAGCTGCGCGCGGTGCGCGGCGGCGAGATCGGCATCATCTTCCAGGAGCCGATGACCTCGCTCAACCCGCTGCACACCATCGAGCGCCAGGTGAGCGAGGTGATGAAGCTGCATCGCGGCCTGCACGAGGCGGCGGCGCGGGCGCGCACGCTGGAACTGCTCGAGCAGGTCGGCATCCGCGACGCCGCGAACCGGCTCGGCGCCTATCCGCACCAGCTCTCCGGCGGCCAGCGCCAGCGCGTGATGATCGCCATGGCGCTCGCCAACGAGCCGGACCTGCTGATCGCCGACGAGCCGACGACGGCGCTCGACGTGACCGTGCAGGCGCAGATCCTGAAGCTGCTCGGCGACTTGCAGAAGCAGACGGGCATGGCGATGCTGTTCATCACCCACGATCTCGGCATCGTGCGGCGGTTCGCCAACCGGGTGTGCGTGATGACCGGCGGCCACATCGTCGAGCAGGGACGCACCGAGGACATCTTCACCCACCCGCAGCATGCCTATACCCGCCACCTGCTGGCGGCCGAGCCGAAGGGCGACCCGCCGCAGCCGGACACGCAGGCGCCGGTGGTGATGGAAGCCGACAAGCTGAAGGTCTGGTTCCCGATCCGGCGCGGCTTCCTGCGCAAGACCGTCGGCTACGTCAAAGCGGTCGACGGCATCGACGTGACCGTCCGGCGCGGACAGACGCTGGGCGTGGTCGGCGAATCCGGCTCGGGCAAGACGACGCTGGGTCTGGCGCTGCTCCGCCTGATCTCGTCGCAGGGACGCATCGCCTTTCTCGGCCAGACGATCGACGGGCGCAACTTCAAGCAGATGAAGCCGCTCCGCCGCGCCATGCAGATCGTCTTCCAGGACCCCTACGGCTCGCTCTCCCCGCGCATGTCGGTGGCCGACATCGTCGGCGAGGGACTGCGGATCCACGAGCCGCAGCTTTCCCCGGTCGAGCGCGACCGGCGCGCCGCCGAGGCGCTGGAGGAGGTCGGCCTCGACCCGGCGACGCGCAACCGCTATCCGCACGAGTTCTCCGGCGGCCAGCGCCAACGCATCGCGGTGGCGCGCGCCATGGTGCTGGAACCGGAGTTCGTCATGCTCGACGAGCCGACCTCGGCGCTCGACATGAGCGTGCAGGCGCAGGTGGTCGACCTGCTGCGCGAGTTGCAGCGGCGGCGCGACCTCGCCTATCTGTTCATCAGCCACGACCTCAAGGTCGTGCGGGCGCTCGCCAACGACATCATCGTGATGCGCAACGGCGTGGTGGTGGAGCACGGCCATGCGGCGCATGTGTTCGAGAACCCGAGGACCGACTACACCAAGGCGCTGATGGCGGCCGCCTTCGACATCGCGGCGGCGCCCGAGGGCGTGGTGGCGCAGTAACGCCGGGCGGGCGGTCGAGGGGCGGACAATGAGCGGACGAGCGATCCTGCTTGCCATCACCGGCTGGGACCCGGCGCCGTGGACGATCGGCGGTGAACGCCGGCGATCCGGACCGGGCAGTCTTCCTGTGGCCGGACGTGCCGGACCCGTCCGCAGTCGCCTATGCGCTGGCGTGGAAGCCGGCGCCAGGCGCCCTGGCGGGCCTCCCCAATCTCAAGGCGATCTTCTCGCTCGGCGCCGGGGTCGATCACCTGATCTTCGGCGGCGACCTGCCGGACGTACCGATCGTGCGCGTGGTCGACGACGACCTGACCGGGCGCATGACCGAGTGGGTGGTGCTGCAGGTGCTGATCCACCACCGCCGCCAGCCTCTCTACGACCGGCAGCAGCGCCAGCGAACGTGGCGGGAACGGTCGCAGCCGGCGGCGCACGAGGTGCGTGTCGGCATCATGGGGATGGGCGTGCTCGGGCAGGCCGCGGCCAAGGCGCTGGCGGCAATCGGCTTCCGCGTCGCCGGCTGGAGCCGGCGCGGTGCGCCGGTGCCGGGGATCGAAAGCTTTGCCGGCGGACAGGAGCTCGATGCCTTCCTGGCGCGCACCGATATCCTCGTCTGCCTGCTGCCGCTGACGGCCGCGACGCGCGGCATTCTCGCCATGCCGCTCTTTCAGAAGCTTGCCAAGGGCGGCCGCGCGGGCATGCCGGTGCTGATCAACGCCGGGCGCGGCGGCCTGCAGGTCGAGGGCGACATCGTTGCCGCGCTAGAGCGCGGCATTCTCGGTGGCGCCAGCCTCGACGTGTTCGCGACGGAGCCGCTCGACGCGGCAAGCCCGCTGTGGGGCATGGACAACGTCGTGATCACGCCGCACGCGGCCGCGGCCAGCTCGCCCGCTGCGCTGGTGCCGGCCATGCTGAGGCAGATCGCCGACTTCGAGGCCGGCATGCCGCTCGCCAATCTGGTGGATCGCACGGCCGGCTACTGAGCGTCCTCAAGCGAGACGGCGGACGCTGGCAACCGCGCCGATGCGCGCGATCGCTTCGGCGACCGGCTCGATGACCACCGCCATCTGATGGCCGCTGGCGTGGATCATGTATTCGCCGTCGATCATGATGCCGACGTGGCCGCGCCAGAAGACGAGGTCGCCGCGGCGAACGTCGGCCGCCGCATCGCCTTCGACGGCGTCGCCGATTGCTTGCTCCTGCAGGTCGGTGTCGCGCGGCACCCGATGGCCGGCGGTCATCAGGGCCAGTTGCACGAGGCCGGAGCAATCGAGGCCGATGCTGGTGCGCCCGCCCCAGAGATAGGGCGTGCCGAGGAAGCGCTCGGCAACGGCGACAAAATCGGTCTCGGGTGGCGCATCGATCGCTGCGACATGCGCGGCGACCACCGCCCCCTCCCCGCCGGTCAAGAGGCGGTAGACCGTGCCGCGCGTCTCCACGGTGCCGGCAAGCGCCAGACGCGCGCCGAGCGACAGGCAGGCACGGGCCGGCAGCTTGAGGTCGGGTCCGGGGTAGAGAAAAGTGCGCAGCGCCGCGACGCGGTGGGTGGGTGCAGGCGCGTCGGCACCCAGCGCATCGCTCGGCAGGTAGCCGACATAGGAATCGGTTTCGAGCTGGCCCCACGACCAGCCCTCGGCGGTGTCCTCGAAGACGACGACGGTCTCGCCGCGAAGGGCTTCGCTCTCCAGACCGGCGTCGGGCCGCGGCCGGCGCTTGATCGGGGCGGCCGCGACGAGGACGCGGCGCGGCACGCCTTCGACGAACCGCGCGGCCGCAACCGCGCCCTTCAGGCGGACATCGGCGAGGTCCGGGCGGAAGGCGTGGAGACGGGGGTCGAGAACGGTCATGTGGGGGCATCTCCGGCGGATGGCGACGGCACCGGCCGCCACTCATCCTCGCCGATCACGAAGTAGCGCGTCATGCGCCGGCCGTCCCAATGATACTGGAGCGTGCGGCCCTGCACGACCGGCAGTCGCACGAGATCGGGCCAGAACAGCGCCGCCGCCTGCCCGGCTGGCCAGCGGACGCTGGGATAGACGATGCCATCGCTGCCCGACCGGCGGAGGTCCGCCGCGCACTGCTGGGATGCGCTCCAGTCGTTGGCAGCCAGACACGCGTCGTAGCCCGTGCCGCGGAGGTCGTGCAGCGTGCCGGCGATGCCGGCGACAAGTTCGCGATACTGCGCGTCGCCAGGCGGCTCCGCCGTTCGCGCCATGAAGCGCTCGAAGTGGTGGGCGGTTTCCATGAGCGCCACGGCGAAGCGGTCGCCGCAATACCACACACCGTAGCCTCCGGCGGAGAAGCGGCTGGCGCGATCCGGCGAAACGTGGGTGAACGGCCCCATGACCCAGCTCGCCGTCGGGCCAGATGCGCGGCGGGCGGGCGGCACCAGCGCCAGGTTGCCGACCGCGTCGCGCACGCGCGGATTGGTCTTGGCCTCGGCGGACGCGATCAGCTCCCAGTCGGCCGGGTCGGCAATATCCTCGAACAGCCAGACCGGCGGATAGATCGTGCGGATGATCCGGTGACTGGCCGGCCAGTCCACCTTGGCCAGCGGCGGGACGGGCATTACCAGCCGCCGCGCTCCGCATCGAGGTAGTTGCGCACGGCCGTAAGGTCGCTGGGCGCACCGGCGAGCATGCGATCGAGCGCCGAACGGCCGGCGAAGGCGGCGTTGGGCTTCATCACCCAGGCGTAGCTTCGCTGAGGATCGGTGAACATGTGGCGCAGCGCCTTGTGGATGCCCATGAGGTCGCCGAGGCGCCACGCCGTATCATGGGGCACGGCACCGATCTCGCCGCGCTTCCATCGGTAGTAGGTCGACGCGCTCGGCTGTCCGAGGAGGATGCGCGCCTCGGCGTCGCCGACGTGCCACAGGCGAAAGAGATTGAACGCGGCGCGCAGCATGGCGGCAGCCTCCGCCTGGGTGAGGTCGCCGGCGGCCGGCGGCAGCGGTGTTGCCCGGACGGGACGCGGCATGGTCGCTCCTCTTGATGTCAATTGGCACAAATATGGCATTTCGTGCCGAATGGCACAAGATTTACGGCGGCAGGTGGCGATAGCGGGCGATGATGGCATCGCCGAGCCGCTCGACGGTCAACGCCCCTTCCAGCGTGCGCTGGACCAGCACGTTGCGGCGGTCGCTCTCGTCGCGGCGGCGGGTGACGAGGCCGAGGCGGCCCATGGTGTCGAGGGCGCGGGTGACGACCGGCTTGGTGACGCCGAGCTTGGCGGCGAGCCCGCGCACGGTGTGCGGCGGCGGCTCGAGATAGACGGTGAGCAGCACCGCCATCTGGCGCGTCGTCAGATCCTGCTCGCCGTCGCGGACCAGATCGAAGATCACGTCGTGCCAGAGGCGCAGGGCCTGACTCGGTCGAAACTCGGCTGGCATTGTGGCTGCCCACTCCCCGTCGCGACCAAGATCGTTACGGACCCGTACTAACCTTGACGGCGGCGGGCGGGAAATTCAAGCCGGGAAACGCCAACGCGGTTAAGCCACATGCTTAAGCCGGACGCGGGCCCTCGGCCTTGAGCAGGGCATAGAGGGCGCGGATCGCCTGGGCCTCGCCGCCCTCCGGCTTGCCGGGCTTCGCCGCCGGGGTCCAGGCGAAGATATCGCCGTGGAGCCAGCGCTGCCCGTCCGGCACGAAGCGGGAGAGAAAGAGCGCGGCGGTGATCGAGCCGGCATGACCGCCCGAACCGGCATTGTTGATGTCGGCGATCTTCGAATCGAGCATGCCCATGTAGGGCGCCCACAGCGGCATGCGCCAGAGCGGGTCGGCGGCCGCCGCGGCGTGCGCGGCAAGCGCCGCGGCGAGCCCATCATCGCGGGTGTAGAAGGGCACGACATCGGGACCGAGGGCGACGCGGGCGGCGCCGGTGAGCGTGGCGAGATCGACGATGAGATCCGGTTGATCCTCGCTCGCCAGCGCCAGGGCATCGGCAAGCACGAGGCGGCCCTCGGCGTCGGTATTGCCGATCTCGACGGTGAGGCCGTTGCGGGCGGTGAAGACGTCGCCGGGGCGGAAGGCGGCGCCGGCGATGGCATTCTCCACCGCCGGGATGAGGACGCGCAGACGCAGCGGCAACCCGGCGTCCATGATCATGTGGGCGAGGCCGAGCACGTTGGCGGCGCCGCCCATGTCCTTCTTCATCAGCAGCATGCCGGAGGACGGCTTGATGTCGAGGCCGCCCGAATCGAAACACACGCCCTTGCCGACCAGCGTCACCGACGGCGCCTGCGGATCACCCCAGGAAAGGTCGATCAGGCGCGGCGCGCGCTCGGCGATGGCGGCGGCGCCGACGGCGTGGATCAACGGGAAATTGTCGATGAGGAGCCCCTCGCCGACCACCTCGGAGAAGACCGCGCCATGACGCATGGCAAGATCGCGGGCGGCTTCGGCGAGTTCCGCCGGCCCGAGATCGTTGGCGGCGGTGTTGACCAGATCGCGGGCGAGGATGACGCCGTCGGCGATGCGGGTCACCTCCGCCGCGTCGATCCCGGCGGGCAGGACGAGGCGGCGGAGCATGTGCGCGCGTCCGCCGTAGCGGGCGAACCGATAGGCGCCGAGCGCCCAGGCGAGGCTGGCGAGCGCCGGGTCGGCGAAGCCGGAGGCGAGGCGATAGGTGCCGCCGGGCAGCCTTGCCGGCAGGGCGCCGGCGCCGAGCGACGGCCCGCCGTCGCCCTCGCCGAGGCCGAAGAGCACCGCCGCCGGACCGCCATCCGCACCGGGCACCAGACAGACCTCGTTGGCAGCGGCGGTGAAGCCGGCGGCGGCAACCCAGTCGGCGGCGCGCGGGGCAAGGCTCGCGGTCAGGCCGGCGAGGCCGGACTGGGCGACGGCATGAACGGGAACCGCCGGTTCGCCACTGTCGGCGGGCAGAAAGCAATCGGGCACGGGACGTCATCTCCGGGAGGCAGGGCTTCAGTCGGCCGCCATCATGGCGAGGCGGCGCGGGCGCGACAATCCCGGCGAGGGGCCCCGCCGACCGGGCCGCGGCAAGGCGCCATTAACCAAGCATTAGGGTTAACAGAATATTGCTTGAGGCAGGTTTCGTGGAGCCTGCCCGCAATGATCGTAACTGTGCGTACGCCCCTGCCGTTCAAGCGCCGCCTGGTCGCCGGCGCCGCCCTTCTGCCGGTCTGCCTGATGCTGGCGCTGGCCGGATGCGCCTCGTCCAGCAAGATCGACACGACCACCACCGGGTCGATCGCCCAGCCGAAGACGCAGGCCGATTTCCAGCAGGCGGTCGCCTTCTGGGGCCAGAAATACGACGCCAACCCGAAGAACCGCGAGATCGACCTGCGATACGCTGCGGCGCTGCGCCGGACCGGCCGCGCCGATCAGGCGGTGGCCGTGCTGCAGAAGGCGGCGATCTATTTTCCCGACGACCGCGAGGTGCTGGCCGAATACGGCAAGGCGCTGGCGGCGGCCGGCAGCTACGATCAGGCGCTCGATTCGATCCGCCGGGCCGAGACGCCGGACAATCCGAACTGGCAGCTGATCTCGGCCGAGGCAGCGATCCTCGACCAGATGGACCATCACGACGAGGCCCGCAATCTTTACGCCCAGGCGCTGAAATACGCGCCCGACGAGGCGACCGTGCTGTCCAACTACGGCATGAGCTACGTGCTCACCGGCGAGCTGCCGGAGGCGGAGAAGCTTCTGCGCCAGGCGATCGCCGCGCCCAATGCCGACAGCCGCGTGCGCCAGAACCTCGCCCTGGTGGTCGGCCTGCAGGGCCGCTTCGCGGAAGCCGAGAAGATCGCCAGCGCCGAGATGTCGCCGGCCCAGGCCAAGGCCAACGTCGCCTATCTCGAACAGATGCTGGCGCAGCGCAACACCTGGCAGGCGCTGAAGACCACGGGCAAGGGCCAGCACGGCGCATCGAAGGGCTGAACCCGGGCGACCGCCGCGCGGCCCAAGAACCGGACGGCGCGCGGCCAGCCTAAAGGCAGCGGCGGATGGCCGGCAGGGCGTTTTCCACCGCGATGCGCCCTTCGGCGATGGCGGCGGCGGCGCGGTGATAATCCATCAGGCCGATCTCGCGCAGGCGCGGCACCAGCGTGACGTGGGGCGGTTCGCCGGCCAGGCGGGTGCGGGTGATGTGGTCCTGCATGATGTCGATGGCGCCGGCGAGCACGTCGAAATAGCCGGGCGCCCCGTTCTCGGCCAGCAGGCGCGGGGCGATCTGCGCGAGCTGCTCGCCGAGCGCCGCGGGCAGCTGGGCCAGCATGCGCGGGAACGAATCGGGCGGCGGGCGCTCCGGCGGATGCGCCGCGGCGGCCGGCTTCTCCTTCTTCCAGCGGCCGAGCTGGTCGCCATTGAGGTTGACGGCGATGACGACGTCGGCGCCCATGGCGCGGCACACGGAAACCGGAACCGGATTGACGAGGCCGCCGTCGAGCAGCCACTGGCCCTTGTGGTGGAACGGACTGAAGATGCCGGGGACGGCGATCGAGGCGCGCAGGGCATCGACCACCGGCCCGGAGCGGAACCAGATCTCGCGCCCGGTGGCGAGGTCGGTGGCGACCGCGGCGAAGGGCCTGGGCAGATCCTCGATGGCGCCGGTGATGCCGATCGAGCGCAGGAACTTGACCAGCGGCTTGCCATCGATGAGGCCGCCGCCGGACAGGCTGATATCCATCATGACGACGATCTGCCGCCAGGTGACGGCTTCGGCCCATTTGCGCAGCTTTTCGAGCTTGCCGGCGAGATAGGCGGCGCCGACCAGTGCGCCGACCGACGTGCCGCAGACGATATCCGGCTCGACGCCGGCTTCGACCAGGGCCTCGATGATGCCGATATGCGACCAGCCGCGCGCCGAGCCGCTGCCGAGAGCGAGGCCGATGCGCGCGCGTGTCATGAGCCGGGAGCCTTTCCTGCGGAAGCCTCCCCTGCCCCGCTGGTTCTCGCCCGGTCAGTGCGTGGGGATGGGCGTGTGAATGATCTGGATCGCCGCCGGACCCAGAATAACCGCCAACAGCACCGGCAGGAAGAAAAGGATCATCGGCACGGTGAGCTTGGGCGGCAGGGCGGCGGCCTTCTTCTCGGCGTCGTTCATGCGCTGGTCGCGGTTCTCCTGGGCGAGCACGCGCAGCGCGCTGCCGAGCGGCGTGCCGTAGCGCTCCGCCTGGATGAGGCTGGTCATGACCGAACGGACGGTCTCCAGGCCGGTGCGCTGGGAAAGATTGTCGAAGGCCTGACGACGATCGGGAAGGTAGGACAGCTCGGCCGTGCTCAGCGCCAGTTCCTCGGCGAGCTCGACCGACTGGGCGCCGATTTCCTCGCCGACCTTGCGGAAGGCGGCCTCGAGCGACATGCCGGCCTCGACGCAGATGAGCATCAGGTCGAGCGCATCCGGCCAGGCGCGCCTGATCGAAAGCTGGCGCTTGGAGACGAGGTTGGAGATGTAGAGGTTCGGCGCATAGAAGCCGAGATAGGCGGCGACGATGGCCATCAGCACCTTGATCATCGTCGGCTGATTGATCTTGGCGAGGACGAACATGTAGAAGATCGCCAGCAGGAAGAAGAGCAGCGGCAGCGTCACGCGCAGGAACAGGAAGACGACCAGCGGCGCCTGACCGCGGAAGCCGGCCATGCGCAGGCGGTTGATCGTCTTGTCGTCGGCGAGCGCCTTGCGCAGGTTGAAGCGGTCGACGACGCGCTGCATGTAGGGCTTGGCGGCCTCGCGGCGCAGGTTGGCGCGGCTGGCCTCGGCGGCAAGACGGGCGCGCTCGCGGGCGCGGATCTGCTCGCGCTCGAGCGCCACCGACTTGATGCGCGAGGCGAGCTTGTCGCGCTCGAACACCGGCTGGACGAGGGAATAGGCGGTGGCGAAGACGGCCAGCGCCGCAAAGATGGCGACCAGCGTCTGCGGGCTGGTCATGGTGTCGTAGAGGATCTGAAACACCGGCGCCGCCCCTAGAAATCGAAGTTGATCATCTTGCGCATGACCATGATGCCCATGAACATCCACACGGCGCTGCAGCCGAGGATGACGTGGCCGAGCGGCTCGGTGAAGAGCAGCATCATGTAGGACGGGCTGGTCAGGTAGACGAGGCCCATCACGACCACCGGCAAGGCGCCGATGATCGCCGCGGAGGCCTTGGCCTCCATGCTCATGGCGCTGATCTTGCCCTTCATCTTGCGCCGCTCGCGCAGCACCCGCGACAGATTGTTGAGGGCTTCCGCGAGGTTGCCACCGGCGCGTTGCTGAATGGCGACGACGATGGCGAAGAAGTTGGTCTCCGGCACCGGCACGCGCTCGGGCAGCTTGCCCACCGCGTCGCCGAGGGTCAGGCCGAGGGCCTGGGTTTCGGAGATGAGGCGGAACTCGGACTTGACCGGTTCGGCCGCCTCGTTGGCGATGATCTTGACGCAGTCGTTGAGCGGCAGGCCGGCCTTGACGCCGCGGACGATGACATCCATGGCGTTGGCGAATTCGTCGACGAACTTGTTCATGCGGCGCTTGCGCAGGAAGTTGACGATCCAGCGCGGCAGGCCGAGGAGACCGGCGACGCCGACGGCGGCGGCGATGTAGATCGGCGCACCGAACAGCACGGCAACGAAACTGCACACCATACCGACGACGATGCTGATGATGATGAAGGTGCGGCGCGACCAGTGCAGGCCGGCCTGCTGCATGCGCAGCGTCAGCGGCGGCGACTTGCTGTGCTTGGACTTGGCCTTCTCGCGCTGCTCGACCTCCTTGAGCGTGTCCTGGATGGACTTGCGGCGCCGGGCCGGATCGGCCGCCGCCTCGCGCGGCGATTCGATGCGGCCGGTGCCCTGGATCATGCCGATACGGCGGGCGGTGGTGTCTTCCTTCTGGATGCGGTCGAAGAGGAACGCATAGGTGAGGCCGCCGGCGCTCAACATCGCCAGGACGCCAATGGCAAACAGCATCAGCGGGGACATCAGCGCACCTGGCCGGCCATATCGGGCGCGGCGGCGTTGGCGGAGTCGAGGGCGCTGGCGAGACGGATGTCCTCGTTGAAGTAGCGGGCGCGCTCCCAGAACTTGGGCCGGCCGATACCGGTGGAGCGATGGTGGCCGATGATGCGGCCGTTCTGGTCCTCGCCGACGATGTCGTAGACGAAGACGTCCTGGGTGGTGATGACCTCGCCTTCGGTGCCGACCACCTCGGTGACGTTGGTGATGCGCCGCGAGCCGTCGCGCAGGCGCTCGACCTGCAGGATGACGTCGATCGAGGCGGCGATCATCTCGCGGATGGTCTTCGCCGGCAGCGTGAAGCCGCCCATGGTGATCATCGATTCGAGGCGCGACAGGGCCTCGCGCGGGCTGTTGGCGTGCAGCGTGCCCATCGACCCGTCGTGGCCGGTGTTCATCGCCTGCAGCAGGTCGAACGCCTCGGGTCCGCGCACTTCGCCGACGATGATGCGCTCAGGACGCATGCGCAGGCAGTTCTTGACCAGATCGCGCATGGTGATCTCGCCCTCGCCCTCGATGTTGGGCGGACGGGTCTCGAGGCGCACCACATGCGGCTGCTGGAGCTGCAGTTCGGCGGCGTCCTCGCAGGTGATGATGCGCTCGTCGTGCTCGATGTAGCGGGTCAGGCAGTTGAGCAGCGTCGTCTTGCCGGAGCCGGTGCCGCCGGAGACCAGGACGTTGCAGCGCGAGCGGGCGACGACCTCGAGGATGGTGGCGCCGTCGCGCGTGATGGTGCCGTATTTGACCAGCTGGTCGAGGGTCAGCTTCTCCTTCTTGAACTTGCGGATGGTGAGTGCCGGTCCGTCGATCGACAGCGGCGGCGCGATGACGTTGACGCGGCTGCCATCGGGCAGGCGGGCGTCGCAGATCGGGCTCGATTCGTCGACGCGGCGGCCGACCTGGCTGACGATGCGCTGGCAGATGTTCATCAGCTGCGAATTGTCGCGGAAGCGGACGTTGGTCTCCTGGACCTTGCCGCCGACTTCGATGTAGGTGCGGAAGGCGCCGTTGACCATGATGTCGGAGATGTCGTCGCGGGCGAGCAGCGGCTCGAGCGGCCCGAGGCCGAGAACGTCGTTGCAGATGTCCTCGAGCAGGTCTTCCTGCTCGGCGATCGACATCACGATGTTCTTGAGCGCGATGATGTCGTTGACGATGTCGCGGATTTCCTCGCGCGCCGAATTCGACGTCGAGACGGGCGAGCTGCGACAGGTCGATGGTGTCGATGAGGGCGGCGAACACCGTCGACTTGATGTCGTAGAAATTTTCCGAACGGCGCACGCCGTCGCCGGAGGCGCGCGGGCGGGCGGCTTCCGGCGCGGGCCGTGGCGTCGCCGACGACGGGGCCGCCACCTTCGCCGGTTCCGCTTCAGCCGGCGCCTCGGCGACCGGCGGACGCGGCACGACGGCCGGCGTCGTCAGCGGCGGTGCTTCCGTGCTTCCTGTTCCGCGCTTGCCGAACATGAATGCTCCTCGTCAGGCGCTTTTCTTGTTGCGGAAACGGGCGATCAGCGGCGCCAGCGCGCTACGCTTCTGGCGGCGCGCCTCGGCCCGTCCGGTGACGGTCCGCGCGACCTGTTCGAACATCGCCGCAACCGGGCTGCGCGGATCGGCCTCGGCGATCATCAGGCCGTTGTTGGAGGCGTTGCCGAAGAGCTGCGCATCGAAGGGGATGACCGCCGTCGGGGCCAGCTCGAGCGCCGCGGCGAAATCCTCGACCTTGATCTCCGGCCGCTTGGCGAGCCCCGACTTGTTGATGATCAGGCGCGGCGGCGAATCGGTGGTGCGATGGGCGCGCATGAGATCGACGAGGTTCTTGGCGTTGCGCAGATTGGCAAGATCGGGCTCGACGGTGAGCACGATCTCGTCGGCGGCGAGCAGCGTCTTGCGCATCCACCCGGTCCAGGCGTGCGGCAGGTCGAGGATGACCCCGGGAACGCTGGCCTGGGCGACGTCGATGACCTGCTCGAAAACGTTCTCGCCGAAATCGTAGGTGCGATCGAGGGTCGCCGGCGCCGCCAGCAGGGAGACGTGGTCGGAGGCCTTGGCGAGCAGCCGCTCGAGGAAGTTGTCGTCGAGGCGGTCGGGGGCGTTGACCGCCTCGGCGATGCCCTGGGTGGGATCCTGGTTGAAGTCGAGGCCGGCGGTGCCGAAGGCGAGATCGAAATCGGCGATGACGACATCGCTCTCGAAGGAGCGCGCGATCGCCCAGCCGACGTTGTGGGCGACGGTGGAGGAACCGACGCCGCCCTTGCCGCCGATGAAGGCGATGGTGCGGCCGAGCGGCTGGGCGGACCGCTCGATATAGAGGTCGGAGATGGCGCGGATGACGCCCATCTTGTCGACCGGGGCGACGAGATATTCGCTGACGCCGCGCTGGATGAGCCTGCGATAGAGCTCGACGTCGTTGGTCTGGCCGATGACCACGACCTTGGTGCCGGGATCGCAGACCTCGGCGAGGCGCTCGAGGTCGGCCTCCAGGCGGTCGCGCGGCGCCTTGTTCTCGACGATGATCAGGTTGGGCGTCGCCGCCGCCTGATAGTATTCGGCGGCGGCGCTGAGGCCGCCGGTGTGGACCTTGACGTGGGCACGCGCCATGCGGCGGTCGCCGGCGGCGGATTCGATGCAGGCGGCGACATCCGGCGATTCGCAGAAGGCCTGCACCGAAATGCGCGGCACCGGCCTGACGTCGACGCCGAAGGCGGCGGGCGCCGCCGGCTCGACCGGCGTCTCAGGCGCGTCGTCGCGGAGAGCTAGATCGCTCATTGGCCAATCCCCGATGCGATGGTGCCGCCGGATTCCTGCGAGCGGTCGGAACCGAACGCCTGGCCCTTGCGGTAGCGGTCAAGAACGTAGGCACGGCGCTGCGCGTCCGCCGGAGTCATGCCGCGCGGATAGATGAGGTCGAGCGGGCTGGCGACCATGGCGGCCAGGTTCTGCTGGGTGGAGCAGCCGAAGGCCTGATAGTGCCGGTTCTCGCTGCTGTCGGCGACCTGATCCTGCCACGGTCCGCACGGCGCGGTGTGGGCGGCGACGCGATTGAAGGCAAGGCGGATCGGCGCGTTGCGCTCCTCGGGGCCGGCGCGATAGACGCGGTATTCGATGGCGCGCGCATTGACGCCCGAGCGGCGCAGCACGTCCTCGACCTGAACCGCGATGGCAGCGGCGGCAACCTGATTGGGCGAGCCCGACGGCGCCACCACGGCGATCATCGAGGCGCCGCTGTCGGCGAACGCCTTGCCGAAGCCGGCCACCGTGCCCTGGACCGATTTGGTCAGATGGCTGGTGTCCTGACCGACCGGCACGTCCATGGTCTCGAGCAGTTCCTCCACCGCGATCGGGTGATTGTGGCGATAGTCGTCGGGGATGCCGCCGGTGACGATCTGCTTCTCGCTCGAGGTCGTGCAGCCGGCCAGCGCGGCGATCAGACCGCCGGCAAGGAGCAGGGCCGGCGAGGTCAGACGCGCCCGGCGGCGGTGGAGTGGGAACGACGCGGTGGTCATGAGGTGGCGCTCCGTGTGCTGCCTGCTGGCGCTCATTCGATGATGAAGCCGTAATTGCCCTGATAGGTGCCGGCCGGTGCCCGGGCACCCTGGGCGCCATAGACGCGGTTGAGATCGCCGAGGAAGTTCGACTGGGCATCGCCGGGGGTGCTGAAGCCGGCGTCGGGCGTGGTGAGCGCCGAACGGGCGACCGGCTTGACCAGGTACGGCGTCACGATGATCACCAGCTCGGTCTCGCTGCGCTGGAAGTCGCGGCTGCGGAACAGCGGGCCGAGGATCGGCAGGTCGCCGAGGCCGGGGAACTTGGCGATCGACTGGCTGACGTTGTCCTGCAGCATGCCGCCCATGACCAGCGCCCCGCCGGAGGGAAGCTCGAGCGTGGAGTCGGCGCGGCGCACCTTGAGGCCGGGGATGGTGACGCCGCCGATGCTGACCGACCCCTGGGTGGTCAGTTCGGAAACCTCGGTCTTGACCCGCAGGCTGATGCGGCCTTCCGACAGGACGACGGGGGTGAAGCCGAGGGCCACGCCATAGGGCTTGAATTCGATGGTGACGTTGCCCGACTGGTCCTTGCCGGTGGGCACCGGATATTCGCCGCCGGCGAGGAACGACGCCGTCTCGCCGGAAATCGCGGTCAGCGTCGGCTCGGCCAGCGTCTTGATCATGCCGGTCTGTTCGAGCGCCTTGAGGGTGGCCGACAGGCTGCTGACGCCGTCGCTGTAGCCGATGCTCAGGCTGTTGTTGGACAGGGAGCCGCCGTTGACGCCGAACGGGTTGCCGGTGGTGCTGCAGTTTCCGCTGACGGCGCAGGTCGAGAACTTGCCGATGCTGATGTTGCCGCTCATCTCGATGCCGAGCTGCTTGGCGACGTTGCGCTGGACTTCGGCGACGGTGACCTTGAGGTGGACCTGGTCCTCGCCCTCGATGGTCAGCATGTTGATCACCGAAGACGTCGGCGACGAGCCGCCGGAGGCGGAGGCGGAAACGTTGACGCTGATGCCGCCGGAGCCGCCGGACGAGCCGGCCGACGAACTGTTCTGGCCGGAACCGGCGTTGGCGCCGCCGTTGGCGAAGATGTTGGCGATGTCCTGGGCCTGACGCGAGTCCGAGGCGTTCCGCACCGAGCCGGAGAGCACGATGTTGTCGCTGATGATCTCGACCTTGATGTCGGAATCGGGGATCAGGCGGTGGAGCATCTCGGACAGGCCGGCGGTATCGCGCTCGACCTCGAGGTCGAGGAAGGCGACCTGGGCGCCGGCGCGATCGAAGACGATGACGTTCGACTGACCGACGGCGACGCCGGTGATGTAGATGCGGCGGGCGGTGCGGATGACCGCGTCGGCGATCGACGGGTTGGACACCAGGATGTCGCGGGCGTCGCGCGGCAGGTCGACGATGACCGACTTGTTGAGGCCAACCTTGACGGAGCGATGGATGGCGCCGGGGGCCACGGTGGTCGCCATGTTGTCGTCCTGCGCCCGCGCGGCGGAGAGCGAGACATCGGCTGCGGTGACGGCGACAAGCGCCAGTGCCGCCAAGGCCGTCCGACGGAGGATTGCTTGCACCATCTTCGCAGTTCCCTGGTTGTAGCCCGCGCGTTCCATCGCCTTAGCGAACGCCCGTCACTTGCGTGGAGATGCCGCCCTTGACCACCGTGATGGTGCCTTCGCCGTCGGGGCCGCCGATCAGATGGAGGGCGTCGTGCTGGCTGTCGGACGGCAGCGGCCGCGAAATCGGTGACGCTGCGCAGGGCGAGGTTGAGCCGGTCGCTCATCTGCTGGGCGACGGTGATGATCTGTGCCTGCTGCGGCGTCAGCTCGAGCGTCGCGGTCTGGCCGATGACGGTGTCGCTGCCCTCTTCACCGTCCTTCTTCTTGACCTTCTCGATGGTCTGGTCGATGGCCAGCACACGCACGTTGTTGAGGATCGTCTCGGTGATGAATTCGGGGCCGCCACCGCCGTTGGCGCTCTGATCGACGTGCCGGCTCATGATCACGTCAACGTGGTCGTTGGGCAGGATGAAGCCGCCGGCGCTGGTATCGGCGGCGATGCGCACGGCCACCGCCCGCTTGCCCTCCGGCAGGATGGCCGACATGAAGCCGCGGTCGGAATGGATGAGCTTGGCGTCGCTGATCGGCTCGCCGGCATAGAAGCCGGCGCGGGCGATGGCGCCGATGACGGTCTTTTCGTTCTCGGCGTCGCCGCCGGTGATGAACTGGCCGGAGACGCTGTCCTTCGGCCAGTCGCGCCAGTCGACGTCGGCGGCGGTCAGGGTCCTGCCCATCGACAGGTCCTTGGTGGCGACGAGCACTTTCTCGGTGTTGGTATCGACCTGCTTGACCGGCTCCGGCGGGGGAGTGGCGGAAGGCCTGGTCAGGTTGAACGCGAGCACCATGGCGATCAGGCCAGCGGCGGCAGCGACACCCAGAACTGCAACGCGGGAGAGCTTCATGTCACGCAACCCTTTGAAGGCCGATCTCGACCGACTGCCGTCAATGTTGATCGGCAATCGTGTACTTATGGTTAATCAGGCGTGTGGATTCTTGATTAACGAAAGCTTTCGAGATCAGCGGTCCCACGGGATCGCGCTTAGGGATTCCAGTCCGACCGAGAAATACCTGGCGCCGATCGCGGCGAACGGCGCCGGTTCAGGCATCAGTCAGCCGATCGCCATGTGCATCCACACGGTGTGCGGATACGTGACAAGTCCGGCAGCGGCCAGCGCGACCCCATATGGCACGCCCGCCCTCTCATCGTGCAGCCGCTGGATCCACGGCTGACGGATGATGAAAGCGGGCAGGACCGACTGCCGGAAGGTAAGCAGAAGCACGGTGAGCGCACCGCCGAAGATGGAGGCGATGGCGAGGTATTCGACCGTCGAGTGCCAGCCGAGCCAGAGGGCGGTGACCGACGCGAGCTTGGCGTCGCCGCCGCCGATCCAGCCGAAGGCAAAGCAGGTGAAGGCGACGGCCAGCACGGCGCCGCCGGCCGCCCAGTGGAGGCCGAAGGTATCGAGGTCCATGCCGGCGAACGGGCACAGAACGATGAAGCCCGCCGCCAGGATAAGCGTCAGCCGGTTGGAGATCGTCATGGTCAACAGGTCGGAGATGGCGGCATAGGCCATCGCCAACGGAAACACAGCAAAGAGGACCTGCTGGACAATCATCGCGGCCATTGCCGTCTCCGCGGTTTCGAACCTCGACCCGGAAATCTAAAGGCCGATGATTAAGAGCGGCTTTACCCGGCCGCTCGAATGTTAACGAAAGGGTCCGCGCGCGCCGGGGGCGCGACGGGCGGCAGCGGCGGACGGCGGCCTCTAGCGGAAATAGGCGACGATCGCGCCCAGCATGCCGTTCAGTTGCGTGCCGATGGTGGTGGCGACGACGATCATGGCGATGCTGACGAGCGATCCGATGACGGCGTATTCGATGGCCGTGCTGCCCGAACAATCACGAAGGAATCGAGCAGCTGGCGCCGTCACACCCGTTCCGCCTCTTGTCGTTGGAGGCCGCGCGACCTGAGCCGTGCGGCCTCGTAGGGTTTTGGCGCGCACGGCTTGCAGGCCACGCCAAGAAACTCGTGTGCGCCGCGCCTGAGCGCGACGCCAACCGCCTAGGCGGTCTTGGTGAGCTGGTTGGCGATGTACTGGAAGGTGCCATTCAGCTTGGAACCAAGCGTGGTGGCGGCAGCGATCAGGGCAACGCCGATGAGCGTGGCGATAAGGCCATATTCGATGGCGGTCGCGCCGGACTCGTCCTTGGCGAAACGAGCAATAATGGTGTTCATGAGGTGCTCCTCACTCCGGGTTTCTATGTGTCGGCTCAGCCCGGCATTGGCCGGCAGCGTGGCCAGGTCCGCACTGTAGGAGTGAATCCCTGCAGGCGAGTTAATAACTATCGCGCTTATGATCGCGATATATAACTAATGGGTAAGCATAATTTTCCGTTTATATCGACAATTGCTTGCATTTGGCCGAATTCCCTCGGTATATCTTTTGGTTTACAAGTCTTTACCGACTTTCCCGGTAGGACTCCATTCACCATCGTTCCACAAAGGGATTGAAGGCTCCCCCGCCGGCCCTTCATGGTCCAAATGGCACTGGGGGCCGGTCTTAAACCTTCGTTCACCATATCGGACTTAGGTTGGCCGTAGCGCGCGTAGTCCGCGGAGGTCCCATGCTTGCGTTTCCCTTCACAGCATCGCCGTTCAAGCGCATCGCCGCGCTGACCTTCGCCGGAATGGCAGGTCTTGCGGCCGTCGCAGCCAGCGCAAGCGCGGCAGAGCCGATCTCGGTGATCGTCGACCGCGCCAAGGTGCTGCACATCTCGCAGCCGGCGGAAGTGGTCATCATCGGCAATCCGGCGATCGCCGACGCGACGATCCAGGACAGCCAGACGCTCATCATCACCGGCCGCAGCTTCGGCACGACCAACCTGATCGTGCTCGACAAGAACGGCCAGTCGATCGCCGACGACGTGGTGATGGTGGCGCCGTCCAACGATCAGGTGGTCACGGTCTATCGCCGCGATTCGCGCCAGACGCTGTCGTGCACCCCGGACTGCTCGCCGGTGATGTCGATCGGCGACACGCCGACGGTGTTCGATTCGGCCAATACGCAGATCCAGGCGGCGCGCTCGCTGGTGAATTCTGCGGCCCAGCACTAGCGCCACGCCAAGCCAGGCGAAACGCGGTTAACGCCCGGTTGAAAACGCCGCGCGGTTTTTCGAGAACGGCCGCAACCGTTTCTCAATCGTTACCGGCTAAGAATCGACGCAAGGACGCGAAGACGGTGTGCGCCGTCCCCACCGGCGGGTCGTTTGTTGATGGCATTGCTTTTCGCTAGATCGATCGCCCTTGCCCGACGCGTGGCCGAGCGCGGCGGATTGCTGCGCTTCTGCCGCAACCAGAGCGGCGCCACCGCGGTCGAACTCGGCTTCGTCGCGCTGCCGTTCTTCGCACTGTTGTTCGCCATCATCGAGACGTCGCTGCTGTTCTTCGCCGACCAGGCGCTCGACACCGCGGTTTCGACCACCGCCCGGCTCATCCGCACCGGCCAGGCGCAGGAAGACGGCATGAGCGCTTCGTCCTTCAAGACCGCGATCTGCGACCAGATGGGCGGGCTGATCAACTGCAGCAACCTGCGGCTCGATGTGAAGACCTATACGGACTTCGATTCGATCAGCCTGGCGGTGCCGCTCGACAAGGACGGCAACCTCAAGGTCACCGAGAACTTCAGCACCGGCCATGGCGGCGACATCGTGGTGGTGCGCGCCTACTACGAGTGGCCGACATTCGTGGTCGGGCTCGGCAACAACCTCGCCAACATGCCCGACGGCACCCGCCTGCTGGTCGCCACGGCCGCCTTCCGCAACGAGCCCTTCTCATGGTGACGCCGGCAGCCCGCCGCTGGCCGCGCTGCCTCCGCCGGCTGTCGCCGAAGCGGCTGGCCGGCGACCGCTCGGCCGTCGCGGCGCTCGAATTCGCGCTGATCCTGCCGGTCATGCTGATCCTCTACGTCGGCGGCATTCAGGTCACCGAGGCGCTCAGCATCAACCGCAAGGTCGGCCACGTCACCAGCACGCTTGCCGACCTGGTCACCCAGTCGAAGACCATCAGCGACACCGGCATGGCCAATATCTTCGACGCTTCGTCTTCGGTGATGGCGCCCTATTCTGTGTCGTCACTGCAGATCACCGTGTCGGAGATCTATATCGACGCCAACGGCAACGCGAAGGTGCAGTGGAGCGATGCGCGTAATGCAACGGCGTACGCGAAGAACCACGTGATAACCCTGCCGGCGGCGATCGCGGTGCCCAACTCCTACGTGGTCACCGCCGAGGCGCATTATCCGTTCACGCCGGGCATCGGCTACGTGCTGACCGGCACGTTCAACCTGACGAGCACCTACTACCTGCGCCCGCGCCTGGTCGAATGCATCAACCGCCCTTCGGCCTTCTCCTGCCCGTGAGCACGGCCGCCGGCAGCCGCCCTCAGTTGGCCGCGGCCGGCGCCACCAGACCGGCAATCACCGAATAGTCCTTGTCGGCAACCGGCACGAAGCCGCCGCCGCCGATGCTGGAGCCGTCGACGGCATCGAGCGCGGCCGGCGCTTCCTGCGCCATCGCCATCAGCGCGCTGGAGATCAGCGTCTTCAGTTCGGCCGGCAGGTCGCGCCGCACGACATGCGGCCCGAAGGGAATGAGCGGCGACTGCCACACGATCCTGATGCGGTCCATGGCCAGCGCCCCGGCCGAGACCATGCGGGTGAAGACGCCGAAGGAGTAGCCGGACGCGGCGTCGCCGGCGAGGCTCGACCAGCCGGCGGCGAGATCCGCCTCGTCGGTGAACAGCATGGTGACGGCCTGTTCCGGGTTGGCGGCGGTGAGCAGCGCGGAGAAATAGGCCTTGGCATCGATCCCCTGGGCGGACAGTGCCGCAAGCGGCACCAGACGGCCGGCGATCGAATCGGCGCCGGTCAGGGCAAGGCGCTTGCCGCGGCCGTCGGCGAGATCGGCGATGGCACTGCCGGCATGGGCGACGAGGACGGAATGGAAGCCGTGCGAGCCGTCGAAGGCGGCGGGCAGGGCGATCGGCTCGACGCACGAGCACAGCGCCTGCACGGTGACGTAGCTCGATGCGCTGTGGATGGCGTACTGGACGCGCGCCGTGGCCTGGGCGTCGATGAGGGCGTCGTAATCGGCGGTGGCGACGATTTCGACGGGCAGGCCGAGACGGTCCTGCAGGTAGGCGCGGAAGGGCTCCATCCGGGCCATGTCGTAGGCGGCGCCGCGCGCCGCGACCATGCCGATGCGCAGCACCTTGACGTCATCGCGCCAGTCGGCGCGCGCCGGCATCGCCGCCAGGAGGACCAGCGCCAGAGCGGCAGCCACCGCCCGCACAAGCTTCCGCATGATCGGCCCTCCCGTCCCCAGGCATGCCCCGGCCCATCCTGCCCGATCGCGGCGCGCAGGCAAAGGCTCCGCGTCTTCGCGTCAGCTGCGCGAGAAGACGTAGCTGGTCGACTGGCGGTAGGTCTCTCCGGGCCTCAGGATCGAGCTCGGGAAGGCGGAATGGTTGGGGGCGTCGGGGAAGACCTGCGGCTCGAAGCAGCAACCGGCGAGGGGCGCATAGGTGCGCCCGTCGAGGCCGGGAACCGGCACACGCATCATGTAGCCGTCGTAGAACTGGCAGCCGGGTTCGGTCGAGGCGATGTCGACGGCGACGCCGTTCTTCGGCGACTGCAGGCGCGCATGCGGCCGCAGCTTCGTCGCCCTGGCGCGATCGACGACGAAGTTCTTGTCGAAGATCACCCGCTCGCTGCCGCGCACCTGGCGGATCGGCCGCAAGGCGCGGAAGTCGTAAACCGAACCGGCGACGGCGACGATCTCGCCGGTGGGAATATCGTCCGCGTCGGTCGGCGTATAGGCGTCGGCGAAGATGCGCGCCTGGTGGTCGAGGATGGTCGGCGAATCGTCGAGATTGAAATAGGTGTGCTGGGCGAGATTGACCAGCGTCGGCGCGTCGGTGGTCGCCGTGATCTCCATGCGCAGGATCGCCGGCGCCTCGACGATGTAGCGCAGCTCGACCGTCACGGCACCGGGATAGCCTTCGTCCCCGTCGGGGCTGTCGAGGGCCAGCGTCACGCTCGTCGCGTCGTTGCCAACCAGCCGCCAGGGCCGCACGCCGAAGCCGCGGAAGCCGCCGTGCAGATGATGGCGGCCCTTCTCGTTGCACGACAGCTGATATCTGTGCCCGTCGATCGAAAAGCGGCCATAGCCGATGCGATTGGCCGAGCGGCCGACGATGGCGCCGAAATGCGGGGAATGCGCAAGGTAGTCGTCGAGCCGATCGAAGCCGAGGACCAGCGGATGATCGACGCCGGCCAACCGCACGTCGCGGATGACGGCACCCCAGTTGATCACCCGGACGCTGAGATCGCCGGCGGAGATGATCGACTCGCGGACCTCCTCGCCGTCTGAAGTCTTTCCAAAAATGCTCGTCGTCATGTTCTTTCCGCCCCCCCGGATGGCGGCCGCCATCATATCGAAGCATCAGGCAATTAGCGACATGTCGAACAGAACAATTCGATGAGCCAGTGCGTTACGCAGTTCTGGCAGGACGTGCCGGACACCGCCTAAAGCGTCTGGTTGTACGTACCGACGGAGGAATGCTGGCGCATGAAACCGTCGACGATCGCGAACATTTCGCGCATGCGCGTTTCCGATATCGGGCTCTCGACCACCACCACCAGTTCCGGCTTGTTGGACGAGGCCCTTAGCAGCCCCCAGGTGCCGTCGTCAGTGACCGCCCTCACACCGTTGACGGTGATGAGATCGACGATCGCATGGCCGCCGATCGTCTCGCCGGAATCCCTCAGCCGGCGAAAGCGCGCGGTGACGGCATCGGCGACGGCGTATTTCTCCTCGTCCGGGCAGGCCGCCGACATGGTCGGCGACGACCAGGTGCGCTGGAGGCCGGCGGCAAGCGCCGACAGCGACTTGCCGGGATTGCGGTCGAGGAAATCGAGAATGGCGATCGCCGACACGAGGCCGTCGTCGTAGCCGCGGCCGATCGGCGGGTTGAGGAAGTAGTGGCCGGATTTCTCGAAGCCGGCCAGCGCATCGAGGTCGCGGACCCGCCGCTTGATGTAGGAGTGGCCGGTCTTCCAGTAGTCGGTCTCGGCGCCGTGGGCGGCGAGCACCGGATCGGTGGCATAGAGGCCGGTCGACTTGACGTCGACGACGAACCTCGCCGCCTCGTGGCGCAGGCAGAGATCGCGCGCCAGCAGCACGCCGACCTTGTCGGCGAAGATCTCGTCGCCGTTTTCGTCGATGACGCCGCAGCGGTCGCCATCGCCATCGAAGCCGAGGCCGATGTCGGCGCCCGATTGGCGCACCGCCTCGGCGATGGCGTGCAGCATCGCGAGGTCTTCCGGATTGGGGTTGTAGCGCGGGAAGGTCCAGTCGAGGTCGGTGTCGAGCGGCACCACGTCGACGCCGAGGGCGGCGAGCACATCGGGAGCGAAGGCGCCGGCGGTGCCGTTGCCGCAGGCGACGACCGCCTTGACCGGGCGCGCGAACTTCGCCCGGCCGGTCAGATCGGCGATGTAGCGGGCGCGCATGTCGGGCACGATGCGGTAGGCGCCGCCGTCGCGCAGGACGAAGGCGGCGGAGAGCACGATCTCCTTGAAGCGCGCCATCTCGTCGGGCCCGAAGGTGAGCGGGCGGGCGGCGCCCATCTTGATGCCGGTCCAGCCGTTTTCGTTGTGCGAGGCGGTGACCTGCGCGACCGCCGGCACGTCGAGGGCGAACTGGGCGAAATAGGCCATCGGCGTGACGGCCAGCCCGATGTCGTGGACGCGGCAGCCGGCGGCGATCAGACCATTGGCGAGCGCCGCCTTGATGGCGGCGGAATAGGAGCGGTAGTCGTGGCCGGTGACGACGTCCGGGCCGGCGCCGAGCTCATGGAGCAGCGTGCCCAGACCGAGGCCGAGGGCGGTGACGCCCACCAGGTTCAGCTCGCTCGGGCGCGAATCGCCGGGAATGCCGTACCACCAGCGGGCATCGTATTCGCGGAAGCCGGTCGGCTTGACCAGCGGCGTGGTCTCGGCGGCGTAGCCATCCGACAGCGGCGAGGCGACCGGGCGCGGGAACATGGTGGACTCCTTGGCGTTTTCCCCTTCTTAACCCGGCCGGCGCAGGCCGGTAAGGGCGGCGGCTTTCGCAGATCCCGGCGCACACATGCCGGCCGGCGCATTTGTGGCCGACCAGTCACAGTCTGAAATAAATACAGGTTCGCCCCTACCTCCGTCGCGCAAGCCGACTTACGGTGCCTGGCCATGCGAAGCGGCGCGTGGGGAGGCCCGGTGACAATCTCGTTTCTGCGCGGAACGGTCGTCGTCTTCGCAACCTGTGCGGCGCTTGCCTGCACGGCGTTGCCGGGCTTGGCTGCGCCGTCGACACGGGCGGAGCAGCAGGCGCTATACGCCAAGACGCTGGCCAATCCATCCGACTACGCGACAGTCTACGCCTATGTGAAGGTGTCGGAGCAGCTCGGCGACTATGAGGCCGCCATCGGCGCGCTCGAACGGCTGCTGTTCTACAGCCAGGACCTGCCGCGCGTGAAATTCGAGATCGGCTCGCTCTATTTCCGGCTGGGCTCATACCACCTGGCGCAGCGCTACTTCCGCGAGGCGCTGGCGACGCCGGGCATCGACGCGATGACCCGCGCGCGGATCGAGGCCTATCTGCCCGAGGCGAAAAAGCACCTCGAGCCGTCGGCCTGGTGGATCTACCTCAACGCCGGCGTGCGCTATCAGTCGAACGCCAGCGCCACCCCGGAAAGCCGCGAGATCATGTCGGGGGGCGTGCTGCAGCCGCTCGACCTGTCGAAGCCGCACGGTGCCGACTGGAACGCCTACCAGATCGCGCAGTTCGCCAATGATTTCGGCTTCGGCAACCAGCGCGAAAACACGCTGGAGACGCGCGTTTCGACCTATCTCAGCGAGCAGTTCCGCCTGACCGACCTCAACGTGTCGATGGTCAACGCCAGCATCGGGCCGCGGTTCTCGCTGGCGCCGTTCGGCTGGACCGGCGCCTCGATCAAGCCCTACCTGGTCGGCGGCGCGACCTCGGTCGACTACGATTCGCCCTCGACCAATGCCGGCGCCGGCGTGGCGCTGACCACGCCGTTCGGCAGCAAGGTGATGCTGACGCCGTCCGTCCAGTGGCAGAAGGCCTGGTACGACAATGGCTCCAGCGCGACCGCGTCGCTGGGCGATTCAGACGTCGTCGATACGGCGCTGGCCGCGGCGGTCAAGTTCAACGACACCTTTCAGATGAACCTCAAGGGCGGCTACAACCAGGGCACCGCCGACACCGACTACCAGTCCTACGACGGCTATACGGCGGAGATCGCCTTCGCGCTGCGCTTCGACCCGCCGAGCCAGAAGATCCCGCACAAGTGGACCTTGGGGCCGTTCGTGCGCTTCTCGTCGACCAGCTTCGACGCGCCCAATCCCAACGTCGACCCGACGCAGGCGCGCAGCGACAAGCACTGGACGACCGGCGTTATCGTCGATGCCCCGCTGACCGCGCATTTCGGCCTGAACGGCGCGGTGACCTACGCGCGGGCGAACTCGAACATCCCGAACTACTCATACGACAACTGGTCGGCCATGCTCGGCACGACCGCTCGCTTCTAGGGGCCGCCGGATGCCGTGGAACCCGCAACCGAAGGTCCTGCCGGCATTGCTCGGCATGCTTCTGACCTCGACCGCCGTTGGCGCTGGCGGCGTCGCCGACGGTCGGCTCGGTGACGGCGGTGAACCCATCGGCCAAGGGCATCCTGCCCAGCAGCGGCGGCGCCCGCGTGCTGTCGCTGGGCGCCGACGTGGTGTTCAAGGAGACCATCCAGACCGACGGCGCCGGCTCGGCGCAGGTTTCCTTCGTCGACCGCTCGACCCTCAACGTCGGGCGCAACAGCACCGTCGCTGATCGACGCCTTCGTGTTCAAGCCGGGCGGCAACGGCAACACCATGACGCTGACGCTGACCAAGGGCGTGTTGCGCTTCGTTGGCGGGCAGATCAGCCACACGGCCGGGGCCTCGATCAATACGCCGGTGGCGACGATCGGCATCCGCGGCGGCTCGGCCACGGTCGGGGCCGGCCAGGGCGGCACCTGCAACGGCGTGCTGATCATCAACAACGTCGGCACGCTGACGCTGAAGAACAACGTCGATCAGACCACCATCACGCAGCCGGGCTGGGGCGTGTGCGTGACCTCGCCCAACGAGCCCTTCCCGCCGCCCTTCCTGGTCCCCGATGACGTGCTGCAGGCGTATATGGACAGCGCCACGTCCGGTGGCGGCCAGCATGGTGGCGCCAACGATCTGCCCCTCGACGATCTGTTCGACCGCTACGGGCTGCAGTTCCCGACGCTGCCGCCGACCGGCAATCCCTTCGACTTCATGACGATCATCGAACAGGGGAATTCCTCGGCGAACTCGCGCGCGCAGGACGACCAGAAAGGAACCAGCGGCAGCAGCGAAGGCACCAGCGGCACCAGTGGCGGGACGAGCGGCACCTCCAGCGGCGAGACGAGCGGTGGCAACAGCGGCTCGAGTGAGGGCGCCAGCGACGGCGGCGGCGGAACCGGTGGCGGCGACACCGACGGCAGCGGCACCGACGGCAGTGATGGAGCGACACCGACGGCGGCGACGGCTCGCGTCTTGGGCTGACGCGAATCCCGGCTGCCATCGCGCCGGCGGGTTATCGTCTCCATCGCGATCGGCGGCGCGCCGATGCGATCGAGGACGAAAGACGCCAGCACCTCGGTCGGGTCTTTCGCGAACCACTGGGCGTGGAAAGCGTCGGCCGCTGCGGCGCAGCGCTGCCTCATCTCTTCATCGCCATAGGCACGGCCGATGACCTCGGTCAGCCATTCGGTCGACGCGCCGGCGAGTTCGCCGCCGGCGCCGAGGCCCTGCCCGTCGACGTAGGCGGCGGCGGCACGGTTGTCGAGTTCCTTCGAGAGGATGACCTGCGGCGTGCCGGTGGCAAGGCACACGGCGGTCAGCTGGATGCCGCCATGGTGGACGACGCAGCGCGACCGGGCGACGATGTCGGCGACGGGGACGGGGTCGTCGTGGATGATGAAGTTGGCGAGACGCTGCCGGGTCTGCGGGGTGATGCCGGGAATGTAGGCGCGCGCCGGTACGGTGACCGCGGCCAGTGCCGCCATGAGCGCCTGGTTGTTCTGGGCGAAGCCGTGGACGTAGACGAAGAGCTCGTTCCGCTCGCCGAGCGAGCGCGGCGCGGGCACGCCGGGGACCAGCGGCGGCAGCACGCGCCCCTGGCGCAGGCTCTGGTACATGTCGAATTCGGGCGGGCCAAGGGGGGCGGCGATGGCGCCGCGCAGGATGTCGCCGATGTTCCTCGAGCGGGAAGCGCCCGGCGACGCCGAGGCCGGCGTTGATCGCCTGGAGGAGTTCCGCGACCGGAAAGCCCGGCGCCTCGCGGCCGGGGTACAACGGAAAGCCGTCACCGATCACCGGCGGCATGTAGGCGGCAGACGGCCATGGCGACGGCCGGCAGGTGGTCGCGACAGGCGAGGACCGCGCCGTAGGCCTGATCGCACAGCACCAGATCGGGCGGGAACAGCGAGAACAGGCCGTCATAATGCGCCATGCAGGCGGCGACCGCAGCGCTGGAATTCATGCCGATGTTGGCGAGGAGATCGGTGAAGCCGTTGAATCCGTGGCGCCCCCTGCCAGGCGCCACGCCACCGCTTCTGGCCCGGCCAGACGAAGTTCTGGACCGTGCGCACGCCGATCGACGCGAATTCGCGGTCTGCCGCGGTCAGGTCGTAGAGCGCGGCCAGGCATTCGACGCCTGCCCGCCGCAGGTGCCGGGCAACCGAGAGGAGGTTGCCGTAATGGGTGCGGCCGACGCCGTACTCCCAGGCAAGGAGCACGCGTTTCGGTCGGCCTGGCGGTCGGCCGCCGCCGGCTAGAGTGAAGCTGCATCGGGCCTGTTCCAGCTGATCGAAGGCGGCGATCCTAGAGGCTTTTGCAGCCCATTGGGACCGTTTCCCGGCGAGCGGGCGCCCTATTGCGACAGCACGAGCTGGCCGCCGGCAATCTCGAATTTCGACAGGCGGCCGAGGAAGCTCATGCCGAGCAGGTCGACGGGCAGCGCCTGGCCGGGCACCACGACCGCCGGCACGTCGCGCAAGGTCACGCTGCCCAGGCGGACCTCGCTGAGGGTGATGCGCGCCACCATGACGGCGCCGTTGGCCGTCGTCATGCGCTCGGCATAGGCGCTGTGAGCCGGATAGATGCCGAGGCGATGCGCGGTGGCGTCGGTGAGGGCGACCACGGTGGCGCCGGTGTCGACCATGACGGTGACCGGGCTGCCGTTGATGGTGACGTTGGCGACATAGTGCCCCTGGGCGTTGGCAGTGAGCGCCACGCGGCGGCCGGTGCCACCCTCCTGGCTGGCGGAGTGGACCGGCGGTAACGGCGGACGGACCGCCGGCGCGGCCGGTGCGGCTTCGCCGTTCGCATCGCTGCCGGAATGGAAGGCGGCGAGCAGCAGATGCGGGGCGAGCTGCGGCGCGGCGACGGCAAGGGCGGCCAGAACCACGGCAAAGACGACAACCCGGGCGAGCACGCGCGGCATCCGTTGCTTGGGAAGCGAGACGGCGCATGATCGCGCCGGCGGCTTAAGAAACGGCGAGCGGCGGCTGCGGTTTTGATGAAAGCTTTAGCGGTTTCACGCGCGCTTCGGCGCACCGCCCCTGCCGCCTACAGCCAGCCGCCGTCGAAGATGTAGCTCTGGTTGGTGGCCGCCGAGGCCTCGTCGGAGGCGAAGAACAGCACGGCGCGGGCGATGTCGTCGCCCTTGAGCTGGCGCTTCAGGCACTGGTCCTGCATCAGCTTCGCCAGCGATTCCGGCGTCGCCCACAGCTCGAGTTGGCGCGGGGTGAGGATCCAGCCGGGGCCGATGTGATTGATCCGCACGTTGTAGGCGCCGAGTTCGCGGGCGAGGCTGCGGGTGAGGCCGAGCACGCCGGACTTGGCGGTGGCGTAGACCGGCAGGCCGCTGTGGGCGACCATCCACGAATTCGAGCCGATGTTGACGATCGACCCGTTCCTGGCCTTCTTCATGTCGCCGGCCACCGCCTGAATGGCGAAGAACTGGTGCTTGAGGTTGAGCGCGATGCGCTCGTCGAAGTATTCCGGCGTCACCTCCTCGAGCGTATGGCGCTCGTCATGGGCGGCGTTGTTGACCAGAATGGTGATCGGCCCGAAGGTCTTGCGCACGTTGGCGACCGCCTTCCTGAGCGCGGCAATGTCGGTGAGGTCGCAATGCTCGAAGTGGACCTTCTGGCGCTTGCGCTTCAGGCGCGCCGCCAGGGCCTTCGATTCCTTCTCCTTGATGTCGATGAAGGCGATCTTCGACCCTTGCGCGGCGAAATGCTCGACGATCGATTCGCCGATGCCCGAGCCGCCGCCGGTGACCAGAACCGTGCGGCCCTTGAGGCTCGGATAGATGGCGCCGTATTTCATGGATGCTCCCTCGGTGCGGTTGTCCGTTTGCCTATGCTTCCCACCGAAGATGCCGGCCGATCAAGTCGTGCGACGGGCAAAAAGCGGCCGCCGGCCGGAGCGACGCCGGCGGGCCCATGGCGAACCGCCGCCGCCGTGATAAAAAAGAGCCCATCCGTGTCGAACGTGTACGCAGCCGTTCGTCGTCATTCGTGACGGAGCCAGCGAACGGAAAGGGAGGGAAGCGGGCATGGCGGAGAAAGTCCTGATTCTGCTGGGGACCAGGAAGGGCGTCTTCATCGCCGAGAGCGACGCGGGACGGCAGACGTGGTCGCTCAGCGGGCCGTTCTGCGAGACCTGGCCGATGAACCACGTGGTCGGCGACCCGGCGACCGGCGCCATCTACGGCGCCGGCGGCAACGCCTGGTTCGGGCCGGCGGTGTGGCGCTCGGACGACTTCGGCGCCACCTGGAGCCATTCGAGCGAGGGGCTGGCCTACGCTGCCGGCGAGGACCCGATCGTCTCGGCGTGGAGCCTCGGCGTCGCCAACGGCTATGTCTATGCCGGCGTGCAGCCGGCCGGGCTGTTCCTCTCCGCCGACGGCGGGAAGAAGTGGGAGCCGGTATCGGGCCTGCGCGACCACCCGACGCGGCCAAAGTGGAACCCGGGCGGTGCCGGGCTGATCCTGCATTCGCTGGTGATCGACCCCGACAACCACGATCGCCTGTGGGTGGGCATCTCGGCGGCGGGCGTCTTCCATTCGGCCGACGGCGGCCGGACGTGGGAGCCGCGCAACAAGGGCACGCGCGCCGATTTCATGCCGGAGGACCAGCGCTATCCGGAATTCGGCCAGTGCGTGCACTGCGTGGTCAAGGCGCCCGGCATGGACGACCGGCTCTATCAGCAGAACCATTGCGGCATGTATCGCAGCGACGACGCGGGCGTCAGCTGGCAGAGCATCGAGGCGGGCCTGCCGTCGACCTTCGGCTTCCCGGCCGCGACCCATCCGCGCGATCCCGAGACGCTGTTCCTGCTGCCGCTCAACGGCGACATCCGCGGCCGCTACGTGCCGGATGCCAAGGCGGCGGTGTGGAAGACGCGCGACGGCGGCGCCACCTGGCAGGCGATGCGCACCGGCCTGCCGCAGGAGAACGCGTTCTACGGCGTGCTGCGCCAGGCGATGGCGACCGACCGGCTCGACCCGGCGGGCGTCTATTTCGGCACCTCGTCGGGGACGCTCTACGCCAGCGCCGACGAGGGCGAGAGCTGGGCAACCGTGGCCGAGCACCTGCCGACCATCCTCTCGGTCGAGACGATGGTGGTGGACGGCTGATGGATGCGGCGCGCCTCCATGCGGCCGGCGCAGTCGCCCCGGCGAGCGTGACGGTGACGCTGGCCGGCGCGCTGACCTATCTGTTTCCCGGCGCGCCGCGGCGGCTGACGGTGAGCGCGGCGTCGGTCGCCGAGATGGTCGCGGCGCTCGATGCCGACTGGCCGGGCATGGGCGACCGCATCGTCGATTCGACCCCGGCGATCCGCCCGCACATGAACGTCTTCGTCGACGGCGAGCGGGCGGCGCTCGACACGCCGCTTCGGGAGGGAGCCGAGGTCTTCGTGCTGACCGCGATCAGCGGGGGGTGAGGCGCCTATTCGGCCCGACTGACATGCAGGTTGACACCTGACACTCGCTGGAGCTGCCCCAGTACGGAGAGCAGATTTCGAGCATTCGGATTGCCGCGCGGACCGAACATCCGCATGAGGCTCTTGCTCGGAGTTCCAGTTACCTTGGCCAGAGAGTCGAAGCCGATGGTTGCGTTGATGTAGTCGCGAAGGACGGCCTTGCCGACATCGAGATCACCGGCCAGCAAGGCCGCGACACCCTCGGTCAACAACGCTTCCCGAAAACTCGCGTCGCGGTCGGCGCGCGCCTTGACGGTTTCCTTGAATGAGCGGGTCAAAGGCATTTCAGAGCAAATCTTGCCTCTTGCGGTTCTTGTAGTCTCGCCACCGCTCCTGTGCGGCGGCGATATCGTGCTGCTGGCGCCGCTTCGATCCGCCCCCCAGCAGGATCACAAGCATTTCCCCGTCACGCCCGAGATAGATGCGATATCCCGGCCCAAAGTCGATCGTCAGCTCAAGCACGCCATGGCCTGCCGTCTTGAGATTTGACGTATTTCCGTCGGCAACCCGCGCAAGGAAGACCGTGACCTTGGCCGCTGCAAGCGCGTCCAAACCTTCGAACCAGCGGGCGAACGGACTGCGGCCCGCTTCGTCTAGGTACTCCCTTACGTCAATCAATATAGTGCCATATATGTTACCAATCAACCGGCCCTACTTCGTCCCGTAGAGGCGGTCGCCGGCGTCGCCGAGGCCGGGCACGATATAGCCGTGGTCGTTGAGGTATTCGTCGATGGCCGCCGTATAGATCGGGATGCCGGGCTGGGCCTTCTGGAAGCGCGCGATGCCCTCCGGCGCGGCGAGCAGGCAGACGAAGCGGATGTCCTTGGCGCCGCGCGCCTTCAGCCGGTTGATGGCGGCCGAAGCCGAATTGGCGGTGGCCAGCATCGGATCGACGACGATGGTCAGCCGCTCGGCAATGTCGTCGGGCGCCTTGAAGTAGTACTCGACCGGCTCCAGCGTGTCGGGCTTGCGGTAGATGCCGATATGGGCGACGCGGGCCGAGGGCACGAGGTCGAGCATGCCTTCGAGCAGGCCGTTGCCGGCCCTGAGGATCGAGGCGAAGACCGGCTTCTTGCCCTCGAGGATCGGGGCCTCCATCGTGGCCAGCGGCGTCTCGATGGTCTTGGTGGTGAGCGGCAGGTCGCGGGTGACCTCGTAGGTCAGGAGCAGGGCGATCTCGCGGAGCAACTGACGGAAGCTCGCGGTCGACGTGTTCTTGTCGCGCATCAGCGTCAGCTTGTGCTGCACGAGCGGGTGATCGACGGTTGTGACACCTTCCATGGCGTTCTTTCTCCTCTCGTGCGGTCGCGGCTGGTTCCTGTCTTAGCCCCGCAGCCCCGTCCACGGGAACCAAACGGCCCGCATCCGCCGGTTTATCCCCCATTGAATCCCGGTTTCTTTGCGCCTACCCCTGCCGGATGACCAAACGCGCTTTCCTCCTGGTGATGGATTCCGTCGGGATCGGCGGGGCCGAGGATGCCGCGGCCTTCGGCGATGCCGGGGCCGATACGCTCGGCCACATCGCGCGTGCCTGCGCCGACGGGCGGGGCGACCGCGCCGGCCTGCGTTCGGGCCCCCTCGCCCTCCCCAACCTCACCCGTCTGGGGCTGGGTGCGGCGGCCGCGGCCTCGACCGGCAGCCTGCCGCCGGGGCTGGAGGCGGCGCCGGGGCCGGAGGCGATCTACGGCTACGGCGTCGAAACCTCGACCGGCAAGGACACGCCCTCCGGCCACTGGGAGATCGCCGGCGTGCCGGTCGCCTTCGCCTGGACCTATTTCCCCGACACCGTGCCGGCCTTCCCGCCGGCGCTGACCGATGCGCTGATCGCGGAAGCCGGGCTCCCCGGCATTCTCGGCAACACGCACGCCTCGGGCGTGCCGATCCTCCAGGCGCTGGGCGTGGAGCACATCCGCACCGGCAAGCCGATCTGCTACACCTCGGCCGACTCGGTCTTCCAGATCGCCGCCCACGAGGGCCATTTCGGCCTCGACCGCCTCTATGAAGTCTGTGCGATCGCGCGGCGGCTGTGCGACCCGCTCAATGTCGGGCGGGTGATCGCGCGGCCCTTCGTCGGCGAGACGCCGGAGACCTTTCGGCGCACCGCCAACCGGCGCGACTATGCCGTGCCGCCGCCGGAGGCGACCCTGCTCGACCGGCTGGACGAGGCGGGACGCACGGTGATCTCGGTCGGCAAGATCGGCGACATCTTCGCCCATCGCGGCACCGGCACGATCCTCAAAGGCGCGAACGACGGCGCGCTGGTCGACCGCACGCTGGAGGCGGCCGCACAGGCCGGCGACGGCGCCCTGGTCTTCGCCAACTACGTCGATTTCGACACGCTCTACGGCCATCGCCGCGACGTCGCCGGCTACGCGGCGGCGCTGGAAGCCTTCGACGCCCGCATCCCCGAACTCATCTCGGTGCTCACCGACGGCGACCTGATGCTCATCGTCGCCGACCACGGCAACGACCCGACGTGGCCCGGCACCGACCACACGCGCGAGCATGTGCCGATCGTCGGGTTGCGGTACGGGCAAACGGGGAAGGCGATCGGCCGGCGCGGCTTCGCCGACATCGGCGAAACGATTGCCGCGCATCTGGGATTGCCGCCCGGCCGGCACGGCGCAAGTTTCCTGTAGAGCGGACGGCGGTCAGTCCGTGCTGCCGGTCTTCGATTCCCAGTAGGCGAAGGCTTCCTTGGCCGGGCCGTGCGAACGGTGTCCGTCGACCGGCATGCCGGCAGGGTGAGCGCGCCGCTCGCTGCGATCACGGCGATCGATGACCGGCGCGGCCTCCAGCCGCCGATCGAAGGCGGCGAGGAACTCTTCCAGGGCCTCGTCGCGCTCGCCCGTCATGCGAACCTCCCAGATGGCCCACCCCGAGCGGCAGCATAGCGCCGGGGCGGGCCGCCCGAAGGCCGCAGTTGAATCAACCTTAATGCGAAATCGGCGGCGCGGCGTTAACCCCCGCGCCGGTGCCGGTCAGGGGCCGATGCGCTGGTAAACGGTCGGTCCCGCCGCCGGTGCCGCCTCGCCCACCGCATAGGCGGCGCGCAGCGCCGCTTCGGCCTCGGCGGCCGCCGCCGCGTCGCGGGCGTGGACCAGCCCCAGCGGGGCATCCGGACCGACCTCGGCACCAAGGCCGGCCAGCCGGGTGAAGCCGACGGAGTGATCGATCGAATCCTCGGCGCGCCTGCGACCGCCGCCGAGCCCCACCACGGCAATGCCGATGGCGCGGGTATCGATCGCGGTGACCGTGCCGGCGCGCTCCGCCATGACCGGGCGGACGAGCGGCGCGGCGGCGAGGTGCGTTTCGGGCTTGTCCATGAAATCGGCCGGGCCGCCGAGGGCGGCGACCATCTTGCCGAAGATCTCGGCGGCGCGGCCGGAGGCGAAGGCCGCCGCGATCCGGTTGCGGCCGTCGGCATCGTCGGCGGCAAGACCGCCGGCGGCGAGCAGCTCGCCGCCGAGCGCCACGGTCACCTCGTGCAGGCGCCGGTCGGGGCGGCCCTTGAGGAAGTCGACCGCGTTCATCACCTCGACCGCATTGCCGGCGGCCGAGGCGAGCGGCTGGTTCATGTCGGTGATGAGCGCGCTGGTCTTCATGCCGGCGCCGTTGGCGACGGCGACGAGGCTTTCCGCGAGGCCGACCGAATCCTCCCGCCGTTGCATGAAGGCGCCGTTGCCGGTCTTGACGTCGAGGACGAGGCCGGCGAGGCCGGCGGCAAGCTTCTTCGACAGGATCGAGGCGGTGATCAGCGGGATCGATTCCACCGTCGCGGTGACGTCGCGGATGGCGTAGAGGCGCTTGTCGGCCGGCGCCAGATCGGCGGTCTGGCCGATGACGGCGCAGCCGACCTCGGCCACGACCGCGCGCAGCAGGTCGAGGTCCGGCTGGGTGCGGTAGCCGGGGATCGCATCGAGCTTGTCGAGGGTGCCGCCGGTGTGGCCGAGGCCGCGGCCGGAGATCATCGGCACATAGGCGCCGCAGGCGGCCAGCGCCGGGGCGAGCATGAGCGAAACGTTGTCGCCGATGCCGCCGGTGGAATGCTTGTCGAGCGCCGGGCCGGGCAGATCCGACCAGTCGAGAACCCTGCCGGAATCGCGCATGGCGAGCGTCAGCGCCACCGCCTCGTCGCGCGCCATGCCGTTGAAGAACACCGCCATGGCGAAGGCGGCGACCTGGCCCTCGCTGACGCGACCGGCGGTCAGGCCGGCGACCATGAAGGCGATCTCCTCGGCATCGAGCGCCTTGCCGTCGCGCTTCTTGCGGATGATTTCCTGGGGAAGGAAGTTTGCCATCGTCTTTGTTTGCTTCCCGGTCGCGCCGGCGGCGCTCCTCGCCTCTTGTTTGCTTCCCGGTCGCGCGTTCCGCGCTCCGCGCCTCTTGTTTGCTTCCCGGTCCGGCCGCGCCCCTGTCTGCTTCCCGGTCCGCCTGCGGCCGTCCGCGCCTCTTGTCTGCTTCCCGGTCGCGCGTTCCGCGCTCCGCGCCTCTTGCTATCTGCCGTCCATGTCGAAGGCCGATGGCAGCAGCTCGCGCAGCGTGAAGGTGCGTCCCTCGCCGGAGGGGTCGATCACGTCGACCGGCGTGTCGGGACCGGCAAACTCGGCCAGGCGCTGGCGGCAGCCGCCGCACGGCGTGGTCAGCCGTCCGTCGATGCGTTCGGCGACCACCGACACGGCGGCGATACGCCGCGCCGCGCCTTCGCCGCCGGCGGCGATCATCTGGGCGATCGCCGATGTCTCGGCGCACCAGCCTTCCGGATACGACGCATTCTCCACGTTGGCGCCGGCATGCACCGTGCCTGCCTGCGTGCGGACCGCGGCGCCGACATGGAACCTGGAATAGGGCGCGTGGGCGCGCGCCCTGACGGCGCTCGCCGCGGCGAAGAGTTCCTTGTCCATCGGCCCCGGTCCCTTCCCTCCACGCGCCTCGAAATGCGGCACCGGCGGGTTATCTACCGCCTTTGCCGCAACCCGTCACGCCGCGCGGGCGATGCGGCTTGGCGGCGGCAGGCGAAAATGCCAAAGTCAGCCCATGCCCTTGCCGGGAAGGGCTCCGGCGGTCGTTGCCGGCGCGGCCCGAAGGGAACGGCGTTGATCGCCGATGTGCCGTCGTCAAATGAAGGAGGGTCAGTTGAACCGCAGGATCATCACCACGTCCCTTGCCGCTCTTGCCGCCACCGCGTGGCTCGGCGCCATGAGCGCACCGGCCTTTGCGTTCCTCGCCTGCGCCGTCACCGATACGGGCGGCGTCGACGACAAGGGCTTCAACCAGTACACGTGGCAGGGCGTCCAGGACGCCGCCAAGGCAGGCGGCTTCGAGACCAAGCTGCTCGAATCCAAGGCCGAGACCGACTACGTGCCGAACCTGCAGTCGTTCGTACAGGCCAAGTGCGACGTAATCGTTACCGTCGGCTTCCTGCTCGGCGACGCCACCAAAGCCTCGGCCGAGGCCAATCCCGGCATCAAGTACACCATCGTCGACTACGCCTACGATCCGACGATCCCCAACGTGCTCGGCCAGGTCTATGCGACCAACCAGGCCGCCTTCCTCGCCGGCTACCTCGCCGCCGGCATGACCAAGACCGGCGTGCTCGGCACCTTCGGCGGCATCAACATCGGCGGCCCGGTGACCGACTTCATGGACGGCTTCGTATGGGGCGCCGACTATTACAACAAGCAGAAGAACAAGGCCGTGAAGGTCCTCGGCTGGGATCCGGCCAAGAAGGACGGCGTGTTCGTCGGCGACTTCAACTCGATCGACAAGGGCAAGGACATCGCCAAGAGCATGGTCGACGAAGGCGCCGACATCATCCTGCCGGTGGCCGGCAAGGTCGGCCAGGGCCCGGCGGCGCTCGCCATGGAGTTGGGCGCGGACAAGCTGAAGATCATCGGCGTCGACACCGACCAGTACAACACCGATCCCGATCATAAGGCGGTGTTCCTGTCGTCGGTCCTCAAGAAGGTCGATTCGACCACCAACGAAGCCGTCACCGAAGCCTTCAAGGGCACCTTCAAGGGTGGCGTCATCGTCGGCACGCTGGAAAGCGGCGGCGTCGCGCTGGCTCCCTTCCACGACTTCGATTCCGCCGTTCCGGACGATCTCAAGGCCGATCTGGAAAAGATCAAGGCGGGGATCATCGACGGGTCGATCAAGGTCGGTGGCATGTAGGCGACTGCCGGTCGCTCGTGACTCCCATTGCCCGCCGCGTCCCCCGGGGCGCGGCGGGTGCATTCGCAAGTCGGTGGTTCCGGGGGCGTCGGGCCACCGAGATGCGGGGGTGCTGAAGCTTGGATATCGAACTCCGCGGCATCACCAAGCGTTTCGGTGATCTGGTCGCCAACGACTCGATCAACCTGCATATCCGCGCCGGCGAGGTGCTCGGCCTGCTCGGCGAAAACGGCGCCGGCAAGACGACGCTGATGAACGTCCTTTCCGGCCTCTACCGGCCCGACGAGGGCGAAATCATCATCGACGGCAAGCCGACCCGCTTCCACGGCGCCGGCGACGGCATCCGCGCCGGGATCGGCATGGTGCACCAGCACTTCATGCTGGTGCCGGTGTTCACGGTCGCCGAGAACGTGGTGCTCGGCGTCGAGCCGGTGGGCGCCTTCGACCGCCTCGACATCGCCAAGGCGCGCGAACAGGTGCGCACCATCAGCACCCAGCACGGCCTCAACGTCGACCCGGACGGCATCATCGAGGAGATCCCGGTCGGCATCCAGCAGCGCGTCGAGATCATCAAGGTGTTGTTCCGCTCGGCCAACGTGCTCATCTTCGACGAGCCGACGGCGGTGCTCACCCCGCAGGAGGTGACGGAATTCTTCGGCATCGTGCGGTCGCTGCGCGACGCCGGCAAGGCGCTGGTGTTCATCACCCACAAGCTGCACGAGGTGATCGAGGTCGCCGACCGCATCAACGTGCTGCGCGGCGGCAAGGTGGTCGGCGAGCGCGACCCGAAGACGGCGACCGAGGCCGAACTGGCCGAGATGATGGTCGGCCGCGCGGTCACCTTCGAGGTCGAGAAGCAGCCGGCGAAGCCCGGCCGGGCGCTGCTCGAAGTCTCCGGGCTGGCCGCCATGAACGAGCGCCAGGAGCTGGCCGTCGACGGCGTCGACCTGACCGTGCGCGAGGGCGAGGTGGTCGGCATCGCCGGCGTCCAGGGCAACGGACAGACCGAGCTGGTCGAGGCGCTGACCGGCCTCAGGCTGCCGCTGCGCGGGCGCGTGTCGTTCCTCGGCGAGGACATCACCAAGGCCTCGGCGCGCCACCGTCACAACGCCGGCATCGCCCACGTTCCCGAAGACCGGCAGCGCTCGGGCCTGATCGGCGAGTTCGACATCGCCGAAAACATGGTCCTCGACAGCTACTACGACGAGCCCTACTCGCACGGCTTCAGCATGGACTGGCCGGCGGTGCACAAGGTGTGCGTCAAGAACGTCATCGATTTCGACGTGCGCACGCCGTCCATCTACAGCCTCGCCGACCATCTCTCCGGCGGCAACCAGCAGAAGCTGATCGTGGCGCGCGAGCTCAGCCGCCAGGTCAAGCTGGTGATCGCCTCGCAGCCGACGCGCGGCATCGACGTCGGCTCGATCGAATATATCCACAAGCGCATCATCGAGGCGCGCGACCGCGGCGTCGGCGTGCTGATCGTGTCGACCGAGCTCGACGAGATCCTCGCCGTGTCGGACCGCATCCTGGTGATGTTCCGCGGGCGGATCGCCGGCTCGTTCGCCGCCGGCCAGGTGAGCATGAGCGAGATCGGCCTGGCGATGGCCGGCGCGGGAGCGGCAGCGTGAGCGACTACATGCGCCAGGAGACGCTGTCCGAGCAGGTGCTGACGCGCGCCGCCGGAAGCCGTTTCGATGTGGAGCAGCTGATCATCGTGCCCGTGCTGGCAGTGGTGGTCGCGATCGTGCTCGGCGCCGTCGTCATGCTGCTCACCGGCGTCAGCATTCCGACCGTCGGCCAGGCCTACGCGGCGCTGTTCTCGGGGTCCTTCGGCTCGGTCTCGGCGCTCTCCGAGACGCTCACCGCGGCGGCGCCGGTGACGCTGGCCGCGCTCGGCGTGGCCCTCGGCTTCCGCGCCGGGCTGTTCAACATCGGCGCCGAAGGCCAGGTGATCGCCGGCGGCATGGCGGCGGTGGTCGTCGGCTTCTCCTTCGCCGGCCTGCCGATGTGGATCCACCTGCCGCTGGCGCTCGCCGCCGGCATCGTCGCCGGCGCCATCTGGGCGGCGATTCCCGGCTGGCTGAAGGCCTCGACGGGGGCGCACGAGGTGATCACCACGATCATGCTCAACCTGATCGCGGTGCAGCTCACCAACTACCTCTTGCGCAATCCGCCGATCCAGAAGCCCGGCCGTCACGACCCGATCTCCGCGTCGGTGCTGCAGAGCGCGGAACTGCCCAAGCTGCTGACCTGGCTCGACCCCAATCTCAGGCTCAATGCCGGCATCATCATCACCATCCTGATGGTGATCCTGGTCTACTGGCTGCTCTTCCGCACGACGCTCGGCTTCGAGTTCCGCGCCAGCGGCCTCAATCCGTCGGCGGCGCGCTATGCCGGCATGCGCTCCGGCCTGATCATCGTCGCGGTCATGGCGATTTCCGGCGGGCTTGCCGGCCTTGCCGGGGCCAACCAGGTGCTCGGCGTGCTCGGCCGGGCATCGCCCGGCTTCTCCGGCGGCGTCGGCTTCAACGCCATCGCCGTGGCGCTGCTCGGGCGATCGCATCCGGTGGGCGTGCTGCTCGCCGGCATATTGTTCGGGGCGCTCGATGCCGGTGGGCGACAGATGCAGGTCGCCGCCGGTGTGCGCATCGACCTGATCGCGATCATCCAGTCGCTGATCATCGTCTTCGTGGCGGCGCCGCTGCTCATGAAGGCGGCCTTCCCGTGGGCGTTCCGCAAGCAGAAGGCGGCGGGGGCCTAGCGCGATGGCGGTCACCGACACCCTGGCCGGTCGCGCCGACGTCGACGTCGTCCAGAGACGCCAGTCGCTGATCATCGGCTGGCTGCTGCTGGCGCTCGCCGTCTTCGTGGCGGTGGTCTTCGGCGCCGAATCGTCGGGCTACGCCACTTTCCGGCTGGCGCTCAACGGCGACTTGTTCGCCCTGCCGAACCTGGTCGTGCCGGCCAGCCCCTACAGCTACGTCGTCGCCGCCATCCTCGCCTTTCTCGGCGCCCGCCAGTTCGTGCGCGGCGGCGCCAAGCGCGCCAGCCTGTTCCTCGGCATCGGCCTGTTCCTGGCGGTGACCACCTTCCTGGTGTGGGCGACCGCGGGCAAGGAATTCAACCTCACCGGCATGCTGGAGGCGACCGTGGTGCGCGCCGTGCCGATCGCGCTCGGCGGCCTCGTCGGCACGCTGTCGGAGCGCGTCGCGGTGGTCAACATCGGCATCGAGGGCATGCTGCTCTCCGGCGCCTTCACCGGCGCCATCGTCGGCTCGCTCGCCGGCGGCTGGATCGGCCTCGTCGCGGCGGTCATCGTCGGCGGTCTGATGGGCCTGGCGCTCGGCGTGCTGGTGATCACCTACCGGGTGGACCAGATCATCGCCGGGGTGGCGGTGAACCTGTTCGCCCTCGGCCTCACCTCCTACGTCACCAGCCAGGTGCTGACGGTGCACAAGGAACTGAACAACGCGCCGATCTTCCACGGCGTCGACATCCCGTTCCTCTCCACCCTGCCGGTCATCGGGCGCGTCTTCTTCCAGCAGAACATCTTCGTCTATGGCGCCGCCATCCTGATCGCCGGGGCGACCTATTACCTGTTCTACACGCGCAGCGGCCTGCGCGCCCGTGCCGTCGGCGAGCATCCGGAGGCCGCCGACACGCTCGGCATCGACGTCTATCGCGTGCGCTTCATCAACCTGACCGTCGGCGGCATGGTCGCCGGCTTCGCCGGCGCCTGGTTCACGCTCGGCTCGGTCGGCCGCTTCGACATCAACATGACCAACGGGCGCGGCTTCATCGGCCTCGCCGCCATGATCTTCGGCCGCTGGCATCCGGTGGGGGCGCTGATGGCGGCGCTGGTCTTCGGCTTCGCCGATTCGCTGCAGCAGAAGCTGGCCATCCTGCAAACGCCGATCCCTTCCGAATTCCTGGCGATGGCGCCCTATATCGCAACCATCGTGCTGGTCGCCGGCATCGTCGGCCGGGCGCGGCCGCCGGCCGCCGACGGCAAGCCCTACATCAAGGAGTAAGGGGGCATGGCAGAGCCAAGCCCGGGCGGGCTGCCGGCCATCGCGCTGATCGCGCACGACCAGAAGAAGGACGAGATGGTCGGCTTCGTGCGCGACAACCACGCGGTCCTCAAGGCCTTCTCGCTCTATGCCACCGGCACCACCGGCGGGCGCATTCTGGAAACCTGCCCCGACCTGACGCTGACGCGGATGAAGAGCGGCCCGGTGGGCGGCGACCAGCAGATCGGGGCACTGATCGCCGACGGGCGCATCGGCGCCCTGATCTTCTTCATCGACGCGCTGTCGCCGCTGCCCCACGACGTCGATGTCAAGGCGCTGACCCGGCTGGCGGTGGTCTATGACATCCCCATGGCGCTCAACCGGCACACCGCCGACATCTTCATCCACTACCTGAAAAAGCTGATACGCAATCCGGAGACGGCATGAGCCAAGCTGACGACAAGATCGGCCGGCATCTCGACCACCTGCCCTTCCCTGTGCTGATCGGCGATATCGGCGGCACCAACGCGCGCTTCTGGCTGATCCCCGACGAGACCGGCGAGGCGCAGCGCTTTCCGCACGTGCACACCGCCGACTTTGCCTCGATCGACGATGCCATCGCGGCGGTGGTGATCGAGGCGGGCGGCGCCCGGCCGCAATCGGCCATGCTGGCGCTGGCCGGGCCGATCGCCGGCGAGCGCGTGCCGCTGACCAACTGCCCGTGGGTGGTCGAGCCGAAGAAGATCGTCGCCCGCTTCGGCCTCGCCGAGATCGTGCTGCTCAACGACTTCGAGGCGCAGTCGCTGGCGCTCCCCGGCCTGACGGAAACCGACATCGAGCCGATCGGCAGCGGCCAGATGACCGCGGACGGTGCGCGCGTGGTGCTGGGCCCGGGCACCGGCCTTGGCGCCGGCGCCCTGGTCAAGGCCCGCGACATCTGGGTGCCGGTACCGGGCGAAGGCGGCCACATCGACCTTTCGCCGGTGAGCGCGCGCGATTTCGCCATCTGGCCGCAGATCGAGCGTACCGGCGGGCGCATCGGCGCCGAGACGCTGCTCTGCGGCGCCGGCATGGTGCGGCTCTACCGTGCGGTCTGCGCCAGCGACGGCGTGACGCCGGAGCTGACCACGCCGAAGGCGGTTACCGAGGCGGGGCTCTCCGGTGCCAGCCAGCAGGCGGCCGAGACGCTGTCGCTGTTCGCCACCCATCTCGGCCGGGTGGCCGGCAACCTGGCGCTGGTGTTCATGCCGGCCGGCGGCGTGTTCCTCGCCGGCGGCATCAGCGCACGCATCGCCCCGGTGCTCAAATCCGGCGGCTTCCGCGAGGCGTTCCTGGCCAAATGGCCGCACACGCGGCTGCTCGAGCGCATGGCGACCTCGATCGTGATCAAGGAGGACGCGGCGCTCGCCGGCATCGCCGCCTTCGCGCGGATGCCGGCACGCTTCGCGGTGTCGCTCACCGGCCGCCGCTGGCGGGGCTAGGCAGCGCCGGCGCCTACTCCGCCTCGTCGGTCGCCACCGCGTTGAGCTGGCCGTATTTCTCCGGCCCGATTGCCTCGAGCAGCTGAAGCTGGGTCTCGAGGAAGTCGATGTGGCCCTCCTCGTCGCCGAGCAGCTCCTCGAACAGCTTCATCGAGATGTAGTCGCCGGCCGCGTGGCAGCCCTCGCGGGCCTTGGAATAGAAGGCCCTGGCTTCCTGTTCGCCGGCGAGGTCGGCTTCCAGCACCTCCTGGAGGGTCTGGCCGATCTTGATCGGGTTGAGCTGCTGCATGTTGGCGAACCCTTCGAGGAAGATGATGCGCGCCACCAGCTTGTCGGCGTGCTGCATCTCCTCGATCGATTCGGCGCGCTCCTTGCGGGCGAGCTTGGCATAGCCCCAGTCCTCGGTGATGCGGTAGTGCAACCAGTACTGGTTGACCGCCGTGAGCTCCATGCGCAGTGCCTGATTGAGATAGTCGATGACCTTGGGGTCGCCCTTCATGGCTACGCTCTCCTTGTGCTGTTGACGGGATTAAAATCCGGCCGCGACGGCGGCGTCAAACCTCGGCGGCCTTGTGTGGCCGCGGGGCCGGCGGCCGCAGGCCCTCGGCCGAGCTCGCCAGCGGCTCCGGACAGGTGAAGATGAAACCGGCTCCGGCCACGATGGCGCGGATCGGGGTGAAGCAGGTGCCGCATTGCGGGCGGGTGCCGAGCGCCTTGAACAGGCGGCCGGGGCTGATCGGCTGCAACGGATCGGCGGCGGCGAGCTCGCGGGCGGCGGCAAGGATGCGTTCCTGGGTGAGGACATTGCAGGAGCAGACGATCATGCCGCCTCACATGGCACCGTCGCCGGCCACATGCAACGATGACAGCCCGCCGAGTTCAGCGATCGGCGAAGGCGAGCTTGACACCGAGCGCGACGAAGGCGGCGGCGAAGGTGCGGCGCATCCAGGCGAGCACCCGCGGGCGCGAGATGATGCGATCGCGCACGGCAGCGGCGAACAGGCCGTAGCCGACGAAGACGACGAAGGTCATCGCCATGAAGACGACGCTGAGCTCGCCCATGCGCGCCAGCGGATGGACCTCGCCGGCGTCGATGAACTGCGGCAGGAAAGCCATGAAGAAGATCGACAGCTTGGGATTGAGGAAGTTGATCAGGATGGCGGTGGCGATCACCTGAAGCGAGGAGCGCCTGCCGGCCTCCTTCTCGACCTTCAGCGTGCCGTGCTCCCTGAGTGTCATCCAGGCGAGATAGAGCAGATAGGCGACGCCGACATATTTGAAGATCTGGAAGGCGACGGCGCTGGCATGGAGCAGCGCGGCGAGCCCGAGGATGGCTGCGGCCATATGGGGGACGATGCCGAGCGTGCAGCCGAAGGCGGCGACGATGCTGGCGCGGCTGCCGCGCGAAAGGCCGGCGGCGAGCGTGTAGAGGACGCCGGTGCCGGGCGCGGCGACGACGATGAGCGAGGTGATGAGGAATTCCAGTCGCATGGCGCAGCAGCCCCGGCGAGAGACCGTTTCGCCGGCGATCCTTGCGCCGGCCGGGCGCCGCCGGCAACCCGAAAAAAGCGACGCGGGGAGCGTCCGGCCTACTGGCCAGCCGCGGCAACCGCGCGCTTGGCCATGGCCTTGACGAGATTGGCGCGATAGGCGGCCGACGCATGGATGTCCGACAGCATGCCGGCCGGATCGACGGCGACGGCGTCGATCGCCGCCGGCGACCAGTCCGCCGCCAGCGCCTGCTCGAGCGCCGCCGACCGGAAGACGCCGTTCGACCCGGCGCCGGTGACGCCGACGCGGACGCTGCCGTCCGCCATGCGGGCAACGAAGACGCCGGCCACCGCATAGCGCGAGGCCGGGTTGCGGAACTTGGCGTAGGCGGCACTGGCCGGCAGCGGGAAGGCGACGCGGGTGACGATCTCTCCCTCTGCCAGGGCGGTGGAAAAGAGGCCGGCGAAGAAATCGTCCGCCGCCAGCGTGCGCCTGTCGGTGTGGACGGTGGCGCCCAGCGCCAGAACCGCGGCCGGATAGTCGGCGGCGGGATCGTTGTTGGCGAGCGAGCCGCCGATGGTGCCCATCTCGCGCACGGCCGGATCGCCGATCGTGCCGGCGAGCTCGGCGAGCGCGGGAAGCGCGTCGCGCACGGCCTGCGAGACGTGGACCTCGGCGTGGGTCGACGCGGCACCGATGACGACCGCCTGACCGGTCGCGGCGATGCCCTTGAGGTCGGCAATGGCCGAGAGGTCGATGACGTCGGTGGGGGCCGCCAGCCGCTGCTTCATGGTGGGGATGAGGGTCTGGCCGCCGGCGAGATAGCGCGCCTCGGCGGCCTCGGCGAACAGCGCGGCGGCCTGCGTCAGGCTTTCGGGCTTGTGGTAGCGGGTCTCGTACATCTGCGCGTTCCTCCCCCGCGGGCCGGCGCCTAACGGGCGCTCGCCATCGCCGCAGCACCGGCGGCGATCGACTTGACGATGTTCTGATAGCCGGTGCAGCGGCAGAGATTGCCCTCCAGCTCGCGCCGGATGACCGCCTCGTCGAGATCGGTGCCGTAGCGGCGGACCATGTCGATGCCGCTGATGATCATGCCCGGCGTGCAGAAGCCGCATTGCAGGCCATGATTGTCGTGAAACGCCTGCTGCATGGGATGCAGCGTCGGCCCCGACGACAGCCCCTCGATGGTGGTGACGCGCGCGCCATCGGCGCGGGCGGCGAGCATGGTGCACGATTTCACCGCGACGCCGTCGACGAGCACCAGGCAGGCGCCGCATTGCGACGTGTCGCAGCCGATATGGGTGCCGGTCAGCTGCAGCCGGTCGCGCAGCAATTCGACGAGCAGCGTGCGGTCCTCGACATCGGCCGAGACGGCTTTGCCGTTGACGGTCATCTGGACAACAGACAAGGCGACGCGCTCCCTAGTGGTAGAAAATCAAGATGATGACGATGATCACGGCAAGCGCGAGCAGTCCCCACATTTGCGGGCCGCCGAGGAAGCCGCGGATCGCCGCGCCCTCGGTGCGCTCCTCGGCGATCTTGATGACTTCCTCGACCTCGTGCTCGAGATGGGTGAAGCCGTCTTCGCTGCCGACCTTGTCGGCGAAGGCGGCGAAGAACTGATCGGCGAGCTGCTTGGCGGTCGCGTCGATCAGGCGGGCACCGACCTGGGCGAGCTTGCCGCCGACCTGCGCCTTGGCGGTGTAGGTGAGGAGCGTCACGCCGTCATCGTCCGACAGCGCCACGTCGGCGCCGCCCTTGGCGAAGCCGGCCGGACCGCCCTTGCCCTCGCCGGTGATGGTGTAGCCGTTGGGCGGATCGAGGTTGGAGAGGGTGACATTGCCGCGGAAGGTCGCCGAGACCGGACCGACCTTGGCCTTGACCGTCGCGGTCATCTCGGTGTCGGAAAGCTTCTCCAGCGCCTCGCAGCCGGGGATGCAGGCCTTGAGCACGACCGGATCGTTGAGGGCGGCCCAGACCTTCTCGCGCGGTGCCGGGATCTGATATCGGCCTGTCATTTCCATGCGTTTGCCATCCCTCGAAAAGGTCGCAGCAAGCAGTCCGCTCGTGATGATCGCTGGTTCCGGACCGCAGCCAGAACAGGCGGCCCACGCGCGGCTGGCGCGTTTCATTTGCCGGACCCTAACGTGGCGCTGTGAAGGCGGCAAGCGCCCGTTTCGGCGCGGCCAGGAGCCGATCTAGCGCCAGGCGAACGGGTGGCCGGCGAGCGCCCGATCGGCGGTGATCAGGCGCAGGCCCTCGACCTGGCACTGGGCGAGCAGCAGCCGGTCGAACGGGTCGCGGGTCGCCGGCTCCGGACTGACCTCGGCCAGCACGTGGTGCTCGTCGATCGGCAGGAGGGCGAGACCGAGCGTGCGCAGCGATTCGGGAACTGCAGCGAGCGGCGTCTGCAGGCTGAGCTTGCCGAGCCGGACCTTGATGGCAATCTCCCAGACGCTGACGATGCTTGCGAAGAGGATGGCATCCGGTGCGTCGAGAGCGCGGCGAAAGCGAGCATCGATCGTTTCCCGACCGTCATCCAGAAGCCAGATCAGAAGGTGCGTGTCGAGCAGCAGCCGCATCGCGCTACGGCAATGGCTTCAGCAGAAAATCCTCGGGCAGCGGCTCGTCGAAATCCTCGGCGACGTAGCCGAAAATCCGGTCGATTCCGTGCTTGCGCTTGTATTCTGCGAGCGCCTCGAAATCGAGCCCGGCCTTCTTCCGGTGGGGCACGAGATCGAGGATCGGGCGGCCGTTGCGGGTCACCGTCACCGTCTCGCCCTTCTCGACGAGGCGGGCGAGCGCCGTCAGGCGGTTCTTGGCTTCCTTGATCGATACCATCGTCATGGCAGGAATATAGCTACCGGTAGCTACCGGGGCAAGGCGGCGACGCCGGGCGCGACAGGCGCGCCGAGTTCGGCTAAAACGCCCGGGTGACACGCGACACGATTCCACCGGTCATCGACCCGCCCGCACGGCCGCACCCTCGCCCGGCGGGCGCCGGTGATGCTGGAGACCGAGGGCTGGGCCGACTATGCCCTCATCGATTCGGGCAACGGCGAGAAGCTGGAGCGCTACGGGCGCCTACACCATCGTGCGGCCGGAGGCGCAGGCGCTGTGGACGCCGCGCCGGCCGGCGGCGGAGTGGGAGCGGGCCGACGCGCAAGCTTCGTCGGCATCGGCGACGAGGAGGCCGACGGCCGCTGGCGCTATCGACAACCGCTCGGCGAGACCTGGCCGATGGCCTGGGACGGCGTCCCCTTCCTCGGCCGCTTCACCAATTTCCGCCACGTCGGCGTGTTTCCCGAGCAGGCGACCCACTGGACGTGGATCCGCGACCGGATCGCCGGCGGCGGACGGCCGGTGAAGGTGCTCAACCTCTTCGGCTATACCGGCGTCGCCTCGCTGGTCGCGGCCAGGGCCGGCGCCGAGGTGACCCATATCGACGCGTCGAAGAAGGCGATCGGCTGGGCGCGCGAGAACCAGGCGCTGGGCGGCGCTGGAGGCGCTGAAGATCCGCTGGATCTGCGAGGACGCGGTGAAGTTCGTCGAGCGCGAGGGCCGGCGCGGCAACCGCTATGACGGCATCATCCTCGACCCGCCGAAATTCGGCCGCGGGCCGAAGGGCGAGGTGTGGGACATCTTCCAGCACCTCAGGCCGATGGTGGAGGCCTGCCGCGGGCTGCTCTCCGACGATCCGCTGTTCCTGATCCTCACCGCCTATTCGATCCGCGCCTCGTTCTATTCGATCGACGAGGTGACGGCGGAGGCGATGGCCGGCATGGGCGGCCTGCTCGAATCGGGCGAACTGATCCTGCGCGAGGAAGGCGGCGGGCGGGCGCTCTCCACCTCGCTGTTCAGCCGGTGGTCGGCATGAGCGCGCCGCACGGCGGCACCTCTCAGCCGGGGGTGGCCAAGCCCATCACCAGCCTGACCAACCCGATCGTCAAGGAGATCCGTGGCCTGGCGCTGGCCAAGAACCGCAAGGAATCCGGCCTGTTCCTGGCCGAGGGGCTGAAGCTGGTGGCCGATGCGGTGGAGGCCGGCTGGACCATCCGCACGCTGGTCCATGCCAGCGCCGTCGCCAGCCAGCCGCTGGTGCAGCGGCTGGTCGGCCACCGCCACAGGCCAGGGGCGGCAGCGTGATCGCGGTCAGCGAGGCGGTGCTCGAAAAGATCAGCCGGCGCGACAACCCGCAGACCGTGCTCGGCGTCTTCGAGCAGCGGCTGACGACGGTCGATGCCATCCGGCCGCCCGGCGACGACGTGTGGGTGGCGCTGGAAGCGGTGCGCGACCCCGGCAATCTCGGCACGATCGTGCGCACCGCCGACGCGGTCGGCGCCAGGGGCGTGATCCTCGTCGGCAACACGGTCGACCCGTTCTCGGTCGGAGGCGGTGCGCGCCACCATGGGCTCGATCTTCGCGGTGCCGCTGGCGCGGGCAGCGATCGCCGATTTCGCCAGGCTGGCGCGGCGCTGGCCGGGACCGGTGGTCGGCACGCATCTCTCCGGCAAGGCCGACTATCGCGGGGTCGACTATCGCGGGCCGGTGCTGCTGGTGATGGGCGGCGAGCAGGCCGGGCTGACGGCGGATGCGGCGGGCCTGTGCAAGACGCTGGCCAAGATCCCGATGGCGGGCAAGGCCGATTCGCTCAACCTCGCCATCGCCACCGCCGTCATGCTGTTCGAAATCCGCCGCGGGGCGCTGAGGCTCGATGGCTGAGATTTCATTCGACAACGCAGAGCCGCCGGGACCGCTCTCCGCCTTCGGCCTCGGCATCGTCGTGGCCGTCGTCGTCGTCGACCAGCTCGCCAAGCTGATCGTTCAGGCGCGGCTGCCGGAGGGCCATCGCCATCGACGTGCTGCCGATCCTGACGCTGCTGCATGTGCACAACACCGGCATCGCCTTCTCGATGTTCGCCGGTTCCGGCTTCGGCCTGATCCTGCTGCCGCTCGTGGTGACGGCGGTGGTGCTCGCCTTCTGGGCGCACAACCGCGAGGGCGGCCGGCTGGGCGGCGGCCGCCTTCGCCCTGATCCTCGGCGGCGCCCTCGGCAACCTGATCGACCGGCTGCGGCTGGGCTACGTCACCGATTTCCTGCTCTTGCATTTCGGCGACTGGACGCTGTTCGTCTTCAACCTCGCCGACGCGGCGCTGACGCTGGGGCCGGCACTGCTGCTGGTGGTCTATCTGTGGCCGGCGAAAGACGCCTGAATCCGCCATCGACGCGCGCTCGCGCGATCGCGATCGCCCCGGAGGCAGGCCGGCGGACAAGCGAATGCGAACTAGTGCTTTTCCAAACTGACGCGGATCAATCCGGCGCAGGCGGCGTAGCGCCACACTCGCCCAATGGACGTGCGCGACCTCATCGACCGGACCCGGCATGTCTCGGTCGCCATTCCGGCGACCGGGCTGGCGGCCGGGCTGGTGGCGTGGGCCCTCGGCCATGGCACCGTGGCAGCCGCTCCTGTGGGCGCTGGCGACGGTTCCGGTGGTGCTGGTGCTGTCCGCCGAGATCGTCGTGTCGCTCCGCCATGGCCAGGTCGGCCTCGACATCGTGGCGCTGCTGTCGATGGTCGGCGCGCTGGCGCTGGAGGAGCCGCTGGCCGGCGTGGTCATCGCGCTGATGTATTCCGGCGGCCAGTTTCTCGAAGGTTTCGCCGCCCGCCGTGCCCGCCGCGAAATGACGGCGCTGCTCGAGCGCGCGCCGAAATTCGCCCTGCGCCACGAGGACGGCGACCTCAGGCAGGTGCCGATCGAGGCCTGGTACCCGGCGACCGGGTGCTGGTCAGGCGCGGCGAGGTGGTGCCGGCGGACGGCGCCGTCGCCGACGGCAGCGACGCCGTGCTCGACCAGTCGGCGCTGACCGGCGAGCCGCTGCCGGTGCGGCTTGCGGCCGGCGCCGAGGCGATGAGCGGCGCCACCAATGCCGGCGAGGCCTTCGATCTCATCGTCGGCCGGCCGGCGGCGGAGAGCACCTATGCCGGCATCGTGCGCCTGGTCGAGGAGGCGGCGCGCGCGCGGGCGCCGATGGTGCGAATCGCCGACCGCTTCGCCATCGTCTTCCTGGTGGCGACGCTGGCCATCGCCGGCGCGGCATGGCTCGCCTCCGGCGACCCGGTGCGCTGGCTCGCGGTGATGGTGGTGGCGACCCCCTGCCCGCTGATCCTGGCGGTGCCGGTGGCGATCATCGCCGGGGTGTCGCGGGCGGCGCGCATCGGCGTGCTGATCAAGGGCGGCGGCGGGCTGGAGGTGCTGGCCGATGTGCGCACGCTGATCATCGACAAGACCGGGACGCTGACCCACGGACAGGCGTCGCTGTCTGCCATCCACCCGCTGAACGGCTTCGCCGAGAACGACGTGCTGCGCCTGGCGGCCTCGCTCGACCAGGCGTCGAACCACGTGGTGGCCACCGCGCTGGTGGCGGCGGCGCGCGGGCAGGGGCTGGCGCTGACGCCGCCGAGCGAAGTGCGCGAAAGCCCGGGCAGCGGCCTCGAGGGCATGGTCGGCGGCCGCCGGGTGGCGGTGGGCGGGCTCGCCTACGTGCGCGACCGCTCGCGCGACGGCCTGTCGCTCGACGGCCTCCAGCCGGAGCGCGAGGGCGAGATCGCGGTTGCGGTGGCCGTCGACGGGCGTGCTCGCCGGCCTGATCGTGCTCGCCGACCGCATCCGCGACGACGTGCCCCGGGCGCTGGCCGGCTTCCGTGCCAACGGGGTGAAGCGCATCGTGCTGGCCTCCGGCGACGTGCGCGCGGTGACCGAGGCGGTGGCGGCGCGGCTCGACATCGACGTGGCGCTCAGCGAGATGACGCCGGAGCGCAAGGTGCTGGCGGTGGTCAGCGAACGCGGCATGGCGCCGTGATGATGGTCGGCGACGGCGTCAACGACGCGCCGGCGCTGGCCGCGGCGGATATCGGCGTGGCCATCGGCGCGCGCGGCGCCGCGGCCTCATCGGAGGCCGCCGACGCGGTGCTGCTGGTCGACCGGCTCGACCGCATCGCCGAGGCGATGGCGATCGCCCGGCGCGTCGCGCGCCATCGCCATGCAGAGCGTGGTCGCCGGCATCGGCCTGTCGGTAGCCGCCATGGTTGTGGCCGCCTTCGGCTATCTGCCGCCGGTCGAGGGGGCGCTGCTGCAGGAGGCGATCGACGTGGCGGTGATCCTCAACGCGCTTGCGGGCGCTCGGCGGCGGGCCCCGCGACGGCGCAATTGACCCGAAGGCACAATTGTCTATGGAATAGGGGGCGGACCGGAGCGGGGCTGGCGGCGACGCGGGCTCCAGCGGTGAGGAAATGCGCCTCGCTGGCGGGCGCACGGGAGGAATCATGAGCGAAGTCGAACTCAGGGGCGTGAAGAAGCTCTACGGCGCGGTCGAGGCGATCAAGATGCTCGACCTCAGCGTCGAGAAAGGCGAGTTCTGCGCCCTGCTCGGCCCATCCGGCTGCGGCAAGTCCACGCTGCTGCGGATGATCGCCGGGCTCGAGGTGGTCAGCCAGGGCTCGATCTGGATCGGCGACGTCGACGTCACCAACGTGCCGCCGGCCAAGCGGCGCATCGCCATGGTCTTCCAGTCCTACGCGCTCTACCCGCACATGACCGTGCGCCAGAACATCGGCTTCAGCCTGCGCGTCGCCAAGGCGCCGAAGGAGGTGATGGAGAGGCGCACGACGGAAGTGGCGCGCATGCTGCAGCTCGAGGAACTGCTCGACCGGCGGCCGGCGCAGCTCTCCGGCGGCCAGCGCCAGCGCGTCGCCATCGGCCGGGCGCTGGTGCGCGAGCCGCAGGTGTTCCTGTTCGACGAGCCGCTGTCGAACCTCGATGCCATGCTGCGCGTGCAGATGCGGGTCGAGATCGCCAAGCTGCACCAGGACCTCAAGGCGACGATGATCTACGTCACCCACGACCAGGTCGAGGCGATGACGCTGGCCGACAAGATCGTGGTGCTGGAGGCGGGCGTCATCCGCCAGATCGGCACGCCGATGGAGCTCTACCGCGAGCCGGCCAACAAGTTCGTCGCCGCCTTCATCGGTTCGCCGACGATGAACTTCGTCTCGGCCGAGGCGCGCTCGGCCGAGGGGCTCGACGCGGTGCTCGACCTGCCCGGCGGCGGCGAGGTCAAGCTGAAGACGCGCGGCACGCTCGACAACCAGTCGCGCGGCACGCTGGAACTCGGCATCCGGCCCGAGCACATCAAGCTGTCGACGCCGGACGATCCGCGCGCCAACATCGGCGGCACGGTGCAGATCCTCGAGCACCTGGGCAATTCGACGATCATGTATGTCGACACCAAGGCCGGCCAGATCGTCGTGCAGGACGACGGCGAAACGAACGATGCGCACCGGCGAGAACGTCGGCGTGATCTTCGATTCCGCGCACGCCCACCTCTTCGCCGCCAACCAGCAGGCGGTGTAGGCGCACGCGCGTCGACGCGGAGCCTTCCCGGCCCCTCCTCCCCTTTGGGGGAGGAGGGGTCCGTACCTTTGTCCGCGGAAACGGGAGCCGACTGCCATGCAGCACAACGACTGGCACGGCGTCTATTCGGCAATCACCACCAAGCTCAACCGCGACGAGAGCGTCGATCTCGCCGCGGTCGGCGGCCGACGTCGCCTTCCAGCTCGACGCGCGGGTGCACGGCATCGTCTGCTGCGGCTCGCTCGGCGAAGCCTCGACGCTGACGGCCGACGAAAAGCTCGCCATCGCCGAAACCGTGAAGGAGGCCAGCGGCGGCCGGGCGCCGGTGATCCTGACCATCGCCGAGGATTCGACGCGCGCCGCGGCCGAACTTGCCGCCCGGGCGGCGGTCGCCGGCGTCGACGGACTGATGGTGCTGCCGGCGATGCGCTATCTGTCGACGCCGCGCGAGACGGTCGCCCATTTCCGCGCCGTGGCGGCGGCGAGCGACCTCGCCATCATGGTCTACAACAACCCGCTCGCCTATGGCGTCGACGTGACGCCGGCGATGCTCGCCGAGATGGCCGACGAGAAGAAATTCGTCGCGGTGAAGGAATCCTCCGGCGACGTGCGCCGGCTGACCGACATCCACAATCTCGTCGGCGAGCGCTACCAGCTGTTCACCGGCGTCGACGATCTGGCGCTGGAGAGCCTGATGCTCGGCGCCGTCGGCTGGGTGGCCGGGCTGGTCTGCGCCTTCCCGCGCGAGACCGTGGCGATCTACGACCTGGCGCGGGCCGGACGCATGGCCGAGGCGCGCGACATCTATCGCTGGTTCATGCCGCTGTTGCACCTCGACGTGTCGGCGCGCTTCGTCCAGAACATCAAGCTTGCCGAGCACATGGTGCGCGGCACGTCGACCACGGTGCGCGCGCCGCGGCTGGAGCTTGCCGGCGAGGAGAAGGCGGCGGTCGAGGCGGTGGTCGCGGCGGCGCTGAAGACACGGCCGGACCTCGGCGGCCTACGGGCTGTTGACGGACGCGCACGCGCTCGCCGGCCGCCGCGCCATGATCAGTTCGCGGCCAGCGGCCGGGCCGTTGGCGAGCATCGATGGCACGGGCCGGTGCCGACTTCGCGAGCCGTGCGGCGATAGAAGCGAACCTGGGCTTCGGTCGTTGTCACGATCTCCCAGACGAATCCGAGCAGATCACCGTGGCGTCCGCGGAACGCGGGGATGGGCGCAGCGCGGACTTGCGTATCAAGGCGCCGCCGATGCCGCGTCCCTGCCAGTCGGCCAGCACATCGAGACGCCGGACTTCCTGATCGCCAGCCGCGCCGGCTTCCGGGATGCCGGTTGCTCGCCATAGCTGCACGAAGCCGACAGGCCGCTCCGATCGTCATCGGCGACGAGGAAGACGTGCCTCACGCACGGCTTTGCTCGACGAAACGAGGCCCGACGGCTGAGTTTCCCCGTCGCATGATGCAAGACGCAGGTCGTCGGCGAAGAACGCCATGATTCGGCACCGAAGGCTCGTGGGCGTATGAAGTGCCGCGCACAAGCTCTTCCAGTGCCGATCGCATATCCATGGAGCGGTCATCCGGCGCCTACAGCACGCTGAAGCCCTTCACGAAGGGGTCGCGGTCGTCGAGGAAGATCGTGTTGTGGCCGGTGATCCACGCCTGCCCGGCGACCGACGGCACGATGGCGTCGATAGTCGCCGACCGTCGTCGCCCTCTCGACGCGGCCGCGGAAGAGGCTGCCGATGATCGATTCGTGGACGAAATCGTCGCCGACCTTCAGCGTCGCCGCGGGCGGCGAGCTGGGCCAGGCGGGCCGAGGTGCCGGTGCCGCAGGGCGAGCGGTCGATGGCCTTCTCGCCGTAGAAGACGGCGTTGCGGCCGTCGGCCTCCGGGTGCTTCGGCTTGCCGGTCCACATGACGTGGCGGACGCCGGAGATGGTCGGGTCCTCCGGGTGGACGAAGGTGTATTTCTCGTTGACCAGCCGGCGGACGATCGGCGACAGGCGCTGGATGTCGAAGGCGGAGATGTCGGCGAGGTCGCGGTAGCTCTCCTGCGCCTCGATGATGACGTAGAAATTGCCGCCATAGGCGACGTCGAAGACCAGGCGCCCGAAATCCGGCACGTCGACCGAGAGGCCGGTCGAATGCAGGAAGGAAGGCACGTTGACGATGCGCACTTCGCGTGACGTGGCCGAGATCGTCGCGCGCGTATTCGGCCTCGACGATGCCGGCGGGGACTTCCAGGCGGAGGTGCCCTTCCCGCTTCGGCGTCACCAGCCCCTCTTCGAGCAGCACGGTGACCGTGCCGATGGTGCCGTGGCCGCACATCGGCAGGCAGCCGCTGGTCTCGATGAAGACCAGCGCCGCGTCGGTGTCGTCGCGGAGCGGCTCGTAGAGGATCGAACCGGACATGACGTCATGGCCGCGCGGCTCGAACATCAGGCCGGTGCGGATCCAGTCGTAGTCGCGCCAGGAAATGCTGGCGCTTCTCGCTCATGGTGGCGCCATGAAGCGGCGGGCCGCCGCCGGCCACCACGCGCACCGGATTGCCGGCGGTATGGGCGTCGATGCAGAAGAAGGTGCGGCGGCTCACTGGAAGCGCTCGATGCCGAAGGGGGCGAGGTTGCGGTCGCCGCGCTGGGCGACGAGGTCGGCGACATGGCGGGCGGTGACCGCCGACAGCGTCAGGCCGAGATGGCCGTGGCCGAAGGCGAAGACGATGCGCGGGTCCTGCGGGTGGGCGCCGATGACGGGCAGCGAATCCGGCGTCGCCGGGCGGCGGCCCATCCATTCCTCGCCGCCCTCGTCGGGGAGCCCGGCACGTAGCGGCGCATCTTCTTGCGCATGGCGGCGGCGCGGGCAAAGGTCGGCGGCGCGTCGATGGCGGCGATCTCCACCGCCCCGCCGACCCGCAGGCCATCGTCCAGCGGGGTGGCGCAGAAGCCGTGATCGTCGAAGAAGACCGGCAGGTCGAGCGCGATCGGCGGCGTCGCCCAGGTGGTGTTGTAGCCGCGCTCGGCCTCCAGCACGAGGCCGAGACCCAGCCCCTGGCGAGTTCGCGCGACCAGACGCCGCCGGCGATGACCACCGCATCGAAGCGCATTCGCGTGCCGTCGGCGGTGATCGACGACGATGCCCTCGGTCCCCGGGCGCACGGCCTTGACGCCGGCGGTCTGCAGCCGCTCGGCCGCTGCAGAGCCGCCGCGCAGGCCCTGCAGGATGCCGTTGGGGCTCGACACGGTCCAGTTCTCGGGCGCGAAGATGGCGCGGGCGAAGGGGCCGGTGAGCGCCGGCGCCATCTGGCGCGGGCCTCGGTCGACCGTGACCTCGCGGTAGTCGACGCCGTGGCGCGCCCGCTCCTTCCACTCGGCCCCGGCGCCGCGGAAGCTGTTGTCGCTGTCGAAGATATGCAGCGCGCCGGTGCGGCGCATGTGGCCGGAGAGGTGGCCGCGGCGGGCAAGCTCCTGATGGTCGGCGAGCGCCGTCTTCATCAGGAAGCCGAGCGCGGCGGTCGACTCTCGACCTGGCTCGGCCGCGCCGCGGCGACGAAGCGCGCCAGGAACGGGGTCAGGCCCGGCACGTCGATCAGGCGCAGGGTCAGCGGTCCGAGCGGGTCGAGCATCCAGCCCGGAACCGAGGCGAGGATGCCCGGGCGGGCCATCGGCGAGATGGCGGAGAGCATGATGACGCCGGCATTGCCGGTCGAGGCGGGGCGCGCGTCGAGATCGCGCTCGAAGACGGTCACGTCGTAGCCGTCGGCGGCGAGCCAGGTCGCCGCGGCGGAACCGACGATGCCGGCGCCGATGACCGCTACGCTGGTCATGCGGCGCCCGTCTCGCGCCGGTCAGTCACGGGCTTCGGCCCGGATTTGCCTTGCATGTCCGCTTCCGCCGTCGCTTCCGACAGCCTGGTATTAGACCACTCCGCCGGGGCCATGTCGATCAAGCGACGGCGCCGCCGGCGCTCACGGCGCGGGAACGGCGAGCTTGCCGATTTCGGCGGCGATCGCCTTGCCGAGCGCGGCGCAGCGCGTCGGGATCGAAATGGATGCCGTCGACCGGGCTCGACTTGATGACCGAGCCGGCGTCGAAGAAATGCACGCCCCTGCTCCTTCGCCATGCGCTGATACTCGGCCGCCAGCCGGTGCGATTTCGGCGCCGCGCCAATGAACATCTCGGCATAGGTGGGGAAGCTGTCGCAGGTCGGCGGCGGGCAGACGACCAGAATTTCGGGCACGCCGGCATTGCGGCCGACCCCGGCCGCCTTGACGATATCGACCAGCACTCCGACGCCGGCAGCGATCTCCCAGGCGGTCTTGTTGAAGCGCGCCTTGAGGTCGTTGGTGCCAAGCATGATGACCACCACGTCGAGCGGCTTGTGGCTGTTCAGGCACGGAGACAGATAGGTTCTGCCGTTCTTCTCCGCCCCTTCGATGGGGTCGTCGCTGACCGTGGTGCGCCCGCCGAGCCCCTCCTCGATGACCATCCATCCGGACCCGAGCGCGGCGCCGAGCACGCCCGTCCAGCGCTCGTCGGGCGCATAGCGCTCATCCGGGCGGTCGACGGTGGCATGGCCGTAGGTGTTGGAATCGCCGTAGCAGAGTACGGTCCTGGGCAAAGGCATGTTTCCTCCCAACGCACAGACGGCTCGGCGCGCCGCGGCGGCCGGGCCGGCGCACAGCATAGCCCAGACTCCCGGCCGTGCGCGCGGCGAAACGCCCGGCACGCACGGAAAAAAGAGGGCGATTCCGGCCGTTCCGGTGGCGTGAGAAGGCCGGCCGGGCGGCTCAGTGGCCGCCGGCGCCGGCGGCAGCATCGGCGCGCGGCTTGCGGGCGAGCGGCACCAGCAGAACGACGGCCGCGAACAGCACGGCGAGGATCAGGAAGACATCGGAAAAGGCCATGACCATCGCCTCGCGGCGCACGGTGTTCTGCATGACCGTCAGCGCCTGACGGCTGGCGTCGGCGCCGAGCGCGGTGGAGAAGGCGTCGGTGAGACCGGAAAGCCGCTCGGTGGCGACGCTGCGCGCCCAGTTCACAGACTCGTGCAGCCGCGCGATGTGCAGGTCCATGCGCTTGTTGAGGAGCGTGGTGAGGATGGCGAGGCCGAAGGCGCCGCCGAGGTTGCGCGTCAGGTTGAACAGGCCCGAGGCATTCTTGACGCGCTCCGGCGGCAATGTGCCGAGCGCCAGCACGCTCGACGGCACCATGCAGAACATCATGCCGAAGCCGCGCACGGCCTGCGAGGCGAACAGCTCCCAATAGGCCCAGTCTTTGGTCAGCGGCACCAGCTGGAAGCAGGACAGCCCGAACAGCGCCAGCCCGATGGCGATGAGCAGGCGCGGATCGACCTTCGGCGCCAGGCTGCCGACGATCGGCGCCGCCAGCATCATGAAGGCGCCGGCGACATAGACCGTGTTGCCGATCTCGAGCGCATCGTAGCCGCGCACATGGGCGAGGTAGATCGGCAGCAGGAAGGTCAGGCCAAACAGGCCGACGCCGAGGACGAAGGAGAACAGCGAGCCGGTCCAGAAGTTGCGGTCGGCAAAGGCGCGCATGTCGACGATCGGCTCCCCGGCGGTGAAGGCGCGCCAGAAGAAGGCGATGCCCGAAACCAGGGCGAGGATGCTGAAATTGGTGATGGTCTGGTCGTTGAACCAGTCCTTGCCGGCGCCTTCTTCGAGCACGTATTCGAGGCTGCCGAGAAAGGCGGCGAGCGTGATCAGGCCGGTCCAGTCGATGCGGCGGAGCAGGGAGAGATCGGGCTCGTCGAAATCGACCAAGACCAGCACCGCGACGGTTACCAGGATGCCTGGGACGACGTTGATCAGGAACAGCCAGTGCCAGGAGAAGGTGCTGGTGAGATAGCCGCCGACGGTCGGGCCGATGGTCGGCGCGAGCGTGGCGATGAGGCCGACGATGGCCGCGATCATCGCCTGGCGGTTCTTGGGGAAGGCGGTGAAGGCGGCAGAGAAGACCACCGGGATCATGGCGCCGCCGATGAAGCCCTGGGCGGCGCGCCAGACGATCATCTCGCTGATCGAGGAGGAGCCGGCGCAGAGGACGCTGAAGGCGGTGAAGCCGGCGGCGCACATGGCGAAGAGATAGCGCGTCGACAGCGCCCGGCTGAGGAAGCCGGTGAGCGGGATCATGACGATCTCGGCCACCAGATAGGCGGTCTGCACCCAGGAGATTTCCGAGGAGGAGGCCGACAGGCCGGCCTGGATCTCGTTGAGCGAGGAGGCGACGATCTGGATGTCGAGGATCGCCATGAACATGCCGGCGGACAGCGCCACGAAGGCAGCGATCAGCTTGGGCGTGACGGCCGGCTGCGGCGCCGGCGCGGCGCGAGCGCCATCGAAGGCGATATCGGCGCTGGACATGGCAGCGATCCTCGCCTGCGCGTCGCCAGCCGTCAGCGGCCGGCGACGGCGGTGCCGCCGGTGCGGATGTCGACGTCGGCAACCACCGACATGCCCGGCCGGATCAGCCCTTCCGCGGCGACATCGGCGGGAAGCCGGATGCGCACCGGCACGCGCTGCACGACCTTGGTGAAGTTGCCGGTGGCGTTGTCGGGCGGCAGCAGGCTGAACTCGGAGCCCGACGCCGGGGCGATGCTGGCCACCGTGCCCTCGATCTTGAGACCGGGATAGGCGTCGACGGAGATCGTGGCGCTCTGGCCGGGCCTGATCTCGGCGAGCTGGGTCTCCTTGAAGTTGGCGTCGACGTAGATCGCATCGAGCGGCACCAGGGCGAGCAGCCGCTGGCCGGGCTGGACGAACTCGCCGGGCTGGGCGGCGCCATTGCCGACGACGCCGTCGAACGGCGCGCGGATCACGGTGTGGTCGAGATTGAGCTGGGCCATGTCGCGGGCGAGCCGGTACTGGTCGAGAGCGCGCTCGGCCTCGGTCTTCTGGGCGGTGACGACGGCGACATTGGCGCGGGCCGCGGCGAGCGCGGCGTCGGCCGCGGCGACGGCCTGCGCGGCCTGGTCGCGGGCGGTGCGGGCGCTGTCGCGCGCCGAAGTGGTGGCAAAGCCGTTGCCGGCGAGCGCGTCGACGCGGCGGTACTGGGTCGCGGTGTTGTCGGCGCCCGCCTGTGCCGCGGCAAGCTGGGCCTCGGCCGATTTCACCGCCGCCTGGCCGGCGACGATCTGCTCGCCGATGCGGGCGACCGTCGCCTCGCCGGTGGCGACCTGCGCCTGCGCCCGGTCGAGGGCGTTGCGTTCGTCGGCGTCGTCGAGGACGACCAGCGGCGCGCCGGCCTTGACGCGGGTGTTGTCGGGGGCCGGCACGGCCTTCACGTAGCCGGCGATCTTGGAGGTCACGGTCGAGGTATCGGCGCCGACATAGGCGTCGTCGGTGGAGACGATGAAGCGCCCGACCGTCCACCAGTTGTAGGCGAAGGTGCCGGCGCCGAGGACGATGGCAAGGGCGACGACGACGAGCGCGATGGTGCGCAGGCGGCCTTTCCGGGCCGGGTGCGGGGCGCCGGCCGGCGGCGGATCGCCGGATGCCACGGCCGGCTGGCTGGCGCCCGCCGAGGTGTCGTCGACGGGGGCCTTGCGGATCGTGTCCGGCGTGACCTCGAACAGCAGGGCCTGCCCGCCGCCACCCGCCTCTTCTATGATCTTGGCCATGGATCAGTCCTGACTGGAGCCGAAAATCGGCCTCTTCCACGGTGTTGCGCCCAGTTGGCGCCGAGATTTTGACCGAACCGTTCGGTTCGATCATTCTTGACATACGCCTCCGGAATGCCTATTTCAAGATCGAACTGAACGGTTCGGTCATTTTTTTGCGGACACCCATTCCGGGCATGGATGACCGGGTGAAAGGGCCGGGCCACGGAGGCAGACAAGCGATGAAGACTGTCGAATCGACAGAAGCAACGACGGGCGGCAGGGCCGCCGCCGGCCAGGACAACCGCAAGCGGCGCCAGATCCTCGACGGCGCCTACCGGCAGTTCATGCGCCACGGGTTCGACGCCACCAGCATGGGCGACATCGCCAAGGAAGCCGGCGTGTCGAAAGGGACGCTCTACGTCTATTTCGACAGCAAGGAACGGCTGTTCCAGGAGCTGGTGCGCGAGGAGAAGGAGCGGCAGTTTGCGACGATCTTCACGATCGAGCCGGACGACGCCGACGTGCGCGGGGTGCTGACCCGGGTCGGCCGGCAGTTCGTCCGCTTCATCACGGCGAGCCACGTGGTGATGGCCATGCGCACGATCATCGCCATGGCCGAACGCATGCCCGACATCGCCCTCGACTTCTACGACAACGGGCCGAAGCAATGCGCCGGACTGCTGTCGCACTATTTCGACGTGCAGACCGCGGCGGGCCGCCTGGCCATCGCCGACACCGACCTCGCCGCGGCGCAGTTTCTCGAACTCACCCAGACGACGCTGACGCGCCCGCTGATGTTCGGCGTCCGCGAACAGCCGAGCGAGGCGCGCATGGACGCCGTGGTGGAATCGGCGGTCGACATGTTCCTGGCCGCCTACCAGCGGCCGGTAGCGGACTCCTGAGCCGGCCTTCCTGCGCATGTTTCACCCCAGGCGGCGCGGGATCAGCGGGGCGCCCAATCCCTCGTCGCCGAGACCCGGCTGCTCCAGCGCCGACAGGCCGATGCGCGGAGCGGTGTTGACGGTGGAGGATTCGCGCCAGCGGTCGACCACCGCGTGGATGAAATCCTCGTCGATCGCGCCCCCCTCCTCGAGCCGGCCGAGACGGCCGGACTGGCTGCGCGGCAGGCGGTCGAAGGCGACATCCTTGAAGGTGAAACGGGTGGGCAGCGGCACGCCCTCGCCGAAGGCGATGGCCTCGCGGGTGCCGAGCGAGGGCAGGAAGGCGATCAGGCTGGCGGCGGCATCGGGCACCGCCGAGCGGACGATCTCCTGGTCGCGGTCGTTGGCCATGCGCATGGCGAAGACCGTCGAACACTGGGACAGGATGGTGGCGTCGAGATCGGACGGGCGCTGGGTGATGGCGCCGAGGAAGACGCTGTATTTGCGCCCTTCCTTGGCGATGCGCGACAGCGCCTTGCGGGTCGGCCCGAAGCCGAGCTTGCGGTCGGCCGGGGCGTAGCGGTGGGCCTCCTCGCAGCACACCAGCAGCGGCGCCGAGCCTTCGCTCCACACGCCGAACTCGAAGCCCATGCGGCAGACCACCGACACCACCAAATCGACCACCTCCGCCGGCAGGCCGGCGAGCTGCAGCACGGTGATCGGCTTGCCGTTGATCGGCAGGCGGAAGAGATCCTCGAGCACCTGCACCATCATGTCCTCGACGAAGAGGTTGTTGAACATGAAGGCGTAGCGGGAGTCGTTGCCGAGCGTCTCGATGCGGGTGACCAGGCGGTGATAGCGGGTCCACGCCGAGCGGTTCTCGAGCTTGCCCATGGCGTCCTTGATCAGCTCGACCAGATCGGAAATCCGGTAGGGCACCGGCGTATCGGCGGTGAAGCCGGCGGCCGAGGCCTTGCGCAGCTGCACCCGCTCGCCGCGGACGTTGGCGGCGTAGCGCGACTTGGCGACGGGGATCAGCTCGGCGAGGATCTCGGTCTCCTCCTCGACGCCGGGGCGGCCGCGGAAGAAGACGTCGACGATCTCCTCGAAGTTGAACAGCCAGAACGGAAGCTGGAGATGCTTGGGGTCGACAACATAGGCAAGATTGCCGAAGCAAGCGGCGTATTCATTGTGCGGATCGACCAGGAATATCCGCAGATTGGCCTTCTTCTTGAGGATTTCCTGAAGGATGAGCGCGACCGCGGTGGACTTGCCGACGCCGGTGGTGCCGAGCACGGCGAAGTGCTTGCGCAAGAGGTCGTCGAAATTGATGAGGGCGGGCACCGAGGTATCGAGGCGCAGGCGGCCGACCTCGATGGTGTCGCCGCTGTCGATGCGGTGGATGACGGAGACGTCGCCGGTCTGCAGCCGCCGGACCACGTTGCCGATGGTCGGATAGTTGGTCACACCCCGTTGAAAGGCGGCGCTTTCGGTGTCGTAGCGCTTGATCTCGCCCATGAAATCGATGGCGGCGACCAGGTGGCCACCTTCGTCGTCGCCGGGATCGGGCATCGATACGGTCATCGACACGACGACACCGACGACCAGCGAATTGTCGACGCGGAGGCCGACGAGCCGACCGATGGTCAGACCGCCTTCATCGGTGACCGTTGCCGCAGTCGCTTTGAACAGCCGGGCGCTCGCACCCGAACCGTTAACCGTGACGACGCGGCCGAGGTCGTGCGCATGGCCGTCCATGGATCGCTCCTGCCAGCGGATGGCCGAATTCCGGCATCCCGGGCGGGACCTTGCGCCGCAAAGGTAAATACCAGGTCATTGCGATATCGCAACGGCTCGCCAGCACGGCTGTGACAGTGTAATGGCTGCGAACATGGTAAATTGCCATATTGCCGGGAGTGCCTGATGAGAATCGTCACGATGTCGCTCAATCCGACCATCGACGTGGCGAGCGAGGCGGACCTCGTCCGTCCGGTCCACAAAGTGCGTACCTCGAACGAGACCTACGATCCGGGCGGCGGCGGCGTGAACGTGGCGCGGGTGATCACCGAACTCGGCGGCGAGGCCGAGGTCATCTGCCCGGCCGGCGGCTTTTCCGGCGCGCTGCTCGACCAGCTGCTCGGCGATGCCGGCATTCACCGCACGATTGTGCCGATCAAGGGCAATACGCGCATCAGTTTCACCGTCTACGAGCGCAAGACCGGCTCCGAATACCGCTTCACCCCCAATGGCCCGAAGCTGTCGCCGGAGGAGATGGAAGCCTGCCTGGAGGCGGTGCGCCAGGCCAAGTTCGACTATTTCGTCGCCAGCGGCAGCGTGCCGCTCGGCGCGCCGACCAACGTGCTGGCGCAGGTCGCCGAGATCGTGCGCGAGAAGGGCGGCAAGTTCATCCTCGACAGCTCCGGCGCGGGCCTCAGCGTGACCCTGGAGCGCGTGCCGGTCTACATGGTCAAGCCGAGCATCAACGAGCTCGAAGCCCTCAAGGGCCGGCGTCTCGACGACGAGGCGGCGCGCGACGCCGCCGTCGACCTGGTGCAGCGCGGCCGCGCCGAGATCGTGGCGGTGACGCTGGGCGCCTCGGGGGCAATGGTGGCCACCCGCGATGGCGTGCTGCGCATGCGCTCGCCGCGGGTGCAGGCCCATTCGGCGGTCGGCGCCGGCGACAGCTTCGTCGGTGCCATGGCGCTCGCCCTGTCGGATCAGCGCAGCGTCGAGGATGCGCTCTCTTTCGCCATCGCGGCGGGCGCGGCGAGCGTGCTCACCGCCGGCACGCGGCTGTGCCGCAGGGCCGACGTGCAACGCATCTACGACGAGATCCGCTCCGGTTCGCTCGGCTGCTTCCCCGAAAAGGTCGCCTGAGCCCCGCCTGCCCCCCTGCCCTTCGCCTGCGGACGCCGACCTGCCCTCGCCGGGCGCGGCGGGGTAGACTGTGGCAGTCCGAACCGCCGGCAGGGCTTGCCGCTGCCGGCGAACGCGCAAGGTGACCAGCCATGGCAGACCGGCAGATCCTCATCGACGGCGACTGGACGGCGGCGGCGGGCGGCGACACCATCGCCGTCTTCGGCCCGTCCGACGGCAGCGAGATCGCGCGCATCGCACGCGGGACGCGCGCCGACATCGACCGGGCGGTCGCGGCCGCCCGGCGCGCCTTCGCGGGCGTGTGGGGCGGCACGGCGGCGGTCGACCGCGGGCGGCTGCTGACGAAACTGAGCCGTCTGATTACCGACCATTTCGACGAGCTGGCCGACATCGAGGCGACCGACACCGGCAAGCCGATGAAGCAGGCGCGGGCCGACATCGCCGCCTGCGCCCGCTATTTCGAGTTCTACGGCGGCGCCGCCGACAAGATCCACGGCGACACCATCCCCTTCCTCACCGGCTATCAGGTGATGATCCTGCGCGAGCCACGCGGGGTGACCGGCCACATCATCCCGTGGAACTACCCGGCGCAAATGTTCGGACGGACCATCGGCGCCTCGCTCGCCGCCGGCAACGCGGCGGTGATGAAGCCGGCGGAGGAAGCCTGCCTGTCGGTGCTGCGGCTCGCCGAACTGGCCCTCGAAGCCGGCGTCCCGCCCGGCGTCATCAACATCGTCACCGGGCTCGGCGAGGAAGCAGGCGCCGCCCTTTCCGCCCATGCCGATATCGACTTCCTGTCGTTCACCGGCTCGCCGGAGGTCGGCACGCTGGTGAGCCAGGCGGCCGCCGTGCATCACGTGCCGTGCACGCTGGAGCTCGGCGGCAAGTCGCCGCAGATCGTCTTCGCCGACGCCGATCAGGAGAAGGCGGCCGCGGTCATCACCAACGCCATCGTGCAGAACGCCGGCCAGACGTGCTCGGCCGGCAGCCGCGTGCTGGTGCAACGCACGATCTACGATGCCTTCATGGCACGTCTCGCCGAGCGCTTCGCCAGGCTGACCGTCGGCCCGCACGACCTCGACCTCGATTGCGGGCCGCTGATCACGGCAAAGCAGAAGGCGCGGGTCGAGGGCTTCGTCAGCAACGCCGCAGCCGATGCCATCGTGGCGGTCGCCAAGGGTGCCATCGACCCGCGGGCGCCGGCCGCCGGCTACTACGTGCTGCCGACCCTCTACAGCGATGTGCCGGTGGACAATCCGCTGGCGCAACAGGAGGTGTTCGGCCCGGTGCTGGCGGCGATCCCCTTCGCCGACGAGGCGGACGCCATCCGCATCGCCAACGGCACCGAATACGGGCTGGTCTCCGGCATCTGGACGGAGAACGGAGGGCGCCAGATGCGCATGGCCAAGGGCGTGCGCACCGGCCAGGTGTTCATCAACGGCTATGGCGCCGGCGGCGGCATCGAACTGCCCTTCGGCGGCTTCCGCCGCTCCGGCCACGGCCGCGAGAAGGGCATGGAGGCGCTGCACGAATTCACCGTCGCCAAGACGGTGGTGTTCAACCACGGGTGAGGCGCCTCACCCGCCCTTCGGCTCCAGGCACTCGATGCGGTTGCCGAAGGGATCGGCGACGTAGAAGCGGTCGTAGCCGGTGAGCGGCTCGTCGTCGACCGTCGGGAAGCCGGCCGCCTCGCAGCGCGCCCGCAGCTCGGCGAGGTTCTCGACGCGGAACGCCGGATGCGCCTTGCGCGCCGGGCGGAAGCCGGCTTCGACGCCGAGATGGACCCTGAGATCGCCGAGCACGAACCAGACGCCACCGCGCCGGGCGAGATTGCGGGGCTTCGGCTGCTCGCTGAAGCCGAGCACGCCGGCATAGAAGCCGCGCGCCTCGTGCTCGCGGCCTTCCGGCATGGCGAGCTGGACGTGATCGAGCGCGACGATGCCCATCGGGTTCCTCCTGTGTCCGGCGCGCAAAGTGTAGCCCGGATGGGCGCAGCGGAATCAATGGATAATGCGCAGCTCAGCCCGTCTTGCGATAGGCTGCCGTCGGCGATATCGCCAAACTACCGCGCCAGATGGGCAGCGAGCGCCGCCTGCTCGGCCGCCGTCAGGCGGAGGCCGAGCTTCGAGCGCCGCCACAGAATGTCGTCGGCGGTCTCCGCCCATTCGTTGGCGATCAGATAGTCCACCTCGCGCTCGCTCAGCCCGGCGCCGAAATCGCGCCCGAGATCGGCGGCGCCGCTGGCGCCGTCGAGCAGCGCGGTCATGCGCGTGCCGTAGGCATGGCAGAGGCGCACGATCGTCTTGGCGTCGAGGAACGGATAGCGCGCCGTCATGTCCTTGACCCACGCCGCGAAGCCGCTGACGGCGATATCGCCGCCGGGCAGCGGCGCATGCGCGGTCCATGCCTTGCCCATCTGCGGGAAGGTCGGCCTCAGGCGCTTCATCGCCTGCTCGGACAGCCGCCGGTAGGTGGTGATCTTGCCGCCGAAGACGGACAGCAGCGGGGCGCCGGCTGCCGGCCGGTCGAGGGTCAGCACGTAGTCGCGGGTGGCGGCCTTGGCGTCGCTGGCGCCGTCGTCATAGAGCGGGCGGACGCCGGAATAGGTCCAGCGCACGTCGGCGCGGGTGACCGGCGTCCTGAAGTATTCGCTGACCGAGGCGAGCAGGTAGTCGGTCTCGGCGTCGTCGATGGCGACCGCGGCGGGATCGCCGGTGAAGTCCTCGTCGGTGGTGCCGACCAGGGTGAAGTCGTCGAGATAGGGAATGGCGAAGCAGATGCGGCCGTCGGCGTTCTGCAGGAAATAGGCGCGGTCGTGGTCGAACATGCGATCGACGACGACGTGGCTGCCCTTGACCAGGCGGACCTTGGCGGGCAACGGCAGGCCGGCGATCCCCGACAGCACCTCGCCCACCCACGGACCGGTGGCGTTGACCACGGCGCGGGCGGTGACCGCGCTTTCGGCGCCGCTGCGCTGATCGGTCAGCGTCAGGTGCCAGAGGCCGTCGGCGCGGCGGGCGGACGGTCAGCCGGGTGCGGGTGCGGATGTCGGCGCCGCGCTCGGCGGCATCGCGGGCGTTGAGGACGACGAGCCGCGAATCGTCCACCCAGCAGTCGGAATATTCGAAGGCGCGGCGGAACTCCGGCTTCAGCGGCTTTCCGGCGGCGTCCCCGGTCAGGTCGACAACCCTGGTCGGCGGCAGCAGCTGGCGGCCGCCCATATAGTCATACAGGAACAGGCCGAGGCGGATCAGCGGCCACGGCCTCAGCGCCCGATGATGGGGCAGGACGAAGCGCATCGGGCTGATGATGTGGGGCGCGGCGCGCCACAGCACCTCGCGCTCGACCAGCGCCTCGTGGACCAGACGGAGTTCGCGATATTCGAGGTAGCGCAGGCCGCCGTGAATGAGCTTGGTGGACGCCGACGAGGTGGCGCCGGCGAGATCGCCGGTCTCGGCGAGGAAGACGCTGAGGCCCCGGCCGGCGGCGTCGCGGGCAATGCCGCAGCCGTTGATGCCGCCGCCGATGACGGCGATGTCGTAGAGCCTGTGATGCATTGCCTGCCGCTGGCCTGATGAGCCGGGACTTCTCCTGCAAACCCCGGCCAAAAGCAATCCGCGGCAGCGGACGCGCCGACGGCACCGGCCGGGCGCGGAGGCGGCGGCGCGGCCGTGCGCGGCCCGTTGTGGACATTGCCGCGACGTTTTCGGACAATTGCGGGCGATGCCCGGCAGCGGCGGTCTCCTGTCGGCTCGGCAATGCGGCGGAAATTGCATTGGGGCGGCCCCACAAGGGCGCGACAGAAGGACGGGGACCGATGCATGTGGTCATCTGCGGCGGCGGCGCCATCGGCTGCTCGACCGCCTATTTCCTCAGCCGGCGCGGCGCCCGGGTGACGGTCGTCGAGCGCACCGGCATCGCCAATGCGGCGTCCGGCAAATCGGGCGGCTTCCTGGCCCTCGACTGGTGCGACGGCGGGCCGCTGCAGGCCCTGGCACGGCGCAGCTTCGCGCTCCACGCCGAACTGGCCGCAGCGCTCGATGGCGAGCGGGCCTGGAACTATCGCCGGATGACCACCTATGGCGGCCACGCCGGCTATTCCGGCGCGGCGGAGGACGGCCGCCTCGGCTGGGTGTCCGATTCGGTCGTGGTTCGCCAGCGGCTGGGCAGCACCGAGACGACGGCGCAGGTGCATCCCGGCCGCTATACGGCGGCGATGATGCAGGCGGCGGAAGCGGGCGGCGCCACGCACACCGCCGGGGCGGTGACCGGCATCGTCGCCAAGGACGGCCGCGTCGCCGGCGTCCGCGTCGACGGCAAGACGCTCGCCGCAGACGCGGTGGTGATTGCGCTCGGCCCCTGGTCGATCCTGGCGACGGAGTGGCTGCCGCTGCCGCCGGTCTACGGACTGAAGGGCCACAGCCTGGTCTTCGAGACCGGCGACCGGCTGCCGGCGGAAGCCCTGTTCCTGGAGACGGCGGACGGCGAGGCGCATCCGGAAATCTTCCCGCGCAGCGACGGGACCACCTATGTCTGCGGCTATCGCAGCGAGGCGCCGATTCCGCTCGATCCGGCGCGGGTGGTGCCCGAGCCGGACGATAGCGCCGCCTTCGAGGCGATCTGCCGTGACCTGTCGCCGGTCCTGCGGACGGCGCCGATCCGCGCCCGGCAGGCCTGCTATCGGCCGGTGACGCGCGACGGCGCGCCGCTGATCGGCCCGGTCGGCGACCTGGCCGGCGCCTACGTCGCCACCGGACACAGCGTCTGGGGCATCCTCAACGCGCCGGCAACCGGCGAAGCGATGGCCGAGACGATCCTCGACGGCGCCGCCCGCACGCTCGATCTGACGCCCTTCGATCCGGCCCGGCTGCCGCCCGTGCCACCCGGCGCGCTGAACCTTAAACGCGACTGAGCCACACGATCGTCCGCCGGCAGCGGCGGCGTTGTCGTCCGTGCCGGCCGGCCCGCTCAAAGGGGTTGTTGACAGCGATGCAAAGCGCCTAGAACGCTGGGGTCTTGAGCCACGTCAATGCCCGGTACATGGCCCAGGGTCAGGCTGCCGGCGACTTCAAAGGGACTGAAAAATCATGAGCTTTGTCCTCGAAGACCTGACGCCGGTGCTGCGCGCGACGATCCAGAAGGGAGCCGGCCCGCAGCGCTGGCAGCACCCCTCGTGGATCGATCACCTGCCGCCCTGCAACCGCGCCTGCCCGGCCGGAGAGAACATCCAGGCATGGCTGGGCTACGTGCGCGAGGGCCGGTGCGAGGCGGCATGGCGGACGCTGGTCCGGGACAATCCCTTGCCGGGCATTCACGGGCGCGCCTGCTACCACCCGTGCGAGGGCGCATGCAGCCGCAAGGACCTCGACGAATCCGTGTCGATCCATGCGGTCGAACGCTTCCTGGGCGACCTCGCCCGAGAGCAGGGCTGGACGGTGCCCGCCGGCAAGCCGACCGGCAAGAAAGTGCTGGTCGTCGGTGCGGGCCCCGGCGGCCTGTCGTGCGCCTGGCACCTGCGCCTGATGGGCCACGCGGTGGAGATCCGCGACGCCGAGGCGGAGCCCGGCGGCATGATGCACTACGGCATCCCGGCCTACCGGCTGCCGCGCGCCGAGATGCTCGCCGAAATCAAGCGCATCGAGGACATGGGCGTGCGCATGGTGATGAATACGCGCGTCGACGACATCGAGGCGGAGATGAAGGCAGGCGGCTTCGATGCCTGCTTCGTCGCGATCGGCACCCATGACGGCAACCACCTCGACATCCCGGCGGCCGACGGCAAGCAGATGATCGATGCGATCAGCATGCTCGAACACGTCGAGAAGGGCATGGCGCCCAATCTCGGCCGCGTGGTGGCGATCGTCGGCGGCGGCAACACCGCCATGGACGCGGCGCGCGTCGCCCGGCGCCTCGGCGTCGAGGAGGCGATCATCGTCTATCGGCGCGACCGCGCCCACATGCGCGCCGAGCCTTACGAAGCCGACTCGGCCTTCCTCGAAGGCGTCAAGGCGAAGTGGCTGACCAACCCGACGCGCTTCAGCAAGGAGGGCGTCACCATCGAGCACATCGCGCTCGCCGAGGACGGCTCGCTCTACCCGACCGGCGAACTGGAGACGCTGCCGGTCAATTCCCTGGTGCTGGCGCTGGGGCAGACCGCCGACGTCGGGTTCCTGCGCAAGATCGCCGGGGTGGAGATCGGCCGCGGCGAGACGATCGTGGTGGACGAGCAGCTGATGACCGGGCACGCCGGCATCTTCGCCGGCGGCGACGTGATCGGCGGGCCGCGCACGATGACGGCGGCAACCGGCCACGGCAAGAAGGCGGCGCATGCCATCGACGCCTACCTGAAGGGCAAGACCTACCAGGCGCGGGCCAAGAATCCGCCGGTCAATTTCCACAACCTCGACCTGCCGCTGTACCTCGATGCCGGCCGCACGCACATGAGCGAGCTGCCGATCGAGGCGCGCACCGGCTTCGCCGAAATCGTCGCCGGCATCACCCAGAAGCAGGCCCGCTACGAGGCCGATCGCTGCCTGTCCTGCGGCAACTGCTTCGAATGCGACAACTGCCTGGCCGCCTGCCCGGAACAGGCCATCGTCAGGCTCGGCGAGGGACAGAAATACGCCGTCAATCTGGATCTCTGTACGGGCTGCGCGACCTGCTACGACCAGTGTCCCTGCCATGCCATCGAAATGGTCGCCGAGCCGGAGACGGAAGGCGCCAAGACTGGGCAGCCTTGGCGAGCCGCTCGTTCCCCACAAATTCAAACTGCGCGCCTGAGCCCAGGAGATGCCGGACATGGCTGACGCCACCACCACGATGGACGGCAACACCGCCGTCGCCCACGTCGCCTACCGGCTGAACGAGGTCTGCGCGATCTTCCCGATCACGCCGTCCTCGCCGATGGCCGAGCTCGCCGACGAATGGGCGGCGAAGGGCATTGCCAACATCTTCGGCACGATACCGGTCGTGCAGGAAATGCAGTCCGAGGGCGGCGCCGCCGGTGCCCTGCACGGCGCGCTGCAGAGCGGCGCCGTGGCGACGACCTTCACGGCGTCGCAGGGCCTGATGCTGATGCTGCCCAACATGTTCAAGATCGCCGGCGAACTGACCGCCTCGGTGATGTATGTGGCGGCACGCTCGCTGGCCACCCAGGCGCTGTCGATCTTCGGCGACCATCAGGACGTGATGGCGGCGCGCTCGACCGGCTATGCCATGCTGTCGGCGGCCTCGGTGCAGGAGGCGCACGACCTGGCGGCGGTGGCCCAGGCGGCGACGCTCGAAGGCACGCATGCCGTTCATCCATTTCATGGACGGTTTCCGCACCTCGCATGAGGTCAACAGCCTGACGCTGCTCTCCGACGAGACGCTGAGCGCGATGATCGACGAGACCCTGGTGCGGGCGCACCGCGAACGGGCGCTCAGCCCGGCGCATCCGGTGATCCGCGGCACGGCGCACAATCCGGACACCTTCTTCCAGGCGCGCGAGACGGCAAACCCGTTCTACGCCGCGACCGCCGACATCGTGCAGGCGGAGATGGACAAGCTCGCCCGGCTCTGCGGCCGCCAGTACAAGCTGTTCCGCTACGACGGGCACCCGGAGGCGGAACGCGTCGTCATTTCGATGGGCTCCGGCGCGGAAGTCGTGCGCGAGACGGCGCTGGAACTCGCCGCCAAGGGCGAGAAGGTCGGCGCGCTGCAGGTCCTGCTCTTCCGCCCGTTCTCGGTCGCGCATTTTCTCGCCGCGCTGCCGGCGAGCGTGAAGTCCATCGCCGTGCTCGATCGCTGCAAGGAGCCCGGCGGCGCCGGCGAACCGCTCTATCAGGACGTGATCACCGTGCTGGCGACGGCCGCCGGCAACGGCGAACGCAGCATGCCGCGCGTGATCGGCGGCCGCTACGGCCTGTCGTCCAAGGAATTCCACCCCGGCATGGCCAAGGCGGTGTTCGACGAACTGGCCAAGACGGCGCCGAAGAACGGCTTCACCGTCGGCATCGACGACGACGTGTCGCACACCAGCCTCGATTACGACCGCGACTTCGACATCCAGGCCGAGGGCATCACGCGCGCCGTGTTCTACGGGCTGGGCGCCGACGGCACGGTGGGCGCCAACAAGAACAGCGTGAAGATCCTCGCCGAGGCGCCCGGCCGCTACGCCCAGGGCTATTTCGTCTACGATTCGCACAAATCGGGGGCCGAGACGATCTCGCATCTGCGCTTCGGCACGACGCCGATCCGCGGCCCCTATCTCATCCGCCATGCCGATTTCGTCGCCTGCCACAAGTTCGACTTCCTGAAACGGCTGGACGTGCTGGGCACCGCGCGGCAGGGCGCCACCTTCCTGCTCAACGCCCCCTACGGGCCGGACGAGGTGTGGGACCACCTGCCGCTGCCGATCCAGAAACGCATCATCGACCGCCAGCTTCGCCTGTTCGTCATCGACGCCACCCGGGTGGCGCAGGACCTCGGCCTCGGGCCGCGCGTCAACACCATCCTGCAGACCTGCTTCTTCGCCATCTCCGGCGTGCTGCCGCGCGAAGAGGCGATCGCCGCGATCAAGAACGCCATCAAGAAAGCCTACGGCCGCAAGGGCGGCGCGGTGGTCGAGAAGGAATTTCGCCGCCGTCGACGCGGCGCTCGAGCACCTGCACGAGACGACGGTGCCGGCGACGCTGACCGGCGTCGAGCCGCCGCCGCTGATCCCCGACGACGCCCCGGCTTTCGTGCGCAACGTGACGGCCAAGATGATGGCCGGGCGCGGCGACGAGATCCCGGTGAGCGCGATGCCGATCGACGGCAGCTTTCCGTCGGGCACGACGGCGTTCGAGAAGCGCAACATCGCGGTGGAGGTTCCGCGCTGGGATTCGGAGCTGTGCATCCAGTGCGGCCAGTGCTCGATCGTCTGCCCGCACAGCGTGATCCGCGCCAAGTACTATCCGGAAGAGGCGCTCGACGGCGCGCCGGAGAACTTCCCCTCGGCGCCGGTCAATGCGCGCGGCTTCCCCGGCAGCCGCTTCACCCTGCAGCTCTATGTCGAGGACTGCACCGGCTGCGGCGTCTGCGTCGAGAACTGCCCGGCGCTCAGCCCGACCGAACCCGGCCACAAGGCCATCGACATGGTCGACAAGCAGGCGCTGATGGAACAGGAGAAGACGAACCTCGCCTTCTTCGTGACGCTGCCCCTGCCCGACCGTTCGCGCGTGAACTTCTCCAACGTCCGCGGCGTGCAATTCCTCGAGCCGTTGTTCGCCTTCTCCGGCGCCTGCGCCGGCTGCGGCGAGACGCCCTACGTCAAGTTGCTCAGCCAGCTCTTCGGCGACCGGCTGCAGATCGCCAACGCCACCGGCTGCTCGTCGATCTACGGCGGCAACCTGCCGGCGCATCCGTGGATGACCAATGCCAGCGGGCGCGGACCGGCGTGGAACAACTCGCTGTTCGAGGACAATGCCGAGTTCGGCCTCGGCTACCGCCTGGCGGTCGACCAGCAGACGGCGGCCGCACGGCAGCTGCTGACCAAGCTGGCGCCGGTGGTCGGCGAAGACCTCGCCAAGACGATCCTCGACGCGCATCAGGTGACCGAGAGCGAATTCGTGGCGCAGCGCGAGCGCGTCACGGCTCTCATCGCCAAGCTCGACGGGCGCAGCGACGACGATTCGGTCAACCTCAAGGGGCTCGCCGATTTTCTCGTGCGGCGCAGCGTGTGGATCGTCGGCGGCGACGGCTGGGCCTACGACATCGGCTACGGCGGCCTCGACCACGTGCTGGTGCAGACCCGCGACGTCAACGTGCTGGTGCTCGACACCGAGGTCTATTCCAACACCGGCGGGCAGGCCTCGAAGGCGACGCCGCTCGGCGCCTCGGCAAAATTCGCCGCGGCGGGCAAGCGCACGCCGCGCAAGGACCTCGCCATGCAGGCGATCGCCTACGGCTACGTCTACGTGGCGCAGATCGCCATGGGGGCGAATGCCGAGCAGGCGCTGGTGGCGCTGCGCGAGGCGGAGGCCTATCCCGGCCCGTCGATCGTGCTCGCCTACTCGCACTGCATCGCCCACGGCTTCGACCTGCGCTACGGCATGAAGCAGCAGGCGCGGGCCACGGCGACCGGCTACTGGCCGCTGTTCCGCTACGACCCGACGCTGAGAAACAGCGGCGCCAATCCGTTCCGGCTCGATTCGACCCGGCCGCGGATCAAGCTGGAGGAGTTCGCCTATAACGAGCTGCGCTACAGCTCGCTCACCCAGGGCGACCGCGAGGCGGCGGCGCAGATGATGCGCCAGGCGCAGGCGGCGGTCGACGAACGCTACCGCTCCTACGAGGACCTTGCGGCGCGCGACGGCAGCCGCTTTCTGCCCAACTGGGAAAGCGCCTGAGGAGGAGACGCATGAAACTCGAAACCACCTATCTCGGACTGAAGCTCGACCATCCGATCGTCGCGTCCGCCTCGCCGCTGTCGCGCGAGTTCGACGGCATCCGCCGGCTGGAGGACGCCGGCGCCGCCGCCGTGGTCATGCCCTCGATCTACGAAGAGGAGATCGTGGCGGAGGACACCGCCTATACCGAGCTGGTCGAACAGGGAAGCTGGACGCAGCCGGAGGCGGCCGGCGGCTATTTCCCGGAACTGACCGCGTTCCGCGTCGGCGGGCTCGACGCCCGGCTGGAGACGCTGAGGCGGGCGGTCAATTCCTGCTCGATCCCGATCATCGCCAGCCTGAACGGCTCGACGCCGGAAGGCTGGACGTCGTTCGCCCGCGACCTCGAACAGGCGGGCGCCGCGGCGATCGAACTCAACCTCTATCGCGTGCCGACCGACCATAACGAGAGCGCCGCCGAGGTCGAACAGCGCTCGGTCGATACGGTGCGCGCGGTCTGCCTGGCGGTGGCGGTGCCGGTGGCGGTGAAGCTCGGCCCGTGGCTGTCTTCGCCGGCCAACCACGCCAGCCGAGATCGCCAAGGCCGGCGCCAAGGGGCTGGTGCTGTTCAACCGCTTCTATCAGCCCGACATCGACCTTGCTGACGCTGACGCCGAAACCGAGCCTGGAGCTGAGCCAACCCCTACGAGATCCGCCAGGCGCTGCTGTGGATCTCGCTGCTGTGCGGACGCGTCGGCGCCTCGCTGGCGGCGACCAGCGGGGTGGAGAGCGGCGACGAGGTGGTCAAGTATCTGCTCGCCGGCGCCGACGCGGTGATGACCGCCTCGGCGCTGCTGCGCCACGGCCCGCAGCACATCGGCACGCTGCGCCGGGCGCTGGAGATGTGGATGGAGGGGCGCGGGTTCGACACCATCGACCAGGTGCGCGGACGGCTCGCCGCCGCCTTCCTGCACGACCGCGAGGGCCTGGTGCGCGCTCAGTACATCGACATCCTGACCGGCTACCGCGCCCGCCCATAGATTGCGGGGGACCGCAGGGGCGCGACCGCGCGCCAGGGCCTTTTCCGTCCGGAAAGGGCCCTGACGTTTTCATCCGGCGGCTGTCAATGCGGGCGCTCCTCGCGCAGCGCCGCGGTGATCGCCTGGAAGAAGGGCTGCTCCGGCAGATCCTCGAGATCGCAGACGATCTTGCGCCGCCAGTTGGGGTGCTCGTCGACGGTGCCGGGGATGTTGACCTGCTCGGGATCGCCGGTGAGATCCTCGATGGCGAGCACGAACAGGCGCGAGGGCGTGCGCGCGACCAGCCGGTGCAACGCCACGGCGACCGACTGCGGGATGGTCTCCGGCGGCGGCTGATGGCCGTCGCGGACGGCCGTGCATGTCGTCGGGCAGGAGGCTCGTGATCGGCGAGCGTGTAGAGCAGCTGCATGCGCTCGCCGGCGCGCTCGGCCATCGCCTGCTCGACGTCTTCCTCGCGCAGATAGCCGAAGCCGCGGCGCGTGGTGAGGTCGTGGGCGCTCCACCAGCCGGCGAGCGAATGCAGGTCGTGGGTGGTGATGCAGGCGAGCGCCGCGCGCGGGTACTCGGCGATGGGGATGAAATCGCTCGTCGCGTTTCTCGAAGAAGAAGACGACGTAGCTCTGCATCTCGGTGGCGCTCAGCACCTCGGGGAAGCCCTGCGGCACGACGCCGAGCGCCTCGCCGATGACGATCGCCTTGTGCTGCTGCGAGACCTCGGCGAGCGTCCGCAGCATGGCGGCGAGCGGATAGCGGACGTAGACGCCATCGGCCGCGGTGAAGCCCTCGGCGATCCAGAACAGCCGGTAGAGGCTCATGGCATGGTCGATGCGCAGCGCACGGCCATGGCGCAGCATCGTGTCGATGACATCGCGATAGGGCTGATAGTCGCGCGCCTGGAGGGCGGCCGGCGACAGCGGCGCCACGCCCCAGTCCTGGCCGTCGGCGTTGTAGTAGTCGGGCGGCGCGCCGATGCGCACCGAGGGCACGGTCAGTTCGCGGTCCGACCAGGTGGCCGAACCGTCCGGGGCGACGCCGACGGCCATGTCGAGATAGAGGCCGATGCGCATGCCGGCGGCCTCGGCGCGCGCCTGGGCGGCGGAAAGCTGGCGCTCGGCCGTCCATTGCAGCCAGCAATGAAAGGCGATCGCCTCGGCGTGGGAGGCGGCGAAGGCCGTGACGGCGCGGCTCGCCGGGTGGCGGTATTCCTCCGGCCAGTCGTGCCAGGTGGCGCCGTGGCCGTCCTCGACCATGGCCTGCGACAGTGCCTCGAACAGGGCGTGCAGGTAGAGCGGCCGGCCGCCGGCGGCGACGTAATCGGCGAAGTCGCTGGGCCGCGTCCGGCTCGCCGGTCTCGCGGAAGGCGCGGAAGAGGAAGGTCAGCGCCTTCAGCTTGAGCGGCCCGACGGCGGCGTAATCGACCAAGGTGGCGTCGCGCACCTCCGCCGGAACGACCATTTCGGCGAGCACCGTGTCGGCGCCCGGCACCTTGTCGAGAGCGATGTAGAACGGATTGAGGAAATGCCGGCTCGACGGCGAGAACGGGCTGAACTTGCGCGCATCCGCCATGAACAGCGCGTGCAGCGGATTGACGCCGACGAAATCGGCGCCGGCCGCCGCCGCGATCTCGGCGAAGCGGGCGAGATCCTCGAAGTCGCCCATGCCCCAGTTGCGTCTGGAGCGCAGGCTGTAGATCTGGCAGGCGATGCCCCAGCAGCGGCCGTCGCGCAGCCAGTCGGGCACGTAGCAGGCGATGCCCTCCGGCGCCTGCATCGGGCCGGGATCGCGCGGCGCGACCGTGGCGAGGCTCTCGGCGACGGCCCGATCGTCGCCGGCGGCGATGCCCAGCGCCGCGAGGGTGGCGCGCAAGCGGCGCATCGGCGGCGGTGACGACCGGCCCCATCAGGGAGCGATAGCTGCGCTCGATGCCGGCACGGTCGGCCAGGCGGTGTCGAGGTCGTCGCTCATTTTGCTGCGTTCCTGCTGTTCCGCATGACGGTCTCGCCAGCAAGCATGATCAGGGTGCGACCTTCAAGCTGAAGCGTCTCGGCGGCGGAATAGATGCGTTCGGGCGGGTCGATCTCGCCGCTGCCGGCATCGATCCGCACGCGCCAGTAGGGCCGCCCGCCGTTGGGCAGGCGGAAGGGCAGCGCCTCATGGTAGGCGTTGACCAGGATGAGCACCCGCTGCGGGGACGTCGCCGAGCATCACGCCGATGCTCCTGGCCGACTGTCGGCCCACGAATCGTTGTCCATCTCCACGCCGTCCGGCCTCAGCCAGATCACGTCGCGGGTGCCATCGCCGTTGATCTCGGTGCCGTGGAGGAAATGCGGCGAGCGCAGGACGGGGTAGCGCTTGCGCACGGCGATGACGCCGCGCACGAACTCCATGAAGGCGAAATCGCGCCCGGTCATCTGCGCGCCAGCGCATCCAGGTGGTCTCGTTGTCCTGGCAATAGGCGTTGTTGTTGCCGCCCTGGGTGCGGCCGATCTCGTCGCCCATCAGCACCATCGGCGTGCCCTGGGAGAGAAGCAGCGTGGCGACGGTGTTGCGCCGCATGCGTTCGCGCAGGGCGCGTACGGCGGGGTCCTCGGTCGGCCCCTCGATGCCGCAGTTCCAGCTGCGGTTGTCGCTGTGGCCGTCGCGGTTGCCCTCGCCGTTGGCCTCGTTGTGCTTGTCGTTGTAGGACCACAGGTCGGTGAGCGTGAAGCCGTCGTGGGCGGTGACGAAATTGACGCTCGCCCACGGCTTGCGGCCGCGGTGGTCGTAGAGGTCGGCGGACCCGAGCAGCCCCTGTGCGAAGGCCGGCATCTGGGCCTCGTCGCCCTTCCAGAAGGAGCGGATGACGTCGCGATAGCGGCCGTTCCATTCGGCCCAGCCGGGCGGGAAATTGCCCACCTGATAGCCGTTGGGGCCGAGATCCCACGGCTCGGCGATCAGCTTGACGCGCTGCAGAACCGGGTCCTGGCGGGCGGTGTCGAAGAACACCGCGCTCGGGTCGAACTGATCGTACTCGCGGCCGAGCGCGGTGGTGAGATCGAAGCGGAAGCCGTCGACGTGGCATTCTTCGACCCAGTAGCGCAGCGAATCCATCACCATCTGCAACACGCGCGGATGGCGCAGGTTGACCGTGTTGCCGCAGCCGGTGGTATCGAAATAGAAGTGCTGATCCTCGCCGAGCATGTAGTAGCTGGCGTTGTCGATGCCGCGGAAGGACAGCGTCGGCCCGAGATGGTTGCCCTCGGCGGTGTGGTTGTAGACCACGTCGAGGATGACCTCGATGCCGGCCTCGTGCAGGCGGCGCACCATCAGCTTGAATTCGTGGATATCGGCGCCGGGCGAGATGTAGCGCGCCGCCGGGGCGAAGAAGTTGGCGGTGTTGTAGCCCCAGTAGTTGGTGAGCCCGCGCTGGACGAACTCGCGGTCGTCGAAGTACGACTGGATCGGCATCAGCTCGATGGCGGTGACGCCGAGCTTCTGCAGGTGCTCGACCATGCGCGGGTCGCAGAGCCCGGCGAAGGTGCCGCGCAGCGGCTGCGCAATGTCCTCGCGCACCGCCGTCATGCCCTTGACGTGGGCCTCGTAGATGATGGTCTCGGCCCACGGACGGCGGGGATGGCGGTCGCCGCCCCAGGTGACGGCGCTGTCGATGACGACGCATTTCGGCATGACGAACGCCGAATCGCGGCGATCCATGACCAGGTCGCCGCGCGGCGAACCGATGCGGTAGCCGTAGACGGCGTCGTGCCAGACGATCTCGCCGTGAAGGGCGCGGGCGTAGGGATCGATGAGCAGCTTGTTGGGATTGAAGCGGTGGCCGTTGGCGGGGTCGTAAGGGCCGTGGACGCGGTAGCCGTAGAGCTGGCCGGGACGCACGTCGGGCAGGTAGCCGTGCCACACTTCATGGGTGTATTCGGGCAGCGCGATGCGCGCCGTCTCGCGCCGCCCCTTGGGATCGAAGAGGCAGACCTCGACCTTGGTGGCGCTGGTCGAGAACAGGGCGAAATTGACCCCCGCTCCGTCCCAGGTGGCGCCGAGCGGATTCGGCAAGCCGGGGCCGACGCGCAGCTTCGCCATGTTGGAGCGTCTCCTACCGACGTCGTGTTCAGGCCGTGAATTCGAAGATCACGGTGGCCAATGGAGGCAGGTTAAGCAAGACCGATGCCGGCTGGCCGTGGGATTCGATGGCTTCGGACTGGACGCCGCCGGCATTGCCGACATTCGATCCGCCATAGAGCGCGGAATCGGTGTTGAGGCGCTCCCGCCACCAGCCGGCGCGGGGTACGCCGAGACGGTAACCCTGGCGGACGACCGGGGTCAGGTTGCTGATGACGACGACCGGCGGGTCGGCGTCGCCGCCGTGGCGGACGAAGGCGAAGATGCTGTTGTCGGCATCCTGCCAGTCGAGCCAATCGAAGCCGTCGCGCTCGGCATCCTTGACGTGGAGAGCCGGAATCTCGCGGTAGAGATGGTTGAGGTCGCGGACGAGCTGCTGGATGCCGCGATGATCCTCGTATTCGAGGACGTACCAATCGAGGGACTGGTCGTGGTTCCACTCGGCCTCCTGGGCGAACTCGCCGCCCATGAAGAGCAGCTTCTTGCCGGGATGGGTCCACATGAAGGCGAAATAGGCACGCAGGTTGGCGAACTGCTGCCAGCGGTCGCCGGCCATGCGGCCGAACAGCGAGCGCTTGCCGTGGACGACCTCGTCGTGGCTGAGCGGCAGCACGAAATTCTCGGTGAAGCCGTAGTGGATGCCGAAGGTCATTTCGTGGTGATGGTATTTGCGGTGCACCGGCTCGTGGCTCATGTAGTCGAGCGTGTCGTGCATCCAGCCCATGTTCCACTTGTAGCCGAAGCCGAGGCCGCCGGTATCGACCGGGCGCGACACCTGCGGCCAGGCGGTCGATTCCTCGGCGATGGTGGTGGCGCCGGGATAATCGCCGAAGACGCGGGTGTTCATCTCGCGCAGGAAGGAGACCGCCTCCAGGTTCTCGCGGCCGCCGTGGACGTTGGGGATCCATTCGCCGGGATTGCGCGAATAGTCGAGGTAGAGCATGGAGGCGACGGCATCGACGCGCAGGCCGTCGATATGGAAGTACTCGACCCAGAAGAGCGCGTTGGCGATGAGGAAGTTGCGGACCTCGTTGCGCCCGAAATTGTAGATCAGCGTGTTCCAGTCGCGGTGGAAGCCGAGACGCGGATCGGCGTGCTCGTAGAGCGCGGTGCCGTCGAAGCGGGCGAGGCCGTGGGCATCGGAGGGGAAGTGGGCGGGCACCCAGTCGATGATGACGCCGATGCCGGCCTGGTGGGCCTTGTCGACGAAGCGGGCAAAGTCCTCGGGTTCGCCGAAGCGGCTGGTCGGCGCGAACAGGCCGATGGGCTGGTAGCCCCAGGAGCCGGAGAAGGGATGCTCGCAAACCGGCATCAGCTCGACATGGGTGAAGCCCATGTCGCGCACGTAGGAGATGAGCTGGTCGGCCAGCTCGTCATAGGAGAGCATGGCGTTGTCGGCCTTGCGCCGCCACGAGCCGAGATGGACCTCGTAGACGGAGACCGGCGCGTCGAGCGCCTGATGGCTCTTGCGGTTCTCCATCCAGGCATGGTCGGACCAGTCGTAGTGCGGCAGGCCGTGGACGCGCGAGCCGGTCGCCGGCGGCACCTCGTGGTAAAAGCCGATGGGATCGGCCTTGAGCGGCAGCAGGCGGCCGTCGGCGGCGAGGAGCTCGAACTTGTAGATCGCCCCCTTGGCGACGCCCGGGATGAACAGCTCCCAGACGCCGGCCTCGATGCGCTTGCGCATCGGATGGCGGCGGCCGTCCCACTGGTTGAAATCGCCGACGACGCTGACCCGCATGGCGTTGGGCGCCCAGACGGCGAAGGCGACGCCGGCGACGCCGTCGACAGTCATCGGATGGGCGCCGAGGCGCTCGTAGATGCGGCGGTGCTTGCCCTCGCCCATGAGGTAGACGTCGACCTCGCCGAGGATCATCGGAAAGCGATAGGGGTCCTCCGCCTCCCAGGTGTCGCCGCCGTGGGCGAAGCGCAGGCGATAAGCGAACGGCTTGCGCCGGCTGCCGAGGAGACCGGCGAAGAAGCCTTGTGGACCGAGGCGGGCGAGTTCGGCGACCGCCTCGCCGGAGGCCGAGTCGATCACCGTGACGCCGTCGGCACCCGGCCAATAGACCCGCACCGACAGCGGCGTGCCGTCGCCGCCGTGCATGCCGAGCACGGCGAAGGGATCGCCATGCGTGCCGGCGACGATGGCGCCGATCGCTTTTTCATCGGGCTGCCAGCTTGGCCGCTTCGCCTTGCTCGGGCTCATGGTAGACCTCCGTCTTCGGTCGCCATCGCCAACAGGCCGTGCACCGGCAGCCATAGCCAGGTCGGGCGCTTGACGGCCTCGTAGGCGATCTCGTCGGCGACCTTGTGGATGAGGAAAAGATCGAGAAGCCGGCCGCGCATGGTCTCGTCGGCCGGTACGATACCGGCATCGACGGCGACCGGCCAGTAGGCGCCCAGAAAAGCGCGGATGGCGCCATCGCGCCAGGCCAGGGCCCGCTCGTGGACGGACGGCATGGTGCCGTCGCGTTCCTCGACGCGGCGAATTGCGGCCCGCGCGGCATAGTCGAAGGACCGCAGCATGGCGGCGATGTCGACGAGCGGCGAAACCTTGCGGTGGCCATCGACGGCAATGCGATGCGAATCGCTTTCGAAATCGATGAAGGCGACGTCGTCCTTGACGATGAGCACCTGGACGAGATTGAAGCTGCCGTGGACGCGGGTCTTGAGCCCCAGCCCGCCGAGGCCGGCAGCCGCCTTGATGCGCGCGGTCAGCGTGGCGCGGACACGGCGCACCGTCGCGGCATGGACCTCCACCGCGGCGGACGGTCCGTCGGCGATCCGCGACAGGGTGGTGCAGGCTTCGTTGAGGCTGCGCGTGGCGGCGGCGACCCAGCGCTTGAGATCGGCAGCGCCGACCGGCTCGGCCGAGAAGCGACGATCGCGGGTGGGCGTGGCGAAGGCGACGTGCAGCTCGGCCGTGCGCTGGCCGAGGACGGCAGCGATGTCGAGCGGGTATTCGACACCGGGCGGCGGCTCGACCAGCACGCCGGCCTCGTCGCGCTGGAGCAGGGCGAAGGCCTCGAGGTCGCGGTCGAGCGCCTCCTGAATGGCGCTCCAGGCGTCGCCCTGGTTGCGGATGTAGGTGAAGGCGGCGGCGAGCATCACCGGCTCGCCGGCATCCGGCCTGAACTGGAGGCTGCCGTAGAAGGCAGGGGTATTGCGGAAGCCGGCGACCTCGGTGAGGAAGCGGCCGATCGAAACCTCCGGGTGGTCGCCGGACCTCAGGCGGCGATAGACCTTCATCATCACGTTGCTGCCGACGATGAAGGCGGCATCACGCTCCTCGGCACCGACCGGGCGGATGCTGTCGGTCAGTTCGACGTCGCGGAATTCGGGATTGGATTCGAAGACCAGGCTGCCGCCGACGCCGGGCA
>CAWARW010000014.1:0-66692 GCA_963784605.1 uncultured Alphaproteobacteria bacterium
ACCGTCGTGCCCTGGCGCATGGCCTCGACCAGGTCCCAGTGCAGCCGCTCGTCGAAGGAGGCATCGATCAGGGCGCCGAGGGTGGCGCCATGGCGCAGGCGGGCGAGCGTGTAGGAGAGCTTGGGCGCGCCGAGATGCAGGTTCTCCTCGCCCCACAGCGCCGTCACCGGCAGGAAGTAGCGCGTCGTGCGGTTGTCGCCGGTCTCCACGTCGAGAAAGAGGAGCTGGTTGGGAAGGCCGGGAAGGACGCCGACGGGCGCCAACCGCGTCCGCTTGACCTGGGTCGCCTTGCCGGCAAACCAGCGCTGGTGACCGAGGAACTCGGGCAGGACGTCGCGCTGCAGCTGGATCAGTTCGCGGCCTTCGAGAGCGCGCGCCAGGTTGCCGCCGGTGGCGGTGAGCGTCACGAATTCGGGCAACGGGTCCGGCATGGGTATATGCCAACGCGGGGCATCTGCCTTTTGTGCCAGCAGGAACCAGAAAAATCCGTAGGCCGGCAGGGTGAGCATGTAGGGCAGCTCGCCGACCGGCGGGAAGGCGGCGTTGCCCGACAGCTCGACCGGCACCGCGCCCGCGATAGTCCGACAGGTCGAGTTCCACCGCCTGGGCGGCGCGCGACAGGTTGACCACGCACAGGATGCGCTCGCCCTCGTACTCGCGCACATACGCCAGGATCTTGCGGTTCTGCGGCAGCAAGATCGTCAGCGTGCCGCGCCCGAAGGCCGCATGCTGCTTGCGCACCGAGATCATCCGCCGCATCCAGTTGAGCAGCGACGAGGCCTCGTTCTGCTGCGCCTCGACGTTGACCGCCTGGAAGCCGTACACCGGGTCCATGATCGGCGGCAGGTAGAGCTGCTGCGGATTGGCCCGCGAGAAGCCGCCGTTGCGGTCCGCCGACCACTGCATCGGCGTGCGCACCCCGTCGCGGTCGCCGAGGAAGTAGTTGTCGCCCATGCCCAGCTCGTCGCCGTAATAGACCACCGGCGTGCCGGTCATCGACAGCAGCAGCCCGTTCATCAGCTCGATCTTGCGGCGGTCGTTGTCGAGCAGCGGCGCCAGCCGGCGGCGGATCCCCAGGTTGATGCGCGCCCGCGAGTCCGCCGCATAGGTCCGCCACAGGTAGTCGCGCTCCTCCGCCGTCACCATCTCCAGCGTCAGCTCGTCGTGGTTCCTCAGGAAGATCGCCCACTGGCAACCCTCCGGAATGTCCGGCGTCTGCCGGATGATGTCGGTGATCGGGTGGCGGTCCTCCTGGGCCAGCGCCATGTACATGCGCGGCATCAGCGGAAAGTGGAACGCCATGTGGCATTCGTCGCCGTCGCCGAAGTACGGCCGCGTGTCCTCCGGCCACTGGTTGGCCTCGGCCAGCAACATGCGGTCGGCATAGCCGGCATCGAGCTCGCGGCGCAGCTCCTTCAGCACCGCATGGGTCTCCGGCAGGTTCTCGTTGTTGGTGCCGTCGCGCTCGACCAGATAGGGGATGGCGTCCAGCCTGAGCCCGTCGACCCCGGTATCCAGCCAGAAGTGCAGCAGCCGCTTGACCTCTTCCATCACCCGCGGATTGTCGAAGTTGAGGTCCGGCTGGTGCGAATAGAAGCGGTGCCAGAAAAACGCCTTGGCCACCGGGTCCCACGTCCAGTTCGACTGCTCGGTATCGATGAAGATGACCCGCGTGCCGCCATACAGCTTGTCGCTGTCGCTCCACACGTAATAATCGCGCGCCGCCGACCCCGGCTTGGCCTGGCGGGCACGCTGGAACCAGCGGTGCTGGTCGGAGGTGTGGTTGATGACCAGCTCGATGATGACCCGGATACCCCGCTTGTGCGCCTCGCTGACGAAACGCCGGAAATCCCGCATGGTTCCGTAAACCGGGTTGATCGACCGGTAGTCGGCGATGTCGTAGCCGTCGTCGCGCAGCGGCGAGGGAAAGAACGGCAGCAGCCAGATCGCCGTCACCCCCAGGCTGGCGATGTAGTCGAGCCGCTCGATCAGACCGGCAAAATCCCCCATGCCGTTGCCGTCGGAATCGAAAAACGCCTTGATGTGAAGCTGGTAGATGATCGCGTCCCGGTACCAGTCCTTCTGCGACCGGTCGATCGGGTCCGCGCCCGCACGGGGGCCAGCACGCGGCGGAGGAGCGGCAGGGTCGTCCATCAGTGGTCGTCCGCCGCCGGATCGAGCCGCCAGATCGCATACGGGTTATTGTCGGGGTGCAGCCAGATATGCTGGATCTTGCCCGACCAGGTGAAGCGTTCGCCGGTCACCAGGTTCTCGACGCGGATGGAGGCGTCGTCGGGCAGGCCGAATTCCCATAGCGGGACCTCGTAATTGGCGCCCTGCCCGTTATGCGGGTCGAGATTGACGGCGAAGAGCAGGAAGTCCGACAGGTCGGGCGTCGCCTTGGAGAAGTAGAGGACGTTGTCGTTCCAGGCGTTGTGGAAGCGCACGTTGGTGAACGACTGCAGCGCCGGATGCTCGCGGCGCAGCCGGTTCATCAGCGTGATGTCCGCGCGAATGTTGCCGACGCTGTCGAAATTGCGGGCCCTCAGCTCGTATTTCTCGGAATCGAGATACTCCTCGCGGCCGGGGATCGGCGCCGCCTCGCACAGCTCGAACCCGCTGTAGATGCCGTAGTTGCCGCCGAGAGCGGCGGCCAGCACCAGGCGCGTGCGGAAGCCGGCGCGGCCGCTGGTCTGCAGGAAGTAAGGGTTGATGTCGGGCGTGTTGGTGAAGAAGTTCGGCCGCATGTAATGGCGGCAATCGGTGGTGGTCAGTTCGCCCAGGTAGTCGGCCAGTTCCTGCTTGGTGTTGCGCCAGGTGAAATAGGAATAGGACTGGGTGAACCCGACCTTGGCGAGCCGCTTCATCGGCTTCGGCCGGGTGAAGGCCTCGGCCAGGAAGATCGCGTCCGGATGGCGCGCCCGCACCTCGCCGATCATCCATTCCCAGAACGGCAGCGGCTTGGTGTGCGGGTTGTCGACGCGGAAGATGCGGACGCCGTGGCCGCACCAGAACAGAACCACGTCGCGCAGCGCGTGCCACACCGCCGGCATGCCGCCGCGATAGAAATCGACGTTGACGATGTCCTCGTATTTCTTCGGCGGGTTCTCGGCATATTTGATGGTGCCGTCCGGCCGCCAGTCGAACCACTCCGGATGCTGCCGCACCCAGGGATGGTCGGGCGAGCACTGGATGGCGAAGTCGAGCGCGATCTCCAGGCCGTGCTCGCGCGCCGCCGCCACCAGGCGCGCGAAGTCTTCGAAGCTGCCGAGCTCGCGGTGGATCGCCTCGTGGCCGCCCTCCTCGGAGCCGATGGCATAGGGGCTGCCGGGATCGTCGGGGCCGGCGGTGAGCGCATTGTTGCGGCCCTTGCGGTTGACGCGGCCGATCGGGTGGATCGGCGGGAAATAGAGCACGTCGAAGCCCATGTCGCGCACATAGGGCAGCCGCGCAATGACGTCGTCGAAGGTGCCGTGGCGCGCTGCATCGTTGGCGGCAGAGCGCGGAAACAGCTCGTACCAGGCGCTGAAGACGGCCCGCTCGCGCTCCACCCACACGGTCAGTTCGCGCGCATGGGACGACAGGTTGGCGCGCACGCCCGCACGCTCCATCAGCGCGGCCGTGGCGCGATCCATCAAGAGCGCCAGGCGGGACGCCTCGTCGCCGGCGGCGTCGACGGCGGCCAACAATGCCTCGACGGCGGCGCGGTCGTCCGGCGATCCGCGGCCGGAATCGCGGGCGGCCGCGACGATGTCGCGCCCCTCCGCCAGCTCCAGCGCCAGCGACAGGCCGGCGGCATGCTTCTTGGCGACCTCATGCTGCCAGGTCGCAAAAAGGTCGCGCCAGGCAATCAGCGTATAGTGATAGGTGCCGACGGCATCGAACACCGCAACGCCGCGCCAGCGGTCGTTGTCGAAGAAGACCAGCGGCACCTCGCGCCAGTCGCCGCTGCCGGCAGCGCGGAGACGGACGGCGGCGGCGATCTGGTCGTGGCCGTCGGCGAAGATGTCCGCCTCGACGACGAACTGCTCGCCGACGCCGATCTTGGCCGGGAAGCGCCCGGCGTCGATCTCCGGCGAAACCGCTTCGATGGCGATGCGATTGGCAGCGAGGCTGCGCAGCACCGCGTCGGAGCCCTCGGGCCCGCTCAGCCGGTCCTCGCCCTGAGGCGGCCTGCGGCCTGTCTTCGAAACCGTTGCTTTCACCATCTGGCCATGCTCACCCGATCTGCCGCTCCCGATCAAGGGGCTTGGGGCGAGCATCGCCTGCCCCGCATCGTCGGAGGGTCCGCCGCCGCAGGGCGACGCAAGCGTATCGCATCTGTCAGCGATCAAATCGGTGCCGCCCCCCTACGGCCAACGCCATGGCGCGCGTTTCGGTTCCCGACGAGATGAGCCCCGCCTGGCCTACGGGTGGAAGACGAGCCCCGGCAGCCACTCCGTCACCCAGGGGACGAAGGAAATGATCGCCAGGCCGGCCAGCAGCGGCAGGAAGAACGGCAACGTGGCGCGCAGGACGGCCTCGGGCGAGATTCCGGCCACCTTGCCGCCCACGAACAGGCCAATCCCCATCGGCGGCGTGATCATGCCGATGAGCAGGTTGAAGCTCAGCATCAGGCCGAACTGGACCGGCCCCATGCCGAAGGCGTGCACCACCTGAAGCAGGATCGGCGCCACGATGAGGATCGCCACCGGCCCTTCGATGAACATGCCGACGACCACCAGGAAGGCGTTGACCAGCAGGATCCCCAGGATCGGGTTGCCGACGTAGGCGCTCATGAACTCCGCTGCGTTGTGCGCAATGCGCTCGCGCGCGATGACGAAGTTCATCGCCTGGGCGATGGCGAAGAGGTACATGATGACGCTGGTCATCGTGACCGTGTTGATGAAGGCGTGCCGGAGCTTCTCCCAGGTGAACTGCCGGTAGAGCAGGCCGACGAACACCGAATAGAGCGTCGCGATCGATCCGAGCTCCGACGGCGTCGAAACGCCCATGACCAGCGAACCGAGGATGATGACCGGCGCCAGGAGGGCCGGCAGGCCATAGATTCCCGTGCGCAGCACTTCGCGGACGTCGAAGGGCTCGGGCTGGCCCCAATCCGGCTTCTTGATGATCACATAGAGGAAGACGTAGGCCATCAGCGCGGCCGCGACCACCAGGCCGGCGCCGATGCCGCCGAGGAAGAGCTGGCCGATCGACGTGTTGGTCGCCAGCCCGTAGATGACCAGGATGACGCTCGGCGGGATCAGCGGCCCGATGGTGCAGGAGGCGAGCGTCACCGCGGCGGAGAAGTCGATCGGATAGCCGTTCTTCCTCATGGCCCGGATTTCGACGGCGCCGAGCCCGGCAAGATCGGCAAGCGCCGAGCCCGACATGCCGGCGAAGATGACGCTCGCCAGGATGTTCACCTGGGCGAGCCCGCCGGCGATCCAGCCGACCAGCGCCCGCGCGAAGGCGAAGATCCGCTCGGTGATGCCGCCGGCGTTCATCAGGTTTCCGGCGAGGATGAAGAACGGCACGCTGAGCAGGGCGAAGCCGTCGACGCCCTGCATCATCAGATTGGGGATGACGGACGCCGGCACGTGCAGCATGGCGAAGCCGACCAGCACCGCGATGCCCATGGAGATCGACACCGGGACGCGGACCAGGAACAGGCCGAACGAGATGGCGAGCATGGTCAGCGAGATCATGGCATCGTCATCCGCATGAGCGCTGGTCGGCGGCCGCTGGCATCACCATTCTTCGGCGTCCTCGAGGGGCGGCGTGATCAGCGCGACGGATTCGATCTCGTGCAGGCTCTCGCCGGTGAGGCCCCGCGCCAGCGCCCAGCAGGCGAAGGCCAGATAGTAGAGGCTCGTCACCACGACCATGGCTGAGCCGACGGCGAGCGGAATCGGCAGGATGAAGGCCGGCAGTCCGAGCACCGGGGTTTGCATGTTGAGGAGCGTCGGCAGGAACAGGTACAGCAACCACACGGTGCCCCCGGCGAACACCACCGCCAGTACCTGCGCGATGCAATAGAAGACCAGTTGCAGCTTCAGCGGCGCCTGCCGGCTGACGAACTCGATCAGGATGTATTGCCGCGTCTTGAACACATAGCTGATGCCGAGGAAGTAGGAGGCGAACACGGCGTACTGGATGATCTCGCCGGCCCACCACAGCGAGGTGCCGAAGGCGTATCGCAGAAGGGCCTGGGACGCGGACAGCGCCACGGTGACGACGAGGCCGGCTATCGCGATGGTGATTTCCACCTTGCCCACGAGGAAAAGGAACCGGCGGCAGCCCGCCAGTTCCCTTGGAAGCGTCGCGACAGGTCGGGCGGCTAGGCCATCCCCGTGCGCATCGGCCATCTACTGGATCGCCTGGATCTGCTCGACCAGTCCCTTGGGGATGAGCCCACGCTGCTCGAAGTCGGCGACCGCCGGCTTCATCTTCTCGATCCACGGCTTGATCGGCGGATAGATCAGCGAGATGCCGTAGACCTCCTGAGCCTTCTGGGTCAACTCGTCGTTGGCCTGCTTCATCAGCTTGGCGAAGACGGCGCTCGCCTCCTTGGTCGCCTCGTCGATCGCGTCACGCTGCGAGTCGGTCAGGCTGTCCCACGTGATCTTGCTCATCCACGGATGCATCATCTGGTAATATTCGTGGACGTCGGTCCAGTACCTGGCGTTCTCGAAGTGCTTCATCTCGAAGTTGTCGGTGACGGTGCCGGTGAGGCCATCGACGGCGCCGGTGGCGAGCGCGGTGTAGACGTCCGGCCACGGCACGACCTGGACGCTGGCACCCAGCTGCTGCCACGACTTGATCGGGATCTCCGATTCGTACATGCGCATCTTGAAGCCCTTGAGGTCGTCGGGCAGGAAGACCGGGCGCTTGCTCACGATGCCACGGTCATAGGGGCGCACCCAGTTGGCGGCTTCCTGCGGATCGCTGAGGAACTTGCGGCCGGGGAAGACGATCCCCTTGCTTGCCAGCCCGTCGAGAAAGCTCGCGAAGATCGGGCTGCCGACGAAGTGCGCAAAGTGCTCGCGATCGCGGAAGACCAGCGGCAGGCTGAGGATGCCGATGCGCGGCTCGAAGGTGACCAGAAGCTCGATCACGTCCATCTGCATGTCGATCGAGCCGGCGGCGACGCCCTGCACCATTTCCTTGGCGCCGCCGAGCTGCGAACTCCAGAAGATGTCGACCTTGAGCTCGTTGTTGGAGAGTTCGTTGACGCGCTTGGCGAAGAAGCGGAAGCCGTCGGCGATGAAGTCGTTGGCGTTGTTGTTGGCACCCAGGCTCAGGGTGCGCGGTTCGGCGCTGGCACGGGCCGCCGGCAGGGTCGCCAGGGCAGCCACGCAGGCGGCCATGACGACCGCCTTGAGCGTATTTCTCGAGAACATCGGTCCCTCCCCTATTGGTCGCGAATCATATCCCTGGCACCATCCAGACGACAGGAAAACGAAGTCGGCTACTTGAGGTGCGCAGGAATTCGGCTGCAGCGTGTGCGCCTGATCGATGGGGCTCTGGCGGCAGCCAATGGTTCCCAACGCCCTGTCAAATCATCGCCGATGCCACTGTCGGGCTCCAATCGATTCAGGGCGAATTTCGTTAGGTGAAAACGGCAAAGCCCGGGCGCGGCCAAGGTTTGTGAAGGAGGAATGCGCTCAGGCCTTCGAGGAATAGCCGCCGTCGATGACCAGCGAGGCGCCGTTGACGAAATCCGATGCCGTACTGGCGAAGTACACCGCGGCTCCGGCGAAGTCCTCCGGCGTTCCCCAGCGGCCGGCCGGCGTACGGCCGACGACCATCTGTTCCAGGCCGGCGATCACCGCCCGCGCCGATACCGACAGCGGCGTGTCGATCCAGCCCGGCAGGATCGCGTTGACCTGGATGTTGTCCTTTGCCCAGGCGACGGCGAGCGCCTTGGTGAGTTGCAGGATGCCGCCCTTGGACGGCGAATAGGCGACGCCGACGGAGCTCGCCATGAACGACCCGATCGATCCGATGTTGATGATCTTGCCGCCACCCTGGCTGAGGTAGTGCGGATAGACGGCCTTGCTGAGCAGGAAGGCCGCGGTCAGGTTGGTATCCATGACGTCGTGGAATTCTTCCAGCGTGAAATCCTGCGGCTGCTTCCGGTAATTGATGCCGGAATTATTGATCAGGATGTCGACCCGTCCGTAGTCGGCAACGGTTCTGTCGATCAGCTTCTGGCAGGCGTCGGGATCGCGGATGTCGGTGGCGACCGCCATTGCCCTGACCCCCTCTTCGCGCACGGTGGTCTCCGCCGCCGCGTTCTTTTCCTGATTGCGCGAGGCGATGACGATGTCGGCGCCGGCCCGGGCCAGTCCGATTGCCATGCCGAGGCCGATGCCGCCGTTGCCGCCGGTCACCACGGCCACCTTCCCCGAGAGATCGAACAGGTTCATCTGCGGTCCTTTCCGTCAGGCTGTCGGGCAATCAGAATCCGACCAGGTCGGCGCCCTTGAGCGCCAGCGCCTCACGCGCTTCGGCCGGCGAGGCGACTTCGTAGCCCAGTTCCTCGACCAGATTGCGGATCTTGGCGACCTGCTCGGCATTGCTCTTGGCCAGCCGTCCCTTGGCGATGTAGAGGCTGTCCTCCAGCCCGACCCGGACGTTGCCGTTCATGGTGGCGGCCTGCACGGCAAACGGCATCTGGTGGCGGCCGGCGGCCAGCACCGACCAGCGATAGTCGGCGCCGAACAGGTGATCCGCCGTATCCTTCATGAAGATCAGGTTGCGGATGTCGGCGCCGATCCCGCCGAGGATGCCGAAGATGAGCTGGACGAAGAAGGGCGGCTTGACGATGCCGCGGTCGACGAAATGGGCAAGATTGTAGAGGTGCCCGGTATCGTAGCATTCGTGCTCGAAGCGGGTGCCGTGCGTTTCGCCGAGTTCCCGGATGACGCGCTCGATATCGAGGAACGTGTTGCGGAAGATGTAGTCGGTCGTCTGGCGCAGATAGGGCTCCTCCCAGTCGTGCTTCCACGCCTGGTATCGGTCGGCCATGCCGAAGATGCCGAAATTGATCGAGCCCATGTTGAGCGAGCACATCTCGGGCTTCGCCGCCAGCGGCGCCGCCAGCCGCTCCTCGAGCGTCATCTTCATGCCGCCGCCTGTCGTGATGTTGACCACCGCGTCGGTCGCCTGCTTGATCCTCGGCAGGAAGCGCATGAACACGGCCGGATCGGGCGTCGGCCGACCGGTCTCCGGGTCGCGCGCGTGCAGATGCAGGATCGACGCCCCGGCTTCGGCGGCGGCGATCGCCTGCTCGGCGATCTCGTCCGGCGTGACCGGCAATGCCGCCGACATGGTCGGGGTGTGAATGCCGCCGGTGACGGCACAGGTGATGATGACCTTGCGGTTTTCCGCTGCCATAGGATGCCTCCCGTTGGCCCCTAACTACAGCCTCGGCCGGCACCGGGCGGTTTGAACGCGGTCATTTTCGGCAGGAGAAATTGGTCGGCTGGTCGGCTCGCAAGCCGCGGCGCAGCGCGGCAGCATCGCCGGGACAGAAAATCGGGAGGAAGACCCCATGCCGGAGCAGCGCCCGCCTTTCCGCGAGTTTCGCCAGCGTCTCTTGGCCCGCTCGCATCTGATTGGCACCTTCATCAAGACGCCGACCAGCCACGCCACCGAGATCTTCGGCTCGCTCGGCTTCGATTTCGTCGTCTTCGACCAGGAACACGCCCCGCTCGATGCACGCGCGCTCGACACGATGATCCTCGCTGCGCGCGCCGCCAACATCGCCGGCATCGTGCGCGTGCCCGAGGCAAGCCCGTCGATGATCCAGACCGTCCTCGATTGCGGCGCCAGCGGCGTCCTCGTCCCGCATGTGGCGACGGCAGAGACCGCACGACGCATCGCCGGCGCCTGCCGCTATAGGGGTGGGACGCGCGGCTTCGCCAACACCACGCGCGCCGGCGGCTTCGGCACGGCGAGCTTTGCCGAGCACAAGCAGGCCCAGGACAGCGAGATCGTCTGCGTCGCGATGATCGAGGACGTCGAAGCGCTCGACCACATCGACGAGATCGTCCGCGTCGGCGGCCTCGACGCGATCTTCATCGGCCGCGGCGACCTCACCGCCGCCCTCGACGCGCCGTCGATGACGTCGGCGGAAACCATGGCCGTGGTCGAGCCGATCATGGCCGCGGCGCGCGCCGCCGGCATGCCGGTGATCATGCTCTGCCCCAACCGGCAGGACGCCGAGCGGGTCGCGCAGCTGGGCGCCAGCGCCTTCCTGGTGGCCAGCGATCACGGCTTCATGCGCCAGGCGGCCCTTGCCGCCCTCGCCGAGTTCAGGCCGCCGCTGGTCTGAGCCGCCCGACGGCCGCCGCTTGCCCTACGTGAAGTAGAAGCGCAGCGCCGTTTCGTCGATCCGCCGGCGCATGTCTGCGTCGGGCACCAGATGGTGGAAGTCGGCCACCGCCTGGTCGTAGGTCATCTGATGTTCGAAGGCGGCGAACGGCCAGTCGCTGCCCCACAGGATGCGATCGCCGCCGGCGACGCGCAGCAGCTGTTCGGCAAAGAAATCGGCCTCGGCCGGCGGCTCGAAGCGGAACTTGCACGACACCTTCACCCAGGTATTGCCGCGATCGACCGCTGCCAGGATTTCCTGGAAGGCGGGACTGTCGACGCGGTCGCGCGTCTTCAGGTCGCCCATGTGGTCGATGACCAGCCGCGCCCCCGATTTCTCGATCGCCCGGATCGCCGGAGCGAAGACATCGGGCTTGGCGACGAGATGGACGTGCCAGCCGATGTCGGCCACCCGGCGCAGGAACATGCGGTACTCGCCGCTGTCGAGGTCCGGGTTGGTCTGGTTGAACGCCCACATCAGCCGCACGCCGACGAAGCCTTCGGCCTGCATCTGCTCCATCTGGCGGATGTCGGTGCTGCGGCGACAGCACGGCGGTCGCGCGCAGGCGCGGGTGGGCCTTCAGGGCGGCGCGGACATAGTCGTTGTATTCGCCGAAGATCGATGCCGCCGAAACCACCCCGAAGATCACGCCGTGCTTGTCCATCAGCGCGATGAACCGATCGATGGGCGCGTCGGTGGGCGGCGCATGCCAGGCCGTGTCGGTCAGCGGATGGTCGATCCGCCAGGTATGGAAATGCGCGTCGACGAGCGGCGCCCTGATCGCGGACATGTCGGTCATTGGCAGTCGGGCCTTGCTGGTATCGCCCCCGGAAACGCCGGAGCTGGCGCACACTATAGGCCGACAAAAAGGGCCGATGATTTCTCCCAATGAAAACGGTGCACGAAGCCGGCCGCCGACGCGCCGAATCGGTCGCCGCTCCGCCCGGTCTGGGCTACCAATGGCCGCGACAGACCTCCCGGAACGGGTTCGCGGAGTGCGACGGCATGAAAATCTCGAGCGAGCGATTGGCGCTGACCCACGAGCTCCACGCGCTGGTGATCGACTACTGGCACGATGTCGATACCAACTGGGGCCGTAACGCACCCGACTATTACACGCCAGAGGGCGAGTTCATCGGGCCCGCCGCGACCTACAAGGGCCGTGAAAACATCCGCAAGTTCTACAAGTGGCGCGAGGACCGCGGCGCCCGCACCGTCGTGCACGCCGTCATCAACTTCCAGGCCTTTGCGGACGGCGCCGACCGGGCGACATGCCACTGGATCCTGATGCTCTATGCGGCCGACGGCACGCCGGTGCTGCCGACCCACCCGCCCATCCAGATCGCCTATATGACCGACAGGATGCGCCGCGACGCCGATGCCGGCTGGCTGGTCGAAAGCCGCCGCTTCGACAACTGGTTCGAAGGCGGAACCCCGACGACCAATCCGAAGCTCGACGAGCAATGAGGCGCAGGGCGGCTTCGGCCTGCCCGAGCGAAACCGCCTTGACCGACGGCGTCAGAAACCCAGTTCGAGGTCGCGCCCGTCGGCCTGGGTCGCCGCGTTGCCCGCCTCGATGAAGGCGAGCGCCGCCTCGATCTTGCCGATCGTGGCCTTGAGCGGCTCGATGACCTTTTCGTGGATCTCGCTCGGGCTGACGGCGGTGCGATAGACGCTGAGCGAAACCAGCGCGCGGACGTCGTTTCCCTCGCGCAGCGGCATGCCGAAGGTCGTCGTCCGGAAGGGTGGCGTCTTCGGATTGCGGATGGCGAATCCGTCGATGCGCGCGCGCTCGAGGATCGTCCGGTAGCTGCGCTCGTCTTGCCCGCTGAGCTTGAGGGCGGGATCGCGGCGCAGGGTTGCGATGCGCGCTTCGCGTTCCTCGTCGCTGCAGAATGCCATGTAGGCTCGCCCCATCGCCAAATCGTAGAATTCGGGCCTGAGGCCGAGGACCGTGTTGGTGTGCGCCCACGGGCTGATGGTCCCCGTCCAGAACTGGATGGCGATCGCATCGCCGTCCGGCACGCCGAGGCCGACCGGCCACTTGATCCGCCGGGTCAGGTCGATGGCAAAGGGGCGGGCGACCTCGATGACGCGGCTGAACGGGTCATAGCCGGCCGAAGCTCGCGAACGTGATGGGTGACGCGGTAGCCGCCGCACATGTTGTCCCGCGCGACATAGCCTTCCGCCATCAGCGTCTCCAGCATCCTGACGACCGTCGACTTCGGAATCCCCGTCGTCTCGTGAATGCCGTTCACCGTCGCGATCCGCCGCCCGTTCACGCTGCGCAGGACGTCCAGCACCCGGCACGCCGCCTCGACCGGCGGATAGGACGAACCGGACAGATCGGTCAGACCGCGACGCGAATTTGTCCGGCACCGCGGCTTGGCAAGCCGGGGCCCCGCCGGTCTGGCGGGGACCTGTGCTGCTGGTTCCATTTATCTTCCTCCCCTCATGGCGCGGCGCGCCATGACTTCCATCGTCCCGGCCGCGCCGCGACGTCTTCCTCCCTCGTCGCGAACCGGCGGTCGTCAAAGCTAGCTGCTATCGGCCCGCAGGACCAGATCGCCGCCCCGGCCAAGGCACCGCCGCCCTCGCCGGAACCGCGCCCCAGGCCAATTTCCGGTCGCGCATTTCCGCGGCTTTCGGCCGCAAGCGACGGGCAATTTCGCGTGGCGAAATCCGCCGCGATAGCGATGGCCGGAACGTCCCTGCCCGACCATCATCGGCGCACGCGGCCCCTCGCTGCCAGGACCACGCCGCAGAAAACAGCCACTTCGGGGAATTCAATGACAGAGCTGTCGTTGCGCACGGCATCGAAATCCGTCTTTCACGATCAGCAACCGGCTTTCGTTTCGGCCGACGGCAAGGAAAGGACCTGGATCACCCGGGGCGGCAATTTCGCGGTCTGCTATTCCGAGGTCGCGGCCGGCGCCGTCCTCGCGCGCCGGAACGATGCGGAGGAATCCATGGTCATCCTGCCGCCCGGCGGCGCCACCGCCACGATCGCGGCGGGCGGCGTCACGGTGGAGGCCGGCAACAATTCGCTCACCATCATGCCCCCCGGCGACAGCCGCATCACCGCCACCGCGGACGGGGTGATCGCCCGCATCTTCTCCCGTGCCGCGGCGGACATCATGGACATGGCGTCCAACCGCACGGCCTATGCCGATGGCGCGCCGGAGCTGGCGCCGCCCGATCCGTGGCCGGCACCCTATGACGGATTCCGCCTGCGCCACTACCCGCTGGCGCCCTACGCCAGGCCCGACGGCCCGCGCATCCAGCCCCGCGCCTTCCGCTCCACCAACATGCTGGTCAACGTCTTCGTCCACTACAGGACGCGGCGCGGCAACAACGGGCTGAGCCCGCACTGGCACGACGATTTCGAGCAGGCCTCGCTGTGTCTCAGCGGTACCTGGGTCCACCACATGCGCTACAACTGGGGAGCCGACGCCAGCCGGTGGTGGCCGGACGACCATTCCGAGATGGCGACGCCCTCGGTGATCATCATTCCGGCGCGCGCCATCCACACCAGCCAGGACGTCGGCGTCGACGGACCGGAGTCCTCGCTCTACGATATCTTCTGCCCGCCGCGGCTCGATTTCGCCGCCAAGAAGGGCTTCTGCATCAACGAGGACGAATATCCGCTGCCCGCCGACGCCGATGTCGGTACCATCAAGACCGGCGGCACGCTGTTGAGCTGGCAGAAGCCCGCCTAGAACGTTTCCGGCCCGCAACTGCTCCGTCGGCGCCTGCCAGGACGGCTGTTGCCGGCCCAGCGAGGATAGTGATCATGAACGGACTGCGCGACGCGACGCTGTTCCACGAAGCCTGCCTGATCGGGGAAGATTGGGTCCGCAGCGGCGCGGGCGGAAGCATCGCCGTCACCACGCCCGAAACCGGCGGCAAGCTCGGCGACGTGCCGAGCCTGACGCGGCCCGAGGTGGCCGCGGCGATCGCCATCGCCCATCGCAGCTTCGCCACCTGGTCGAAGACGACGGCATCCGAGCGTTCGGCGCTGTTGCGCCGGTGGTACGACCTGGTCGAGGAGAACGCCGAGGACCTCGGCCGCATCCTGTCGGCCGAACAGGGAAAGCCGTGGGCCGAAGGCATCGGCGAGATCCACTATGCATCGAGCTTCCTGTCGTGGTTCTCGGAGGAAGCCCGGCGCATCTACGGCGATGTCATTCCCTCCAATGCCGGGAATCGGCGCTTCCTGGTCATCAAGCAACCGGTCGGCGTCGCCGCGCTGATCACGCCGTGGAATTTTCCCGCCGCGATGATCACGCGCAAGGCCGGCGCGGCCCTGGCCGCCGGCTGCACGGTCGTCATCAAGCCGGCGAGCGCCACGCCCTACACCGCGTTGGCCCTGGCCGATCTCGCCCGGCGTGCCGGCATTCCGGCCGGCGTCGTCAACGTCGTCACCGGTTCGGCGCGCGAGATCGGCGACGAACTGACCGCCAATGCGCTGGTCCGCAAACTGTCCTTCACCGGCTCGACGGAGGTCGGGCGCATCCTTCTCGAGAAGTGCGCGGCAACCGTCAAGAAGGTCTCCATGGAGCTCGGCGGCAATGCGCCGTTCATCGTTTTCGACGATGCCAACCTGGACGATGCGGTCAGGGGCGCCATGGCCTCCAAGTTCCGCAATGCCGGCCAGACCTGCGTCTGCGCCAACCGCATCTTCGTCCAGGAGGGCATCTATGCGGCCTTCGGCGAAAAGCTGGCGCAGGCGGTGGCGGCCCTGAAGGTCGGTCCGACCTTCGCCGCGGGCAGCGAGATCGGACCGCTGATCGACGACAACGCGGTTGCCAAGGTCCGCGAGCACATCGACGACGCCGTCGCCAAGGGCGGTCGCGTGCTGACCGGCGGCGCCCTGCACCCGCTCGGCGGCACCTATTTCCAGCCGACCGTGATCGCCGACGTCGCGCCGACCGCCCTCTTGATGAACGAGGAGACGTTCGGCCCGGTCGCGCCGCTCATCCGCTTCAGCACCGAAGGCGAAGCGATCGCGATGGCCAACGATACCGAGTTCGGCCTCGCCTCATATGTCTACACCAACGACCTCAATCGCTCCTGGCGCATGATCGAAGCGCTCGAATACGGCATCGTCGGGCTGAACGAGGGCGCGACCTCGACCGAGATCGGTCCGTTCGGCGGCGTCAAGCAGTCGGGCATCGGCCGCGAGGGCTCCAAGTACGGCGTCGAGGACTATCTCGAAATCAAGTTCGTCAACATCGGCAATGTGCGCCAGGAGGCATAGATGAACGACGGCACGATCGGCATTGTCGGCATCGGCCTGATGGGCCACGGCATCGCATCGAACCTGCAGAAGAAGGGCTGGCGGATCGGCTTCCTCGATCATCCCGGCAACCAGCCGACCGACGACCTGCGCGCCGGCTGGCGCCTGGGCGACCGACACCCCGGCTTCGCTTGCCGCGCGCTGCGACACGATCATCCTGTGCGTCACCGGCACGCCGCAGGTCGAAGCCGTGATGACCGGCAGCGACGGCATCCTTACCGCCTTGGCGAAGGGCGCCGTGGTCATCGACTGCTCGACGGCGGTGCCCGATTCGACCCGCAAGATGGCCCGGCTGGTTGCTGAGACCGGCGGCACCATGCTCGACGCACCGATGACGCGCACGCCGAAGGAAGCCGCCGAGGGCCGCCTCAACCTGATCGTCGGCGGCGACCGGTCGGTGTTCGAGGCGAAGCGTCCGCTTCTCGAGTGCTTCGCGGAAAACATCACCTACGCCGGCGAATCCGGCGCCGGCCACACGCTGAAGCTTCTGCACAATTTCGTCTCGCTGGGCTTCTCGGCGGTGCTGTGCGAGGCCGCCGCGGCATCCCTCAAGGCGGGCATCGACCCGACGATCCTCCATGACGTGCTCGCCCATGGCGGCGGGGCCGGCGTGGTCCTCGACCGGCTTTCGCCCTTCATCCTGAAGCAGGAAACCGGTGGCTTCCGCTTCACTCTGGCCAACTCCTTCAAGGATCTCGACTACTATTGCACCATGGCCGGCGACCTGAAGGCCGCCGCCGCCATCGCCGGTTCGGTCAGGGATACCTACAAGGCCGAGGTCGACGGCGGAAACGCCTCCCGTTTCGTGCCGGAACTGATCAAGCTGCTGGCGTGACGCGGGTCCTGCCCGCGGCACGTCCTGCGGCCGTTCGCCCTGGCGGTAGCGGATTTCGCTCTTGTCGGTCCAGCATCGGCGGCCGACGGCCGCGTCCCCTTCGGGTCAGACACGCCCGTATCTCGCACCTGGTAATTTTTGCCATACTAATGCGCTTGAGCGCATATGCGCATTCATGTATATATCCGGCCATGGACACCGCCATCGAGCTTCTTTCCGCCCTTTCGGAACCCACGCGACTTGCCGCCGTCCGGCTGCTCTGGGATGGCCGCGAGCACTGTGTCTGCGAGCTCATGCGCGCCCTCGGTACCACCCAGTCGCGCATGTCGCGTCACATGGCGGTGCTGAAGCAGGCCGGCCTGGTCGTCGACCGCCGGGACGCACAGTGGGTCCGCTACACGCGCAATCGCGATCTCGCCGCCGCGAACGCGGCCATTGTCGACGCCGTGCTGGCGAGCTTGCCGAGTGCGTCGGCGAAGAAGGCGGCATGAACGCCGAAACGTCTCTGGTCCCGCACCGGCCGCCGCGCGACCTGTCGGCATTTGTGTGGGGGGCGGGCACCCTCGCCGGTATCGCGCTGTGGTTCGCCGTCTACGGTCAGCTCGTCGCGCTCTCGGACGCGATCGTGGCGCTGCTGCCGCTCACGCCCGGCAGCGACCTTGCGGAAACGGTCAGGTTCTTCGTCTACGACGCGCCCAAGGTGCTGATGCTGCTGACGCTCGTCGTCTTCGCGATGGGCGTGGTGCGCAGCTATTTCTCGCCGGAGAAGACGCGGGCACTGCTCTCCGGCAAGAGGATGGGAGCCGGCAACGTCATGGCCGCCGGCCTTGGCATCCTGACGCCCTTCTGTTCCTGCTCGGCGATTCCGCTGTTCATCGGCTTCGTCTCGGCGGGCGTTCCGCTCGGCGTGACCTTTTCGTTCCTCATTGCCGCGCCGATGGTCAACGAGGTGGCGCTGGGCCTCCTCCTGGCGCTCGTCGGCTGGCAGGTCGCACTGACCTATCTCGCGTTCGGCCTCGCCGTCGCAATCGTCGCCGGATGGGTGATCGGCAAGCTGCGCCTCGAGAAATGGCTGCAGGACTGGGTGCGGGAGATTCACACCGGCGGCGGCATGGCGATCCCCGGCTGACCATCTGATCTTCGCCGACCGCATCCGGCTCGGCATCGCCGCCGTCCGCGACATCGTCGGCAAGGTGTGGATCTGGATCGTCGTCGGCATTGCCGCCGGCGCGCTGATCCATGGCTATGTGCCGGCCGACCTGATGGTGCGCATCATGGGCGCCGATGCGTGGTGGTCGGTGCCGGCGGCGGTCCTCATCGGCATCCCCATGTACACCAATGCCGCCGGCGTCGTCCCCATCGTGCAGGCATTGCTCGGCAAGGGCGCCGCGCTCGGCACCACGCTCGCCTTCATGATGTCGGTCATCGCCCTGTCGCTGCCCGAGATGATCATCCTGCGCAAGGTGCTGACCCTGCGGCTGATCGCGGTGTTCGTCGGCGTCGTCGGCACCGGCATCCTCGCGGTCGGCTTCCTCTTCAACCTGCTGTTTCGCTGATAGCGCGAAAGGAATGTCACCCATGAAAGACGTCAAGGTCCTCGGCCCCGGCTGCAAGCGCTGCGAGGCCACCGAAGCGATGGTGCGGAACGCCGCCGCGAAGCTCGGCATCGCCGTGACGGTCGAAAAGGTCACCGACTATGCCGAGATCGCCAAGTTCGGCATCGCCTCGACGCCCGGCATCGTCGTCGACGGCACGGTCGTCCATGCCGGCGGGCTGCCCAAGGAAGACGCCCTGGAGGCGTGGCTCAGCGCCTGAGGCCGCAGGCCGCGCGAACCGCCGCCGCCATCGCCACGTCGCTGTCGTCGCAGGGCGCGATCCTGAGTTGCGGATAGCGCCAAAACGGCACTGAATGTCCCGGCCCGCGGTGCGAGCCGTGCGAAGGTGGGGGGCGGCATGAGCGTTTCGATCGGGGCGGACTATCCGTTCCGCCGACAGATCCTGGAAGAGGTCCACGCGCGGCCGGTCGAGATGGTGCCGGCCCGATCGCGCGTGCGCCGCCTGGTGTTTGTCGTGCGCTCCGAGGCCGGCAGCGTCGCCCGATCGCTGGCCAGCTTCAGCGACTGGTGCGACCGGTCCGGGCTGGCGCGCCCCGGCAACACGGATGTGCGCCAGCACAGCTTCACCAGCGGCCCGCGCCAGGTGACCTGGGAGTTTCACACCGAATTCATCACCATCACCTGGATCGCCGCGCCCGACGATTCCGACGGCGCGCCGGAGGGAATTGGGCTGGAATTCGATCGACGGGCCGCAGCTCCTCGGCGCCATGCGCATCGACCTGGTCGAAGACAGCCGCCTTCCCGACGCGCTTCTGCCCGGGTTCAATCCGCAGAGCCTGTGCGTGATCGGTGTCGAGGGAGGGGCCGCCCAGCTCGCCACCGATTTCGTGCCCGACGCGGATCGCTTCACCCGCTTCGAATTCGCCGCCGGCGGCCTGCAACCGCTCCGCCGCGCCATCCTGGTGCGGCGCATCCTCGAGATCGAGACCTACCGCACGATGGCGCTCGTCGGCCTGCCGCTGGCGCGGCAGCACGCCGGCGAACTCGGTTCCCTCGAGACCGAACTGACCGACAAGGTCAACTCGCTCGCCGAGGCGACCGAAACCGCCAGGGCCCAGACGGCGCTGGAAGCGCTGCACACGCTGATGGTCCGTGCCGGCCGGCTCTCCGAACAGCTGACCTACCGCTTCGCCGCCTGTCAGGCCTATGGCGACATCCTGCAGGCCCGGCTGGGCGCCATCGGCGAGCGCCCGACACCGCTCGGTTCGTCGCTCTCTCGCTACATCCTCAACCGGGTCGACCCGGCCCTCAGGACCTATGCGGCGATGGAGAAGCGCCTCGACGTGCTCTTCGCCAAGATCGAGCGCGCCGTCGAGCTGCTCAACGTGCGCATCGGGCTCGACGTGCAGATCCAGAACAAGCAGGTCCTCGAAACCATCGCCAAGACCGGCCGCAGCCAGTTTCTGCTCCAGCGCACGGTCGAGGGGCTCTCGACGATCGCCATCTCGTATTACACCATCGGCATCCTCGGCTACGTGCTGGCGACACCGCTGGAGATGTTCGCCGTCGAGAAGACGCTCGTCCTGTCGATTCTGGCGCCCCTTGTCCTCCTCGGCGTGTGGCTGATGGTCCGCGCCGTGCGCAAGCGTCATTTCTCGGAGTAGGCGCAGCCGTGTCGGCAGCCGCAGCCCTCAGGGTGGGGTGGAACGGCGGGCGGCACCTCGGCGAGCGCCCCCTGCCGTCCGCTGAGCCGGTCCCGGCCGCATCAGTTGGTCGGTTCCAGCGCACAGATGCGCTTGAGCTCTTCGACGATGGCTTCCGCCGCCGGCGACAGGAACCCGTCTTTCCGCAGCACCACGCCCGCCTCGCGCCGCGATGTCAGTCCGGCCACGGTCAACAGCCTCAGGTTCCGCGCCTCGGGCATGTCGAGCGTGCTCGCGACGGTCAGCGTGATGACATCCGAGTTGAGCACGGTCTGGATCAGGAACGCCATCGATTCGGTCTCCACCGCCGTCTCCGGCGGCGGCAGGTGGGCCGCGATGAACAGCGCCTGCAGGCGGCGCGTCGTGTGGGTCGACAGCGGCGGCATCGACCACGGATAGTCGAGCAGGTGCTGCATCGTGACGCGCTTCAGGCGCGTCAGCGGATGGCCGGCGCGGCAGGCGACCCGCAGCCTGTCCGAGGTGAGTGGAATGACCTTGAGGTCCTTCGCGCTCTCCAGCGACGGAATCTCCGCCACCACCAGATCGACATCGCCGCGACGCAGGCCGCGGAGGAGCACATCGTCGAAGCCGCCGTCGACGCGCACCCGGATCGCCGGATTGCGCTTGACCGTCCGTGCCACGGCGAGCGGCAGATGGCGCCGCAGCCATGCCGGCCCCGCTCCGATGGTCACCGTGCCGGACATGCCTTCCTTGAGCGCGCGCAACTCGCCGATGGCGTCGCGCAACTGGACGCTCAGGGTTTCCGCGTGGCGAAGCAGGGATTCACCGTAGCTGGTCAGATCGACCCCGCGCGGCTGGCGGCGGAAGAGCTTCACGCCGAGCTCGTCCTCCAGCGCCCGCATGCTTTTGGTCAGCGTCGGCTGGGCGACGCCAAGCTCGGCCGCCGCCAGCGTCAGGCTGCGCGCCTTGGCGACCGCAAGGAAGTATTCGAGCTGCCGAAGGCGCATGGATCACGACCCGTACGAGGAACGCCGACTGCCCGTCGGTCACCATCGCAGCGCGCTCGACCAGCCGCAAGCGCCATGAAATCGGGCTATCGCACAGTTCACTCTTATTATTTGTGGGAATGGCTCGACCGTGGCAGCCTTTCGTCGTCGCCAGTCGTCAAGGGAGGGAAAGATGATCGGCAAATCAAAAATAACCCGTCGTAGTGCACTCCTGGGCATGGGCGCCGCAGCCCTGGCCACGAAGGTACCCTACACTTGGGCCGCCGCGGCGGCACCGATTACCATCGTCATCAACCAGTCGCCCTGGTTCGAAAGCTTCCGCGCCACGGTGGCACTTTACGAGAAGGAAAGCGGAAACAAGGTCAACCTGGACGTCAACCCGTTTGCCGGCTCGCTCGAGAAGCAGCGCAACTCCGTGCGCGCCAGCCAGGGCGACTACGACATCCTGATCATGAACTCGGGCTGGTTCGCCGAGATGTATTTCGGCGGCTTCGTCACCGCCATCAGCGACATCGACCCGTCGTTCAAGATCGACCCCGACCTTTTCACGCTCGGCAACACGATCTACTTCGATCCCGATTCGAAGACGATGACGCCGTCCGGGAAACTGATGTCGGTGCCCATCCAGCCGAACATCCCGATGCTGTTCTACCGGGGCGACCTCTACAAGGAGAAGGGGCTGAAGCCGGTCGAGACCTTCGAGGATCTCTACAACAACGCCAAGGCCCTGCACGATCCGCCGAAGATGTACGGCATGGTGCAGCGCGGCGCCCGCGGACCGAACACCGTCTCCTACGATTTCTATCCGTACCTCTTCGGCATGGGCGGGGCCGTGTTCAAGGACCAGACGAACGGCGACTACTCGGTCACGCTCAACGACGACAAGGGCAAGGAAGCCCTCGACTATTATCTGAAACTGGCCAAGGACGCCGGCCACCCGAAGACCGCGTCTCTCGACCAGGCCGAGATCATCCAGGCGCTGGTCACCGGCCACGCCGCCCATGCCAGCATCGTCATCGCCGCGTGGTCGCAGATGGACGACCCCAACAAGTCGATCGTCGTCGACAAGATGGAGTTCGCGCCGACGCCGCATTCGCCCGGCTTGCCTCCCGGGCCGGCGCTGGGCCATTGGCTGGGCGGCATCTCCCACAACGTGCCCGACGACCGCAAGCGTGGCGCAGTGGAGTTCTTCCGCTGGTTCCAGACCAAGGACGCGCAGCTGGCCAACGCCCAGGCCGGCGGCATTCCGCTCAACGCGTCGGTCTACAACGAGCCGATGGCGAACGAGCGCAAGTTCCGCTGGATGAAGCCGCTGGCCGCGGCGCTGCCGCACGCCATCAACCCCTATGCCTTCCCGGAAGCGAGCGAGGTCATCGCCGTGCTCGAACTCGGGCTCAACCGGGCCATTGCCGGCGAGATTTCCTCGGCCGATGCCTTGAACAGCATGTCCGACGACATCCACGCGGTCATGGAGAAATACAAGTACAAGACCGGCGAGCTGCCGCCACTCAAGGCATAGCGTGGGGGTCCGATGAGTCTCTCCTCGCTCTCCGCCGCTGATCGGGCGGTTGCCGCGAGGGGGCAGACGAACATGGACAGCGATCGCATCTGGCGCTGGGCCGCTTTCGGCCCAGCGCTGGTCCTGATGGTCGCCATGGCCGTGCTGCCACTCGCCAACCTGTTCCTGACCAGCTTCTACGATGTCGCCTGGTCGAGCGGGCAGGCGCGCTGGACCGCGGTCGGCTTCGCCCACTATCCGCAGCTGCTCACCGATCCCCTGCTCAAGGCGGGGGTGGTCAATACCACCCTGTTTGCCATCGGCGCGGTCGGCGGCCAGATGGCGATCGGCCTGCTGCTGGCCGTGCTGGTCAGCCGCATCGACCGCGGGCGCGTCTTTTTCCGCGCCGTCTTCATCCTTCCCATTCTCATTCCCGGCATCGTCATCGGCGCCATCTGGAAGCTGATGCTCAACTTCGATTTCGGGCTGGTGAACCAGGTCCTCGGGCTGGTCGGCATTCCACCCAACGACTGGCTCGGCGATGCCCACACGGCGCTGCTCACCGTCATCGTCGTCGACATCTGGCATTGGACGCCGTTCTGCTTCCTGCTTTTCCTCGCCGGTCTCGAGTCGCTGCCGACCGATATCTTCGAGGCGGCGCGCATCGATGGCGCCTCCGCCTGGCAGGAGTTTCGCCTGGTCACCATCCCGCTGATGATCCCGACGATCCTGGTCACCTTCGCCTTTCGCCTGGTCATCGCGTTCAAGGTGTTCGACGAGGTCTATCTGCTGACCAGCGGCGGCCCCGGCACCGCCACCGAGGTGGTGAGCTTCACCCTGTTCCAGCGCTTCTTCACCGAGGATCGCGTCGGCTACGGCTCGGCGATGTCGGTTGCCGTGATCTTCCTGGTCTCGATCCTGCTGGTCGTCGCGCTGTCGGCCGGCCGAACCGCGAGGACCCAGTGATGAACGCACTGGCGCTCAGGCGCGGCGACCTCTTCGTCTATGCCGTCCTCGCGGTCGCCGCGGCGATCGTCGCCGTGCCGGTGATCTGGGTGGTCGCGGCCGGCTTCCGCACCCAGATTTCGTTGCTGATGGGCCAGTTCCTGTTCACGCCCGTGTTGATGAACTACGCCGAGGTGCTCTTCTCCAAGACCTCCGACTATCTCCTCAACTACCGCAACTCGCTGTTCATCGGCGTCGCCTCGACGGCACTGTGCGTGACGGCGGCGACGCTCGCCGCCTGGTCGCTCGACCGCATGAGGTGGCCGCGGTGGGTGGTCCACGTCTTCCTCGGCTGGGCACTGGTCTTCAACATGATTCCGCCGATTGCCCTGGCCAGCGCCTGGTTCACCATGGAGCGGGCGGTCGGCCTCGACAACACGTTCACCGGGCTGATCCTGGCGCACGCCACGCTCAACCTGCCGATGGCGGTGTGGCTGATGGGCGTCTTCGTGCGCGACGTGCCGCAGGAGCTGGTCGAGGCGGCGCGCATCGACGGCTGCAACGCGCCGACGCTGTTCCGCGCCGTCGTGCTGCCGATCATCACGCCCGGCCTCGCCGCCACGACCGTGCTGTGTTTCGTGTTCAGCTGGAACGAGTTCGCCGTCGCTCTCAATCTGACCATGAAACAGACCGCGACGGTGCCGGTGGCGATCGCCAAGTTCGCCCAGGATTTCGAGATTCAATACACCCAGATGGCGGCCAGCGCCGCGCTCTCGATCCTGCCGGCGCTGGTGCTGCTGCTCATCGGCCAACGCTACATCGTGAAGGGATTGACGGCCGGCGCCATCAAGTGAGCGACCGCGTCAGAACAGGCAGGACGACCAAAGATGAAGACCGTTTTCGTTCTCTTCGATTCGCTCAATCGCCACATGCTCGGTCCCTATGGCGGCCAGCGCATTCCGACGCCGAACTTCGACCGGCTGGCCCGGCGCAGCGTCACCTTCGACCGCCACTACGTCGGCAGCCTGCCCTGCATCCCGGCCCGCCGCGACATCCTCACCGGGCGCCTGTCGTTCCTGCACCGCAGCTGGGGGCCGATGGAGCCGTTCGACAACGCCTTTCCCGAGTTGCTTTACGACGCCGGCGTCTACAGCCACCTGATCACCGACCACTATCACTATTGGGAGGACGGCGGCGCCACCTACCACAACCGCTACGACTCCTATGAGTTCGTCCGCGGCCAGGAGGGCGACCCGTGGAAGGCGATGGTGCAGCCGCCCTGGGAGCGGCTGCGCGAGATGTACCACGAGCGCCAGTTCGACACGGGCCAGCGCAACTACTTCCGCCACAACATCGTCAACCGCGAATTCATCCGCGAGGAGTCCGAGTTCCCCTCGGTGCAGGTCTTCGCCCGCGGCTTCGAGTTCCTCGCGCAGAACCGCAACGCCGACAACTGGTTGCTGCAGATCGAGACCTTCGATCCGCACGAGCCGTTCTACGCCCCGGCCCGCTTCAAGAAGCCGTTCGACACCGGCTGGAACGGCCCGATCCGCGACTGGCCGCGTTATGGCCGCGTCGACGAGCTGCCGGCCGAATGCGAGGAACTGCGCGCCAACTACTACGCCGTGGTGTCGATGTGCGACTTCCTGCTCGGCCAGTTGCTCGACGACTTCGACCGCCACGACATGTGGAAGGACACGGCGCTGGTGGTGACCACCGATCACGGATTCCTGCTCGGCGAGCACGACTTCTGGGCCAAGAACCGCATGAACCTCTATGAGGAGCTCGTCCACATTCCGCTCTTCATGCACGATCCGCGCGCGCCGCAGCTCGCCGGTACGCGCTCGGCCGCGTTGACCCAGACGATCGACATGGCGCCGACCTTCCTCGACCTCCACGGCGTCGCGCCGCCGGCCGAGAACGAGGGCGTCTCGCTGATCAGGACGCGCACCGGCGATGCCGTGCGCGATGCCGCGCTCTTCGGCTATTTCGGCGGGGCGGTGAACGTCACCGACGGCCGCTACACCTACCACCGCTTCCCGGCCGACCTCCGCACCCAGGAGATCTACCAGTACACGGTGATGCCGACCCACATCTGGGATTTCTTCCCGCCCGAGGAGCTGGCCGAGGCGACCCTCTCCGAACCGTTCCCCTTCACCAAGGGCGCCAAGGTGCTCAAGGTGCCGGTCGGCGAACGGTCGCCGATGTACAATACATACGGTCCAGGCGCGCTGCTCGAGGACGACACCCGCCTCTACGACCTCGCCACCGATCCCGGCCAGGAGAAGCCGCTCGCCGATGCGGCGGCCGAGGCGCACATGATCGCGCTGATGGTCGGGCTCATGCGGGCCAACCACGCGCCACCCGAGGCGTTCACGCGGCTCGGCCTCACCCCCGACGGCACCGCCATCGCCGGCGCGCCGACCAAGACGGTCGCGTGAGGTGTCCGCGCTCGCTGCCCTCGTCGGCGACCTTCGGCAGATCGCCAGCGTCCGGCGCATCGTTCTCGACGATGGGCCGGAGACGGGCGTGCGGGCGCTTGCCTTTTCCACCGGCGGCGGGCTCGATTTCTGGGTGCTCTCCGACCGCTCGTTCGACATCGGGCCGCTGTGGTGGAAGGGAACGCAGATCGCCTGGCAGGCACCGGCCGGATTCCGCAGCCCGGCCCTCACCGATCTCGACAGCGAGGACGGGCGCGGCTTCAACCGGTCCCTCTCCGGCTTCCTCGTCACCTGCGGCCTCGACCACACGCGCCAGCCGGCCGGCGATCATCCCCTGCATGGACGGCTGCCCTTCACGCCGGCGCGGGTGTGCGCCTACGGCGAGGACTGGCGGGCCGCCGTGCCGGTCCTCTACGCCGAGGGCGAGGTGACCCAGGCGCGGCTCGGGGGCGAGGCGCTTCGCCTTCATCGCCGCATCGAGGCCCCCATCGGCGGCGCGACGGTCACCATCCGCGACACGGTGGAGAACCTCGGCGCCACGGCGTGGCCGCAGGCCATGCTCTACCATTTCAATCTCGGCTATCCCGCCATCGGCGACGGAAGCACGGTCGCGTTCAACGGCCAGACGGTGATGGGGCCGATGGGCTTTCCGGCAAGCGACCCGCTTGAAACGGCGCTGAACTTGCCGGCCAAAACCGCGGACCCGGCCCAGGTGACGGTCGTCACGCCCGCGCGCGATGGCCGCAAGCTGACGGTTTCCTTCGACTTCGACCCGACAACCCTGCCCGTTCTGCAGCTCTGGCATGACCTCAGGCCGCGGAGCGGCGTCTTTGCGGTCGAACCCTGTACCAGCGCGCGGACAGCCGAAGGCCGCAGCGCGGCGGAGAGACCGCTGGGGCCGGGCGAGACGCGCCGCTATGACCTCGCCATCGGAATCTCCGGCGACGCGGCGGCATTCAGCCAACCCATGGACGAACGGGAAAGGACATGACTGGGGAGCGACAGGCCGGCGGCGGCGCCGACGGCGCACGGCCGAAGCAGACGATCGTGCGGCGCGTCGAGGCGGCCCTGGCGAAGCTGTTCAGGCCCGCCGACACCTACCACCCGGAGCAGTACTACCTGCGTGGGCGGCCGGGCCCCAAGGCCCAGGCCCGGGTGAGAGACGACCGCGAAAAGTGATCGTCGCGCGGCGTCGGGCGGGAATCCGTGCGCTTCGCCGGGGCCGCGCCGGCAGGCGACGCTCACGGTTTCAGGCGGAAGCGGTCGACCAGAAAATCGGCGATCGCCGCGACGTCGTCGAGGTCGAATTCCGGCACGGCCGACTGGCCGCCGGGGCGGTCGGCGGCCACCGCGATGATGTTGGGGTCGCGCGGCGCCATCGGATCGGTCTGTGCGGCCTGCTGACGGCGGACCTCGATCTTGGCGATCGGCGCCTGCTTGTAGCCCTCGACCACGACGACATCGGCCGGCGACAGCCGCCGCAGCGTCTCCGCCAGGGACGGCTCGGCTTCGTCGCGAAGCTCGTGGACGATCGCCCAGCGGGCTGCCGTCACCAGGGCGACCTCCACCGCGCCCGCCGCGCGATGGCGAAACGTGTCCGTGCCCGCGTGGTCGACGTCGGCGTCGTGGTGGGCGTGCTTGACGCTGGCGACGCGATAGCCGCGTCCGGTCAGTTCGGCGATCAGCTTCACCGCCAGCGTCGTCTTGCCGGAGTTCTTCCAGCCGGCGATGCCGATCACCGCGGTCATGGCAGCGCCCGCGCATGCTGGCGCGCGGCGGCGAGATCGTCGGGCGTGTTGACGTTGAAGAAAGGATCGACCGCGCCGTGCGTGGCAAAATCGACCGCGGCCCAGCGACGGGTTTCCAGCCAGGCCTGCGCCGCTCGCCGCGGCTGGCTGGAGAGCCAGGCGTCAAGCGCCTCGGCCAGGGCGACCGGCCACAGCCCGATGATCGGGTGCAACCGTCCGCTCGAACGGCAGACGGCGACCTCGGCATCGTCCGCCAATCCCGCGGCAAGGCGGGCGACCAGATCGCCGGGCAGGAACGGGACGTCGGACGGAACCGTCACGATCCATGCGGCATCGCCGTTGCGTGCCGCCCACCGCATCCCTGCCAGCATGCCGAACAGAGGCCCGCCGAAGCCCGGCGTCGCATCGGCAACGATCGGGAGCTCGAACGCGGCGAAGCGGCCGGCATCGCCGTTCGCGTTGAGAACCAGCCGTGCCGTCTGGTCGCCAAGCCGCACGATGACCCGCTGCAACATCGATCGCTCGCCGACGGACAGCAGCGCCTTGTCGCCGCCGCCCATGCGGCGCGACTGGCCGCCGGCGAGGATGACGCCGACGATGCCCTGTGGCGTTGCGCTGGCGCGGTCAGCCATGGGGCCCTGCCTCAGCCCCCCGTCATGCTCATGTGGCGTGAGACGGCGGGCTTGTGGTGGAGGCGGTCGATGACGAAGTCGTGGCCCTTGGGCTTGCGCCCGATCGCCTCGTCGATCGCCGCCTGCAGCAGCGCGTCGCCCTCGGAGGCGCGCAGCGGCGCCCTGAGGTCGGCAGCGTCCTCCTGCCCCAGGCACATGTAGAGCGTGCCGGTGCAGGTGACGCGGACGCGGTTGCAGCCCTCGCAGAAATTGTGGGTGAGCGGCGTGATGAAGCCGAGCCGCCCGCCGGTCTCGCCAATGCGCACATAGCGCGCCGGCCCGCCGGTGGTGTCGGGCAGGTCGACAAGCGTCCAGTGGCGCTCCAGCCGCGCCCGCACCTGGCTCAGCGGCAGATACTGGTCGGTGCGGTCGGCGTCGATCTCGCCCAGCGGCATGGTCTCGATCAGCGTCAGATCCATGGCCGAACCGTGGGTCCAGCGGATGAGATCGTCGATCTCGTCCTCGTTGACGCCCTTCAGCGCCACCGCGTTGATCTTGACCTGCAGGCCGGCGGCCTGCGCCGCGGCGATCCCGTCCAGCACCTTGGGCGAGATCGCCCCAGCGGGTGATCGCCTTGAACCGCGCCGGATCGAGCGTATCGACCGAGACGTTGATGCGCTTCACCCCGGCATCGACCAGCTCGCCGGCGAAACGGGCGAGCTGCGAGCCGTTGGTGGTCAGCGTCAGCTCGTCGAGCGCGCCGCTCGCCAGGTGACGGCCGAGCGCCCGCACCAGGCTCATGACGTTGCGGCGGACCAGCGGCTCGCCGCCGGTGAGCCGGAGCTTGCGCACGCCGCGCGCCACGAAGGCCGAGCACAGCCGGTCGAGTTCCTCCAGGCTGAGCACGTCCTTCTTCGGCAGGAAGGTCATGTCCTCGGCCATGCAATAGACGCAGCGGAAATCGCAGCGGTCGGTCACCGAGACGCGCAGATAGCTGATCGCCCGGCCAAACCGGTCAACCAACGGGCCGTGGGGATAGCTCACGCCTTCGATCCTCCCGCAGTTCCTTCGCCGATCCGGTGGGTCATACCGACCGGCCGGCGTTCGCCAACCACTGGCAAGATTTGGGCCGATTGTGTTTTCGGCAGTCAACAGTCTAGGATGACTTCAGGGAGTGGCGCCAAATCTCGGCGCCAGGGGAGGAAGACCGTGCGAAGTCCATCGATTGGGCGGCGCGATTTCTTGCGCATGTCCGCCGTCGCGGCAGCCGCCTCGTTGGCGACGCGGCCGGTTGCGGCTGCGTCTGAGGCCGGCACCATTCACTTCGGCCTCACGCCGGTCCTGTTGACGTCGGACCTCAATCTCCTCGATCTGCTCCAGTCCTATCTGAAGAGCGCGACCGGTCTTGCGGTGGAACTGGTCACGCGGCGGACCTACCAGGAGATTTCAGCGCTTCTGATCTCGAGCCAGCTCGACGGCGCCTGGATCTGCAGTCCGCCCTTCCTCACCTATCAGGCCGAGCTGGAGCTGCTGGCGGTTCCGGTGTGGAACGGCAAGCCGCTCTATCGCTCCTACGTGATCGCCGATGCGCGGCGCGAAGCCTCCAGCATCGACGATCTGGCCGGCGACATCCACGCCTTCTCCGACCCCGATTCGAACTCCGGATATGTGGCCACCGCGGCGGAACTGGCGGCGAAGGGCGTCAAGCCCGAGCGGTTCTTCCGCCAGATCTTCTTCACCTACGGGCACGAGAACGTCGTTCGCGCCGTGGCCTCCGGCCTGGCGCAGAGCGGCAGCGTCGACGGCTACGTCTACGAGGTGCTGAAGGAAGTCGAGCCCGCCCTGACCGGCGCCACGCGCGTCGTGCGGCCATCGCCATGGTTCGGCTTTCCGCCGATCGCCGGGCCGCGCGCGGCGGTCGGCACCGAAAAACGCGACCGCCTGCGCCATGCGCTGCTCACCATGCACGATGACCTCGAGGGGCGGAAGCTGTTGAAAGCGCTGCGGCTCGATCGCCTCGCCGACGAGCCGCCGTCGCTCTTCGATTCGGTGGCCGCCAACATGGCGCTGATACGGAAGATCGCGTGACCAGGCTCGGCAGGCTCGCGGCGCGGCTCCCGATCACGGTCAAGGCACCGATCGTCGTCGTCGTGTTGATGGTGGCGATCGGCGCGGCCGTTTCGGAAGGCGTGCTGGCGCGGCTGATCACCTCGCAGGAGCGCCAGCTCGGCGATCTCGCCAATGCCTATCTCGACGGGCTCGCCTCGCCGCTCATCGAGCCGGTTCTGCGCGGCGATCCCTGGGAAATCTTCGACATTCTCGACCAGGCCAAGAGCGCCTTTGCCGCCGTCAAGCCGGTGGAAACCATCGTCACCGACGCTGGCGGCAGCGTCCTTGCCAGCTCCAATCCGCGCGACGCCGGCATCGGCTCGCAGCTTCCCGCCGATTTCCCGGTGCTGGCCGACCATACGTCGAAGGTCCTCATCCGCACGTCCGATGCGCGCGCCTTCATCGACCGCCGGCTGATGGTCAAGGACCGGCAGATCGGCACGCTGCACGCCGAGCTGGATATCTCGCCGCTGCTGGCCGAGCGCAACGAAGTCCTGTGGACGCTGATTGCGTCCAACGCCGCGTTGACGCTGTTTCTGGCGGCGCTCGGCTGGTTCGCCGTCCATCGCATGGTCGCGCCGATGAAGGTCCTCGCCGAGCACCTGGAAACGGCGCGGGACGGTTCGGTCGCGCCGATCCCCGAGGAGCGGATTCCGGCGGTCGACACCGAGACCGGCCGCCTGTTCCGCAGCTTCAACCGCATGGCCCGCGCGGTCGGCGAGCGCGAGGCGCTGGTCACGCGGCTTGCCGACGAGGAGCGGCTCGCCAGCCTCGGCCGGCTGGCCTCCGGCGTCGCGCACGAGATCAACAATCCCCTCGGCGGCCTGTTCAACGCCCTCGATACGCTGCGCGTCCACGGCGCCAAGACGCAGGTGCGCGAGAGCGCCATCGCCCTGCTCGATCGCGGGCTGCGCGGCATCCGCGACGTCGTCCGCTCGGCGCTCGCCGCCTATCGTCCCGACCGCGAAGCGCGCGACCTTCTGGCCGAAGACATCGAGGATCTCCGCCTGCTGGTCCGGCCGGAAATCCGCCGAAAGCGGATCGATCTCAAATGGGACGTCAACCTGCCGCCCGAAATGGGCGTCAAGGCGTTCCCGGTCCGCCAGGTGGTGCTGAACCTGCTGCTCAACGCCTGCCGGGCGGTGCCCGAGGACGGCATCATCCTCGTCACCGCCCGTCTGGAAGCGGACGGCATCGCCATCGATATTCACGATTCGGGGCCCGGAATGCCGGGCGAAATCCTCGAATTCCTGAGCGATTCCGGTTCTCCCGCGCCGATTGCCAGCAGCACCGGCCTCGGCCTGTGGGTGGCGCGCCGGATGGCCGCCGAAATGCGTGGGACGCTGGTGGCGGACCGTTCGCCGCTGGGCGGCGCCCGCGTTTGCCTGACTGTCCCGTTGACCATCGAGGGTGCGGAGCTTTCGCATGTCGCTTGAACAACGCGTGATCGGCCTGCTCGAGGACGACCCCATCATGGGCGAATCGCTGGTCCAGCGGCTGGCGCTGGAAGGAACCGTCGTGCGCTGGTGGACCCGGGGTCGCGAGGCGCTCGCCGGGATGCTGCGCGAGAAGCCGGAAGCGGTCGTCTGCGACCTGCACCTGCCCGACATGTCCGGCGAAGACGTCTTCCGCGAGGTTGCCGGCCAGGAAAGCGCGCCGCCGTTCCTCTTCATCACCGGCTACGGCGATCTCGATCAGGCCGTGCGCCTCATGCGTTCCGGTGCCGGCGACTACATCACCAAACCCTTCGACATGCCGGCGTTTCTCGACCGGCTGATCGGCCTGCTGCCCAATGCGGTCGAGGTCGGCTCGACGCTCGGCGTGTCCGAGGCGATGCGTTCGGTCGAGCGGCTGCTGATGCGCGTGGCGCGCGGCCGGTCGAACGTGCTGCTCACCGGCGAGACCGGCGTCGGCAAGGAGGTGTCCGCCCGCTTCCTCCATCAGGCGAGCGGCGCCAGCGGCCCGTTCATGGCCGTGAACTGCGCCGCCATCCCCGCCGAACTCCTCGAAGCCGAGCTTTTCGGCCACGAAAGGGGCGCCTTCACCGGCGCGCAGGGGCGCCATCTCGGCTACGCCGAACGCGCCGGCGAGGGCACCCTGTTCCTCGACGAGATCAGCGAGATGGCGCTGCCGCTGCAGGCCAAGCTGCTGCGCCTGCTCGAAGAGCGGCAGTTCTTCCGCATCGGCGGCGAGACGCCGCTGACGTTCCGCGCCCGCATCGTCTGCGCCACCAACAAGGATCTGGAGAAGCAGGTCCGCGCCGGCCTGTTCCGCGAGGATCTGTTCTATCGCGTCAACGTCGTCTCGGTCGCCATTCCGCCCCTGCGCGAAAGGCCCGACGACATCGCCTGGCTGCTCGAGCGGTTCTTCGATGCGTTCAGCGCCGAACTGGCGACCGAGCTTTCCGGCATCAGCGCCCTGGCCGAGGAAGCTGCCTTCGCGCATCGCTGGCCGGGCAATATCCGCGAGCTGCGCAACCGGGTCGAGCGCGGGGTGACGCTGGCGCTGGGGCCGTGGCTGATGCCCGGCGATCTGTTCCCGGAGACCGCGCACAATCCCGATACGGTCGTGGCCATGCACTCGCTCGAGGAAGCCCGCATGGCGGCCGAGCGTCGCCACATCCAGCGGGCGCTGAGCTTGACCGGCAGCGAGGTCGGACAGGCGGCGAAGCTGCTCGGCATTTCGCGCACGACGCTGTGGGAAAAGATGCGCCGTCTCGGCGTCTCGGCCGAAGCCGGCTGATCGCGTTCGGATTTCCGAACACGACGCCGCCGTGACGTCCGCCATTCCGAACATCCGCCGCCGCTGACCTGCCTCCGCAGACCGCTGGCGCTGGTCGACGCCCATGGCATGCGACTTGCCATCCCCTCCCCCATCGTTCTGCATTTCGATGGGAGGAGCCGATGCGCAGGTGCGAGAAGCTCGTCGACGTTGGTCGGCGTCAGTTCCTGAGGGGAGCCAGTATTGCGGCGGCGGGCGCCGCGGCCGCGAGCGTGGTGGCGCCCGAGGCGAAAGCGGCCACCGGACAGGCGCTTGTCGCCTATCCGTCGAACCGGCTGGGCAATGTCAGCGATCTCAAGGTCAACGAGCCGATGGACGTTGCCTATCCGGACGCCGACGCGCCGGGCGTGATCATCAAGCTCGGCGCCAAGGTCGACGGCGGCGTCGGCCCCGACGGCGACATCGTCGGCTTCAGCACCACCTGCCCGCACAAGGGCTTCCCGCTCGGCTACAACGCCGGCGACAAGACCCTCAATTGCCCGGGCCACTATTCGCGCTTCGACGTCGAACGCGGCGGCCTGGAGGTCTGGGGGCAGGCCACGCAGAACCTGCCGCAATACGCGCTGCGCATCGATGACAAGGGCGACATCTACGCCGAGGGGCTCGACGAGCTCCTCTACGGTCGCCTGTCGAACGTGCTCTGAGGGAGGAAACCATGGCTTACAAGCGGCATACCGGTCAGCTCCCGATCGTTCCGGCGAACGCCCAGAGACACAACGTCACCTGTCACTACTGCATCGTCGGCTGCGGCTATCACGCCTATTCGTGGGACGTGAACACGCAAGGCGGCACGGCGCCGGCCGATAACGCCTTCGGCGTCGACCTGTCCAAGCAGCAGGAGGCGGAGACCGCCGCCTGGTACGCGCCGTCGATGTACAACATCGTCAAGCAGAACGGCCGCGACGTCCATGTCGTGATCAAGCCCGACAATGACTGCGTGGTGAACTCGGGCCTCGGCTCGATCCGCGGCGCCCGCATCGCCGAGATGAGCTACAGCCGGGCCCGCAACACCCAGCTCCAGCGCCTGACCGATCCGATGGTGTGGCGCTACGGCCAGATGCAGCCGACCAGCTGGGACGATGCGCTCGACCTCGTCGCCCGGGTGACGGCGGCCGTCATCGCCGAGCAGGGCGAGGACGGGCTGTTCGTCTCCGCCTTCGACCACGGCGGCGCCGGCGGCGGCTACGAGAACACCTGGGGCACCGGCAAGCTCTATTTCGGTGCCATGAAGGTCAAGAACATCCGCATCCACAACCGGCCGGCCTACAACTCCGAGGTCCATGCCACCCGCGACATGGGCGTCGGCGAGCTGAACAACTGCTACGAGGATGCGGAGCTTGCCGACACCATCTTCGCCGTCGGCACCAACGCGCTGGAGACCCAGACCAACTACTTCCTCAATCACTGGATTCCCAACCTGCGCGGCGCCTCGCTCGGCAAGAAGAAGGCCGAGATGCCCGACGAGCCCCACGCGCCGGGACGGATCGTCATCGTCGACCCGCGCCGCACGGTGACGGTCAACGCCTGCGAGGTGGAGGCCGGCAAGGACAACGTCCTGCACCTGGCGGTCAATTCCGGCACCGACCTGGCCCTGTTCAACGCGATCATGACCTACATCGCCGACAAGGGCTGGGTCGACAAGGACTTCATCGCCGCCTCGACCAACGACTTCGACAAGGCGGTCGCCGCCAACAAGACGACGATCGACGAAGCCGCCAAGATCACCGGCCTGAAGCCGGAAGACATCGTCAAGGCGGCCGAGTGGATCGGCATGCCCAAGGAAGACGGCAAGCGCCGCCGGGTGATGTTCGCCTATGAGAAGGGCCTGATCTGGGGCAACGACAACTACCGCACCAACGCCGCGCTGGTGAACATCGCGCTCGCCACCGGCAACATCGGCCGGGCCGGCGGCGGCTGCGTCCGCATGGGCGGCCACCAGGAAGGCTACGTCCGCCCGGATTATCCCGGCACGCGGCCGGCGCCCTACATCGATCAGCTGCTGATCAGCGGCAAGGGCGGCGTCCATCACGTCTGGGCGTGCGATCACTACAAGACGACGCTGAACGCCATGGAGTTCAAGCGCATCTACAAGGAACGCACCGACAAGGTGAAGGACGCCATGTCGAGCGCGCCCTACGGCGATCGCAAGGCGATGGTCGACGCCATCGTCGGTGCGATCAGGGAGGGCGGGCTGTTCGCGGTCGACGTCGACATCGTGCCGACCAAGATCGGGCAGGCCTGCCATGTGTGGCTGCCGGCCGCGACCGCGGGCGAGATGAACCTCACCTCGATGAATGGCGAACGCCGCATGCGGCTGACCGAGCGCTACATGGACCCGCCCGGCCAGGCCATGCCCGATTGCCTGATCGCCGCGCGCATCGCCAACGCCATGGAGCGGGTGTTCCGCGAGATGGGCAAGGACGACGTTGCCGACAAGTTCAAGGGCTTCGACTGGCAGACCGAGGAAGACGCCTTCATGGACGGCTATCATGCCAATGCCGGCGGCGGAAAATTCGTCACCTACGACGCCCTGCGGGCGATGGGCACCAACGGCTTCCAGGAGCCGGCCGTCGACCTCAAGGACGGCAAGATCGTCGGCACCAAGCGGCTCTATGCCGACGGCAAGTTCGGCGGCAAGGACGGCAAGGCGACGTTCTTCGAGACCCAGTGGCGCGGCCTGCAGGCGCCGGGCAAGCAGGACGAGAAGGACAAGTGGCCGTTCCTGATCAACAACGGGCGCACCAACCACGTCTGGCAGAACGCCTATCTCGACCAGCAGGAAGAGCTCATCGTCGATCGCTGGCCTTATCCGTTCATCCAGATGAACCCCGACGACATGAGCGAGATGGGCGTCAAGGAGGGCGACCTGGTCGAGGTCTACAACGACAACGGCTCGACCCAGGCGATGGTCTATCCCGCCGCCACCGCACGGCGGAAGGAGACCTTCATGCTCTTCGCCTATCCGACGGGCGTCCAGGGCAACGTCGTCTCCAAGGGCGTCAACGAGCTGATCATCCCGAACTACAAGCAGACCTGGGGCGCTATCCGCAAGCTCTCCAGCATGCCGGGGAACGTCGCCCACCTGTCGTTCAAATCGCAGGAATACAGCGTCTAGCCGCGCCGGACGGCACGGCACCGATCAGTCAGGCGGCCGGCAGGCCGCCTGACGCGTCGCAGGGGGGGTTTCATGGCCGATCTGAACCTCGCAGTGGACTGCGCCGCCGGCGAAGTCCTTCACCCCGCTGCCGCGGCGTTCGACGACATCGTCGCTTTCGCCGCACCGGTCGTCGAGCGGCAGGTTCTTCCGGTCGCGGCCGCCATCGGGCGGGTTCTGGCCAACGACGTCCTCACCGCGACGCCGCTGCCGCCGTTCGACAATTCGGCGGTCGACGGCTACGGCATCGCCGTCGGCGATGTCGGTCGCGCCCCGCCGTTTCCGCTCTCTGTCGCCGCCGAGGTCGCCGCCGGCGCCCGCATCGGCCCGGTCCTCCACGCCGGACAGGCCGTGCGGCTCTTCACCGGGGCGCCGGTTCCCCATGGCGTCGCGGCGGTGGTGCTGGAAGAGCGCTGCCAGCGGTTTGGCAACCGCGTCACCATCGGCGTGCCGGTTCCCGCCGGCGCCAATATCCGCCGCCGCGGCGAGGATGTCGCCGAGGGTTCGGCCATCGTCGACGCCGGCACCCTCATCGACGCGCGCCATGTGGCGATCCTCATCGCCTCAGGCGTCAGGGAGGTCGAAGTCCGCCGGCCGGTGCGGGTCGCCGTTCTCTCCAACGGCAACGAACTGCGCGAGGCCGGCGCGCCGCTCGATCCCGGCCAGATCCACGACGCCAACCGGCCCATGCTGTGCGCCATGCTGGCCGGCCCCGCGGTCGAAATCATCGACCTCGGGCGCCATCGCGACGACGCGGCGGTGCTGACCGGCGTCTTTGCCGACGGCGCCCGCCGGGCCGATGTCATCATCAGTTCGGGCGGGGTCGCCGGCAGCGACGCCGACCATGTCGCCCGCGCGGTGGCGGCGGCCGGTGGCGCCATGCAGCGGTTCCGGCTGGCCCTGAAGCCCGGCAAGCCGATCCTCGCCGGCCGCATCGGCCGGACGGCGGTGCTCGGCCTCCCCGGAAACCCGGTGGCCGCGATGGTCAACTTCCTGCTGTTCGGCCGCGCTCTGGTCGAGGCTACCGCCGGATTGGCCGTTGGCCGCGCGCGCGGCCAGACGGCGCTGACCGCAACCCCCTTCGGCCACGCCAGGGGGCGGACCGAATTCGTGCCGGCGCGGATCGCCGGGTACGACAGCAGCGGCCGTCCGCTGGTCGAGAAGCTCGGCCGCGGCGGTTCCGCCCGCCTGCGTCCGCTGGTTCTGGCGGACGGGTTTGCGGAGATTCCGGCCGAGGCGGAAGAGCTCGCGGCCGGCGTCCCCGTCGTCTTCCACCGTTTTCGGGCATCGTTCGCGCCATGATCGCAATGACGTTTCGCCTGGTCGCAGCGGCCGGATTGGCGCTCGCGCTCGACACCGCCGCCCATGCCGGCGATCCCGTCGCCGGCGAGACGGTCTTTGCCAAATGCAAGGTCTGTCACGCCATCGGCCCCGGTGCGACCAACAAGACGGGGCCTGAACTGAACGGCGTCGTTGGCCGCGCCGCCGGCAGCGTCCCCGGCTACAACTATTCGCAGGCCAACAAGACCTCGGGCATCGTCTGGTCCGAGGCGGAACTGACCCGCTACCTCCACGATCCGCGCGGCGTCGTCCCCGGCACCAGGATGACCTTTGCCGGCCTGAAGAAGGACGCGGACGTGGCGAACGTCATCGCCTACCTCAAGCAGTTCGGCGCCGACGGCCAGGCCGCCGAATGACGGGCCGGTGAAATGGACGACCGCATCCTCGTTCAGTCCGCCGATTTCGACGCCGGGGCCGAGATCGCCGCGGTCGCGGCGCGGGCCGCGGATGCCGGGGCCGTGGTTTCGTTCACCGGCCTCTGCCGCGGCGAGGGCGGACGGCTGGTCGCGCTCGATTTGGAAACCTACCGGGAGATGGCGGAGAGCGAACTCGGCCGCATTGCCGGCGAGGCCCGTCGGCGATGGCCGCTGGCCGCCTTGACCATCATTCATCGCTACGGACGGATGCGGCCGGGCGACGCCATCGTCCTCGTGGTGACGGCCTCTACGCACCGCGGCGCAGCCTTCGCGGCAGCCGAGTACCTGATGGATTACCTGAAGACGCAGGCGCCCTTCTGGAAGAAGGAGATCGGGCCCGCAGGGCCGGCGGCCTGGGTCGAGGCGCGCCGCGCCGACGATGTCGCGGCGGCGCGCTGGCAATCGGCGCCGCCGAAAGGCTGACCGCCGGCCGGCGCGGTCGGTCTGCTTGCGCCGGAACCCGATCGGGCCGCCAAGGCCCCCAGGCGCTCCACCATGGCGTGCTGATCTTCGGGGTCGACGGGGCCGAGCCCGCCTCAAAGCGCCGCCAGCGACGCCTCGCCTTCCCCGGTTTCGATGGTAATGTCCTTGCGGATCTGCGAGCGAGGGGGGACCCATGGCGGCCGGCAAGATCGCTCTGTTGTACGGTCGTGGCGAGCTGACGGTTGACCTCCCCGCCGGCGCCGCACCGGTGATCGTGCGCAAGCAGGCCCTGCCCAAGCTGCCCGATCCGTCGGCGGCGATCGCCGCCGCGTTCGCCTCGCCGACCGGTTCGGCACCGCTCGCCACGCTCGCCGGTGGCCGAAAGAGCGCCTGCATCCTCATCTGCGACATCACCCGGCCGGTCCCCAACCGGCTGTTTCTCAGGCCGATGATCGAGACCCTGGTTGCCGCCGGCATCCCGCTCGGCGCCATTTCCATCGTCGTGGCCACCGGGCTGCACCGGCCCAATCTCGGCGACGAGCTGGCCGAACTCGTCGGCGATCCCTGGGTCCTGGAGCACGTCCGGATCGCCAACCACGATGCCCGCGACGACGCCGCCCATGTCGACCTCGGCCCGACGGCAACCCGCGGCACGCCGGTGCGGCTCGACCGGCGCTTCGTCGACGCCGACCTCAGGATCGCCACCGGGCTGGTCGAGCCGCATTTCATGGCGGGCTGGTCCGGCGGTCGCAAGGTCGTCGCCCCGGGGATCGCCCATCACGATACGATCCGCACCTTTCATTCGGCGCGCTTCATGGAAGATCCGCTGGCCGTGCAGTGCAATCTCGCCGGCAATCCGCTGCACGAGGAACAGCTCGAGATCGTCCGCATGCTCGGCGAGATCTACGCCCTCAACGCCGTCATCGACGAGGAACGCGACCTCGCTCATGTGACCTTCGGTGAGATCGTCGCCAGCCATCAGGCCGCCGTCGATTTCGTCCGCACCGCCACCGAGGTGCCGGTCGGCCGGCGCTTTTCGACCGTGGTCACCTCGTCGGCCGGCTATCCGCTGGACAAGACCTATTACCAGACCATCAAGGGCATGGTGACGCCGCTCGATATCCTCGAGCCGGGCGGCACGCTGATCATCGCTTCGGAATGTTCCGAGGGCTTCGGCTCGGCCGAGTTCCGCGATGCCCAGGCGCGGCTGGTCGCGCTCGGCCCCGAGCGCTTCCTGGCAACGCTGACGGCCAAGAGCCTTGCCGATATCGACGAATGGCAGACGGAGATGCAGCTGAAGCCGATGCGGCTCGGCGCGGTGGAACTCTATTCGACCGGGCTTTCCGGCGGCGACCGCCGGCTGACCAGCGTCGCCATGATCGACGACGTCGCCGAAGCCGTCCACCGCAGCATCGCCCGCAGCGGAGACCCGGCCGTCGCCGTCATCCCGGAAGGGCCCTACGTCGTGCCGCGCTTTTCCCCCGGGGCGTGAAAGCGGACGTCCGCCGTGCTCGAAATCCATCTCGATCCGCTCGGGGGCATCGCCGGCGACATGTTCGTCGCCGCGCTGATCGACCTCAGGCCAGACCTTGAGCCGGGATTGCAGCAGACGCTCGCCCGAGCGCCGCTGCTCGCGGGCGTCACCTGCGCGGTCGTTGGCCACGGCGACGGAGTGCTTGCCGGCCGGCGCTTCCTCGTCCGTCGGGACGCTGACCGTGCGGACCACGCCGCGCATGCCGATATCGCCTGGCACGACATTCGCGCCGCGCTCGCTGAGGCACCGCTCGACGAGCCAACCCGCCACCACGCCCTTGGCATCTTCACGCACCTCGCCGAGGCGGAAGCGCGCGTCCACGCCACCGCGCCGGACGCGGTCCATTTCCACGAGGTCGGAGCCTGGGATTCGATCGCCGACATCGTCGCCGCCGGCTGGCTGATCGGGCAGCTTGCCGCCACCCGCTGGACGATCGCAGCACTGCCGCTCGGCGGCGGCAGGATTCGCACCGCCCATGGATGGCTGCCGGCGCCGGCGCCGGCCACGGCGCTGCTGCTGGAAGGCTTTCCGACGATCGACGACGGCATCTCCGGCGAACGCGTGACGCCGACCGGGGCGGCGATCGTGCGCCATCTCTGTGACCCCCACCCGTCGCCACGGCAGGCGCGCCGGCTGGTCGGTTCCGCCCACGGGTTCGGCACCCGGACCCTTCCCGGCATCAGCAACTGCCTGCGCGTTCTCGCCTTCGAAGCCGAAGTTCCGGCGCCGGCGACCGATCGCATCGTCGTGCTGGAATGCGAGATCGACGACCAGACCGGCGAAGACCTCGCGTTGGCCGTCGACCGTCTGCGGACGCTCGCCGGCGTGCTCGACGTCATCCAGGCGCCGGTCTACGGCAAGAAGGGGCGGCTGATGACGCAACTCCGCGTCCTCGCCGCGGAGACGGCTGAAGACGCCGCCGTCGCGGCGATCTTCGCCGAGACGACGACGCTCGGCTTGCGGCGCTTGGCGGTCGACCGCCACATCCTCAGGCGCGAAGCGGCCTCCGTCGACGCCGGCGGTCGCACGCTCCGCGTCAAGCTCGCCGACCGTCCGCTCGGGCGGACGGCGAAGGTGGAGGCGGACGCGCTTGCCGACGTCGCCGGCGCACAGGCGCGCAAGAGCCTGCGCCGGCTCGGCGAAGCCCCCTTCGAGGACGGGGAGGAAAGCTGATGGCCGAGACGCTCGCGACGGTTCTCGACGGCTTCGCCCCGGCGGCGATCGCGGTCAGCGGTGGGGTCGATTCGATGACGCTGGCCGCCTTCGCGCACCGCCATTTCGGCGGCGACCGCTTCCTGATGATGCACGCGGTCTCACCGGCGGTGCCCCCCGAAGCGACCCGGCGCGTGCGCCGCCACGCCGATGCCGAGGGCTGGCGGCTCGTCGTCCTCGACGCCGGCGAATTCGCCGACCGCGACTACATCGCCAACCCGCTCAACCGCTGCTACTTCTGCAAGACCAACCTCTACGACGCCATGGCGAGGCGGACCGACCGGCGGATCCTTTCCGGCACCAATACCGACGATCTCGGCGAGTACCGCCCCGGCCTCGACGCCGCGCGCGAACATGCGGTGCGTCACCCCTACCTGGACGCCGGCATCGACAAGGCGGGCGTCCGTGCGCTCGCCCGCCGGCTCGGCCTCGGCGACCTCGCCGAACTGCCGGCCTCGCCCTGCCTGTCGAGCCGGATCGAGACGGCCATCCCCATCGACGCGGGGATCTTGGCGGCCGTGCATGCCGCCGAGAGGCTTGTCGGCGCCAGCCTGCGGCCGCAGACCGTGCGCTGCCGCGTGCGCCGCGACGGCCTTGTCGTCGAGCTCGATCGCGACAGCCTCGAAGGTCTCGACGCGACCCGGCGCACTGCGCTTGCCGCTGCCGTCGCCGCTCTGTTTCCCGACAGGCTTGCGCAAACGGCGGTGGCGTTCGCGCCCTACAGAAACGGCAGCGCTTTTGTAGGCGAGCGCCCATGACCGGCCAGGACATCGTCTTCGACTATGCCCGCACGGCGCGCATCGGGCTCGATGAGGCGGTCCTCTGCGAAGGCAAGACGGCCGAGCAGATTGCGGCGATCCTGTCGGGGGTCGGCGAGCGTGGCGTCGGCCTCCTGCTCACCCGCCTCGACGACGAACTGCTGAGACGCCTGCCGGCGGCGCTTGCCGGCGCCATCGACTACTGCCCGCTGTCGCGGACCGGCTTTTTCGGACCGCTGCGCCCCGACCCCGTCACCAACCTGGTCGCGGTCGTCTCCGCCGGGACCGCCGACGCGTCCGTCGCCCGCGAAGCAGCGCGAACGTTGCGCCACGGCGGTCTGCGAACCGACGGTGGTCGCCGATGTCGGCGTGGCCGGCCTTTGGCGGCTGATGGAGCGGATAGAGGAGATCGCCCGCCATCCCGTCGTCATAGTTGTCGCCGGCATGGATGGGGCGCTTGCCAGCGTGCTCGGCGGCCTTGTCCCGGGCGCCGTCATTGCCGTGCCGACGTCGACCGGTTACGGCGCCAGCGAAGCCGGACGCACGGCACTCAATGCGATGCTGGCAAGCTGCGCGCCGGGGGTCACCGTCTGCAACATCGATAACGGCTACGGCGCGGCGGCCGCCGCCTTGCGTATCCTTCACGCGGCGAACGCCATCGCGCGCGGCTAGACGCGCACATCGGCCGATGGCGGTCGGGCCCGCCCCTCGTCGCCTATCCGCGGACCGTGCCGCCGACGGGCGTGACGCGACCGCGTTGCCTTAAGACACGGCGTTTGACCGCCGGACCGGCCTCGTACCAGCCTCGTGTGGCATTCACGATCTTGACCACCGACAGCATGACCGGAACCTCGATGAGAACGCCCACCACCGTCGCCAGCGCCGCACCGGAATTGAACCCGAACAGGCTGATGGCGGCCGCCACGGCGAGCTCGAAGAAGTTGCTGGCGCCGATCAGGGCCGACGGCGCCGCCACGCAGTGCGCCTCGCCGGTCGCGCGGTTGAGCAGATAGGCGAAGCCGGCATTGAAATAGACCTGGATGAGGATCGGCACGGCCAGCATGGCGATGATCAGCGGCTGCGCCAGGATCTGTTCGCCCTGGAAGCCGAACAGCAGGACCAGCGTCGCCAGGAGGGCGACGAGCGAAACCGGCTGAAGCTTTTTGAGGAGCGCGCCGAGAGCCGGCTCGCCGCCGCTTGCGATGATCGATTGGCGGACAAGCTGGGCGATGGCGACCGGCACGACGATGTAGAGCCCGACCGACAGCAGCAGCGTCTCCCACGGCACGGTGATCGCCGACAGGCCGAGCAGAAGTCCGACGATCGGAGCGAAGGCAACGATCATGATGAGGTCGTTGAGCGCGACCTGGCTCAGCGTGAAGTGCGGCTCTCCGTCGGACAGGTTGCTCCACACGAAGACCATGGCGGTGCATGGCGCCGCCGCCAGCAGGATGAGCCCGGCGACATAGCTGTTGATCTGGTCGGCCGGCAGATACGCCCTGAACAACCAGCCGATGAACAGCCAGCCGAGCAGCGCCATCGAAAACGGCTTGATCGCCCAGTTGATGAACAGCGTCACGCCGATGCCGCGCCAATGCTCCTTCACCTGCCCGAGCGCCGCGAAATCGATCTTGATCAGCATCGGAACGATCATCAGCCAGATCAACACCGCGACGGGCAGGTTGACCTTGGCGATTTCGGCCGAACCCACCGCATGGAAGAAACCCGGGAAGAAATGGCCCAGCCCGACACCGGCGACGATGCACAGCGCGACCCAGGCGGTCAGGTAGCGTTCGAACGTGGACATGTCCTACTCCGGCAAAGCCGGCGGGTGCGCGGCTGCGATGGCTTGAAGGAAGGTCGCGAGCGGTGCGATCGCCCGGGGATCGAGCGAGTAGCAGATCCGCGGGTGGTCGATCTCCCCGACGATGAGCTCGGCTTCCTTGAGGATGCGCAGGTGCTCCGAGGTGGTCGAGGCGGCGAGGCCGACCTCTTCGACGAGGTCGCACCCGATGCAGGTGGTTCGCCGCAGCAGCGTCTCGACGATCTGCACCCGCGCCGGATGGGCCAGCGCCTTGGCGATCCTGGCGATCTGCTCGTGGGTGCCGATGGTCGCCGGCAGCGCCGTCCCTGTTCCACCGGCCACGCGCAGCTTGACGGTCGCCATGGCAGCGTCCTATTTCGTTGATCGACGAAATACGAATTAGCCGGGCCGGCGGGATGATGCAAGACCGCCTGATGAGGCGGTGCCGCATCGCGTCGCCTCGGCCGGTCGGAACCTAGCCGGCGGCGCGCCTCAGCAGCGCCAGCAGACCCCGAAGGATTTGCTCCGGCGCCGGCGGGCAACCGGCGACATGGACGTCGACCGGGATCACGGCCGAGACTCCCCCGCTGACGGCGTAGCTGCCGGCAAAGCAGCCGCCGTCGAGGGCGCAGTCGCCGACCGCGACGACCCATTTTGGATCGGGCGTCGCGGCGTAGGTGCGCTCGAGCGCCTCACGCATGTTCCTGGTCACCGGTCCGGTCACGAGAAGAACGTCGGCATGCCGCGGCGAGGCGACGAAATGCAATCCGAAGCGCTCGAGATCGTAGAAGGCATTGTTGAGGGCGTGGATCTCGAGTTCGCAGCCATTGCATGACCCGGCGTCGACCTGGCGGATGGCGAGACTGCGGCCAAGGTGGCGCCGCGCGGTGGCGTCCACTTCGCCCGCGAGCTTCGCCATCTCCGCGTCGGCCGCCGGCGCCGGCTCGGTGAGGGGGGCATGGGTCAGGCCCTGGAAGAGGAGCTTGCGCATGGGCGGCTACAGGTCGTGTCCGGAATAGGAGCAGTTGAACGATTTGTTGCAAAGCGGGAAGTCGGCGACGATGTTGCCCTCGATCACGGCTTCAAGCAGCGGCCACTGGAACCACGAGGGGTCGCGCAGGTGGCAATGCGCGATGCGACCGTCGTCGCCAAGGCGCACCGTGACGAAGATGTCGCCACGGAACCCTTCGACCAGCGCAGCGCCTTCCCCTCCCGCGCCGGAACATCCACGCGCAGCGGACCGGCCGGCGGATCGGCCAGACCGTCGAGCAGCGCCAGGCTTTGCTGGACCTCGCGAATGCGAATCCACACCCGCGCGTTGACATCGCCCTCGGTGAGCACCGGCACGTCGAATGCGAGCGTGTCGTATGGCGCGTAGGGGACGGCCTTGCGGGAATCGAACGAACGCCCGGACGCACGGCCGACGAATCCTCCCGCACCGAACTGGCGGGCGAGTTCCGGCCGGAGGATTCCGGTCCCCACGGTCCGATCCTGAAGCGAGGCTGTGTTGTCGTAAAGCTCGACCAGCCGCGGGAAGCTCCGCCGGATCTCGGCGATGAGAGCGTCGAGCGCCTCGCGGCCGGCGAAATCGACGGCGACGCCCCCGGGCACGATGAGGTCTTTCATCATGCGGCTGCCGAATGCGCCGTCGGCGAAGCGCAGCACGCGCTCGCGCAGCACGGCGCAATGGGCGGGCATCAGGGCGAATGCGGCGTCGTTGCAGATCGCGCCGATGTCGCCCAGGTGATTGGCGACGCGTTCCAGCTCGGCCATCATCGCCCGCAACCAGACGGCCCGTCGGGGCGCTTCGATTCCCGTCGCCGCCTCGACGGCGCGGGCGAAGGCGAGCGCATAGGCGACGGTGCTGTCGCCCGAGACGCGCCCGGCAAGGCGCGCGGCTTGCGCCAGGTCGGCGCCGCGCATCAGCCCCGCGATGCCTTTGTGGACATAGCCCAGGCGCTCTTCCAGCCGGACGACCGTTTCGCCGCTGGCGGTGAACCGGAAGTGGCCGGGCTCGATGATCCCGGCGTGCACCGGGCCGACCGGAATCTGGTGGAGGCTCTCGCCCTCGACCGGCAGGAACCGGTAGGCCGACGCAGGAATGGCCTCCTCCGCTTTCTCGTCGGGTTGCGCCGCCAAAGGCCGGCGAATCCCCCAGCGGCCATGGTCCAGCCACGGGCGCGTGTCGGTGAGGCCCTCGGGCGTGAGGCCGAACAGGTCGGCCATCGCCCGCTCCAGGCGAATCGCCGGCGGGTGGCTGGCGCCGACGCTCGGAAAATGCCCGTCGGACGCCGCCAGGCTGACCGTCGCCAGGCCGCCGTCATCGACGACCGCCATATGCACCATGCCGGTCTCGCCCCATTCGCTGACCAGCGTCAGCTCGCCCGCGGCGAGCGCCGCGATGACATCGCGCCAGCCGTCGGCATCGACGACGACGCGCGGCCACGGCCGATGGCCGCTGACCGGGGCCCCGCGGGCGATGAGGGCGTCGCGCGCGCTCATCCGAGCAGACCGGCGATATGCTGGAACCAGGCGACCAGCGCCGGCGGCATGTAGAAGCCGGCGGTGAGCACCAGGGCAAAATGGACGAACATCGGCACGTAGGAGGCCTTGACCGGCGCCGCGCTGCCCACCGGTTCGCCGAAGACCAGCCCCTGCAGCCGCAGCATGAGGGCGGCGAAAGCGATCAGCAGGCCGGCGACGAAGACGATCGCCAGCAACGGCTCCCGGGCGAAGGTCGACGAGACGACCAGGAACTCGCTCATGAAGATCCCCAGCGGCGGCAGGCCGGCGATCGCCACGACGCCGAGCACCAGGCTCCAGCCGAGAACCGGATGACTGGCGGTCAGCCCCGTGATGTCGGCGATCTTCTGGGTGCCCTTCACCTGGGCTACGTGGCCGACGGCGAAGAAGATGCCCGACTTGGTCAGCGAATGCATGACCATGTGATAGAGGCCGGCGAAATTGGCCAGCGGTCCGCCCATGCCGAAGGCAAAGGCGATGATGCCCATATGCTCGATCGACGAATAGGCGAAGAAGCGTTTGATGTCGCGCCGCCGGTAAAGCATGAAGGCCGCGAAGACCAGCGAGCCGAGGCCGAGAACCACCATCAGCGGTCCCGGCGCCAGAGCCCCGCTGGCGGCGGCGAGCAGCAGCTTGAAGCGCAGCACCGCGTAGAGCGCGACGTTGAGCAACAGGCCGGAGAGGACCGCCGAGATCGGCGTCGGACCTTCGGCGTGGGCATCGGGCAGCCAGGCGTGCAGCGGCGCCAGGCCCACCTTGGTGCCGTAGCCGAGCAGCAGGAAGATGAAGGCGAGATTGAGCAGCGCCGGGTCGAAGGCGCTCGCCTTGGCGACCAGCACCGTCCATACCATGGCGTCCGGTCCCTCGCCGATCACCGGCCGCGCCGCCAGATACACCAGGATCGTGCCGAACAGCGCCAGGGCGATGCCGACGCTGCCGAGGATGAAATACTTCCACGCCGCTTCCAGCGCCTCATGCGTGCGGTAGATGCCGACCATCAGCACCGTGGTCAGCGTCGCCAGCTCGATCGCCACCCACATCACGCCGATGTTGTTGGCAATCAGCGCCAGGTTCATGCCGAAGGTCAGCAGCTGGTACATGGCGTGGTAGAAGCGCAGATAGGCCGGCGTCAGCCGCCCGGTCTCCAGCTCGTGGCCGATATAGCTGGCGCTGAACACGCTGGTGGTGAAGGCGACGAAGGCGTTGAGCACCACGAAGACGACGTTGAGGTCGTCGATCAGCAGATAGCGGCCGGGATCGGGGCGCGGCACGACGAAGAGCAGCACCGCCGCGACGAACGTGCCGAGGCTCGCCGTCATGTTGAGCCGCGCCGTCAGCTTGTAGCCGGGCAGCACCGCCAGCAGGCCGGCGGCGGCCAGCGGGATGACGAGGATGGCGATCTCCACCGCGAAGCCGTTCATGCCCGGTCTCCCCGGAAACGGTCGAGCACCTGCACGTCGACCGTGTCGAAACGCTCGCGGATGCGGAACAGGAAGATGCCGATGACGATGAAGGCGATGAGGATGGAGAAGGCGACGCTGATCTCGACCACCAGCGGCATGCCCCTGGCGCCGGTGGCGGCGAGCACCAGCCCGTTCTCCAGCGACATGAAGCCGATCACCTGGGAGACGGCGTTGCGGCGGGTCACCATCATCAGCAGGCCGAGCAGGACCACCGACAGGGCGAAGGCCATGTCCTCGCGCGCCAGCGGGCCGGCCGCCGCCGTCACCCTCAGCATGACCACCATCGACAGCGCCACCAGCCCCATGCCGGCAAGCATGGTCAGGCCGACGCCGCCGACCGCCTCGATCTGCCGGTGGATGCCGAAGCGCGCGACGATGCGGTGGAGCGCCATCGGGATGACGATCGCCTTGAAGGCGAGGGCGATCGCGGCGGTGACGAACAGATGCGGCGCGTTCTGGACCAGCGCCTGCCAGGCGACCGACAGTGCCAGCACCACCGCATGCACGGCGTAGACGTTGATCAGGGCGTACATGCGGTCCTGGTAGAGCAGCACGAAGCTGACCAGCACCAGGCCGCCGGCGAGCAGATGCGCAATGTCGAACTCGATGCCGCCGCCGGTCATTGCAGGGTCCGCGTGACGAAGAGCAGGAGGGTGGCGAGCAGGCCGAGCATCAGCCCGGCGCCCATGAACTGCGGCACGCGAAAGACGCGCATCTTGGCGATGGTGGTCTCGAAGAAGGCGAGCAGCACGCCGGCCACCGCCAGCTTGGCGGCATAGGCGGCAAAACCGACGGCGAAAGCGGCCGGCGCCGCACCGGGCGGGGCGATGCCCCACGGCACGAAGACGCAGGCGATCAGCGACACATAAAGCAGCAGCTTGAGCGAGGCGGCGAGCTCGATCACCGCCAGATGGCGGCCGGAATATTCGAGGATCATCGCTTCGTGCACCATGGTCAGTTCCAGGTGCGTCGCCGGATTGTCGACCGGGATGCGCCCGGTCTCGGCGATCGCCACCATGACCAGCGCGACCAGCGCCAGCCCCAGCGAGACGCGCAGGCCGACCCCGGCGGCAAGTTCGGCGGCAACGGTCGAGAGCTGGGTGGAGCCCGCCACCAGCGCCAGCGAGAAGACGATCATGATCATCGCCGGTTCGGCGAGCGAGGCGATCATCATCTCGCGGCTCGAGCCGATGCCGCCGAAGGCGGTGCCGACATCCATGCCGGCGAGCGCCAGGAAGAAGCGGGCGCTGCCGAGCAGCGCGATGATGGCGATGAGGTCGGCCGACCACGAGAAGATCAGCCCGGTGGCAAACGTCGGTACCAGCGCCGCCGCCACCCAGGTGCCGGCGAAGACGAGATAGGGCACGGCGCGGAACAGCCACGAGGCGCTGTCGGCAAGCACCACCTCCTTGCGCATCAGCTTGGCAAGGTCGCGGTAGGGCTGGATCAGCGGCGGCCCCTGCCGGCGCATGAGCCGCGCCTTCACCTTGCGCACGAAGCCGGTCAGGAGCGGCGCCAGCGCCAGCACCAGGAGCATCTGCATGCTCTGCACGGCGAGATTGAGGATCACGTCCATACCGCCAGCACCACAAGCAGGGCGACCAGGGCCGCGAAGACCAGGCTGAGATATTGGCGGACGGTCAGGAACTGGAACCGGTTGAGGATGCTCGCGGTGCTGCCGACGAAGCCCGCCACCGGCAGGTAGAGCGCCTCCCAGATGTAGTCGCGCAGCGTCAGATGGAAGACGGCGGGGGCCATGTCGCCCGGCGCCGGCATGCGCACCGTCTCGCGCGCGCCGAACAGCGAGGTCGCATAGACCCGGCGGATCGGCTGGGCGAAGCTTGCGGCACTGTATTGCGTTGCCGGGCTGGAATCGGGAAAGCCGCAATCCCAGGCCGGTGCGCGCCGAACGCGCGGCGAGGCGAAACGGTGGATGGCAAAGACGCCGATTCCCGCCGACAGCACGATGAAGACGAAGACCAGCAGCCCGTTGTAGGAGCTGCGGCTGGCGCCGATCGGCACGATGGACAGCCACGACACTGCCGACTGCACCGGCATGTGGTCGCCGGTGAGCAGGGTGGCGACCGGCGACAGGCCGTCGATGACGAACCCGGGCAGGACGCCGGCCGCAAGGCAGAGCCCGGCGAGCGCCAGCATGGCGGCAAGCGAGAAGCGGTCGACCTCCTGCGCGCTCGCCGCCGGCCCGCTGCGCGGCCGACCGAGGAAGCTCACGCCATAGGCCTTGACGAAGCAGGCCGCGGCGAGCGCCGCCGACAGCGCCAGCAGCGCGCCCACCGCCGGCACCATGATCTTCAGGTCCCACTGCGGCAGGTCGGGGCTGATGCAGGATCGCCTGGAAGGTCAGCCATTCGGAGACGAAGCCATTGAGCGGCGGCAGCGCCGAGATGGCAACGCAGCCGGCGAGGAAGGCGAAGGCGGTCACCGGCATGCGATGGATCAGGCCGCCCAACCGCTCCATGTCGCGCTCGCCGGTGGCGTTGAGGACGGCACCGGAGCCGAAGAAAAGCAGGCTCTTGAACAGCGAATGGTTGAACACGTGAAACAGCGCCGCCGTCATCGCCAGCGCCGCCGCCGCGGCCATGCCGTTGGCCCGGAAGCCCAGCGCCAGACCGAGGCCGATGAAGATGATGCCGATGTTCTCGACCGTGTGATAGGCAAGCAGCCGCTTGAGATCGTGCTGCATCAGCGCGTAGAGCACGCCGAGCACGGCGGTCACGCCGCCGAGCACGACCACGATGGTCGCCCACCACCAGGGAAGCGGCCCGGCGAGGTCGAAGGCGACGCGGATGAAGGCATAGACCGCGACCTTGGTCATCACGCCGCTCATCAGCGCCGAGACGTGGCTGGGCGCCGCCGGATGGGCCAGCGGCAACCAGACATGCAGCGGCACGATGCCGGCCTTGGAGCCGGCGCCGAGGAGCACCAGCCCCAGCACCAGCCCGCTCGCCAGCGGCGCCAGCGGGCTCGCCCGCATGGCCTCGAAGGCGTAGCCGCCGGTGGCCCCGGCCATGAGGCCGAAGGCGAGCAGCAGCGCCAGCGTGCCGGCGCTTGCCATGACGATATAGACGAAGCCCGCCTGCCGGTTTTCGGCCTGCTCGTGATGGGCCATGACCAGCGCCCACGAGGCCAGCGACATGAACTCCCACGAGAACAGGAAGGCGAAGGCGTCGTCGGCGAGCACCACCATGTTCATGGCGGCGAGGAACACGGAGTAGAAGGGCAACACCCGCCCCGGCGCATGTTCATGACGCCCGTAGCCGAGCGCGAACAGGCTCGCCCCGGCACCGCCGAGATTGACCACCACCAGGAAGAAGGCAGTGAGCGCGTCGATGCGGAAATGGGCGCCGATCCACGGCAAGCCGAGCGGCAGGGCGACCGCATCCGCGCCGGCGAAGGTCACCAGCCGCCACAACGCCCCGGCGAGGAGCACCAGCGAGACCGTGAGCGCGATGCCGTAGACCGCCGGGGTGGCCGCCGGGCGGCGCGCCATGCCGACGGCGAGGACGCCGTTCGCCAGCAGGATCGCAACCAGGATGAGGGCGACGGCGACGGACATGGGGCGGCTAGGGGTTGTCGGCCTTGGCCGGCGGCTCCGCCGGCTTCGCCGCCTCTTTCAGCCGGACGCCCCGGCCGCCTTCGCCGCTGGTGGCGCCTTCGCCGATGAGAACGAGGCCGGCGGCCTCCAGCGCGCCAATCAGCTTGGTCAGCGAATCGACCGTGCCGCGGATGACCCCGCCACTCGCTTCCATGCGCTGGATGGTCGGCACCGACAGGCCGGCCAGTTCCGCCAGACGACGCTGGTCGATGCCAAGCAGGGCACGAGCCGCTCGAAGTTGCTCGGACGATATCATCTATCAGAAATGCGCTGCCAGAGATGAATTATGATGCGTAAGCCATCGATCTTGAGGTGTCAATCCATTCGCCGAACCGACGAGCGGACGGATCGACGGCGCGATTTGGCAGGCTTGCCGACGACTGCGCAATCGCCGAGAGGGTCCGGCGCCGACCGGCCTCCATCGCTCTGAGATCGCCTTGTGTGGGGGGCCAAGGCTAACGCCCAGTCACGTGCCCGCCGGCTCTACTGGGGAATCGGCGTGCAATCGCGCAACGGATCCGCAATGGAAACGGTCGTGGCCAAGCTGCGCGCCAGCCGGTCTTCAGGTCCCGGCACTGCCGTCGAGGACGCCGCAAAACGCACGGAACGCCGCCGCATCCGCGTACGACTTCTGCGTCCCCCGGCGTGTCACCGAGAGCGCGGCATAGCGCACCGCCCAGTGCAGCGCATCGGCAACGTTGCTGCTCAGGGCATAGAAATGCGCGAAGCTGCCGATGAAAGCATCGCCCGCCCCGGTCGTATCCAGCGGCGTCACCTGGACCGCCGCGACATGCTGCACCGCGGCCTCCGTCACCAGCAGCGCACCATCGCCGCCCAGCGTCGCGATGACCGTGCGCACTCCGGCCGCGAGCAGCTTCCGCGCGGCGATCTCGATCTCGGCCATGGTCTCGGTGGGCAGGCCTGAGAGCAACGCCAGCTCGCTGCGGTTGGGCGTGAAGAAGGTCACGTCGCGCAGCCGTGCGAGGTCCAGCTCCGGGGTCGCCGGGGCGGGATTGAGCAACACCGGCTTGCCGTGTTCCGATGCGAAGGCAATCGTGTGATACACGGTCTCCAGCGGCACTTCGAGTTGCAGCAGGATGAGGTCCGAGCCGAGGAGATCGTCGGCCGCGGCGTCCACGTCGGCCGGTGTCAGATGGCCGTTCGCGCCCTTGATGATCAGGATGCTGTTCTCGCCCGAGGGCTCGACGAAGATCGGCGCCACGCCGCTGGATACGCCGCTCACGACACCGACATGCCGCGCGTCGATGCCGTTGTTCTGGAAATTGCGGATGGTGTTCTGACCGAACATGTCGTCGCCGACCTTGCTCACCATCAGCACGTCGCTGCCCAGCCGCGCAGCGGCAACCGCCTGGTTGGCGCCCTTGCCGCCGTTGCCCATCTCGAAGCGCGGCGCTTCGATCGTCTCGCCGCGGCCGGGCATGCGGGTCACGTAGGTGATCAGGTCGACCATGTTGCTGCCGACGACGGCGATGCGATTGCTCATGGCTCACAGGCTCCCAATGGCGGCTGCCATCTTGGCGGCCGCGGCGCCGTCGAGATAACCCAGGCGCACGCGGAAGCTGGCATTGTCGTGCGGCGCCAGACTGCGCACATGGCCGGCGCTCTTCTCCGCCAGATAGCCTTCCGGATGGCAGGTGGACGGCAGGGCGATGGCGGCGACCTGAAGGTCGGCGTTACGCAGCAGCCAACGCGCCGGATAGGGGAATGCGTCGGGCGAGAACGACACCACGAGGCCGTCACCCTCCGGCCGGCGCAGCATGACATGCGTCAGCCCGGCCGCGTCGCGGCCGAGATTGTTGAGATAGAAGACCTGCTCGGGATCGTAGCTGAGCGCGGGATCGAGACGCTCCATGCGGGCGGGATCGCGGGCGAGCGCATCAAGCAACGCGCGATATTCCGGCGTCGGCTGCACGAAGCTCGGAATCGCGGTGCGCACCGCAACGGTCTCGGGCGTATAGGGCGCCGCTTGCAGGATGTGCCCGTTTTCGACGAAGGCGAGATTGATGTGGCACATGTACATCAGGTCCATGGCCTTGCCGCCGCAGTTCTCGACCGACATGCCGATGTCGAACAGCGTGCTGTCCGGCCGCAGCGTGACCGACGGCCGCGCCACGTAGTGCGAACCGAAGCCGGCGATGTATTCGTACGTCCCGGTCAGGCGCACGAAGGCGCCGTCGCCGTCGCTGCCGAGTTCCAGCGCCGCCGATTCCAGCCTCGCGCAGGAGAACTCGCCGTGGAGCTGGTGGTCGTCCCCCGGCCCCGGAACACCGTTGCGCAGCAGGCCGCTGTGAAACGCGACGCAGCCGTAAGTGTCGACGATCACCGTCGCCGGCCGCGGCGCCGGGTACTTGTGCCCCATGCCGAGCCGCACGCCGTCGAAGCTGGCGTCCCACACCATCTGCCCGAAGTAGGGCAGCACGATCACGTAGCCGCGCCGGTTCTTGAGCCTCACCGCCTCGACGCCGGTGTCGTAGCGGAACAGCGACACCTCGACGCCGTCCGACTCCAGGAACACGTGCTCCTTCTCTCCGAACAGCGCGTGTTGCAGATGCACCTTGTTCATGCGCCCGTCCTATCGTGTCCGGATGCGGAGCGCGTTGATGGCGATCACCGCCAGAAGGAAGGCGCCCCAGATGAAGTCCACCAGGAAATTGCTGAACCGCAGCAACTGGAAGCCGCTCGACAGCAGCATGAGCGACACCAGCGCAAGCGCCACGCCGAGCACCGAGGCCTTGCCGCCGGCCGGGTTGGTACCGCCCAGCACCGCGATCAGCACCGCCTCCAGCAGGTACGACGTGCCGTAATCGGCCTTCGCCGCGTTGACGCGCGCCGACAGCAGGATGCCGGCAATGCTCGCCAGCGCCCCGCTGGCTACATAGGAGAACAGGATCGCGCGGCTCCTGCGGATGCCGGCGAAGACGGCCGCCTTGGGGTTGGTGCCGATCAGCAGCAGGTTGATGCCGAGCGGCGTCCGCGTCAGCACCAGCGCCACCAGGCCGGCGATCACCACGAACAGCACCAGCGGCAGGGCGATGCCGAGCAGCTTGGTATTGCCGATCGCGTCCCAGCCGTCGGGGAAGCCGACGATCGCCGGCCCGCCCGACAGCACCAGGCAGATGCCGACATAGAGCTGGCCGGTGCCGATGGTTGCCAGGATCGGCGTGATGCGCACCCGGGCGATCAGGATGCCGTTGAGCAAGCCGGCGATGAGGCCGGTGCAGACGGAGATCGCCACGCCCAGCGCCACCCAGGCGAGCGGCAGCTGGGTCAGCGCCGGCCCCTGCGCGCCGGCCACGGTGTGGAACAGCAGGCCGGCGAGGATGCCGGACAGATTGGCAACCCCGATGACCGAGAGATCGATGCCGCCGGTCAGCATCGACAGCATCATCGCCAGGGACAACAGCCCCAGTTCCGGCGCCAGGAACGTGATCGATTCGAAGTTGTACGCGCGCAGGAACTTGTCCGGCTGGAGCGCAGTCATCAGCAGGAAGATCAACACCGCCAGCCCGAGCAACTGCAACAGGTTGGCGTTGCGGCTGACGAAGCGGCGCAGGTCCATGCTGTGCACCATCGTCGTCACTCCCCTCACGCCACACGCTTGCGGTCGCGCCAGGCGGTGACCGCGGTGGCGGCAATCACGATCACGCCGACGGCGACGCGCTGCCAGGTGGTGCTGACGTGCAGGATGATCAGGCTGTTCTGCACCAGCACGAAGGTGAAGACGCCGAGCATGGTGCCGAGCACGCTGCCGCGGCCGCCGAAGATGCTGGCGCCGCCAAGCACCACGGCAGCCAGCACGTCGAGTTCGCTGCCGGCCAGATCGCGCGGGTTGGCGAGCCACGCCATCGAGACGTAAAGCAGGCCGGCGAAACCGGCCAGGGCGCCGGACAGGCAGTAGGCGAAATAGGTCACCCAGCGGACGTCGAAGCCCGCCCGCCGCGCCGCCTCCTTGTCGCCGCCCATGGCGAACACGCCGCGGCCGGTCATGGTGTGGCGCAGGAGCAGGTGCACGACCAGCGCCAGCACCAGATAGATCAACAGCATGCCGCTGAGTTCGATGGTGGTGCCGTCCGGCAGCTCACGCTTCACCAGCGACAGGCTGGCGAAATGGATCAGCGACGGCGGCATGCGGTCGATGTTGATGTTGGCGGTGCCGACCACACCGAGCAGGAAGCCGCGCACCATGGTGCCCGTGCCCAGCGTGACGATCATCGGGATCATCCGCATGCTGTGCACGAAGAACGCGTTGACGGCTCCCAGCCCCAGGCCGATCAGCGTGGCGGCGATGAACGGCAGCACGACGCCGGTGTAGCCGGTGTTCAGCATGCCGAGCAGCGTGATGTACATCGCCGCCATGGCGAAGTAGGGCACGGAGATGTCGATGCCACCGGAGATCATCACGGTCAGCACGCCGAGGGCCATGATGCCGGTAATGACGTTGGCGCGCAGCAGGCTGAAGACGTTGCCGAGTTCCCACGCTGCCGGGTTGATGAGGCCGATCGCCACGACGGCGACCAGCAGCACCAGGAAGATGACGGTTTCCGACCGCCGCAGCAGCGCGCTCATACCAAGGCCTTGAGTTTGTCGGCGACCACGGCCTCGGTGACCTCCGACATGCGCAGGTCCTCGATGAGGCGGCCGCGGTGCATCAGGACGATGCGGCTGCAGTTCTGCACCAGCTCCGGCACGTCGTCGGAGATCATCAACACCGCCAGGCCCGCACCGGCGGCAAGGTCGCGGATCTTGCGATGGATGCCGGCCTTCGAGCCGACGTCGACGCCGACCGTCGGGCCGTTCAACACCATGATGCGCGCATCGTTCATCAGCCAGCGTCCGATGACCACGCGCTGCTGGTTGCCGCCGGACAGCTCGATCACCGGCCGGTCGCCGGTCGGTGTTGCGATCTGCATGCCCTCGATCATCGCCGCCGAACGTTCGTGCGCGCGCGCGAAGTCGATGAAGCCGTTGTGGGCGAGGGTGCTGTAGGAGCTGGCAAGCAGGTTGCGATTGATGGTCTGCGACAGGAACAGGCCCTCGCCCAGCCGGTCTTCCGGCACGTAGGCAATGCCCTGCGCGATGGCGTCTTCCACGCTGTGCAGCCGCACGTCCTTGCCATCGATGCGGACGCTGCCGCGATAGCCGGGATACATGCCGAACAACGCCATCGCGAGTTCGGTGCGGCCGGCGCCGAGCAGGCCCGAAAGGCCGACGATCTCGGCGGGATAGATGGTCAGGTCGACGTCGGCGAACAGGCCGGGCACGCCGAAGCCGCGGGTTTCGAGCCGCGGCGCCACCGGGGTGGCCGGCTGCGTCCAGCGATAGACCTCGCCCGACGGATCGTGGCCGGTCATCGCGCGGGTGATGGAGACCTCGTCCCATTCGCTGGTCGAGCCTTCGCCGACCACGCGGCCGTTGCGCAGCACGGTGATGCGCTCGCTGATCTCCAGCATCTCGCGCATCTTGTGGCTGACGAACAGAATGGAGATGCCGCGGCTCTGGATGTCACGCACGATGCCGAACAGCGTCTCCACCTCCTTGCGGGTGAGCGCCGTCGTCGGCTCGTCCATGATCAAGAGCCGCGGGTTCGACATCAACGCGCGGGCGACGGCGACGAGCTGGCGCCCGGATGTGGGCAGCGTGTTGAGGTCGGCGTCGAGGTCGAGCTGGACGCCGAGCCGCGTCACCGCCTCCTCCGCCACCCGGCGCACGTGCCGCCAGTTCACCACCCGGCGGCGCTCATGCAACTCGGTGCTGAGCGCCAGGTTCTCGGCCACGGTCAGCGTGCCGAACAGCGAGAAGTCCTGGTAGATCACCTGCACGCCGTGGGCGATCGTGCTGATCGGCGTCAACTGCCGCGCCGGCGTGCCGTCGATGACGATCTCGCCGCCGTCGGGCTGATAAACGCCGGCGATCACCTTGATGATTGTCGATTTGCCCGAGCCGTTCTCGCCGGCCAGGCAATGGATTTCGCCCGGGGCAATGGCGAGGGAAACGTCATCCAGCGCCTTGATGCCGGCGAAGTGCTTGCTGATGTGGCGCAGCTCGATCAGCGGCTGGGGCATGCGACAGATTCACTTCGAAAGGGCGGGGGGCGCCTGGGCCGGCGCCCCCCTTTCTAGCCGGTCAGAAGTTATATTCGCCCACGTTGTCCTTGGTCACCGACACCCAGCCGGCACCATAGAGCAGGTTCGGCCGGTCGGCCTGGGGCTGCGTCAATGCCTCGTAGCCGGGCAGGCCGAGGTTGAGGCCGGGCTTCAGCTCGTCCTTCTTGCCGGCCACTGCCATCGCCGCGATGACGTTCATGGCGATGCCGGCCACCGCCGGATCCCAGAACTGGATGTAGCCGATGTCGCCGTTCTTCAGGTACTCGCCGGCGACCGACACCAGTCCGGTGCCCGCGAAGAACAGCTTGCCCTTCAGCCCACGCTCGGCGATCAGCTTGCCGGCGCCCGCCGAAGTCGGCATCGGGCCGCCCAGCACGCCCTTCAGGTCCGGGTACGCAGTCAGGGCTTCCTTCAGCTTGTTGTAGTCCTGGGTCGCATCGTCGTAGGTCTCGAGGCGCTGCGTCACCAGCTCCATCTTCGGGAAGTTGGCCTTCTGATACTCGATGCCGCCGTCGATCCACTCGTTCTGCGACTGCGAGGTCAGGCTGCCGACGGTGGCGACGTACTTGCCCTCGCCGCCCATCTGGGCCGCCAGGCTCTTCATCAGCGCGGCGCCATAGGCCTTGTTGTCGAACGCCTCGATGATGTAGTCGGCGTTCTGCAGGTTGGAGGCTTCGTGCGCGACGACGATAATGCCGCGGTCGCGCGCCTTCTTGAGCACCGGCTCCACCGCCTCGACCGAGAACGGCACGATGCAGATGGCATCGACGCCCTGGGCGATCAGGTTCTCGACCAGCTGGACCTGTTCGGCCGCGTCGGCATGGCTCGGGCCGACCATCCATACGTCATGGCCGGTGAGCTCGCCGAACTCCTTGACGCCGTCGCGCATGCGGTCGAACCAGGCGATGCCGTCGACCTTCACCACCGTCGCCATGGTGAGCTTCTTGCTCTTCGCCGCAAAGATGTCGTCGCAAATCTTGCTGACGTCGATCGGGCCGAGCGCAGCCTGGGCCACGCGGATACCCGTCCCGGCGAGCAACGCCGTCGCCAGGCTCAAAGTCGTGAACTGCCGTCTATTAATCATGGTCTGCTTCCTCTCCACTTGTATCGTTTAGCACCGCTTCACATCGACGTTCTTGCGTCCGCCGTGCGGGACAGCGCCGGTCGTCTTCAGGCCGCCTCTGTTGCCGTTATCATTGCCACGCCGGAACTGGCGCCAATGCGCGTCGCTCCGGCCTGCACCATCGCCAGCGCCTGGGCAAAACTGCGGACGCCGCCCGACGCCTTCACTCCCATTGTCAGTCCGACGGTACGGCGCATCAGCGCGACATCCTCTACCGTCGCACCGCCGCCGCCGTAGCCGGTCGACGTCTTCACGAAGTCGGCGCCGGCCTCCTTCGCCAACAGGCAGGCTTGCACCTTCTCCTCGTCCGTCAGCAGGCAGGTTTCGATGATGACCTTCAGGGTCGCCGCACCGCAGGCGCGCTTGACCTCGGCGATATCGCGCCGGACATGGTCGCGTTCGCCCGCCTTCAGCGCCCCGATGGCAATCACCATGTCGATTTCGTCGGCGCCATCCGCCACCGATTGTCGGGTCTCCGCCGCCTTCGCCGAACTTGTCGTGGCGCCGAACGGAAAGGCGACGACCGAACAGGTCGACACGCCCGAGCCCGCCAGTTCGCGATGCACGAGCGCCGCGAAGATCGGGTTCACGCAGACCGAATGGAAGTGATAGCGCCTCGCCTCGGCACACAGCCGGCGGACTTCCGCGGCCGTGGCATCGGGCTTGAGGATGGTGTGGTCGATCAGCGCCGCCAGATCGGCTGGTCCACGGACCACGGGGATACCGGACATGTTACCGCCTCGGCCCCTGCTCCCGCGCTGATGGACGCGGGCGCACGGACAGTTCTACTGCTCCGTCCGGCGCGGGCCACAAATGCGCGGCGCGTGCCAGCACGGCTATCGCGGTATCCGAGGCGCCATTCTCATGGCGCTTCCCTTCCCCAGGGTATCGCTGGCGGCCCACCCAGACCCGGACGGGGTCTGATTCAGGCCGCCCGATTTCTTGTTATGATTATTACACGCCGCGCCATTGTCATTGTCAATGTGAAAAAATGCTCACGCGCCCGCATCGCCCGAAAACAGGACCGGGACGCCGGCCTCCTCCAGCGCCGCACGGTCGGCGGCGGCCAGCGCCGGGTCGGTGATGACCGCATCGAAGGCGTTGAGAGAGGCGAAGAAGGCCGGTCGGACCACGCCGAACTTGCTCGAATCGACGACGACGTAGTTCTTGACCGAGGCTTGCAGAGCCTTCTGCTTGATCGGCACCTCGTGGAAGTTGGAGCAGCTCACGCCGCGTCCGACATGCACGCCGCCGGCGGACAGGAAGGCCTTGGTGATGCCGATGCGGCCCAGCATTTCGAGTGATTCGGGGCTGCTGTAGAACGATGCCGACGAGGCCTGGTAGAGGCCGCCCAGCATCATGACCGCCAGGTTCGGCCGCTTGCAGACGATCTCGGCGATGCTCATGGCGTAGCAGACGACGGTGAACGATCCCACGGTCGGCAGCCGGGCCGCCAATTCCTGCAAGGTCGTTCCGCAGTCGATGAAGATCGTATCGCCGGGTTCGATCAGTTCCGCCGCCCGAATGCACGCGTCGCGCTTGCCCTGGGCGTTGGTTTCGGCCTCGCGCGCAAAAACGTAGGGCCTCAGCCGGCTCGCCTCGCGCGCCGCGGCATCGTGGCCGGCGAAGATGTAGCCGCCGAGATAGGTGAAGCGGCCCTCGCACGCGGCAATGTCGCGGCGCACGGTCATCTCCGAGACGGCGAGCAGGGCGGCGGCCTCCCTCAGCCGCATGACCCCCCGCGCCTCGATCGCAGCATCAAGGCCGGCCAGCCGATCCTGGCGGCGCTGCAGCAACGGGCGCACCGGCTTGACGTCCTCATCCGGCTGCGAAAGCCTGGGGGCTGCATCCGGACGTCCGTTGACTTGTGCCATGGTGCGATGATTCCGCTGGGCGCCTGACCGCGATCGTTCCGGTTCGCCCACCCGCGCGGCCCTTACCGGACCGACCTCATTCCCAACGCATTTCCCACGCTTTTGCCGGATCCGGCCCGTGCCGATCGAAGGACCCAAACCAACTTCGTCGAAACGTCGGCGCTGTCGAGCCGATCATGACATCACTCAGTCGATTGTCACAATCATAACACCCATTTGTGCCGAATCAATCGACTTCGCGCCGCATGCACCATCGCGCACGACGACGGCATTTGGCTCGTCAGCTTTCTGCAGACCATCGACAACCCGTTCGGCACGAGATTGTCACCCATGTCTTAGGGACAATCTGTCACCCATGTCTCCGGGTCGGACATGGGTTTGTTGGTGCCGCAAGAGGGACTCGAACCCCCGACCCCCGCATTACGAATGCGGGTTTCGAGTATTATCATACTGATATTGCTTATTATCCCATGACTATATGAAACAATGTATGTAATTTTCGTTGCCCGCGTTCGCTCGGTCACTCGAAGGAGATGTCCTCAAGTCTCAGGGGTCGCCACGTTCCCGTCTGACCTGGGAACGCCGCGTCTGGGCGATTCTCCCATCGTACCGTCACCTCGATGTCGAAGCTCGGATCGATCTCGCAAAATCTTGTTTTCAATGGCAACACAGTGCCGCCACGTCGCCCGTGCATCCATGCGTTGAATTGAACAGCCGAGGCGAGAAACGTAGGACCAGCTAGCTTTGTCGCCTACAACCACATTCGACGGGCTCATTCGGATTAGCTCGTCCACAGCTTGCTTCCGATCTCCCGACCGTTTGAGGAGACGCCCAAATAATTCTTCGTGCAAAGCCGCCAAGACGCGCACCCAGCTGCGATCCGACGGATTGAGATTCCGACCGCCGATAGCCGCACGAATGATCTTGGAAGTGTGAAATCACCATCCCATGCAGGCTGAGCTTGTTGATCAGGCATTGGCTCGAAATTCTTCAGTCGTGCGATCAAGTCACATTACCAAGACCAATTTTTCGCGGTCGTTTGGTTGGCTGCTATCGGCCGTATTTCACGGCATAGCCGTCATCGATCATGGTCTGATTGATGTCTCTTCCGTCCAGGTAAACAGTGCCAAGCCAGCGACCAAACAACTCCGTTCGATCGGCTGCATCCTTGCCTTTCACGGTTCGGATGATGATCCACTTGCCGTCGATCAATTTCCGCAGATACGCACCAGATGCCTTCCCTTTTTCGCGCGTCTCTCCTTGGGCTCTGGCGCGTCGATGCCCAGCAATCTGATGCGTTGTTTTTTGACCCAGATGTAAAAGCCCAGATCAATATCGACGTCGATTGTGTCACCGTCGACAACGTTCACCACCTGCGCACGGTAGAGATAAGCCGGCTCTCTCGGGCCGTCTCCTGCGAGGGACGGCGTCAAGGTCACCAACCACATACCCATTGCGCCGGTTGCGGGCGATCAGTCGTGCAGCTCGATCCAATTTTTCGCCCCTTGATAGTCTCCAATCAGGTCTGAAAGCTAACTTCACCCCTATTCCAGCACGGCGGCGAAGTGCCGAACGTTGCTGCTTCAACTGCGAGTGCTACATCAGTTCACGGCAAATTCCGCATACTCCTCAATGATGCCGTCGTTCACATAGGCCAGGTATTTCAGATCGTGGATCGCCTCGACGCTCTCATACGAGATGAAAGTGCAGGTGTCGGATAACAGCTCCAGAAAGGAAAAGACTGGACGGTTCATTTCTCGAAAAACCTTATCCCGTCGCTCGTCGGCAGCCACGATGTGCGGAGTTGACGCGCATGTTTGGTTGCAGGGCGATCAGATCAGCCATTCTCAAAAGCCCCGAATAAACGGCCGTGGTATGTTCAACCTCAAAGGCCCGCGTGATCGACCTGCCACGCAGCCACAGCACGTCTATCTGCTCAATGGTGCTCAACGTCACAGTGTCGGTGTTCAGTGGCAGATCGTCGAGGAAGGCCCGACGGTCTTGTTCTCCAACAAGTTGCCTTACGCGACCCAAGTCGGACCGCGGCACCCAAACCCGAAAGCCCATCTTGGCACCAATCTCCACGAGCTTGGCTTGGATCTGGAACGATCGACGCGCCTCAAGTGCCGCAGTTTGTTCCTCCAACTGATCGATCTCATATTGTCATCATCATTTTCGCCCGGAACGCTCACCGAGACCTCCCCGCGACGGTCTTCACCTTGTGCTCACGCGACCATCGTTCTCGAAGAGGTGCCTCGTAAAAGTCCAAGACCTGCGACGGAAACTCCTTCTCCAGCCTCGCACGCAACTGGCTAAGGCCATCGTCTAGCTGGCTATCGCTCCACTGCTTGAGGTCCCTGCCGGTGGCAACGCCGACCCTTCAAGAATCCTTATTCGATCATTGTTGGAGGACATGCGCTCTACCCGGTCAGGGAACGCAAAAAACCTGAGCATCTGCCGATACTGCCGATGTCCCCTCTGCGGCACCGTTGCAATCCACGCTACGAATGCGTCGTAGTCAGTGAGGAGCTGACGTCTACGGAACGTGTCTAGCCGCTTCAATTGGCGCAGCACCTCGATCAGAAAAGCAAGTTCGAGGTAGCGAAGCGTGTTGAATGCTTGGCCACCGGAGCCAATCCCTTGCAGAACGTCATCGGTCAACAACGGGTGGTGGTCGGAAAGCGGCTCTCCGGACCAGGCCCATATCTCACGCACCGGCTGACGCTTCGTTTGGGGCCGCATGTTGGAAGGGAAGAAGTAGCAGCGCCCATATCAATTCTGCGGTTAATTGCTGCGCGGGAGCCGACGCATTTGCCAGCCGTCCCTTCAATTTCGTCATGAAATCGTCGCTGCCTTCATCGGGATGCTCGACGGATGCTTCATGCACCTCGCCGACCAAGTCTGCCGTCCATCGTTGGCTCGACAAGAACACCGACCCATCTTCGATCAAGCAGTCGGAAATCCAGTTTTCAGCGGCAGCAAGAACGGCGCTGACGTCTCTTTGCCCAAAGGCCGCTGCCATGTCAGCGCTCCCTCTAGCGATCCACTACCGAAGAAGCGGCAGCATCAGCGTTTCGTGGTCAAGAGTCATTAGCCCGCGCCAACCTATGGACTAATCCTACGCCCATCGACATACGCAACAAGGGGTTGTCATGACGCGATCAGCATACTCAAAGATGGAGAGTGCCAAACACTAGCTCCGGCCACATGAGGATAGAAATGGTCTCGCCCATTGCGGCCAGACCATTCTCATCCTCATCTCCACTGGACTAAGCAGCGGCCTTGCGCTTTCCGACGGGCTTCGCTGCGCTTCCCTTCGACAGGAGGTCGTCCAGCTCACCCTGCTTGGTGGCCTCGATCAGGGTGTCAATTGTCGACACAAGCTTGTCCTGTGACGGAACGGCGATGCCGGCTTTCCCGGTTTCGAACTCGACGGGCTTCCAGCCCTGCTTGACCATGAAGACGATCGAACCGTTGGCATCGATCCGCCACCACGGACGAACCTTCTTCCTGGTCTCGACCAGGCTTCGCTCTCCGTCTTTCTTCACCCACTTCTGGACGGTGCGGAGATAGCTCGGGTCCTGAGCCAGTGCCTTCTGCTCCTCCAAACGACTGATCAGCTTCTGTCGACGGCTCAGCACCGGCTGTTCTCCAGCTTCGGCATCGTCACGAACTTCAACATCTTCAGGTTGGTCATGTTACAGCACCTCTGCGGTTAGCGGCGCCGGTCCTCCTATCTCAAGGAGGCCAGGACGCAACCACAATGATTAAGAAAACGGTTGAACCCCGTGGTATATTGTATTTATTTATTTTACGCACGCATGGGAGCTAATTGCTTCTTATTTTACGCGCAGGATTCTGCTAACGGTGCAGATACTTCCTAAAGCGATCGTTTTTTCACACCCCTCCTGATCGAGGCGCCCCGCAAACAGTTGACAACCACATACGTCCGTGCTTGTTCCCTTTTCGTTCGCGGGCGCGCAACGCATAATCAGCGCTGACAGTCTGATTCGGGATGTAGACCATCATGCAGAACCGATCGCACGCAGTTATGGCCCAGCGAACTGAGGCGAAGGACAGCAAAGACGATTTTCCGACGCCGCCCTGGGCGACGCGCGCCCTATTGGAACATGTACTCCCGCGGTACGGCGACCTTGGGAAGCTGACTTGTCTTGAGCCGGCGTGTGGTGCCGGACACATGGACAAGTTTCTGAGGGAGATTTTGCGCAGACCCACGCTTCCGATGCTTTCGACTACAGCTACGACAAGGTTCGTGACTTCCTGACGGCCCCCTACGAGGCCCGGTCTTTTGACTGGGTTATCACCAATCCGCCATTCAGGCTGGCTGAAGAATTTGTAGCCAAAGCCCGTGGCATCGCCAAAGTCGGCGTAGCGATCTTGGCCCGCACAGTTTTCATCGAAAGCGTCGGTCGGTACGAGCGCCGGTTTGCGCCGCACCAGCCCGCCGTCTTTGCTCAGTTTGTTGAGCGCGTACCGATGGTCAAAGGCCGACTGGACAAGCATGCATCAACAGCTACGGGATATGCTTGGTTTGTTTGGACCACCGACCGAGTGGATGGAACGGAGCTCTTTTGGATCCCGCCATGTAGGAAAACCTTAGATTCGGGAACGACTATGCTACACGCAGAGTAGATTACGGGTGCGGCAACTGGACCTTTTCGAACCAGATGTCGGTACTGGACGCATTGAAGCCACAGGTTGACGCCACGGTTCAGAATTTGGCGGCAGCCGAGTTTCGAGTTGATCCAATAGCAGGAACTTTGTTCTCGCGGCTCGTCAGCGTTCTTAGCTCGGCATACAAACGTCACGGAAACATCATCGAAAGCGCGATCGTCGAAAGCATACGCGCCAATGACAGATACGAGATTTGGCGCGTAGCCAATTTCGGCGTTCAGCAGCAGGCGCAAACAACAGTCGCTGCGGCGTTAGCTGATCCTGGCACTTTGAACAACACGCATCTTCCTTATAAGGAAATGGACACGGTGATAGCTCAATTCAAATTGATGCGGTGGTGTTTGATAAACAAACACATGTCGTGTCTTCAAATGAAATAAAGAGAGGCAACGGACATTTCGATGCCGGTAAACAACGGTCAATAAAGCGCGACGCATTGTTAGCAAAAATACTTCTACGTAGCCATAGCCAAGCTAGAGGATTTGATGCGATGGATTCGCGAACGCACATAATATTCTACTATGGGGTACGTTCGATTCCGGCTCCAATGGGAATAATTGGCGCGGAACTTGACGCGCATTTCGAAATGCCAATTCAGCAGAACGTCGAAGAAGTTAATGCCTATTTTCGAAGTCGTCTTTTTGATATTATTTCTGGTTAGGCCGTGAACCCATTAAATTCGCCGGCTATCGACTGGCCGAGCGCGGCGGTCTCGAGAGGAGGAATAACTACGCGAACTGTCTCAGATCAGCCGCTGCTCAGCCACCATTTGCTTGAGCGGCCGCGAAACGCAGAGCGCTTCTGAGCCCGGTGCGTATAACGCCAAGTCTGCCGCTTATGCCGGATAACTCCCGCGCCCGATCTTCTGATTGTATCGGAACTGGCTTGTCATGAATTGCATGGCATCTGACCTGCTCCCTTGTTTGTCCTCGTCTATAGGTTAGCCCTGTTCACGTTGTGGTGCGCCCCCCAACCCGCCCTCGGGGGCGGCTGGAGTTTTCCGGCCTCATTCGGCATCACGGGCTGGCCACGTGTGCCGATGTCATGAGCGCTGCCGGGACTTTGTTCCCGATCGCGCCATGGGCTTTCCCGGTGCGATGTAGTGCCACTCGACGCTACGGTCCTGCTGCCATTTGAGCATCGCATTCGATGTGAGTTCGGTCCCGTTATCACTGACGACCATCAGCGGGTAGCCACGTTGCTCGGCAATCGCATCCAGCTCTCGCGCCACCCGCTCGCCCGAGATCGAGTTGTCGACGGCGGTTGCCAGGCATTCCCGGCTGAAGTCGTCGATGACGCACAGGATGCGGAAGCGGCGGCCGTCGATCAGGGTGTCGGAGACGAAGTTCGAGGCTCCAGCGCTGGTTCGGGTCCTGCGGGATCGCCATCGGCGCCCGCGTGCCCAAAGCCCGCTTGCGGCCTCCGCGCTTCCTAACCGTCAGCCGTTCTTCACGGTAAAGGCGATAGAGCTTCTTCCAGTTCACCTCGACGCCCTCGCGCTTCAACAGGAGGTGCAAACGGCGATAGCCAAAGCGCCGGCGTTGTGACGCCAACTCCTTCAGCCGCCCACGCAGATCGGCATCATCTGGTCGCGTTGAATGGTAGCGATAGACGCGCGGATCCCGTTTGCGGCTCCTTCGGTATTGGGAGCGCCTTAGCGGCATGAAGGTGAGTCAAATGTGCAATGAGACTGCCACGGCTGAACCGCCTCAAAAGCACTCGGAAGAGAGGTCCCCGAACCAGGGGGCGTACCTGGCTGTAACCTCACTATTTG
>CAWARW010000015.1:0-409987 GCA_963784605.1 uncultured Alphaproteobacteria bacterium
GCGATAGAGATGCCACGGTGAAGCGGTCGCCGCCACCGGCGCAATCTCCACACGCCCTTTGCCAGATGCTCGCTCGGGTGTCTCGCTCGCGCGCCGTCTGACGAACACCGCGAGAGCACCGTCAGCGCGCCTTCCGTCGTAGCGCCGGCCGGCCCCGGCTTCGCCCCGACGATTTCGAACTCGAAAACGCTCGTTTACCGTCGCCGGCACGGGGATCGCGATGTCGGACAGGCCGGCTTCGGAAAACAGCTTGGCGGCGCTTTCTGGGGTCAGCAGATTATAGTGAAAGTCCCCCTCGTATTCCTGCGCGCCGAACAGAACCTCGCGGAAATCTTCAAAGCCGTAAGTGCCGGCGCCGGCCGCGCAAATCATCTCATCGCCGTCCGGCATGATCGCGCGCAGCCGCCCGCCGGGCTTCAGGAGCGAAACCCAGTAAGGCAGCAGCCTCCGCCGCATCATCTCCTCCGGAAAGTGCTCGACGAGGTGGGACGAGAAATCTCGCTGACGGTGCCGGGTTCGACCGGCAGCGCGTAACTCCACCCGCGCCCGACGCATGGACCCCGGGCAGATCGCGCATGTCGACATTGACATACCCGTCGACCGCAATGTGACCGCAGCCGATATTCAGACGGATATTGTCGCCGGTGATGGTCGGTGCTGACGGCTTCGGCTCCGATGGCGGTGCCGGGCCCAAGTGCGGCGCAAATCCATCGCCGCGGTATTTCATGTCGTACATGATCTCGCGCCGGACGAACTCCATCCGTTCCGACCTTGCCAAGTTCCGCGGCGAGCGCATCCGTCCGTTGGCGCTCTCGTGCGAGTTCAAAGCTGAAGGCGCGCACCGACCGGATCGCGTTCAAAAAGGCTGGGGTATGAACTTCCGCCGCCCGGACGCGCGTTTCGATCGCCTGGAGATGCGCGTCGATATCGCGCGTTGCGCGCCGCCAGACCGGCCTGAATATCTTGCGGATGAATTTCTTGATCAGCGAGAGCATTCCAAGCAACTTTTTGTGGTGCAATTCGACCGGCAACTAATCACGACGGCGGCCACTACCACTTTTCATAGCGGTGGTCACCCGTATTGGCCACACCAAATCCATGCGATGACGCCCCCGTGTCTCCGGCTTTTCCGGTGAACTCCCGCTGCGCCGCCCGCTAATGGCCGGTCCCTGTGCGGCGACCGCGAGCTGCCCCACCCAGGTGAACGGGGGGCGGCGGTCGTCGCCCAGACCTCGGCAGGCCGTCCTCCGCTGGAGAAGTTTCAGCCCGGAGACGCACGGCGAACGGGTATGCCGACGACCGTATAGCTGCATCGCCACGAGCTACACGGCGAACTACGCCGACATGGGCGACTTCCTTGCCCATGGCCATTCGGTATTACGCCCGCGTTCATCACGCGGACGTCTCGATCATCACGGATGTCGCTATTGACCGTCCAGCATCGTGGCATTGCGTCCTTGCTGATGCTCCAAATCTGTTCAGAGCAAGGCTACGAGTATGTATTGTGGGTTGATGCCGACGCGTTGTTCCGTCGATTTGATGTCGACGTAAGGTCGCTGATTGAGCCCGACAAGAATTTGTACATGGTTCAGCACATATATCCGCCTCCAGAGACTTCCAGGGTTCCGAATGCCGGGGTCATGTGTCGGTACGCAACTGCGATTGGTCGCGGAAATTTTTCGAGCGCGTTTTTGGAACATGAGAGAATATATCAACCACCCATGGTGGGAAAACGCGGCAATCTGAAGCTGTTCGGCTATAATTCGGTGCTGCGCGAAGGCCCGTCAAATCATGACGAGGAGCTCCTTCGTTTCGTTCGGTTTGTTTCGCTTGACTGGAATTGTGTTCCGTCGCTCGTTGGGCCCGACGACCCGATAATAGTGCATTTCGCGGGGTTCACGAATGACAATCGCGAGATTCGGATGCCACGGTTAGCACTCAAATCTTGTCTTCGGGCATTTGGTTCTGTGAAATCCTACGGCTCCTTGAGGGCATGGATCGCCTTTTGCGCCAGGGCCGTCTCCCGCATCATCGCGGACGGCACCTTGGTCGATCTCGTCAGACGGGGTCGCTGAAGCGTTGCTTTGCTCATGCCTCGCCGTCGACGTCGAGAAGGGGGCGTCGCACCAAACTTGGCCAAGGACCGCAGCCGTCCGAATTTCTTGGCCTGTCGAAAAAGCCCGCTGGCTCAGCCCAAAGAAGGGCGACGATAGCGGCGCAGATCGGCCGCCACCATCTCCTTGATTAAATGAGTGAGATCGACTTCGGGTCGCCAGCCGAGCACTGTTTTGGCCTTGGTGGCGTCTCCCAGCAGAAAATCGACCTCGGCGGCCCTGTAAGTATTCCAGCGCCGACCTCGACCAGAAGCCGTTCCGGACTTCACGTCTCGGCCCGTCTCGCTCAAGCCGTCGCCTTCAAAAACGATATCCCATCCGAGCTCTGCCGTGGCGATCTGCAGAAATTGCCGGATGCCCGTGGTGACACCCGAGGCCAGGACATAGTCGTCGGCCTTCGGTTGCTCTGTCATAAGCCACATACCCCGGACATAGTCCTTGGCGTGTCCCCAATCCCGCTTTGCGTTGAGATTGCCCAGCCTCAGCACCTCATCGGATCCATGGTAAATCCGCGCGAGGGTCGATGTGATCTTCCGCGTCACGAAATCCTCGCCTCGCAGCGGGCTCTCGTGATTGAAGAGGATCCCCGACGAGGCGTGTATCCCGTAAGCCTCCCGGTAATTCCTCGTGATGTAATGGCCAAAAGTCTTGGCGACCCATACGGCGATCGTGGGTGCAGCGTCGTGTTCTCTGTCTGAGGCGTCTCGTGAACCAGGCCGAACATCTCAGACGTAGAGGCCTGATAAAACTTGATTGTGCGATCCACCCTGCGAATAGCTTCAAGGATACGAAGAACGCCGAGTGCGTCGACGTTGCTGGTAAACAGCGGTTGCTCATAGGATGCGCCAACGAAACTTTGGGCAGCCAAATTAAAAACGCGGTCGGGTCCGCACCGGTCAATAGCATCGATAACGTTACTATCTTCCAGAAGCTCAAAATCTACAATTTCTATATCCTTGTGTATGCCGAGTTCCTTAAGTCTCCAGAGATTTGGAGTAGAATTTCTGCGAATTCCACCAATGACTTTATGTCCTTTTTCAAGCATCAATTGAGATAGATACGCTCCGTCTTGGCCCAATACTCCAGTAACGAATATCTGTCTTCTCCCGGCATCATTATCTTCCCTCAGTCAAAATTTGGCATGACGACAGCTATCCAAAAGAACACAGCGTGACAAAGTGCGGGAGTCGCACGAGCTTATGGTAGCACACGCAGGAGAATCTCATCCGCGACGATGAACGACATCGGTTCTTGCCATGAAAATCCGGGCAACATCATAGCCCTTCCTCAAAGCGGCTGCCCAAGGTCCTCTCACGCAATCGACCCTGTCGTCCGAACGAGGGCTCGCGTTCAGTCCGGCGCCGGGATCGTCACCCGCATTTTCGGCGCCTGTTCGGCATATCCGGACCGGCGCCCGTCTGGCTATTTTGCGCGGCCGACTTCCGCCGCGGAGCAGAAGCTGCGCGCGGCCGGCAAATCAGTCGAATTTCACCTCGGCGACTTCGGCTCGATAATACGCATAGGCCTGCGCCAGCCCTTCTTTCAGCGGCGTTCCGGCGGTCCAGCCCCAGGCCCTGGCGCGGCTGACGTCCATCAGCTTGCGTTTCATGCCGACCGGCTTCGACAGGTCGTGGGTGAAGCTGCCGGTGTAGCCGACGACCTCCGCTGCAGCTTCGTAATACGCGTTGACGGTGTGGTCGACGCCAGCGCCGATGTTGAGGACCGGCGGCAGGCTGTCGAAGCGCTCGACGGCGGCGAGAATCGCGTCGGCGAGGTCGCCGGCATAGAGGAACTCGCGGCGCGCGGTACCGTCGCCCCAGATGTCGACCGTCTCGCGACCCTCGATCTTTGCCCAGTGCAGCTTGTGGATGACGGCGGGCGCGAGGTGCGAGCGCTTGGGATCGAAGGTGTCGTAGCGGCCGTAGAGATTGCAGGGGATCAGCGTCTTGTACTGGAAGGCCGGGGTCTCGCTGCTGATATAGGCGCACAGCCGCTGCACGGCGCTCTTGGCGATGGCATAGGCCTCGTTGGTCGGCTCCAGCGGACCGGCCAGCACGTCCTCCTCGCGCAGCAGGTGCGGACTGTCCTTGGGATACATGCAGGACGAACCGAGGTTGATCAGCCGCGTCACGCCGGCCGCCCGGGCGCCGAGAACGACATTGCGGCCCATGTCCCAGTTCTCGGTGAGGAAGCGCACCGGCTCGCGCATGTTGGCCTCGATGCCGCCGACAAGACCGGCAGCATTGATCACGATCGATGGCTTGACCCGGCGCAGCGTGGCGACGACCGCGTCGCCGTCGAGCAGGTCCAGCTCGCGATGGCTGGGCGCCACCACCTCCAGGCCGCGGGCTTCGGCAAGGTCGCAGACGTTGTGGCCGACCATGCCGGTCCCGCCGGTTACGAAGATCGGGGCGGCCATGGCGATCAACCCTTCTCCAGATCCGGCCGGTAGACCTTCAGGCCGCCGCCGGGCGAGGCCTGCTCGCGGCGGGCGAGCACCAGGTCTGCCTGGATCATCTCTTCCACCAGCGCCGGGAAGCTGACCTTCGGCGTCCAGCCCAGATCCTCTCGCGCCCGGGTGGCGTCGCCGAGCAGCGTCTCCACCTCGGCCGGACGGAAATAGGCCGGATCGACGCGGACGATCACGTCGCCGACCTGAAGCGGGCTCTCCGTCGCCCGCTGGTCGAGGCTGGCGACGGTGCCGATCTCGTCCATCCCCTCGCCCGACCAGTCGACGCCGATGCCGAGGCTCTCGGCAGCCAGCGTCACGAACTCGCGCACGCTGTGCTGCTCGCCGGTGGCGATCACGTAGTCGCGCGGCTTCTCCTGCTGCAGGATCAGCCACTGCGCCTCGACATAGTCGCGGGCGTGGCCCCAGTCGCGCTTGGCGTTGAGGTTGCCGAGAGACAGAGAGGACTCCGTGCCCTGCACGATATGCGCCAATGCCCGCGTGATCTTGCGGGTGACGAAGGTCTCGCCGCGGATCGGGCTCTCGTGGTTGAACAGGATGCCGCAGCAGGCGAAGAAGTCGTAGGCCTCGCGGTAGTTGACCGTGATCCAGTGGGCATAGAGCTTGGCGACGCCGTAGGGCGAGCGCGGGTGGAAAGGCGTCGCTTCCGACTGCGGGGTCTCCGCCACCTTGCCGTAGAGTTCCGAGGTCGAGGCCTGGTAGAAGCGCGTCTTCTTGCCGAGGCCGAGGATGCGGATCGCCTCGAGCAGGCGCAGCGTTCCGATGGCATCGGCGTTGGCGGTATATTCCGGCTCCTCGAACGACACCTGCACGTGGCTCTGGGCTGCGAGGTTGTAGACCTCGTCCGGCTGGACCTCGCCGACGACGCGCAGCAGGCTCGACGAATCCGTCATGTCGCCGTGGTGCAGCGTGAAGGGCAGGCCCGCCTCGTGCGCTTGGTGAAACAGGTGGTCGACACGGTCGGTGTTGAACAGCGACGTGCGCCGCTTGATGCCGTGGACCTGATAGCCCTTGCCGAGCAGGAATTCGGCGAGATACGCCCCGTCCTGGCCGGTAACGCCCGTGATCAAAGCCGTCTTGGCCATTTCGCTTTCCCGATTTGGCGAATCTCGCGTGCCATAGATGGCCCGCTTGTTAGCAGACTGGGTTCCCGTCCCGCTATCCCCAGTTTTCTCGGCGGGCTGCCACCGGCGAGATCATCCCGGCGGGCGCCCAACGCCTCGCGGCGCCGCCGCGCCCGGACGGCGAAGTCAGCAGCGGTGGCCTTTGGGCCCTCTCCCTTCCTACTGGGCTGAGGGTCTTGAATGTCGTAGCGTCCCAAAGGCAGGCTCAGATCGACAACTCCAGAGCGAGGCTCCCTTGAATGCAATGAAATTCATCGCGCTGCGGATTCCGCCGATACGGCGGCTTTGGGAGCAGCGCAAATTCTGCGATGGCCGAAGTGGGCGTCTTGCGTTCGCGCCTGGAAACGGCCGCTCATCATAGCCACTATTTCAACTTCAACGCGAGCTTCGATCCGCTGGCGCTGATCGTGTCCTATGAGAATCACGGGCGAACCGCACAGCCAGGGCTTCTCACCAATTTTCTCGGGGTGCGTGTCGACCCGGGTCTGTTTGGCGACGTCCTGCCCAACGCGGCGGGGACCGTGGAGCCCTTGCCGATTCCGGGGAACTGGCATGCCGACATTGCCGAATGGGGCAGTGCGCTTCTCTCGGTCGAAAAGGCCGCAGGCACCTATCGGATCGTCGAGCTCGGCTGCGGATGGGGCTGCTGGATGAACAACATGGGCGCCGCCGCCAAATCGCGGGGATTGCGCGTCGAGTTGATCGGCATCGAGGCCGACGCCCAGCACCTGTCGTCGGCTCTCTCGACGCTGTCCATGAACGGTTTTCAACCCGATGAATATCGTGTGGTTCATGGCATCGCGGCGCCCACGGCCGGCACTGCGCTGTTCCCCATCGTCAACAACCCCGGCGGTTCCTGGGGAGAAGCTCCAATTCTCAATGCGACCGACGACCAGATAGAAGAGGCTGCGAGGTCTGGAGACTACGCTGTTCTCAAGGCGATTCCGCTGTCCGAGCTTGTAAATGGCGAGGAAATCGACCTTCTGCATATCGATATTCAGGGCGGAGAGGTCGATTTTGTTGAGAAAAACCTCTCCGACATCACCAAATACGTTCGGCGTATTTTGATCGGCACCCACTCGAGGTCCATAGAGGGGCGGCTCGTCGACCTTCTGGCTCCGCCACGATGGAAGATGGAGATGGATCGCCCCGCGATCGTCAACCTGCACGGCGACAGGCCGATCGACATGGTGGACGGCGTCCATCTGTACGTGAACAAGGCACTCGCAGCAGGAGCTTGACGGCCACCGGTGGGGCCTCGAAGCCGGCTTGCATATTCCCTCCTGTCGCGTATGCCGTTCCGGCGAAATGTGTGCGGGCGCAGAGGAAGCATGAGCACGTCGGATCTGAAGTTCGGGACGAGTGGATTGCGCGGCCTTGTCACCGATCTCTGCGGCGCGCCAGCGTTCACCTACACGCTCGCCTTCGCCCGGATGCTGCTTGACCGTGGTGAAGTGCGTCAGGGCGGCGAAATCCTGCTCGGTCAGGACCTGCGTCCGAGCAGCCCGTCAATCGCCTCGATCTGCGCCGCGGCCATCGAGGCGGCGGGCCTGGTGCCGCGTGACTGCGGGCAGCTGCCGACGCCCGCCCTTGCCGCCCACGCCATGGTCCGCGGGCTCCCGGCGATCATGGTCACCGGCAGCCACATTCCCGACGACCGCAACGGCCTCAAGTTCTATCGGGCCGGCGGCGAGATCGACAAGGCGGACGAGGCCGAGATATCCCGCCTCCAAATGACGCTTGCCGGGGCCGATCCCAGCGACCTCACGCCCCATCGTCCGCTTGCCCCGGAGAGCGAGGCGCTTCGCGCCTACGCCGCCACCTACACGACCTTCTTCCATCCGGCATCGCTGGCCGGTCTCACGGTCGGCGTCTACCAGCATTCCTCCGTCGCACGCGATCTCCTGGTCGAACTGCTCGCCGCGCTGGGCGCCAAACCGGTTCCCCTCGGCCGGTCGGAAACGTTCGTGCCCGTGGACACCGAGGCGCTCAGGCCGGAAGACGTGACGCTCGCCCGCCAATGGGCGGCGGCCGGCGATCTCGACGCCATCGTGTCCACCGACGGCGATGCCGACCGGCCGTTGGTCGCCGACGAAACCGGGACCTTCTTGCGCGGCGATCTCGTCGGCACCATCACCGCCCGTTACCTGGGGGCCACGATCGTGGTCACGCCGGTGACGTCCAATTCGGCGCTCGAGGGGAGCGCGGGATTCGACACCGTCATCCGCACGAAGGTGGGCTCGCCCTATGTGATTGCCGCCATGGCCGAAGCCGACGACGGCAAGGTGGTCGGCTTCGAGGCCAACGGCGGTTTTCTGCTGGGTTGCACGATCACGCGCGGCGGGCGGACGCTGCCGGCCCTGCCGACGCGCGACGCGGTGCTGCCCATCCTCACGACGCTCGCCAGCATCCGCGAGGCCGGGCGCCCGCTGTCCGAACTGGCAGCCGGTCATGCCTTCAAGACCGTCGCCAGCGACCGGCTGCAGAATGTTCCACAGAAACAAAGCGCCACGCTGCTCGGCCGTCTTGACCAGGATCGCGCCTATGCCGAGGCGCTCTTCGCCGAACTCGGGGGGATCGTCGCGCTGAATCGCAGCGACGGCCTGCGGTTCACCCTCGGAAACGGCGAGACCGTGCACTTCCGTGCCTCGGGCAATGCACCCGAGCTGCGCTGCTACGTCGAGGCCGACGATCGCCAGAAGGCCACGACGCGTCTGGCCTGGGGCCTGGCGACGTTGCGTGCCCAACTCGGTGAAGCGGCGGGAGCATAGCCGCCGGGTTCGCCGGCGCGCTGCACGGGAGTTCCCGCGCCTGATGCGCCGGTCTTCGGAGCCGGGCAGGCGAGGGGCACCGTCAGGCCGGTGCCAGCGACCGAACCAGCTCCGAGACCCGCTGATCGAAGCGCTTGGGAGAGAAATCGTTTGCCCGGACGCGCGCTGCCGCCCGCATGCGCAACACGTCATCCGACAATTCGTTGGCGAGCGTCGTCGCCGTCCAGTCGATCAGTTCGAGCACATCCCGGTAGAGAAAGCCGTCCTCTCCATGGTGGATGATTTCGTGCGGGCCGCCGGCATCGAAGGCAAAGGGAATCGCGCCGGCGGACATCGCCTCCACCAGGGTGATGCCGAAATGCTCCGCCAGGGAGGGCTTTGCGATCAGGTCGCTGCTCATTCCCTTTCCGTGCCAGTAGACGCTGGCGCGCCTGAAAAGATCGTTCAGTTGAGCCAGCGACGGATTGGCGAGAATGCGGATGGGATATCCTTCCGCGGCCGCCCGCAGGGACGCCAGATAATCCATGTTCGGCTTGTCAGGCGTCGACGATCCGGCAATGACGAGTTCCGCCGGCACGCTGTCCACGATCATTTCCCTGAACGCTTCGATCAGCTGATCGTGTCGCTTGGAATGTTCGCCGCCGAAGAAGCGTCCGACCGAAAGGATCAAGGGCTCCTTGCGATCGCCGCCGCCGATGAACTGCACCGCCGGATAGACGACCTGCGTGTCGATCGGCGGCAATCCCTCCCTGACCAGGGCGCGAACGTAGTGCCGGCGGGCATAGGCCGAATTGGCGATCACCGCAGTGTAGCTGGCGAGCTGCTCGGGGCCGCTTCCCGGGATGTCCTGGTATAGGAAGGGGAACTGGCAGTAGTAGACCTTCACCCGCCCGCGGCCGGGGAGCCGCGGGAGTGTGGTATTCCCCATGGCGAACATGATCTCGGGCTCCGGCCCGGCAGCAAATTCCTCTTCCGTCGCCAGGCTGACCGCCGACAGATCGATATCGAGTTCGCAGGTGATGTTGCGCAGGCGCAGCCGGGAATACCGGTGAGGCGTCACCAGCGTCGTGTTGTGGGTTTCGCTGAGCCGGCGGGCAATGCTCAGGATGTAGCGCTCGCCGCCGCCCGGCGTCAGGGCGTAGGGCGTATAGACGGCGGCCGACGGCCGATCGTCGCGCGCCGTGCCCTCCATCTCCCAGCGCGAGGGGATGAAGGCCGGCAGCACGGCTGCGATGGCGGCATCGCTTCCGTCCCCGAGATACGGCCCCCAGCGGGCGGTGAACTTGTCCCAGTTGATGTCGCGAAGCGCCTTGCGACGGGCGTCCTCCGCCGCGTCGCCGTCGGCAGCGGCAGCCGGGCAGCGGACGACGGTGCTGTCCGGGCAGGACAGCACCGTCCTGCCCACGGCGCGGACCTTGAAGCAAAGGTCGGCATCCTCGTAGCCGCCGGGCTCGAAGGCCAGATCGAACCCGCCAACCCGCATGAACAGCTCGCGCTCTATCAGAAGCGCCGCTGAAGAAAGGCTGTCGACGTCCTTTTCGGGGAGCATGTCGGCGGCGACGGCTGCGCTGCTGCGGCGGAAGCGAACCGGATTTCCGTCAGCGCCGACGACGGCGCCGGCTTCCGCCACCACCCGGCCGTCCGGACGTTAAATCACCGGTCCGACGGCGCCGGCATCGGGATGGCGCGTCATCGCATCCATCAGCCGGGCGAGCCATCCGGGCTGCGGGAAGATATCGTTGCCGAGCAGGCACAGGTAGCGTCCTCTGGCCGCTTCGGCGCCGATGTTTTTGGTTTCGCCGGCGTAACGATCGCTGCCCAACGGCAGCAGACGCACGCCCCGCGGCAGCGACCCCAGAAGCGCGCGGTCGCGGGGCCCTGACCCGTTGTCCACGATGATCACTTCATAGCGGTGCCCGTCCGTATGGGCCCATATCTGGCGCACGCACTCCAACGTGAGCAGGGCGTCGTCGCGGTTGACGACAACGATCGAGACATCCGGGTCGTCCTCGCTGCACCACCGGGCGGCATTGGCCAGAACATCCTTCGTGTCGGAACGCTTGGCGCCGGGGTAGTCGGACTTCAGCCGGCCGGAGGGGAGGGGCGCGGGTGGGCGCCGATCGGTGGCGCGCGCCTCGCCGATCAGGGTCGAAAGAGCGTCCGCCCAGGAACGGGGCTTGAAGCCCGATCGGATCCTGGCCTCGGCATCCGCCACCGCGCGCGCGTCGGTCATGGCGCGCAGGAACAGCGTCCTGGCGGCGGCCATGTCGTCAGCCGGGAAGTACCACGGCAGGTCGCCGGCGAACTCGCGGACTTCCGGGAGGTCCGACGTGAGGCACAGCTTGCCGCACTGCAGGCTTTCTTCCACCGGAAGGCCGTATCCCTCGCTCGTCGACGCGAACGCGCTGAAACGGCAGGCACGCATCAGCGCCGCCACCTGCGGGTCGGATGCGCCCTCGAGGATCAGCAGACGGCCCGCATCGATGAGGTCCCGGAATGGCGATTTCGCTCCGCCAAGTCCGGCGTCATCGCGGCCCACCAGAACCAGTTGCGGCAATTCCGGCCCGATCTCCGCGCCCGCCAGGTCCTGCCACAGCCGGCAAAGGAAGGCCTGGTTCTTTCTCTGGTCGATGGTTCCCAGCGAAAGAACGAAATTCCCCGCCTGCACGGCGGACAGAGACGGATCCGACGCGATGTCGGCCGGTCCGGCGGAAGCCGGCAGCGGCCGCGAGCCGTACTGGATGGTCTCGATGCGGCAGCGCAGTTCGATGCGCGAGAGCGTCGCCCAGCGCAGGATCTTGTCCCTGATGATGGTGCTGGAGACGAAAACCGTATCGGCGGTTTGCAGCGTGGTGGAAAGCCACGCGCCGAAGCGCTGTTCCTCCGCCCGGTTCCAGATCACCGAACGTTCCAGCGGGATGATGTCGAAGACGAGGACCGTGAAGCGAACGCCGAGCCCCGCCAGCTTCTGGAACAGTTCGGCGAAATTTGGTGTCCACACCAGGCCGGTGAAGAACACATGGTCCCCCGCCCGCGGGCCGGCCGCATCGGCCTGCACCGCCGGGACCGGCGCGGCGGCCGTGCGTCCCAGTTGCGGCGACAGCTTGTCGAGCACGGCGCCGGGCGCGACCGGAACGAGCGAGGAGGCGCTGTTTCCCAGAACGCATGGAAAAACCACGTCGGTCGCGGACTGCGAGGCAAGAAAGAGCTCGCTGGAGACGCGGCCGACACCGGTCAGCGTCGAGGCGTGATCGAGCCAGTCGAGCGTGTCGCCGACGTAGAACCACAGGCGCGGCTTCTGGCCGGGCGTGTCGGCCGCCGCGGTCTCGGCATCGCCGGCCAATTCGGCAACCGCGCCTCTCGCGGCTGCGCCTTTGGCGCCTTCCGTCCCTTCCGCCGGGCTCGCCTTGCGCAGCGCGTTGACGGCCGCCCTCAGCGCCTTGAACGTCTGGACGTGACGCGTTGCCCGGCGAAGGGGAGCGGTCAGCCGCCAGCTGGTCGAGGTTTCGAGGGCCTCGATCTGCGACAACAGCGCCTGTTCGCGTTCCTTCGCCTCGGCCAGCTTGGCCTCGAGCCGTCGCGCCCGCCGCTCCGCGGCGAGCGCGGCGCTGCGGAACATGTCGGCCTTGCTTGCTGCAAGCTCGGCCTCATCCTCGTCCGCTGCCGCCGGGTCGTCCTGTCGTCCTGGTTCCATCGCGTCCAGATGCTCTTCGCGGGTGAATCACGTCGCCGGCCGGTGCGCCGCCATGGGCCTTGTTGCCGGCGGCCCCGCCCAGATTACATCGAACCGGCGCTTCGGCATGAGCGCGCCCGAGGACGTCCCGGGCCCGCGCCGTCGCGCACGGTGCGCAATGCACGTGGCAGGTCCATCGGTCACGATGTGTGCGGGGTCCGGCGACGCCGACATCGGTGCTCTGCCGCTATCCCGGCGCCCTGCCGAGCGCCCGCTTCGGCTGCCCCGCCCAGGGCGCGACCTGAGTTTGCGTCCCGTGATGACGTGTGCGACGCGCCCCGAGGTCAGCATGGGCTGTGGTCTTGCCAAGCCGGCGCTGCGAAGTCAAATGCCGGCCCGGCCGGCCATCTGATCGAGCCCATTCGCCGCCCGCGCAAGGAACGCCGCCGGGAATCCATTCCGCCCGCTGCCGGAAAACCACGTATGGTTTGTCGGCGCGCGAGTCGGCCCGTCCGCCGCCAAGGCCGCATCACCCGGCAGCGGCGGCGCTACGGCATGAGCTGGCCGCCGTTGACGTGAATGTTCTGGCCGGTGATGTAGCCGCTCATCGCCGGCGACGCCAGGAACAGGAACGCGCCGGCGCATTCCTCCGGCGTGCCGATGCGGCCGAGGGAGACGGACTTGCGCATCGCCTCCATGCGTTCCGGCGGCGTCGCGGCATGAAACGGCGTAGCGATGACACCGGGGGACACCGCGTTGACGCGGATGCCGCGGGGGCCGAGATCGCGCGCCAGATGGCGGGTCAGGTTATGAACGAAGGCCTTGGACGAGGCATACAGCGCCGAACCGGCGCCGCCGCCATCGTTGCCGGCGATCGAGCCGACATTGATGATGGCGCCGCCGGGCTGGCGCTCGAGATAGGGGATCGCGGCCTGACAGGCGGCAATCACCGCGCGCGCATTGAGGTCGAAGACTTGATCGATAAGCTCATCGTCGATGTCGCTGAACGCCGCCCGCCGGACCAGCGAGCCGGCGTTGTTCACCAGCGTGTCGAGGCCGCCCATCTGCTCGGCGGCCTCCGCCACCACGCGCTTGGCTTCGCCGCGCACGGCAAGGTCGCCGCGGACGAGAATGGCCTTGCCGCCGTCCTGGGTGATGCGGTCGGCGACCGCCCGGGCGCTGGCGTCGCTGTGGTTGAAATGGATGGCCACGTGGGCGCCGTAGCGGCCGAAGGCGCTCGCCGCAGCCGCGCCGATGCCGGTGCTGGCGCCGGTGACGAGCACCCGTCTCCCTTGCAAATCGTCCATGAGTCGCCTACTCCCTCCTTGAATGACGATGATATTGTATTACCATATTTCTGCGCGACAAGGAACTGACCGATGACCGAGGCCATGCCACAGGGCGCCCAGACATCGCAGGCAGTGGCCGGCGCGCTTCAGCCTGAGCCGGTCCCCGGATCGCTGGCATCGCTGGGCACTCTCAACCTCAAGATCCACCTGCGGGTCGCCGACCAGCTCGGCCTGGCGATCGTCCGCGGCGAATACCCGCCGGGCGCCTCGCTGCCGCCGGAACTGCGCCTTTGCGAGATGCTGGGGGTCAGCCGCACCGCCATGCGCGAGGCGATTCGCGGGCTGATCGCCAAGGGTTTGATCGAGTCTCGGCCGAAATTCGGCACCCGTGTGCGCGCCGTCGAACTGTGGAACCATCTCGATCCGGATGTCCTGCGCTGGCGGCTGGAGGTGACCGACACCGAGGCTTATCTGCGCAAGATGTTCGAGTTGCGCCGCGCCACCGAGCCCGCGGCGTCGGCCATCGCGGCGGAAAATGCCGACGAGGAGGACAAGCAGCGGCTGACCGAAGCCTTCCAGGCGATGGTCGACGCCGGCAGCGACAACGCCCGCTTCGTCACCGGCGATCTCGCCTTCCACCGGGCCATCTATCTGGCAACGCACAACGAATTCTTCTGGCCGCTGGGCCAGTTGTTCAGCTTCGCGCTCAAGGAAATGTTCCGCATCGCCGCCCTCGGTTCGCACCGGCCGCGTGCCATTGTCGAACACCACGACCTGCTCAAGGCGATCGTCGAGCACAAGCCGGAACTGGCGCGCGCGGCGGCCATGACGCTGCTCGGCAACGCCGTCACCGACATCGAGCGCATTCGCGCGGCGGCGCCCGACGCGGGCTGAGCCGGCCGGTCGGACGGCCCTTTTCCTCTCCTCGGAGCTGTGGACGGCATTCCGGCGACGGCCGCGACAGCGCTGGGCGACGGGCGGCGCTTCGTTGACAGAAACAGGTATATGGTATTACCTATTCGGAGCGGGCACAGCTCCGAATGAAGCGGCCCGCAGCCCGCCGGAAGTCCGCTCCCGCACATGGTCGCGGTCGGCCGCGCCGGAACGGCATTTCGAGGAAACGCCGACCCGATTGGGTCTCGATCAGGAGGAACAGGATGAAGAGGGCACTTTGGTTGCCGCTGCTCGGTGCACTTGCCATCGCGATCATGCCGCAAGCGACGTTGGCCGCCAGCAAGGGTCTGGTCGCCTTCTCGCAAGCCGAGATGACCAACGAATGGCGCGTCATGGACACCAAGGAGATGGAGCAGGCGTGGAAGGACGCCGGCTACGATTTCGTCTGGACGGACGCCAAATCCGACCCGTCCAAGCAGCTTGCCGACGTCGAGGACCTGCTGTCGCAGAAGCCGGTCGTTCTCGTCGTGGCGCCCATCGAATATGAGGCGCTGGCGCCGGTACCGGGCCTCGCCGCCAAGGCCGGCGTACCGCTCATCGTCGTCGACCGCATGCTGCCCGGCGAAGCCGGCAAGGACGGCTGGATCTCGGTCATCACCACCGACTTCGTCGATTCCGGCATGCGCGCCGCGAACGACGTCGTCGCCCACGCTCAAGGAGAAGAAGGGCGCCGACAAGGGCAACTGGCTGCACATCACCGGCAACGTCGGCGCCTCGCCGGTCATCGACCAGGGCAAGGGCATGGACCAGGTCTTCGCCGACTATCCCGACATCAAGCTGCTCTCCAATTGCGATAGCGGCAACTCGCGGGAAGGCGGCCAGAAGTGCATGGAAGACATGCTGCAGGCCTTCCCCGCCGGCCAGGTTGACGTCGTGATCGCCGACAACGACGCGGCGGCCATCGGCGCCATCTCGGCGATCAAGGCGGCCGGCCGCGACGAATTGCTCGGCTGGGTCTGGGGCAAGGACGGCACCGTCGACGGCCTGCAGGCCATCCTCGATGGCGACATGGTCCAGACCGTGCAGACGCCGCCGTTCTTCGGCAAGTCGTCGGTGCAGGCGTTCGAGGACTACAAGGCCGGCAAGCCGGTCAAGCCGCTGGTCTTCGTGCCGAAGGAGACCTTCGATGCCCACACGCCCGCAGCATCGCGCCCGGGTCGAGGAGCGCATCAAGGAACTGAAGGCAATGGGCGTCGGTTGCTGCTAGTATAGAAGCAACGCCAACAAGACGCGCCACAAGGGCCGCGCTCGAGGAATTGCCGGGGAGGATCGACAGTCGTGGTACCGTCCTCCCCGCTTTTGCTCGATCTGAAGGGCCTGACCAAGACCTATCCCGGCGTCAACGCCCTTCAGCAACGTCGACTTCGATCTCGGCCGCGGCGAAATCCACTGCCTGGTCGGCGAAAACGGTGCCGGCAAGTCGACCCTGATCCGCATGCTGACCGGTGCCGAGCGGCCGGATTCGGGCGTCATCACGATCAACGGCGAAATCCTTCGACGCCCTGACCCCGGCGCACGGCCACGCGCTCGGCATCGGCGTCATCTATCAGGAATCCGACCTCGTCATGTCGATGAGCATGGCCGACAACATCTTCCTCGGCCATGAGATCGTCGGCGGCGGCGTTCTGCTCGATCGGCGCGCCATGCACGCAGCCGTCGCGAAGCTCGCCGACGACCTCCATCTGCAGTTTTCGGCCGATACCATCGTGCGCGACCTCGGCCCGGCGCAGCGCCAGCTCGTGCAGATCGCCAAGGCGCTGTCGCGGCAGATCAAGATCCTCGTGCTCGACGAGCCGACCGCGGCGCTGACCGACAACGAGATCCGCCACCTGTTCGGCCTGCTCAAGCGGCTCAAGGCGCAGGGCATCGGCATCATCTACGTGTCGCACCGGCTGGTCGAGATCATGGAGATCGCCGACCGGGTGAGCGTGATGCGCGACGGGCAGCGCGTCGCCACGATGCCGGGAGCGGAGGTGACCGAGGACAAGCTCATCGCACTGATGGTCGGGCGCACGCTGGCGGCCGCGACGCGCAGCCGGTCGGAGCGCGGCGACGTCGTGCTGTCGGTGCGCAAGCTCGACCGTCCTCGGCCAGTTCTTCGACATCGACCTCGACCTGCATCAGGGCGAGATTGTCGGCCTTGCCGGGCTGGTCGGCGCCGGGCGCAGCGAGCTGCTCGAATGCCTGTTCGGGGTGACCGCGCCCGACGCCGGCGAGGTCCGCCTGAACGGCGAGGTCGTCCACCTGACATCGCCGCAGGCGGCCATCCGCGCCGGTTTCGGGCTGGTGCCGGAGGAGCGGCGGGAGAGCGGTCTGGTGCTCGGACGCACGGTCGCCGAGAACCTCGCCTTTCCGGTGCTGCAGCGGCTGTCGCGCTTCCTGCTGGTCAATTTCCAGCGCCTGCGCGCGCTCGCCGACGATCTCATCGCGCGGCTCAGCATCAAGACGCCTTCCCCGCGGCAACGGGTCGCCACCCTGTCGGGCGGCAACCAGCAGAAGGTGGTCATCGGCAAGTGGCTGGCCGCCAACACGCGCATCCTGCTGCTCGACGAGCCGACCCGCGGCATCGACGTCAACGCCAAGTTCGAGCTCTACCAGCTCATTTCGGATCTGGTCGAGGGCGGCGTCTCGGTCATCATGGCTTCGTCGGACCTGCCCGAGCTGTTCGCCCTGACCGATCGCATCGTGGTGCTGGCCGCCGGCCACAAGGTGGCGGAGCTCGACACCGCCCACACCGATCAGGTCGAGCTCATGCGCTATGCGGTCGGCACGGTCAGCGGGGAGGCGGCATGAGCGCGACCTCCCTGTCCGGCGGACGCCGGCCCGCAGCGCGGCTGTGGGCGTTCGTCGCGGTCAACGACGTCTTCTTCATCCTGCTGGCCATCGCTGCCGGCGCCGCGCTCGCCTCGCCGGTGTTTCTGTCGACGCGCAATCTCAGCAACCTGCTCACCCAGTCGGCCCTGCTCGGCATCCTCTCGGTCGGCCAGTTCATGGTCGTCGTCTCCGGCGGCTTCGATCTGTCGGTGGCGGCGGTGATGGCGCTGTCGTCGGTGGTGCTCGCCCACAGCACCGCCATCGGCCTGGTGCCGGCGGCGTTGCTGGGGGTTGCGGTCGGCATCGGCTGCGGCCTCTTCAACGGGCTCGTCGTCACCGTCGGGCGGGTGCAGCCGTTGATCGCGACGCTGGCCATGATGGGCATCGCCCGCGGCCTCGCCTTCTCGATCTCCGAGCGCAGCATCCTGGTCAACCATCCGCTGCTCGCCGCGCTGCGCGGCTACGATGGCTTCCTGAGCTTTCCGACGATGATCTGGTTCGTCGTCGTCGTGGTCGCCGCCGTGCTCGTTCCGCACGACGCGGCCGGCGCTGCACGTCTATGCCATCGGCGGCAACGAGCAGACCGCGCGGCTCGCCGGCGTCGCCGTCAACGCCGTCAAGCTCGGCGTCTACGCCATCTCCGGCTTCCTCTCCGGCCTCGCCGGCGTCGTCCTCGTCATCCGCTCGAGCAGCGGCGTGCCGCTCGGCGGCATCGGCTGGGAGCTCGATTCGATCGCCTCGATCGTCATCGGCGGCACCAACCTGTTCGGCGGCGAGGGCAGCCTGTTGCGCGCCATGGCCGGCGTGCTGATCTATCAGATGATCGCCAACATCATGAATCTCACCGGCGTCGACCCCTACTACCAGAACATCCTGCGCGCCGCGGTCATCATCGTGGCCGTCGGTCTCAGCATCGTGCGCCAGCGCGCCGCCAGCCGGCGCATGATCCTCGGACGAACATGACCGCCGTGAGCCACAGCCAGACCATCGACGGCGGCGCCGAACGCCGCCGGCAATTCGCCGAGAGGAACGGCATCCTCCTGGTCTTCATCGCCTTCATCGCCGTGGCGACGCTGGTCTCCGGCGGGCGCTTCATCCAGCCGTCGAACCTCTCCGTCATCCTGTTCCAGGCGTCCGTGATCGGCGTGCTGGCGATCGGCGAGACGCTGGTCATGCTGGTTGCCGGCATCGACCTGTCGATCGTCACCATCGCCATCCTGGCAGCCATCGTCATGGGCGCCGGCGGCTCGCTGCGCCAGCAGGAGATGAACCTCGCGGGCGGCATCCTGCCTTACGTCGGCTTCCTGCCGGCGATCGCCCTGGCGATCGTCGGCTCGGCCGTCTTCGGCGCCATCAACGGCCTGGTCGTGGTCAAGCTGCGCATCCCGGCCTTCATCACCACGCTGGCCATGTCGCTGGCCCTGTCGGGCCTGGCGATGCTGACCACCAGCGGAACGCCGGTGCACTATCCCGATCCGTTCTTTCCGAATTTCGGGCACACCCGGCTCGCCGGCGTGCCGCTGACGGTCTACGTCTTCCTCGGCCTCAGCCTGCTGTTCGGGCTGTTTCTGACGCGCACCCGGATCGGCGTGATGATCTATGCCATCGGCGGCAATCCGCGCGCCGCGCGGCTGTCGGGCATCCCGGTCGAGAGCATCTCGATCCTGGTCTACACCCTCTCGGGATTGCTCGGCGGCATCGCCGGCTTCGTATTTCTGGCGCGCACCGGATCGGTCACCGTGGCCTCGAGCGGCAACCTGCTCATGAACACGATCGCCGCCGTCGTCGTCGGTGGCGTCAGCCTCTACGGCGGCAAGGGCACGATCCGCAATTCCGTCATCGGCACGCTGCTGCTCGCCGGTCTCGGCAATCTTCTCAACATCATGCTGATCTCGCCGCACCTGCAGGATGCGATCAGCGGCCTCATCATCGTTGCCGCCATCGTCGTCAACGTGCGCATCGACCGCAGCTGAGGGGGAGCCTGCATGTCACCATCGACCGAGTTCGAGATCCTCGACCCGCGGTTCGGCCGCCTGGTCAATACCACGGCGCATGTCGAGCGGCTGTTCACCGGCTGCCGGTGGACCGAGGGGCCGGCCTATTTTCCGGCGGGCCGCTATCTGCTGTGGTCCGATATCCCCAACAACCGGATGCTGCGCTACGACGAGGAAGACGGCCATGTCTCGGTCTTCCGCCGGCCGTCCAACTTCGCCAACGGCAACACCGTCGACCGGCAGGGACGTCTGGTCACCTGCGAACACCTCGGCCGGCGCGTCACCCGCACCGAACACGACGGCCGCATCACCGTCATCGCCGACGCCTGGCAGGGAAAGCGGCTGAACAGCCCCAACGATGTCGTGGTGAAATCGGACGGCTCGATCTGGTTCACCGATCCCAGCTACGGCATCGGCGACGACTATCAGGGGGCGCGCGCCGAGGGCGAGATCGGCTCCTGCAACGTCTACCGGGTCGACCCGCAGAGCGGCGTGGTCTCCGTCGCCACCGACGATCTTCTCAGGCCGAACGGGCTCGCCTTTTCGCCGGACGAAAGCCGCCTCTACATCGTCGACAGCGGCCGCACCGAAGGGCCGGAGAATCCGGTCCACATTCGCGTCTTCGACGTGGCCGCCGACGGCCGCCTGTCCGGTGGCGCCGAGCTGGCCGCCTGCGGCGCCGGCCTGTTCGACGGGTTGCGCCTCGACGAGGCCGGGCGGCTGTGGGTGAGCAGCGGCGAAAGCGTCGAATGCTACGAAGCCGATGGCGACCTGATCGGCCGCATCCACATTCCCGAGGTGGTGTCGAACTGCGTCTTCGGCGGGCCGGCGCGCAACCGGCTTTTCATCACCGCCACGACGTCGGTCTATGCCGTCTATCTGACGACCAACGGCGCCGCCACCTTCTGACGGCAGCATGCCGCCGGAGGCGCTCCGGGCAGCGTCCCACGGGGCGGGCGTCGCGCGGACTGCGGGGGCGCGCTGCCCGCATGTCACAAGGGGTCGACGGTCTCTCGTTCGGTTTCCACGAATTCGGCCCATCGTTTGGACCAGACGTGGACGCCACCGCACTCCCAGCATGTCGTGGCATGCCGGTCGGCCGGGTCCATCGCTTCGAATTCCTGTCTTGAGACGTCAAAGACGGCCGGAGTCCGTCTTCCCATCCTTGAGCACAGAATCAACACGGCACCCACGGCTCTACTCCCTACTGGTGAACCGTTTACTCCGCTTGCCGCTGCTCAAGCTTGGACTAGAACGCTACCCTGTAATGGTCGATCACGCAACAACCTCAATGAATGCACGGCAAGTACTTCGGCCAGGGCAAGACCTATTTCGGTGACAGGGTAAACAACTGGCGGCCGGCGCTTGCGCGGGGTGTTGTTGCGATCCAGGCCGCCGACAACGGCTCCGCCGGAGGCGGGCGATCGGTCGGGGCAGGGCCGGCCGTGCCGGCGGCCGTCGGCCTCAGTTGGCCAGATGGTCGTCGTCGACCGCCGGGTCGTAGATGAAGTAGTCCGGCCACAGGTCGCGGAAGACGGTGGTGTCGAGCTTCAGCTTGTTGAGGTGCAGCGTCATGCGGGCGACCGCCGCGTCCGCGTCGCGCCGCGCGATGGCATCGAGCACTTCGGTGTGCTCGCCGACCACCAGCATCATGCGGCCCGGCTGCGGCAGGGTCAGGCGGCGGTAGCGTTCGACCTGCATCTTGATCTGCTGGATCATGTCCCAGATGCCGGGCAGGCGGCCGGCCGCCGCGATCGCCGCGTGGAAGGCATCGTCGGCTCTGTGAAACGCCTCCTCCTGGCCGGCCTCGGCGGTCTCGCGCTGGCGCTGGACGATGGCGCGCAGCTCCATGATCTGGCTCTCGCTCGCCTTTTCGGTTGCGGCCCGCACCGTCACCGTCTCCAGCGCCTCACGCGCCACGATCGCCTCGCGCAGGTCGGAGAAGGGGATGCGCGCGACGAAGGTGCCCGATTTCGGCACGACGTCGACCAGGCGGTCGCGCGCCAGCCTGAGCACCGCCTCGCGCACCGGCGTCCGGCTGATGCCGTAGCGCTGGGTGATCTCCCGTTCGAGGATCGGCGTGCCCGGCACCAGCCGCATCGAAATGATCGCCTCGAGCAGGTCGCGATAGACCAGCTGCGAATTCTTCGGTGCGTTGGGCAGGCGCGCCGGGCTGCTCATCTTCGGCGCTGCGTTGCGCGCCCTCGGCTTGCGTCCCGGCTTCTGTCGTTCCGGGCTGGCCCCTGAATGGAGGTCTCGCGCTGCCACAGTCTTTTTCCTTGCATGCGTCGCGTGTCTGGCGGTCGGCGCTTGTCGCACGTCACCGGGCGCGAGGCGACTCCTTCCCGCGGGTTTCCGGCGCTGGATTGGCTGCCCTGCGCGCGGTTCGCCTCTTGCGGTTGAGGCATTTCTAGTATATCAGATATATCTTGTATACTAGATAAATAGCTGGCGCGAACATTGGGCGGGTTACAACTGCCCGTCCGAGAGGGAGGACAGAATGATCGCCAAAACCATCCGGCTGGCGGCAGTCGCCGCCGCCTTTGTCGTGATTTCAGTGAGCGGCGCGTTCGCCGTGGATCTGAAATGGGCGCACGTCTATGCGGAGAACACCGCCTTCCACAAATGGTCGGTGTGGGCCGCCGACCAGATCAAGGCGAAGACCGACGGGCGCGTGAACATCACCGTCTATCCGAATTCGTCGCTGGGCAACGAGTCCGACATCAACGAGGGCCTGTCCATCGGTTCGGTCGACATCATCTACACCGGCCCGAACTTCGCCGAGCGCGACTATGGTCCGATCGCGATCTCCGACTACCCGTTCATGCTCAAGAACTACGATCACTGGAAGGCCTATCGCGACAGCGATCTCTTCAAGGAGCTCAGCGCTGGCTATCAGGAGGCGACCGGCAACGAGGTCGTGGCCATCACCTGGTACGGCTATCGCCACGTCACCTCCAACTTCCCGATCCTCAAGCCGGAGGACATGAAGGGCCTCAAGATCCGCGTGCCGAACTCGCCGATGATGCAGATGTTCCCGACTGCGGTCGGCGCCAACCCGACGCCGATCGCCTTCGCCGAAGTCTATCTGGCTCTGCAGCAGAAGGTGGTGGACGCCGAGGAGAACCCGCTGCCGACCATCCAGGCGATGAAGTTCTATGAGGTCCAGTCCAACATCAACCTGACCGGCCATATCGGCAATTCGCTGATCATCGTGGTGTCGGGCAAGGCCATGAAGGACATCGGCGACGATGCCGACACCGTCCGCGCGGTCCTCAAGGAGGCCGCCGCCCAGGCCGCCGACGAGACCAACCAGCAGGAGCAGGATCTGGTCAAGTGGTTCGAGGACAAGGGCATCAAGGTCAACGTCGTCGACAAGGCGCCGTTCCAGAAGGCGATGATGCCGGTGGTCACCGACCCGTCCAAGGTTCCCTACACGATCGACCAGTACAACCGCCTGCAGGCACTGGCGAAGTAGGCCCGGGTCTCGCCTGGGGGACAAGATGGCCCGCAACAAGGGTTCAAGCGAAGGGCGCGCCGACGGCGCGCCCGAATTCGTGTTCGAGGACCAGGAAACCAGCATTTCCGACATCTCCTGGGTGGATGCGCCGGGCATCCTGATGTTCTGGCTTCTGGCGGTCATCGTCTTCCTGCAGTTCTTCACCCGCTACGTGCTCAACGACTCGCTGTCGTGGACCGAGGAAACCGCCCGCTATTTCCTCATCCTCGTCTGTTTCCTCGGGTCGGTCAGCGCCATGCGGCGCGGCAGCCACATCATGATCGAGTTCTTCATCCGGGCGCTGCCGCCGCGGATCGGCAAGGCCCTGGCGGTGATCTCGCAGTTCATCACCTGCGGCTTTCTCGTCGCCATGACCTGGATCGGCGTCGAACTGACCCAGAAGACCCGCCAGAAGATGATCTCGCTGCCGGTGCCCAAGTCGTGGATCTACTGGGTCTGCGTCGTCGCCCTCGGCGCCATGGCGATCTATGCCGCCATCTGGCTGTGGCGGCGCATCCGCTCGACGCCGGCCGAGATCGTCGCGTCGATCGAAGAAAATTTCACGTCCGACTGAAGCGCAGACGCCCCATGTCGATCCTGGTCATGATCCTGCTGCTGCTGGTCCTCATGGTGATCGGGGTGCCGGTGGCGATTTCGCTGGCGCTGTCGTCGCTCGCCTTCGTCGCCACCAACGGCATGCCGCCGATCATCGTCCTCGCCAACATGGTCAACGGCATCAATTCCTTCCCGCTGATCGCGGTGCCGTTCTTCATTCTCGCCGGCAACCTGATGAACTCGGCCGGCATCACCACGCGCATCTTTTCCTTCGCCCGCGCCACCGTCGGCTGGATGCACGGCGGCCTCGGCCATGTGAACGTCGGGGCGAGCGTCATCTTCGCCGGCATGTCCGGCGCCGCCGTTGCCGATGCCGGAGGCCTCGGCAACATCGAGATCAAGGCGATGCGCGAGGCCGGCTACGACACCGATTTCGCCGTCGGCATCACCGCCGCCTCGTCGACCATCGGCCCGATCATCCCGCCGTCGCTGCCGCTGGTCATCTACGGCGTCATCGCCGACACCTCGATCGGCAAGCTGTTCACCGCCGGCATCGTCCCCGGCCTGATGATGGCGATCTCGCTGATGGTCATGGTCGCCTTCTATGCCAAGCGCCGCCACTATCCGCGCGACCAGGCCTTCTCCATCCGCCGCTTCGGCGCCGCCTTCGTCGCACGCATTCCTGCCGCTGATGACGCCGGTCATCATCATCGGCGGCATCATGTTCGGCGTCGTCACGCCGACCGAGGCGGCCATCGCGGCGGTGGTCTACTCGCTGTTCCTCGGTCTGGTCGTCTACCGCACGCTCGACTGGAAGAAGCTCATGCGCGTGTCGATGGACACCGTGGAAACCACGGCGTCGGTGATGCTCATCGTCGCCGCGTCGAGCGTCTTCGCCTGGATTCTGACCGCCAATCAGGCGGCGCCGAAGTTTTCGCACGCGATGCTGACGATCACCGACAACCCGGTCGCGCTGATGCTCATCATCACGGTGATCGTGCTGGTCATCGGCTGCTTCATGGAGACGATCGCCGCCATCACCATCCTCACGCCGGTGCTGCTGCCGGTCGCCGTCGGTCTCGGCGTCGACCCGGTGCATTTCGGCATCATCATGATCCTCAATCTGATGATCGGGCTGCTGACGCCGCCGGTCGGCATGGTCCTCTATGTGCTGTCGAAAGTGGCCAAGGTGCCCTTCGAGCGCTGCGTCACGGCGACGGCGCCGTTCCTGGTGCCGCTGGTCGTCGTGCTGCTGCTGCTGACCTTCGTGCCCGAACTCACCATGTGGCTGCCGACGCACCTCTACAAATAAGCGTCGATCTCCTCCCGGCCGCAGGGCGGGCACGACCCCGCCGGGCCCGCAAGGCCCGGCGGGGCGAGCGATTCGGCAGGGGCACGGGATGTTGGCGAAATTCGCCGCCCGACCCGGCGCTGAGCCGCCCGTCGGCCGAGAATCGCCAGCAAAACCGCCCGCTGCTCCCCCAAAAAACTCGTGCCGGACTTGTCCGAAGTCAAATTGCATTCTTCGAATGTATGCTTCTCTTCCCCTGAAATTGATGCTCGCCAGCCCCGCCGACCGCTGAGGTCGCCATCCCCAGGAGCAATGCTTCCGGCCATGCCGGACGGGGAGGGAGCTGGAGAAAGGGGAGCCGTTCCGATGAGTGTCACTGGCGCGCAGGTAAGGCTGTTTGCCACGCTCCTGTTGTTCTGGCTGTTGCTCAGCGCCTCGCTTGCGGTCGAATCGGTGGTCATCGGCGCCGTCATCGCCGGCGTCGTGGCGCTGACGCTGTCCGCCAACCTCTCCTATCTCTCCGGCTACCGCTTCACGCTTGCCTCGTTGGCGGCGACGGTCGCCTACGTCGGCTTCTTCCTGGTCGAACTGGTCAAGGCGAACCTCGCCATGGCCACGCTCGTGCTCAAGCCCGACCTGCCGGTCCGGCCGGCAATCGTGCGCGTGCGCACCAGCCTGAGGAACCCGATCGCCCGGCTGCTTCTCGCCAATTCCATCACGCTGACGCCCGGCACCCTCTCCGTCGAGATGAAGGGCGAGTGGCTCTACGTGCACTGGGTCGTCGCCGAGACGACCGAGGCCGAGGCCGCCACCCGCGCCATCGCCGCCGGCTTCGAACGCTATCTGGAGGTCATGTATGGCTGATCTGTTGCTGACCCTGGCCGGGGTCGCGGTCGCCGCAGCCTTTTTCCTGGCGCTCTATCGCTTCGTCGCCGGGCCGCACGCCGTCGACCGGGTGGTCGCCTTCGACGTGCTCACCATCATCTCGGTGACCGGCATCGTGCTCACCGCGCTCATTTCCGGCCGCGAGATCTATCTCGATGTCGCGCTGGTCTACGCGCTGCTCTCCTTCCTCGGCGTCATCGTCGCCGCCCGCTATCTCGAGGGAGGCGAGCAATGACCGGCCTGCTTTCGCTGCTCGGCGCCCTGGCGCTGTTCGTCGGCACCCTGTTCCTGCTCCTCGGCGGCCTCGGTCTGTTCCGCATGCCCGACACCTACACGCGCATCCAGGCCGGCACCAAGGCGACCACGCTCGGCACCCTGCTGACGCTGCTCGGCGCCGCGCTGCTGGTTCCCGGCTGGTCGGTCAAGCTGCTGCTGATCGTCGTTTTCGTGATGTTCACCAACCCCCTGTCGAGCCAGTACCTGGCCCGCGCCACCCATCGCGCGCGCATCGCGCCGGTGGCCCACGCCGACCATCTGGCCGAAGACGGAGAAGACCTCGCATGAGCGCGTTCGTTGTCCCCATGAGCCTGGTGCTGGCCGTGGCGATGATCGGCATGGCGGCGGTGGCGCTGTTCGCCACCCTGCGCGTCACCGCGGTCCTCGCCGCCGGCCTGGTCAGCCTGTTCGCCTCGGTCTTCTTCCTGCTGCTCGCCGCCCCCGACGTGGCGATGACCGAGGCCGCGATCGGATCCGGGCTCACCACCTTCCTGTTCTTCTTCGTGCTCGGACGCATGCGCCGGGAGGACCGCTCGTGACCACCCGCCACGCCATCGTCCTCATCCTCCTTGCGCTGCTCGGCTACGCCTTCTTCGCGCTCTTCGCCGGCTACGCGCCGGATGCCGTCCTCAACCGCTCGGCGCTTTACTACGCTCAGAACACCGCCGCCGAGACCGGCGCCCAGAACATCGTCGCGGCCATCATCGTCACCTATCGCGGCCTCGATACGCTGGGCGAAGTCACGGTGCTGTTCCTCACCGCCGCGATCATCGGGCTGGTGCTGAGCAACCTCCGCGCGCCGCGCTTCACCGCCGGCCCCGGCGTGCTGCCCTCGGGCGAGCTGCTCAACACCGGCACGCGCCTCCTGGTGCCGCTGATCGCGCTCTTCGGCGCCTATGTCTTCGTCAACGGACACCTCACCCCCGGCGGCGGCTTCCAGGGCGGTGCGGTGCTCGCCTCCGGCGTGCTGCTGATGCTGCTCGCCGATCCCGATCGGCGCTTCAGCCACGGCATCATCGCCAGGAGCGAGAGCGGCTCCGGCCTTCTCTACGTCCTCATCGGTCTCATCGGTGCCGCGCTTGCCGGCGGCTTCCTCGACAACCGCATCCTGCCGCTCGGCCATCTCGGCAGCCTGCTGTCGGCCGGCGCCATCCCGCTCATCTACGTGCTGATCGGCCTCAAGGTCGGGGCGGAATTCTCCTCCATCCTCGAGAGCTTCGAAGAGACGGAGGACGCAGCATGATCCAGATCGCCCTGGCCACCGGCTTCGTCCTCATCCTCATGGGCCTCTACGTGGCGCTCACCAATCGCGACATCATCCGCATGATCATCGGCTTCACCGTTGCCGATACCGGGGTGAATGTCGTGCTGGTCGCGGTCGGCGTGCTGCCCGGCCGCACGGCGCCGATCCTCGACACGATCGCGCCCGCCGATGCCGCCCAGCGGATCATCGATCCGGTGCCGCAGGCCCTCGTGCTCACCGCCATCGTCATCGGGCTGGGGATCACCGCGCTGATGCTGGCCTATGCCTACCAGCTCTTCCGTCAGGGGCGCAGCCTCGACATCTCCGACTTCAGGGACCTGAAATGGTAAGCGCCCTCTTCCTCATCGTCGCAGGGCTCGGCGGCGCCTTCGCCCTCGGCTTCTTCCGCGAGAGCCAGGTCCGTTCCGCCTATCTCGCCACCCTCGGCGTCCTCGCCGTCATGGTCGCCATCGCGCTGTCGTGGACGGTAGCGCTGGCCATCGGCGCCGCCACGGCGGTCGACATCACCACCGCCGGCACCCCGCCGCCCTTCGCCATCAACCTGCGCATCGGTCTGGTCGAGGCGGCGCTCCTCACGGTCATCACCGCCACCGGCTTCCTCTCGGCCATCGCCATGCACGACGCGCTCGTCGCCCGCGGCCAGCGCGCCATGGCGGTGCTGCTGGTCCTGGTCATGGCGCTCTCCGGCCTGGTGATGACGCGCGACGTCTTCAACCTGTTCGTCTTCGTCGAGCTGATCGTCATCGCCTCGGCCGGCCTGGTGCTGCTCTCCGAGGATGTCCGCGCCGTCGCCGCCGGCTTCAAATACCTGATCGTCGCCCAGGTGATCTCGGTGCTGCTGCTGATCGGCATCATCTTCACCTATCACGCCAACGGCTCGCTCAACATCGACGACATCGCCGCCCAGCCGATGGCCTTCCAGGGGCCGTCGCTGGCGCTCTTCCTGGTGCTCATCGCGCTTCTCCTCGAACTCAAGCCGTTCCCCGCCAACGGCTGGGCGCTCGACATCTACGAGTCGGCCCACCCTGGTTTCTCGGCGCTGTTCTCCGCCGCTTCCGGCACCGCCGCGCTGTTCGCCGCCGACAAGCTGTTTGCCGCCGCCGGCCCCGCCTGGCTGCCGCTCGCCACCGGCGTCGGCCTCGTCACCTTCCTCGGCGCCAACCTGCTGGCGCTGTCGCAGGGCCACGATCGCCGGCTTCTCGGCTATTCCTCGGTCGGCCAGATCGGCCTCGTGCTCGCCGTCATCGGCCAGCGCGACATCCTCGGCGACGGCTACCTGTTCGTCGCCGGCGGCATCCTGGTCACCCACGCGGTGGCCAAGGCCGGCCTCTTCTGGCTCTCCGCCGTCGTCCGCGGCCGCGCGCTCGCCGACTGGGCAGCGCTGCGCGCCAATCCGGTCCTCGTCTTCGCCTTCGCGACCTTCATCGCCATGCTGGTCGGGCTGCCGCCGTTCCCCGGCTTCTATGCCAAATGGGATCTCGCCAATGCGCTGGTCGCCGCCGGCCGCTTGCCGGTCCTGGCGCTGATCCTCGCCGGCGCGCTGGTCGAGGCCGGCTACATGTTCCGCTGGTTCGGCTACGCCATCAAGCGCGAGGCCGGCGCCGCCCTCGATGTCACCCTGCCCAGGATCGTGGTGGTGCTCGTCGCCCTGGCCGCCGGCTGGGCGGTCGGTTTCGTCTGGGGAGCGCTTGGCGGCAACATGAACCTGCTCGCCGCCGTTCCGGTGCTCTTCGCGCTGGCCTTCCTGCCGCTCGACGTGCTGCCGGCGCGGGCCAAGAACGTTCTGGCGATCGCCGGGCTGATCGCCTGGTTCGCCTTCCGCTATCCGTCCTATGACGCGGTGCAGACGCTGTTCGCCATCATCATGCTGCTTGGCGGCGCCGTCATCCTGCTCGCCTCCTTCACCGAGTCCGGCCGCCGCATCGGCTTCTATCCGGCGGCAATGCTCATGTACGCCGGCCTTGCCCTGCTCATCGATGCCAAGACCAGCTTCGCCTTCTTCGCCGCCTGGGAGGTGCTGACCGTCGGCTCCTACTTCCTCATCCTGCGCGGCAGGCTCTCCGAGCCGCATGCGCTCTCCTACATTCTCTTCTCGCTCGGCGGCGCCTTCGCCCTGCTGGCCGGTTTCGCTCTTGCCGCCGGCGGCGTGCAGCCCTTCGCCCTCGACGGACTGCGGACGGTGCCCGCCGATGTCGCGGCATGGGTCTTCGTCCTGCTGGCGCTCGGCTTCATGACCAAGACCGCCTCGATCGGCCTGCACATCTGGCTGCCCGGCGCCCATGCCGAGGCCGAGACCGACGTCTCGCCGATGGTCTCGGGCATCCTGCTCAAGGCCGGCCTCTTCGGCCTCTGGCTGCTGTTGACCCACATGGGCCACCAGACGCTCTACGGCGTCGACCTGACCCACGCGCTGGTGTGGATCGGCGCGCTGTCGGCCTTCATCGGCGCGGTGCTGGCGGTCTTCCAGGAAGATGCCAAGCGCCTGCTCGCCTATTCCTCGATCTCGCAGATGGGCTACGCGCTCTTCGGCCTCGGGCTGATGACCCACCTCGGCTGGCTGCTGGCGCTGATGTTCGTCATCAACCACTACGTCTACAAGTCGATGCTCTTCCTGGCGGTGGGCGGGGTCTACAAGCGCACCCACACCAAGCTCATGTACAAGATGGGCGGGCTGATCACGCTGATGCCCTTCACCTTCGTCTCGGTGCTGGTCGGCATCATCGCCATGTCGGGCGTGCCGCCGCTGTCCGGCTTCGGCGGGCGCTGGATCTTCTACCAGGCCATCCTCGACGGCGGCCAGAGGCTGCCGCTGATCCTGATCTTCATGGCCGGTCCGGTCGGCTTCCTCTACCTCTTCCGGCTGATCCACACGATGTTCCTCGGCCAGCTCAAGGACGAGCACCGCCAGCTCAAGGAAGCGCCGTTCTGGGTGCTCGTCCCCCAGATGATGTACGTCGCCTTCCTGATCGCCTTCGCCATCCTGCCCGGCATGGCCCTGCAGCGCGTCGACGGCTACCTCGACACGCTCTTCGGCGACCGCCCGCTGGTGTGGACCGGACGCATCATCACCTCGGCCTACGGCTACTGGAACCCGGTGGCGATCATCATCGTCATCGCGGTCATCTTCGTCGGTGTCTTCGCCCTGCTGGTGTGGATGAACCACAACGCCCAGTGGGTGAAGCAGTTCAACATCGTGTTCGCCGGCGAGCGGCCCTACAAGCCGCAGACGACCCACTTCGCCTGGAACTTCTTCGCCCCCTACCGCAAGGCGATGGGCCTCATCGAGGCGCCGGTCGCCACCTCGTTCTGGAGCGGCGTCACCGACACGCTCGCCGGCACGGCCGAGTTCGGCCGCCGGCTCTACACCGGCAACGGCCAGACCTACGCGGTGCAGGTCCTCTTCTTCGTCATCGCCGTCTACCTGATCGCCATGGGAGGCGTGTCATGAGATTCGAATGGATCCAGCTCGCCTACGCCGCGCTGACGCTGTTCATCGTCATCAACTACGGGCTGATCATGACGGCGGTGGTGCGCAAGATCGCCGCCCGCGCCGGCGGCCGCTACGGCATCCCCGTCTGGCAGAACTACATCGACCTCTTCAAGAACATCGCGCTGCGTTCGAAGATCTCGCACGGCGTCATGTTCTATCTCGGCCCGGTCTTCCGCCTGACCGGCGGCATCGGCCTGCTGCTCTTCGTGCCGACCATCTTCGGCTCGACCTGGAACCAGAACTTCTCCTATTCCGGCGACCTCATCCTGGCGCTCTACTTCGTCTTCTTCGGAACGCTCGGCATGGCGCTCGGCGCCGGCGAGTCCGGTCACCCCTATGCGGCCATTGGCGTCTCGCGCGGTCTCAGCCAGGTCACCATGGCCGAGCTGCCGCTGGCGCTGGCTGTCTACGCCATCTCGCTGCACTACGGCACGCTCGACATCACCAAGATCGTCGCCGCCCAGCAGGGCTCGATCTTCAACTGGACGCTGTTCACCTGTCCGCTGGCGACGCTTGCCGCCATGTTCGCCTTCGTCGGCACCATGATGCGCTCGCCCTTCGACGTGGTGCTGGCGCCGCAGGAGATTCCGATCGGCCCGCCGACCGAATACCACTCCTCCTATCTGGCGCTGATGCAGACCAACCGCTCGCTGTTCCCGGTCGCCAAGACCGTCGTCTACATGAGCCTGTTCTTCGGCGGCGCCACCAACTGGGGCGTGTTCGCGGTCAAGGTCTTCGTCCTCTACATGATCCCGGCGGTGATCGGCGTCGTCCATCCGCGCTTCCGCGTCGAGCAATCCATCCGCTTCTTCCTCAAGTGGGGGCTGCCCGTGGGCGTCCTCGCCATCCTGGTGGTGTGATCCGATGAAACACGTCGACCCCAACTTCCTGAAGAACGTCGACAAGCAGATCCCGCTGCGCGAGGAGCTGCGCAAGCGCACGGTCGAGACCCCCGACGGCCAGGTCATCGAGATCGAGCCGCTCAAGGATTACTTCTGCGAGGCGGCGCCCAAGGTCCATCCCAAGGCCTACTTCCAGATCGTCGAGGACTTCTACAACTGGGCGCGGGCCAACAGCCTGTGGATCCTCGGCTTCGGCACCGGCTGCGGCGCCATCGAGATGCGCCCGCTGATGACGCCGCGCTTCGATGCCTACCGCTACGGCATCCAGTGGCGGCCGACGCCGCGCCAGGCGAACCTGCTGATGATCTCCGGCTATCTCTCGGTGAAGACGCTGAAGCGCGCCATCCGCTCCTACGAGCAGATGCAGCAGCCGAAATACGTCGTCGGCCTCGGCTCGTGCACCATCAACGGCGGCATGTACTGGGACAGCTACAACACCATCAAGCGGCTCGACGACTATCTGCCGGTCGATCTCTACATCGCCGGCTGCATGCCGCGCCCCGAGGCGCTGCTCGCCGGCTTCATGGAACTGAAGCGCATCATCCGCGCCGGCAAGGCCGAGGGCGCCAACCGCTATGCCGAGAACTTCGCCGAGTACAAGGCCAACCAGAAGGCCGTGATCAAGGACTGGGACATGCCGGACTACAGCTGGTGAGCGCCATGAAAGCCCTGCTCGACCGTCTTGCCGACCGCTACCGCCTGGAGCCGCCCGAGTTCCGGCGCGCCGACCTCGCTTTCGTCACGGTGCGCCGCGACGAGTTGCGCGCCATCCTCACCGAGCTGCGCGATGTGGCGGGCTTCACCCATCTCGTCCTGTTGACCGCCGTCGACTGGATCGAGGACGGCAAATTCCAGCTCACCTACCTGCTCAACAACCGCCAGGCCGACCAGACGCTGGCGCTGCGCGTCATGCTCGACCGCCGCAAGGCCACCGGCGACACCATCCACGACCTGTGGCCGACGGCGGCGACCTATCAGCGCGAGCTCAAGGAGATGTTCGGCATCGATTTCCCCGGCTCGCCGCGCGTCAACGACGAATTCATCCTGGAAGGCTGGACCGACCTGCCGCCCTATCGCCGCGACTTCGATTCGCTCGCCTATTCGCAGCAGACCTATCGCGACCGGCCGGGCCGGGTGACGCACGATCCGCGCGAGCACATGAAGAACCATCTCTATCCGGACGCGCGCCCGGAAGGAGCCAAGTAGATGCTGCTCAACCTGCAGACCGACCGCTCCCAGTACCCCTCCGCCGGACCCGACGGAAAGCTCGAGATCGATCTCGAGACCGGCAAGTATCTCAAGCTGTGGCAGGGCCCCAACCATCCCGGCATCACCGGCAACATGTCGGTGGAGCTGACCGTGTGCGGCGACGAGGTGGTCGAGGGCAAGACCCACGTCGGCTACCTCCATCGCGGCTTCGAGAAGCTGATGGAGCGGCGGACCTTCATCCAGGTCTTCCCCATCGTCTGCCGCGTCTGCGTGCCCGAGCCCGATTTCAACGAATACTGCTATGCCGCGGCGGTCGAGGAACTGGCCGGCATCGAGGTGCCCGAGATGGCCCGCTGGATCCGCACGCTGATCCTCGAGATGGGCCGCTTCAACTCGTACATGATGTACATGGGCGGCCAGGCCGGCAGCCTCGGCCTCGGCATCGTCGGCCAGTGGCTGACCTACGTTCGCGACATCATGCTCGACCGCTTCGAGGAGCTGACCGGCGCCCGCATCTACCACATGTTCATCCTGCCCGGCGGCGTCCGCGGCCATCTGCCGGAGGGCTTCGCCGGCCGCATGGAAGAGGTGCTGAGGACCGCCGAGCGCTACCTCGACGATACCGACAAGGTCATGTTCCGCAATGCGGTCTTCAAGCGCCGCACCCAGGGCGTTGGCGTCATCGACCCGAAGCTGTTCGAACCCTTTGGCGTCACCGGCCCCAACGCGCGCGCCGGCGGCGTTGCCAAGGACGTGCGCAAGGACAGCCCCTATCTCGTCTACGACCAGCTCGACTTCGAAGTGCAGACGGCCGACGTCAGCGACATCTACAATCGCGCCAGCGTGCGCTTCCGCGACATCCGCCAGTCGATTGGCCTTATCCGGCAAATCCTTGAAAAGATGCCGAAAACCGGCCCGGTCATGGCCAAGATCCCCAACGTGCTCCATTGGAAGATCCCGCGCGGCGAGACCTACATCAAGGGCGAGTGCTCGCGCGGCGAATACGGCTACTACCTGGTCACCGACGGCAGCGGCTATCCCCGCCGGGTCAACGTGCGCGGGCCGTCCTACACCCATGCGATGGCGCTGCTCGAGCACCTCATCCCCGGCACCAACATCTCCGACGTGGCGGCGCTGATGGTGTCGCTGCACACCTATCCGCCGGAAATCGAAAGGTGATGCGTCATGTCCCTGCGTGACGTCCTGTCCCCCTACACGGCGTGGAAGCACGCCTTCGAAACGCCGGTCACCATCGTCGACCCGCTCAACCGCGAGGCGGCGGACCGCTACCGCGGCTTCCATCAGAACGACATCGCCAAATGCATCGGCTGCGGATCGTGCGAGGTCATCTGCCAGAACGCCGCCATCGACATGGTGCCGGTGTCCGACCCGAAGCCCGGCGACTCCGGGCTGCGGCCGATGATCGACTACGGCCGCTGCTGCTGGTGCGCGCTCTGCGTCGACGTGTGCATGACCGGCTCGCTCACCATGTCCAACGAATACACCTGGGTGGACAGCGACCCGGACGCCTTCCGCTTCATCCCCGGCGTCGACAGGAAGCCGTGGGACGACGAGGCGAAGGGCTATCAGCGCGAGGACGTGCGGCGGCTCTCGGGCACCGAGCGCGCGCCGATGGGCATGCTGACCGCCGAAGCCCGCATCGGCGGCTTCGACGAGATCGTCGCCGGCTTCACCCAGGCCGAAGCGGCGATCGAGGCGGACCGCTGCGTCCAGTGCGGCCTCTGCGTCGCCACCTGCCCGGCGCACATGTCGATCCCCGATTACATCGAGAAGGTGCGCGAAGGCGATTTCGAGGGCGGCCTCCAGCTCCTCTACGAGACCAATCCGTTCAGCCAGGTGTGCGGGCGCATCTGCACGCACAAGTGCGAGACCTCCTGCGCCGCCCTGCACGAGGGCGACGCCATCGCCATCCGCTGGCTCAAGCGCGCCATCACCGACAACGTGCCGCGCGAGCGCTATTTCGACCTCATCCGCAAACCGGACGTGCCCGACACCGGCAAGACGGTGGCGATCGTCGGCGCCGGGCCGGGCGGCCTCACCACCGCCTTCGACCTCGCCCGCCAGGGCCACAAGGTCGTCGTCTTCGAGGCGCTGGAGAAGCCCGGCGGCATGATGCGCTACGGCATCCCCGAATATCGCCTGCCCTATGACGTGCTCGACCACGAGATTTCCGTCATCGAATCGATGGGCGTCGAGATTCGCTGCAACATGCGCGTCGGCCGCGAGATCGGCCTCGATCAGCTCCGCCAGGCCTACGACGCGGTGGTGCTGACCATCGGCCTGCATCAGGGCCGCTCCACCCGCGTGCCGGGCAGCGACAGGGCGGAGGCCGCCATCGACCTGTTGCGCCGGATCACTGCCGGCGAAGCGGTTCCGGTGCCGCCCGAGATCGCGGTGATCGGCGGCGGCAACGTCGCCATGGACATCGCCCGCTCGATGGCCCGCCTGCAGAAGCAGAAGTACGGCAAGGTCGGCGTCACCGTGACCGCGCTGGAAGATTTCGCCCACTTCCTCGCCGACCACGAAGAGGTCGAGGAGGCGCAGGAAGAGGGCTGCATCATCTACGACGCCCGCGGGCCGCAGGAGATCCTCGTCGCCGACGGCGAAGTCGCCGGCCTGCGCACCTGGAAGTGCAACGCGATCTTCGACGCCGAGGGGCGCTTCGCGCCGAAATACGACGCCGCCGACGAGATGGTGCATCCGGCAGCGATGGTCATCGAGGCCATCGGCCAGGCCGCCGACATCGCGCTGCTCGGCGAGGCGCTGGTCGAGAAGCTGGAATGGAATCGCGGACGCATCCGCATCGATGCCGACGGCCGCACGTCCGAGCCGTGGCTGTGGGCGGCCGGCGACGCGGTCTCGGGCCCCGATGTCATCCACGCGGTGGCCGACGGTCACCGCGTCGCCAATTCCGTGAGCGCCGTGCTCGCCGCCAAGAGGGAGGTTCACTGATGCGCGAAGTCAACAAGGAAAAGCTGGCTGGCAAGACGACCGTCAAGCAGATCCTCGACACCGCCACGCATTTCGAGGTCGTGGCGCGCGACTTCTACACCGCCCTGATCCCCAAGGTGTCGAAGAACCTGCGCTGGCTCGCCGAGGAACTGGCCGAGGAGGAGCAGGGCCACGTCGACCTGTTCACGCGTCTGGCCAACGACCCGGCGGTGACCGCCGTCATGCAACAGGAGATCGCACGCCCGGTGGCCGACGGCCGCTTCACCGACGGCGTGCAGAGGCCGGATCTCGGCGAGAACCCCGACGACCAGACCGTGCTGCAGTTCGCCGTCATGCGCGAGACCGATGCGATGGAGCAGTATTCCGAGCTGGCGATGACTGCGCCCGAGGGGCCGCTCAAGACCGCCTTTGCGTTCCTGGCCAACGAAGAGGCCCACCACAAGGAAGAACTCGAAAAGCTCTACTATCAGGTCGTCCATTCCGGCGGCGTCTGACCCGGGGGCGCGTCAGACCCGTCGGCGGGCATGGCGGCCGTGCGGCGCGGCTGCCATGCTTCTCTCGCTCAAGGCGGAGGAAGGCGCCGGCCGCCCGACCGGCAGGCGAGCAGGCGCCCGCCCTACTTCTTCGTCTCGACCTTCTTCAGGCCGTCCGGCACCTCGAACAGGCTCGCCGGCACATCGCCGATCTGGATGTTGTCCTGGACGATCTTGATCGTGACCATCTTCTTGTTGGGTCCCGGCACCTTGATTTCCTGCTCGCGGTAAACGCCGTCGGCACCGCACAGGGTGCGGGAAATCCAGTCCACCTTCTTCGTGCCCTTCTTGACCCCGACCTCCACCATCGTATCGCCGTTGTCCTGCGGCAGCCGGTCGACATACATCCCCTCGTGCACCTTTTTCTGGTCCACCTGGGGCGGAGGCAACTTCTTTTCGGCTTCGGTTCCGGCCGTGAGGTCGATCAGATAGATCACGGATTTGGCGGTGTCCTTGATCGTGTATTGCTTGTCGGACCGGTCTTCTCTTTGCAGGGCGCCGTCGACGTAGAGCTTCGTCTTCAGGATGCCGGCGGGCGTGTGGATCGTGCGATCGGCCGTGTAGGCAGGCGGGTTGTCCGAACACGGCGAGTCCGGGGCCACCTGTCCGAAGGCCTGCAGGGGCGCGAACGACGACGCGCACAGGGCAAAAAGGATTGCGATCGAAGTCTGCGACCAGGTCTTTTGCATAGGGCGATTTCCTTCTCTCATTCCGCTGTTCGCACGCGCAGCATTTCCCGGGCCCCGTTCCCGGCAGCCGAGCAAGGCACCGATGAGTATAAGAACTGGCGCCGAAATGCTGCAAATTGATGTCGTCTCGCCGGATCGCCCAGGGCCTGATCTTTCCCGTCTGGCGGTCACGCCCGATGGGTGGCCGGTCGATCGAGCCGCCCGAAGAAGGCCTCGCCGGGGCCAAGCGTCACCGAGCGCCCGCCGGCGTCCGTGGTGGCCGTGAAACCGGGCCCGGCGAGCGGCGTCAGCGGGCCCGGCACCGGCACCGGCGCCGTCGTCCCGCCGAGGTTGAACAGGCAGACGATGTCTTCGTCGGCGCCAGAACGCACGAAGGCGAGGACGTCCTCGGGCGCATCGAGAAAGCGGATCGTTCCGGTGACCAGCGCCGGATGGCGGCGCCGGAACGCGATGAGCCGCCGGTAGTGCGCCAGCAGCGAGGTGTCGTCGCCGGTCTGCGTGCTCACCGCCAGGGCAAGGTGCTCGGCCGGCACCGGCAGCCACGGCGCGGACGGTCGAGAACCCGCCGTGCGGCGCCTGCGCGTCCCACACCATGGGGGTGCGGCAGCCGTCGCGGCCCTTGTAGTCCGGCCAGAACGCGATCCCGTACGGGTCGACCAGATCGGCGAAGCGGAGCTCGGCCTCGGGCAGGCCCAGTTCCTCGCCTTGGTAGAGGCTGACCGAGCCGCGCAGCGACAGCAGGATGGCGATCGCCTGCCGCGCCAGCCGGTCGCGGTCGCGGCCGGCGCCCCAGCGGCTGACATGGCGGATGACATCGTGGTTGGAGAAGGCCCAGCACGCCCAGCCGTCCGCCGCGATTCGCTCGAAGGCTTCGGCCTGCTCGCGGAAGAAGCGCGCCGAGAAGGTCGGTCCGAGGAAATCGAAGGTGTAGCACATGTGCAGCTTGTCGCCGCCGGATGTATAGGCGGCCATGGTCTGCAGTCCGCGCGCCCCGTCGGCGACCTCGCCGACCGCCGTGGTCGCGCCGTAGCGGTCGAGCAGCGCGCGCAGCCGCTTGAGGAAGCCGAGGTTCTCCGGCTGGCTCTTGTCGTAGAGATGCTCCTGCATGCCATAGGGATTGACGCCGCCACCTCGCCGTGGGCGTCCGGCGCCGCCGGCGGGTTGGAGCGCAGCGTCTGCGAATGGAAATAGAAATTCGCCGTGTCGAGGCGGAACCCGTCGACCCCGCGCTTCAGCCAGAACTCCACCGTGTCGAGCAGCGCGTCCTGCACCGCGCCGGTGTGGAAGTTGAGGTCGGGCTGTTCGGTCAGGAAATTGTGGAAGTAGTACTGGCGTCGGCGCGTGTCCCATTGCCAGGCCGGACCGCCGAAGATCGACAGCCAGTTGTTGGGCGGCGAGCCGTCCGCCTGCGGATCGGCCCAGACGTACCAGTCGGCCTTCGGGTTGGTCCGGTCGGCGCGGCTCTCCTTGAACCACGGATGCGCGTCCGAGGTGTGCGACAGCACCTGGTCGATCATCACCTTGAGGCCGAGGCGGTGCGCCTCCGCCACCAGCGCGTCGAAATCGGCAAGCGTCCCGAAGACCGGATCGACGTCGGTGTAGTCCGCCACGTCGTAGCCGAAGTCCTTCATCGGCGAGACGAAGAAGGGCGAGATCCAGATCGCATCGACGCCGAGCTCGGCGACGTAGTCCAGCCGGCGGGTGATGCCCGGCAGGTCGCCGATGCCGTCGCCGTTCGAATCCTGAAAGGAGCGCGGATAGATCTGGTAGATGACGGCGCCGCGCCACCAGTCGGTCGCTGAAGGATGGGGCATGCTCTGAGGGCCTGTTCCGGGGAAGATCGCGTTCGCCCGCCACGTTGCGGTTGCCGCGCCGACAGTCAAGCGGACAGGAGCGCGCAGCGCCTTGGCGTTGCCGCGCCGGATGCCACATATAAAGGGGATCGGGTGCCGGCGGAGGCGGACGGAAAGATGAAGACTGAGCGGCAGACGCGGTCGTTCGGGCGCTCGGCGCTCCTGTCCGAGTTGCTCGATGCGATTTCGGCCCGCGGCCGGGCGCTGTTCCGGCCAAACGAGTTCGGCGCGCTCGGCAGCCGCGGTGGCGCCGGCCTGGTCGAGCTCGGCGAGCAGATCCTGTCGCGCCGCGGCGAAGCGTCGGGCATGGCGCTGGCCGAGCGCCTGTTGGCCGAATTCGAGGCCGCCGACGGCGACGGGCGGCTGGCCTTCCTCAAGGCGCTCGCCACCCATTTCGGCGCCGACGCCCAGGCGATCGCGGCCGCCATCGACGCCTGGCGCGAGGCCGCCGAGCCCAAGCCGCTGGCCCGCCTGCAGCGGGCGACCGAGCCGCGCCGCCAGGAACTCATCCGCCGCATGAACTACGCGCCGGGCGGCACCGCAGCGCTCATCCGCATGCGCGAGGTGCTGATGGAGGCCTGCAAGGACGATCCCGAGCTGGCGCCGGTCGACGCCGACTTCGTCCATCTGTTCTCGTCGTGGTTCAATCGCGGCTTCCTCGTCCTCCGCCCGATCGATTGGGACACGCCGGCCAGCGTGCTCGAAAAGCTCATCCGCTACGAGGCGGTGCACGCCATCCACGGCTGGGACGATCTCAAGAACCGCCTGGGGCCGCCGGACCGCCGCTGCTACGGCTTCTTCCATCCGCGCCTGCCCGACGATCCGCTGATCTTCGTGGAGGTGGCGTTCACCCGCGACATACCGGGACGCATCGCGCCGATCCTCGATACCGGGCGCGCGCCCATCGCGCCCGAGGCAGCGACCACCGCCGTCTTCTATTCCATCTCCAACACCCAGCGCGGGCTCGCCGGCGTCAGCTTCGGCAGTTTCCTCATCAAGCAGGTGGTCGAGGACCTGCGCCACGAATTCCCCGGCCTCACCACCTTCGTCACGCTGTCGCCGGTGCCGCGCTTCGCCCGCTGGCTCGATGGCGAGCGCACCGTCGGACAAGGACGGCGTGCTCGGTCCCGAGGCGCGGGCGGCGCTGGCCCACCTCGATACGCCCGGCTGGCACGACGACCCGGCGCTGGTCGAGACCGTCCGTGCCCCGCTGCTTGCCGCTGCCGCCGCCTATTTCCTCGAGGCGCGCGACAGGCGCGGCCAGGTCGCCGATTCCGTCGCCCGCTTCCATCTCGGCAACGGCGCCCGCCTCGAACGGCTCGACATGCTCGGCGACACCTCGGCGAAGGGGCTCGAACAATCCTACGGGCTGATGGTCAACTATCTCTACGATCCGCGCACCATCGAGCGGAACCACGAGGCCTATGCCGAGCGCGACGAGGTCGTCGCCGCCGCGGCCGTGCGCCGGCTGCTGCCCAACGGCCACAAGCCGCCGCGACGGCAGACCGAGGCGTCCCGGCGTCGCGCCGCTGCCCAGTTGATCGCCGCCGCACGCACCAGCCAGTCGCAATGAGCCCGGCGAACCTCTACCAACGCCTGTTGGGGCAAGCGGGCGATCCGGCCCGTCGGGCGATCGAGACGGTCGACGGCCGCCGCTGGACCTACGGTGACCTGGTCGAGCAGACGGCGCGCATGGCCAACCTGCTGACGCGGCGCGGGGTGCGGCCCGGCGACCGGGTCGCCGTCCAGGTCGAGAAGTCGGTCGCCAACCTGGTGCTCTATCTGGCGACGGTCAGGGCCGGCGCCGTCTATCTGCCGCTCAACACCGGCTACACGCTGAACGAGCTGGCCTATTTCCTCAGCCGACGCCGAGCCGGCGCTGGTCGTCTGCGATCCGGCCCGGCGCGACGGCGTCGCGGCGCTGGTCGCCGCCAGCGGCGCCGCGGTCGAAACACTGGCGGCGGACGGCGAGGGCAGCCTCGGCGAAGCGGCCGCGGCCGAGGCGCCGCGCTTCGCCACCGTGCCGCGCGCCGCCGACGACCTCGCCGCCATCCTCTACACCTCGGGCACCACCGGGCGCTCGAAGGGCGCGATGCTGACCCACGCCAACCTCGTCTCCAATGCCGAGACGCTGGTCGCGGCCTGGCGCTTCACCGCCGACGACGTGCTCATCCACGCGCTGCCGATCTACCACACGCACGGCCTGTTCGTGGCGGTGAACGTCGCGCTGCTCGCCGGTGCCGGCATGATCTTCCTGCCGAAGTTCGACGCCGACGCCATCCTCCGCCTGATGCCCGCGCGCCACCGCCATGATGGGCGTGCCGACCTTCTACACGCGCCTGCTCCGCCATCCCGGTCTGACGCGCGCGGCGGCCGCCAACATGCGCCTCTTCACCTCGGGATCCGCGCCGCTGCTCGCCGATACCCATCGCGAATGGCAGGCGCTGACCGGCCACGCCATCCTCGAGCGTTACGGCATGACCGAGACCAACATGACCACGTCCAACCCCTACGACGGCGCCCGCGTGCCGGGCACGGTCGGCCCGCCGCTCCCTGGCGTGTCGGCGCGCGTCGTCGACAGCGAGACCGGCCGCCCGTTGGGCGTCGGCGAGATCGGCATGATCGAGGTCAAGGGGCCGAACGTCTTCAAGGGCTACTGGCGCATGCCGGAGAAGACGGCGGCCGAGTTCCGCAGCGACGGCTTCTTCATCACCGGCGATCTCGGCCTGATCGACGGCAACGGCTATGTCGCCATCGTCGGCCGCGGCAAGGACCTCATCATCAGCGGCGGCTTCAACGTCTACCCCAAGGAGGTCGAGAGCGAGATCGACGCCATCCCGGGCGTCGTCGAGAGCGCCGTCATCGGCCTGCCGCATGCCGATTTCGGCGAGGGCGTGACGGCCGTCGTGGTGGCGGCGCCCAGTGCCGGCCTCGACGAGTCCGCCCTGCTTGCCGCGCTCGACGGGCGCCTCGCCCGCTTCAAACTGCCCAAGCGCGCTGTCTTCGTCGACGAGCTGCCGCGCAACGCCATGGGCAAGGTGCAGAAGGCCGCGTTGCGCGAGCGCTATGCCGGCCTCTACCAGTCGGCCGCCGACCGTTAGCGAGCCTCCGCTCCAGCCCGTCGGCGGGCTCCGCCGCCACCTTAAATCTTGTCCATCATAATCGGGATTAGCGCCGGCCCGGTTGCGGGTGGCTAGCGTCGTCGGTGGGCGACAACCCAAGAGCCCCGGCCCTTGATCCGTGGGTCTCATTGATGGAGCAAGTCGATGAAGAAGTTCCTCCTCCCCGCACTGGCCGTCCTGGCGATCGTCGGAGCTCCGACCGCCTACGCCCGCACCATGCACGCGAGCGGCGCGTGGAACGTGCTCATGGACGGCAATTTCTACAGCTGCTACGCGGCAGACCGGGGCGCCACCAACGGCGAGATCAAGGTTGCCGGGCCGTTCGCCACCCAGGCCAAAGCCGACGCGGCCATGGGTGCTTCCAGCCAGTGCGCGGCTCCCGAAGCCAACAACTAGACGCGCAAATCGCGAGACGTGAAACAAGGCGGCTGCGTTCACGTCAGCCGCCTTGTTCCGTCGCTCGGCGAACATTAATTTTCGGAAAGTTGAACGCCGCCCTGCGTGCACCACCTTGCTCCGAACGGGGCCGACTGGTGTGGTCACGGAGGGATGCATGGCCGAGGGGATCGCGTTTGTCCGGGATGCAGTTTCGTCGCAATCGATCGAGACCCGGGCGGTTGATCCGTTCCTGACGCGGCTTTCAGCCGTCGCGCCGCTGACGGCGGAACAGGCCGGTGTGGTCACCGCCATGCAGGCGCCGCCGGTCGCCCTGCTTGCCCGCCGGCCGTTCGGCCACGCCGACGGCCCGGCCGCCTCGGCCTACGTCATTCGCGAGGGTTGGGCCTTCGCCTACACGTTGCTCGCCAATGGCGAACGCCAGGTGCTCGGCTTCCTTCTGCCCGGCGATATCGTCGGCCTCAGCGGCCTCTTCCGCAGCGACGTCAGGCGTGGCTTCGAAACCGTCACCGGCACGGTCGTCAGCGCCATCTCGAGGGCGTCGATCCGTCGCGCCTCGCAGCAGTGGCCGGAGATCTTCGAGTTGTTCCTGCACCTGCAGTCGGAGGTCCAGGCGGCTCTGGTCGCGCAGCTCGTCGATCTCGGCCGCCGCGACAGCCGCGCCCGCGTCGCCCAGCTCCTGCTCAGGCTGGAACGCCGCCTGATGCCCATCGGCCGCGCCGGGCCGGACGGCTACTACTGCCCGATCAGCCAGTACCTGATCGCCGATGCCCTCGGGCTGACCGCGATTCACGTCAACCGCGTGCTGCGCTCGCTACGCGAGGAGGAGATCGTCACGGTCCGTCACGAGCGCGTCACCATCCACGACCGCGCCCGCCTGCTGGAGATCGCCGGCGACGACCAGGACGATCGGCCTTCCGGCGCGGTCGTCGTGGCGGGCGCGTCCGGCGCCGGCCGCCCGCGCCTGTCGCTCTAGAGAAGCCGCTTAGGCGCGCGCCCCGACGCCGTCGAAGGCGGCCAGCGCCCCGTCGTAGGGCTTGGCCGTCGGCGTCGCCCAGCCACCGGTCTTCGAGGTGGCGAGCTTCAGGGCGAACAGCGATTCGGCGAGCTTCACCGCCGCGCCCACCCCCTCGATCACCGGCACGCCGTGCTCGGCCGCGAGCTGCTCGGCGAGATCGACCATGCCGGCGCAGCCGAGCACGATCGCCTCGGCCCGGTCGTCGCTCAGCGCCGCGGCGATCTCCGCCGAGATGCGCTCGCAGGCCGGGCTGCCCGGCCGCTCCAGCTCCAGCACCGGAACCCCGGCGGCGCGGACCGAGGCGCAGCGGAAGGCCAGGCCGTAGCGCAGCAGGTTGTGCTCGAGCACCGGAATCGAGCGCGGCAGTGTCGTCACCACGCTGAAGCGACCGGCGACCAGCGATGCCAGGTGATAGGCGGCCTCGCCGATGCCGATCACCGGCGCCCTGGCGAGGGCGCGGGCGGCATCGAGCCCGGTGTCGTCGAAGCAGGCGATGACGTGGGCGTCGACGCCCGCCTCCTCGCCGGCGCGGATTTCCGCGAGCAGGCCGGGCAGGCTGAGGGCGCCGTCGAAGAAGCCCTCGATCGAGATCGGCCCGCTCGCCGAGGTCGCCGCCTCGATCGCGGTCCCCGTCGCCGCCGCCCGTTCCGCCGCGAGCGCGGCCTTGGCGGTCATCGAGGCGGTGCTGTTCGGGTTGACGATGCGGATACGCATGGGCGTTTCAGGCGGCCTGGCGGCGCACGGCGCGGCGGCGCAGGAGCAGGATGGTGACCAGCGCCAGCAGGATGATGAGGAACGAGAAGGCCGTGGTCAGCGTGCCCAGCGCATAGAGCACCGGCGTCGTGACGTTGGTGGTCATGGCGTAGATTTCCAGCGGCAGCGTGTTGAAGGTGCCGGCGGTCATCAGCGTGCGCGCGAACTCGTCGTAGGACAGCGTGAAGCCGAACAGGCCGACGCCGACCAGGCTCGGCAGGATGATCGGCACCACCACATGGCGGAAGGTCTGCCAGGCGCTGGCGCCGAGGTCGCGCGCCGCCTCCTCGTAGGATTTGTCGAAGCGGTTGAACACCGCGAACATGATCAGGAGGCCGAAGGGCAGCGTCCAGGTGAGATGCGCGCCGAAGGCCGAGGTGTACCAGGCCGGCCTGATATGGGTGATCTGGAAACCGAGGCCGATGCCCAGGCTGATCAGGATCGACGGCACGATGAGGCTCGCCACCGTCAGGTAGAACAGCGCGGTGGAACCGCGGAAGCGGCGGCGGAAGGCGAGGCCGGCCATCAGCGAGACGACGACGGTCACCACCATCACCATCAGGCCGAGCGTCAGCGAGCGGCGGAAGGAACCGCCGAAATCGCCGACCGCCTGCTTCTCGAACAGGTTGGCGAACCAGTGCAGCGACACCCCGTTCATCGGGAAGGTCAGGCCGCCGTCCGGCCCCTGGAAGGACAGGATGACGATGGTCGAGATCGGCCCGTAGAGGAAGAGCACGAAGAGGACGAAGAAGGCGGCGAGCAGCCAGAAGCCGGCGCCGCGCTTGTCGGCGCTACGCATGACGGGCTCCCGCCATGAGCCCGGGCGCCCGACGCATGGCTGCTGCCGGTCGGGGCGAGACCGGCGCTCCCGGTTCCGCTCGGAGGTCGGCCCGGGAACCGGCTCCCGGCCGGGCGAGGGGGAGCATGCGCCACCATCGCCGCCAGTGCCCGCGCGTCGTGTCGGTCTCCGCGCTCGCGGGCGGCGACGCATACGGCCACGGCAGGGACACGCGCCACATCGTCAGAGCTCCTTGCGGATGTCGACCACCCGCAGAATCGCCGCCACCATGAACAGCACGGTGATCAGCAGGATCACCGCGTTGGCCGCCGCCGCCGGGTATTGCAGCAGCGAGATCTGGTTGGCCATCATCAGGCCGACCGAAGCGCTCTGGCCGCCCGACATGAAGCGCACCGTGGCGAACTCGCCCATCACCAGGGTGACCACGAAGATCGAGCCGATGGCGATGCCCGGCTTGGCCAGCGGGATGATGACGTTGGTCAGCGTCTGCCAGCCGCTGGCGCCGGCGTCGTGGGCCGCCTCGACCAGCGAGCGGTCGATGCGCATCAGCGTGTTGAAGATCGGCGTCACCATGAACAGCACGTAGAGGTGCACCATGGCCAGCACCACGGCGAAATCGGAGAACAGCAGGAACTCGAGCGGCTCGTGCACGATGCCGAGCTTGATCAGCGTCGAGTTGAGCAGGCCGTTGCGCCCGAGGAACGGGATCCACGAGATCATGCGGATGACGTTCGAGGTCAGGAACGGCACCGTGCACACCAGGAACAGCAGGATCTGCATGCCGGCGGTGCGCACGTGGAAGGCGAGGAAATAGGCGACCGTGAAGCCGATCACCAGCGTGATCGCCCAGACGATGGCCGCGTATTTCAGCGTGTTGAAATAGATCTTCCAGGTGACCGGCGAGCTCAGCGATTCCTGGTAGTTGGTCAGGATGAAGCCGGGATGATGTGGGCGAAGTCGTAGTCCCAGAAGCTGACCACGACGATGGTGACGATCGGGATGAGCAGGAAGACGCCGAGGATCAGCGCCAGCGGCGCCGCCTGCAGATAGGGCGCTACGCCGGCAAAGCGGCGGCTGCCGTGACCGCCGCGGTCGCGTCGGCCGTCGCCTCGGCAGGCACCGGGGCCGCGCTGTCGCGCGGTCCCGGAACCATTGGTGCTGGAGCAGCCGTGTCGGTCACGCGGCGATGAACTCGTTCCACTTGGAGACCATGTAGCGGTCTTCGTCCATGACCGAGTTCCAGCAGGCGACGTTGCCCATGCGCTCGTAGAACGAGCCGCCGTCGCGCATGGCGCCGGCCTTCTCCATCACCTTGCCGTCGGGCGAGAGGATGTCGCCCTGCGCCGGCTTGCCTTCCATCCAGTAGCCCCACTCGTCGGCGGACATGAACTTCTTGGCGGTGTCGGGGCAGGCCGAGTAGTAGCCCTGCCGGTTGAGATAGGCGCCGACCCAGCCGGAGATGTACCAGTTGACGTATTCGTAGGCGGCGTCGAGCTCGGCGCCGGAGAGGTGCTTGGCGAGGCCGAGGCCGCCGCCCCACGAGCGGTAGCCTTCCTTGAGCGGCTGGTACTTGCAGGGGATGCCCTTGGCGCGCACCGCGGCGACCGCCGGCGACCACATCGACTGGATCACGACTTCGCCCGAGGCCATCAGGTTGACCGACTCGTCGAAGGTCTTCCAGAAGGCGCGGAACTGGCCCTTCTTCTTGGTGTCGATGAGGAAGGCGATGGTCTTGTCGATCTCGTCCTTGGTCATGTTGCCCTTGTCGACGTATTTGATCTGCCCGTCGGATTCCATGATCATCGCGGCATCCATGATGCCGATCGACGGGATGTTGAGGATCGAGGTCTTGCCCTTGAAGGCCGGGTCGAGGATGTCCTTCCAGTTGCTGATCTCGCGGCCGACGAGGTCGGGGCGGATGCCGAGCGTATCGGCGTTGTAGATGGTCGGAACCATCGTCATCCACCCGGTCGGCTCCTTGGAGAAGGTGGTCGCGTCCTGCGACGCGACGAAGCCCACCGTATGCGGCGCCGTGCCCTGTGCGATCTGCGATTCCGGCGTCAGCTTGCCGGTGATGAACAGCGGCACGATCTTGTCGTAGTAGGTCAGCTTCGAGGTGTCCATCGGCTGCAGGACGCCGAGCGGAAACACCTTCTTGCAGGTGATGTATTCGATGTCGGCGATGTCGTAGCTGTCGGGCTGGGTGGCGGCGCGCTGGGCGGCGGCGTCGGTATCCATCGCCGTCATTTCCAGCGTGATGCCGAGGTCTTCCTTGCACTTGTCGGCGATGTCGTTGAGGTTCGACACGCCGGTGCCGAACTGGCGCAGCGTGATGTCGGTCTGCGCCCAGACCATCGGGAAGCCGGTGATCGCCCCCGATCCCGCCGCGAGGCCGGCGACGGCTGCGGCCGAGCCCTTCAGCACGGAGCGGCGCGATACGCCCTTCTTCTTCACGTCCTTCATCTCCTGCTACTCCCGTGTTGGCCGACCGTCGCGGTCAGGCAGAGGTGGCGAGTTGGTGGATGTCCGCTGGGTCCCATCCGATCGCCGCGGATTCGCCGACCTCGAAAGGCCTGGCGAAGAAAGCGCGTTCGGGCACCACGGCCGTCAGCTCCAGGTCGTCGGCGCCCTTGAGCGCCACCAGCACCGCGGTGCCCTGATATTCGACGTCGGTCACCGTCACCGGGCGGGTGTCGGCCTCTCCCGGCGCCGGCATCAGGCGCACCCGGTCGGTGCGGACGCTGATCTTGCCGCCGTCGACCGGCACGACGTTGTGGCCGCCCATGAAGCGGGCGACGAACTCGGTCGCGGCGCGTTGAACACCTGCTGCGGGCTGCCCTGCTGCTCGATGCGGCCGTCGCTCATCACCACGATCAGGTCGGCGAGCGCCATCGCCTCGTCCTGGCTGTGGGTGACATGGATGAACGAGATGCCGAGGTCGCGCTGGAAGCGCTTCAGCTCGGCGCGCATGCGGATGCGCAGGAACGGATCGAGCGCCGACAGCGGCTCGTCGAGGAGCAGGATCGAGGGGTCGGTGATCAGGGCGCGCGCCAGCGCCACGCGCTGCTGCTGGCCGCCGGAGAGCTGCGCCGGCAGGCGCTCGGCATATTGGCTGAGCTCGACCAGCTTCAGCATGGCGTCGGCGCGCGCGTGACGCGCCTGCCGGTCGCGCCCGCGCATCTTCAGCGAGAAGGCGACGTTGTCGCGGACGTTGAGATGGGGAAACAGCGCGTAGCTCTGGAACATCATCGCCGTGCCGCGCGCCGCCGGCGGCCGGTCGGTGATGTTCTCGTTGGCGAGCAGCACGTCGCCGACCGACACCGTCTCGTGGCCGGCGATCATCCGCAGCGTCGAGGTCTTGCCGCAGCCCGAGGGGCCGAGCAGGCAGCAGTAGGTGCCCGCCTTGATCTTGAGGTCGATGTTGTCGACGGCGACCGTATCGCCATAGCGCTTGGTGACGGCAACCAGTTCGAGATCGGCGGCGCGGCTCATCGGCTCCCCTTGGGGGTTGCTTCACGGTCGCTCCCCTGAGCGCAAAGCCCGTGCCAAACCGCGTCGGCCGCCTTTGTTTTCGACTATTGGATTGAATCCGCGCCGCTATCGGGCTCCGCGTACCCGTTGAGCGGCTTTGCCGGCCGCAACGGCGGGCGCTCGCATCTTGTGCAACGCCGCTCGGCAGAATGCATAAATCGTATACAATTCACGATTCCGATTGGATACGACGCTGGTGTGCTATTGTCCGCCGACGCAAGGACCTGACCGTGGCCGTTTCCGATCTCGACGTTCCCGCTGCCGATGCCCAAGCCGATCGCGGCCCGGCGTTGAAGAGCGCCCGTTCGGCCAAGATCTATTCGGCTCTGCTGGCCGCCATCCTCGACCACCGCCTGCCGCCCGGCACCCACCTGCCGGAGGACGAGATCGGTGCCCTGTTCGGCGCCAGCCGGACCATCGTGCGCTCGGCACTGCAGGCGCTGGCGCACGAGCGCGTGGTGACCATCGCGCCCAACCGCGGCGCCCACGTCGCCGAACCGACGGTGGCGGAGGCCCGCCAGGTGTTCGAGGCGCGCTCGCTGATCGAGCCGCGCGTCGCCGCCCTGGCCGCCGGCCGCGCCACGCCGGCCGATGTCGCCCGCCTCGACCGCCACCTCGCCGAGGAGGAGGCGGCGCTTGCCGCCGATGCCCAAAGCCGGGCCATCGCGCTCTCGGCCGCCTTCCACAATTCCATCGCCGAGATCGCCGCCCAGCCGATTCTGGAAGCCTTCGTGCGCGAGCTCACCTCGCGCTCCTCGCTGGTGGTGGCGCTCTACTGGCGCCGCCGCGACGCCATCTGCGAGCGCCATGCCCATCACGAGCTGGTCGAAGCCATCGGCGCCGGCGCCGCCGAACGCGCCAGCGACCTGATGCGCAGCCATCTGGTCGACATCCTCTCCGGCCTCGACCTCAGTCCGCGGCTGCAGCGGCCGGGCGGCCTCGCCGATCTTCTCTCCACGCCCGACTGAAGCCGTTGCCTGCGCTGCGCAACGCCTGTATCCAGCGGGCATGATCCGGCTTGGCGGCAACGGCCTTCCCATCGGCAGCGACGACCCCTTCGCATTCGCGCGGGCGCATCGCGCCTTCGGCTATGGCGCCGCCTACTGCCCGCCGGTGTCGATCGACGACAGCGCCCGTCTCGCCGATATCGAGAAGGCCTTCGCCGCCGAGGACGTGGTGATCGCCGAGGTCGGCATCTGGCGCAATCTGGTCACCCGCGATGCGGCGCTGCGCAAGGCGCATCGCGACTATGCGGCCGAGAAGCTCGCCGTCGCCGACGCCGTCGGCGCCCGCTGCGCGGTTTCCTATATCGGCTCCTATGCGCCGGGCTCGGACTACGGCCCGTCGCCGGAGAACCTCACCGACGAAGCCTTCGACGACGCCGTCGAGGCGGTCCGCAGTCTGATCGACGCGGTCAGGCCGAAACGGGCGAAGTTCGCGCTGGAGATGGAGCAGTACAGCCTGCCCGACAGCGTCGACATGTACGTCAAGCTGATCGAGGCCGTCGACCGGCCGGCCTTCGCCGCCCATGTCGATCCCGTCAATCTGGTGCTCACCCCGCGCACCTATTTCGACACCGGCAGCCTGCTCCGCGAGATCTTCGCCAGGCTCGGCCCGTGGATCGTCTCCTGTCACGCCAAGGACATCGTGCTCCGCCACCAGCTGGCGCTGCATTTCGACGAAGTCATCGTCGGCGCCGGCCTGCTCGACTACCGCACCTTCCTCGCCGAGCTGGACGGCCTCGGCCGCGACGTGCCCCTGATGATGGAGCACCTCGACGATCCCGATTACGCCGTCGCCCGCGATACCCTCTTCCGCATGGGCGACGATCTTGGCATTTCGTTCAGGGGGCGGGGCGCCTAGGCGGGCTGTCGGGCGCCGTTGCCGTGCGCGCCCAAGACGGCAGCGTTCGGCCTGCCTGCAGGGCCGTTCGGGCACCGGCCGATCGCCCCGGAACCGGTGGCTGGCCGTCCATTTGCATTCAAGATCCGGCCTTGTATACAAAACGCCTGAACGGCGGGGAAATATGACTGGAATCGACCTCGATATTGCGCGACTGCACAAATCTTATGCAGACGGACTGGCCCCCGCGGACGTCATCGCGGACGTCTACCGCCGCATCGCCGCGGCCGACGATCCGGGCATCTTCATTACCCTGGTCGACGAGGCCGCAGCGCAGGCCGCCGTGGCCGCCCTGCCGCCCTTCGATCCCGGCGCGCTGCCGCTCTGGGGCGTGCCCTTCGCGGTCAAGGACAACATCGACGTCTTCGCGCTGGAGACCACGGCCGCCTGTCCCGCCTATGCCTATGTCGCCAAGGAAAGCGCGGCGGTGGTGCAGCGCCTGCTCGAGGCCGGCGCCATCCTCATCGGCAAGACCAATCTCGACCAGTTCGCCACCGGGCTGGTCGGCGTGCGCACGCCCTATCCGGTGCCGAAGAACGCCTGCGATCCGGCCCTGGTGCCGGGCGGCTCGTCGTCCGGCTCGGGGGTCGCGGTGGCCCGCGGCCTCGTCACCTTCGCGCTCGGCACCGACACCGCCGGCTCGGGGCGCGTGCCCGCCGCGCTCAACAACATCGTCGGGTTGAAGCCCTCGCGCGGTGCCGTGTCGGTGCGCGGCGTCGTGCCGGCCTGCAAGACGCTCGACTGCGTCTCCATCTTCGCCGCGACCACCGACGATGCCTGGCGCGTGATGCAGGTGGCGGCGGTCCGCGATCCCGCCGATCCGTGGTCGCGCAGCTTTTCCCTGGGCGCGCCGGTGGCGCCGCCGGCCGTGCGCTTCGGCATCCCCGACCGCGCCGGTCGCATCTTCGGCAGCGCGGAAGCCGAAGCCGCCTACGACGCCGCCCTGGCGCTTCTCCCCGGCCGGCCGCTGGCGGTCGATCTCGCCCCCTTCTTCGCCGCCGCGGCGCTCCTCTACGAAGGCGCCTGGGTGGCCGAACGCTATGCCGCCATCCGCGATTTCATCGAGGCCAGGCCGGGCGCGCTTCATCCCGTCACCCGCGCGATCATCGAGGGCGCCACGCGGCTCTCCGCCGCCGACGCCTTCGACGGCATCTATCGCCTCGCCGAACTCGCCAGCGCCACCGGCGACCTGTGGCGGGCGATCGACGTCCTCGTGGTGCCGTCGATTCCCGATATCTGCACGCTCGACGATGTGGCGCGCGATCCCATCGGCGCCAATTCGCGCCTCGGCACCTATACCAATTTCGTCAACCTGCTCGACCTCGCGGCCCTCGCCGTGCCCGGCCCGTTGCGCTCCGACGGCCGTCCCGCCGGCGTCACCCTGATCGCGCCGGCCGGCCGCGATGCGCTGCTCGCCGCGGTCGCCGAGACGCTGCACGCGAAAGCCGGGGTGCCGCTCGGCGCCACCGGCAAGCCGCTGCCGCCACCGCCCGTGCGGGTGGCCGCAGCCCCGGCCGGCACCGTCGGGCTCGCCGTCGTCGGCGCCCATCTCTCCGGCATGGCGCTCAATCACGAGCTGACCGAGCGCGGCGCCACCTTCGTCAAGGCCGTCGAGACGCTGCCCGCCTATCGCCTCTATGCGCTGCCCGACGGGCCGCCGGCGCGGCCGGGCATGGTGCGCGTCGCCGAGGGCGGCGCGGCCAATTTCGGTCGAGGTGTGGGCGTTGACGCCGGAAGCCTTCGGCGATTTCATCGCCGGCGTTCCGGCGCCGCTCGGCATCGGCACCATCGCCCTTGCCGACGGCACCAGCGTGAAGGGCTTCCTGTGCGAAGCGGCCGGCACGGAAGGCGCCGAGGACATCACCTGCTTCGGCGGCTGGCGGAGCTACATCGCGTCGAAAGGGTAGGGCGGAGTGCCATGGCCGGCAGCCCGCGGACCATCTCCGGCAGCATCGATCGCGTGCACAGCGACGAGGACATCGCCGCCGTCACCCGGCTGGTGTGGGAGTTCTTCGACGTGCTGCGCGGCCGTTACCCGGACATGGTCGAAGAGCACGACCGCTACATCGCCGAAACCGACGTTGCCGGCGAACTCGGCAATTTCCGCCAGGTGTTCATGCCGCCGGCCGGCGCCTGCTTCGTCGCCCGCCTGGCCGATGAGCCGGTCGGCATGGTGATGCTCAAGTCCCATGGCGAGGGCACCGGCGAGCTCAACCGCATGTACGTGCGCGAGGCGGCGCGCGGCCAGGGGCTCGGGCGGGCGCTGTGCACGACGCTGATCGACGAGGCCCGCCGGCTTGGGCTTTCGCCGCATCGTCCTCGACGCGCTCTATCGCCACCACGAGGCTCTGCCGCTCTACGAGTCGGTGGGCTTCCGCCGCGTCGTCGATCCGCAGTCTTTCGGCAGCGGCGACGAACGCATCGTCCACATGCAGCTCGATCTCGCCTGACGCGGTCCCGGCGCCCGCGTCTAGCCCGGATCGTCGATGATCGCTGACATGGGCGGCGGCCACCCGCCAGCCGTCCGCCGTCCGCACCCAGGTCTGCATCTGGCGGCCGACCTTGCCCGGTGCGCCGTCGCGCCGGAAGAGCGTCGAGGCGACGGCGAAGTCGCGGCCGTAGGTGGTCACCACCGTCTTCTCCAGCCTGCGCGCCAGGCCGGCCGGCGCCCGCGCCGCGCGGAAGGCGGCGATCGCGGCGTAGCCGTAGAGGTTCTCGCCGCCGCCGTAGCGGATGGTGGTCGGCGCCTTGAGGAACAGCCGGTCGAGCGCCGCCACGTCGTTGGCGACCAGCGCCGTCTCGTATTCGGCGAAGACCGCTTCCACCTCCGCCTTCACCGCCGCAATGTCGATGTCCACCGCTTGCCCCTCCTGTCTGCGGCACGGCATTTGCTCAGTCGGGGCGGAGTTCTCCCCGGGACCAGCAGCCCATGACCGTCCTCATCACCAATGCCTATATCGTGCCCGGCGCCGGCCGCGACCCGATCCCGTCCGCCGACATCCTGATCGAGGGCGATCACATCGCCGCCATCGGCACCGGCGTCGGCGAGGGCCGCCGCATCACCGAAACCATTGACGGCGCCGACCGCATCGTCATGCCCGGCTTCGTCAACGCCCACACCCATTCCAACGAGAGCTTCGAACAGGGCTTCTACGATGCCCTGCCGCTGGAAGTCTGGCTGCTGCACAAATACCCGCCCTTCGCCATCCAGCCGCTGCCCGAGCGCGTGCACTACCTGCGCACCATGCTGCTCGCCATCGAGAGCCTCCGCTCCGGCGTCACCACCGTCCAGGACGACCTCATCAACCGCCTCGCCGAGCCGGAAGCCTTCGACGGCACCGCCGCCGCCTATCGCGACATCGGGCTGCGCGCCGCCATCACCACCTCGATGAGCGACCGCGACATGGTCGCGCCGCTGCCCTGGGCCGACACCATGCTGGCGCCGGAGCTCTACGCCGAGCTGGCAAAGCTCAAGGCCAGGCCGTGGCGCGAGCACCTGGCCTTCTTCGAGCGCCACTACGCCCGCTGGAACAATGCGGGCGACGGGCGCATCCGCGTCATCCTCGGCCCCCTCGGCCCGCAATGGTGCTCGGACGCGCTCATGCAGGCGGCGACCGAGATTTCGCTCGCCCGCGACATCCCGGTCCACACCCATACGCTGGAGAGCAAGGTCCACGCCGTGCAGGGCGAGATGCTCTACGGCAAGCCGATCGTCGAGCACCTCGCCGACATCGGCGTGCTGACGCCGAACTTCACCCTCAACCATGCCATCTGGCTGACCGACCGCGAGCTCGACCTGGTGGCGCAGACGGGCGCCTGCGTCACCCACAATCCGGTCTCCAACCTCAAGCTCGGCGCCGGTGTCGCCCGCGTGCCCGAAATGCTCAAGCGCGGCATTCCGGTGGCGCTCGGCACCGACGGCACCTGCACCTCCGACCGCGCCGACATGCTGCGCTCGCTGGCCATCGCCGCCATCGTCCACCGCGTCGGCGAAATGGACTACGCCACCTGGCCGACGGCGGCGGACGCCTTTCGGATGGCAACCGAGGGCGGCGCCCGCTCGACCCTGCTCGCCGGCGAGATCGGCCTCATCGCGGTCGGCCGCAAGGCCGATCTCGTGCTCTACGATCGCAGCGACTACGGCTTCATCCCGCTCAGGGACGCCGTCGCCCAGCTCACCTATGCGGTCAATTCGGAGGCCGTGCGTACGGTCCTGGTCGACGGCCAGGTCGTCATGCGCGAACGCGCCTTGACGCTGATCGACGAGACCGCGATCAAGGCCGAAATGCGCGAGGAGGCCGAGCGCTACCTGCGCGACCATGTCCCCGCCATGGAAGAAGCCGCCAGGCGCTTCGAGCCTTACTGGCGCGACATGCAGCTGCGCACGGGCCTCACCGACGTTCCGGCCTCGCGCGCGCCTGTCCGGCTGCCCTGCGGGTGTCAGCCGAGCCTGCGCCACACCCGCACCCCCTTCCGCGCCGAATGGAGCTGAGCGGCGGTTGCCCCGGCGCCGGTGACAATCCCGCCGGACGACGCCGCGGGCGCCCATCGCCTCCCTGGCGGAGGAGAAAGCCTGGCTGGAGGCGGCGGGTGAGCGCAAGGCGCTGCCCCTACCGCTCCAGCCGCGCGCGCAGTTCCTTGAGAAAGGGGATGTTCTCGTACTGGTCGGGCTGCACGCGGCTCCCAATCGACGCCCGCCGGCTGCGAGAACGCCGTGCGCGTGTCGATCAGCTCCGTCTCGGTGGCGATATAGTTCAGCGCCGAATCGTGCCCCATCATCGGCAGCCGGTTGTCGTCCACCACCTGGCTCGAATGCACCGTGGTGGCGATCGCCGTGTCCGGCTTCAGCTTGCCGAGTTCGCGGAAGATGCCGAGCTCCAGGTCGGCGAAGCCGCCGCCCTTGCCGGTGCGCCCGCCGGCGCGGGTCACCGCCACGCATCCGACGACGACGAAATCGAGCACCTCCATCTCCTCGAATTCGACCGGCTCGCCGTGGACAAGGAAGCCGCCGCTCGGCGCCGCCGTCTCGAATTCGACGCCTTTCGCCCGCAGCCGGTCGGGATCGAGCCGCACGAAGGGAAAGCCCCGGGTCAACTCGGGCACCGGGGCATAGACGATCTTGCCCGCGTGCAGCGCGGCGAGGCGCACCGGGATCTGCGGCGGATCGGGATTGCACTTCACCACCCGCGCCGCCTTCCACGCGGCGGTTTGCGCCAGGTTCCAGGCGGCGAGGTCGGCGCCGGCGAAATTGGGGATGCGGCTCCACACCGGCCCGACATTGACCGCGGTCTCCTCCAGCCGGCTCCAGATCGCGCTGCGCAGCCTGTCCTTGTCGCCGTTGCGCCCGGCCCAGCGCGCCTTGTCGTCGCTGTCGCTCATGTCATCCCAGTCCCTTGGCAACCGGCGCCTTCGCCGCGCCGGCGAGCTCCAGTTGGCGCGCGACGCGCAGCGCCAGGTCCTCGCGCCAGGCCGGCGCGATCACCTGCACGCCGATCGGCAGGTGGGCGCCGTCGAGCCACACCGGCACCGCCACCACGGGCAGGCCGATGAAGCTGATCGGCTGCGTGAAGATGCCGATATTGGGCCGCGCCGGCATGGGCGACCCCGCCGAGCGTCACCGTCTTGGTGCCGGACTTCAGCGCATGGAAGGGCGTCGCCGGGGCGAGGATGACGTCGACCTCGGCGAACACCTTGCGCATCGCTTCGCGGAACCAGGCGCGGAAGCGCTGCGCCTGGATCACCCAGGCCGCCGGCACGAGGGCGCCGGAGATCATGCGGTCGCGCACGTCGGGGTCGTAGTCGGCGGCGCGCGTGCGCAGGCGGCCGAGGTGCAGCGCCGACGATTCCGCCGTGGTGATGAGATAGGCGGCGCCGCGCGCCCGCGCCGCTTCGGGGATGTCGACGGTGCGCGTGGTGCCGAGAGCGGCTGCCACCGCGTCCACCGCTGCGAAGGCCTCCGGCTCGCCGCGCTCGCGGAAATAGCCGCCGGCGACCGCGATGCGCAGTCCCCCGATCCCCTTGTCGAGTTCGGCGGTCGTGTCGAGATGGGCCCGCCGCACCTGCGCCGGATCGGCGGGGTCGTCCGCCTGCAGCGCATCGAAGAGGAGCGCGAGATCGCGGGCCGAGCGCGCCATCGGGCCGAGATGATCGAGACTGGCGCAGAAGGGAAAGCTGCCCGCCCGCGACAGGCGGCCGAAGGTCGGCTTGAGGCCGAACAGGCCGCAGAAGGAGGAGGGCACCCGGATCGAGCCGTTGGTGTCGGAGCCGAGCGCGGCCGCCACCATGCCGGCCGCCACCGCCGTGCCCGAGCCGCCCGACGAGCCGCCCGACATGCGGGTCGGGTCGTGCGGGTTGAGCGAGGCGCCGTCGTGGACGTTCTCGCCGGTGAAGTCATAGGCGTATTCGCCCATGTTGAGCCCGCCGAGCAGCACGGCGCCCGCCGCCCGCATGCGTTCGATGAGGAAGGCGTCGGCCGGCGCCGGCGGGTTGTCGCGGTTGATCTTCGAGCCCGCCCGCGTCGTCACGCCCTTGATGTCGAAGAGGTTCTTGACCGCATAGGGCACGCCGGCGAGCGGCAGCGACCCGCCCGCCGCCACCGCGGCGTCCACCGCGTCGGCTTCGGCGCGGGCGCGATCGAAGGTCGGGTCGGTGAAGGCGCCGAGCCTGCCGTCGGCCGCCGCGATGTGGGCGATGGCGGCTTCGGCTGATCGACCGCGCCGACGCCTGGCGCTGGTTGACCATCGCCGCGATCTCGTGCGCGGTCTTCAGATGCATGTCGCTGGTCATGTCGTTGCCGAGACGCCTGTGCGGGCCGCCTGCGGCGCCGTTCTGCCAATCACGGGGGGAGATGGAAATCCGCCGCCGGTGACGGCCCGGAAACGCTCGACCGTCCTCATGCCTCGAACACCGGCGCCGGCTCGGTGTGGTCGTCGAGCGGGAAGGAAAGCACCAGTTCGGCGATCGCCGCGGTCGCCGTCATGTTGGCGACGACGGTCGGCATCCATTCGGCCGCGATGGCGATCTCCATCACCGCGGCCATGTGGTCGACGTGCTTTTCCGCGTCGAAGGGGACGCTCATGCCGCCGCCTCCGCCGCGACCGCCGCCTCCAGCGCGGCGAGCGGCGCCGTCCATCCGACGATGCCGCCCTGCGCGCGGATCATGGCCAGCGTCGCCGCCTTGAATTCGGGAAAATAGCTCTCCGTCGCGTCCTCGATCAGCAGGCACGAATAGCCGCGGTCGTTGGCCTCGCGCATGGTCGTCTGCACGCAGACCTCGGTGGTGACGCCGGCGAAGATGAGATGGGTGATGCCGCGTTTCGCCAGTTCCTCGCCGAGCGGCGTGGCGTAGAACGAGCCCTTGCCCGGCTTGTCGATCACGAGTTCGCCGTCGATCGGCTTCAGCGGCGGGACGATGTCGTGGCCGTCCTCGCCGTGGATGAGGATGCGGCCCATCGGCCCGCTGTCGCCGATCCTCAGCGTCGGGTTGCCGCGCTCGCGCTTGGCCGTCGGGCAGTCGGAGAGGTCCGGCTTGTGGCCCTCGCGGGTGTGGATGACGGGCCAGCCCTGGCGCGCGGAACAGGTCGATCAGCGCCTCACGGTCGGCACGATCGCCTGCAGCCGCGTCACGTCGTTGCCCAGCGTCTCGCCGAAGCCGCCTGCCTCGACGAAATCGCGCTGCATGTCGATGACGATCAGCGCCACCTTGTCCGGTGGAAATCGTAGGCGAAGGGCTCGGCCGCGACAGTGATCATGGGGCCGTGTCTCGCCAATCGCCGCGGCGTTCGCTGTCGGCACCATCCCTCCCCGGTGCCGGGGAGGGGGTGACCAGCCGCAGGCGATGCGTGGGTGGCACGGGCGAACGGCGCGGGCGCCGGGCGAGGGGACGCGGCGTTTCCCCGAATCGCGGCGTCCCCTCACCCTGACCCCATCCCTGCCCGGGAAAGGGCACCCATGGCCGATGCGCTGCCCGTCATCCTAGTGCCCCGCCATGGCGCGGCCGATCGAGGTGCGGTCGGCGTCGGCCGCCGGCACCACGTAGTCGATCTGCCCGCCCGACATCACCGCGATGCGGTCGGCGAGTTCGAGGATTTCGTCGAGGTCCTCCGAGACCAGCAGCACCGCCGCGCCGCGGTTGCGCTGCTCCATGATCTGCGAGCGGATTTCGGCGACCGAGGCGAAGTCGAGGCCGAAGCAGGGATTGGCGACGATCAGCACGTCGACCGTCGCTCGACAGTTCGCGCGCCAGCACCGCGCGCTGCACGTTGCCGCCGGACAGGTTCTCCATGGGCTCCTCGGTCGATGGCGTCTTCACCCGATAGGCGGCGATCAGCTCGCGCGCCCGCTTGCGCATCGGCCCCGGCGACAGCCACCAGCCGAGCGAGGTGATCGGCGGCTTGTCGAAGGTGCGGAAGGAGATGTTCTCGGCGACCGTCATGCGCGGCACCGCGGCGTTCCTCAGCGGCTCCTCCTGCAGGCCGAAGACCTTGAACTCGTCCATGTGGTCGCGCGTCGGCTCGAACGGCTGTGCCGTGGATGAAGATGCGCCCGTTGACGGCCTCGCGCTGGCCGGAGAGCACCTCGACCAGCTCCGACTGGCCGTTGCCCGAGACGCCGGCGATGCCGACGATCTCGCCGGCATGGACCTTGAGGTTGACCGCCTCGACCGCCGGCAGGCCCTGGTCGTCGTCGGCGAACAGGCCGGCGAGTTCCAGCACCACCGGCGGGTCGTCCGCCAGCGGCTTGCGCGCCGCGCCGTTCGCGGATCTTGGTGTCGCCGATCATCATGCGGCTCATCTCGTCGACGCTGAGATCGGCCGACCTTGCCGGCGCCGGCCTGGCGGCCGTGGCGCAGCACCTGAACCTCGTCGGCGAAGGCGGTGACCTCGCGGAACTTGTGGGTGATCATCAGGATGGTGAGGTCGCCGGCGCGCGTCATGCCGCGCAGCAGGCCGAGCACCTCGTCGGCCTCGCCCGGCGTGAGCACCGAGGTCGGCTCGTCGAGGATCAGGAAGTGCTGGTCGAGATAGAGCTGCTTGAGGATTTCGAGCTTCTGCTTCTCGCCCGCCGACAGGCCGAGAACCGGCACGTCGAGCGGCACCTTGAACGGCATGCGGTCGAGGAATTCGTCGAGCGCCGCGCATCTCCGTCGCGCCAGTCGATGACCGCCGGCGGATGGGCGCGGCTGATGACCAGGTTCTCGGCCGCGGTCAGCGACGGCACCAGCGTGAAGTGCTGGTAGACCATGCCGATGCCGTGGGCGTGCGCGTCGCGCGGGTTGTGGATCTCGACCTCGTGGCCGTCGATCATCACCTGGCCGCGGGTCGGCTGGTAGAAGCCCATGATGCACTTGACCAGCGTCGACTTGCCGGCGCCGTTCTCGCCGAGCAGCGCGTGCAGCGTGCCGGCGTGCACCTTGATCGAGACGTCGTCGAGCGCCGTCAGCGAGCCGAAGATCTTGGTCATGCCGACGGTTTCGAGGCTGATGGCGCGATGCGGCTTCGCCCGCGGTGCCTCTGTGGTCATGTCGAGAGCGGCGCTCATGGGCGTGCCTCCGCGCGTGTCGCGATGATGGCGACCGGCCCGCCGCCGTCCGGCCCCTGATGCTCGGCGCCGCCGGAGACGAAGATCTCGCCGTGGCCGACGAGGCCGGCGAGCGCCCCGGCGACGAAGGCGCGGGCATGGCGGGTGGAGGAGATGTCGGAATCGTCGAGCATGGTGTGGCGATAGCCGCGGATGCGGCCGCGCGGAGCCGGCCTCCGCCTTGGCGAGCAGCGCCACCAGCCGCGGCCGCTCCGCCGCCGGCAGTTGCCCGGCGGCGGTGAAGCCGGAGCGGGCGAGCGCCGCGCGCACCGGCTCGATGTCGATGGCGTCGGCCATCACCGCGTGGTCGACGGCGAGCGGCCCGGCCCAGTCGCGGCTCATGCCGAGCACGACGATCTCGTGGTTGGGCAGTTCGACGCCGGCCGAGGTGCTGGCCCGGCCGGACCACAGGGCAAGATCGCGGCCGATCGCGGCGTCGGTGACCTGCGCCGGCGACGATCTCGCCGAGCGCGAGCGCGACGCCGAGCGCCGAGGCGCCGCGCGACAGGCCCATCGATTTCAGCGTGTCGCGCGTCGCCGTGGCGGCGCCGCGCGCCTCCGCCGCGGCGATGCGCTCGGCGGTCAGCAGCGGGCACTTGATCTGGACGAAATGCACGTCGTCGGGCAATCGTCGATGCCGGCGTCGGCCATCGCCGCGCGCACGCCCGGCGGCGACCATCTCGACCTGCGCCCGCCGGCCGAGATGCTCCGCCGCGAGGTCGGCCGTGTGCGCCGAGCCGATGGCCAGCGCCGGTCCGCCGCCGCCGTCTGCCGGCCGCCGTTCCAGCACCAGCCAGTGCGGCGCCAGCCCGCCCTCCGTGCCGCCCGACATCACCAGCGACACGCGCGCCGACGCTGGCCGCCGGCAGGTAGCGCGCCAGCACCTCGCGCAGCGCCCGCGACGGCGAAGGCGCGGGTGAAATCGTTGACGCAGCCGTTGCCCTCGGTCTTGCCGAGGATGGCGACGATGCCGGCCGGGTCGATCGCGCCGGCGGCGATCGCCGCTGTCGAGCGGCGCGACATCGTCCGGGCGCGCGCGCCGACAGCCGGTGGACCAGCGCCGTCATCATGGCAGCGCCTCGATGAAGGCGTCGGCGGTCGCGACGGCGCCGAAGACGCCGCCCTGCATCTTGATCATCTTGAGCGCCGCGAGGTGGTTGCCGACGTCGGTCGCCGCGCAGCAATCCTCCAGCAGCAGGCACTCGTAGCCGAGGTCGTTGGCGTCGCGCATGGTGGTGTGCACGCAGACGTCGGTGGTGATGCCGGTCAGCACGATGTTGCGGATGCCGGCGTTCTTGAGCACCAGTTCCAGGTCGGTGGCCACGAACGAGCCCTTGCCCGGCTTGTCGATGATCGACTTCGCCGGGCTCCGGCGTGAGTTCGGGGATGATCTCCCAGCCCGGCTCGCCGCGCACCAGGATGCGGCCGCACGGCCCCTGGTCGCCGATGCCGGCGCCGATGCGCTGCGAGCGCCAGCGCTTGTTGGCCGGCAGGTCGGAGAGGTCGGGCTTGTGGCCCTCGCGCGTGTGGATGATCGGGTAGCCTTTGCCGCGCATGGCGGCGAGCACCCGCTGGATCGGCTCGATCGGCGCCCGCGTCAGCGCGATGTCGTAGCCCATCGAATCGACATAGCCGCCCGGCGCGCAGAAATCGACCTGCATGTCGATGACGATCAGCGCCGTGTTCTTCGCCGTCCGAGTCGCCGTCGAAGGGCCACGGATAGGGATCGGCCGCGAGCGTGCGCCCGCCCGGCACCAGCGCCGCGGCAACCCGCTCGTCCATCGTCCCGGCAGCTTCGGCGGTCATCGGCCGGGTCTCACTTGGTGATCGACAGTTCCGCCGGCGCGCCGCGCAGCGCGCGCTTGGGCGAGGTCGAGACGATCATGATGAGCAGCGTCAGCACGTAGGGCGCGGCGTTGAAGAAGTAGTAGCCCTGGGTGACGCCGACCGATTGCAGCGCCGGTCCGAGCGCGCCGGCGGCGCCGAACAGGAGCGCCGCGGCGAAGCAGGCGAGCGGGTTCCAGCGGGCGAAGATGACCAGCGCCACCGCCATCAGGCCCTGGCCGGAGGACAGGCCCTCGCTCCACGCGCCGGGATAGTAGAGCGACAGGAAGGCGCCGCCGACGCCGGCCGAGAAGCCGCCGATGGTGGTGGCGAGGAAGCGCACCCAGTCGACCGAATAGCCCATGGCCAGCGCCGCCGGCGCCGAATCGCCGGTCATGCGCACGATCAGCCCGAAGCGGGTGTTGCTTGAACGCCCACCACAGCAGCACCGCCAGCGCCGCGCCGACGAAGAACAGCGGGTTGACCTGCAGCGCCGATTGCACCGCCGGGTTGTCCGACCAGGTGCCGAGCGGCAGCGACGGCAGGCGCGGCGCCTTGGGCTGGATGAAGGGCTTGCCGAGGAAGAAGGCGAGGCCGGTGCCGAACAGCATCATGGCGATGCCGATGGCGATGTCGTTGACCTTGGGCAGCTTGCAGATGGAGCCGTGGATGGCGCCGAACACGCGAGCCGGCGACCCCGGCGGCGAGCACGCCCAGCCACGGCGAGCCGGACAGGTAGGAGATGGCGTAGCCGGTCATCGCGCCGAAGACCAGCGTGCCTTCGAGGCCGAGATTGATGCGCCCGGATTTCTCCGTCAGGCACTCGCCGAGGCTGACGAACAGGAACGGCGTCGACACGCGGATGGCGCCGGCGAACATGGCGAGCAGAACGATGCCGAGACTGGATTCGTGGCTCATCGCATGTCGTCCTTGCTGCGGAAGATGGGGAAGCGGCCGTAGAGCGTGTCGGAGACCAGCAGCACCACGAACATCAGCCCCTGCAGCACGCTGACGGTGGCGTCGGGCAGGCCCATGCGCCGCTGGATGAGGCCGCCGGCGGCGGCGATGCCGCCGAGGAAGATCGACACCGGGATGATGGCCAGCGGGTTCTGCTTGGCGAGGAAGGCGACCAGGATGCCGGTGAAGCCGTAGCCGGCGGCGATCGAGGCATTGGCGCGGCCCTGGATGGCGGCGACCTCGAAGTAGCCGGCAAGGCCGGCGCAGGCGCCGGCGATGGCGCAGGAGATCACGACCAGCCGGCCGACCGGCAGGCCCTGCGCCCGCGCCGCGCGGACGTTGCCGCCGGTGATGCGCGCCGCGAAGCCGAACTTGGTGCGGTTCATCAGCACCCACAGCGCGATCGCCAGCACGATGCCGACGGCCAGCCCCCAGTGCACCTCGGTGCCGGGAATGTTGCCGACCATGTTGGCGTCGCCGATCGGCTTGGTCGACGGCTTGTTGGGGTTGGTCGGGTCGCGCAGCGCGCCCTCGACGAAGAAGTTCATGATCGCGACGGCGATGTAATAGAGCAGCAGGCTGGCGATGGTCTCGTTGACGCCGCGATAGTGGCGCAGCACGCCGACGAAGCCGATCCACACGCCGCCGGCGAGCAGCGCCGCGAGCACCATGATCGGCATCACCAGGATCGACGGCGCCCAGCCGATGAAGGGGATGGCCGCGGCGGCGGCGGCGAAGCCGCCGAGCACCAGCGCGCCCTCGCCGCCGATGATCACCATGCCGAGGCGGGCGGGGACGGCGACGCAGAGCGCGGTGAGGATCAGCGGCGCGGCGCGCACCAGCGTGTTCTGCCAGGAGAACGACGTGCCGAAGCCGCCGCGCCACAGCAGCGAGAAGAACTCGACCGGCGACTTGCCGAGCAGCGAACAGGAAGATCGAGAACAGCACCGCCGCTGCCAGCACGGCGAGCACCGGGATGACGACCGCCTCGGCGGAGCGCGCGATGCGGCCCATGATGTCGGCGGTGGGCGCCAGGCCTGGCGGAGCTTGGACTTCGGTCGGCGTGGTCGCGGTCACGGGACTCGGCGCCTCCGTGGGCGTCGTGAACGGGAGAAAGTGCCGGCGGCCGGAGGGGAGGGAGAACTCCGGCCGCCGCGGATCAGCGGCTCAGGTGATCGAGCCGACGACGCCTTCGGCGAGGAAGTTGATGTCTGTCGATCCACGGATCGTAGGGCGCATGCGCGGTGCCGGCCGGGATCACTTCCTTGCCGGTGTTGTCCTTGAGCGGGCCGACGTAGTACGGCGTCTTGGCCTTCATCTCGGCCTTGGCCGCATCGGCGGCCTTGATCGCCTCCGGCGTCGCGCCGGCGCCGTAGGGCGTGTTCTGGACGTAGTCTTGTCGTAGCCGCCGGTCAGGAAGTTGGGCAGCGTCGCCGCCCGCGGCGAGCGTCTTGGCGAACTGCGTAGTAGATCGTCGATCCACTTGTATTCGGCGCCGGTGATGAAGCCCTTGGGCGCCAGCGGCGCCTGGCTGGCGTTGTGGCCGCAGGTCTTCACGCCGCGGCTCTCGGCGGTCTGGATGACCACCTTGGGGCTGTCGACGTGGCAGGTGATGACGTCGCAGCCGGCATCGACCAGCGCGTTGGTGGCTTCCGCCTCGCGCACCGGCAGCGACCATTCGCCGGTGAAGATCACCTGCACGGTGGCGTTCGGGTTGGTCTTGCGGGCGCCGAGGAGCACCGAGTTGATGTTGGAGAGCACCGAGGAGATCGGCTTGGCGGCGACGAAGCCGATCTTGTTCGACTTGGTGCACAGGCCGGCGGCGACGCCGTCGATGATAGTGGCCCTGGTCGAGATAGCCGAAATAGCTGCCGGCGTTCTTCGGGTCGTTGTCCTTGTTCCACAGCGGCGCGGCATGGCGGAACTGGACGTCGGGATATTTCTTCGCCATGTCGACCACGAAGGGCGTGTAGTAGCCGAACGAGGTGGCGAGGATCAGCCCGGCGCCGTCGAGCTGGATCATCGATTCCATGGTCTTGGAGACGGCATCGGTCTCCGGCACGTTCTCCTCTTCGACCACGGTCACGCCCGGAACCGTCTTCAGCGCCTCGGCGGCGACGGCATGGGCCTGGTTCCAGCCGTAGTCGTCGCGCGAGCCGACATAGACGATGCCGATGGTCAGGTCGGCGGCGCGCGCCAGGCGGATCGGCATGATGCCGGAGGCGACGCCGAGCGCTCCGAGGGCGGCGCCGCCCTTCAAGCAGCTTGCGGCGCGAGAGATCGAAGTGAGACATCTGGGAACCCCCTCAGAGAGACACGAGCAGATGGAGGGGGCGTCTGTTCGCCCGCTCCGCCGGATGGTCTCTTGGCAACCGCCGTGCCAAACTGCGCTGCCGCTGCTTGCCGGGGCGGGCGCCGGTCTGCGATTCCGTGAATGCGCCTCGGAGGGTTAGGCGCTGCCACGGGTGCGCGACCGCGGCCGCGAGCGCCGCGCGGTGCCGGCGGCGGTGCGGCTCGGGCGCGGCGTTGCTGGCCGTATTGTATGCAAGAGGCGAAGATTGCTGAACAATTAGGCGATTTGCGACGTTGCCCCAGTCAGCGGCGCACGGGCCTCGGCTGGCGCCTCGTCCGCCGCCGCCCCGGCGCCCTCGGCCCTGCCCGCCGGCTCGCCGCGCCGCCGCGCGGCTTGGCCGGCGACCGCATCGACGGCCGTGCGCACCACGATGATATGCGCGCGCATCTCGGTCGCCGCCGTATCGGCGTCGCCGCGCTGGATCGCGGTCACCACCGCGCCGTGCTCGGCATGCGACTTGGCGAGCCGGCCGAGGGTCTCGAACTGCGCCCGGCGGAAGGGGGCGCAGCGCGTGCGCACGCTGAGCGCCAGCGTCGGCGAGGAAGTCGTTGTGCGTGCCGCGATAGATCGCCTCGTGGAAGCGGTAGTTGAAATCGACATAGGCCTCGCGCTGGCCGGCCGAGACCAGGCGCGCGCTCTCCTCCTGCAGCGCCAGCAACTGCCGCCGCTCGGCCGCCGTCATGGCGATCGCCGACCAGCGCGCGCACAGCGCCTCCAGTTCGGCCATCACCGCGAACATCTCGTCGAGCTGGCGGTCGGAGAGGGTGGCGACCACGGCGCCGCGCCGCACCCGCGCCTCGACCAGGCCGATCGCCTCCAGTTGCCGGATCGCCTCGCGGATCGGCGTGCGCGACACGCCGAAGGCCGCCGCGATCGAGGTCTCGTCGAGCGCCGCGCCCGGCGCCAGCCGGCCGTGGACGATGTCGTCGGCGATCGCCTGCTGGATTTGTCGGGCTTTTGTCGGTGACGGCATTTCGTGTCCGGGTTCAGCCGGAGGCTGTGCGGAAACTATAGGTGGCGTCGAGCCGTTCGCGAAGATAGTCCGCGCCGCTGATCGGCGGGTAGCGCGGCGGCCGCGTCTCGGTCACGCAGGTCGGCAGGCAGGCGACGATCGCGTCCGGATTGGGGTCGAGGAAGAAGGCGACCGAATAGCGGTCGCGTCCGCCGAGGTTGACCACGCGGTGCGGCGTCGAGACGTAGATGTCGTTGGTCCAGCGCATCAGGCAGTCGCCGATGTTGCAGATGAAGGCGCCGGGGACGGTCGGCGCCGGCATCCAGTCGCCGTCGCGCCGCTTGACCTCGAGCCCGCCGGCCGAATCGGTCAGCAGCAGGGTGATGTCGCCGTAGTCGGTGTGCTCGCCGGCACCGATCTGGCCGGGCGCGGCGTTCGGCGGCTGCGGCGGATAGTGCAGGAGGCGGAGCGTCGCCATCGGCTGGTCGAGCTTCTTGTCGAAGAAGTCGAGGTTCATGCCGAGATCGACGGCGATGGCGCGGTGCAGATCGCGCCCCACCGACCAGGCCGCGTCGAAATAGGTGAGCATGGTCTCGCGCCAGCCGGCGAGGTCCGGCCACAGGTTGACGCCGCGGAAGGGCTCGCCGTTGCGCACCCGCGGGTCGTCGGGCGAGAGGTCGAGGCCGATGTTGAAGGCCTCCTTGAGGTCGGCCGCCTTGGTCGGGTCGAGCCGTCTCGCCCTTCATCGCGACATAGCCGCGGTTGTGCGCGCGAGAGGGCGATCGACTGCCTGCCCTTGTCCGCCTCCGGCAGGCCGAAGAAACGCGCCAATTCGCGGAAGACGGCGCTGATCAGGGACGGGTCGATGCCGTGGCCGGCGAGGTAGAAGAAGCCGACGCCGCGGGCCGCACTGCCTATCTGCGTCGGCAACCGCTGCCAGGGCATGCCGCCCGCCCGTGGCCAGCGGGCTCATGTCGACGATCGGCAGGGACTGGCTCATCGGATCGCTCTCCAGACAAGGCGGCGTTTCCGCCGCGCTCGACGCCTCCGCGCGCTGGGCGTCGCCGGGACCCCGCGAGCAAATTGCGCGCCAACGTCATGTTGCGATGGCCGGCCGGAATCCGGCATGACAGGGGTGGGGGGAGGCCGGAGAGACAACGCAATGGCGACTTTCGGACTGATCCACGGTGCCTGGCATGGCGCCTGGTGCTGGGAACGGGTTGTGGCGGAATTGCAGGCGCTGGGGCATGCCGCGGTGGCGGTCGACCTGCCGATCGATCGCAAGGATGCGACCACGGCCGATTATGCCCGCGTCTCGGCTGAAGCCTTTGCCGGCGGCGCGCCGCCGATCGTCGTCGGCCATTCCATGGCCGGCCTCGTCGCGCCGCTGGTCGCCGACCGCATCCCGGTGCGCGGCCTGGTGTACCTGGCAGCACTGCTCCGCCGTCCCGGCAAGAGCTGCGCCGATGACCGCAGCGACGGCTTCAACGACGACATCAGCCCGCCGGGTTTCAGCGAGGACCTCCGCCGCGATGCCGAAGGTCTGACCTATTGGCCATCGGCAGAGGCGGCGGCGCCCATCCTCTATCCGGATTGTACCGCCGCCGATGTCGCCTGGGCCTTCCCCCGGCTCCGCCACCAGAAGGGCTACTGGACCGACCGCGCGCCGCAGGCCGGCTGGCCGCCGGTGCCGGTCGCCTCGATCGTGTGCAGCGAGGACCGGGCGATCAACCCGCCCTGGTCGCGCCGCATGACGCGGGCGTGGCTGGGCGTCGAGCCGGTCGCGCTGGCCGGCGGCCACACGCCCCACGTGGCCCGCCCGCGCGACCTGGCGGCCCTGCTCGACCGGCTGGCGGGAACCACCTTTGCCGGCTAGACCCGATCTCGTCTGTGCAGCGAAGGCCGCTGTCCGGCGCGAAGCGGACCGCCGGTCCTATCGTCGCGCCGTCACCATCATGCGGGCATCGTAGCAATGGGTGCCCATCATGCTGATGCACACCTGGCAGGCCATGCCGTTGCCGCCGTCGAGCATGCTGCAATTGTGCACCGAGCGCAGGCGCCAGCTCTTGAACTGGCAGCGCAGGCCGCGATAGTCGAATTTCAGCGGCCGCTTGTTGTCGGGCAGGTACTTGCTCATTTCGCGGATATAGGCGGAGACGACGAAGGGGACCGTCACCCGGTTGGCGACGTAGCTGCCTTCGCAGCTTCCGAACATCTCGCGCTTCGCCGGGTTCTCGCCGCCGTTGCAGCGATAGACCGACATCGCCGTCACCGAGCGCGACAGCGAGACGCAGCTGACCACCCCGGCGCGAAACAACTCCGCCGCCGGTGCCGGCCCCGATAACAGAACAGCCCCCGCCAGGACCAGGAAAACACTCAGTTTCGCGCGCATCGTTGCCTCGATGAATCGACGGAACTGCTAGCCCGCACCATGATTACCGCGTGAGCGGGCGCCTGTCACGGGCGCCTTTTGTCTTTTGGCTAATGCCGATCGGTCGCGCTTGACGCTCGTTCGGGAATTTGTCCAAATGATCAAAGACCGATGCCGGCCGGTCTTGGCGAGAGGCCGGACCATAAGGGGGTATCCATGGCGGGCGACAGGGTTCCCGACATTGCCGCCGGTCGTTTGAGGCCGGAAGAATACCGCGCCAACTTCAGCGACCTGCATCCGCCGCTCGAGCGCCACGAGGCCTTCGTCGAGGCCGACCGCTGCTACTTCTGCTACGACGCGCCGTGCGTCGCCGCCTGCCCCACCGGTATCGACATCCCGCTCTTCATCCGCGAGATCCTCACCGACAATCCGCTCGGGGCGGCGCGCACCATCCTCAGCCAGAACATCTTCGGCGGCATGTGCGCCCGCGTCTGCCCGACCGAGACCCTGTGCGAAGAGGTCTGCGTGCGCGAGGTCGCCGAGGGCAAGCCGGTGCGCATCGGCGAATTGCAGCGCTACGCCACCGACATCATGATCGAGGCCGGCGCCCATCCCTTCGCCCGCGCCCCGCTCACCGGCAAGCGCGTCGCCGTGGTCGGCGGCGGGCCGGCCGGGCTCGCCTGCGCCCATCGCCTGGCGCTGTATGGCCACGACGTCGTCATCTTCGATGCCCGCCCGAAGATTGGCGGCCTCAACGAATTCGGCATCGCCGCGTACAAGACCGTCGATGGCTTCGCCGCCCGCGAGGTCGAGTTCATTCTGTCGATCGGCGGCATCCACGTCGAGACCGGCAAGGTGCTCGGGCGCGAGTTCACCCTCGGCGAACTGCGCGAGGATTTCGACGCCATCTTCCTGGCCATCGGCCTCGGCGGCGTCAACGCGCTCGGCCTTTCCGGCGAGGACCTGGCCGGCGTCGAGGACGCGGTCGACTACATCGAGAGCCTGCGCCAGGCCAAGGACCTGGCCAGCCTGCCGGTCGGCCGCCGCGTCGTCGTGGTCGGCGGCGGCATGACCGCCATCGACATCGCCACCCAGTCCAGGCGTCTCGGTGCCGAGCAGGTCACCATCGTCTATCGCCGCGGACCCGAGCGCATGGGCGCCAGCCGCTATGAACGCGAGCTGGCGCAGACCGACGGCGTCACCATCATCTTCAACGCCCGCCCCGCCGGCCTCACCGACGTCGCTGGCCGTGTCACCGGCATCGTCTTTGAATATACGCGCGAAGAAGACGGCCGGCTCATCGGCACCGGCGAGACCTTCACGCTCGACGCCGACATGATCTTCAAGGCGATCGGCCAGACCTTCGACGGCGAAGCGCTCAATGGCGCCATCGCCGGCATTCAGCTCGAGGGCGGCCGCATCAAGGTCGACGGCGAGCGGTGCACCTCGCTGCCCGGCGTCTGGGCGGGCGGCGATTGCGTCGCCGGCGGCAACGATCTCACCGTCGTGGCGGCTGCCGATGGCCGCGACGCCGCCGAGTCGATCCACCGCGCCCTCGTCGGAGCAGGGAAATGAGGACGGTGCTCGCTTTCGTCGCCACGCTCGCGGCCCTTGCTTCGCCCTGCCTCGCGGCGACGTTCGAGTACGAAGGCCACACCGTGACCATCGAGCCGGGGAAGGCCTACGAGCAGGAGATGGCCTGCAAGACCGGCAGCGTCGTCTCCGGCGGCTACGATCTCGGCGACGTCAACCGCGGCAAGGGTCCGTTCTCGAAGATCGTCGTCGTCGAGAACGGCCCGCTTCCCGACGACAAATGGCGCGTTGGCTTCTTCAACGATGGCGACGCGCCCGCCCTCGTCGATTTCCGCATCGCGGTCCTTTGCAGCGAAAAGTGACCTTGGCAGCATGCATGTCCTTCCTCATCCAGCATCGTATGACCGAAGGCCAGGCCGCGAAGATCGCGCGCTACCCTTGAGCCCCGGAGGGCTGACCCATGGCTGACCTCACCTCCACCTTCGTCGGCATCAAGTCGCCGAACCCGTTCTGGCTCGCCTCGGCGCCGCCCACCGACAAGGAAGTCAACGTTGTGCGCGCCTTCAAGGCGGGCTGGGGCGGCGTGGTGTGGAAGACCCTTGGCGAGGACCCGCCGGTGGTCAACGTCGCCGGCCCGCGCTACGGCGCCATCCATGCCGGCGACCGCCGCCTGATCGGCCTCAACAACATCGAGCTGATCACCGACCGCGAACTGCAGGTCAACCTCGAGGAGATCAAGCGGGTCAAGCGCGACTGGCCGGACCGCGCCCTGGTCGTCTCGCTGATGGTGCCCTGCGAGCAGCACAACTGGGAAGCCATCCTCAGGGCGGTCGAGGAGACCGGCTGCGACGGCGTCGAACTGAACTTCGGCTGCCCGCACGGCATGAGCGAGCGCGGCATGGGCTCGGCCGTCGGCCAGGTGCCGGAATACATCGAGATGGTGGTGCGCTGGTGCAAGGCGGCGAGCCGCATGCCGGTGATCGTCAAGCTGACGCCCAACATCACCGACATTCGCTATCCCGCCCGCGCCGCCAAGAAGGGCGGCGCCGACGCGGTGTCGCTGATCAACACCATCAACTCGATCACCAATGTCGATCTCGACAGCTTCTCGCCGGTTCCCACCATCGACGGCAAGGGGTCGCATGGCGGTTATTGCGGCCCGGCGGTGAAGCCGATCGCGCTGTCGATGGTCTCCGAGATCGCCCGCGACGCGGAGACCCGTGGCCTGCCGATCTCCGGCATCGGCGGCATCACCACCTGGCGCGACGCCGCCGAGTTCATGGCGCTCGGCGCTGCCAACGTGCAGGTGTGCACGGCGGTGATGACCTACGGCTTCAAGATCGTCGCCGAGATGATCTCCGGCCTCTCCGGCTATCTCGACGACAAGGGGATGACCCTCTCCGATCTGACCGGGCGTGCCGTGCCCAATGTCTCGGACTGGCAGTACCTCAATCTCAACTACGTCACCAAGGCGCGCATCAACCAGGACCTCTGCATCAAGTGCGGCCGCTGCCACATCGTCTGCGAGGACACCTCGCACCAGGCGATCACCGCCACCCGGAACGGCGAACGTTATTTCGAGGTGGTCGATACGGAGTGCGTCGGCTGCAACCTGTGCGTCAACGTCTGCCCGGTCGAGGACTGCATCACCATGGAGCAGATCACCGCCGGCACCGACCCGCACACCGGCGCCCCGGCGACCGGCTACCGCAACTGGACGCAGCACCCCAACAACCCGATGCACGTCGAGCCGGCGGAGTAGGGGTGGCGGTCCATCACACCGGCGGAAGCCGGGGTCGATCGAGCGCCTGACACGGATCGGTTGGCGCCGTCCGCGATGAAGGCTTCCGCCGCAACGACGGGCGGAAGCCACGTCCCATCTTGACCTTGCCCGCGTCATGCGGTTGCCTTCGGCGCGCGATTTGAGGCGGGGTGGAATCGGGATGGGACTGGGGAGACGTGGTGCGCGCGCCCTTGCGGCGTGCGCGGTCGTGATGCTTGCGGGCTGCTCGGCGCAATCGGCGCAAGGGCCCGCACCGGAAACCGCCGTCCTGCCGGCCGTTGCCGCCGCGCCCGTCGTCTCCGGCTGGCAGTGGCGCGATGCGCCCGCCGGCCCGACCGTCATGGTCGAGACGGCCGACGTCAGTCCGACCGCGGTCACCGCCCGCGTCGTCTCGCTGGCGCTCGTCTGCAACGACGCGGTTCCCACCATCGCGGTCTCCTGGGATGCTCCCGTCGCCGCTTCGGGCCTGTCCTACGGGTTCGTCGGAGAGCCTCAGCATGAGGTCGCCGCCGCCGCCAACGATCCCCGCTCCACGGTCGTCGACGATCCGCTGGTGGTGTCGCGCTTCATCGACGAGGCCGCCGCCAGCCAGCAGCTCACCGTCCGGGCCGGGGGGACGCGCGCCACCTTCTCCACGGCGGACGATGCCGGCAATCTCCGCCGCTTCCGCACCGCCTGCCCGGACGGGACGAATTAGCGTACGTCGTCCTGATCCCGACGGGGGCCATCTTGTCCGCCGCAGCGCTTGTGCCATGCTGGCGGCGCCGACGGTCGTTGATCGGCTGCCAGATGGGGGGACCGACATGACCGACAAGCCGGATGCCGCAGCGCCGCCGCCGAAACCGAAGCAGAACCGCTTTGTCCGCATCCTCTATGGCGTGGCGGGAGGCGCCCTCCTCGTCGTCGGTGGCCTGCAGCTCTACCTCGCACTGACGCTGCCCGCCTGTGACCGGGAGACGATCACCGATACGCTCCGCGACCTCTTCAAGAGCAAGCAGGTCGTGCTGACCGCGCTCGACGACATCAGGGAGCTTGCGTCCTCCTACGAGCGCAAGACCTGCGCCGCGCATTTCGAGACCGCCGACGAAACCGGCGGCATCGAATATTCGCTGACCTGGGAGGGGTGGTCGACGCGGGTGACGATCGAGAAGGTCGACGCGGCGGCGCGCAGCGGCTGATCAACCGAGACGGGGGCGCCCGGCGCGGGCGCCCCCGGAAACGGAGGCCTGGGCTCAGCCCTTTTCGGGCAGGGCCCAGGCGATCACGTAGTCGCCGATCGGCGTCTGCATGAAGTGGTGCCCGCCGGCCATGAAGCCGATGTACTGGTGGCCGTTGGCCTCGAAGGTCATCGGCGTCGCCTGGCCGCCGGCCGGCAGCTTGTCCTGCCACAGCACCTTGCCGCTATCGATGTCGATGGCGCGGATCATGTTGTCGGTCGTCGCGGCGATGAACACCAGCCCGCCGGCGGTGATCAGGGCGCCGCCGTTGTTGGGCGTGCCGATGGTGATCGGCAGCTTCGAGGGGATGCCGAACGGGCCGTTCTCGCGGGCGTCGCCGAGCGGGTGGTCCCACAGCGTCTTGCCGGTCTTGAGGTCGATCGCCCGGATCCCGCCATAGGGCGGCTGGGTGCACATCAGGCCGGTGAACGGCACCCGCCAGCCGGCGTTGATCAGCACCGCCCAGGGCGACCCCACCTGTACGGCGCCGCCGCCTTCTCCGCTGTTCGGGTTGGGCTCGTAGATCGGCTTCATGCCGTCCTTGTCGGCCTCTGCCCGCGTGATCATGCGGTCGAAGTTCGCCATGTTGTTGTAGTTGGCGATGATGATGCCCTTCTGCGGGTCGACCGCGACGCTGCCCCAGTCCGAGCCGCCGTTGTAGCTCGGATATTCGATGAAGCGGTGGTCGGCGGTCGGCGGCGTGTATTCACCCTCGTAGGTCGCCTGGCGGAAGCGGATGCGGCACCACAACTGGTCGACCGGCGACATGCCCCACATGTTCTTTTCGTGCAGGACGGGCTGGTCGACGCTGTTGAAGCCGGAATAGGGCTGCGTCGGCGACAGGGCCGAGGCCTCGACGCCGGCATTGGTCGGCACCTTGCGCTCCTCGACCGGGAACAGCGGCTTGCCGGTGCGCCGGTCGAGCACGTAGATCTGCCCCTGCTTCGACGGGATGATGATGCCCGGCACCGTGCCGCTGTCGGTCGGCACGTTGACCAGCGACGGCTGCGAGCCGAGGTCGTAGTCCCACAGGTCGTAGTGCACCGTCTGGAAGTGCCAGACCGGCTTGCCGGTGGTCACGTCGAGAGCGACCACCGAGGACGAATAGGTGTTCTCGCAGTCCTGGCGGTTGCCGCCGTAATAGTCGACCGAGGAATTGCCGAGCGGCACGTAGACGTAGCCGAGCGTGTCGTCGCCGGCGGCGCTCGTCCACATGTTGGGCGTGCCGCGCGTATAGGTCTGGCCCTTGGGAGGCGCGCCGGTGAGGTCCGGCCGGCACATGTCCCAGGCCCAGGCGAGCTTGCCGCTGACCGCGTCGTAGCCGCGGATCACGCCGGACGGCGCGTCCTCGGCCTGGCCGTCCTGAACCTGCGCGCCCATCACCACGATGTTGCGCACGATGGTCGGCGCCGCGGTGTTGCTATACCAGCCGGGCACGGTCCAGCCGATGCCGTCGGTCATGTCGACGGTGCCGTTGCTGCCGAAGCCGGGGCACGGCCGTCCGCTCTCGGCGTCGACCGCGATCAGGCGGGCGTCGAGCGTGCCTTCGATGACGCGCTCGGCGCACAGCGAGCCGGTCTCGGCGTTCGGGTCCTTGTAGTAGGAGACGCCGCGGCAGGTGGCGCCATAGGGAATGGCGTCGTCAGGCACCTTCGGATCGAAACGCCACTTCTCCTTGCCGGTGGCCGCATCCAGGGCGATGATCTGGTTCTTGGCCGAACAGACGTAGAGATTCTCGCCGACCTTGAGCGGCGTGTTCTCGGGGGAGTATTTGCCCTTGGCCGCCTTGTCCGGCATGTCGCCGGTCTCGAAGGTCCACACCCGCTTCAGCTTGCCGACATTGTCGCGGTCGATCTCTTTCAGCGAGGAGTAGCGCAGCCCGCGCTGGGTGCCGCCCCACGCCGGCCAGTCGTCGGCGGCGATGCCGCCCGTGGCGTCGATCGCGCCGGCCCGCTCGCCCACCGGCGGCGTCGGCGTCGCCAGCGAGCCCGGGTTCTGTGTCTGTGCGGCCGGCTGGTTGGCTTCGGCGCTGCCGATGCGCGGCGCCATCAGCAGCGCGGTGCCGCCGACGGCGAGCGCCATGACGATCGCGGCCGCAATGCCCGAGCGCTGTTCGGCGTAGCGCCGGCGCTCCTTCGCCCGCGCCCGTTGCTGCGCTTGCGTGTCGTCCGCTTCCGTCTGCCGCGACCGGTCGCGCGTCAGCACCGGCAGGCAGAGGAGGGCCAGAACGGCAAGCAGCGTCGGCGCCACGACGCGCGGCACCAGCGCCCAGCCGTCGAAGCCGACTTCCCAGATCGCCCAGATCCAGGTGAGCGCCCAGGTCAGCAGGTAGAGCCACACGCCGGCCTGCGATCCCGCCAACAGGAGGATGGCGGAGGCGAGCAGGCCGGCGCCGGCGAGCAGGTAGTACCATGAGCCGCCGAGCGCCATCAGCCACGCGCCGCCGCCGATCAGCACGATGCCGATCAGGCCGAGAACGATGGCAAAGGCGATGACCAGCCAGTCGCCGATGCCGCGTCTGCGATTGGCGGAAAGAAGCGGTGTTGACATGGCGCATGCTCCCATTCTTCCGACGAGGAGGCCGGTGTTTCTTTGGATGCGGATGGGTCTCGCCGGGTAAAGCCGAGCGGCCTCGGAAAAGTTCCCGGATCGCGTTCAAAAAGTGGTCGCAGCGCGCCGACACCGTGTCCGCCGCCCGTTCCCACTCGCCGGCTTTTCTGACAGGGTGGCGGCCCGCCGAAAGGCCGGCACGTGCCTCCACCAGGTCCGGCCGCAGTCACCGCATTTTTTCAAGAAGGCTTCTCCATGAGCGATCCGTCCCCGGTGCAGATCCTGTCAGAGGAAGTCCTGTCGGCCGCCTGGGGCCGGCTCACCCGCTACACCATCGCCTACACCCGCCGCGACGGCGGCACCGAGACCCAGATCCGCGAGGTCTACGATCACGGCAACGGCTCGGCCGTCCTGCCGCTCGACCGCGAGCGCGGCACCGTCCTTCTCGTCCGCCAGTTCCGCCTGGCGGCCTATCTCCAGGGCGGTTCCGGCTTTCTCATCGAAGTCTGCGCCGGCCTCAACGACGACCTCGCGCCCGAGCAGGCGGTGCGCAAGGAGGCCGAGGAAGAACTCGGCTGCAGCCTGCGCGATCTCCGCCACGTCACCGATGTCCTGACCAGCGCCGGCAGCCTGTCCGAGCGCATCAGCCTGTTCCTGGCGCACTACACGCCCGCCGACCGCTTTTCCGATGGCGGCGGCGCCGAGGGCGAGGGCGAGGACATCGAGGTGCTCGAGATGCCGCTGGACGAGGCGCTGTCGATGATCGCCCGCGGCGAGATCATCGATACCAAGACGATCATCCTCTTGCAGATGGCCGAGCGCCGGGCGGACGACGCCGCCTAGCTGGGCGCTGCGCTGCCGGCCCTATGACGGCCTTCACTGTCCGGCAATCTGTTTTGGGCCATATTTCTCTGGCTTGATGATGACCCACGATCGGCGACGGAGGCAACGCACCGTCCTATGGACCGGTTGAAGCGACTTGGGTTGGTTTCTGCCGCGCTCGCCGCCCTGCTGGTGGCGGGGCCGGCGGCGCGTGCCCAGTACAGGCTCGAATTCAGCTACTGCGATCGCCTGCAGGCGCAATACCAGGGCGCCGTGCGGCGCGCCGGCGATGGCGGCGTCAGCGGCCGCCAGATGGTCCAGATGGACAAGATCGGCCGCCAGCTGGCGCAGGCGCAGGCGGCGGCCCAGCGCTACGGCTGCACCGGCGGCTTCCTGTTCTTCGGCCCGCGTCCGAGCGCCCAGTGCCCGGCGATCATGGCCAGCGTCAACCGGCTCAGCCGGCAGCTCAGCCAGTTGCGCGGCAACGATTTCTATTTCTTCGGAAATTCGCCCCAGGCCGAGGTCTCGCGCCTGCGCGACGCGCTCGATCGCAACGGCTGCGGCGTTCCCTCCGCCGGCGGCACGCGAACGCTGTGCGTCCGTATGTGCGACGGCTACTATTTCCCCATCGAGTTCGACGCCTCGAGCAGCCGCTTCGACGCCGATGCCGCCGCCTGCCAGTCGATGTACGCCGAGGCCGGCCAGGCGGAGCTGTTCGTCCAGGCCAGCAACGACGACGTCGCCAACGCCACCTCGCTGTCCGGCCAGCGTTACGGCGACCAGCCGTATGCCTTCGCCTACCGCGACGCCTTTGCCCCGGCCTGCGCGACGCAATTGCACGTCGGCCTGTCGGCGCTGGCCCGGCGCTATTTCTCGCAGCTTCCGCCGCCGCGCCACCGGCGGGTCGCCGCCGCACCGCACACGCCCCTGCCGTTGCCTCAAGTGCGCCGCCCCGGCTCGGAGGATCCCGAAACGCTTGCCAATGCCGCCGGCCACTTCACCGTCAAGCCGGTGACGCCCGCGATGGCCCTTGGCGATGCGCCTGCCACGCCGGTGCGCATGGTCGGTCCGGCCTACTATGCCGACATGTTCGACCTGTCGAAGGTGCGCAACAAGCCGGACTCGTTGCGCTCCACCCTGTCGATCATCGGCCCGGCAGCGGCCGAGGAAATGCCTGCGCCGACGGCGTCGGCCAACTAGCCCCCGCCTCATCCGACACCAGTTCGGGCGTGCTCCGGCGCCGCCGGGCGCGGGCGCATGCTGCAACGCAGCGTTGCACGGCCTTCATGAGAGTGCCATCATAGAGAAACGGAAAGAAGTGTATCGGACTGCAGGCACTGTGACCGGCGAGTGGGGAAGGGGCGCCGCGACATGGACCGATGCAGGGTGGTTTGCGTATTCGTTGCGTTCCTGGCGTGCGTGGCGGCCATCATGCCGGCCCATGCCCGGCAGCGGCCCAGCCACAACTACTGCGATCGCCTCCAGGCAGAATACCGCAAGGCGCTCGAACGCCCCGACCGCACGGCCAGCCGCCCGCAAACGGCCGAGACCGAAAGACTGACCCGGCGGCTGGCGCGGGCGCGGAAGTCGGCCGAACGCAACGGCTGCACCCTGTCCCTGCAAGCGCCCGCCGGCCCCCGGTGCCGGGCCATCGCCGCCGAGGTGAACCAGCTCGTCTGGCAGCTCAGCCGGGCGCCCGGCGGCAACACCTCCATCTACAGCGCCGCGCCGTCGTACAACGTCGCCCGCCTGCGCGATGCCCTGGCCAGCGCCGGCTGCAACGGCCCGGCGGGCATGCGGGCAGCGCGCCTCGGCGCCCCGGCGACGCTGCCGGACGGCAGCCGGCGGACCCTCTGCGTCCGCCTCTGCGACGGCTACTATTTCCCCATCGAATTCCAGGCCAGCCGCCAGCGCCTCGAGACCGACGCGGTCGCCTGCCAGTCGATGTACGCCGCCGCCGGTCAGGCCGAGCTGTTCGTCCAGTCGGCTGGCGATGACGTCGCCAACGCCTGGTCGCTCAGCGGCAGGCGCTACGGCGACCAGCCCTACGCCTTCGCCTTCCAGGAGTCCTATGCCCCGGCCTGCGTCGCCGAGCTCCACAGCGGCCTGCGGGCGCTTGCCATCCGCTATTACTCGCAGATTCCGCCGCGTGCGAAGGTCGCCGCCGCGCGCCACAAGCCGCCACGGCTGCTGCCGCTGCCGCAAGCGCGCCCGCCCCGCGACGAGGACCCCGAGACGCTCGCCAACGCCGCCGGCCGTTTCGGCTTCGGCCCGCAGAGCGGCGCCGTGGCGCTTGCCGACCGCAGGGTGAAACCGGTGCGCATGGTCGGCGCGGCCTACTATGCCAGGCTCTTCGATCTCACCCGGCCGGCGCAGCCGCCGCGGCCGCTGCGCCCGCTGCGCCCGCTGTTCTCGATCGTCGGCCCCGCCGCCGCGGCCGAACAGGCGGTCCCGACGTCGACTCCGAACTGACGCGAAGCGCGCAAGGGGAGAGGGCCGGGAAGCGCCTATCGCCGCGGCAGCTTCGGCCAGAACATGCCGGCGCGTTGGCGGTATTGGCTGTGCTGGTCGGCCAAGGCGGAGGTGGCGAATTTGCGGTCCTCGCCGAGCGCCGCGAAGAAATAGATCGCCGCCATGACCAGCAGGGGCGGCAGGGACAGCCAGGAGAAGGTGATCAGCGCGAAGCCCGTCCAGAAGATCAGGTAGGAGGTGTAGAACGGGTGGCGGATGTAGCGGTAGGGGCCCGACACCACCAGTTGGTCCGGTGTCTCGTCGTCGAACGCCATCCTGAAGCGGATCTTGCGCGTCGCCGCAACGGTCACCGCAAACAGGCCGGCGGCGCAGACCTCGATCGCCATGCCCGCCAGTTCGGCGCTCGGCGGTTGCGCCCTGGTCCACAGCAGGGCCAGGAACGCCAGGGCGGTGATGATCGAAGCGAGCATGATCAGCTTCATCCCGGCCGGCATCCTGTCCGACTTGAAGTGACCGCTCACCGCCCAGTTGAACGATTGCAGGATGGCCAGGGACAGGACCGTCGAAACCGCGTCAAACAGCATCGCACCATCGCCCGAACGTTCCCCCGGCGGTCAGGTTATGAGCGACACGGTCGCGGTTCAACTGAGGTGGACCTGGCAGCCGGCCGGTAGCGCCCCGCGGCCGCTCAGGCCCGGCGGTAGCGCAGGCCGTCCGCCGCTTCGCCAGTGGCGACCTCGTCGACGAAGTCACGCAGCAAAGCATTGTAAATGGCCGGCTTTTGCCAGAAGGGCGCATGCCCGGCGCCGCCGAGGACGAAACAGGTCTGGCGCCACAGATCGGCGTAGGCCAGGCCGGCAACGTAGCTCAACCGCGCGAACGGCTCGTCGGCACCATTGACCACCGCGACCGGCACCGTGCTCGCCGCCACCGCCCGTGATTCGTCGGCTCCCTCGCCGCGCAGCAGGCTGCGCACGAAGCGCGGCCGGAAGCGCCCGTCGGCGCGGTGCAGGGCCCGCACGAAGGTCGGCTCGCTGCGGTCGGCGCCGAAGCACAACGTCAGGAAACGCGCCTCGTCGCGCTCGGTGAAATTCTCCTTCGAGGTGAGCAGCAGATCCCAGTGGGTCTGGTAGCCGCGCAGGAGGCCGAACGGCCCGAGCGGGATCGGCGGCGCGCCGGTGATCATCAGTCCGGCGGCGATGTCGCCGGCGGCGAGAAGCTCCATGCCGATGTGGGCGCCGAGCGACCAGCCGACCACGACCGCCCGCTGGATGCCGAGGGTCTCCAGGAACGCCCGGGTCGCCGCCGCGAACCCGCGCAGCGAATAGGTCTCGTCGGCATTCGCCGCATTGTCGGAACCGCCGTGACCGGGAAGGTCGAGGGCGATCAGCCGGCTGCCCTGCAGCGCCGGGCTGTCGAACTGCCGGGCGAACGAATCCATCGAGGCGCCCGAGCCGTGCAGGAACAGGATCGGGTATCCCGGCCCCTCGCTGTCGCGGAAGGCGAGGTTGAGGCCGCGGACGTTGATGGTGCGGACGCGCTCGTGCATCGGCTCGATCTCCAAGCCGCACTCTAGGCATCCAATCCCTAATCAGACGGAAATCCGGGTAATATGATTAAAAATATATGGCTTTGACCGCAGCCGCCAAATACAGGCGGCGCCTAATATTGGAAGGCGATGCCGGCCGTGAAGATGGTCGGATCGAGACGGACATCGGCCGAGACCGGCACCCCGCTGGCGTAACCGCTCGCCGTGGTCGAGATGAACACCTTCTTGAGATCGAGGAAGATGCCGACGTTCCTGGTCAGCATCCAATCGGCGCCGAGCTGCAGGTCGAAACCGAAAGCGTTGCTGACGTTGAATCCGGTCAGCGCGCCGTCCTCGTTGTTGAGGACGACGGAATAGGCCGGGCCGGCACCGATGTAGGGCTGGAAGGCGCCGAAACCGGTGAAGTGGTACTGGCCATTCAGCTGGATGAGGCCGCCGGTCGCCTTGCCCAGGGTGCCGTAGGCGGCGATGCTGCCGGTGGCGGTGGCGGTCGTCGTCGGCGGATAGCCGCTCGACAGCGCGATGGCGAAGTTGGGCGTCAGGCGATAGCCCAGTTCGAACCCGACGGAATAGCTGTCGTTGAGGCTGATGTCGGCGCCGGGCACCGACGCGCCGTTCATGGTGACGGTGGCGGCTTCGTCGTAGGGCGCTGCCGAAACGCCGAGATGCAGGAAGAACGGTGTGCCGTTCCACGTGTGGTCGCCGGCGACGCCGGCCGCCGTCGACAGTCCCAGCAGGCTTGCGGCGAGACCGAGGACGACAATCGAGGTGCTGCGGCGCTTCATGGGTTCCCCGCTGTGGCGCCAGTGCGACGGCACGGCCCGGAGCAGCCGGTCGCTTGCGCCACGCCGAACATAGCTGATTCGCGGGGCAAAAGAATCCTCCGTCGACGGGCAAGCACCGGAAAGTCTTGGGAACTTGCGGGGGGAGCGTCCGCCGCAGGCGCGGCAGCCCGCATCAGGTCCGCGGCGTCACCCCGTCGAGGAACAGCTGCTCCAGCGCCGTCCGGGCGCGGGCGAAGTGCTCCGGCCGGTCGACGGCGTCGCCGAGAAGCGCGCGGATCTGCGTCTCGAAGTCGGCATAGTGCTGGGTGGTCGCCCAGATCATGAAGAGCAGATGGTGCGGGTCGATCGCCGCCAGATCGCCGGCCGCGATCCAGCGGCCGATCACCGCGGTCTTCTCGCTGACCAGCTTCTTCAGCCGGCCGGCGAGCACGTCGCCGAGCATCGGCGCGCCCTGGATGATCTCCATGGCGAACAGCCGCGACTCCTTCGGGTTATCGCGCGACATCTCCAGCTTGCGGTCGATGTAGGCGGTGATTTCCCGGGCCGGGTCGCCGTCGCCGGAAAGCTCTTCCAGCGGCGTCAGCCACATCTCCAGCGTGCGCTTCAGCACCGCCCGGTAGATGTCCTGCTTGCGCCGGAAATAGTAGAGCAGGTTGGGCTTGGTCATGCCCGCCAGCGTGGCGATCTGGTCGACCGTGGCGCCGCGGAAGCCGTAGGTGGAAAACACCTCGAGCGCCGCGTTGAGGATGCGTTCCTCGTTCTCTTCCTGGATGCGTGTGCGTTTGCGTGTGCGCCGCGCCCGGGCGCTGTTCACCGGGCTCATGGACGCGACGGATCGGGGCAGCCGACGGGTGGCTCGGTCACGGTCTGCAAAGCTTGGCGCCTCGTCGCCCCGGCGGTCGCAGCGGCAACTGACCCCTTGAGCGACCTCGGGAAACTGAATAACCTTCCCTTTGACCAAATGGTCAGGAAATTCGCCGTCTTCTCCTAGAGGAAAAGGCCGGCCGGCGCAATCCGCCGGTTCCTGTCGGGCCCGATCGATGCCCTCTGCGGGGGCTGGGGGAACATGGCGCCCGGAGGACATAAGTCGTGGCGCGCACTCAAGTCTCTACCAACAATCTCGAAGCCTTCTGGATGCCGTTCACCGCGAACCGGCAGTTCAAGAAGGCACCGCGCATGCTGGTCAGCGCGGAAGGCATGTACTACCGCTCCGCCGACGGGCGCCAGGTGATGGATGGCACCGCCGGCCTGTGGTGCGTCAACGCCGGCCACGGCCGGCCGAAGATCGTCGAGGCGGTCGCCGCCCAGGTGCGCGAGCTGGATTATGCGCCGGCCTTCCAGATGGGCCATCCCAAGGTCTTCGAGCTGGCGGCGCGCCTGGTCACCTACATGCCGCCGGGGCTCGACCACGTCTTCTTCACCAACTCCGGCTCCGAGTCGGTCGAGACCGGCCTCAAGATCGCGCTCGCCTATCAGCGCGTCATCGGCCAGGGCTCGCGCTTCCGCCTGATCGGCCGCGAGCGCGGCTATCACGGCGTCAATTTCGGCGGCATCTCGGTCGGCGGCATCGTCGGCAACCGCAAGATGTTCGGCACGCTGCTCACCGGCGTCGACCACATCCGCCACACCCACGATCCGGCCCGCAACGCCTTCTCGCGCGGCCAGCCGGAGCATGGCGTCGAGTTCGCCGACGAGCTGGAGCGCATCGTCACCCTGCACGATCCCTCGACCATCGCGGCGCTCATCGTCGAGCCGGTCGCCGGCTCCACCGGCGTCCTGGTTCCGCCCAAGGGCTATCTCGAGAGGCTGCGCGAGATCTGCACCAGGCACGGCATCCTGCTCATCTTCGACGAGGTCATCACCGGCTTCGGCCGTCTCGGCGTGCCCTTCGCCGTCGATTATTTCGGCGTCACGCCGGACATCGTGCTCACCGCCAAGGGCGTCACCAACGGCACCATCCCGATGGGCGCGGTGTTCGTGAAGAAGGAGATCTACGAGGCCTTCATGAACGGCCCCGAGCACCTCATCGAGTTCGCCCACGGCTACACCTACTCCGGCAACCCGGTGTCGGCCGCCGCCGGCATCGCCACCCTCGACACCTACGAGGAGGAAGGCCTGCTCGACCGCGGCGGCGAGCTTGCCGACTACTGGGCCGATCATCTGCATGCGCTGAGGGACCTGCCGCACGTCATCGACATCCGCAATTGCGGTCTGGTCGGGGCCATCGAGCTGGAGCCGATCCCGGGCTCGCCCACCAAGCGCGCCTTCACCGCCTTCATCGAGGCCTTCGAGAAGGGCCTCCTGATCCGCACCACCGGCGACATCATCGCCCTGTCGCCGCCGCTGATCATTTCCAAGGCGGAGATCGACCAGCTATTCGATACGCTGAGCGGCATCCTCAAGGGGCTGGCATAGACAATCGTCTGTGGCGCCTGCAGGATTTTGGTTGAATCCGACAAACCGGGGAGAGCCCGTCATGGAGACCATCTCGAACGTCATTGGCGGGCAGCTGACGCGCTCGGCGAGCCAGCGCACGGCACCGGTCTTCAATCCGGCGACCGGCGAGCAGTCGGCGATCCTGCCGCTGTCGACCGCGGCCGAACTCGGCGAAGCGGTGGCGGCCGCCAAGGCGGCGCTGCCCGCCTGGGCCGACATGCCGCCGCTGCGCCGCGCCCGCTACATGTTCCGCTTCAAGGAGCTGCTCGACGACAACGTCGACCGCATCGCCCGGGCGATCTCCGTCGAGCACGGCAAGACCCACGCCGACGCCGTCGGCGAGGTCCAGCGCGGCGTCGAGGTGGTCGAGTTCTGCTGCGGCATCCCGCACCTGCTCAAGGGCGAGTTCTCCCGCCACGTCGGCCCGGCCATCGACAGCCACACCGACCGCCAGCCGCTCGGCGTCGTCGCCGGCATCACGCCGTTCAACTTCCCGGCGATGGTGCCGATGTGGATGTATCCGGTGGCCATCGCCTGCGGCAACACCTTCATCCTGAAGCCGTCGGAGAAGGATCCCGGCGCCTCCATGGTGATCCACGAGCTGTTCCGCGAGGCCGGCTTCCCCGACGGCGTCCTCAACATCGTCCACGGCGACAAGGAAGTGGTCGACGCCATCCTCACCCACCCGGACATCCGCGCGGTGTCCTTCGTCGGCTCCACCCCGATCGCCGAATACGTCTACCGTACCGGCACCCAGCACGGGAAACGCGTGCAGGCGCTGGGCGGCGCCAAGAACCACATGATCGTCATGCCCGACGCCGACATGGACAAGGCCGCCGACGCGCTGATGGGCGCCGGCTACGGCTCGGCCGGCGAGCGCTGCATGGCGGTGTCGGTTGCCGTGCCGGTGGGCGAGGAGACCGCCGACCGGCTGGTCGCTTCGCTTGCCCCGCGCGTGCGGGCGCTCAAGATCGGCCCGGCGACCGACCCGGATGCCGAGATGGGGCCGCTGGTCACCAAGGAGCACATGCACAAGGTGCTCGGCTACATCGACCAGGGCCTGAAGGAGGGCGCCGAACTGGTTGTCGACGGGCGCGACTTTAAGCTGCAGGGCTACGAGGGCGGATACTTCGTCGGTGGCACGCTTTTTGATCGCGTCACCCCTGAAATGCGAATCTACAAGGAAGAGATTTTCGGTCCCGTGCTGTCTGTTGTGCGTTCACCGGACTACGACCACGCCATCAACCTGATCAATGCCCACGAATTCGGCAACGGGGCCGCTATTTTCACCCGTGACGGGGATGCTGCGCGGTCCTTTGCCGACAAGGTCGAAGCCGGCATGGTCGGCGTCAACGTGCCGATCCCGGTGCCGGTCGCCTATCATTCCTTCGGCGGCTGGAAGCGCTCCCTGTTCGGCGACCACGCCATCTACGGGCCGGAGGGCGTGCATTTCTACACACGCCTGAAGACGGTCACCTCGCGCTGGCCGGAGGGCATCAAGTCGGGGGCGGTGTTCACCTTCCCGACCATGAACTGACAGGAGCTGGGGATGACGAAAGTGAAGGGCGGCCTGATCCAGATGTCGCTGAAGGGCGACACGGACATGTCGCCCGCCGAGATCAGGGAGAAGATGATCGCCGCCCACCTGCCGCTGATCGCGGAGGCCGGCAGCCAGGGCGTCCAGGTGCTCTGCTTCCAGGAGGTGTTCGACCAGCCCTATTTCTGTCCGAGCCAGGACGTCAGGTGGTACGCCGCGGCCGAGACGGTTCCCGACGGGCCGACCGTCAGGCTCATGCAGGAGCTGGCCAAGAAGCACGCCATGGTGATCGTCGCCCCGATCTACGAGGAGGAGATCACCGGCGTCTATTACAACTGCGCCGCGGTGATCGATGCCGACGGCACCTATCTCGGCAAGTACCGCAAGACGCATATCCCGCATGTCGGCGGCTTCTGGGAGAAGTTCTTCTTCAAGCCGGGCAACTCCGGCTGGCCGGTGTTCCAGACCGCCTATTGCAAGCTCGGCGTCTACACCTGCTACGATCGCCACTTTCCCGAGGGCTGGCGGGCGCTGGCGCTGAACGGCGCCGAATACATCGTCAACCCGTCGGCGACCGTGGCCGGGCTCTCCGAATACCTGTGGAAGCTGGAACAGCCGGCCGCCGCCGTCGCCAACGGCGTCTACATCGGCGCCATCAACCGGGTCGGCACGGAGGCGCCGTGGAACATCGGCGAGTTCTACGGCCAGAGCTATTTCGTCAATCCGCGCGGCCAGATCGAGGCGATCGCCAGCCGCGACAAGGACGAGCTCATCGTCCATGAAATGGATTTCGACATGATCCGCGAAGTGCGCAACACTTGGCAGTTCTTCCGGGACCGTCGGCCGGAGACCTACGGGCGGCTGGCGGATATCTGAGTACGCTGATGACCAAGCCGACCGACAACCTGAAGATCAACGGCGAGCGCCTGTGGGGCTCGATCCACGAGATGGCCGAGATCGGGCCGGGCGTGGCCGGCGGCAACAACCGCCAGACGCTCACCGACGACGACGCCAGGGGCCGCGCCCTGTTCAAGACGTGGTGCGACGAGGCCGGGCTGACCATGGGCGTCGACCGCATGGGCACGATGTTCATGCGCCGCGAGGGCACCGATCCGGACGCCCTGCCGGTCTATGTCGGCTCCCACCTCGATACCCAGCCGACCGGCGGCCGCTATGACGGCGTCCTCGGCGTGCTCTCGGCGCTCGAACTGGTCCGCACCCTCAACGACCTCGACATCAAGACCAAGCACCCGATCGTCGTTACCAACTGGACCAACGAGGAGGGTGCCCGCTTCGCCCCCGCCATGCTCGCCTCCGGCGTCTTCGCCGGCGTCCACACGCTCGACTACGCCTACGGGCGCAAGGACCCCGAGGGCAAATCCTTCGGCGACGAGCTGAAGCGCATCGGCTGGCTCGGCGACGAGAAGGTCGGCGCGCGCAAGATGCACGCCTACTTCGAGTATCACATCGAGCAGGGGCCGATCCTGGAGGCCGAGAACAAGCAGATCGGCGTCGTCACCCACGGCCAGGGCCTGTGGTGGCTGGAGTTCACGCTGACCGGCAAGGAGGCCCACACCGGCTCCACGCCGATGAGCATGCGCATCAACGCCGGCCTGGCCATGGCGCGCATCCTCGAGATGGTGCAGACGGTGGCGATGGACAATCAGCCGGGCGCCGTCGGCGGCGTCGGCCAGATGTTCTTCTACCCCCAATTCGCGCAACGTCCTTCCCGGCAAGGTGGTCTTCACCGTCGATATCCGCTCGCCCGACCAGGCCAAGCTCGACGGCATGCGCGCCCGCATCGAGGCGGAGGCGCCCAAGATCTGCGCCGGGCTCGGGGTCGGCTGCTCGGTCGAGCCGGTCGGCCATTTCGATCCGGTCACCTTCGATCCGATGCTCGTCAGGCGCGTGCGTGCCGCCGCCGAGCGGCTCGGCTACACCCACCGCGACATCATCTCCGGCGCCGGCCACGATGCCTGCTGGGTGGCAAGCGTGGCGCCCGCCACCATGGTCATGTGTCCCTGCGTCGACGGACTGTCGCACAACGAGGCGGAGCTGATTTCCAGGGAGTGGGCGAGGCCGGCGCCGACGTTCTGCTGCATGCCGTGCTCGAGACCGCGGAGATCGTTGGCTGATGGCCGCTGCTTTCGATCCGGACGAACGTCGCGGCGATGCTCGAGGAGTTCTACCAGCGCCTTCAACCAGCGCGACCTCGACACCTTCCTCGAGCACCTGGCGCCGGGCGTCGCCTTGCCGGATATCCTGACCGGCGGGCCGACCCGTGGCCGCGACGACGTGCGCGCCTACTGGCAGAAGCAGTGGCGGGAGATCGACCCGACGATCGAGCCGATGCGCATCAACATCACCGCGGATGGCACCGCCCGTGTGCTCGTCGACCAGTTGATCCGCTCGCTCAAGGGCGAGGTGCTGCAGAATCGGCGGGTCGAGCACATTGTTGAATTCGAAGGGCCCTTCATCTCTCGCCTCACCGTCGTCGGCCTCGCCCAGGGCGAGGTCGACCATATGCTCGATGAGGATGACGACGACGGCGGCGAATCCGGCGAATCCGGCGGCGAAGGTGCGGGCGGCCCGGGCGGTGAGGCAGGGGAATGAGCGGCTTCAAGCGTCCGCTCATCAGGCATGAGGAGTAGCCAATGACGACCGTGATCAAGGGCGGCACCATCGTCACCGCCGACATGACCTATGCGTCCGACGTCCTGATCGACAAGGGTGTGATCACCGCCATCGGCAAGGACCTCAAGGGCGACACGGTGCTCGACGCCGGCGGCTGCTACGTCATGCCGGGCGGCATCGATCCGCACACCCATCTCGAAATGCCCTTCATGGGCACCACCGCCTACGAGGACTTCTCCTCCGGCACCCGCGCGGCGCTGACCGGCGGCACCACCATGGTGGTCGATTTCGTCCTGCCCAATCCCAACGAGTCGCTGCTCGACGCGCTCGCCACCTGGAACCAGAAGGCCGGCAAGGCGACCAGCGACTATTCCTTCCACATGGCCGTCACCTGGTGGGGCGAGCAGGTGTGGAAGGAGATGGCGGACGTGGTCAAGGCCGGCGTCAACACCTTCAAGCACTTCATGGCCTACAAGGGCTCGCTGATGGTGAACGACGACGAGATGTACCAGTCGTTCCTGCGCTGTGCCGAGCTTGGCGCCCTGCCGCTGGTCCATGCCGAGAACGGCGACGTCGTCGCCCGCCTGCAGCAGAAATACATGAGCGCCGGCACCACCGGCCCGGAAGGCCATGCCTACTCCCGCCCGCCCGAGGTGGAAGGCGAGGCGACCAACCGCGCCATCATGATCGCCGATGCCGCCGGCGTGCCGCTCTACGTCGTGCACGTGTCGAGCGAGGACGCCCACGAGGCCATCCGCCGGGCGCGCATGCTCGGCCGCCGCGTCTACGGCGAGCCGCTCGTCCAGCACCTGACGCTCGACGAGAGCGAGTATTTCAACCCGGACTGGGACTATGCCGCCCGCCGGGTCATGTCGCCGCCCTTCCGCGACAAGAAGAACCAGGATTCGCTGTGGGCCGGCCTCGCCGCGGGCTCGCTGCAGGTGGTCGCCACCGACCATTGCGCCTTCACCACCGAGCAGAAGCGCATGGGGCTCGGCGACTTCACCAAGATCCCCAACGGCACCGGCGGCCTCGAGGATCGCCTGCCGATCCTGTGGACGCGCGGCGTCAAGACCGGCCGGCTGACCATGAACGAGTTCGTCGCCGTCACCTCGACCAACATCGCCAAGATCCTCAACGTCTATCCGAGGAAGGGCGCCATCCTGGTCGGCGCCGATGCCGACATCGTCGTGTGGGACCCCAAGAAGTCCAAGACCATCACCGCCGCAACCCAGGCTTCGGCCATCGACTACAACGTCTTCGAGGGCTTTGCGGTCACCGGCCTGCCGCGCTTCACCCTGTCGCGCGGCGACGTGGTCTTTACCGACGGCACGCTCGACGTCGAGGACGGTCACGGCCGCTTCGTCGAACGGACGCCCAACGCGCCGGTCAATGCCGCGCTGTCGTCGTGGAAGGCCTTGACCACGCCGCAACCGGTCGAGCGTTCGGCCAAGAACATGCCGGCAGGTGTGTGAGCGAGGACCCATGTCCGACAAGGATGCAGCAGAGGGAATCGACTCCCTGGCCGATCTTCTGAAGCGAGGCCCCCAGCGCCCGGACGGCGACCGGCTGGAGCCGCCGGACGATGCGCCGTGGGATGCGGAGGCGAACGTGACGGCGGACAGCGAACAGGAAGAGGCCGCGCCGCGGCTTGAGGTCGAAGTGGTCGATCTCGAGCCCGGCGAGTGGTCGGCACGCCCGCAAGAGGCGCCGCCGGCCGCCGACGCGGGGCCCGCGGCGCCCGCTGCGGCGGACGATGGCGTCGCCGTCAAAGGAACGCTGGCGACCACCCCGCGCAAGCCGCTCGGCGACCGCGGCCCGGGCTGGCTGGCGGCCTCCGCCGGCGGCCGCTCGCCGGTTTCGGGCGAGGCGGCCAGTGCCGCGTTCAACCGGGCGCTGGCCGGAGAGATGCTGTCGTCGGTCACCGGTGCGGCGCGCTCGCCGGGCGTGGTGGCCGAGACGGCGGCGGCCGCGGCCGCGGCCGCCGAGGCCGCCGAGGCCGCCCGGGCGGTCATCGACATCAAGCGGCTGGAACTCACCTTCCTCACCAATGACGGGCCGGTGGAGGCGCTGGCCGACATCAACCTCGACGTTCGCCGCGGCGAGTTCATCTCGCTCATCGGCCCGTCGGGCTGCGGCAAGACCACGCTGCTGCGCGTGATCGCCGATCTCGAGCGCGCCACGTCCGGCACGGTGCTGGTCAACGGCGTCACGCCCGAGGCGGCGCGCAAGGCGCGCGCCTACGGCTACGTCTTCCAGGCGCCGGCCCTCTATCCGTGGCGCACCATCGCCAAGAACGTCGCCCTGCCGCTGGAGATCATGGGGCTCGGCGTCATCGAGCGCGAGAGCCGCATCGCCCGCAATCTCGAACTGGTCAATCTCACCGGCTTCGAGCGCAAATATCCCTGGCAGCTGTCCGGCGGCATGCAGCAGCGCGCCTCGATCGCCCGCGCGCTCGCCGTCGAGCCGGACCTGCTGCTCATGGACGAGCCCTTCGGCGCCCTCGACGAGATCGTCCGCGACCACCTCAACCAGCAGCTTCTCGAATTGTGGTCGGCGACCAACAAGACCGTGGTCTTCGTCACCCATTCGATTCCGGAGGCGGTCTTCCTGTCGACCCGCATCGTCGTCATGACGCCGCGGCCGGGCAAGATCCACGACATCATCGAATCGACGCTGCCGCGCAATCGCAACCTCGATATCCGCGAGACGCCGGAGTTCCTCAAGATCGCGCACCGCGTCCGCCAGGGCCTGCGCGCCGGTCACTCCTATGACGACTGAACCGAAACTGTCTTCGCGGATCGGGAGCCCTGCATGAGCGTGGCCGGCAGTGCCGTCACCACAAGTCCGGTGGGCCGTGGCATCGTCGCCCGTTTCCTCGCCAGCCGCTTCGTCGCCGTCACCCTTGTGGTGCTGTGCATCCTCGCCATCTGGTATCTCGGCGCCTTCCTGCTCAATGCGCCCTTCCAGCGCGATCTCGACGCGCGCGCCGGCGTCACCCGCTCGCCGATCGAGTTCGTCGTCGCCACCTACAGCCAGAAGAAGCCGACCCTGCCGGCGCCGCACCAGGTCGCCGTCGACACCTACAACAGCGTCGTGCTGGCCAATCCGACCAAGCCGTCGAGCCTGCTCTACAACGCCTGGGTGACGTTCACCTCGACCTTCGCCGGCTTCGTCTCCGGCACGCTGCTCGGCATCCTGCTCGCCGTCGGCATCGTCCACGTGCGCAGCCTCGACCGCAGCCTGATGCCCTGGGTGATCTCCTCGCAGACCATCCCCATCCTGGCGCTGGCGCCGATCGTCGTCGTGGTCGCCTTCAACCTGCTCACCGGCCAGATGCACCTGCCCAACGATTTCAGCCGCTTCATCGCCAAGGCGCTGATCTCCACCTACCTGTCCTTTTTCCCGGTCACCGTCGGCATGGTGAAGGGCCTGCGCTCGCCCGATCCGTTCCATCTCGACCTGATGCGCACCTACAGCGCCAGCCCCTGGCAGGTGTTCTGGAAGCTGCGCTGGCCGTCGTCGCTGCCCATGCTCTTCGTGTCGATGAAGATCGCGGTCGCCGCCGCCCTGGTCGGCGCCATCGTCGCCGAACTGCCCACCGGCGCGGTCGCCGGCATCGGCGCCAAGCTGCTGCTCGGCTCCTACTACAGCCAGTCGGTCCAGATGTGGTCGGCGCTGGTCGTCGGCTCGGTTCTCGCCGCCCTGCTGGTCACCTCGGTCGGCATCGTCGAACGTCTGGTGATGTGGCGCATGGGAGGGGGCCGCCGGTGAACCCGACCGTCAACCCTGGCCTCAACTGGCAGGGCTGGATCGCGCTGGTCGCCGTGGTCGCGGCGCTCGCCCTGCCGCTGGTCACCGCCGGCGGCAGCCCGGACTACCTGCTCACCCAGGGCTCCAACGGCATCCTCGCCGCGCTGATGGTCGTCGCCGCCGTCCTCGCCGGCCTCGTGCGCCGGGTCTCGGCGGTCGGCAATCTCATCATGTTCCTCGGCGGCCTCATCGCCGCCGGCATCGCCGCCACGGCGCTGAACGGCGTTGCCGCGATCGCCCACGGCGACCTCGGCGTGGTCGCCCGGATGGCCGCGTCCGGCGGTTTCTGGGCGCTGGTCCTCGTCGCCTGGATGCTCGCCTGGGTCTCGGTCAAGCGCCTCAGCGTCATCGAGCCGGCGCGCCCCTTCGGCGGCGTGCTGCTCAGGATCTTCGTTCCGCTGGTCTTCGGCGCCACCATCATCTTCCTGTGGGAGGTGCTGGTGCGCGGCCTCGCCGTGCCCTTCGTCATCCTGCCGCCGCCGAGCGCGGTGTGGGCGAAGCTGGTCAGCTCGTGGCCGACGCTGTGGATCGATTTCCGCCAGACCTTCCTCAAGTCGGTGCTCGCCGGCTATGCCATCGGCTGCCTGTCCGGCTTCGCCGTCGCCGCCATCGCCGACCGCGTGCCCTTCCTCGGCCGCGGCCTGCTGCCCATCGGCAACCTCGTCTCGGCGCTGCCGATCATCGGCGTCGCCCCGATCATGGTCATGTGGTTCGGCTTCGACTGGCCGTCCAAGGCGGCCGTGGTCGTCGCCATGACCTTCTTCCCGATGCTGGTCAACACGCTCGCCGGTCTCGAGGCCGCCGACGCGACCCAGCGCGACCTGATGCACACCTACGCCGCCGACTACCGGCAGCAGTTCGGCATGCTGCGCCTGCCGGTGGCGCTTCCCTTCGTCTTCAACGCTCTGAAGATCAACTCCACTCTCGCGATGATCGGCGCCATCGTGGCCGAGTTCTTCGGTTCGCCGACCATGGGAATGGGCTTCCGTATCTCCACCGAAGTCGGACGCTTGAATACCGACATGGTGTGGGCGGAAATTGCGGTTGCGGCAGTGGCCGGCTCCGCGTTCTACGGCATCGTCTCGCTCATCGAGCGCGCCGCGACGTTCTGGCATCCATCGTTTCGTCAACCCTGATAGGAGGGCTGCATATGAAGAAGATTGTGTTGGGAGCATTCGCCGCCGCGGTCGCGCTGGCGACCGGGCCGGCCTTCGCCGCCGATGCGGTGACGCTGCAGTTGAAATGGGTCACCCAGGCCCAGTTCGGCGGCTACTACGTCGCCAAGGACAAGGGCTTCTACACCGACGAAGGTCTCGACGTCACCATCAAGCCGGGTGGCCCGGACATCGCTCCGGAGACCGTGATCGCCGGCGGCGGCGCCGATGTCATCGTCGACTGGATGGGCGCCGCGCTCGCCGCGCGCGAGAAGGGCACCATGCTGGTCAACATCGCCCAGCCCTTCACCAAGGCGGGCATGGAGCTGGTCTGCCCGAAGTACACCGGCATCAAGACGCCCGAGGACTTCAAGGGCAAGACGCTCGGCGTCTGGTTCTTCGGCAACGAGTATCCGTTCTACGCCTGGATGCACAAGCTCGGCATCTCCACCGACGGCGGCCCGGACGGCGTCACCGTGCTCAAGCAGAGCTTCGACGTGCAGCCGCTCATCCAGAAGCAGGCCGACTGCATCTCGGTCATGACCTACAACGAGTACGGTCAGGTGCTCGACGCCGGCTTCAAGCCGGATGACCTCACGGTCTTCAACTACTCGGCGATGGGCGTCGACCTGCTCGAGGACGGCCTCTACGTGCTCGAGGACCAGCTCAAGGACCCCGCCTTCAAGGACAAGATGGTCCGCTTCGTGAAGGCCTCGATGAAGGGCTGGGACTATGCGCTGGCCCATCCCGACGAATCGGCGCAGATCGTCGTCGACAACGGTGGCCAGGATCTCGACCACCAGAAGTACATGATGGGAGAGGTCGCCAAGCTGACCGCGGGCGGCAACGGCGTGCTCAACGAGGCCGCCTACCAGCGCACCGAGCAGGCGCTGCTCGACCAGAAGATCATCTCGAAGAAGCCGGAAGGCGCCTGGACCCACGAGATCACCGACGCTGCCGGCCTCGGCAAGATGTGAGGCAAGCACCAATACGAATTGCGGACGGGCGCCCTCGGGCGCCCGTTTTGCATTTGGCGCCGGGAAAGCCTGTGGTTGTTCGACATCGCCTCGGCGCGTCCGCTATCATCGGCGCATAAAGATCGAAACACTGTGGAAACGACCCATGACCAACGAAGAACTGCGCGCCCTCAACAAGAACCGGCAGATCCAGCAGATCGCCTGGCTCACCCGCGATCTCGAGAAATCGATGCAGGCGTGGATCGACGTGCTCAGCATCGGCCCCTGGCGCGTCTTCCGCTTCACCGACGAGACCGTCAAGAATCTGCGCGTCGGCGGACGGCTGGTCGAGGAGCCGTTCGAGTTCCGCATCGCCATCACCTACGTCGGCGATACCGAGATCGAGCTGATCCAGCCGGTGCGCGGGCCGATGATCTATCAGGAATACCTCGACCGGCGCGGCGAGGGCCTGCACCACATCAAGGAGAAGATCGCCGGCGAGGCGCTCCCCGGTGTGGTCGCGGACTACGCGGCGCGGGGGATCCCGGTCACCCAGACCGGCCAGTTCTTCGCCGATTTCCACTTCTATCTCGACACCGAGCCGGCGCTCGATTTCGTCTACGAGCTCGGCAACTGCCCCTACCAGGACCTGCCGCCCGAGATGGTCAGCGTTTATCCGCCCGAGACCGACTGACCGGCGGCTGGGGAAGATCTGCGAGATGAACGATACAGCGGACGGCCGCGTCGCCTGGGGCGTGCTGGGCTCGGCGTGGATCAACACCCTGGCCATTCCCGGCCTGCTGATGGCGGAGAACGCGCGGCTGCTCGCCGTCTCCAGCCGTCGCGCGGGCGTCGCCGAGGCCGATCGCCAGCGCTGGGGGGCGGCGCGCGCTTACGCGTCCTACCCGGCGCTTCTCGCCGACCCCGAGATCGACGCGGTCTACATTCCGCTGCCCAATCACCTCCATGCCGAATGGGCGATCGCGGCGCTGCGGGCCGGCAAGCACGTGCTGTGCGAAAAGCCGCTGGCCCTCTCGGTCGGCGAGGTCGAGGCGATCGCCGCGGCGGCCGAGCAATCCGGCAAGCTGGCCGTGGAAGCCTTCATGTATCGCTTCGCGCCGCGCTGGCGGCGGGCGATGGATCTCGTCGCTGGCGGCGCGATCGGCGAGGCGCGCCTCATCCGCATCACCCTCGCCTTCAAGCAGTTCTACGACGCCTACAACATCCGCTTCGATCCGGCGGCGGGTGGCGGCGCGCTGTGGGACATGGGCTGCTACGCGGTCAACATGAGCCGGCTGATCTTCGCCGCCGAGCCCGAGCGCGTCCATGCCAGCCGCTGGGTGCGGCCGGGCGAGAGGGTCGACACCACCACGTCGGGCATCCTTGATTTCGGCAACGGCCGCATGGCGACCTTCTCGGTCTCGTTCGATTTCATCAACCCGCTCGCCCAGGTGGAAATCGTCGGCACCGACGGCTGGATCAGCCTGCAGGGCACGGGGATGCGCGGCGAGCCCTTCACCCGGCTGCTCCGCCACCGCTTCGGCGACGAGGTCTTTCTCGATGGCGTCGAGCCGGTCGTCGAGAGCTTTCCCGCCGCCAACATGTTCGCCGCCGAGTTTCACGATATCGGCCAGGCGATCCTCGGCGCCGGCGCGCCGCGCTATCCGCTCGCCGATGCGCTGGCCAACGCCCGGACCATGGCCGCCCTGATCGAATCGACGGCCACCGGCGCTGCGGTCGCCGTCGCCGGCCCCTCCTAGACGACATTCTCCTCGGTCAAAGGTTGCCCGGCGGCGATGCGGGCGAAGCCGAGCGGCGTCAGGTCGAGGCTGATGTAGCGGCCGTGGACGATGAGCTCGGCCAGGCCGCGTCCGACCGCCGGCGCCTGTTGCAGGCCGTGGCCGGAGAAGCCGGTGGCAACCGTCAGGTTGTCGGTGCCGGGGAGGGTGCCGACGATGGCGTTCTGGTCGAAGGTGTTGAGGTCGTAGTGCCCCGCCCAGGCGCGCCCCGGCTTGATCGCCTCGAAGGCCGGCACGCGCGCGGCGAGGATCGGCCACAGCGTCTCCGCGAAGAAGCCGTGGTCGACGGCGAAATCGGTCGCCGGCGGGTCGGCATCCTCCGGCGGCGCCATGCCGCAGAGATAGAGGTCGCCCTCGGGGCGGACATAGGCGCCGGAGGGGTCGATGAGCAGGGGAAAGCCGGGGAGCCGCTCGCGGCAGGCGAAGGTGAAGACCATGCGCTTCCGCGCCTCCACCGGCAGCGCCACGCCGGCGCGCGCCGCCAGCCGCATCGTGCCGGTGCCGGCGGCGAGCACCACCGCGCCGCCGGCGATGAATGTGCCGTCCACCAGCCGCACGCCGGTTGCCGTCCGGCCGGCGCGCTCGACCGTCGCCACCTCGGCGGCGAGCGTGTGCACGCCGAGCGCCCGCGCCTTGCGCCGCAGCGCCTGCATCAGCGTATAGCCGTCGAACCAGCCTTCGCCGCTCCGCCCCCAGGCGCCCGCCGCGATGCCGTCCGTGTCGAGATAGGGGAAGCGCGCCGCGAGTGCTGCCCTGTCGAGGTGGAGGATGTCGGCGCCCATCGCGGTCTGCAGCGCATGATTGCGTTCGAGCGTCGCCGCGCCGTCCGCCGTCGCCAGGAACAGGTAGCCGCCCTCCGTGAGCCCGATGTCCGGCTGCTCGCCGTCGACCGCCAGCCTCTCGCCGACGCCGCGCAGGAAGTCGATGCCGGCGAGCGAGATGGCGATGTTGATGGCGGTGGAGAACTGCTGGCGCACCGAACCGGCCGACAGCGCCGTGGCCGCGAACGCGAAGCTCGGGTCCTTTTCGATCAGGAGCACGCTGCCGCCGAAGGCCGGATCGGCGGCCAGATGATAGGCGAGCGAGGCGCCATGCACCGCGCCGCCGACGATGATGACGTCATGGCTCATGCTCTTTTCACCTGCCGTCGGCCAGCCGCCCATCGTCGGCGCCATGTCCGCCGACAATGCCGCTTGCCACGGCTGGTGGGCAATGTCTTTGCATGCGACGGAGCCAGGCTGATGCTATCGTCGCCCCTTTCGCGAAGAGGGGGGAATGCCATGAGCAGATTTGGATTGATCGTCGCATTGGTGACCGGGCTGGCGCTCGGCACGGCCGCCCGCGCCGAGCCCCAGTGGCTCACGCTGCCGCCGACCCCGACGCTGCCCAGCGCGACCGAGAGCGGCTACGCGCCGGTCAACGGCGTCAAGATCTGGTACGCCGTCTTCGGCGAGGGCCAGCCGGTCATCCTGCTGCATGGCGGGCTGGGCAACTCCAACTACTGGGGCAACCAGGTTCCGGAGCTCGCCAGGCACTACAAGGTCATCGTCATGGACAGCCGCGGACACGGCCGCTCGACCCGCAACGAAGAGCCTTACGGCTATGATCTGATGGCCTCCGATGTGGTCGGCCTGCTCGACTTTCTGAAGATCGACAAGGTCGCGCTGGTCGGCTGGAGCGACGGTGCGATCCTCGGCCTCGACATCGCCATGCAGCATCCCGAGCGCCTGTCGAAGCTCTTCGCCTTTGCCGCAAATTCCGACACCGAGGGCGTCGCCGACATTTCGGCGAGCCCGGTGTTCAACGCCTATATCGCGCGCGCCGAAACGGAATACGCGGCGCTGTCGGCGACGCCGACCGAGTTCGGCAGCTTCGTCGACCAGATCAGCAAGATGTGGGCGACCCAGCCGAACTGGACCGCCGACGACCTGAAGAAGATCACGGTGCCGACCTGGATCGTCGACGGCGACCGCGACGAGGCGATCAAGCGCGAGAACACCGAGTTCATGGCGGCGAACATTCCCAATGCCGGCCTGCTCATCCTGCCGAATGTCAGCCACTTCGCCTTCCTGCAGGATCCGCAGCAGTTCACCGGCGCCGTGCTGCATTTCATGGACGTGACGCCCGGCCAGTGATGGCGCCGTTCCCGGCAACGCCCCTGACGCCGCACCGCGTCGGGGGCGGCGCGACACCGTGCCTGCTACCCGATCGGCATCAGCGGGCGGTCGATCACCTCGCGCAGCGCGAACTTCGAATTCGATGCGCGCCACGCCCGGCAGATGGCCGAGCACGGTCGCGTGCAATTGCTGGAAATCGTGCAGGTCGCGCGCCGCCACGCGGATGAGATAGTCGCTGGTGCCCGACATCAGGTGGCAGGAGAGCACGTTCGGGCAGGCGGCCAGCGCCCGCTCGAAGGCGCGCAGCGTCTCGTCGTTCTGCCGGTCGAGCGTGATCTCGACGAAGGCGGTGATGCCCAGCCCGATTGCTTCCGCATCGACGATGGCGCGATAGCCGGCGATGACGTGGCTGGCCTCCAGCGCCTGCAGGCGGCGCGTGCACGCCGACGGTGACAAGCCAACCCGCGACGCGAGTTCGACCGTGGTCATGCGGCCGTCGGCGGCGAGCGCCGAAACGATCTTGCGGTCGAATCCGTCCAGTTGCACGAAATCACCTCACAATACCGCATTCACGCAAGAATACGTGCACGAAGACCCGCCAGACAAGCACAAATGCACGGAAAACGCGAGGATTTTGCAGTATATAACAATTACAACAACCTTTGAGGGGGATCCCACAATGCTCGTAGGCGTCACCAGGGAAATCAAGCCGAGCGAATTCCGCGTCGGCCTCACGCCGGCCGCCGTCGGCGAATACGTCGCGCACGGTCACCGGGTTCTGGTCGAGACCGGCGCCGGTGCCGGCATCCTCGCCAGCGACAACGATTATCGCACCGCCGGCGCCGACATCGCGCCGGAAGCGGCGGCGGTCTTCGCCAAGGCCGACATGATCGTCAAGGTCAAGGAGCCGCAGCCCGTCGAATGGGTCCAGCTCCGCCCCGGCCAGATCCTCTTCACCTATCTCCACCTCGCCCCCGACGCGGCCCAGACCAAGGGCCTGATGGATGCGGGCGTCACCGCCGTCGCCTATGAGACGGTCACCGACGAGCATGGTCATCTGCCGCTGCTCGCCCCGATGAGCGAGGTCGCCGGCCGCCTGTCGATCCAGGCCGCCGCCACCGCGCTGCAGAAGCCGAACGGCGGCCGTGGCATCCTGCTCGGCGGCGTTCCCGGGGTCGCCCCGGCCAAGGTCGTGGTCATCGGCGGTGGCGTCGTCGGCACCCATGCGGCGCGCATGGCCGTCGGTCTCGGCGCATCCGTCTCGGTCCTCGACCGCTCGCTGCCGCGCCTGCGCGAGCTCGACGACCTCTTCGCCGGCCGCCTGGTGACCCGCTTCGCCACCCGTGAGGCGGTCGCCGAGGAAATCGCCTCGGCCGATGCGGTCATCGGCGCCGTTCTGGTTCCCGGCGCCGCCGCGCCCAAGCTCGTCACCCGCAAGATGCTGGGCACCATGAAGCCCGGTGCCGTGCTCGTCGATGTCGCCATCGACCAGGGCGGATGCTTCGAGACCTCGCGTCCCACCACCCACGAGCATCCCACCTTCGTCGTCGACGGCATCGTGCACTACTGCGTCGCCAACATGCCGGGTGCCGTGGCGCTCACCTCCAGCCACGCGCTCAACAACGCCACGCTGCCCTTCGGCCTGGCGCTGGCCGATCACGGCCTGGCGGCGATTGCCCGCGATCCGCATCTCCGCGACGGCCTCAACGTCCACCGCGGCCGCATCACCCATCGCGCCGTCGCCGAGAGCCTGTCGCTCGATTTCACCGAGCCGGGAGACCTGATGGCGGCTTGATTTCGGCTGTCGACGCTGCGATGAGCAAGGCCCGCCGGCCTACGGCGGGCCTTTTTGCTTTTCCTGCGACAGCCCAGCGGAGCCGGCATCATGAGCGGTTGGGACGAATCCGCTGAAGCCTGGATTGCAGCGCAGGGGGAGACCGGTGACTGGGCGCGCCGCTTCGTGCTCGACCCGGCCATGCTGCAGCGGATCGCCGGGCGCGGCTTCGCCAATGCGCTCGATGTCGGCTGCGGCGAGGGGCGCTTCTGCCGCCTCATGCGCCGCCATGGCATCGATGCGACGGGCCTCGACCCGACGGCGAGGCTTGTCGAGGTCGCCCGGCAGCGCGACCCGGAGGGGCGCTACCAGCTCGGCCGTGCCGAAGCGATCGCCTTTCCCGATGCCAGTTTCGATCTCGTCGTCAGCTATCTGGCGCTCATCGATATCCCCGATTTCCGCGCCGCCATCGCCGAGAGCGCACGCGTCTTGAAGCCGGGCGGGACCCTGCTGATCGCCAACATGACCAGTTTTGTCAGCGCCGGCCCGGCCGATGGCTGGGTCCGCGACGCGGATGGCCGGCGCCTCTTCTTTCCGGTGGATCGCTACCTTGGCGAATGGTCGCTGCGCGTCGCCTGGGCGGGCATCGACATCGAGAATTGGCACCGGCCGCTCTCCGCCTACATGACGGCGCTGCTCGACGCCGGGCTGACATTGCTTTTCTTCGACGAGCCCGCGCCCACCGGCGGCGATGCGGAACGCGCCGAATTCTATCGGCGGGTTCCCTGGTTCCTCGTCATGGAATGGCAAAAGCCGGGCGAGACGACGGCGCGCTGACCGTCATTTCAGCTTGCCGTCCGGCGTCGATGCTGTAGACGAGGCGCCCATGAACCCGCCCGCCGCTTCCGCTGCCGATATCGCTCTCGCCGAAGCGCTGCTGCCGGTCGCCTTCGCCGCCGGCCAGGCGATCCTGGCTGTGCGCCGCGCCGGCGCCCATGTCGAGTGGAAGGCCGATTCCTCCCCGGTCACCGAAGCCGACCGCGCCGCCGAGGCGGTCATCTCCGCCGCCCTTGCCGACCTCGCGCCGGGCGTGCCGGTGATCGCCGAGGAAGCCGCCTACGAGGGCCGCGTGCCGGAAACCGGCAGCGCGTTCTTCCTGGTCGACCCGCTCGACGGCACCAAGGAATTCGTGCGCGGCGGCAACGATTTCACCGTCAATATCGGCCTCGTTCGCGACGGCGCCCCGGCGCTTGGCGTGATCCTGCTGCCGGCCACCGGCAAGCTGTTCTGGGGCGCGGTCGGTGCCGGCGCCTGGCGCGCCATGATGACCGATGGCGTCGTCACCGGGCGCCAGCCGATCCGCGTGCGCGCCGCCCCCGACGGGCCGATCGCGGTCGTCGCCAGCCGCTCGCACCGCACGCCCGAGACCGACGCCTATATCCGCCGCTACGATGTGGAGAAGCTGGTCGCCGCCGGCTCCTCGATGAAGTTCTGCGCGCTCGCCAGCGGCAAGGCCGATCTCTATCCGCGCATGGGCACCACGATGCAGTGGGATACCGCTGCCGGCGACGCCATCCTGCGCGCCGCCGGCGGGATCGTGGTGACGCTCGACGGGCGGCCGCTCAGCTATGGCCCCGGCGGCGAGCCCGGTGCCGAGGGCTATCGCAATCCGTGGTTCGTCGCCGCCGGCAGCGTCACCCCGGTGCCCGACGCCGGTTGAAGCCGGCGGGCTGGCGGCAAAGCTGTTCCGCCGATCCCCGGTTTCGCGCCAAATCCCCCGGCCGATGGCGGCAAGATTGGCCGCTCCGTGCTTGGCGGGAGACGGCGTGCTGGCTACCTTGCGCTCGCTGACACGAACGACCGCCGGTTGTATACGTCCTCGAGAGCCACCCTGACGATGAGCGCCGCCCGCCAGTCCCACCTCAAGCGCCTCGAAGCCGAGGCGATCTTCATCATGCGCGAGGTGGTCGCCACCTTCGAGCGGCCGGTGATGCTCTATTCGATCGGCAAGGACTCCTCGGTCATGCTGCATCTGGCGCTGAAGGCCTTCTATCCGGCGCCGCCGCCGTTTCCGCTGCTCCACGTCGACACCACCTGGAAGTTCCGCGAGATGATCGCCTTCCGCGACGCCACGGCGAAGAAGTACGGCCTCGATCTCCGCGTCCACACCAATCAGGAAGGCAAGGCGCAGGGCATCAATCCGTTCGACCACGGTTCGCAGCACTACACCCAGGTGATGAAGACCGAGGCGCTCAAGCAGGCGCTCGACGCCGGCCGCTTCGATGCCGCCTTCGGCGGCGCCCGCCGCGACGAGGAGAAGAGCCGCGCCAAGGAACGCGTCTTCTCGTTCCGCTCGGCCAGCCACGCCTGGGACCCCAAGAACCAGCGGCCGGAGCTGTGGTCGCTCTACAACACGCGGGTCAAGCCCGGCGAATCGATCCGCGTCTTCCCTCTGTCCAACTGGACCGAGCTCGACATCTGGCAATACATCCTGACCGAGGGCATCGACATCGTGCCGCTCTATTTTGCCGCCGAACGCCCGGTGGTCAGCCGCTCGGGCCAGTGGATCATGGTCGACGACGAGCGCATGCGGCTGGAGCCCGGCGAGGTGCCCGAGATGCGCAAGGTCCGCTTCCGCACGCTCGGCTGCTATCCGCTGACCGCGGCGATCGAATCGGACGCCACCGATCTCGAGGCGATCGTTGCCGAGATGCTGGTCGCGCAGACCTCCGAGCGCCAGGGCCGGCTGATCGACTTCGACCAGTCCTCCTCCATGGAAGCCAAGAAGCGCGAGGGCTATTTCTGATGGCCCACCAGATCCCCGACGCGGCGACCTTTGCCGAGTTCCTCGCCGGCGACGGCGACAAGGGCCTGCTGCGCTTCCTCACCTGCGGCAGCGTCGACGACGGCAAGTCGACGCTGATCGGCCGGCTGCTGCACGATTCCAAGCTCCTGTTCGAGGACCAGCTGGCGGCGTTGCGCGCCGATTCGGAGCGCTTCGGCACCACCGGCGAGGACATCGACTACGCCCTCATCGTCGATGGCCTGGCGGCCGAGCGCGAGCAGGGCATCACCATCGACGTCGCCTACCGCTATTTCGCCACCGACAAGCGCCGTTTCATCGTCGCCGATACGCCCGGCCACGTGCAGTACACCCGCAACATGGCGACCGGCGCCTCGACCGCCGATCTCGCCGTGCTGCTGGTCGACGCCGGCAACGGCATCCTCACCCAGACCCGCCGCCACGCCTACATCGTCTCGCTGCTCGGCATCCGCCACGTCGTGCTGGCGGTCAACAAGATCGACCGCATTGCCTTCGACGAGGAGCGCTTCGTCGACATCCGCAACGAATTCGCCGAATTCGCCCGGCCGCTCGGCTTCGAGACGCTGGTCACCATCCCGCTCTCTGCCCGCTACGGCGACAACGTGATTGCGCCGAGCGTGCGCACGCCGTGGTACGGCGGCCCGACGCTGCTCGCCCATCTCGAGGACATCGAAGTCGCCGCCGCCACCGCCGAGGGCCCCTTCCGCCTGCCGGTGCAGTGGGTCAACCGGCCGCACGCCGGCTTCCGCGGCTATGCCGGCACCGTCGCCGCGGGCAGCGTCCGTCCCGGCGACGCCATCGTCGTGGCACGCACCGGCCAGACGGCGCATGTCGCCCGTCTGGTCGCGATGGACGGCGACCTCGGCGAAGCCGCCGCCGGCGATGCCGTCACCGTCACCACCGACGTCGAGATCGACATCAGCCGCGGCGACGTGCTGGCTTCGCCCGAGCGCCGGCCGGAAGTCTCCGACCAGATCGCCGCCCATCTCATCTGGATGGCCGACGAGCCGCTGCTCCCCGGCCGCTCCTATCTGCTCAAGGCCGGCGCCCGCACCGTCGGCGCCGCGGTCACCGCGCTCAAGCACCGGGTCGATGTCGACACGTTCCAGTCGCTGGCCGCCACGACGCTGACGCTCAACGACATCGGCCTCACCAACCTGTCGCTGTCCGAGCCGATCGCCTTCGACGTCTACGACGACAACCGCGCCACCGGCTCCTTCATCCTCATCGACCGCTATTCCAACGCCACCGTCGCCGCCGGCATGATCCGCTTCGGGCTGCGCCGCGCCACCAACATCCACTGGCAGGCGCTCGACGTGAACAAGCGGGTGCGCGCCGAGGCCCTCGGCCAGAAACCGGTGATCCTGTGGTTCACCGGCCTCTCCGGCGCCGGCAAGTCGACCATCGCCAACCTCGTCGACAAGAAGCTGACGCTCGCCGGCCGCCACACCTACCTGCTCGACGGCGACAACATCCGCCACGGCCTCAACCGCGATCTCGGCTTCACCGATGCCGACCGCGTCGAGAACATCCGCCGCGTCGCCGAGACGGCGCGGCTGTTCGTCGATGCCGGGCTGATCGTCCTGGTTTCCTTCATCTCGCCCTTCCGCTCCGAGCGGCGCATGGCGCGCGAGCTGGTCGGCGCCGACGAGTTCCTCGAGATTCACGTCGATGCGCCGCTCGACGTGGCGGAGGCGCGCGACGTCAAGGGGCTCTACAAGAAGGCACGGGCCGGCGAGATCCAGCATTTCACCGGCATCGATTCGCCGTACGAGGCGCCGCTCGAACCCGATCTCCATCTCGACACGACCACGGCAACGGCGGAGGAGCTCGCCGACCGCATCGTCGCCCGGCTCATCGCCGGCGGCTATCTCGGCCGGCAATAACGCCCGGTCGCCTGTCCCGGGCGGGGCGCGGCGGCCGCCGCCTGCGGGGCGGGCTTGGGCTTTTACTTGGTCAGCAGGTCGATCTTGATCGACTTGATGTCGGTGCCGGTGCCGTCGCCCGGCACGCCCGGCTGGATCAGCAGGTAGTCGCCGCTGCGGTCGGTCTGCAGCGACGGCACCCGCCAGGTCAGCGCCACCGCCTGGTAGTCCGCGCCGAGATTGACCGTCTGCCAGTGGCTGATGGCGACGCCGCTCTGGTAGGCGAAGCGCATGCTGGCGGCGCCGGCATCGGTCGAGGAGCGTGCCACGATGGTGACGCGCACGTCGTGGCCGGCCAGCCGTATCGCCAGCCCCGGCCCGACCATCGCCTTCACCCCCGCCGATCCCGCCGACGAGGCGACGCGCACCGTGCCCGCAGCGGCATCGAAGCGCACCGGATTGTCCGGCGACGTCTCGAAGATGGTCGGGTCGCGCCCGTCGAACAGCATGAAGGTCTGGTCGATGGGCAGGTTCTCCGCCGCCAGGCGCACCGCCGTCGCCGCATCGCTGACCTCGCGCCGCGAGTCGATGTCGACCGTGACGCCGTTGTCCCGCGGCATCAGCAGGTAGACGCCGAGGCCGCCGAGGACGAGAACGCACACGCCGATGGCGCCGAGCAGCATGAAGATCTTGTCGCGGTCGCTCAGCGGCCGTTGCGGCCGCTTGCGCTTCCGCCGCTGCCGCCCGTCGTCCGGGCCGACCCCGCGGCGGGGGGAGGGGTCCTCGCCCTGCCGGCGCGGCACCTCGCGCGCCTCGCCGCGCGGGGCCGGCTGCGACCAGCGATCCTCGCGCCGCTGCCGGCGGGGCGGCCGTAGCGACTCCGAGCCATAGCCCGGCTCGTCCTCGTAAGGGTCGGGCGGCGGCTCGGGCAGCGGCCGCCGGCGTGCCACCACCGCACGGCCGCGCCTTGGCTTCGGCGGCGGTTCGATCGGCTCCGGCTCGTCCGGCGGGGCGTCGTCGTAATCGTCGTCGTAGGGGTCGTCGTAGGCCGGGTCCCTCGGCGGCACGCGCTGCGCGTCTTCGTGATAGCGAAACAGCCCCGCCTCGCGGACCTGGCGGCCGAAGGCCTGCGGATCGAGCAGCGCCGGCACCCGCCGCGGGTTGGCCGCCGGAGGCTCCGGCTCACGCTCCTCGGCGTAGCGGTCGTCGTAAGCGTCGTGGTCGTGCGTCGAAGCCGTCCGCCTCGTCGTAGGCGGTCGCGTAGCCGTCGGCATCGTGGCGACCGCCGTCCGCCGGGAGTTCGGCGTCGTCGTATTCGGTTTCCGCCAGCGCCTCGTCGGCGTCCGAGAAGGCGGCCATGACGTCGGCCTCGATGTCGCTCACCGCCACATCGAAGGCGGCGACGCGCCGCTCGATCTCGTCCTCGTCGAGCGGCGGGTTGAACGACCACAGCCGCCGGATCATCGCGCGCCGCGCCTGGGTATAGATCTCGTCGCGCTCGCTCCGGTCGGCGATGCCGCGATCGAGGATCGACTTTCTCAGGATGGAGTAGAAATCGCTCATCACGCCAGGCGTCAGTCCGTGATCAGCCCGGGTCCGCCGATGACCAGCGGATCGGGCTTACCCAGGTTTGCGTCGTTGCGACCGGGATAGGCGAAGGCGGCCAGCACGTGGCGGATGACGTTGAGGCGCGCCCGCCGCTTGTCGTTGGCGCGCACCACCGTCCACGGCGTCGCCTTGCTGTGGGTCGCGGCCAGCATCAGGTCGCGCGCCCGGGTGTAATCGGGCCACTTTTCAAGCGCGGCATAGTCCACCGGCGAGAGCTTCCAGATCTTGAGAGGATTGTGGCGTCTCTCGTGGAATCGCTTGAGCTGCATTTCCCGGCCAATATTGAGCCAGAACTTGAACAGCACAATCCCACCATTGATCAACAATTTCTCGTAGACGGGGGCCTGCCTCAGGAACTCCTCCGTCTCTTTGGCAGTGCAGAATCCCATGACCCTTTCGACGCCCGCGCGATTATACCAGGACCGGTCGAAGAACACCAATTCGCCGGCCGCCGGAAGGTGTTCCGTATACCGCTGAAAGTACCATTGGCCGACTTCTTTTTCGGTGGGTTTGGGCAGGGCCACGTCGCGGGCCGTGCGCGGGTTCATGTACTGCCGGATCGTGAAGATGCAGCCTCCCTTGCCGGCGGCGTCCCGCCCCTCGAACAGCACCACCAGCCGGGCGCCGCTTTCGTTGACGTAGCGTTGCAGTTTCACCAGCTCGATCTGCAGAAGGATCAGCTCCTCCTCGTAGAGCTTATCCTTGATTGTGTCGTCATAAGGGTAGCCGCCGGACGCCAGCGCCCGCTCCTCCACCCAGTCGGGCAGCTTCGGATCTTCCAGGTCGAAGCTGCCGTGGGCGGTCGTAAGCACTTTGGCATCCATGTCCGGAACGATGACCGACGGCACCTCCTGATTCTTCTTGTGGTGCGATCGCTTCCCGCCCTTTGCTTTGCCGGCTTTCCCGTTCTTCGCCATCTCTATACGGTCCCGATAGTGTTGCGGCTTGCCGCCGTGGCCCTGAAGACCTTATATCCCCCGCTGTCGGCCAGGCGCCACGGCCGCGATTCGCTGGAATTTCCGCGGGCGGCAGGCTGCCGGGCCCGCCCGCACGGGATCATCGGGGATGGTTGCCGCCAATCCGCAGGGCAGGACCGCGGACCTCGTCTTGGTCGGGGTGGCCAACCGGCTGTCCGAAAACCGCTGGCTGATTGCCGCGGTCGGCCTCCTGCTGCTCGTCCTCGCCCTGGCCAATATTGTCGCACCTTTCCCCGCCGCTGCAATCTTCCTGGTGCTGCTCGTGCTGGTTGCCGTGCTGCCCAGGACGCGCACCGCCGAGCGGGTGACCGCCGCCCAGCGCCCGGCCTTGCCGATCGCCGCGGAAGGCGGCGTCCAGGCCTTCGCCAATGCCTTGCCCGATCCCTGCTTCATTCTCGACCGGCGCGGCATCGTCCGCTACGCCAACGAGCGCGCCATCGATGCCTTCGCCATCCGCCCCGGCCAGTCGCTGACCTTCCGCCTGCGCAATCCGGATCTGGTCGCCGCCTTCCACCGCGTCGCCGAGGGCGGCGCCCCCGAGCGGGTCGAGTTCGCCGAGCGCATTCCCACCGAGCGCTGGTTCGCCGCCTGGTTCGCCGACCTCACCGCGCCGCGCCGCCCGGCCGGCGAATATGTCGTCCTCATCCTCGACGACCTCAGCGAGCGGCGCCGTACCGACCGCATCCGCGTCGATTTCGTCGCCAACGCCAGCCACGAGCTGCGCACGCCGCTGGCCTCGCTCACCGGCTTCATCGAGACCCTGCAGGGCCCCGCCCGCGAGGACGCCGCGGCGCGCGACCGCTTCCTGCAGATCATGCACGAGCAGGCGACCCGCATGGGCCGGCTGGTCGAGGATCTCATGTCGCTCAGCCGCATCGAGATGAAGGCGCATGTCCGCCCGGTCAACCGCGTCGATCTGGCGTCGGTCGTGCGCCACGTCGCCGATGCCCTCGAGCCGCTCGCCCAGGAGCTTGGCGTCGTCGTCGAGACGACGCTCCCCGACGCGCCGGTGGAGCTCACCGCCGACCGCGACGAGCTGATCCAGGTCTTCGAGAATCTCATCGAGAACGCCTGCAAGTACGGCCAGTCGGGCAAGCGCGTCGTCGTCACCCTGACGCCGGCGGAGGGCGGCGCCGGCCCCAGCGTCACGGTGCGCGACTTCGGCCCCGGCATCCCCGAGGAGCACGTGCCGCGCCTCACCGAGCGCTTCTATCGCGTCGATGTCGAGGATAGCCGGCGCCATCGCGGCACCGGCCTCGGGCTGGCCATCGTCAAGCACATCCTGGCCCGCCATCACGCCCGCCTGACGATCGAAAGCCGGCTCGGCGAGGGCGCCGCCTTCACCGCCAGCTTCCCCCCGGCGGTCGCCCGCGACGAATCCCGCGATTTTGGCAAAATCCAATAAAATCAATCACATAGACTGTCGTAAAACCGTTACATGAACGTCATAGGACGGTCTTGGGGACTGACTAGGGTCCGCCGCGCACGGGCTCCAGAAGGATTGTCCGTGTGCACGACAATCCCCCCAACCCAACAGGGAGAGGCCAGGTGAAACACTTCAACCTCGCCATCGCGGCCGGCCTTGCCGCCGCAGCGTTTTCCGTTTCCGTCGCCAGCGCTGCCGATATCTCGGGCGCCGGTGCCACGTTCCCCTATCCGATCTACGCCAAGTGGGCCGACGCCTATAAGACCGAGACCGGCATCGGACTGAACTATCAGTCGATCGGCTCCGGCGGCGGCATCAAGCAGATCGAAGCCAAGACCGTAACCTTCGGCGCCACCGACAAGCCGCTCGATTCGGCCGAACTCGACAAGTACGGCCTCGCCCAGTGGCCGATGGTCATGGGCGGCATCGTCCCGGTGATCAACCTCGAAGGCATCAAGCCGGGCGAGCTCTACATCGACGGCCAGACCCTTGCCGACATCTTCATGGGCAAGATCACCAAGTGGGACGATCCGGCGATTGCCAAGGCCAATCCCGACGTCAAGCTGCCGTCGTCGGCGATCGCCGTCGTCCACCGTTCGGACGGGTCGGGCACCACCTTCAACTTCACCTACTATCTCGCCCAGGTCAGTGCTGACTGGAAGGACAACGTCGGCGTCAACACGTCCGTCGAGTGGCCGGTCGGCATCGGCGCCAAGGGCAACGAAGGCGTCGCCAACAACGTCCAGAATACCAAGGGCTCGATCGGCTACGTCGAGTATGCCTATGCCATGCAGAACAAGATGACCTACGCTGGCATGGTCAACAAGGACGGCAAGCAGGTTCAGCCGACCGCCGAGGCCTTCGCCGCCGCCGCGGCCAATGCCGACTGGAACGGCACGCCCGGCTACGCCGTCATCCTCGCCAACGAGCCGGGTGCCACGACCTGGCCGATGACCGCCGCCACCTTCATCCTCATGTACAAGAAGCCGGCCGATGATGCCGCTTCCGCCGCGGCTCTGAAGTTCTTCGCCTGGGCCTATGCCAAGGGCGACGATATGGCCAAGGAACTCATCTACATCCCGATGCCGGAGAGCGTTTCGAAGGACGTCGAGGCGATGTGGGCCAAGGATATCGTCGGTGCCGACGGCAAGCCGGTCTACGCGGCGATGTAATCCCGCATTGACGACAGCGTATGCGCCCGCCCTCCCGGGCGGGCGCATGCCGCACCGCAACGTTGTGGAAAAGCCGCTTCAGCGCCCACCCGATTTGCCATTTCGCGCGCATACACTATGAACCCGCCGGAGAATAGGATGAGCGAAGTGGCGCTGAGCGGTCCGAACGCAATCAGTGGGGTCGAGCAGAATCGCTTGAAGGCGCTGCGTCGCTTCAAGATCGGCGAAACCACGTTCCGGACCGCGACCTTTGCTTCGGCGATTCTGGTTCTCTTTCTGCTCGGCGGCGTCATCCTGTCGCTGATCATCGGCTCCTGGCCGGCGTTCAAGGCCTTTGGCCCGGGGTTCCTCACCACCCAGGTGTGGAATCCGGTGACCGAGAAGTTCGGCGCCGTCGCGCCGATGTACGGCACCATCGTCACCTCGCTGATCGCCATGCTGATCGGCGTCCCGGTCAGCTTCGGCATCGCCATCTTTCTCACCGAACTCTGCCCCTATCCGCTGCGCCGGCCGATCGGCATTGCCATCGAACTGCTCGCCGGCATTCCGTCGATCATCTACGGCATCTGGGGCCTGTTCGTCTTCGCCCCCTTCCTGCAGGCGACCCTGCAGCCGTTCCTGATCGACACGCTCGGCAACGTTCCCGTGCTCGGCGCGCTGTTCGCCGGCCCGCCTTACGGCATCGGCGTGTTCACCGCCGGCCTCATCCTGGCGATCATGGTGCTGCCCTTCATCACCGCCATCACCCGCGACGTCTTCCTGACCGTGCCGGCGGTGCTCAAGGAAGCCGCCTACGGCGTCGGCTGCACGACCTGGGAGGTCGTGCGCAAGGTGGTGCTGCCCTATACCCGCGTCGGCGTCATCGGCGGCGTCATGCTCGGCCTCGGGCGCGCCCTCGGCGAGACCATGGCGGTCACCTTCGTCATCGGCAACGCCCATCGCATCTCGGCCTCGATCCTGGCGCCGGGCACCACCATCTCGGCCTCGATCGCCAACGAGTTCACCGAGGCGGTCGGCGATCTCTACACCTCGTCGCTGGTCGCCATCGCGCTGATCCTGTTCGTCATCACCTTCATCGTCCTGGCCGCGGCGCGGCTCATGCTGATGCGCATCGAGAGGAGCCTCGGCTCATGAAATCGATGGCCCGCTACAACCGTCGCCGCCGGCGCAACGCCATCACCATGGCCCTGTCGCTGCTCGCCACGGTCTTCGGCGCGGCGTGGCTGGTGGTCATCCTGGCGACGCTGTTGTGGAACGGCCTCGCCGGCCTCTCGCTCGAGGTCTTCACCGCCAACACGCCGCCTCCCGGTGGCAGCGGCGGCCTCGCCAACGCGATCGTCGGCAGCCTCATCCTCACCGTCATGGGGGTCGCCATCGGCACGCCGATCGGCATCCTCGCCGGCACCTATATGGCCGAATACGGCCGCTACGCGCGCCTGACCTCCGTCGTGCGCTTCGTCAACGACATCCTGCTCTCCGCCCCGTCGATCGTCATCGGCCTGTTCGTCTACCAGATCACCGTGGCGCGCGTCGGCCATTTCTCGGCCTGGGCCGGCGGCATCGCCCTGGCCATCCTGGTTCTGCCGGTGGTCATCCGCACCACCGAGGACATGCTGCTGCTGGTGCCGGATTCGCTGCGTGAAGCCGCCACCGGCCTCGGCTCGCCGCGCTGGAAGATCGTCGCCGACGTATCCTATCGCGCCGCCCGCGCCGGCATCGTCACCGGCGTGCTGCTGGCGATCGCGCGCATCACCGGCGAGACGGCGCCGCTGCTCTTCACCGCGCTCAACAACCAGTTCTGGAGCCTCGACGTCAACGCGCCGATGGCCAGCCTGCCGGTCACCATCTTCCAGTTCGCCCTGTCGCCCTACGACGACTGGCAGCAGCTTGCCTGGACGGGGGCGCTGATCATCACCTTCGCCGTGCTGACGCTCAACATCGTCGCGCGCTATTTCTCGACCATGGGGAAGCAGTCATGAGCGACACGAGCCCGCAGAGCAGGCGATCGGGCGCGACGCCGGATGTCGATGTCGCCGTCCGTGCCCCCGATCCCGAACTCGTCGGCAAGCCGAAGAACGAGAAGATGACGGTGCGCGATCTGCGCTTCTTCTACGGCGATTCGATCGCCCTGAAGTCGATCAGCCTGCCGCTCTACCAGAACCACGTGACCGCCTTCATCGGGCCGTCCGGTTGCGGCAAGTCGACCCTCCTGCGCGTGCTCAACCGCATGTACGATCTCTATCCGAAGCAGCGGGCGGAAGGCGAGGTCATCCTCGATGGCGACAACATCCTGTCGCCGCAGCAGGACGTCAACCTGCTGCGCTCCAAGGTCGGCATGGTCTTCCAGAAGCCGACGCCATTTCCGATGACCATCTTCGACAACATCGCCTTCGGCATCCAGCTCTACGAGCGTCCGTCGCGGGCCGAGCTCGCCGACCGCGTCGAGGCGGCGCTCACCAAGGCGGCGCTGTGGGACGAGGTCAAGGACAAGCTGCGCGCCAGCGGCCTCAGCCTGTCCGGCGGCCAGCAGCAGCGCCTGTGCATCGCCCGCACCGTCGCCGTCCAGCCCGAGGTGGTGCTGCTCGACGAGCCGGCCTCGGCGCTCGACCCGATCTCGACGGCCAAGATCGAAGAGCTGATCGACGAGTTGAAGGCCGAATATACGATCGCCATCGTTACGCATAACATGCAGCAGGCGGCGCGCGTCTCCGACTACACCGCCTTCATGTATCTTGGCGAACTGGTCGAATACGACGAGACCAACAAGATGTTCACCGCGCCGACCGACCGGCGCACCCAGGACTACATCACCGGCCGCTTTGGCTGATCACGACTGGGAGCACGCGACCATGGCCGACCAGCACACCGTTGCCTCGTTCGACGAGGAGCTCGGCGACCTCGCCCGCAAGATCGCCGAGATGGGCGGCCTTGCCGAACAATACGTCGCCGATTCGGTCGCCGCGCTGGTCAACCGCGACGCCGCGCTCGCCCAGCGCGTCATCGTCGGCGACGAGCGCATCGACAAGCTCCAGCAGCAGGTCGAGGAGAGCGCCATCCAGATGATCGCGCGGCGCCAGCCGATGGCCCGCGACCTGCGCGAGATCATGGCGGCGATCCACATCGCCAACGACCTGGAGCGCGTCGGCGACCTTGCCAAGAACACCGCCAAGCGGGTCATCGCCATCGAGACCAACTTCGGCCCGCAGCGGCTGGTCGCCGGCGTCGAGCACATCGCCGAGATGGCGCTCGCCCAGCTCAAGGCGGTCCTCGATGCCTTCGCCGCCCGCGATCTGTCCGCCGCGCTCGCCGTGTGGGAGCGCGACAACGAGATCGACGCCATGTACACCTCGCTGTTCCGCGAGCTGCTCACCTACATGATGGAAGATCCGCGCAACATCACCATGTGCACGCATCTTCTGTTCTGCGCCAAGAACGTCGAGCGCATCGGCGATCACGCCACCAACATCGCCGAGACCCTGCATTATCTGATCACCGGCGTGGTGCTCGCCGACGAGCGTCCCAAGCAGGACACGTCGAGCCTGACCTCGGTCGCCTACAACGAGTCCTGAGCCAGCGGGAATTGCGGCGATGACCCCGAAAGTGATGATCGTCGAGGACGAAGAGCCGCTGTCGCTGATGCTCCGCTACAATCTCGAGGCGGAGGGCTATGCGGTCGATACGGTCGAGCGCGGCGACGACGCCGAGACGCGCCTGCGCGAGAACGTCCCCGATCTCCTGCTGCTCGACTGGATGCTGCCCGGCATCTCCGGCATCGAGCTGTGCCGGCGCCTGCGCACCCGCGACGCCACCCGCGCCCTGCCGATCATCATGCTGACGGCGCGCGGCGAGGAGTCGGAGCGCGTCCGCGGGCTGGCCACCGGCGCCGACGACTACGTCGTCAAGCCGTTCTCGGTTCCCGAGCTGATGGCGCGCGTGCGCGCCATCCTGCGCCGCTCGAAGCCCGAGCTGGTCGCCGCCGTGCTCAAGGGCGGCGACATCGAGCTCGATCGCGAGACCCATCGCGTGCGCCGCAACGGCCACGAGCTGCATCTCGGGCCCACCGAGTTCCGCCTGCTCGAGTTCCTCATGCAGAGCCCGGGGCGGGTGTTCTCGCGCGCCCAGCTTCTCGACAGCGTCTGGGGCCGCGATGTCTTCGTCGACGAGCGCACCGTCGACGTCCATGTCGGCCGGCTGCGCAAGGCGCTCGGCCGCGGCCGCGACCCCATCCGCACCGTGCGCGGCTCGGGCTATTCCTTCGACGAGAGCTTCGCCGCCACCGCCTGATCCGCCGCGCCGCCGGCCGCGCCGATCGGCGACCTTGCCGTTCCGTCGGCATTTGTTAGCCTGACCTCACCGCAGCGTCGCGAGTGGCGGAGGGTACCATGGGACGTCTGGCGTTCTGTTTGCTGAGCGGGCTGCTGTTGACCGCATGCGAAGTCCCGGCGATGGCGGCCGACCCCTGGGTGGTCCCCAACGATGCGGCGGTGGCATTGCGCGATCCCGACCGCTTCGCCTGGCAGATGTTCGTCGCGCTCACCTGGCCGGCCGACGAGGCCAGCCGCCTGCCGGCGAGCGACCGGCCCTACGGCGATCCCGGCCCGGTCATGTTCGAGACGTGGGCGACCTCCGACCAGCTCTATTTGCCCAAGGGGGCCGAGCCGCCGGCCTGGGACGACCTTCCGTGGTCGGGGAACCGCACGCTCGCCAATCGCTCGGTGCCGCGCCAGATCGCCATGTTCCGCGACGTCGCGTCGGAAAAGGCGGGCAGCGTCAGCGACGAGCAGGAGGAGGTTCGGCTCAACCGCGCCACCTACGATTACGTCCGCGACAACGGCCTCTTTTCCATCGAGGGGCAGCAGTGGTTCCTGTACAACCGCCAGCCGGTCTCCTTTCCGGTCGACGCCATCCAGGTCCAGGCGGTGTGGCGGGCGATCGGCGAGGAAGACAAGGCCCGCTACCAGTGGGAAGAGTTTCGCGACCCGAAGAGCAAGCGCCGCTACCTCTATGGGCTGACGGCGCTGCACATCGTCGCCAAGGTCCTGCCCAACTGGTTCTGGGCGACCTTCGAGCACGTCGACAATCCCTATCGCCCCGGCCTTTTCGACGAGGGCTGGCTCAATCCCTCGCGCGACAGCGCCGCCTGTCCGGCCACCCAGCTCGATTGCAATCACGTGCCCACCGGCTTTCGCCTGCAGGGCACCCGCTGGGAGAACTACCGCCTGCGCGGCACCCAGATCGACTACACCGATCGCGAGGGAAACCCGGTGATCCTCGGCAATTCGGAGCTGGAGACCGGCTTCCAGACGTCGGCCTCCTGCATGTCGTGCCACGTGCGCTCGGTCATCGGGCCGAACCGCAACGAGGCGGCGAGCTTCGTCCTCAAGGCCGACGGCAAGGACCACCAGCCGGCGCGGCCGACGGCCGCGCGCCTGCCCGTCTTCCGGATCGACTCCGACGGGCGGGTGACCAGCTACAACGGCACACCGTCGCCCGACGGGTTCCTGCTGCCCGGGCAGGGGGCGGGCGGCGACCGCTTCCTGTCGCTTGATTTCGTCTGGTCGCTGATCGAGGCGCAGAGCGTCAGCGGCAGCGACAAGTAGTCGCCGCAGTCGCGGCTGCTGTAGCCAGCCTGGAGCGTGCGTGTGACCCGCTCACGCCGGAGGCGGCTCGTGCCGCGCCGCGAAGACCTCCTTGGCGGCGAACAGGCCATTCAAGGCGGCGGGAAAGCCTGCATAGACGGCCATCTGCATGAGGACTTCGACGATCTCTTGCCGTGAAAGCCCGACATTTAGACCTGCAGCAACATGCACCTTCAGCTGCGGTGCCGCGTTTCCCAACGCCGCCAAAGCCGCGATGGTCGCGATTTCACGATCACGGACGGTCAGCCCCGGGCGCGAATAGATGTCGCCAAAGGGGAACTCCAGCAGATAGGTGGCAAAATCAGGCGCGATGTCGGCCAGCGACGCAATGACCGTCTCGCCGGCTGCGCCGTCGATCTCAGCGAGTGCGCGCTTTCCCCGATCCAGCCGGCTTTCGCCTGCGCTCTGGCGGCTTTGTGTCATAGTCCTTCATCCTCTTTCCCGTGCCGGCGTAGCCAGCGATCTTGGTGTCGAGGACAACAAGGCAGTCCTGCAGTTCGGCGATATGCTGGCGGACGCGCGCGCGGTGCTGTTCCAGCAGGTCCCGGCGCTCCGCTTCGGTGCCGATGCCACGCTCGCGCAGGGCCGCATAGCGCAGCATCTCCCGGATCGGCATTCCCGTGGTCTTCATCCGATCGAGGAAATCGATCCAGGTCAGGATCGATGCGTTGTAGTTGCGTTGCCGCGACTGATCCCTGTCGGCATAAGGGAGCAGCCCGATCCGCTCGTAATAGCGGATCGTATGGACCGACAATCGCGAACGCTGGGCCAGTTCTCCAATCCTCATGCGTGCCTGCCTTTTGTCACGACGCATGGGAACCTAAAGGTTTGAGTGCACTCTAGGTCAAGAGCGTTCGAGACACTGCGTTGCTGGTCCCGCCGGATACGAAAAATGGCCCCTCCCTGGCCGGGGAGGGGCCACGATGCGGGCCGCCTTGGCGACGGGTCGTTTCTAGTAGCCGCTGCGCCGGTCGCGGCGGCGGTCGACCGGCTGATAGGCGAGGCGGCTGTGATATTCGCAATAGGGCAGGCTGTTCCAGTTGCGGTGGCCGCAGAAGTGGAAACCGTCGGTACCCGGGTCGCCTTCCGGCCACTTGCACATGGTGTCGTTGAGCGCCAGCAGCGAGACCTGCAGGCTGATCGGCACCACGATGTCTTCCAGCGCCACCGGTGCCGGCAGGCGCCGCGGCGCCGGATTGGCATGGGTCTTCAGGGCATTGTTGCCCGAGACGTAGTGGCGCGGCGCCGACCGGTTCGGCGCCGGCGCGCGCACCTTGCGCGGACGCGGCGTGCTCGACGCCGGCTTGGCACGCCCCGACAGACTGAGGCGATGCACCTTGCCGATCACCGCGTTGCGGGTGACGCCGCCAAGCTGCGCCGCAATCTGACTGGCGCTCAGCCCTTCGCTCCAGAGTTTCTTAAGCAACGCGACGCGTTCGTCGGTCCAGCTCATGCCGCATCATCCTGTTGCCCGCGGCCGATTCAGAATCCCTCGTAGCGCGCCGCCCGCTCCGCTGGGCGACGCCAAACGCGTGACAAAGGATACTGAAATCCGCCGCGATGTCGTTGTGTCGTACTCGACGAAGGCCACGCTACAATAGCCGTTGACTCGCTGACAGAGTCCGGGCGAATCGATAGGTGGATTACTTTTGTTTTCCACCGATCGTCACCGTGATGCATCGCCGCGGCGATCGCCCGACACCACAAAAACCGGCCGCGCCCGCCGGGCATTGATTGACACATCAACGGCTTGGGACGATATAGGGCCGAAGGATCAGGTGCTGCCCTCCGGCGGCACTTTTTAGTTTTGGCCTCTGGATAACGGACCGGCGGCTTTGCCGCAGGCGGACAGCAATGGACCGCTCACCACTTTATGACACGTTTGCGCGCGCACCGCTCGCCTTCGCGCGCGGCGAGGGCGCCTGGGTCGAGACGACCGACGGCAGGCGGCTGCTCGATTTTTCCGGCGGCGTCGCCGTCAATGCGCTCGGCCATGCCCATCCGGCGCTGGTCAAGGCGCTGACCGAGCAGGCCGGCCGCCTCTGGCACGTCTCCAATCTCTACCGCATCCCCGAGCAGGAGGCGCTCGCCGGCAAGCTCACCGCGCTGTCCTTCGCCGACAAGGTCTTCTTCGGCAATTCCGGCGCGGAAGCCGTCGAATGCGCCATCAAGACCGCGCGCCGCTATCACTATGCCGCCGGCCGTCCCGAGCGCTTCGCGATCATCACCTTTGCCGGCGCCTTCCACGGCCGCACGCTGGCGACGCTCGCCGCCACCGGCAATCCGAAATACCAGGAGGGCTTCGGCCCGGCGCCCGCCGGCTTCGTCCAGGTGCCGCTCGGCGATCTCAAGGCGGTCGAAGCCGCCATCGGGCCGGACACCGCGGCGATCATGATCGAGCCGATCCAGGGAGAGGGCGGTATCCGCCCGGTCGCGGCGCAGTTCCTGCGCGCGCTGCGCGCGCTCTGCGACCAGCACGGCCTGCTCCTCATCTTCGACGAGGTGCAGACCGGCGTCGGCCGCACCGGCCGGCTCTTCGCCCATGAATGGTCGGGCGTGACGCCCGATATCATGGCGCTCGCCAAGGGTATCGGCGGCGGCTTTCCGATGGGGGCGTGCCTGGCCACGGCCGAGGCCGCCAGTGGCATGACCCTCGGCAGCCACGGCTCCACCTTCGGCGGCAATCCGCTCGCCATGGCGGTCGGCAAGGCGGTGGTCGATATCGTCGCGGACCCGGCCTTCCTCGCCGACGTGCGCCGCAAGGGCCTCTATTTCAAGCAGCGGCTGGCGGGCATCGTCGATGCCCATCCCGACGTCGCCGCCGAGATCCGCGGCGAGGGGCTGCTCATCGGCCTGCGCTGCCTCACGCCGGTCGCCGAGGTGGTCGCGGCGCTGCGCGATCAGGGCCTGCTGGTCGTCGCCGCCGGCGACAACGTCGTGCGCCTGCTGCCGCCGCTCAACGTCACCGATGCCGAGATCGACAGCGCCGTCGATCGGCTCGACGCGGCGCTCTCGGCGCTGGCGCCGGCCCGGGCCGCGGCGGATTAGGAGTGCGCCGATGGTCCGCCATTTCGTGGATCTTGCCGATTTCGACACGGCAACGCTGAGAGCCATTCTCGCCGAGGCCAGCCGCCTGAAGCGCCTGCGCCGCACGCCGGCGCAGCCGCGGCCCTTCGCCGGCCGCTCGCTGGCCATGATCTTCGACAAGCAGTCGACGCGCACCCGCGTCTCCTTCGATGTCGCCATGCGCGAGCTTGGCGGCGAGACCATCGTGCTCACCGGCAAGGAGATGCAGCTCTCCCGCGAGGAGACCGTCGCCGATACCGCCCGCGTGCTGTCGCGCTACGTCGATGCCATCATGATCCGCATCCTCGATCACGCGCTGGTCGAGGAGCTTGCCGCCAACGCCAGCGTTCCGGTGATCAACGGGCTCACCCGCCTGTCGCATCCCTGCCAGGTGATGGCCGACGTCATGACCTTCGAGGAACATCGCGGGCCGATCGCCGGCAAGACGGTGGCCTGGCTCGGCGACGCCAACAACGTGCTGGCGTCGTGGGTCCACGCCGCCGCGCGCTTCGACTTCGCCCTCAACATCGCCTGTCCGCCCGAACTGGCGCCGCGGCCGGAGCTCATCGCCTGGGCCAGCACCAACGGCGCCGACATCGCCGTGACCACCGATCCCGACGAGGCCGCCGCCAACGTCGATTGCGTGGTCACCGACACCTGGGTGTCGATGGGCGACGAGGAGCGCGAGCGCCGCCACAATCTGCTCGGGCCCTATCAGGTCAACCCGCGGCTGATGGCCAGGGCGCGGTCCGATGCGCTGTTCATGCACTGCCTGCCGGCGCATCGCGGCGAGGAGGTCACCGACGCGGTGATCGACGGCCCCGCCTCGGTGGTCTTCGACGAGGCGGAGAACCGCCTGCATGCGCAGAAGGGTATCCTCGCCTTCTGCCTTGGCGGGATGGACGCATGACGGTGAGGATCGAGCAGACCGGCGAGTCGATCGGTCCGGCCGGCGACGACGCCGTGCGCCCCTTCGAGGTCGCCGCCATCGACGTGCGCGGCCGCGTCATCCAGATCGGCCCGGTGATCGACGCCATCCTGGCGCGCCACGACTATCCGACGGCGGTCGCCCGCCTGCTCGCCGAGGCGACGGTGCTTGCCGTGCTGCTCGGCTCGTCGCTCAAGTTCGACGGCAAGTTCATCCTGCAGACCCAGACCGACGGCCCGGTCGACATGCTGGTCGTCGACTACCGCGCCAACGGCGGCATCCGCGCCTATGCCCGTTTCGACGAGGCCGCCGTCGCTGCCGCCGAGGCGGCGCACGCGGCGGCGCCCGGCACGCTCCTCGGCCACGGCACGCTCGCCATGACCATCGATCAGGGCGGCCACATGAACCGCTATCAGGGCGTCGTGCCGCTCGACGGCGAAAGCCTCGAGGAGGTCGCCCACACCTATTTCCGCCAGTCCGAGCAGATCCCGACGCGCGTCCGTCTCGCCGCCGCCGAGATCCACGTGCGCGAAGGCGACCGCGTGCATCACCGCTGGCGCGCCGGCGGCCTGCTCGTCCAGTTCCTGCCCGATGCGCCGGAGCGCATGCGCCAGGCCGACCTGCCGGCCGGCGACGCCCCGCCCGATGCCGGCGAGCCGGTCGGCCACGATGAGGACGACGCCTGGACCGAGGCGCAGGCGCTGGTCGGCACCGTCCAGGACGACGAGCTGACCGACCCGATGGTGCCGGTCGAGACGCTGCTCTTCCGCCTGTTCCACGAGCGCGGCGTGCGGGTCTATCGGGCGGCCGAGATCCGCGACGAGTGCTCCTGCTCGCGCGAGCGCGTCGCCGGGCTGCTCTCCACCTTCTCGGCGGAGGAGATCGCCGAGAGCACCGAGGACGGCGCCATCTCGGTCACCTGCGAGTTCTGCGGCACCGACTACCGCTTCGATCCGACGGATTTCGATTCCGGCGCAACCGATTAGAACGCTGAAGGATTGCGCGTCGGTTGAATCGGATGCGAGCCGGCTTCAACCGGATTCAGAAGGTGAAGTTCCTCGACCTCGATTCCAGAGGTTGAGGTGCCGACCGAGGCGCACCGGCTAGAACGCCATCGTCCCCGCCGCCAGCGCCCGCAGGTTCGCCACGCTCCACGCGAACAGCCGCGGATAGGGCGGCGCGGCGTTGGCCGGGTCGGCCATCAGGATCGCCGCGTAGGCGCGGTAGAAGCGCGCCGCCGGCAGGATCGCGTCGCCGTGATGCGCCACCACCAGGTGCCGCGCCAGCGCCACGTCGTCGCGCCTGCGCCTCCGCGATCATCTCCAGGAACAGCGCCGCCGTGATCGTGTCGTAGAGCGGATCGCCGGCCAGCGTGAAGACGCTGAAATCGACCAGTCCGCTCGGCGTCGAGCGTCTCGTCGAAGAGCACGTTGCCGGGGAAGTAGTCGCCGTGCGCCAGCCCCTTCGCCGGCCGCTCGGGCAGCGCCTCGAGCAGGCGCGAGCGCGTTGGCGCCGACGGCGGCGACGCTTCCCGTCGCCTGCGCGATGGTCGCGCCGTTGCGGGTCAGCCAGCGGTCGAGGCTGGCGCGGAAGAAGCCGGTCCAGGTATCGGCGGTGATCGGTGCCGGCCCGAGAATCTGGCCGTACGGCCGCTCCGGCAGGAGCAGCCGGCCGGTGGCTTCGGCGCCGGCGATGTAGGCGCCGATCGCCGTCCTGCGCTCCGCCGCGCCGAGCCGCGGCAGGAGCGCCAGCAGTGCCGTGCCGGCGAGCCGCCGCTCGATGGTGAAGCGGCCTGCCGGGTCGATCGTCTCGATCGCCGCCGTGGGGATGGCGAGCCGCCCGTCGATCCCGGCGAGGAACGTCTTGAGCCGCACCAGCGTCGCCGTATCGCCCGGCCGCTTGAGGATGCGCAGCACGCGGGCCGCGTCGAGCGCGAACACCCAGGATTGCCCGCCGGCTCCGATGAGGGCATCCGGCCCGATGCCGAACGCCGCCAGAATGTCGCGCGGCGCTGCGTCCGCAGGGGCGGTCGCGTCTGTGCCCGGTGCGGTCAGTTCACCACCCGCTCCACGTCGGGCATGTCGAGCGAGAAGGCGGGGATGGCGACCGAGAACATCTCGCCCTTCTCGTTCTGCATCTGATAGCTGCCCACCATGATGCCCGACGACGTCGACAGCGGACAGCCGCTGGTATAGGCGAAGGTCTCGCTCGGCTTCAGCACCGGCTGCTTGCCGACCACTCCGGCGCCGCGCACCTCCTCGGTCCGCCCGTTGGCGTCGGTGATCTGCCAGTGGCGGGAGCGCAGCCGCACGACTTCCTCGCCGAGGTTGGTGATTTCGACCCGGTAGGCCCAGAAATAGCGCCCTTCGTCGGGGGCTGACTCGTCCTCGACGAAGCTCGGCTCGACCGTCACCTGTATGTCGCGGGTGGTTTCCCGGTACATGCGAACGACTCTCCACGACCCCACCGAGGCGGATTATGCGGGCCGGGAGAGCCGCGTCAATCGTCGCCGATTTGGCTCAGGCCAGTTCGTCCAGCGCCCCGATCAGGTCCTCGGCCAGATCCTCCACGTCCTCCAGGCCCACCGACAGGCGCAGCAGCCCCTGGGTGATGCCGAGTTCCAGCCGCGCCTCCTCCGACAGCCGCTGGTGGGTGGTGGTCGAGGGATGGGTCACCAGGCTCTTGGCGTCGCCGAGATTGTTGGAGATGCCGATCACCCGAAGCGCGTTCTCCACCGCGAAGGCCGCCTTGCGCCCGCCCTTGACCTCGAAGGCGATCATGGTCGAGCCGCCGGTCATCTGGCGCTTGGCGAGATCGGCCTGCGGGTGGTCGGCACGGCCGGGATAGAACAGGCGGGCGACCCGCTTGTGGCCGGCGAGCCGGTCGGCGAGCTCGGCCGCGGTTGCCGTCTGTTGCCGACGCGCAGCGGCAGCGTCTCCAGCCCCTTGAGCAGCACCCAGGCGTTGAACGGGCTCATCGACGGGCCGGTCTGGCGCAGGAAGGTGTGCAGGTTGTCGGCGACGAACGTCTTGTCGGCGAGGATCACGCCGCCGAGGCAGCGGCCCTGGCCGTCGATGTGCTTGGTCGCCGAATAGACGACGATGTCGGCGCCGAGCTTGAGCGGCTGCTGGAAGAGCGGCGTGGCGAAGACGTTGTCGACCACCAGCTTCGCCCCCGCCTTGTGGGCGATCTCGGCGACCGCCGCGATGTCGATCACCTCCAGCGTCGGGTTGGTCGGGCTCTCCAGGAAGAAGGCCTTGGTGTTGCGGCGCGCCGCCTTCTTCCACGCCTTCAGGTCGTTGCCGTCGACCAGCGTCGCCGCGATGCCGTAGCGCGGCAGCAGGTCCTCGACGACGTAGCGGCACGAGCCGAACAGCGCCTTGGCCGCCACCACGTGGTCGCCGGTCTTGAGCCAGGAGAGGAACACCGAGGTCACCGCCGCCATGCCGCTGGCGGTCGCCCGCGCCGCTTCGGCGCCCTCCAGCAGGCGCATGCGTTCCTCGAACATGGCGACGGTGGGGTTGGCGTAGCGCGAATAGATGAAGCCCGGCTCGTCGCCCTTGAAGCGCCGCTCGGCCTGCTCGGCGCTGTCGTAGACGTAGCTCTGGGTCATGAAGATCGCTTCCGAGGTCTCGCCGAACTGCGAGCGCAGCGTTCCGCCATGGACGAGTTGGGTCGCCGGCCGCAGGGCCCGCCGGCTGTTCTTGGTCTTCCCCGCCATCTGCCGTCTCCTTCTCGAACAACAAAAAACCCGGCCGCGCATGTCGGACCGGGTTTCGTCTTCCCATCCGACCTTTTAGCGACTTGTTTAACGTGGCTGCAAGCCGGCCGGCTCAAATGACCACGAACGGTTCGTACATACGGCCCCGTGACCTTGGCGTCAATCGCCACATCGGCTATGGCAGAAGGGCCGCCGGGGTGGGGCGGCGGGTAGCGTGGGGCGCGTCATGGCCGAGGGAGAGCGTTGTCGGCATCCTGCCCGCACAGGTCATCGAGCGGCTGATCGTGGCCGGTGCCATCGGCGCCGGCAAGCGGATCGATCTCGACCAGGTCCAGCCGGCGAGCCTCGATCTCCGGCTGGGCGAGATGCGCCTATCGCGTGCGCGCCAGCTTCCTGCCCGGCCCCGGATCGCTGGTCTCGGACCGGCTGGCCAAGGTCAAGCTGCACGAATTCAGCCTGCATCGGCGGCGCCGTGCTGGAGACCGGCTGCGTCTACATCATTCCGCTGATGGAGCACCTGAAGCTGCCGCGCGACGTCAGCGGCGCGGCCAACCCGAAGTCGTCCACCGGCCGCCTCGATGTCTTCACCCGCGTCATCACCGACCATGCGCGCGCCTTCGACACCATCCGTGCCGGCTACGCCGGGCCGCTCTACATCGAGGTCAGCCCGCGCACCTTCCCGATCCTGGTGCGCGCCGGTTCGCGCCTGTCGCAGGTGCGCTTCCGCACCGGCGATGCGCGTCTCGACGATGACGCCCTGATCCGGCTGCACCGTGAGGCGGCGCTGGTCGACGGCACCCCCCACGTCGACAACGGTCTCACCGTCACCATCGATCTCGGCGGCTCGTCGCGAAGGCTACGTCGGCTACCGCGCCAAGCGCCACACCAGCGTCATCGACGTCGACAAGCGCGCCCACTATGCGCCGCTCGATTTCTGGGAGCCGATCCCGCGCCACTGGTCGTCGGAGCTGATCCTCGATCCCGACCAGTTCTACATCCTGGTGTCGCGCGAGGCGGTGCACGTGCCGCCCGATTATGCCGCCGAGATGGTGCCCTTCGATCCGCTCGTCGGCGAGTTCCGCGTGCACTATGCCGGCTTCTTCGATCCCGGCTTCGGCCACAGCGAGTCCGGCGGCAGCGGCAGCCGGGCGGTGCTGGAAGTACGCAGCCACGAGGTGCCGTTCATCCTCGAGCACGGGCAGATCGTCGCCCGCCTGGTCTACGAATCGATGAGCGAGCGGCCGGAGAAGCTCTACGGCGCCGACATCGCCTCCCACTATCAGGCCCAGGGCCTGAAGCTGTCCAAGCACTTCCGCACCGGTTCGACGCCGATGATCGAACCGGTCACCAAGCGCTAGCGGCGCCGGCCCGCGCGATACGGGCGGCGCCGTAGGAACCGTCAGGCGGCTGCCGCCGGCGCCTTGGCAACGCGGTGGACGAAGGTGACGAAGGCCGCCAGCTGCTTGCGGATCAGCTCCCGCGTCGCTTCGTCGGTCAGCTGGCCGGTCGTCTCGTCGACCCGCTCCGCCGCCTGCGCCACCAGCACCTCCGGCTTGTTGAAGACGAGCGCCTCGACGAACACCATGACCTGACGCAGGTGGTTCTGGGCGCGGATCCCGCCGAGCCGGCTGGTCGACGCCGATTGCAGCAGAACCGGCTTGTTGCGGAAGGGCTGGTCGGGCACGCGCGACACCCAGTCGATGGCGTTCTTGAGCACGCCGGGGACCGAGTAGTTGTATTCCGGCGTGACGATGATCGCCGCGTCGGCCTCGCGGATCAGTCTGGCGAGCCGCTGCACCGGGGCGGGGAACCCGTCCTCCTGCTGGACGTCCCAGTTGTAGAGGGGGAAATCGCCGATCCACGGCGCCGCGGTGATCGCCACGCCCTCCGGCGCCAGACCGGGCAGGGCGCGCTCGACCGCGGCGTTAGTAGGAGCCGCGCCGCAGGCTGCCGCAGATCGAAAGGAATTTCAGCCGGTCGGCCATTGTGGTTCTCCGTGGCTTGCAAGCGTGCACGGAGAACCGGCCGCCGGCCGCTTTGTTCCGCCCGTCGGGCCGCCGCTCCGTCGCCTTCCGCTGCCTAGCCGGAGATCATCGTCTCCAGCGTCTCCAGCCGGTCGGCCTCGCCCGGCGGCTTGTCCCATCTCAGCCGCGATATGCGCGGGAAACGCATGGCGATGCCGGAGCGATGGCGGGTGGACCGCTGCAGCCCCTCGAAGGCGACCTCGAGCACCAGCCCCTTGGTCGGCTCGTGCACCACCTCGCGCACCGGGCCGAAGCGGTTGATGGTGTTGTTGCGGACGAACCGGTCGATCTCGGCAAGCTCGGCATCGGTGAAGCCGAAATAGGCCTTGCCCACCGGCACCAGCTCCTCGCCGGCCTCGCCCGTGCGCCAGACGCCGAAGGTGTAGTCGGAGTAGTAGGACGAGCGCTTGCCGTGCCCGCGTTGGGCATACATCAGCACGGCGTCGACCGTATGCGGGTCGCGCTTCCACTTGAACCACGGCCCCTTCGGCCGGCCGGGCTCGTAGACCGAGTCCCAGCGCTTGAGCATCACCCCTTCGATCACCGCCTCCGGCGGCGCGGCGCGCAGGGCGGCGAGCGCGGTCGTGTCGGCGAAGGGCAGCAGCGGCGAGATGTCCATGCGCCCGGAGAGCGAGCGCGCGATCAGCCCGTCCAGGCGCTGGCGGCGGAGGCGGAAAGGCAGCCCGCGGATGTCCTCGCCGTTGTCGACCAGACAGTCGTAGACGCGCAGGAACGCCGGATGGCTGGCGAGCAGCTTCGGCGTCACCGTCTTGCGGTTCAGCCGCTGCTGCAGGTCGGCGAAGCTGCGGACGATGTATCCGCCCGTTTCCGCATGTCCGACCAGCAGCTCGCCGTCGAGCGCCGCCTCGACGTCGAGCCCCGCGACGATGTCGGGAAAGGTGTGCGAGATGTCGTCGCCGGTGCGCGTATAGAGCCGCACGACGCCCGCCTCGCGCACCGCCTGCACGCGGATGCCGTCCCATTTCCATTCGGCGGCATAGGTCTCCGGCGTGATGAGCCTGAGGTCCTCCTCGGCGATCGCCTGCGCCAGCATGACCGGACGGAAAGGCGCCGCGACCGTCGATTGCGGCGCCGGCCCGCGCCCTTCGAGCCAGGCGAAGAGGTTGCCGTAGGGCGGCGTCAGGCCGTGCCAAACCTCCTCGATGTCGTTGACCGGCCGTCCGCCGAGGTCGGCCACCGCCTGCTTGGCCAGCCGCGCCGACACGCCGATGCGCAGGCCGCCGGTCAGCAGCTTGATCAGCGCCCAGCGCTCGCTGGCGTCGAGCCGGTCGAGCAGGCCCTCCACCAGCCGCGGTCCCTCGGTGCGTGATGCCGCCTGCAGTCGCTCGACGACGTCGGCGAGGCGCAGATCAGGCGCATCACCTTCCTGTCCCTCTCCCCGCCCGGGCGAGGGGACGACGGAGGCAGCGCGTTGCTCTCCATTCCCCGGCCAGATCAGCGCGATGGTCTCGGCGAGATCGCCGACGTAATCGTAGGACGTGGCGAAGAGCACCTCGTCCACGCGCGCCGTCGTCAGCGCGCGCAGCATCGCCGGCTTGACGCTGGGGATGGCGAGGTCGCCGGTCAGCGCCGCCAGTGCATAGCCGCGGTCCGGGTCCGGGATGCTACGGAAATAGTCCGTCATCAGGCGCAATTTGACGGTGCGCTGGGGCGTCAGGACGAGCCGGTCGAGCAGGGCGGCGAAGGCGTGCATGCCGCATAGTTAGGCGCTGGCGGCGAAACCGGAAAGTCAGCCCCAGCGCTGCCTGAGGCGCCGGCCGACGTTGATCGGCGGGCCAGGCGCCCGGGTGCGCGCCGCATCGGCGACCGCCGGCGGCCACAGGGTCGGGCGGAAGTGCGCCAGGATCGCCTCGGGGATGAAGCGCGTGCGCTGGGTGAAGAGGTGGCGGTCGCCGCCCCGCCGCTGCTGCAGGACGTAGCAGCGCTGCGGCACCAGGATGTCGAGTTCGTCCTTCGCCCGCGTCATGGCGACGTAGAGCAGCCGCCGCTCTTCCTCGATCTCCTGCCGGCTGCCGGTGCCGAGGTCGGAGGGGATGCAGCCGTCGATGCCGTTGAGCAGGAACACCGACGTCCACTCCTGCCCCTTGGCCGAGTGGATGGTGGACAGGATCAGATAGTCCTCGTCGAGGAGCGGCGGCCCCGCCTGGTCGCTGGTCGCGTCCGGCGGGTCGAGCGTGAGTTCGGTGAGGAAGCGCTCGCGGCTGGCATAGCCGGCGGCGATCTGTTCGAGCTGGAGGAGATCGTTGCGGCGGATGACGGCGTCCTCGTGGATGCGCTCCAGATGCGGCTCGTACCACAGCCGCACCCGCTCCATCTCCGCCGGCCAGCCGGCCTGTCCGCCGCGCAATCCGCCGACGAGCCCGGCGAAGTCCGGCCAGTCGGCCGCCGTCCGCGCCGGCGGCGGATAGGCGGCGAGCGCCGCACCGGTCTCCGGCGCATCCGCCAGCCGGTCGAGCACGTCGGCTGCCGTCGACGGGCCGATGCCCGGCAGCAGCTGCAGCACGCGGAAGCCGGAGACGCGGTCGCGCGGGTTCTCGGCAAAACGCAGCACCGCCAGCACGTCCTTGACATGCGCCGTGTCGAGGAACTTGAGCCCGCCAAACTTGACGAAGGGGATGTTGCGCCGGGTCAGCTCGATCTCGAGCTGGCCGCTGTGGTGGGCGGCGCGGAAGAGCACAGCCTGCTGCTTCAGCGCGACGCCCGCCTCGCGGTTGGCGAGCACCCGCTCGACCACGTAGCGCGCCTGGCCGGCGTCGTCGGCGACGACCACCAGTGCCGGCCGGTCGCCGGAGGCGCGCTCGGACCACAGCTCCTTGGCGTAGCGCTCCTCCGCCTGGCCGATCACGGCGTTGGAGGCGGCGAGGATCGCCTGCGTCGAGCGGTAGTTGCGCGCCAGCGTGACCACCGCCGCCGGCGGGCTGAACGCCTTGGGGAAATCGAGGATGTTGCGCACCGTGGCGGCGCGGAACGAATAGATCGACTGGGCGTCGTCGCCGACCACGACGAGCCCGCGCCCGTCCGGCCTGAGCGCCAGCAGGATCGAGGCCTGCAGCCGGTTGGTGTCCTGATATTCGTCGACCAGGATGTGGTCGAAGCGGGATCCGACGTCCGCGGCGATCGCCGGCTCCTCCAGCATCGCCGCCCAGTAGAGCAGCAGGTCGTCGTAGTCGAGGACGTTCTGGCTCTGCTTGGCCTCGGTATAGCCGCCGAACAGCCGGGCAAGCTCCGCCTGCCAGCCGGCGCACCACGGGAAGGACTGGGACAGCACCGCGTCCAGCTCGGCTTCCTGGTTGACCGTACGCGAATAGATCGCAAGGCACGTCGCCTTGGTGGGGAAGCGCTTCTCCGTGTGCGACAGCCCCAGCTCGTGGCGGACGAGGTTCATCAGGTCCGCCGAATCCTCGCGGTCGTGGATGGTGAAGGCCGGATCGAGCCCGATCGCCGCGGCATATTCACGCAGCAGCCGCGCACCGATGCCGTGGAAGGTGCCGGACCAGGCGAGCGTCGGCGGCACGCTGGCGGATGGCATGGCGCGGGCGACGATCCGCTCCACCCGGCGGCCCATTTCGCTGGCGGCGCGGCGCGAGAAGGTCATCAGCAGGATGCGCCCGGGATCGGCGCCGTTGACCACCAGATGGGCCACCCGGTGCGCCAGCGTGTTGGTTTTGCCCGAGCCGGCGCCGGCGATGATCAGCAGCGGCCCCGGCTGAACCGTTGCGCCGACGCCATGCACGACCGCCCGGCGCTGGTCGGCATTGAGCGTGTCGAGAAAGGCGGCGGACATCGCGCGGTCGAATCACACACGGCTGGGATCGGATTGCCGAGCAGAACCGATTCATGCTTTGTTCGCAATCGCGAAGGCGCGCCGGCAGGGCCGTTGCGCGGCATTTGTTAATCTTGCCGGTGGGTTGCCGGCGATTTTCGCGACAAACGGTTAACCTTTGTTACGAAACAGCTTATAATGGCAGGCGTCGGGCGGGGTTTGTATCATGCGTGAAAGTCTGTCCTTGCGTCTTGCGGTGTTGGCGGTGCTGCTGCCGGCAACCGCGGCGGCTTGCGCGTTCGCCCTCGTGGCAACCGGCGTCCTCCATCCGCGCATCGCCTATCTGGTGCTGGCCGGGGGCGCCATCCTGATCATCGCCATCCTTGCCGCCGCCATCTCCGCGCTCGGGCCGAAATATCGCCCGACGCCGCTCCTGACGCCGCTTTTCGCCGGCATCTTCGCGGCCCTGCTGACCACCACGGCGATCTATGCCGCCCACGCCCATATCGCGCCGAAGCGCGGCGCCGTTGCCGCGGTCGCGGTCAAACCGGCCGTCAAGTTGGCCGCCAAGCCTGTGATGAAGCCGGTGGAGCCGGCGCCGCTCCAGCCGGCACCGGCAGCGCCCGATGGCGGCGTCGCGCCGTCGATCGAGCCGGCCTTCGACGCGGCCATGTTCTCGCCGCCGCAGAAGGCCCAGGACCAGTTGTCCGCGGCGGCGGAGCCGGTACCGGCCGCCCCTGTGGCGACCGCCGCGGCAGAGCCGATGCCCAACGCCGAGCCGATGCCCGAGCCTGAGGCGCTGCCCGCGGACGAGCCGGATGGCTCGGCAATGGGCGGCCCGCTGGTGCAGATGGCCAATGCGGTGGTGACGCCGGCCAAGGCCGAGGAGAGGCCGGCGGTTGCGGCCCACCAGAAGAAGACGACGGCCATGGGGACCCGCATCCCGGTTCCCGCCACCGCCCCCGACGCGCCCAAGCAGGCGGCGAAGGCCGACCCGAACGCCCCGATCAACCTGACGGTGAGCTTCGACCCGAGCGGGCCGACGGCTCCCACCGCCGACGGACCGCCGATGGAACTGGATGCCGCGGATGCCGGAACCGCCGCGCACCACGCGGCTATTCCGCCTCTTCCTCGTATCCGACCATGTGGAGTGGGCGGGCCGGCGTGCCCCTGAGGGCGCACCAGCGCACCAACGCCTCCTCGCGGCCGTGGGTCACCCACACCTCAGCCGGATCGATTTCGGCAATGGTCGCGGTCAGCTCGTCCCAGTCGGCGTGATCCGATAGCACCAGCGGCAGTTCGACGCCGGCCTGGCGTGCGCGCTGGCGGATGCGCATCCAGCCCGAGGCGACGCAGGCCACCGGATCGGGGAACCGGCGCGCCCAGCGTTCGGCGATCTCGGTCGGCGGACAGACGACGATCGCGCCGGCGAAGTCGCCCTTCCTGGCGGTCTCCACGGTCGCCGGTGCCAGCGGCCCCAGCGCCACGCCGAGCTCCTCGTAGAGCCGGCAGAGCCGTTCCATGGCGCCGTGCAGGTAGATCGGTCGGTCGTAGCCGGCGTCGCGCAGCATGCGGATGACGCGCTGCGCCTTGCCGAGGGAATAGGCGCCGACAAGGTGCGCCCGCTCGGGAAACTGGCGCACCGAGGCCAGCAGCTTGGCGATTTCCGCCGTCGCCGGCGGATGGCGGAAGACCGGCAGCGCGAAGGTCGCCTCGCTGATGAAGACGTCGCAGGCGACCGGCTCGAACGGGGCGCAGGTCGGGTCCGCCTGGCGCTTGTAGTCGCCCGAGGCGACGATCCTCAGCCCCTTGTGTTCCACCGCGATCTGCGCCGAGCCGAGCACGTGGCCGGCCGGGTGGAAGCTGACGCTGACCTCCCCGATGGTCAGCCGTTCGCCATAGGCGGCCGCCTGTGTCGTCCCGGCGAAGCCGGCGCCATAGCGCGCGTCCATGATCCTCAGCGTCGCGGCCGTCGCCAGCACCTGGCGATGGCCGGCGCGGGCGTGGTCGGCGTGGCCGTGGGTGATCAGCGCCCGCTCGACCGGGCGGGTCGGGTCGATGTGGAAGTCGCCGGCCGGGCAGTGCAGGCCGGCGGGCGAGGGGCAGAGCAGCTCTTCCGGGCGCATCGCGCGACCATAGACGCTCGCCCCGAGCGCGCCAGCCTCGGCCGGTCAATAGTTGGCAGGAGAGGTCGCTCGCCGGGAACGATTCGTCGGAATCCTCGTCAACCTCGTCCCAATGCTTGGGCGGATCGCGCATCGTGGTTGGCCCCGCCGGGCGCACCGGGATGGGTGTCTTGGTGTCTGTCTTGCCCTTGTCGGAGACGGCCGGTTCCCGGGTTTCGCCCGTGCGCGCCGGCGCCTTGTCCTTATGCCGCTTGTCGACGGATTCCATGGCTGCAATCCTCCGGTTGGAACGACGCCCCATCAACCGGCGAGGCCCGCGTCCGGTTCCTTGGCAAATTCGCTTGCCTTTCCGGCGCCGCCCGCTATCTCCTCGCGGCCTTCCTCTTTCGGCGCGTGCACCACGGGCGTGTCGTCCCCACCCTCGACCTCATCCGGCGATCTCATCGCCGACCGGCGCTTCAACCTCGCGGCGGCGTTCGCCGCCGATGGCGATCATGCGGCCGCCGCCGACGTGCTCGAGCAGGCGCTTGAGCGCGCACCCGCCTGGGCGGCGGGCTGGCTGACGCTCGGCGACTGGCGCCAGCGTCTGGGCGAGACGGAGGCAGCCGTCGCCGCCTTTGCCCGCGCCGCGGCGCTCGATGCGGCCGGCTGCCTCGGCGCCGATCTCCGTCTGGCGGCGCTCGGCAGGGCGCCGGTGCCGACGGCGATGCCGGCCGATTACGTCCGCACGCTCTTCGACGACTACGCCCCGCGCTTCGACCGTGCCCTGGTCGGGCACCTCGGCTACCAGGCGCCGGAGCGTCTGGTGGCGGCGCTCGCCGCCCTCGGCGAGCGCCGCTTCGCCAGCGCGCTCGATCTCGGCTGCGGCACCGGGCTGATGGGCGCCGCCATCCGCGACCGTGTCGACCGCCTGACCGGCTTCGACCTGTCGGTCGGCATGCTGAAGCTTGCTGCCCGGCGCGGCGTCTACGACCGGCTGGCCGCCGGCGATGCCGCCGACCTGATGGCGGCGGAAGCGGAGAATGCCTTCGACCTCGTGCTCGCCGCCGATCTCTTGCCCTATGTCGGCGCGCTGACGCCGCTCTTCGCCGCCGTGGCGCGCGTGCTGGCCCCCGGCGGCGCCTTCGCCTTTTCCGCCGAGTGCCACGATGGCGCCGGCTTCGTCCTCGGCGAGGCGCTGCGTTACCGCCACGCGCCGGAGCTGATCGTCGCGGTGGCCGAAGCAACCGGCCTGCCGGTGCTCGGCGTCGAGCCGGTGTCGCTGCGCCGCGAGCGCGGCGTGCCCGTCCCCGGTCTCGTCGGTCTGGCGGTGCGGGCGGCCGACATCGTGCCGCTCACCCCGCGGCCCATCGGCCCCGGCCCGCTGCCCCGCGCCGCCTAGCGCCGCCGGAACGGCAGGACCCCCGGCGGCATCACCAGCACGCCGAGGCCGAGAAAGATCAGCACCATGCCGGCGAGCCGCAGCGCGCCGAAGCGTTCGCCGAGGATCAGCGCCGAGGACAGCGTGCCGAAGATCGGCACCAGCAGCGAGAAGGGTGCCGCGACCGCGGCCGGGTAGAGCTTCAGCAGGTGGCCCCAGGCGGCGTAGCCGAAGACGGTCGAGATCGCGACGATGTAGAGGAGCGAGCCAACCGAAAGCCATGTGGCGCTGGCCAGGCCGGCGGCCATCCGCGCCGGCCCCTCGATCACGAGAGACAGGACGAACAGCGGCAGGATTGGCACCAGGCTCAGCCAGGTGACCAGCGGCAGCATGTCGACCGGGCCGGCGCGGCGCAGCATCACGTTGCCGATCGCCCAAGAGGCGGCGGCGCCGATGAGCAACAGGAACCCGGCGAGCGTCACCCCGTTGCTGCCGACCGTGACGGCGACCAGCGCCAGGCCGGCGCAGGCGATCGCCGCACCGGCAAGCTGCCGGCGGCTCGGCCGTTCGCCGAGCACCGCCACCGCAATGGCGATGGTGATGAAGGCCTGCACCTGCAGCCCGATCGAGGCCAGCCCCGGCGGCATGCCGACCGCCATGGCCGGGAAGAGCAGGGCGAACTGTCCGACGAAGAGCGTGCCGCCGATGGCGATCAGCGTGCGCCACGCGACCGCTGGCTTGGGCAGGACGGCGACCGGCAGGGCGGCGAGCGCGAAGCGCAGGGCGGCCAGCAGCAGTGGCGGAAAGTCGGTCAGCGCCAGCCGGATGAAGACGAAGTTCACCCCCCAGACGCAGGCGAGCAGGACGGCAAGGGCGATGTGGCGGGGCTGCAAGGGGGCGTCACCGGGCGGAGGGCACGCCCTTATGCACCGGCGCCGACAGGTTTGCCCAGTGCGGCCGAACGCGCCGGGCGAAACCCGGGACCTTCGGGCCGGCCTGACGCGGTTCCGCCGGTCGGCCCGACAAAAAAGGCGCTAGAAACTAGCGCCTGTCGGTTGCCAGATGCTGCTCGTAGGTTCTGGCCCGTTCGTCCCGGCGGTTGACCAGCTCCTCATAGGCCTTCTTGGCTTCTTCCGAGAGCGTGACGCGCTTCACCGGCGCGGTCTTTTTGGTGCGGCTGGACGGCTTCTTGTAGGTGGTGGTGGCGCTATTCATGGGATCCCTTGCGGCTGACGCGCCCGATGTATACGGCAAGACGCAGCGATGTGCGACCGTCTGTGATGGACGGAATGCCGCGCCGGCGGTACCTGTTTGCCGGTGACCGCGCGTCCCGAGATCGCCGACCCGGCGGGCCTGCTGCCCGCGCCCTTCGCGGCGTGGTTCGCCGCGCGCGGCTGGGTTGCGCGTCCGCACCAGATCGCGCTGCTCGCCCGCGCCCGGGCCGGCCGCTCGACCCTGCTCATCGCGCCGACCGGCGCCGGCAAGACCCTCGCCGGCTTCCTGCCGAGCCTGGTCGCCCTCTACCGGCGCCCGCCCGCCAACCTGCCCGCCGGCCGCGGCATCCACACCCTCTACGTCTCGCCGCTGAAGGCGCTCGCCGTCGATATCGCCCGCAACCTCGAACAGCCGGTCGCCGAGATCGGGCTTCCGGTGCGGCTGGAGACCCGCACCGGCGACACCTCCGTCCACAAGCGCCAGCGCCAGAAGCTGAATCCGCCCGACATCCTGCTCACCACGCCGGAACAGGCGGCACTGCTGCTTTCCGCCCCCGACGCCGATCGCTTCTTCGCCGATCTCGACACCGTCATCCTCGACGAATTGCACGCTCTGGTCACCAGCAAGCGTGGCGATCTCCTGTCGCTTGGCCTCGCCCGCCTGCGCAATCTCGCGCCCGGCCTCAAGACCATCGGCCTGTCGGCCACCGTCGCCGATCCCGACGACCTGCGCGGTTTTCTGGTGGGGCAGGGGCGACAGCCGCGCCCTCCGGCCGCGCAACGGGGAGGGGGAAGCGCGCTCGGCGCGGGCGATGGGGCGGCATCCGCATCGGGCGGCGGATCGCAGCCAACGGCAATGCCGCCCCGCCACCTTGCCGACCTCGTGACCGTCGCCGGCGGCGCCCGGCCGGAGATCACCATCCTGCAGTCGGAGGAGCGCGTGCCGTGGGCCGGCCATTCCGCCCGCTACGCGCTCGCCGACATCTATGCCGCCGTCCGCACGCATCACATGGCGCTCCTCTTCGTCAACACGCGCAGCCAGGCGGAACTCGTCTTTCAGGAGCTCTGGCGCATCAACACGGAGGGCCTGGCCATCGCCCTCCACCACGGTTCGCTCGACGCCACCCAGCGCCGCAAGGTCGAGGCGGCGATGGCGGCGGGGAAACTCCGCGCCGTGGTGTGCACCTCGACCCTCGATCTCGGCATCGACTGGGGCGATGTCGATCTGGTCGTCCACATCGGCGCGCCGAAGGGGGCAAGCCGGCTCGCCCAGCGCATCGGTCGCGCCAACCACCGCATGGACGAGCCGTCCAAAGCGCTGCTGGTGCCCGCCAACCGCTTCGAGGTGATGGAGTGCCGCGCGGCGCTCGACGCCAACTACCTCGGCGCCCAGGACACCCCGCCCATCCGCCCCGGCGCCCTCGACGTGCTCGCCCAGCATGTGCTCGGCATGGCCTGTTCGGCGCCGTTCTCGGCCGACGCGCTCTTTGCCGAGGTGACCTCGGCCTATCCCTATCGCGCCCTCGACCGCGCCACCTTCGACCGCGTCGTCGAGTTCGTCGCCACCGGCGGCTACGCCCTGAAGACCTACGAGCGCTTCGCCAAGATCCGCCTGGGCCAGGACGGGCTCTGGCGCATCGCCCACCCGCGCATCGCCCAGCAGTACCGCCTCAACGTCGGCACCATCGTCGACACCGCGCTCCTCAACGTCCGCGTTTCGCGCAACCGCGGCGCCGGCTTCGCCGGCCGCGGCGGGCGCGTGCTCGGCCGCATCGAGGAGTATTTCATCGAGACCCTGTCGCCCGGCGACACCTTCCTCTTCGCCGGGCTGATCCTGCGTTTCGAAGGCATCCACGAGAACGAGGTGGTGGCGACCCGCACCGCCGACGACGCCCCCAAGATCCCGGTCTATGCCGGCGGCAAGTTCCCCCTGTCCACCTATCTCGCCGCCGGCGTCCGCGCCATCCTCGCCGATCCGGAAAGGTGGACGACGCTGCCCGACCAGGTCGCCGATTGGCTGCGCATCCAGCGCGACCGCTCGGTGCTGCCGCGCACCGACCAGCTGCTGGTCGAGACTTTCCCGCGCGGCAACCGCTTCTACATGGTTGCCTATCCCTTCGAGGGCCGGCTCGCCCACCAGACGCTCGGCATGCTGCTCACCCGCCGGCTGGATCGCGCCAGGCTGCGGCCGACCGGCTTCGTCGCCACCGATTATTCCATCGCCGTCTGGGGCCTCGGCGATCTCGGCCTCGCGTTTTCGCGCAAGAGCCCGAGCCTCGCCGAACTCCTCGACGAGGATATGCTCGGCGACGATCTCGAAGCGTGGATGGCCGAGAGCTATCTGCTCAAGCGCATGTTCCGCAATTGCGCGCTCATCTCCGGCCTGATCGAGAAGCGCCATCCGGGCCGCGAGAAGACCGGCCGCCAGGTCACCGTCTCCACCGACCTCGTCTACGACGTGCTGCTCAAGCACGAACCCGACCACGTCCTCATGCAGGCGGCCTGGGCCGACGCCGCCACCGGCCTGCTCGACATCGCCCGCCTCGGCGATATGCTGAAACGAATCAGGGGCCGCATCGTCCACAAGCGCCTCGACCGCATCTCGCCGCTCGCCGTTCCGGTGATGCTGGAGATCGGCCGCGAGGCGGTGGCCGGCGGCGAGGCCGACGAGCACGTGCTGCGCGAGGCGGCCGAGGACCTGGTCAGGGACGCGATGGGCGAAGAATGACGGCAATCGGCAATCGGCAACCGGACAGTCGGCAGTCGCCGGTTGGCGGTCGTGCGCCGGCACCGCCTGCGACCGCCGCTCCCGCCCTGATTGGCGTCATGGGCGTCGTCCTCGAAGCCTTTCGCCGAGGGCGCCCTGTGGTGGGCGGACGAACGCCTGCTCGCCGTCGCCGACCTCCATCTCGAGAAGGGCTCGTCGTTCGCCCGCCGCGGCCAGATGCTGCCGCCGTACGACACCGGCGAGACGCTCGCCCGCCTCGCCGCGCTGGTCGCCTACCTCCAGCCGAAGGCCGTGGTCGCTCTCGGCGACAGCTTCCACGACGATGACGGCGCCCATCGCCTGCTGCCGCGCGACCGGGCGTCGCTTTCCGCGCTCCAGTCCGGCCGCGACTGGATCTGGATCGCCGGCAACCACGATCCGCATTTGCCGGACGGGCTCGCCGGCATGCGCCTCGACACCCTCTCCGTCGGCAAGCTCACCTTCCGCCACGAGCCGGCCGCCGGCACGGCCGATGGCGAGGTCGCCGGCCATCTCCATCCCGCCGCCCGCGTCCTCGGCCGCGGCCGGTCGGTGCGCCGCCGGTGCTTCGCCGGCGATGGCTACCGCCTCGTCCTGCCGGCGTTCGGCGCCTATGCCGGCGGCCTCGACGTGCGTCACCGGGCCTTCGCCGGCCTCTTCCGCGCGGCCAGCTTCCGCGCCTTCGTGCTCGGCGACGACGGCGTCTATCCCGTCGGTCCGCGGGCACTGGGCGGTCCCCGCATGCGCGCCACGCGGGACGCGACGGACTCGGCCTAATCCCGGCGGAAGATCACGCCGCCGAGCCAGCCGATGGTCAGCGCCAGGACCACGCAGATCAGCCCGTAGAGCAGCGACTGGCTGCGCGCGAAGGCGGACATGGTGTCCTCGAGCCCGGCCTTGCTGACGCGCAGGCGGTCATCGGCGCGGGCGATCAGCAGCCGGTCGGAGAACAGATAGGCCTCGGCGGCATAGGAGCCGACCGGGATATTGGCCGGCAGATGGATGGTCGTGCGGAAGATCAGGCTGCCGATGAAGCTGACGCCGACCTGCTCGTGGTAGAGCCCGGCGCGGTCCTTCAGCCGGATGAAGGCGTCGCGGAACTCGCGCGACCGAAGGGCTGTTGACGATGAAGCGGCCCTGGTAGCGGAAGGCGATGTTGTCGAAGCCGAGTTGCAGCCGTTCGAGCACCGGCGGGGTCGCCAGGTCGTCGACGTTCACCGACGTGCTCAGCGAATAGAACGACGGCGCCGCCTCGAAGGTCTCGGCGGCGGCATTCGCCCAGATGCCGAGGATGCGATCCTTGCGCCGCGCCACCACCGTCTCCGGCGGCCCGAGAAGCAGCACCGCGATGTCGTAGCCGCCAACGCCGGAGACCGAGCGGGCGTCGCGGTCGATGACGCCGAACACCGTCACCGTGGTGCCGGTGAAGTTGGAACTGATCGTCACCTCCGGCGTCGACAGCGCCACGGTCAGCTTCTCCGCCTGCGCCGAGCCGGCCGCTGCGAGAACCAGCGCCAGGACCAGGGTCGCCAGCCAGGTCATGGTCCCGCTCCCAGCACCTGCGCCAGCGAATAGGGCTCCACCGGGGTCGCCACCAGTCCGGCGAAGAAGCGCACCGCCACCGCGATGACCAGCAGGCCGAGCAGGGCGCGCAGCTGGTCGCCGCGGATGTTCTGGCCGATGCGCGCGCCGAACTGCGCCCCGATGACGCCGCCGACCATGAGGATCAACGCCAGCACGATATCGACCGACTGGCTCGACGCCGCATGCAGCACCGTCGCCACCGCCATCGTCGCCAGGATCTGCACCAGCGACGTGCCGATCACCACGTTGGTCGGCACGCGCAGCAGATAGATCAGCGCCGGCACCATGATGAAGCCGCCGCCGATGCCGAGCAGCGCGCCGAGGAAGCCGATGATGATCCCCAGCGTCACGATCGGGATGACGCTGACATAGAGCCGCGATTTCTTGAACCGCATCTTGAAGGGCAGGCCGTGCACCCAGTTGTGCTGCCCCGGCCGGCGCAGCGGCGTCGGCCGGCCGCGCCGCGCATTGATAATCGCCCTGAGGCTTTCGGTCAGCATCAGCCCGCCGACCAGCCCGAGGAAGGTGACGTAGGAGAGCGACACGATGAGGTCGAGCTGGCCGCCGGCGCGGAGCGCGTTGAACACCAGCACGCCGAGGCCGCTGCCGAGGATGCCGGCGACAAGCAGCACCGTCGCCAGCTTGAGGTCGATCAGCCGCCGCCGCCAGTAGCTGAGCGCCGCGGACGCCGACGAGGCGACGATCTGCGGCGCCACCGTCGCCACCGAGACCACCGGCGGGATGCCCGAGAAGATCAGCAGCGGCGTCAACAGGAACCCGCCGCCCACCCCGAACAGCCCCGACAGGAAGCCAACCGCCCCCCCCATGCCGAGGATGATCAGCATGTTCACCGGCATCTCGGCTATGGGCAAATAGATCAGCACGGCGACAGGGGGTCGGGCGGGTCAGATGCGCGGAAGAACCGGCCGCACGGGTCTGTCGCGGATAAAGCGCCCGTCGCGCTTCGCTGTCAACGGAGGGGCCGAAAACGAAGGCCGCGAGGGCCGGGGGCGCGGACAGTTCGTCCGCGTTCCCCGGCCCCGGTCTAGATGTTCTGGTCGGTCAGCGCCGCCACCAGGGTGCCATCGATCTGGCCGGTCGCGGCGATCCCGTTCTGGCGCTGATAGGCCTTCACCGCGTCGCGCGTGCGGGCCCCGGCGACGCCGTCGGCGGGTCCCGGATCGAAGCCCTGATCGGCCAAGAGTGTCTGGATCTTCTTGACCAGTGCCGCGCGGTCGGCCTCGCCAAGCGTGCTGCCCGGGCCGTCCCAGCCGCCTTCCGGGGTGCTGACGCCGTTGGCATCGGCGAGCGGCGGCTTGACGTGCCACGCCTGGACCGCGGCGCGGGCCTTGGCGAGGTCGTCGCCGGGGAGGAGCTTGGCCACCTCGTCGCGGCGCTGGGCGGCGTCGTTGTCGCCCTGGGCGGCGGCGATGGCGAACCACTTGTACGAGGCGGCGAGGTCCTGCGGCGTGCCCATGCCGCGCGCATAGATGACGCCGAGATTGTACTGGCTGTCGCGCACCCCGTAGTTGGCGGCGGCGAGGAACCATTGCAGCGCCTTCTGCACGTCGGGCGGGCCGCTGACGCCTTCGCTCATCAGCACGGCGAGATTGTGCATGGCGTTGACGTTGCCCTGGTCGGCGGCGCGCTGGTACCAGTCGACCGCCTTGGTCAGGTCGCGGGTCACGCCCTGGCCGCGCTCGTAGAGGCTGCCGAGGCGGTACTGGGCGACGGCGACGCCGCCCTCGGCGGCGCGCTGATACCATTCGGCCGCCTTGGCCAGGTCCTTGGAAACGTGGTCGCCCGCGGCATAGCGCGAGGCCACCTCGAAGGCGGCGGCGGCATCGCCGGAAGCGGCGGCGTTGACCAGCTTGGGCGAACCGATGGCCGCATCGGGTGCCGGCACGGTGCCGGCGGCCTGCGGCGCCGGCAGGGCCGCGGCGGAGGCCAGCGAAACCGGCTGCGCCGTCGCTGCCGGCGCGGTGTCGGCGGAGGCCGCCGACGGGCCGCTGAAACCGGTCGCCGGCGGTGCGGCACTGCCGCCGCCGAAGGTGCTGTCGACGGCGGATGGCGCGGAAAAGGCGATGTCGGCGTCGGGCGTCGCGGACGGCGCCACCATCGCCCCGGTCCTGCTGTCGCCGGCCGGCGGCGCCGCACCGGCCGCGGCGAGCACGTCGTCGATGGGCGTCTTCGGCGCATCGATGCTGACGGTCGGCGCGGCGGCGGCGAGCTGCGGCGGCCTGCCGTCGTGCACCATGCCGTAGACCTTGAGCGCGCCGATGGCCAGAACGATCGCCGCCGCCGCCAGCAGCAGCGGCCGCTTGCGGTTGCGGATCGCCTGGCTGATGCGCGAGAAGGCGCCGGGCTTGTGCTCGCCCTCGTCCTCGGTCACCTCGGCGGCCGGCGCCTCGACGCGATGCGCCTCGGCGGCTGCCGCCTGCGCGGCGCGCCGCGCCGCGGCGATGAAGTCGGCCCGCCGGTCGCCGGTCGCCGCCTTCTGCGGCGGCGTCACCGCGGGCGCCGCTCCCTTGGCCGGTGGCGTGATCTCGGCGCCGTGCGTGCCGGTGGCGCGCTCCTCGTCCGCCGTCACGCGCTCCAGCCGGTCGAGCCGGTCGACGACCTGCGTCAGGGTCCGGTCGACCGCCTCGGGCTGGTCACCGGCGTCGCCGGCGCGGCCTGCGGTCGCTGCCCTGAGGTTGTCGAGATCCTGGCGCAGCGCGCGGATCAGATCGGAATTGATGCCGCGCTCGTCGAGCGAAGCCGAGAGCTCGCTGACCGCGGCGCGGGCCTCGGCGCGCGCCGCCTCGATGGATTCGCGGTGGCTTTCGGACAGGCTCGACTGCAGCTTCTCGAGGCTTTCCTCGACGTGGTGCAGCACCGATGCGCGCGGGCTGTCGTCGGCAAGCTGGCTGGCGAGCCGCGCCACCTGTGCCTCCAGTTCGGCCAGGCCGTTGCCTTCGCTGTCGTCCTCGGTGGCGGCATCCAGCCGCGTTGCCAGCTCCCTGATCTGCTGCTCGAGATGACCGGTGTCCGGCGCCCCGCGTCCGGCGATGTCGCGGCGGATGGCGGCGATCTCCGTCTTGATCTCGTCGAGCGCCGCCGCCGGCTCGCGCTGCGATGCGCTCAGGCCTTCGACCGATTCGACCAGGCTCTGCAGGCGCGCGTGCATCGTCGCCATGGAGGCCACGGCCGGCGCCCGGTCGAGCAGGTCGTCGATGCGCGCCGCGATCTCGTCAAGGCGCCCGACGATCGAGGGTGCGCTGCGCTCGGAAAGCGTTGCGACGATGTTGCGGCTGAGCGCGTCGAGGCGATGCTCGAGGCGGTCGATCGCATCCTGCGAGGCCACCGCCGAATTGCGGTTGGCGACCGCGACCTTGAGCTCCTCGCCGAGCTTGGTCATCTGGCTTTCCAGCCGCCCGACCGACGGGTCGGCGGGGCCCACCTCGCGATTGGCAAGCTTCGCCTTCAGCTCGGCGGTGAATGCCTCCATGCGGCGCTCCAGCCGCGCGATGGCCTGGTCGGCGGTGCCGTCGTCGCGTTTGGCGAGATTTGCCTTCAGTTCGGCGCTGAACCCCTCCATGCGGCGTTCCAGCCGTGCGATGGCCTGGTCGACGGTGCCGTCGTCGCGCTTGGCAAGATTTGCCTTCAGTTCGGCGCCGAGCGTCTCCATGCGGCGCTCGAGGCGTTCGACGGCGGGATTGATCGCGGGTTCCTTGCGGCCGGCGAGCGCGGCTTCGACGCTGCGGCCGAGTTCGGCGACGCGCATTTCGAGGCGCTGGATGGCGCGCGGGCTGTCGTCGGCCTCGAGCGCCCGCCGGAGCGCCAGCACCTCCTCGCCGAGGGCCTCGAGGTGCCTGGGGTCGGTGGTCTTGCGGGCGATGTCTTCCAGCCGGGTCGAGATCGCTTCGGTGCGCAGATCGATCTGGCCGAGCGACGGCGCCAGCGCGTTCTGTTCCACCATGCCGCGCAACGATTGCAGATCGTTGCGGATGGCGGTGAGCAGCGAGCGGTCGACGGGGCCCTCGGCGGCCAGCGCCTCGATCCGGCGGACGAGATTGAAGGTCGCCCCCTGGTCCTGGGCCCCGTTGCGGGTGAGCGCCGTCACCTGCTCGGTGAGGGCGGCGAGGTCGGTGCGCAACGCCGCCATGGTCGCCGAAAGCGCCTTCTGGTCGCGGCGCATGGCAAGCGTCTCGGCGCGCTCGTCGAGCATGCGCTGATGGGCGGAGATTTCGGCAATGGCCGCGGCGAGGTCGTTTCCCCTGGCCGCCGGTTCGCGCTTCTCCGGTGGCAGCGGGTGATGCGGCTCGGCGCGGTCGCGCTCGGCCAGGCGGCTGGTGATATTGCCGAGCTGGCGCTCGATGCGGGAGATCTGGTCGGTCTCGCTGACCGGTGCGGCGACCGGTTCGCGCGGCTGGATGAGACGCGCCTTGGCCTCGTCGATGCGCGCTTCCAGCCCGCGCAGCGCCGCGTCGATGGTCGCGGCCTTGTCGCTGGCGCGCTCGGCGCGCGGGGTCGATCGTTCCGCCAGCAGCGCATTCAGGCGCGAGCCGATATCGTCGAGACCGCCGGGGGCCGGCGCCTCGCGCTCGGCCACGAGGCGCTCGCCCATCCGGGCGATGCGCTGGTCGAGATCGTGGATGGCCTGCGCCACGCGGGCGACATCCTGCGCCGGCGTCGCCGCCGGTCCGCCGCCACGCTGTCCTTCGATCATCGTGCGGGCACGTTCGTCGGCATCCTCGATGTCGCGGGCGAGCTTCTCGACCATTGCGGAAACCCCCTTCAGCGAACCGTCAGCCCGTCCGCCTTCGGCTTGTCGGGCCAGCCGTTGCTCGATCTCGTCGAGACGCCTGGTGAGGTTCGGAACCGTTGCACGCGACCGCTCGTCCATGGCCCGCAGGCGGGTGGTCAGGCGGTCGAGCGCCACGCCAATGGCCGCGGGATGATCGCGGTCGGTGTCGGGCGGGTCGCCGGGCTCGCCCTCGCCGACGCTACTGCTCAGCCACTCGCTGACCGTGAGGCCGGCCCGTCGCGCTGCCGTGTAGATGGCTTCGCGCGTTTCCTCGTCGACCCCTCGCAAGCTCCACGGCATGCCCGCTTTCATCGCTCGACCCCTCGCCGCGGCGCAGGCGGTCGGCAGAATCCCCGGGAAGCTGCCAAATGCGGATGCCCGAAAAGGAATCGGGGTGTACCTGCGCTTTGTTCGAGAGTTCGTCGAACATGGTAAACAAGCGGTTAACCGGCGGCGGTCGACGTCAACTTCTGGTAACCAGCCTTAACGTTTCCGCTACCTTTCCCGCCGGGTCTGGACGGGCCCGGCGCCAGGCGTTAAGACGGGCAGGTATTTATTCCTGTCCCGAATCGTCAATCGGGCACCCGGCGGCACGGAGGGGCTCTCAAGGTGTTGTCCCATGCCCGCATCTGGTCGGCGATCGACCGGCTTGCCGAACGCAAGCGGCTGAGCACGTCCGGGCTGGCGCGTGTCGCCGGGCTCGATCCGACCACCTTCAACAAGTCCAAGCGCGTCGCCGTCGACGGGCGCCCGCGCTGGCCGTCGACCGAAAGCATCGCCAAGATCCTGGAGGCGACCGGCACCGATATTGCCAGCTTCCTCGGGCTTGCCGCGCCCGCCCAGCGGCGCCAGCCGGCGGGCCGGCCGGTGCCGCTGCTCGGCCTCGCCCAGGCCGGCGCCGGCGGCTTCTTCGACGACGCCGGCTTCCCCGCCGGCAGCGGCTGGGACGAGGTCGATTTCCCCACCGCCACCCGCGACAATGTCTTCGCCCTTCAGGTCACCGGCGATTCCATGATGCCGCTCTATCGCGACGGCGACCGGCTGATCGTGGCGCGCGACGCCACCTGCCGGAAGGGCGACCGGGTTGTCGTCAAGACGACCGACGGCGAGGTCATGGCCAAGATCCTTTTGAAGAAGACGGCGCGGATGGTCGAACTCGCCTCGCTCAACCCCGCCCATCCCGGCCGCTCGTTCGGCCTCGGCGATATCGAGTGGATCGCCCGCATCATCTGGGCCAGCCAGTGAAGCGGCTGTGTCTTCTGCTCCTGCTGAGCCTCGTGGCGTCCGCGGCGGCCGCCCAGGTCGTCATCCTGCCGTCCGTGCGCAACGTGACGCCGCCCGACATGACCCCCGGTCCCGCCGTCGAGGGACCGCTCGAGCGCATTCCGGCGCCGCCACCCAAGCCGCACTGGTGGCGATTCTTCCTGCCCGAGACGACCGATGCGGCCACCTTCAAGGCGGACGGCAAGACGATCCGCGTCGCCGGCGTCGATCCGCCGCCGGTGGAGGCCACCTGTCCGCTCGCCGAGGGGGGCGCCTGGCCCTGCGGCCGCACCGCGCTCTATGCGCTGCGCCGCTTCCTGCACGGCCGCGCCATCGAATGCTACTTCCCGGAGACGAGCGACCTCGCCAATGTGACCGCCCCCTGCCGTGTCGGCACCAGCGACATCGGCCTGTGGCTGCTGTCGGAGGGCTGGGGCCGGCCGAACGATCTCGCCACCGACGCATACCAGTCGGCGGCGAGCGCCGCGCTCTGCGCCCGGCGCGGCATCTGGCGCGACGAGACGCCGCCGGCCGACTGCCCGCCGGCGGCGGACAAATCGGGCTAGGCGACCAGTTCGCCCTTGAGCGCGCTGGCGATCAACGCCCGCGTCTCGGCGATGCCGTAGATCGACGCGAACGAGCCGAAGCGCGGGCCGCGCTCCTGGCCGAGCAGGATCTGGTAGAGCGTCGAGAACCACGCCACCGACACGCCCGGCCCGCCGTCGGGACCCTTGCGGTCGGCATCCTGGTAGCGCGGGATCGCCCGCGCCACGTCGAGGACGGCGTGCTGGATGGTTTCCGCCTCGGCGTCGGCGGGCAGCGTCGCCAGCGTGGCGTCGAGCGTGGCCAGCGCCTCGCGCTCGACCGCGTCGGGCGCCCGGAAGACCTTCGTCGGCTGAACGAAATCGCGATAGTAGCGCACCGCGTAGCCGACCAGCTCGTCGAGCTTGGCATGGCTCTCAGGCGTCACCCCCTTCACGTGGCGGATGATGAAGCCCCACAGCACGTCCTTGTCGGTCGCGTTGGAGGCGCTGGCCAGGTTGAGCAGCATGGTGAAGGCGATCGGCATGTCGATCGCCGGCGGATTGCCGGAGTGGATGTGCCACACCGGGTTGCCGAGGCGCTGGTCGTCCGCCTGCCGCGGATAGGCGTCGAGGAAGGTGAAATACTCGTCGACCGCCTTGGGGATCACGTCGAAATAGAGCTTCTTGGCCGCCCGCGGCTTCTGGAACATGAACAGCGACAGGCTCTCCGGCGAGGCATAGGCGAGCCAGTCGTCGATGGTCAGGCCGTTGCCCTTCGACTTGGAGATCTTCTGCCCCTTGTCGTCGAGGAAGAGCTCGTAGTTGAACCCGTCCGGCGGCTCGGCGCCGAGCACGCTGCAGATGCGGCTCGACAGCTTGACCGAATCGATCAGGTCCTTGCCCGACATTTCGTAGTCGATGCCGAGCGCCGCCCAGCGCAGCGCCCAGTCCGCCTTCCACTGGCACTTGACGGCGCCGCCGGTGACCGGCACCTCGGTCAACTTGTCGCCGTTGTCGGGATCGCGGAAGACGATCGTGCCGGCGGCGACGTTGCGCTCTTCGATCGGCACCTGCAGCACGGCGCCGCTCACCGGCGACAGCGGCAGGAAGGGCGAATAGGACTGCTGGCGCTCCTCGCGCAGCGACGGCAGCATGATCGCCATCACCTCGTCGTAGGCCTCCAGCATCGTCCTGAGCATCGCGTCGAAGCGCCCCGCCTTGTAGGTCTCGGTAGCGCTGACGAACTCGTAGGCGAAACCGAAGCGGTCGAGAAAGGCGCGCAGGCGCTGGTTGTTGCCGCCGCCGAAGGATTCGTATTCGCCGAACGGGTCCGGCACCCTGGTCAGCGGCTGGTTGAGATAGGCGCGCATCGCCTCCTGGTTGGGCACGTTGCCCGGCACCTTGCGCAGGCCGTCCATGTCGTCGGAGAAGCAGATCAGCCGGGTCGGCACCGTGTCCTCGGTGAGCAGGCGGAAGGCGGTCCGCACCATGGTCGTGCGGGCGACCTCGCCGAAGGTGCCGATGTGGGGCAGGCCCGAGGGGCCGTAGCCGGTCTCGAAGATGACCGTGGACGCCGGCTCGCGGCGGCGCTTCAGGCGCGCCACCACCTTCTGCGCTTCCTCGAACGGCCACGCTTTCGAGCGTCCGGCGGCGGCGAGGAGGTCGGCAGAAAAGGCGAGCGGCGGCGGGCTTGCGGTCGACAACGGTCCGGTTCCTGGATGGAGGCGCGCCGGAACCTATGAACACCGGGCGCCGCCGTCAACAATCCCGCCTTGCGGCCGGCGCCGTCACGCCATACGTTCCGCCCCGCAACGCAAGCCGATCCAGGACGAAAGACCAGATGAACACGACGGCCCAGACGGTCTCCCATCAGGAGGCGCTGATCTACACCATGGTGACCCTGTCGGCCGCCGACCGCAGCATGACCGACGGCGAGCTGATGAAGATCGGCGACATCGTCAAGACGCTGCCGATCTTCCGCGGATTCGATCGCGACCGGCTGGTGGCGGTGGCCGAGGCCTGCGGGGCGCTGCTGCAGGAGGACGACGGCCTCGATGCGGTCCTCTCGGTCATCTCCACCGCGCTGCCGCAGCGCCTCTACGACACCGCCTATGCGCTGGCCGTCGAGGTCGCCGCCGCCGACCTCCACGTCGAGCAGGAGGAACTGCGCTTCCTGCAGCTTCTGCGCGATGCGCTCAACCTCGACCCGCTGGTCGTCGCCGCCATCGAGCGCGGCGCCCGCGCCCGCTACCGCACGCCGCAGCCGGCCTAGAAGAAGCCGACCGGGAAGTAGCGGAGGTAGAGCTCCGCGTAGATGCCCTTCTCGTAGACCGCCTGCAGGGCGGCGTTGACCGCGTGCTTGAGATCGGTCGAGCCCTTGGCGAAGGCGATGGCGTAGCCCTGGCCGAAGAAGCGCGCCTCCAGATAGGGGCCGCCGGCGAAGACGCAGCAATCGTTGGCCCCGGTACTGGCCAGCCAGAACGACAGCTGCAGCCCGTCGCCGAAATGGGCGTCCGCCGCACCCGATTTGACCGCCTCGCGGGCCGCTTCCGTCGTCGGGTAGAGCTTGCGTCCGATCTCCGGGAACATCGAGGCGAGGTAGGCTTCGTGTGCGGTGCCGCTCACCACCGCCAGCGTGTGGCCGCGCAGGCCCTCCGGCGAGATGTCGAGCGCGGCCTCGGCTCGCCGCACGACGAAACGCGCCGGCAGGCGAAGGTAGACGTCGGAGTAGTCGAGCTTGGTCCGGTTGTCGGCGGTGATCGCGATGCCGGCGATGACGGCGTCGGCGGTCTTGTCGGCGAGGTGGTTGACGAGGTCGTCCCACTGGCGCGCCTGGATGGTGCAGGGCACCGCCAGCTCCGTGCAGATCGCCCGCGCCAGGTCGACGTTGAAGCCGGTCAGGTGGCCGCTGGCATCGAGGAAGTTGAACGGCGGAAAGTCGTCGGTGGTGATGAAGCGGATGGCCTGCACGGCGCCGGCCGCCGGGCGTTCGACCCGTCGCTTGGGGTCCCAGAAGTCGGGCACCACGGCATCGTGGCCGTCGGCGGCAAACGGCCCCGAGGCGACCGGCGGCTTGGGCTTCGGCTGGGCGGCAGCCGGCGGCGCGGCGGCGGCCGGCGGCCCCTCCTGCGGCAGCAGCGCCGAGGGCGGCACGATGGACATCGGCGCGTCCTGCGCCGCCGCCAGCGCGAGGCCGGCAGCCGCCACGCCCCCCGCGATCGCCGCAACCACCAGGGTGCGACGCCAAATCACAGCAAAAAGCATCGGTTCAGGGCTTCAACGGCAGATTGAGACTTCACGACGTGCACGAATCCTGCTGACAATAGCACGGGCGGGATACGTCGCACGCATGGCCTATGTGCGGCGCTCGGGGGGTCTATGGCCGTTTATGAACCAGGCGCGCGCCCGGTCGCGTTGACGCCTGTCGGCGACGATACGGGTGAGGCCTACGCCGAACGGGCGCGGCGGCTGGGATTGCCGTTTGCGCCAGCCGTCAGCCTTGCTGCCGGCGTCGCCGTCGACATGGCCGGGATCCACCGCGGCACTTTTGCCAGGTCGCCCGGACCGGACGGCGCCGCCTTTGTCGCCCCCGACGAGGACGCGCTCCCCGAGATCGCCCATTGGCTGGCGCGCTACCCCGTCGCCCGCCGGCGCCTGAGCGTGGCGACGCCATCGGCGATCCGCGCCGCCCTCCGGCGCGCCGGCGCCGAGCGCTTCGCCGTCAATGCGATCAACCGTCTGGCGATCCTCTATCCGGACCTGTCGGCGCGCCGGGTGGTCACCGGCCGCCAGCTCGCCGTCGGCGTCGCTCTGGCGGCGGCCCTCGTCTTCGCCCTGCGCGCCGCGCCACTGCCGACCGCGGTTGTCCTGAACCTCGTCGGCGCCTTCTTCTTCTTCGGCATGTCGGTGCTGCGCTTCGTCGCCGCCGCCTTCGTCTCGCGGCGTACCCTCGACCCGGTCGATCTCGGCGAAGACGACGACCTGCCCGTCTACACCATCCTCGTCCCGCTGCTGCACGAGGCCCCGCTCGTCGCCGACCTGGTGACGGCGCTCGGCCGCATCGACTGGCCGCGCGACCGCCTCGACGTCAAGCTGATCGTCGAGGCCGACGACCCCGAGACGATCGCCGCGGCGGAGGCCTGGGGAGCCGAGCCGCCCTTCGAGGTCGTCGTCGTGCCGCCGGGCGCGCCGCGCACCAAGCCGAAGGCGCTCTCCTACGCCTTGCCGTTCGCCCGCGGCGCCTTCGTCACCGTCTACGACGCCGAGGACCGTCCCCATCCGCAGCAGCTGCGCGCCGCCTACGCCACCTTCCTGCGCGCGACGCCGGAGATCGCCTGCCTGCAGGCGACGCTCGCCGTCGACAACGCCGATGCCAGCCTGCTGGCGCGTCTGTTCGCGGTCGAATATTCGGCCCTCTTCGACGGGCTGCTGCCGGCGCTCGCCGCCCTCGACATGCCGCTGCCGCTCGGCGGCACCTCCAATCATTTTCGCCGCGAGGCGCTGGAGGAGGTGGGCGGATGGGACCCCTTCAATGTCACCGAGGACGCCGATCTCGGCGTCCGCCTGGCGCGCTTCGGCTATCGTTCGGGGACCATCGACCTGCCGACGCTGGAAGAGGCGCCGGCGACGGTGTGGCCGTGGATGCGCCAGCGCACCCGCTGGTTCAAGGGCTGGATGCAGACCTGGCTGGTGCACAGCCGTCAACCGCTGCGCCTGTTGCGCGAGCTGGGCTGGCGCCGCTTCCTCGGCGGCAACCTGATCGGCACCGGTCTCATCGTCTCGGCCCTGATCCATCCGGTCTATCTGGCGACGGTGGTTGCCCTGGCGACCGACCCGCTGGCGCTGTGGGGCGACGGCGGCATCTTCGCGTCCGCCGTGATCGGCCTCAACCTGTTCAATCTCTTCGCTGGCTATGCCGCCATGGTGGCGCTCGCCAGGGGCACGCTCGCCCTGCGCCGGGAAGGCCGCGGCGCCTGGGTGCTGGTCCTGCTGCCGCTCTACTGGTTCCTGATGTCGCTGGCCTGCTACCGGGCGCTTTTCCAGCTCATCGTCCGGCCGCACACATGGGAAAAGACGCCGCATCGCGGGCGCGCGCCGAACGCCGGTTCAGGCGCGGCATGGAGCGGGTGAAGGGAATCGAACCCTCGTATGCAGCTTGGGAAGATGACCTAACCGTTTGATTGCGCATATCGACGTTCCCCGTCGCCAGCCGATTGGAGACGGGCGTGAACTCGAACACCAGGGCAAAGCCCTCGGATGGCGATGCGCTAGATCCGCTGAGCGTCTACGACGGGCAGCGCTTGCTAGGTGAGATATTCGACCTCGGCTGCAAGGTCGCTGCGCAGCTCCCAGACGGCACCGATCTCGGCACATTCCCGAGCGTCGAGGGCGCACGACATGCAATCCTTGACGCCGCACGAGGGGCTGCCGCATGAGCGCCGCCGGCGGTCCCCGCTATTCGATCATCCCCGGCGCGGCGGCAACCGACCACCGGTTGAGAGGTCGCGACCTGCAGGTGCTGTGCGTTCTCGGCACCAGCACGGATGGTCAGGGCTGGTGTCGACGATCGCAGGTCAAACTCGCCCAGCAGATCGGCTGCGGTCGCGCAACCGTCTGGCGGTCTCTGCTGCGCCTAACGGAGTTCGGCTATGTCGAGCAGCGCGACCTGACGCACGAGGAGATCACAGCGGAGGCGGCGACGCTCGCCGGCACCATCAAGGCATACCGCGTCGTCATCGATCGGCCGGAGAACACGGCTTCGAAGACCCTGCCCATAAATGAGCACCCTGCCCACTCTGAACGGGCAGGGGGTGCCCGCTCTGAACGGGCACCATTAACGACCAAGGTTAACGACCAAGAGAGAGCTTCGCTCTCTCGATCGAGCGACGCGTTCGAACGATGGTGGGCGGCCTATCCCAGGAAGGTCGGGAAACTCGCAGCACGCACGGTCTTCGACCAGATCATGAAGCGGCGGATGGCGACGGTCGAGGAGCTCATTGCCGGCGCTCTTGCTTACGCCAAGGTGCGAGCCGGCGAAGAACCGCGGTTCACAAAGCATCCGTCGACCTGGCTCAACTCTGGGTGTTGGGCCGATGAACGCGACCAGCCCGGCGACGTGGCATCTGCGGCCAACGTCGTCTGGGTTCACAGCGAAGATCCACGATGGCCGCGGCTTGCGGCTTGCTGGCGCGCTGAGCGCGGCAAGAGCCCACCGCACGATAAGCGAGGCGGCTGGACCTTTCCAACCGAGTGGCTGACCGATGACCGGACCGGCGGCGGTGCACGGGTCCTTCTGGACGCTCAGCCCCAACGCGGCGCCGCGGCGCCCGATTTCTCGCTAGTTCCGCAGCGTCAAAACAAGGTTGACAGGGTTGACAGGGGTTGACGCAGTTGACAGTTGACGTTGACACAGATGGCCTGATCACGCAGTCGGCCTACGCGCGCCATCGCGGCGTCTCCCGGCAGGCGATCAGCACCATGGTCGCCACGGGCAAAATCCCCGTGGTCACGGTGGGCGGCCGCAGGCTGATCGACCCGGCCGCGGCGGACTTCGCGCTCGGCGCCAGCCTCAGCCGCTTGAACCAGGAGCCGTCGGTTGCGCGCGACCCGGGAAGAGGCGGCGGAAGCGGGCGCCGCGACGTCACAACGGCGAGCGGGCTGACTGCGGCGCGGACCGAGAGCGAGCAGATACCGCGGGCGCCTGGCCAAGCTCGAGTACGAGGCGAAGGTCGGCCAGCTCATGCGCACCGATGACGTCATCGACGCCATGGAGCGATGCGCCGGCGACATCGTGCGCACGCTCGACCAGATCCCGACCTTCGCCGACGACCTCGCAGCGGCCTTCGAGAAGGACGGCTCGGCCGGCCTTCGCCGCCTCCTCAAGGAACGCACGCGTGAGGTTCACGCGGCTCTGGCCGAGAGCATGCGGCTGATCGCCAGCGAGGACAACGAGCGCTCCGCCCGTACCCCCGACACAACTTCCCCCGAGCCCGGCACCGCCGGCAAACCGAAAGGCGAGAACCACCAATGACGACGACCCCCGAGACAACGAACTCCGACCGGCAGACGACAAATGGCACGATCGTGCCGCTCTCGCGCCCGGTGCAGGCCTTCGGCGAGGACGTGCGCGAGGTCACGCTGCGCGAGCCGAATGCCGGCGATCTGCAGGCCTGCGGCTATCCGCTGATCATCGGCGCCGACAGACGGTGCGCTTCGACGCCGCGGCGATGACCCAGCTGATCGCGCGCCTTGGCAACCTGCCCATGAAGGCGGTGCAAAGCTTCTCGCTGCGCGACTGGCAGGCCTGCGCTGCGGTGATCACGGGTTTTTTCGGCGTCGCGGCCTAGGGCCGGAAGCGGTCGATATCGCCTACACGCTGGCGTGGATATGGAAGCTCGACCCCGACCGGTTCCTCGCTCTGCCGCTGTGGCGGCTCGAGGCGGAGATCGGCCAGACCAACCGGATCATGGAGCGCATGAAACATGACTGAAACCCGCGAATCGAAGTTCGTCGTCTCGGCCGAGGACAAGGCGAGCCGGGTCCTCCACAAGATCGGACGCGAACTCAGTGGGCTGGCGCGCACTGCGGGGATTTCCCGGCGTCGCGGCGGAAGTGCGTGGCGTCGGCGCCGCCTTCGCCGGCGTCGGGCGGGTCGACGCGCCGATGTCGCGGTTCAAGACCGCGCGGTGTCGCTGGCGGGCAATTTCAAGTGTCGGCCTGTCCGCCGGCGGCATCATGGCGATGGGCAAAGCCTATGCCTCGACGGTCGACGAGCAGTCCAAGTTCTCCCGCCAGGTCGGCCTGACGCTCAACCAGGTCCGCCAGCTCGGCTACATCGCCAGCCGCCAGGGGGTCAGCCAGGAGCAACTCAACACCGGGCCTGATCCAGATGACCAAGAACGTCGGCATGGCCAAGGCCGGCACTGGCGGGCTGGTGTCGCTGCTCAAGAATTCGAACCCGACGCTGCTCAAGCAGATCCAGGCGACCAAGGGCTCGGCCGAGGCCTTCGACCTCCTGATGCAGGCGGCGCACGACACCGCCGACCCGATGAAGCGCAACACGCTGCTCGCCGCCGCCTTCGGCGACAGCGGCGTCACCCTGGCGCGCATCGCCGAGCTCGGCGCCAAGCAGTTCCGGGAGGAAGCCAAGCAGGCTGATGTCTTGCAGGGCGTCCTCGGCGACCAGGCCGGACCCGAGGCGGAGGCCTTCGGCGACAGCCTGACCAACGTGCAGACGGCGCTGACCAGCTGGCGCGACGCGATCGGACAGCAAGTGGTGCCAGCGATCACGCCCCTGCTGCAATCGCTGAGCGATTGGACGGTCGCCAACCGCGAGCTGGTCGCCACCAACGTTGGCGGGTTTGTCCGTGATTTCGCGGGACTGTTGAAAGCGGTCGACTGGCAGAAGTTCGGCGCGGACCTGAAGGATCTCGGACCAACATTCGCGCCTCGGTAGCGCCATGGATTGGACGAAAGACAAGATCGGCGGCTGGAAGAGCGTGATGATCGCGCTCGCCGGGTTGACCTTCCTTCCCCTCATTCTCGAACTGAGCAAGGCGGCCGTAGCGATCGGGAAGCTGGGAATCGCCGTGGCGGGACTGGGCGTCGGCATATGGCCGCTGTTCGGCCTTGCCGCGGCTGGCTCCTGATCTGCGCGAAACTGGAAGGACGTCGGGCCGCTGCTCGGCGATGCGGGCAAGCAGATCGTCGGCGCCCTCGGCGACATCGGCAAGGCCTTCGGCGACTTGTCCCGGCTCGATTTCGGGGCCTTCGCCGCGGACCTGTGGTCGGCGTCGCAGAAGATCGGCCAGGCCATGATCGACATCGGGGCGGCGGTGGCGGCGATCATCAAGAACGAGACCGGCCTCGATCCGCGGTCGACTTCACGCCGTTGGGGCACGCGGTGGAGGACATCCTCGGCGCCGTCGGCGACCTGATCAAGGCATTCAACGATCTGGCTCACCTCGACTTCAGCGGCTTCGTGGACAACATGATGGCTGCCCTCAAGCAAGGTCGGCGGGCGCCATCTCAATGTCGCCAAGGCCGCTGCCGAGTGGATCCGCCAGTTGACCGGCATCGATCTTTCCCTCCCCACACATCGCCAACCGACGGTCGGCGTCCGGCCTCGCGACGCGGACCGGCCGTTCGATTACCGACCGCCTGCTTGAAGGCGCCGCGCCCAACGATTCGCCAGCAGGTGCACCGGCCCCCAACTCGGGCGCCATGTCGCCGATCCAGAAGCAGAGCTACAAGCCGGGCGATCTTCTCCGGCGCCAGAACGAGGCGAGCAACGCCGGCCTCGTCCAGGCGCTCAAGACGGCGCTGGCGGAGGGTGCCGCGAAGGGCCAGGTGGATCTCGCCGTGAAGTTCGCCAACGCCCCGGCGGGCACCTCGGCCCATGCCGACGTGCGTGGCAAGGGCGTCGGCCGGCTGACCCTCAACACCGGCAAGTCGATGGCGACGGGGCTGGCGTGAAGGGGCGCTCAAGGCGGAACGACCGTGCCGTGGCCCCGTGGTCACGGTGGGTGGCCCGCGGGCTGATCGATGCTGCCGCGCGGCCGACTTCCGCGCTCGGCGCGAGCCTCAGGCCGCTGAGGGGCGGCCATGGCGACGACGGCATCGGCGGGCCCCCAAAGGTGAGTCTGTCGGCTGGTGCACGGCGTCCGGCGGGCAGGTTGATGACCGCGTGCCACCCGCGACGGTGCGGCCGCAGAGCTACAAGCCGGGCGATCTTCTCCGGCGCCAGAACGAGGCGAGCAACGCCGGCCTCGTCCAGGCGCTCAAGACGGCGCTGGCGGAGGGCGCCGTGAAGGGCCAGGTGGACCTCGCCGTGAATTGCCCCGGCGGGTACGGCCCATGCCGACGTGCGCGGCAAGGGCGTCGGCCGACTGACCCTCAACACCGGAAAGTCGATGGCGACGAATACCGGCGGAGTGTGTGGCCCTATCAAAAGGCGCTCTCAGGGCATTTCACCACGCTGTCTTTGGCGGTCAATGTCTCGAAAACCTCAACCATCGTGCGCGCCCAAGCACACTCCTCGATCTTGCCAATCTGTGCGAGACCACGCCTGATCCGCACCCGGTCGTCCAGTTGGTCGAGAAACAACGCGACAAAAACCCCTTCAGGTGTGCTGTCGGGAAAAGGGTGGGTTTTAAGCCAAGTACCTCCTGCCTGAGCGCCGAGGCTCTGCGGCAGATCCTCGTAGGGTTCTTCTATACCCTTCGCCGCCGCCGTAGTCTGTTTGCGATGATCGGTGACAACGAACTTCACCGGCGGCCGACCGTCGGGCTCGGCTTGATAAAAGAAATCCGCATGCTCCAGCGGAATAGTGCTCTGGGACGTCATATAGAAAGGCCCTTCAGAGTAATGCGCACCGGCTGGCGCACGTCGATATTGTTGCAGATATAGCCGCCCCGCTAGGAGCCGGCTTTTGATTGTCGGGGCAAATCAGTCGATTCAGTGCGTGGGTTTGAGATCGGCATCGACGAACCGAATCGCGTTGTGCGGACCTCGCTCGATAAGGACGATGAACTGGACGCGCGAGGACGGCGCTGGCGAGGACTGGTCTCGGAGAGCCCGTCGCGTACGCGCCACAGGGGATCGGAACGCCGGGCCGCACCTGATCGCCGGATCGGAGAGCCTGGCCCGGCCGCAGGAGCCGCCTGGCCGCGACGCGGCCGGGAGATTCCGCGCCGGCACCGTGGCGCGCTGCCATCGGGTCGCGGGGAACATCGACCGACCGAAATCGGCGAGCAGATGGAGCAAAACCTGGGCAGCGATGGGGGCGAGGTCGTCGGCAGCCGCCGCCGGGGGCACCGATGGGCGATGAGAAGCTCGTATTTCAGGTGGCCTCATCCTTGGGCGACCTGCTGGCATCGGAACAGCCGTGCGGCCTGTCATTTGATAAAGCCGCCATCGACAGGTTCATCGACCAGAACGTGCCGCCCGACGACATGCAGTTCACGTCGATGCTGACGACGATGACCGGCGGCCACGAATACGAAATCGGCCAGATGTCGCTTCGCTCTCGGCGCAGGCCGGCAGATCGAGCGTGTGGCCAGGCACTTAAGTTATCGGCAAGGGAGCTGCTGACCGTAGTCGACGGTCGAGGCGCGGGCGTCGCGGGCGCTGGCGCGGGCGCTGTCGAGCTGGCGCTTGAGCTCGCCGCGCTCCGCCGCGAAGCGCGCCTTGAGGGCTTCGACATCGGCGAGGCTGACATGCTCGCCGGCAGCAGCGCGGGCGGTGACCGCCTCGCGGACCTCGGCCGGGGTGCCGGGCGCGGCGATGGCGTAGAGAACGCGACGGGAGAGAGTGTCCAATGTTGGACAAACTTTCGTGGCCAAGGTGCTCGTGAACGTCGATCAGGCGTAGGCCGTGCTGCGCGAGATCGTCAGCCGCCTCTCGACCCAGCCCGTGAAGCCGCCCTCGTCGCGGCGGTGGCGGAAAATCTCGCGGGCACGGTGCAGGCGCTCGGCGATGCGCAGCACCGCCTGGGCCTGGGTCGCCTCGATGTCGCGGGCGATGGCTTCCAGCGCCGCGTCGCCTTCGGCGGGCAAGGCTTCGGCGAGGGTGGCGACGGCGCGCGCGTTCATGCGGCTCACCATGTGCGCTCGGTCACGCGCGCCGCCTCCAGCCAAGCGGCCAGAGCGGTGGCGCCGAGGGCCTTGGCGCCGCCGAAGCGCGTGTTGCTGTAGTTCAGCCCGGCCGACCAGCGATCGTAGGCGGCGATGGCGATGGCGACGATGCGCTGGCGGTCGGCATGGCTGATCATCCGTCGCGCTGCGGAAGAATTCCTGACGCGATCGGTGAGCTCCGGCCGCCGGCAAGCTCGTCGCCGACCTTGTTGCCGGCATCGCTGGCGGCGCGGGCGAGGGGCGACCATTGCAACGACGGTGCGCCACGGCGCGCGCCGCCCGGCTGGCGGCCGCGGAGCTCGCTCGACAAGGGGGATGAACTGGACACGCGCTGGCGCAGCCGCCGGCAGAAGCAACTCAGGGTTTCAGTCTTTAACCCGTCGCGCTACGATCCATAGGGGGATTGGCAAACGCGGGGCGCTGCATGATCGACCTGATCGGCACATTCCTTGGCCGGCGGCAGGAGCCGCCCTTAAGGCCGCTGCGCGGCCGGGAGATGTTCGGGCCGGCGGTGGACGAGGCTGTGCCGAGCGGGCCGCTGCGCGACCTCGCCACCGATCTGGAGGGGCTGGCGATCGGCATCGTCTACCTGGATGCCTCCGGTGGACGCTCCGAACGATCGATCCGCTGTCTCAAGCTGCGCGAGCACAACGGCGTGCGCTACATCGATGCCTGGTGCAAGCTCCGCGAGGCGCAGCGCACGTTCCGAGTCGATCGCATCGCGGAAATCATCGACTACTCAACGGGCGAGGTGATCGACGACGTGGCGGGTTCCTGGCGCCGTATCTGGAGAGCCTGGAGGTGGTTCCCGCAGGCGCCGCTCGAGCGGCCAAGCCAAAGCCGGAAGCGAGCCCGGCAGCGGCCGTCCGCACGTTCCGCGACGGTGGCCGCGTGTTGCTGTTCGTCAGCATGGCGGACGGCGAACTGCACCCAGCCGAGGCGGCGATCATCAAGACTTACGCCGTCGGCCGCATGCGCAAGCTCGCACCGGAGACCGCCGAGCCGGGCGCGATCGCCACGCGCTGGATCGGCAACCAGGCGCCGACGCGCAACGCGGCGATGACGGCGCTGCGGGCCGTGCTCGAGGATGCCGACCACGGCCGCGACCTGGCGAACGCCATGATCGACCTCATCGCCGTCGACGGCGTCGTGACCGACGAAGAGATGGCCGCGGCATGGGACCTGGTGAAGGTGATCGAGCGGCGGGAGAAACGAGACGCGCGAGCGTGACGCGGACAACTCCGACGCCGTTGGCCCATGCCGCGCGGAGCGGGGCTCTAAGTCGACGCCCTTTCCTCAGCGGCCTATGTCTCGGCGCTCGATGACGCGGGCGCCTTGGCGCAAAGTCAGCCGTGCCTTGGGACGCAGGCGCGCGGCTTCGGCGAAGGCGGCGAGGGCAACCGAGATGTTCGACGCGCGCGCCAGCACCTCCGAAACATGCTGATCGTCGGCCGTCCACTCCTCGACTGCAAACTTCAGTTCTTCGATCGGCCAATTCATCAGCCGATGGTGAGCTAGGAATGTTTTCCGCGCAAGGCGGCGTGCGGATCAGCGCCGGTATCCCCGGCACCGGCCTCTCCTACAGCAAGAAGGTTTCCGGCGGATCGCGAAAGAAGCCGCGGCGCGCAGCGGCACCCGAGCCGGATGAGGCGATTCGAGCAGGACCATCAGGCGGCGCCAGAGGGGGCCCGATTTTTTCCAGCATCGGCGGCTTCCTCGGCTGGATTCTGGGCACCAAGCCGCCCCGCTAGGGGCCGGCTCTTGATTGTCGGGGCAAATCAGTCGAATCTGTCCGTGGGCTTGGAAACCCGGACCTAGATAGGCGGTCTGCCGGTTGGCGCCGTGCAGCTCGCCGAATTGAAACCCTGTCGTCCTGGCAGGGTTTCCGACGCGCCTTGGCGGGCGCGGTCTCTCGGCCATTATGGCCGGGGGCGGCGCGCCATGTCCAGGCGAAAGCTAAAAGCCGTCGGCCTGTCTCTAGGCAGGTTTCCAACCCCCGGCTGCCGGTGCTGTCCGCCGGCGCGCGGGCCTTGGAAAGCCCGAAAACCTAGAGGCTTACATCATGAAAAAGCAGCCTTCCCCGTCGCCGAAGTGCGGCGGCCGCCCTGCACCCACCCGTGCGGCACAAGCCGAGATCCGCGCCCTGCCGCTCTATCAGCACCTGCCCGCTGGCCACCTCGCCGTGCTGGTCACCGACGCCTGGTCGGCACCGCACCTGAAGCCCGGCGAACTGGCAATCATCGACGTCGGCGACCGGTACGCGGTGAGCGGCGAGCTTTTCCTGATCCGCTCCCCGACGTCGGGCCGTTGCGCGATCCGCGAACTGAAACGCGACGAGCAGATCATCCGGCCGAACGGCGAGCCGGAAACCGTGTGGTGGGTCCGCGACCTCGCGGGGCCACGCTCCAACGCGGAAGTGGAGGCGGCGATCGATAGCGGGGTGATGCTGCGCACGAGCGATGGACCGTTCAAGGCCGAGACCCTCGACAAGATGATCCTCGGGCGGGTGGCGGGCCTGGCGCCGTTCGCGCTGCTCGCCGGGGAAGGGGGTGCACTGTGACCGAGGTTTCCCCTCAATCCCCATCTCGCGGAAACGCGACCCGGCGCGCCGTCCTCGGCGGCCTAGCCTATTCCCTGCCAGCGGCAGCGCTGGCCGCCCCGGCGCTCGCCGTGGGCGCTGATCAACGGGAGGACACCATGAAGATCATCGACACGACGGAAACCGGATCGGCACGCGCAGGTGACCCCATCTTTGCGGCCATCGCGGCCTATGCGGAAGCAGCCGACAAGTGTGAAGGCGCCTGGCTCGCGCTCATGCACTACGAAGAAGAAACGCCGGCAGCAGACGTGGTCGAACGGACGCACGTGGCGCTGAAGAGCGAGCAAACGCCACCGAGGCTGACGAGTGGATGGCGCTGGCGCACGTCACCGAGACCATACCCACGACGTTCGCTGGAGCGGCGCGGCTCGCTTCGTTCATCGTCGACTACATCGCGCGGTCGGACTTCGATCTGCGGACCCATGTCGATCGGGCCAACGAAACGCTCGCGCGAGGGATGGCACAGCTCACGGGGGAAGCCGCGCCCGTGCCGGCAGAGCCAAACGCACGCTTCCGGCCCGCGCAGCGGGTGGAGAAAGCCATGCGCCCGGCAATGGAGCGCGTATCATGACCCGCGCTGTTGCCAGGCAATTCCCCCCTCGCGGGAATGCGACCCGTCGCGCCGTCGTCGGCGGCCTAGCGGCTTCCTTGCCAGTCGCTGCTGCGCTGGTCGCCCGGGCACTCGCCGCGGGCGCAACATCGCGTGGCCCGGACGCGGAGCTGATTCGTCTGGGCGAGGAATATGAGGCTGCGCTGGCGCGCATCGAAGCCGTGCTGCATGACCTGTCGGTGCGGGAGCAGCGGGCGATCGACGCTTACCCGCCAGAGCCTGCGGATCCGCCAATGCCCAGCGGCGTCAACGACATGAGGAACTTGACGCTCGATGAGCTAGCGAGCGACCGCCATCCTCTGGCGGCGTGGTCGCGGGAGAAGCATCGCCTGCAGCAGGAGTGGATCGCCGAAAAGGAACGCGTCCGTCAGCAGCATGGCGTGCCGGAAGCTGAGATGGAGGAGGCCCGAGCCTCAGACGCGCTGCAGATGATTGTGGGCCGGATCCTCGATACGCCGGCCGCGACGCTCTCCGGGCTTCTGGTCAAGCGGCGCCTCGCCGACCACGAGGACGCCGACGCTATCCTCGAGTCGATTGTCGACGACCTCGATGCGCTGGCCGAGGGCGTCCAGGCCGGGTGGGCTGGAACGGGACGGGGCGCGTTTGAAGAGTCGGCCGCGCTCGCCTGACAAGCGAGCGGTGGGAAACCGGGCGGCGCGCCTTGCGCCACCCGGCAATCGGAACAGACAATTGCCCGAAAGCCGAGGCCAGCCGGCGAAAACGGAGCCGACGGAGATGACGACACTCCCCTCAGACCCAATCCCGTTATCCGAAGCCATCAAGCTTCTGGCGCCCAACGAGTGGCGCGCAATGGAGGAATTCGTTGCCCAGCATCTGACGTCATCCGGCGAGCAGAGATGGTCTGCTGCGGATCTCGAGCGCCTGCGAGAGTTCGAAAGCACGGTCGAGGATGTTGTTCTCCGCGCGCTCGAAAGCGGCGACTACAAGATTACCGCCATTCAGCTCCACGAGACCCTGCGCCAAGAGATCGAACTGCTGCCATACGACCGCATCGAGACCGGATGGGACGAGATCAGCGACCGAACGGCAGGCAGTCGCCGGCATTTCTGCAATGTGTTGGTAGAGCCGAGGGTGCCCGAAAGCGAGAATCGGCCCACGAGCCGCCAGCCGCAACTGCTCCGTATTGACAAGGCCGTCCAAAAGCTTCGCGGCGCGGGCAGGATTCACAGCGACACGACCCGAGCCGACCGAGACAAAATGGTCATCAACTGGCTCGCGAACAACGGCGACCGGCCCCCCGATGCGAAGACGCTCAAGAAATATTGGGACGAGTTCTGGGACGGGAATCGAGGGAATTTCCAAGATTCCGACTGACACGTAGCGATCGGAGCGATCAGGCTGAACTTCGAGCACAGCTTCAATGGCGTCTCGGAGAGTCGGAAGGATGGACGATCGATTGTCACAGGATGCGGAGCGCAAGCTGCGCTTGGCCATCGCAGCCAAGATGGCGGCCGCGCCGGCAACATTAAGTGAGGACGAACGCCGGGCTCTGGGCGATCTCGTAACCTACGAGGAGATTTACGACACCGGCAACGCGGTGCTCTCAAGCCGCGCCCGAGACGGCCTCATGACCAATCCACCAGCCGCGATCATCGCCGCGACCAAGGTTCTCTTCCAAATCTCTCCTGAGATCCGCGCCGAGTTTCGCCAGGAGGCGATCTACACCGCCTTCATTCAGGGCGTCATGGACGGCCGCATCAAGATTTCTGGGCAGATAGATGACCTGCGCCGCCAGCACGATCCCGCTGGAGCTGTGCTACCCGGCCGACGACGCGCGCGGCATCGACGCGGCGGCGGTCAAGAGCCTGGCGGCGAGCATCGCCGAGGTCGGCCTGCTCAACCCGATCAGCGTGCGCAAGGCGAGCAGGGTGCGCGCCGGGCAGGACGCCGAGGCATTCGAAGTGCTCGCCGGCATGCACCGGGTCAAGGCCTTCCGCCAACTCGGCTGCGACACAATCCCGGCCTATGTCTTCGACGCCGACGACCTGCACGCGGCGCTGATCCTGATCGACGAAAATCTCTGCCGCAAGGATCTGTCGCCGGCCGAGCGGGCGGCGCAGATCGCCAAGCGCAAGCGCATCTACGAGGCGCTCCGTCCGGAGACGGTGCACGGGGCTAACCAGCACACGAGGAGTCGCCAACTTGGCGACTCCTCAAACGACAGTGATAACAAACGCTTCACCATCGAGGTATCCGAACTGACCGGCGCGTCCGAGCGGAGCGTCCAACGGGAATCCCACCGGGGGGAAGCGCTCGGCGAGGACGCGCTGGCGCGTGTGGCGCGCACCTCGCTCGACAAGGGCGATGAACTGGACGCGCTGGCGAAGCTGTCGCCGCAGCGCCGTGATGCGCTGATCGCGCGGGCCGCCGCCGGCGAGAAGGTGTCGGCCAAGAACGAGGAGAAGAAAGAGCGCCGCGAGACACGCGAAGCCGAACTCGGCGCGCGCCAGGCGGCACTGCCCGACAAGCGCTTCGGCGTCATCCTGGCCGATCCGGAGTGGCATGACGAAGTCTGGTCTGAAGAAACCGGCATGGACCGGGCCGCCGACAATCACTACCCGACCAGCGAGGCGGGGGTCATCGCCTCGCGTCCCGTCGCTTCGATCGCGGCTGCCGATTGCGTGCTGTTTCTGTGGACCACCAACCAGCACCTGCGCATCGCACTGGGCGTGCTCGAGGCGTGGGGGTTCACCTACAAATCGAACTACGTCTGGGGCAAGGACAAGATCAGTCTCGGCCGCTGGAACCGGAGCAAGCACGAGCTGGTGCTCATCGGCACGCGCGGCGCGCCACCGTGTCCGGCGCCCGGCACGCAATGGGAGTCGCTCCAGTTCGGGGCGACGGCGGAGCATTCGACCAAGCCGGAATGGCTGCATCGGATGATCGAGGCCTACTTCCCGACATTGCCCAAGATCGAACTCAACGCCCGCCGGGCGCGCCCCGGCTGGGATGCGTGGGGCAACGAGGCGCCGGAGGAAGAGGCACGGAGCGCCATCGAAAGCACATCGAGTATGTCCGATGTGCAGGAGAACGGTGCGACCCAAGAACCACGGCGGCGGTCGGCGGGCCACACCGGCGGTGACGCTGTTCGCCCGCCGAGGATTCCGACACCCACCGGCGATGATCTCGAACTCGAAATTCCGGATTTTCTCAAGATCGGTCACCCGACGAACGCCTGGCGAACGACCGCCCAATCCAGCGGAGGTGCAGAGCATGTCCCGACATAATGAGAGCCTATTGGTGTCCGTCCTGAGGGCCGTCCACGGCCAGAATCAGGCCCGGCCGCGGTCGCGGCCGTCGTGCAGATGGCAAACGAGCGCGGACCGGGCGGCCTGCTGTTGCGCACAGCGGATGGTACGGCCGCTCAACCGAGCGGCCAGGGCGCACCCCAGCAAATCGTCGCCGCAGAGGCCGGTGCCGCGGCGGTGATTCCCGAGCCGCGGCTGTCGCCGGCCCAGAACGCCGCCTTCGACGAGGCGCTGCCCTACATTCACGCGCTCCAGAAATCGGTGAATCCCATGGCGCACGGCGCGCTGGAGGATATCGCGCTACAGGTGGCCTTCCGGCGCAATGGCCTCAAGCGCGAGGCGGCGGTCTATCGCAAACGCTGGTCGGCACACGGCGCGGCGGCGCTCGATGTGGCGGCACGGGCGTACTGGCAGGCAGACAAGGCCGTGCAGTCCGAGTTCTCCAAGCCGGAGATGTTCTCCGGCTATGTGCGCGGCATCGCCGAAGGCCGCATTCGCGGCATCGGCATCGACTGAGCCGAGCGTCCATCGCGCGCGCCGGCAGGCGGCCGACAAAATCGCGAGGCACCGCGCCGCTGGGCGCAAGAGCCGAAAGAAAGGAAAGAGCATGGGCATCTTCGACAGGTTCAAGGCGGCCAAGACGGGCGCGGATTGGGCCGCGACGCTCGCCGCGGCACAGGCGCGCCTGGCCGATCACGACGACACGATTGCACAGCTGAAGGGCGCGCGGTCGGCTGCGATCGAGGCCGGCGACGACGCGCGCGTAACCAAGCTGCGCAGCGAGATCGCTACCGCCGAAAGCATCCGCGAGGAGCTGGTGGAGGCAGCGTCGATCGCCGAGCGGCGCAAGGCCGAGGCCGAAATTGCCGAGCGAACGGCTGACCAGGAGCGGCGGGCGGCGGCCGGGCCCAAACTGGTGGAGCGCATCGTCGCCCTGCGGCGTGAACTGCACCCGCAAATCCTGGAGGTCGTGGCGAAGTGTGAGGCGGTGCGGCAGGCCGAGCACGCGCTGCGCACCTTGAATTCGCAGATGGAGGCCGAAGGCCGCGGCGATCTCGTGAGCGAGCCTCCCTATGCGCAGTGGCGCGAGACCGTGTGGAAAGCGCGGGTCCTGAAGTACCAGCAGGCGGGCCGTGACGTGCCGGTCAACCTGCGGGATGCGGGGAGCATCCCGATCCTGTTTCCGGAGTTCGACCTCAAGATCGCCGGCTATGCGCCGGCGCCGACCGACACGCACTGGCTGGAGATCGTGTTTCCCGACCTCGCCGAGGGCAACAACAAGGAGAAGGCGGCGTAGGCGTCGCGCGACAGTCGCCGGCGGTCGCGGGGGCGGTTCTCTCCGTCTCGTCCCCAAGCCGCCGACCAGCCCCCAGGCGGATCTGCAAAACCCGCTAATGGGGCACAGGGGCGCCGCCGGCCTGTCATGGCGACCGGCGGCGCCCCGAAGCAAGGGCAAAGAACAAGGGAAGACGAAGAGAGAGCCGGGAACAACAGAGCGCCACCATGTCAGCCACCTCAGCACAGGGTCGAAGGAAAAACCGCCATGCGGATGGCGGCCTGTTCCCGTGCGAAACGGAGATCGCCCGCCGGCTGAGCCAGGACCCGGCCGATTGGCGCGCTAAGGCTGCTGTGCTCGAGCGGGACGGACTGCCGCCGATCGACCCGATCATGGGCGGCCGGTACTGGCCCGCGGTCGAAGCATTCTGGAACCGACGCTACGGCCTCAGTAGCATCGAGCCATCGAAACCCGATGGAGAGGAGAATCTCGATGCACTTCGATGACACCAAGATGCCCGGCCACAAGATCCGTCGCAACCGCGACGGGACATGCAGACAGTATTGGGCGGCGCGGCACGACCTAGTGAAGATCGGCTATCGGCCCGCGACGGTGCGCCTGCACTACGACGCGGCGACACCGGAGGGGCGGGCCCTCATCGCCGCGGCCTGCGCCCGCTACCAGGCCGACATGATGGCGTGGGCGGCGGGGCAGAGGGCCGAACGACTGCGCTTCGACGGGACCGTGCGCGCGTTGATCCGCGAATACCAGCGCGATCCCGCCAGCCCATACGCCGAGCTCAAGTGGAACACGCGGCGCACCTATGACCAGGTGCTCGGCGTGATCGAACGGGCCTTCGGCGCGCGCGTCCTCAACGCTCTCAAGATTGGCGATTTTCGCCGCTGGTATGACGAGGCCAGGAAGCCCGCGACGGAAGGCGGCGCGGAGCGCGTGCGCAAGGCGCATGGCATCATCGCCATGTTCCGCCGGCTGTTTTCGTATGGCGTGATGGCCGAGACGCCGGAGTGTGTCCGGTTGCACGCGATCCTGGCCGAGGCGCGGTTCAAACAGCCGAAGCGTCGGCGGGTTCGGATGGAATTCGCCCAGGCCACGGCGATCATCGACGCTGCCCTTGCGGCTGATCGGGTATCTCTCGCGCTTGGCACTGCGATCCAGTTCGAAACCGCCATGCGCCAGCGCGACGTCATCGGCGAGTGGCCGCCGGTCGTGCCTGGGTCGCCGGCGACTGGCATCGTCCTCGGTGGGCGTCGCTGGGTCAACGGCCTGCTGTGGAGCGATATCTCGCCCGACCTGCAACTGCGCAAGGAGACGACGAAGACCGGCGCCATGGTGTCGCACGATCTCCGCCTGGCGCCGCTTGTGATGCGGGTTCTGGAGCACGTGCCGCAAGATCGTCGCGTCGGCCCCGTGATCATCGACGAGGCTGCGGGACGGCCCTACGCGATGCACGCGTATGCGCGCGAATGGCGGCGGATTGCGACCGCGGCCGGTGTGCCGGCGATGGTCTGGAACATGGACGCGAGGGCCGGCGCCATCACCGAGGCCGAAGACGCCGGCGCCGATCTCGACACGATCCGCGGCGCGGTCGGTCACAACCAAGCTTCCACGACGGCACGCTATTCGCGCGGCGCCGTGGGAAAGAGCCGCAAGGTGGCCGAGCTGCGCTCGGCACATCGGGCGGCCCGGAACACAGACTGAACGGAAACGAGGAACGCGATGGGGAACGTCGGGAACGCGTAGTTTAACGGTAGGCCGGCAAGCCGCTGCATTCACTCGCAAAAATCTGGAGCGGGTGAAGGGAATCGAACCCTCGTATGCAGCTTGGGAAGCTGCCGTTCTGCCATTGAACTACACCCGCCTGCGCCGGCAGATATAAGGCCATTCCTCCGGCCAAGGCAATCGCGGCCGCCGCCGGCCAGCCGGTGCCCGCGGGGCGAGGCAGATCCTGGCGAACGGCGCGCAGCGCGGCGTCGGAGGGCGCCCGTCACGAGACGGCCGCGGCGCACTCTTCCCGGCGCTGCCGGTCCGCCTGCGCGGCTCGCGGAATGGCTTGTCCCGATGGGCTTCCTCAACCAAGATGGCCGCCATCGGATCGCTGCGTAGGCGTAACGGGGGTGACGGGTGTCCGATACCGGTCTTCTGGACGATATCGAAGAGGCCATCGATGCGGTGGCGCCGCCGGCAGAGCTGCGCGCGCGCCTGGAGGGGCTGGCCCATCTCGCCGACGCGCCCGGCGAGGCGGCCGTCCGCTATCTGATTGCGCGCGGCATCGTCGAGAACCGCGGCGAGCTGCCCCAGTCGGCGCTCGCCACGTTTCAGCGCGCCCGTGACGTGGCCTTGCGCGACGGGGTCATCTGGGAACTGGCGCGCATCTCCCGCGAGATCGCCCGGGTGCGCTCGTGGAACGGCGACATCACCGGCGCTGCCCTGGAGCTGCTGCGCTCGGTCGCCGAGATCGAGGCGTCGGAAGGGGCGCTCGGCCGCGAGCGGGCCGGCAGCGGCGGCGTCGACGGCCAGCGCCCGACGCGCGACGATGTTGCCCGCCGCGGACGGCAGGGCGTGCGCATCCGCTCCGACCGGGCGGCAACCGTCGCCGAGATCGGACGCCTGGATATCGAGGCCGGCCGCTACCAGGCGGCGCTCGCCGCGCTCGATGAGGCGGCCGAGCTGGCGCCCTCCAGCCTGCCGCGGCGCGAGGTCGGCCGCATCGCCTACAACCGCTGCGAATCCTGGTTCGGTCTCGGCCGCACGGACCGCTGCCGCGAGCTCATCGAGGAGACCGCGCCGCTGTTCTCCACGGCCTATCCGCGCGATCTCTTCCGCGTTCGTCTGCTCAAGGCGCGCTGCCTGCTGCAGGACGGCGAGACCGCAAAGGCCGCCGAACTCGCCCGCCAGGCCGCCGAGGCGCTGGGCGGCGGCGACGAGTCCTACGAGAAGGGCGCCGAGTGGCAGCTGTTCAGCGGCCTCATGACGGCCCACGACGACCCCGAGGCGGCGATCGCCGCGCTGCGTCAGGCGCGCCTGCGCTTCGCCGACGACAACCTGCCGCGCCACGAGGTCGAGGCCTGCATCCACCTTGCCGGCATCCTCGCCCGGACCGGTCGCATGCCCGAGGCCGAGACCACCATCATCGAGGCGCTCGGCCGCGCCGCCGGCCTGCCGGCGCTCGCCGACCAGGTGCGCACCGCCGCCTACAGCTTCTGGGCGGCCGACAAGGTCGCCGACCTCGCTGATGGCAACGCCGTCGGCGGGGGCGGGGGCCCCATGCGCTTCCTCGTGCTCACCACGCTCGGCAGCGGCGGCTTCGGCACCGTCGAGCGCGCCATCGACATGGCCACCGGCGAGCAGGTCGCCATCAAGCGCCTGCGCGCCGATCGCCGGCGCAGCGGCGCCGCCCGCGCGCTGATCGACAAGACCGTGCGCCGCGAGATCGAAAGCGCCCGCCAGGTGCCGCCGCGTTTCGCCGCGCGCACCCGCTATCTCAATGTCGCCGAGTCCGGTGAACTGGTCCTGGTGCAGGATTTCGTCGACGGCCCGACGCTGCGCAAGGTCCTCCACGACGGTGCCGCCGACCTTGCCGGGCGTCTCGCCGTCGCCGCGCAGCTCACCCGTGGCGTCGCCGCGCTGCACCAGCACGCGGTCGCCCACCGTGACCTGAAGCCGGAAAACGTCATCCTGCGCAACGGCAGCGACCCGGTGCTCATCGACCTCGGCCTGGCGGCGCTGATGGGCACCTCCGAGGTGTTCACCGGCATGGGCACGCCCGGCTACGCCCCGCCCGAGCAGTGGAAGTCGGGGACCGCGCCCAGGGTTTTCGGCAGCGAGGATGTCTATGCGCTCGGCCGCATCGTCGCCGAGCTTGGCGGCGCGCCGCCGCCCGACACCCGCTGGTCGACGCGGCTGAAGAATCGCATCGGCCTCGGCGATCGCGGCCCCGGCATGGACGATACCCTGCGCCGCATGGTCAGGCGCATGACCGATGACGATCCGACCAAGCGCCTGGTCGATCTCGGCGAGGTCGCCGGTGCGCTCGACGAGGCCTCCGACCGCGCCCGCAAGCAGCCTACTTCGTAGCCGGCGCGGCGGCCGCCACCGCCTTGCCGCCGGTCAGCGTGAACAGGTCGTATTCGACCTGGTGCTGGGTCTGGCCGAGCACGCGCAGCGTCAGCGTCTCGTCACGGTCGGCGGCGTAGGTCAGCGTCGAGAACCAGCTCGAGCCGTAGGCCGCGGTCACCCCCTTGCCGTCGCGCAGCAGCATCAGGTTGAGCGTCCCGTCATAGTCGCCATAGGCGACGAAGGTATAGCTGTGCCCGGCCATCACCTTGACGGTATGCTCGCGGTAGGTGGTCGGGCCGATCTTCACCGCCTCGCTGGCCTTCAGCGAGATCTGCTGCGTCTCGTCCAGGGTCACCGGCGCGCCGGTCTTCTGCGCCAGCGCAGACTTGGCATCGGCAACCACCGTGTCCTCGTGCGCGTCGAAGACGGAGAGCGCCTTCTGCCATTCCGCCTTCGCCGCCGCCAGGTCGAAGCTCGCCGGATCGAGCACGCCCTTGATCAGGTCGGCGCGCTGGGCGTAGTTGAGCATCACCGCGCTCGGGGTGCGCACGCCGTTGCGGATGTCGACCGTGCCGCCGCTGAGCACCGCCACCACCTTGCCGCTGCCGTCGACGATCGGGCTGCCGCTGGCGCCGCCGGTCGCCGGCAGGCTGTTTTCGATGAGCAGCGCGTTGGGCTTGTCGGCGCTGAACAGGAAATAGTCCGACAGCGCCGTCACCCGCCCGAACTGCAGCACAGGATTGGGGCTGAGCTGGGCGAGCTTCTGCGCGCCGGTGCCCTCGACCGGGTAGCCGGCGAAGGCCAGCGGCGTGCCTGCCGTCACCGTCGCCGGATCGTCCGACACCACCAGATACTTGCCGAGGTCGGTCGTCGGATCGACCTCCAGGATGCCGACGTCATAGGCCGACGGCATGGCCGCGCCGTTGGTCAGCGAGGCGAAGCCCTGGCTGGTCGCGATCGCCTGGTCGATGAAATCGTTGAAAGCGTCGTAGCCGGGATGGACGCGCTTGCCGGTCACCGGGATGTCGCGCGTGTCGCCCGGCTTGCGCACGAAGACATGTTCGTGCGGTTTCAGGCTGTCGAGGACCTCGGCGACGTGGGCGTTGGTCACCAGCATGCCGGCCTGCAGCGGCCAGGCGGTGCCGATCACCCGCGACAGCCCCTCGCTGTCCTCGAGGATGACGGCAAAGGCGGCGCTGCGCAGGAAATTCGTGTCGGGCAGGGTGTCCCGCGCCTGCGCGCTCAGGGTCGAGCGCATGTCGTCCATCTGCTGGTTGAACTGGGCGATGCGCGCATTGGTCTGCTGGTTCATCCACCACAGCACGGCGACCGCCACCACCACCACGGCGGCGAGCGCCCCGACGGCCACCTTGATGTGGGCGGCCACCTTGCTCATCGGCGTCACCGTCGCCTGCGCCAAGGTGCTCAGCAGCCCGTCGGTGCGCGCCTCGCGCACCATGTGCACGCGCACCATCGGCCCCTTGGCGCTGCCGAAGCGGAGGGTCGAATCGCCGGTGATCGGCTGGCCCTGTTCGGGCCGGTAGCCATTGACCTCGAAATAGTGGTCGCCGAACGCCTCGATGGCGTAGTCGCCGGATTCCTGGCGATAGAGCCGCCCATGGCGGCCGCCGACCATGCGCGCGTCCGGCGGGAAGACGACGTCGCAGTTGGTTTCGCGGCCGAAGACGATCTGCTCGGTCCCCGCGGCGAAGGACTTCGCCTCCGGCAGATCGTGCGAGGCCTTCTCGGACTTTCCCTTGATCGGTTCGATCGTGACCTGCCAGTCCATGCTTCAGCTCGTCCGTTGCTGTCGACCGCGGCGAAGGGCAAAGACTAACAGGGAGAAAACGGCAAAAAAAGGCTGGATTCGGCGCAGTAATACGACACTATCTGGCCGCCATTGCGAGCATAGTGAGGGGCATGAGTCGCGAAGACATTGCCGGCGTGCTGGCGTCGGTCCGCCTGTTCCGTGGCGCCGACCCGGCGCTCATCCAGCGCATCGCGCAGCAGCCGCGCGCCCGCCGCCAGACCAAGCCCGACGAGCCCGTCTACGAGGCCGGCGAACCCGCCGACGCGATCTTCGTCGCCTTCCCGTCGGCGGCCGGCGCGGTCGGCCCGCGCGGCATCGTCGAACTGGTGTTGCCCGCCGGCGACGCCGGGCTGCCGGGGCATGTCGAGCATGTCGTCGAAGGCGATGCCTTCGGCGAGTTCGAATTCGTCGCCGCCGGCCTGGTCGACGGCCGCCATGTGCGCCGCTCCTCGGCGCGCACGCTGGTCGCCTGCGATCTCTACCGCATTCCCTTCGCGCTCCTCGGACCGGTCCTCGCCGAGGTCGCGGCCATCCGCGGCCGCCTCATCCGCCTGTCGATGGAGCGCCTGATCTCGGCACTCAACGTCAAGACCACGCACTTCCTCGGCGACCGCGATATCGCGCTTGCCAACTGGCTGCTCGATGCTGCCGACAACGTCGGCGTCGCCGAGGGCCGCCACGTCCGCTTTCCGCGGGCGATCGGCCAGCGCGAGATCGCCGATGCGCTCGGCGTCAGCCGCGAGACCATCAGCCTGCGCCTCAACGAATGGGAGCGGGCCGGCCTGCTCAACACCGGCGGCCAGTCGCAGCGCTTCGAGATCCTCGACTATCCGCGCGTGTCGCTGCGCGCCAGCGTGCGCAAGGACGACGCCCCGGCGGCGATCGCGGCAGCGCTCGACGAGATCGACGCCGATCTCAACCGCGGCGATCTGGTCCGGGCGCGCAACGTCGCCCTCGACATGCTCACCTTCTTCCCGTCGAGCCCCGACCTCCGCCATCGCGTCGCGCTGGCCGCCATGCGTGCCGGCGCCGTGCGCGAGGCGGTCGACGTGCTGGCGCAGAGCGGCTACGCCACCGGCGGCGACATCGATCTGCTCAGCCAGCGGGTGCGCGTCGGCCTTGCCCACGCCGGCGTCGCCCCGGCGCGCCTGTTCTTCGGCGATGCCGGGGCAGACGACGATGCCGAGCCGGACGAAGCGGCCGGCGCGCGCCTGCCGACGCTGGTCGAGGACATCGCCGCCATCGAGGCACGCGCCCGCAAGGAGATGGCCTTCGCCACCGAGGAAGCCGGCAACCGGCAGAAATACGCGGCCATCTCGGCGCGCCTCTACGCCACCGTGTTCGCCGCCACCGGCGGCACCTACGCCGGCATCAACGCGGCGATGATGGCCTCCGTCGCCGGCGAGGCGAAGCACTCCGCCACGCTCGCCCGCAAGGTGCTGGCGAAGCTCGGCAAGGCGCCCGCGGGCTACTGGGCAAACGCCACGCTCGGCGAGGCCCATCTCCTGCTCGGCGATGCCAGAGCGGCGCTTGCCGCCTTCGCCGCCGCGGCCGGCGAGCCCGACGCCTCGGACGGCAAGCTCTCCTCCACCCGCCTGCAGCTCCGCCGCATCGGCACCCATGCCGCCGCGCCGGTCGACAGGATCCTCGCCCGGCTGCCGGTCGGCGGGGTTGCCGTCTATTGCGGCCGCCCATTCCGCGACCGCGATGCCGCTGCCCAGGAGCGCCTTGAACAGGCGCTGCGGCCCGCCATCGCCGCGGCGCTGGCATCCGGCGGCATCCGCTACGTCTACGGCAGCCTGGCCGCCGGTGCCGACATTCTGTTCGCCGAGGCCGCGCTGGCGGCCGGCTGCGACCTTCACGTCGTCCTGCCGTTCCCGGTCGAGAGCTTCGTCAAGACGTCGGTTGCGACCGGCGATCCGCCCGACGAAGCCGACCGCTGGGGCGAGCGCTTCCACGCCTGCCTCAACCGGTCGACCTCGCTGGTGACGGCCGTCGATCATCCTGCCCACAGGCACGCCGAGGCCGCCCATATCGATCGCGGCTTTCGGCTGGCCGCCGGCCTGGCGCTGCTCCATGCCGACGCGCTGACCGCCGATGGCGTCATGCTCGCCGCGTCCGACGACAGCCCGCAGAGCAACCGCACCGGCATCGCCGAGGCGATGCGCGCATGGACCGACGCCGGGCGCGCGCTGGTCACTATTCCGATGGCGCCGGCGGACGAGGAGGATGCCGGCGCCCGCCAGGCGGAGGTGTTTGCCGCGGTCGTCTTTCTGTGGCCGGTCGAGCCTTCGGCGGATATCGCCGCGCTCGCCCAGGCCGCCGCGGCGCGCACCGGCGTTTCGCTCGAACTCATCGCGCGCTCGTCGCGCGACCGCCGCACCGGCGCCGCCATGCGCCTGCCCGACATCAAGGCGGCGCTCGACGTTCTGGCGGCGCTCGCCGGCCTCTGCCGCGAGACGCAGGCGCCGGTCAGGATCGTCGCCGATTTCGGGCCCGTCCTCGATCGGCGCGGCGGGCTCAGCGAGACGGCGCTGTCGCGTCTGTCGGGCGCATCGGACCTCATCGGCTTCCCGCCGGCGACGCCGATCGCCACCATGGCCTTCGCCGCGGAAGCGCGCCTCGCGGCGGAGCGGCGGGTGACGCTGATCCCCATCGGCCGGACGACGCCGGGGCCGGCGGCGGAAGGCCGGCCGCTTGCCGCCCGCGCGGTCTACACGCTCTCCTTTGCCGGCAGCGAGCTGCTCGCCGCCATCGCCAGCCTGCACACCTGAAAAAGGAAGCGGCCGGCCCCGCGAGAGACCGGCCGCTTCAAACGCGGATGATGTGACGTGGCGCGTCAGTTCTGCGCCATCGTGTCGTTGATCCATTGGGTGAACTGCGAGATGCGGCTGTAGACGCCGGGCAGTGCCGGGTTGCCGCACTGCACGCCCCAGCTGACGATGCCCACCTGCACGTAGCTCTTCTTGTCGTCGCCGACCGGGGCGACCAGCGGCCCGCCGCTGTCGCCGTAGCAGGAGTCCTTGGCGCCGCTCGGGCTGCCGGCGCAGATCTCGTTCGGCGTGATGGTGAGATCGGCGCTGGTCGCCTCGCCGAAGGCGACGTAGGAGGCCTTGCACTCGTCGTTGGGAATCACGTCGATGGTCACCTGGCGCAGCTGGTCGGGGCTCGCCAGCTCGTTGCGGGTGAGCAGCTTGCGCGGCGACACCATGCGCAGGCCGCTGCGCGTGTACATGGCGGCCTCGAAGCCCTGGAAGTCCCACAGCGCCCCCCAGCCGGTCACCGTCAGCTGGGACTTCGGCCCGGTCACCGTGGCCTCGGTGGCGGCATCGGCAAGCGCGATGGTCGTCACGTTCTTGAGCGGCTCCTTGAGCTTGATCAGGGCGAGGTCGCCCTTCTCCTCGGTGCCGTATTGCGGGTTGGAGATGACCTTCTCGGCGTCGACCATCGTCAGTTTGCTCTGATAGACGCTGCCGTAGCCGACGACCACCTTCTGCGTCGTCTTGCCGAATTCGACGACGCAGTGGGCAGCGGTGAGCACCCACTGGTCCGAGATCAGCGAGCCGCCGCAGAAGCCGGAATCCGCATCGTGGCTGTCGAACAGGCGCACCTGCCAGGGCCACGCGCCATCGTCGGCCACCGGCTCGCCACCGGAGATGAAGTTGCTGTTGATGCGCGCCTCTGCGGCGGTGGCCGTCAGCCCGAAGGCAACGGCTGCGCCGATCGCGAGCCTCGTAATCATCGGCATTCCTGTCTCCTCATCCTTGGGCGCCATGCGAATTGCTTCCCAGTCTGACGGATCGGCAAGCAGAAGCAAGTCGCATGACTTCAGCGGGGCATCACGTTGGTGCGGTAAACTCCGCGGTGAATTTGTCGTTTTATGGGTCCTTCTTGGCCGACGCCGTGGTGTTCTGTCGGCAGGCTTCCGTTCCTGGCGCCGTCAACGCGGCGGCACCACTGTCTCGAGATCCTTGAGGGAAGCGACGACTTCGGCGAAGGCCGCGGCGGCGGCTTTCGCCTTCATCGCGTCCTTGCCCGACCGGTTGGTGCCGGAGGCATCCGCCTTCATTTCCGTCTCCAGCTTGCCGAGGTCGGCGCGGGCGGCGGCGACCGCCGAATCCGGCATCGACGCCGGCACCGGCTCACCCCCCTTGCGCATCGCGGCGCCGGCGCCGGCGCCCGTCGGCGCGCCGTAAAGCACCTGGATGCCCTTGATGTCCTGCTCCGACAGGTTGTCGATCGGCGTCGCCCGGTAGCAGGGGTTCTGCTTGCCGGGGAGGTCGAGGAATTCCTCTTTGGGGAAGTTGTATTGCATGATCGATTGCAGGTCGTAATCGCCGACCGTCTCGAGATACTGGATTTCCGAATCCGGGAACTTGCCGATCTGGGTCTTGGCGAATTCCACGCTCCAGCCGGTCGCCTTGGAGATCTTCTGATAGTCGAACCACGGGTCGCACAGCGCCCGCTGGTGCTCGTGCATCAGCGACAGGGCGTGGCCGAACTCGTGGCGGATAGCATGGACGGTCCACAGCGGGTTCTTCTCGCGCAGGCGCACCACGTCCGGCAGGTTCATGGTCACCAGCAGGTCGGTGCTCAGCGAATTGCGGCCGAGATAGGACCAGTCGCCGTGGTCGCTGCTTTCCTGATTGACGAACAGGCTCTTCGGCGCCTTCGGGTCGAGGTTGATGCGGATGAAGGCGCTGGCGGCGTCCTGGCAGATGTTGTTCGTCCCGTTGGTCTGGTAGACGAAGTGGAGGTCGGCGGCTTCGCTCCACACGCTCGCCGTCTTCATGATGAAGTCCTGCAGCTCCGGCGTGCCGTTCCAGAAGCAGACGGTGATGTTGTGCGTCGGCCAGGCGAGGTCGGCCCAGGCGACGAAGCGCGCCGTGTGCAGGGTGTCGGCCGGCACGCCGGCCGCTTCCGCCGCCACCACCTTCTGGTGGAACGAATGGGCGGCCCGCTCGACCTTGGCGCCCGGCTCGAAGATGGAGAGCGGATTGGCCGCGTCATGCGCCAATGCCGGTCCGGCGATGGAGAGGACAAACGCTGCCGAAGCGAGGAACAGGAAACGTGCGCGCTGCACAGGCTATCTCCAGGGTTGGGACAAGGCTGAAGGTTCATCCGACCCTGAAAGACACGCAAATGCAACCAAAACACGGCACTAGACTTGCACAGCGTAAATAACACCGGCGTCGCTCTCCGGCCCACGAGGCCCTTGGACGCTGCCGCCGGCTCGCCATATAACGGGCGCAGCATATGATTTCGGCCGTGGTGCGGAGAGACCCCGAGAGATCCATGAACAGCACAGCGCTCAACCGCTTCTTCGGCGGCTCACCGGCCCGGGTCCTGGTTCAGCTCGCCGTCATGTCCTTCGTGCTCGGCGTCATCCTGAGCGCGCTCGGCCTGTCGCCCTTCGATATCGTCGACAGCCTCCGGCGGCTTGCCGCCCGCATCTACAACATGGGCTTCGACGCGGTGCGCTGGGGCTTCCAGTATCTGCTTCTCGGCGCCGTGATCGTCGTGCCGATCTGGCTGGTGATGCGCCTGTTCCGGTTCGGGCGGCGCAACGGATCGGGCCTCTAGCTGTGAGCTTTCAGTAGGTTGTCCATCCGGTCCTGAACGAGGAAGCTGGAGTTGCGAAGCTACAGCGTACCCTCGGAGGAGGACCGGATGAACATCCACAAGAATGCCCGTCTGACGCCACTTGGTCGAGAGCATTTGGTAAGCGCGGTGCTGAGCGGGCAGACGTCGGAGGCCGCCGGATGTGCCGCAGGCGTCTGCCCGCGAACCGTGCGCAAATGGGTTGCCCGGTTCAAAGCCGAGGGCATAGAAGGCTTGCGGGATCGCTCATCGCGGCCGCATCGCCTCTACCGGCCGACGCCGCCAGCGATCGTCGGACAAGTCGAAGCCCTGCGCCGGCAACGCTTCACCGGCAAGCAGATTGCGGCTGAACTCGGCATCTCGCCGGCCACCGTCAGCCGCATCCTCAGGCGCCTTGGCCTGAACCGCATCGCCGCCCTGGAGCCGGCCGAGCCGGTGCGCCGCTACGAGCGCGCCCATCCCGGCGATCTCATCCACATCGACATCAAGAAGCTCGGCCGTTTCGACCGGGTCGGCCACCGCATCACGGGCGATCGCACCGGCCAGAGCAAGAGCCGTGGCGTCGGCTGGGAGTTCGTCCACGTCTCGATCGACGATGCCTCGCGCATCGCCTTCTCGCAAATCCTGCCCGACGAGAAGAAGGAGAGCGCCGTCGCCTTCCTGCGTGCTGCCGTCGCCTACTACGCAAGCCTTGGCGTCACCGTCGCCCGCGTCATGACCGACAATGGTGCCTGCTACAAAGCCCACGCCTTCCGCGATGCCTGCCGCGATCTCGGCCTTCGCCACATCAGGACCAGGCCCTACACCCCCAAGACCAACGGCAAGGCCGAGCGCTTCATCCAGACGGCCTTGAGGGAATGGGCCTATGCCCAGGCTTACCCGACGTCCGACCATCGTGGCGACGAGCTGCCACGCTGGCTGCACCGATACAACTGGCACCGCCCCCACGGCAGCCTAAACTCAAAGCCACCCATCAGCAGGATCGCTCTCACCGAGAACAACCTGTTGAGGCTCCACATCTAGCCGCTACGCCCGCGCCCAGCGGTCGGCCTGGCTGCCGACGATCTCGCCGATGCTGGCGATCTTCTCGCGGTCGAGCCGCCGGGAGAGCCCGGCGACGATCTCCGCCGGCAGGCCGAGCCCCTCGTAGACCATGCCGGTATAGACCTGGATGAGGTCGGCGCCGGCGGTCATCTTCTCCCAGGCGGTCTCGGCCGAATCGATCCCGCCGACACCGACCAGCACCAGCTTGTGGCCGGCGAGCTTGCGCAGCTTCGCCAGGATCGCGGTCGAGCGGCGGAAGAGCGGCCGGCCGGACAGCCCGCCCGTCTCGGCAGCCGCGCGGCTGTTGCCGAGGCCGTCGCGGGCGAGCGTCGTATTGGTGGCGATGAGGCCCTCGATGCCGCCCTCGACGGCGGCTTGAACGAACGCCTCCAGCGCGGCGTCGTCGAGATCGGGAGCCAGCTTGAGCAGCATCGGCACCGGCGTCGCCGCGGCGCGCCGCGCCTCCGCGATCGCCGCAACCAGCCCGGTCAGCGCCTTGCGCTCCTGCAGGTCGCGCAGGCCCGGCGTGTTGGGCGAGGAAATGTTGATGGCGAGATAGTCGGCGAGCGGCGCGAAGCGCCTGACGCCGGCGACGTAGTCGGCGATGCGGTCGGCGCTGTCGCGGTTGGCGCCGATGTTGACGCCGACGATGCCCTGCCGGCGCCGCGCCGTCAGCCGTCGCTCGACGGCCGCGAAGCCCTGGTTGTTGAAGCCCATGCGGTTGATCACCGCCTGGTCGGCCGGCAGGCGAAAGATGCGTGGACGCGGATTGCCGACCTGCGGTTGCGGCGTCAGCGTGCCGACCTCGGTGAAGGCGAAGCCCGCGGCCAGCGTCGCATCGATCACCTCGGCATTCTTGTCGAAGCCGGCGGCGAGCCCCACCGGGTTCGGGAACGTCAGGCCGAGCACGCGGCAGGCGAGGCGGAGATCGGTCGGCGCCTTGTGCGGGATGAGCCCGGCCGCGGCAACGCCGCGCACGGCCAGCCGGTGCGCCGCCTCCGCTTCGATGGCGAAGACGAGCGGTCGGATCAGCCGGAAGGCGAGGGTCACGGCGCTAGATCCGGGAAAACGTGCCTGCCGTCGTCGCCGAGCGGCAGCGGCTTGACCCACAGCGCCGTGGCAGGGTCGAGCCGGCCGTAGAGATGGGGGAAGAGCGCGCCGCCGCGCGACGGCTCGTAGCGCAGCTCCGGCCCGAGGCCGAGATCGTCGAAGGCAACCAGGACCAGATCGGCGGCGCCCGCGAAATGGCGGGCGGCGGTCTCCTTGACGGTGCCGGCGGTGGAGAAATGGATGAAGCCATCGGCGAGGTCGACGCCAGCGCCGCGAAAGACGCCCTCGGCCGCGGCCTTGCGCCACAATTCAGCCGGGCAGATCTTGTAGACGGTCGTCATGGAACGGGCCCGACACTAGCCAGCACGGACGGCACCGGCAAGCACCCCGTGCCGGGTTACGCACCGCTGTGCTAGGCTGGCGCAAAGGTGCCGCACAAAACCGAAAGGGAGGCTCACGTCGATGATGATCCGCTCCCTCGTGATCCTGGTCGCGATCGCCTCCGCGGCCGTGGTCGTCCCCGCGGCGGCGGAGGACAATGCGCCAGCGGCCGGTCGCTACCAGCTCGCCCCCGGCGAAGGCAGCGGCTTCGTCCGCCTCGATACCAGGACCGGCACGGTCTCCCACTGCCGCCAGCAGGCCGGCGTGTGGCGCTGCGACCCGATCGTCGAGTTCGGGGCTGACGGGCAGGCTCGCCACCCTCTCGGACAAGGTCGACCGTCTGTCCGTCGGCCTCGACCGTTTGACCGTCCGCGTCGATCAACTGGTCGCCAGCGTCGTCGCGCCGGCGCCCCCGGCCGCCGCCGGAACCGGCGACGAGGCGACAGGCCGGCCGCAGGGATTTGCCCGCACCGCGATCCATCGTCTGCTCGAGATGATCCGCTCGCTCAAGCACGGCCATGCCGACACGACGACCTGAGATTGCTGCCGCAACCTGCGGTCGTCGCGACAGGCCGACGCCGGAAAAACCACGCCGTTGCAGTTATAATCGCCGCCCCGGCACCCAATATCGGTAGAGGCTGGATGCACCGCCTCCGCCGGTCCGGCTGCCGGCGGTCGAACAGGAAAGGGCGATGAATATCCTGATGGTCACCAATACGTTCGCGCCCAACGTTTCCGGCGTGGCGCGTTCGGTGACCATGTTCACCGAGGCCTATCGCGCCCGCGGTCATGGCGTGCTGGTGGTCGCGCCGGAGTTCGACGGCGCGCCGGAGAAGGAAGTCGGTGTCGTCCGCGTCGGCGCACTGCGCAATTTCGCTGGCAGCGACTACTCCGTCGCCATCGGTCCGCCGCTCTATCTCGCCCGCGCCGTCGATGCCTTCGCCCCCGACATCGTCCATTCGCACGCGCCCTTCCTGCTCGGAACCACCGCGGCGCGCCTCGCCCGCGCGCGCCGCCTGCCGCTGGTCTTCACCCATCACACCCTTTACGAGCAGTACACCCACTACCTGCCGGGCGATTTCAGCCTGATGAAGCGCATCGCGCTCAATCGGGGCACCCGCTACGCCAATGCCAGCGATGCGGTCTTCGCCCCCTCGCACAGCATCCGTGAGCTGCTCATGGCGCGCGGTGTCACGGCGCCGGTCTATGAAGTGCCGACCGGTGTGCCGCTCGCCGTCTTCGCCCAAGGCGACGGCGCCGGCTTCCGCGCCCGCCACCGCATACCCGCCGATGCGGTCGTCGTCGGATATGTCGGCCGCCTGGCGGAGGAGAAGAACCTCGCTTTCCTCGCCCGCGCGCTCGCCCGCTTCCTCGCTGCCACGCCCGCCGCCCATGCGGTCATCGTCGGCGACGGCCCGTCGCAGCAGCCGATGGCGACCATCTTCGCCGGTGCCGGCCTCGCCCGCCGCGTCGTCTTCACCGGCGCGCTGCGGCCGCCGGCGCTGATCGATGCCTACCACGCCATGAATGTCTTCGCCTTCGCCTCGCTCACCGAGACGCAGGGACTGGTGCTGGCCGAGGCGATGGCGGCCGGGGTTGCCGTGGTGGCCATCGATGCGCCCGGCGCCCGCGAGATCGTCCGCGACGGCGTCAACGGGCGCCTGCTGCCACGGGTCGACGTTGCCGCCTTCCACGCCGCGCTCGACTGGGTGGTCCGGCGGAGCGACGACGACGCACGCGTCCTCAGCGCCATTGCCAGGGCGGGCGCACGCGACTTCTCGCTCGATGGCGTCGCCGAGCGCGCGCTTGCCGCCTATGGCGAGATCATTGCCGAGGCGGCGGGGCGCGTGCGCGCCCGGGTGCGGCGGCCGAGCCGCGCATGGCGGCCGCGATTGCCGCTGGGCGGCATCGGCGAGGCCCGTGCCGCGACGCGCTGGCGCTCCGGCCTATGACGTCCGCGACTTGAAGCTCTCGGTCGCCGTCACCAGCTCGTGGACGATGCCGGGCTCCGTCATCGCGTGGCCGCTGTCGTCGACGACGCGATAGGCCGCCCGCGGCCACGCCTTGTGCAGCAGCCACGCCGTCTCGATCGGCGTGCACAGGTCGTAGCGGCCGTGCACGATCACCCCGTCGATGTCGGCGAGCCGCCCGGCATTGGCGATCAGCTGGTCGTCGGTCTCCAGGAAGCCGCGGTTCTGGAAATAGTGGCATTCGATGCGCGCGAAGGCCAACGCATAGTGCGGCTGGCCGAAGGCCTCGACCCGCGCCGGGTCGGGCAGCAGCGACAGCGACGCGCCTTCCCACATCGCCCAGGCCCGCGCCGCGGCCATCTGCACGTCCTTGTCGGAACTGGTCAGCCGCTTGTAGTAGGCGGCGACCATGTCGCTGCGCTCGACCTCGGCGATCGGCTTCACGTAGTCCTCGAAGGCTTCCGGCAGCAGGTACGACGCCCCCTCCTGGTAGAACCATTCGATCTCGCGCCGGCGCAGCGTGAAGATGCCGCGCACGATCAGTTCGCTCACCCGTTGCGGATGGGTCTCGGCATAGGCCAGCGCCAGCGTCGAGCCCCAGGAGCCGCCGAACACCTGCCAGCGTTCGATGCCGAGATGCGCGCGGATGGTCTCGATGTCGGCGACCAGGTGCCAGGTCGTGTTCTCCTCGAGCTCGGCGTAGGGCGTCGATCGCCCGCAGCCGCGCTGGTCGAACAGAACCATCCGGTAGGCGTCGGGGTCGTGGTAGCGCGGCATCGACGGGCTGATGCCGGCGCCGGGTCCGCCGTGCAGGACCACCACCGGCTTGCCGCGGGGGTTGCCGTATTCGGCAACATAGATCTCGTGCAGCGCCGACACCTTCAGCATGTGGCTGGCGTAGGGCGCGCGGGCGGGGAAGAGGGAACGGCGGTTTTCGACCATGGGATGGGGCGGGGGGTTAGGAGGATGGGGCAGGGGTTAGGGGGATGGGCAGGGTGTGGAGGGGCACTTTGCCAGCCGCCGCCGGCCGCCGCCAGTGGCCAATCGCCCTCTAGCCGTCGGTCGTCGCCAGCATGGTGCCGGGGCGGCGCATGGCATCGACGACCGCCTCCTGATCCGGCGTCGGGGCGCGCGTGGCGAGGCTGACGGCGATCGCCACCACGAAGCCGACGGGCAGGCCGACGAGCGCGGCCCACAGCGGCGACAGGCCGCTGCCGCGCATGTCGGCCGGCAGCACGCCGGGATAGCGTCCGCCGACGACGATGGCGGCGGTGACCACGAAGCCGGCGATCATGCCGGCGATGGTGCCGGGGCCGTTGGCGCGCCGCCACCACACCGCCAGGAAGAGCGCCGGGAAGAGGCCGCCGGCGGTGAGCGACGGCGTTGCCGCCGCCAACGGCAGGATGTCGCCGGCGCGCCGGATGCCGAGCCACGCGGCGACCAGCACGGTTGCGACCAGCGCCAGGCGCGTGACGATCAGCCGGCGGCCGGCCGACGCCTTCGGATCGATGAGCCGACCGTAGAGGTCGTGGCCGAGCGCCTCGGCGACCGACAGCGCCATGGCGTTGGCGGCAGCCAGCGCGGCCGCCAGGATGCCGACGAAGATCAGCGCAGTGACCACGAAGGGCAGGCTGACCAGATCGCCCCAGGCCAGCATCACGATGTCGCCGTTGACCGCGAGGTCGGGCGCCGCCACCGCGCCGACGGTGCCGTGCAGCGCAGCGCAGGCCTGGCTTGCGGCGGCGGCCGAGGCGGCGTCGGCGCCGCACAGCCGCACCAGCCCCTGCCGGCCCAGCGCGAACAGCCAGTCGGGCAGGTCGGCGATTGCCGTGCCGACCGTGTCGCGCAACAGCGCCAGCTTGGCGAAGGTGGCATAGGCCGGCACCGTCAGCGCGACGATGAGGACGAAGACCAGCGCCCAGCCGACCGAGCGCCGGGTGGCCGGCGCGTCGTCGACGGTGGCGCTGCGCATGAGCAGGTGCGGCAGTGCGGCGACCCCGGCGGCGAGCGCCACGGTGACCGCGACGAGCTGGAAGCCGCCGTGCGGCAGCAGCGGCAGGAAGCGGCTGGTGAGCGGCGTGGCGAGATCGCCGGAAACGGCGAGCGCGGCGGCGTCGCTGTAGGCGAGACCGGCGGCCATCTGCGGAATCGGCAGCGAATAGGCAATGGTCGAGACGATCGCCGCCGGCACCACGAAGGCGATCGCCAGCACGATGTATTGGGCCAGTGCCGTCAGCGTCACCGCGCGCATGCCGCCGAGCACGGTGCCGGAGAGGATGAGCAGCACGACCACAATCGCCGCCGCGTGCGACGACAGCGCGAACAGCCGCGCGGTGACCAGCGTGCCGGTGGCGACCGCTGCCGCCAGCGCCGGGAGGAGCGCCGTCACGACGATGATCGCGGCGATCAGCCGCACGCCGCGATTGGCGAAGCGGAAGGCGAGAAAATCGGCGACGCCGAAGGTGCCCGACTTGCGCAGATACGGCGCGATCAGCACGGCCAGCAGAAGGAAGCCGAGCGACCAGCCGAGCGTGATCGCGATGCCGGCGCGATAATCGGAAAGCACGGCGGCGGCGAGCCCGAAGATGCCCCCTGCCGAAAGGAAGGCCGCCGCCGTGGCGATGCCGTTGGCCATGGCCGACAGGCCGCCGCCGGCGGTGTGGAATTCGGCCGGCTGCATGGTGCGCTCGCTGACCCCGGCGACAGCGAAGGCGACCAGCACGCCGACGCCGAGCGTGGTGCCGAGCACCGTGTCCGGCAGGCCGTAGTTGCCGAGCAGGCCGAGCACCACCAGCGCGCCGGCAAACGCCAGCGTGAACAGGCCCGCCAGGCTGCGGAAGGTGGCCATCGATTTTCGCGCGGCCATGGCGCCCCGCCGCCTAGCTTCCCGGGCCGTCGAAGCGGCGATCGATCCGGTCCTGGTTCCTGGCGAACCAGAAGATCGTCGCCGCGATCAGCGGCGGCACGACGATGCCGGCGAGGAAATAGCTGGTCGGCAGACCGAGCAGCGTCGACTGGTCGGTCATCGAGGCAAACATCACCGGCGCCAGCGTGATCAGGGTGGCAGCGCCGATGACGCCGACGGTCAAGGCCCAGCTTGCCTCCCAGCGTTGCGTTTCGCGACTGTCGGTCAAGGACGCTCCCCGTGGCGGCTCCGGCGAATCGAGAGCGCGCGACCGTATTTATACCGTTGTCGGCCGGAAACAGCCGCAAAAACGGCCTCTTCTGACCCGCCCGCGCCGGAGCTATCCCTTCGCGTTCCACTTGGGCTATTCTTCCTCAGCATTATTCGCGAGGTGAGTTCTCGCGGGTAGGATGGGGAGACGGGGGAATGCTCAAGGAATTCCGGGAATTTGCCCTGAAGGGCAACATGGTCGATCTCGCCATCGGCGTCATCATCGGCGCCGCCTTCGGCGGGCTGGTGCAGTCGATCGTCAACGATCTGATCATGCCGGTGGTCGGGCTGATCACCGGGGGAATCGACTTCTCGCAGATGTACTGGCAGCTGAGCGGAGCGTCGGCGGCCAACCTCGATGATGCCCGCAAGGCCGGGGCCACCATCGCCTACGGTCACTTCATCACGCTGGCGATCAACTTCCTGATCGTCGCCTGGGTCCTGTTCCTCGTCGTCAAGGGGATGAACCGGATGAAGCGCAAGCAGGTCGAACAACCGGCCGCCGCGCCGGCCCCGTCGCAGGATATTCTGCTCCTCACCGAGATCCGCGACCTGCTCGCCAAGAAGTAATCGTGACGCGGCGAACGGGCTTGCCCATCGCCGCCCGACATGGAATCACGGTGTCTGCCCGGCGGCCCCGCCGGGCAGGCCGTTTCCTTTCGCGAAAGACCATCTACCCGTGTCAGACGATCTTGTTGCCGCCCTGCGCCGCGAAGCCCGCGACGCGCCGGAAAGCGGCATCGTTGAAGTGTTCAACTATGGCCGCGGCCGCGCCGGGCTGATCCCCCTGTGGGTCGGCGAAGGCGACCTGCCGACGCCGAAGTTCATCTCCGATGCGGCGGCGCAATCGCTGGCCGCCGGCGAGACCTTCTATACCCACCAGCGCGGCATCCCGGAGCTGCGCGCCGCGCTTGCCCGCTACCACCAGCGCACCTACGGCAAGCCGTTCGTGCCCGAGCGCTTCTTCGTCGCCGGCGGCGGCATGCAGGCCATCCAGATCGCCTGCCGCATGGTCGCCGGCACCGGCGACGAGGTGATCATCCCGCAGCCGGCGTGGCCCAACCTCACCGCCGCCATCGGCATCACCGGCGCCACGCCGGTGCCCGTCCCCATGACGCTCGGCAACGCCGGCTGGGCGCTCGATCTCGACCGGCTGTTCGCCGCCGCGACCGACCGCACCCGGGCCATCGTCATCAACTCGCCCACCAATCCGACCGGCTGGACGGCGACGCTCGACGATCTCCGCGCGATTCGCGATTTCGCCGCGCGCGCGCGGCCTGTGGATCGTCGCCGACGAGGTCTACCACCGCTTCTTCTATGCCGGCGACCGGGCGCCCTCGTTCTACGACATCGCCGAGCCGGACGAGCGCATTCTCTACGTCAACACCTTTTCCAAGAACTGGGCGATGACCGGCTGGCGCATCGGCTGGCTGTCGGCGCCGCCGGTTCTCGGCGCGGCGATCGAGAACCTGATCCAGTATTCGACCTCGGGCGTCGCCGTCTTCATGCAACGCGCCGCGACGGTCGCGCTCGACGACGGCGATGACTTCCTTCGTCTCCAGGTGGCGCGCGCCCATGCCGGCCGCGACATCGTCTGCGGCGGGCTCGCCGCCACCGGCCGGGCGCGCTTCGCCGAGCCGACGGGCGCCTTCTACCTGTTCTTCGCCATCGACGGCGAAAGCGACACGCGCGGTCTTGCCCTGCGTCTGGTCGACGAGGCCAACGTCGGCGTGGCGCCGGGACCGACCTTCGGCGACGCCGGCGCAGGCTACATGCGCCTCTGTTTCGCCCGCGATGCCGCGCAGGTCCGCGAGGCGACCGACCGTCTGGCAGCCTGGATCGCACGCCGATGAGGCGTGGCCCGCCGAACCGCCGACGCGGGCAGGGCGCCGGGTGATCGATCGGCGGCGGATTCTCCGTACGCTGCTGACGCTCGCCATCGGCGCGGTCGGCGGCACCCTCTTCGGGGTGCTCGGCCTGCCCGCCGGCTGGCTGACCGGTGCCATGGTGGCCGTCGCCATCGCCGCCGTCGCCGGAACCGAAGTCGAGGTCCCGGCCGGCCTGCGCAACATCGCCTTCGTGGTGACCGGCTCGTTCCTCGGTTCCAGCGTCTCGCCCGAACTGATCGGCGAGCTGCCGCGCTGGCCGATCAGCCTGGCCGTGCTGATCGTCAACCTCGTCATCCTGCAATGGGCGGCGCAGACGTTCCTCCACCGCGTCTGCAACTGGGACCGCCAGACCGCGTTCTTCGCCGCCATTCCGGGCCTCACCAGCTACGTCATCGCGCTGGCGCTGCCGACCCGCGCCGATACCTCGCGCATCGCCGTGTCGCAGACCATCCGCATCTTCCTGCTGGTCGCCTTCCTGCCCAAGGCGGTATCGCTGGTCAGCAACGTTGCGCCCGGCAGCGCCGCTCCGGCGGCGTCGCTCGCCGCCATCGCCGTGACGCTGGCCGGCGGAACGCTCGGCGGCGTGGTCTTTTCCTTCGTCGGCATCCCGGCAGCGCCGCTGCTCGGTGCGCTGCTCGTCAGCGGCCTGCTCCACGGCTCAGGCCTGGTCTCGGGCAGCCTGGCGCCGCCGCTGATGATCGCCGCCTATATCGTGCTCGGCAGTCTGGTCGGCAGCCGCTTCGCCGGCACCACGGTCAGGATGCTGTGGGCGACGGCCGGCGCCTCGTTCGGCGCCTTTTGCGTGTCCATGGGCGTGGCGGTCACCGGCGCGCTGATCGCGGCCCGGCTCACCGATCAGTCAACCAGCCAGATGATCCTCGCCTTCGCCCCCGGCGGCATCGACGTGATGACCATCATGGCCTTCGCGCTCCATCTCGATGCGGCCTTCGTCGCCGCACACCAGCTGGCGCGCTTCCTGATGATTGCGGTGTACGCCCCGCTGCTCATGAAGCGGGCGGGCAGGCGCCCGGCGTCCGCCGACGGCGAAGCGGAGTCCTAGCCGCCGGCCGGGGGAAACACGCCGACGCGGGCGTTGCCGCCGACGACCTGGCGCGGCTCCGGCTCGTCCTCGCCCTCGAAGCGCGGCAGGTCGAGCTTGGTCCACACATCGACCAGCGCCACCGCCAGCGCCTCGATCAGCGCTTCGTCGTGGAAGGGCGTCGGCGTGATGCGCAGCCGCTCCTGGCCGCGCGGCACCGTCGGATAGTTGATCGGCTGGATGTAGATGCCGTGCTCGTGGAGCAGCAGGTCGCTGGCCTGCTTGCAGCGTTCGGCATCGCCGACCATCACCGGCACGATGTGGGTGTCGGTCGGCATCACCGGCAGGCCCGCCGCCAGCAGGCGCTTCTTGGTGAGCGCGGCACTGCGCTGCTGCGCTGCGCGCTCGGCCGACGAGGCCTTGAGGTGGCGGATCGACGTCAGCGCTGCGGTGGCGATCGCCGGCGGCAGCGCGGTGGTGAAGATGAAGTCCGGGCGCGTAGGAGCGCACCGCGTCGATCACCGCGCGGCTGGCGGTGATATAGCCGCCGAGCGCGCCGAAGGCCTTGGCCAGCGTCCCCTCGATCACGTCGATGCGGTCCATGACGCCGTCGCGTTCGGCGATGCCGCCGCCGCGCGGCCCATACATGCCGACCGCGTGCACCTCGTCGAGGTAGGTCATGGCGCCGTATGTCTCGGCGAGGTCGGCGATCTGCCCGATCGGGGCGATGTCGCCGTCCATCGAATAGACCGATTCGAAGGCGATCAGCTTCGGCCGCTCCGGCGCCGTCTCCTTGAGCAGGCTTTCCAGGTGGGCGAGGTCGTTGTGGCGGAAGATCAGCTTCTGGGTGCCGGCGCGCCGGATGCCCTCGATCATCGAGGCGTGGTTCAGCTCGTCGGAAAAGATGACGCAGCCGGGCAGCAGCTTGGCGATGGTCGAGATCGCCGCTTCGTTGGAGATGAAGCCGGAGGTGAAGACCAGCCCCGCCTCCTTGCCGTGCAGGTCGGCGAGTTCCGCCTCGAGCTGCACCAGCGGGTGGTTGGTGCCCGAAATGTTGCGCGTGCCGCCGGCGCCGGCGCCCATGGTCCGCGCCGCCGCGACCATGGCCTCGATGACCGCCGCGTTCTGCCCCATGCCCAGATAGTCGTTCGAGCACCACACGACGATTTCGCGGGCACCCGCCTCGGAGCGCCAGATCGCGTGCGGGAAGCGCCCGGCGATCCGCTCCAGGTCGGCGAAGACGCGGTAGCGGCTCTCGGCATGAAGCGCGGCAATCGCTTCACCAAAAATCGACTGATAGTCCATCAGGCGCCCTTGCTCTTTGGAACGGTGCGAAAGTAGTAGCGAACCATGGTTGAGTCCACTGGCACTTTGCCGCTCCCCCCGCCTTTCGGCGCTTACATTGTCCCACATGCCACGGCAAACGCCTGGCTGTCCCTACGTAATGTCCCGGAGACCGGTTGAGAATCGGTTGCGGACACCCTGAAATCCAGCCGATTTCCAGGCATTTTCCGTGATCCGGTCGATATAGCGTATGGCCGCGATCACACCAGCCGGCGGCCGGCCTCGTCGAAGGCGTAAAGCGCGGCAAGCGTGAGATGGGCGGTCACCTGCTCGCCTTCCCGGAGGCTGCCGGCTTATCAGCGTCACGCAACGGTCCTGTGACCGCTGGCGAAAGCTGTGGATGAATTCAAAGGTTTGGCGGCTAAGGTCGGTCGCTGGGCGCGGGCGGTCGTCGTGCCCGTGCGTTGCCGCGGTACTGGCGGCGGCGCTATCATGCAACCGACCAACGAGAGGGATGAGGCTGACATGCGCGTGATGGCGGCAAGGTTCGCGGCGCTCGGCGCCGCTCTGTGGCTGGTCTCCCTGGCGGGACCGGTGGCGGCCGCCCAGTGCGGCGGCGACTTCGGCACCTGGCTCGCCGGCTTCGAGAAGCGGGCGCTGGCCGCCGGCATCTCCCAGGGCACGCTCAACGCTGCGCTCTCCGGCGTGACGCCGAGCGCCGCCATCCTCAAGCTCGACCGCCGGCAGGGCTACTTCAAGCAGAGCTTCGAGACCTACCGGGCCAAGCGTGTCACCGCGGCGCATCTGCGCATCGGCAAGGAGCGCCTGCGGCGCAGCGCCGGCTTCTTCGCCAAGCTCGAAAAGCGATTCGGCGTGCCGGCGCCGATCATCGTGGCGATCTGGGGGCTGGAGACGGGCTTCGGTGGCGGCACCGGCAATACGCCGGCCATCCGCTCGCTGGTGACGCTGGCGCACGACTGCCGGCGCTCCGACTTCTTCACCGACGAACTGATGGCCGCTCTGCACATCGTCCAGCGCGGCGACCTGTCGCCCGCCGCCATGCGCGGCGGCTGGGCCGGCGAAGTCGGCCAGACCCAGTTCATGCCCTCCTCCTACGTGAAGTTCGCCATCGACTACGACGGCGACGGCCGCCGCGACCTCATCCACTCCTGGCCGGATGCGCTGGCGTCCACGGCCAACTACCTCAAGGGCTACGGCTGGCAGGCCGGGCGCGCCGTGGGGGGAAGGCAGCGCCAACTTCCAGGTGTTGCACAAATGGAACAAGGCCGACGTCTACTGCCGCACGATCGTCTGGTTCGCCCAGCAGATTCGCTAGAGGTACCGCTGTGCCGGCGCCGGGCGGGCAAGGCCGTCCGGCGTGCGGTGGAGGCGGTGAGACTGTGGCGCGGAGGCAACGCTGGCCAGAAACCGCGCACCCCCGTCGCAGAACGGATTTGTCGCAAAAGACCGCCGATCCGTGTCGCGCTAGCGGACCTGCGCCGCGCGAACGATCGGCATTATGCCGGAAAACGGCCGTTTGGTAGTTTTTCCATAGAAGATCGTGTTTTGCGACAAATAATGCAGACACGATTTGACTGTGTATTCGAAACGAATACCGGCATATTGCGTGTAATCTGCCCTCGTTCTACTCCGGTTTCCGCCGAAGGGACTCTTCGGCAAAAGGACGGACAAGTTCCCTTTCGGGGGGCGAGGAGAGATCACATGAAACTTAAGACCTTACTTCTCAGCTCCGCCGCCGCTTTTGCGGTCGTTGGCGGTGCTCAGGCGGCCGATCTGTCGGTTGCCGAGCCGGTCGATTACGTCAAGGTTTGCGACGCATTCGGCGCTGGCTACTGGTACATCCCGGGCACCGATACCTGCCTGAAGATCGGTGGTTTGGTCCGCCTCGACACCAACTTCCACAGCACCGCTGCGACGGACTGGGGCACCTCGGGGGGCACTCCGCGTCGTGGGACTTCCACACCGAGACCCACATCAACTTCACCGCCAAGTCGATGACCGAGTACGGCCCGCTGACCGGCTTCGTCGAACTCCGCGCCGTGTCGGACAATGGTGATCCGAGCAACAATTCGGCCTACTACGGCAGCAGCGGCGTCGCGCAGGACAGCACCAAGTACGCCTATCTCGACACCGCCTACCTCGAGCTCGGCATGCTCTTGGCCGGCCGCGCCGAGTCCATCTACCACTACAGCGGCGGCTACAACCTCGGCTGGGATACCTACGACGCCGCCGACGACAACGTCGATCAGGTTCGTCTGACCTGGGCGATGAGCGGCTTTGGCCTGCAGTTGGCCATTGAAGATCCGCGCGATCGTTGGGGCACCAGCCTGTCGTCGAGCTACAGCGTGCCGGATATCGTCGGCGACATCACCTGGGCGGGCTCCAAGTGGGATGCCAAGCTGTCCGGCGGTTATGGTGAGACCACTGCCGGCAGCGGCTTCGGCGGCCAGATCGGCATGACCTTCAAGCTCGACCAGATCGCGCCCGGCGACAAGCTGCTGTTGCAGGCCGCGGCGTCTTCGAGCGAGAACTCCGAACTTCGGCGCCAACGGCATGGTGGTCGCCTCCGGTGGTTCGGTGTGGAGCGCGGTCGCGTCGTTCCAGCACTTCTGGGCTCCGACCCTGTCGTCGGCCGTGACCTTCCAGTACGCCAGCGAGTCCGGGACGAGCACGCCGTCGGCCAACTTCAACGGCTACACGGTTGCCGGCAACCTGGTGTGGTCTCCGGTCACCAACTTCCTGGCCGGTGTCGAAGCTGGCTACAGCAAGGTCAATACCGCCAGCGACGGGACGTGGGGCGCGAAGATCCGCCTGGAGCGCGATTGGTAGTCTGACCGGCACGAGGTCGGTCGCGAAGATGCGCGGCCGACCTCAGGCAAAAAGCCCCCCGCTGCCGGCCTGACCTCCGCAGCGGGGGTTGTCATTTTTGGCGCGGCGGGATGTCGCGTCCGGAAGCTAACCTGCATAAGCGCGCCGAGCGCCGGGGCCAGTGCAGAATCCCTGATCTTTGCCCACCGCATGCATGAAGGGGCGAAAGTCATGCGCCTTGGTTACGTCCGGGTAAGTGCCAACACACGGTCAGCAGAGCCGGAACTCAAGATGCTCGATGAAGCTGGCTGCGATCAGGTACTGGTCAATTCTCTCAACAGCGTCAGGCATCACGTGTCGCCCGCCTGCCTCGCCCGCATCGAAGCTCTCGGGTGGGGGGACGAACTGGTCGTCGTGCAACTCGATCATCTCGCGCCGATGCCGGAATTGCTGGTCCTGCTGTCGAAGCTGATCGACCGCGGTATCGGCGTGGTATCGCTCGCCGATCATTTCAACACCAGGGACGAGAGCGTCGCCGCGGTGTTCGCGGTTCTCGGCCGCTACAACATGGCCCGGGCACGCCCCAAGCGGGCGACGGGCCGGCATCCCGCCCTCGATGAAGTCACCACCGAACGCGCCCGCAGGATGATCGTGGATGAGCACATGTCGGTGGCCGAGGTCGCGCAAAGAATTGGCGTTTCGCGGTCGACGATCTACCGCAACGTGCCATTGAGTCGCGTTGAACAGATAGGTGAAAAGAAATCGATCTAGGTCCGAGGCCCCAGTTTCGAGAAAGTAGCAAGGGCGCGCGACGCTTGAGCCGTTGACCTTGGGCTGGACTCGGGTACCGTTCAGACAGCAACAAGGGGCGCTGCTGCTATGACGACGGACAAATCGCTGCGGATTGCGCTGAGCAATCCCACGGCTTTGCGTTCAGACCATCCCGCTAAGCCGGGGCTGGCGATCGGAGACCGGGTTCACGGTCCAAGCGACGAAATCGTCGTCGACCTCGACGAGGGATTCGGTCGTTGTCGCCCGTCGCCGGGAGAGCGGCCGGTGCATGGAGGTCGTCTTCGTTGGAGCGGCCGCCGCGATGCTGCATCGGGATTAGCCGCCACAGCCGCCGCCTGACCGCTTGACGTCTCGCCTCACTCGGCCTGATCGCCGGGCGTCAGGTCGACGATCTCCGGCTCGTGGCCGGTCGCGCGGATGAAGGCGATCAGGTCGGCGCTCGCCAGGCTCGTCGTCGCCGTGTTTTCCAGCGGATGGAAATTGACCGTCTCGGCGGCGACCAGCTCGGCCTCGAGAATCACCCGCACGCTCGGCGGGCGGTCGTTGATCAGCCCGAACGGCGTCACCGCGCCGGGGGCGACGCCGAGCTTGTCGCGCAGGAGATCCGGCTGGCCGAACGACAGCCGCCCGGACGCGCCGATACGGGCGTGCAGCCGCTTGAGGTCGATCGCCGCGTCCTCGCGGGCGACGACCAGGAAGAGGGCGCCCTTCTTGTCCTTGAGGAACAGGTTCTTGCTGTGCGCCCCGGCGATCGCGCCGCGCAGCGTCTGCGCCTCCTCGACCGTGAACACCGGCGGATGGTCGACGGTGGCGGCCGCGATGCCGAGGTCATCGAGGTAGCGGATCAGGTCTTCGCGGCTCGCCGGCATGCTGGTCTCCCCATCCGTCTGTCGATGCGTCCGCTGCGGCGTACGGATGACGTCACCGGCGCCCGGACTGTGGCCGGGACTGTAGTTGTCCCTTTTCCGCCTGCGAAGGCCCTGCCGCGTCGCACGCGCGCAATTGCGCCGCGCCGGTTGCCGGCCGCCTGCGACAGAGCAGCGCAACGCTTCCCGCGTAGGGATTCCTCGGCGCTGACGTATCGCAAATACATGCAAGAATTCGCATGTAAACGGAAGCGCATCGGTCAGGGGCCTCGGCTGTGGGGCCCTGGCGAGCGAGGAGGGACGGGATGTCGGGCGTTTTGCGCATCTTCCTGCGGGTCGTGGCGGTGGCGGTTCCCGTCGCGCTCGGCGCCCTGGCGATCGGCTATTCGGCCGAACTGAAGCAGCTTCCGAGCGCCAAGGAGAAATCTCCCCAGCCGACGCCGGTGCGGGTCATGACGCTGGCGCCGATGCAGCTCAAGCCGCGCGTCGTCGGCCATGGCACCGTGGCGCCGGCCCGCGAATGGCGCGCCGTCGCCCGCATCGACGGCGAGGTGGCGATGACCGCCGAGCGGCTGGCGGCCGGCGAAACCGCCGCTGCCGGCAGCGTGCTTCTGCGCCTCGACGACGCCGACCTCAAGCTGTCGCTCGCCCAGACCGAAGCGCAGCTTGCGGCGCTCACCGTCAAGGACGAGACGCTGGCCGCCAGCCTCGAGATCGCCAGGGCCGACCTGGCGCTGAGCCAGGCCGAACTGCAGCGGCAGCAGGACCTGACCGGCCGCGGCGTCGCCACCCAGGCGGCTCTCGACCAGTCGCGCCGTCAGGAGCTGGCGTCGCGCGCCAAGGTGGTCGAGCTGGAGAACGCGCTGGCGCTCAACGGTGCCGAGCGCAAGGTCCTCGAAACGCAACGCGCCTCCGCCCTGCGCAATCTCGAATTCACCGTGGTCGTCGCGCCCTACGACGTCCGTCTCACCGATGTCGCCGCCGAAGTCGGCCAGGTGGTCAGCCGCGGCCAGGTGATGATCACCGCCGAGGGCACCGAGGCGGTCGAGATCGCCGGGCAGTTTCCCATCGGCCAGGTGGGGCCGCTGGTGCGCCTGCTGCCGAGCGGCGCGGTCACCGATCTCAAGGCGAAGGTGCGGCTGCCGGCGGCCGACCATACGGTGAGCTGGGACGCCAGGGTGGTGCGCGCCGGCGAGGCGATCGATGCCCACACCCAGAGCACGCCGCTGATCGTGCGCGTGGAGAACCCGCTTTCGCAGGCTCAGGCAGGCTCGCGGCCGCCGCTCAGGCGCAACACCTTCGTCGAGGTCGTGCTCAGCGCGCCGCCGCGCCAGGCGCTGGTGGTGCCGGCCGAGGCGGTGCGGGGCGGCGTGGCGCTGGTCGTCGCCGCCGACAACACCCTCGAACGGCGCGCCGTCACCGTCGGCTATACGGTCGACGGCGTTTCGGCGGTCGAGGACGGGCTGGCGGCGGGCGACCGGCTGGTCGTCACCGACCCGGCGATTGCCGTCCCCGGCATGAGCGTCAAGCCGGTCGAGGACAAGGCGATCGCCGCCCGCGTCGCCCAGGCGGCGAGCGGCTCGCCGGCGGGTGGCGCGAAGGCGGGCGGTGCCGGCAAGGCGGCACCCGCTACGCCGGGTTCGGCGGGCGGCTCCGGCAAGCCGGGCGCTGGCGGGGAGAAGGCGAAATGATCCGCCTCTTTGCCGTCCACCCGACGGCCGCCAACATCCTCATGCTGGCCTTCATCGTGCTCGGGCTGGCGGCGGCGCCGGGCCTGCAGCGCGACACCTTCCCGCTGGTGGCGCCGACCCTGGTCGAGGTGCGCATCGCCTATCCGGGCGCGACGCCGGCCGAGGTCGAGGCCGGCATCTGCCGCGAGGTCGAAGACCCGATCCGGGCGGTCGACAATCTGGCGGAACTCACCTGCCTCGCCCGCGACAGCATGGCCATCGTCACCGCCGAGATCGTCGAGGGGGCGGACATGAGCCGCTTCAGCGACGACGTCTCGGCCGCGGTCAAGGGCGTGTCGACCTATCCCGACAAGGCCGAGGACCCGATCGTGCGGGTCGTCCAGCGGGTGGCGACGGTCGCCTCGGTGGCGGTCACCGGCCCCGATGACCCGGCGGTGCTGCTTGCCTATGCCGATGCCTTCGCCGAACGCCTGAAGAGCGATCCGGCGATCACCCAGGTCGATGTCGGCGGCTTCTCCGGCCGCGAGATCTCCATCGACGTGCCGGCGGTCGCCCTGCAGCGCTTCGGGCTGACCATCGGCGATGTTGCCGCCGCGCTCGCCCGCCAGTCGATCGACATGCCGGCCGGCACCATGCAGGGGCCCGAGGGCGACACCGCGATCCGCTTCCTCGGCGAGCGGCGCACCCCGGCGGAACTCGCCCTGATCCCGGTCAGCGGCAGCGCCGGCGGCGGCGAGGTGCTGCTCGGCGACATCGCCACCATCCAGACCGCCTTCGCCGATCCGGCGCAGGCCTCCTATTTCAACGGCCAGCGCGCCGCCATCGTCGCGGTCAACAAGACCGAGACCCAGGATGCGCTGAAGGTCATGGCGGCGCTCGAACGCCAGATGGCGGCGGCCCAGGCGGAGGCGCCCGGCAACATCCGGCTGGCGATCTCCCAGGACTCGACCTCCAACATTCGCGACCGGCTGCGCATCATCGCCGTCAACGGCCTGCAGGGCCTGGCGCTGGTGCTGCTGACCATGTGGCTGTTCTTCGGGCTGCGCGTGTCGTTCTGGGTGGCGATGGGCCTGCCGGTCTCCTTCCTGGCGGCGATCTTCGCCATGCAGCTCTTCGGCTACACCATCAACATGATGACCATGGTGGCGCTGCTGGTCGCCGTCGGCCTGCTGATGGACGACGCCATCGTCATTTCGGAGAACATCGTCCGCCGCCGCCAGTCCGGCGAGAGTGCCGTCGACGCCGCGGTGAACGGCGTGCGCCAGGTCGCGCCGGGCGTGGTCGCCTCGTTCCTGACCACGGTGATGATCGTCGGTCCGCTGAGCTTCATGGCCGGCAGCGTCGGCGCGGTGCTGAGGTACATCCCCATCGTCCTGGTCATGGTTCTGGTGGTGAGCCTGATCGAGGCCTTCCTCATCCTGCCGCACCACATGCTGCATTCGCTCGACCGCGATCTTTCGCCGGGCCCTGTCGGCCGCGCGGCGAACGGCGGCTTCGACTGGCTGCGCGATCGCGTCGCGGTGCCGCTTGCCGGGCTCGCCCTGCGCTTCCGCTATGTCACGCTCGGCATTGCCGCGTTCCTGGTCATGCTGTCGGTCGCCCCGATCACCGGCGGTCTCATCAAGTATCAGAGCTTCCCGACGCTGGAGAGCGACACGGTCGAGGCGCGGCTGCTGCTGGTTCAGGGCTCGCCGCTTGCGCGCACCGAACAGCGGGTGAAGAAGGTCGTCGCGGCCCTCGAACAGATGAATGCCGAGCTCTCTCCCGCCCAGCCGGGCGGCCAGCCGCTGGTGCAGAGCTATACGATCTCCTACGGCGTCAATGCCGACAGCCCCGAGGTCGGTCCGCACATGGCCACCGTCAGCGCCAGGCTGCTGCCGGCCGGCACCCGCACCACCGCGGTAACCGGCATCCTCGACATGTGGAAGAAGCTGACCGGGCCGATGCCCGACATGGCCGCCTTCCGCATCACCGACAAGGAGCGCGGCGCCGGCGGCAAGCCGATCGACGTGCGCGTGCAGGGGCCGGACCTTGCAGCACTGGAGGCGACCGCCCGGGAGATGCGCAAGTTCTTCCAGGGCTTCGCCGGCGTGCGCGACGTCACCTACGACCTGCAGCCGGGCAAGCCGGAGTTCCTGATCATGGTGCGTCCGTCGGCGGCGACGGCGCTCGGCGTCACCGCACAGGCCATCGCCACCCAGCTCCGCTCCGCCTTCCGCGGCGATACCGGGCTGCAGGTGCGCGATGATCTCGGCAGCCTCGACATCGCCGTCCGGCTGAGCGGAGACGATCGCCGTTCGGCCGCCGATCTGGCGGCCATCACCGTCACCGGAGCCGATAGCGCACGGGTGCCGCTCTCCGCGGTGGCCGACATCAGCGAGAGTCGCGGCTACGCCTCGGTGCAGCGCATCGACGGCTGGCGCACGGTCTCGGTGCAGGGCTCGATCAACCCCGATGTCGCCAATGCCCGCGAGCTGATGGCGGCGCTGCGCAGCGATTTCCTGCCCCAGCTCCGCGACAAGCGGCCGGACGTCCATGTGGTGGTCGTCGGCGAAGCCAGGGACACCGCGACCACCGGCGCCTCGCTCGGCCGCGACCTCCTCATCGGCCTGATCGGCGTCTATTTCATCCTCGCCTTCCAGTTCCGCAGCTTCATCCAGCCCATCGTCGTCTTCGCCGCCATCCCGCTGTCGCTGGTCGGCGTGATCGGCGGCCACATGGCGCTCGGCCTGCAGATCTCGCTGCCCAGCCTCGTCGGTCTGGCGACGCTTGCCGGCGTGGTCGTCAACGGTGCGATCCTCCTCGTCGGATTCATCAAGGAGCGGCATGCCGCCGGCGTCGACCTGCAGGAGGCCGCGGTCGAGGCGGTTCGCGACCGCTTCCGCGCCATCATGCTGACCTCGCTGACGACGGTGGTCGGCCTCGGTCCGCTCCTGTTCGAGCCGAGCACCCAGGCGCAGTTCCTGCGCCCCATCGTCGCCAGCCTCGCCTTCGGCCTGACCAGCGCCACCATCCTGTCGCTGTTCGTCACGCCGGCCCTGTTCCTGATCCTCGCCGACCTCGGGCTGGTGCGCTCGCCGGCCCGGACCGGCGGGCCGACCGGGACAGCGGTGGCGGCGGGTGCCTGAGCGGCGAGGAGGGCTCCGCGCGGGCCGAGGGACGTGCGATCAGGCCTTTTCCAGGATGGCGACGGACTGGCCGAGGAAGCGCCCATCCCACCGCGGATCGAACCCGCCGATGAACTCGATCACCGCGAAGCCGATGCGACTGGCCAGCACCGCGATCTGGTCGCGCTCCAGATAGGCGTTGAGATGCATGGTGCCGGGCGCCTTCTTCTGCGCCTCGGCGGAATCGGCGAAGGTCGTCCAGTGGGCCGGCTCGGCGAGTTCGAGGAAGGACATGACCAGCCTGCCGCCCGGCTTCAGCACGCGGTGGATGTCGGTCATGTAGAGATAGGTCTCGACCAGCAGCAGGTGGGTGAAGACGCTGAAGGCGCAGGCCATGTCGAACGTGGCGTCGGCGGCGGGCACATTGAGCGCGCGATGACGGACGAAGCGGTAATGCTCCGGACAGCGGGTCTTGGCGTAGGTCAGCAGCGACTGGACGACGTCGGTGCCGAGATAGCCCTTGAGCGCGACGCGCTGGGCGACCGCATGGGCGACGCGGCCGCTGCCGCAGCCGAAATCGAACAGGCTCATGGCATCGCCGAGGCCGGCGTGGATGAGCATGTCGGCCGCGAGCTGCCCGATCTCCTCGTAGGAACCGCCGACGGCGAGGCTCATGGCTTCGTCGCGGGGATGCTTTCTGAGCAGCCGTGCGACATGCCGCTCGTAATCCTCGACAAAATGAAATTTGGCCATTGAAACTGCCTTGTTGGGCGTGCCGCGCTACAGCCGCGGAATCGTCAGTCCGCCGTCGACCTTGACGATCGAGCCGGTGGCATAGGCGATGTCGGCCCGGGCGAGGGCGCGAACCGCGGCCGCGACGTCGGCGCCTTCGCCCCAGCGCCTGGCCGGAACCAGCCCGTCCGCGATCAGCGCATCGTATTTCGATGCGACGCCGGCGGTCATGTCGGTGCGGACGATCCCCGGGCGAACCTCGAAGACGGCAATGCCGTCGGCCGCCAGCCGGGCGGCGAAGGCCTGCACGGCCATGGCGAGGCCCGCCTTCGACACGCAGTATTCGACCCGGTTGAGCGACACCATTTCGGCCGAGCACGAGGACACGAAGATCAGCGCGCGCCCCGCCTTCGGGCCGGCCGCGACCATGCGGCGGGCGACGGCTTGCGCGAGAAAGAAGGCGCCGCGCAGGTTGACGCCGAGGACGACGTCGAAGTTCTCCGGCGTGGTTTCCATCAGGTCCAGCCGCTGCGGCGGGGCGATGCCGGCATTGGAGACCAGCACGTCGATGGGCCCGAGCTCGGCCTCGACCCGGTCGAGGACGCGCGCGTGGTCCTCGACGGCGTCGACCCGGCCGGCGACATAAACCGCGCGGCCGCCATGCGCGGCGATCCGGGCAAGAGCTGCGCGCGCCACGTCATCCTCGGCGGAGGTGCCGGTGATGGCCACGTCGAAGCCGTCGCCGGCAAGACCTTCGGCGATCGCCAGCCCGATCCCCCGCCGCCCGCCGGTGACCAGCGCCACGCGGCTCTCCTGCGAATCCGTCATGGGAACGTGCCCCTCTTCAGATGGCAAAGAACGTCGGATAGGGCTCGGCCGTGGCCAGCCGCTGGACGATGAGCGCCAGCTCGCGCATGTGGTAGTCGCCCCACATCGTCGCCTCGCCCGATGGATTGCGCCGGCCCGGCTGGACGTGGTCCCAGCCGTTGGGGCGGTGGTACTGGCTATGCAGCACCAGGCCCTGATGGCCGGGATCGCTGCTCAGATACGCCGGGCCGAGCAGGGTCGAAAGCACCGTCAGACCGGCCTGGCTGTACATCCGGGCCCGCTCATGGCCGTGCGCGGCGCGCCATCGCCCGTAGCGGATGAGGCCCTGGGCGCCGATCGCCGCCGCCGAACTGTCGACCGGTTCGATGTCGTTGTTCGGTTGCGAGGGACGGGCGTAGACGTCGCCCATCTCCTTCAGCCCTGGCGCGCCGGTGTCCCAATAAGGAATGCCATCGGTCGCGGTGTGGGCGATATAGAAATCGCAGGTCGCCGCGGTGGCGCGATCGAAGAGGCCGACGATTTCGGTCTTGCCGCCATAGGGCGCCAGCGCCGCCTCGTCGAGCGTATCGAGGAATTCGAGCAGCTCGGCGTAGCCGGTCATCGCCCATGCCAGGCCGCGGCTCCAGGTGGTGAAGCCGGAATAGCCCTGCTGCGTGCCGACGCACCGGAAGGCGCCGTTGGTGACGTTGAAGATCGCCTCGTGGGCGGTGCGGCCGCGTTCGTCCCAGATGTCGCGGCCTTCGCCCCAGAACAGGTTGTATGTCGCCGTTGCCCGCGCATGCATGACCAGCCGGCCGATCAGTGGGATGACGGTGTCGCCCTCGCCCTTCATCACGTGGCCGAGGCGATGCCCGATGGCGAGGACGCGCAACGTCCGCATGGTGTCGATGAACAGCGAATGCGGGCCGTTGAAGGAGCAGATGTAGCCGGCACCGTCGCCAAGCTCGGTCCAGCGCCGCGCCTGCACCGCGGCGGAGCACTTCAGCGCCAGCTCGAAATACTCCTTCTGCCATTCGTTCGCCGGGATGCGCCCCTCCGCCATCAGGCGCAGCAGGTTGCCGTAGGTCGAGACCTGATTGAAGCCGTGGTCGTGGACGCCGAAATGGGTGACGTGCGCCGGCATGTCGCGGCGCGTGCGGGCGAGCCCGAGGTCGAGAAAATCCGCCTCGCCGGTGGCGTCGAACTGCAGGATCGCCGAACCGAACTCGAACCCCTGCGTCCAGTCCGTCCAGCCGCGCGGCCGATAGCGGCCGGCGACGGTGTGCACCGGCGCCCCGGCCGACCGATCGAGGCTGGCGTCGATCGACCAGAATCTTGCCGGCCGACAGCTCCCACATGCGCGCGATCCCCGGCAGCAGCCCTTCCGGCGTCAGCGCGTCGTCGATCTTCATTCAGGCGTCTCCCCAGAAGCGTCGGTCCGGCATCGCATTGGGCGCGTCCTGTGCCGGTTCTCAAAAGATTCATGTGCCGGCCGCGCCGTCCGTTGCCCGGCCCGGCAAGGCCCAAGGCTCTGATAGGCCGATAGCGATTGACGCGGCAAGCAAGAATGCCGGGGCCGGCCGACGCCCGCGCGCCGCGCCATCGGGCGTTTCGGGGGGCTCATGGCCGATGTCGGGCGGCCGCCCGCCCGGTGGCTTCCACATCGGGCGATGCGCGCGCGAGCCGGCCAGCACGAGCCTTGAAAGGAGGCCTTGCGGCTGTATAGTCCCGGCAACGTCGCGTGCCGTCAGCCAGAAGCTTGTCGTGGGTGAAGCGCCCGCGCTTCAAAGAGTTGGAGAGATCGCCAAATGGCGGGATTGGCCGGCGTTTCAGTCGTTGGTTTGTTCAACGCTCCGATTGGAATCGGCGAGTCCGCCAGACGGCAAGTGCAGGCTTTTGGGGCCGCAGGTGTGGAGACGTCCAACCACCCGGTGGCGATGGCAAACCTTCCCTTCCTGCCGTTCGAGCCGCTCGATCATCGGCGAGCCGCGCTTCAACGACCTGATCCTGCACCTGAATCCGCCCGAAATGCTGCATCCGGGGTATCTGGCATCGCATTTCACCGCTCCGCGGCTGTACCGGATCGGCTACTGGGCATGGGAACTGCCCGTGGTTCCGCCGTCATGGGTGCCGGCGCTCGAGTTCGTCAACGAAGTCTGGACGCCGAGCTCGTTTGTTGCCGACGCCTTCAGGGAAGCGACCAAGAAACCCGTCCGGGTGGTCCCTCACGCGATACCGCCGAACGACATCGACCGCCGGACGGCGCGCGAAAAGCTGCAGTTGCCGGTCGATGCGTACATCTTCCTCTCGATCTTCGACACCAACTCCTACCCGGTGCGCAAGAATCCGGAAGGCGCCATCGCTGCCTTCGAGGATGCCTTTCCCGACAGCGGTCCCTCGACGCCCCTGCTCGTCGTCAAGATCCACGGCAAGGCCAACCGGACACCTCTGTTCAATGCGCTCATCGAAAGGCTGAAGCAGAAACGGTCCATCCGCATCATCGACCAGACGCTGTCGGAAGAGGATATGCGGAATCTGCAGGCCGCCTGCGATTGCTTCGTGTCGCTCCATCGCTCGGAAGGCTTCGGCCTGAATGTCGCGGAGTGCATGGCCGCAGGCCGGCTGGTCATCACCACCGACTTCTCGGGCAACCGCGACTTCGCAACCGCCGAGAACAGCTTGCCGATTCCCTTTGGCGTCCGGCTGGTACAGCCTGAAGACTATCTGCACGGGCGCGGACAGTGGTGGGCCGAGCCCGATCATGAGGCGGCGGTCGAGGCCATGCGCTGGGCCGTCGCGCACCCATCCGATGCCGGCGAACTGGCGGACAAGGCGCCGGGCCGACATGAGCGCCAATTTCTCGTTCGAAGCTGTCGGACGAAAGGCGAAGACCGCGTTGCTGGCGCGGCCGTCGTTCACCATGCCGATGACAGCCAGGCCGCCGTCCCGCCCGACGGGCCGCAGACCGGCAGCAGAGACCGTCAATAAGGTCGGCCGCAACGACCCGTGCCCCTGCGGCTCGGGGAAGAAGTACAAATTCTGCCATGGAGCGATGAGCGTCGCCCGCGGTTGAAGCATCGGCGGCCGTCGCCAGCGGCGCCGAAGGCTGCCACGGCGCGCCAGCGTAGGACCGCAGATACGATGCCCATTTCTCCGCAGGACGTCCGCGAGGCTTATCGCGTGGTGCTCGGTCGCGAAGCGGAAAGCGACGCCGTCGTCGATGCCCACGCGGCAGCCCACCGGTCGATCCTGGCCCTGGTCAAGGCCATGATCACCAGCGCGGAGTTTCGAACGAAGCAGTTGGCCGTTCGTGCCGGGCCGTATCGCGCGTCATTCGACGTGCATGCGCTGCTTGCGGCTTTTGCGACGCCGGGCCGCCCGACGCGGGCCGGCTTCATCACCGACTGGGTGGGATCGGTCACCGACAGCCGCTTCATCCGGGGCGAGCGAACCGACCAGCCCATCCTGGAAGGCGCTCCGGTGCCGCGCAACTTTCATGCCGATGAGGCGGAATGGGGCGCGTGCCTGCGCGCGGTCGACCTGGCCGCGGGGCAGTTCACCGCCATCGAGCTCGGTGCAGGCTGGGCTCCCTGGCTGGTCAGCTGCACCCTTGCGGCGCGGCGCCACAAAGGCATCCGCCAAACGCATGCCGTCGCCGTCGAAGCCGATGGCGAACACGTCGGTTATGCCGAGGCGCATTTCCGCAACAACCGGTTCAGCGCGGACAGCTATCAGGTCATCGAGGCGGCGGCCGGTCCCCGCGCCGGCTTCGCGGTGGTTCCGATCCCGACCGACTCGAGCGCGGATTGGGGGTTGCGCCCGCAATATTGCGAGACGGAGGCCGAGGCCGATCTAGCGGCGAGCCAGGCCGAGTCGGTCGATTACCGGGGGTATCGGCACGAACGGGTGCGAAAGCTTCCGGTCGTCACGCTGCAAGACCTCCTGTCCGGGATGCCAGTGGTCGATCTGGTGCACATCGACGTGCAGGGCGATGAATACGATATCGTGGCGGCCGCGACGGAGCCGCTGAGGCAGCAGGTGCGGTATCTGGTTATCGGCACCCATGCCCGGTCGGTGGAAGTGAACCTTTTCGACCTCCTCAGCCGCAACGACTGGATTCTGGAAGTTGAGAAGCCTTGCGAGTTTGCGCTGGGGGCGCCGGACTACCCGCTGACGGTCGATGGCACCCAGGGGTGGCGAAACGCCCGTCTCTAGACGCGCGCCCCGCGCTTCCTCACCGTGAAGGTGTTGGAGATGAACAGATCGGTCCGCCCCGTATCGTTGTCCTCGCGCACCTCCAGCACCTCGCACCCGGTACGGTCGGCGACTTCAAAGACGTGATGCTGGGGGAGGGCGTGCATCTCCATGTCGCCGGTCAGATCGCGCCCACAATAGTCCGCCACGCTGAATGCGTAGTGTCTCTGGTATGTCGGCAACTGGAAGATCGCGACGCCGCCAGGGGCGAGCATTTGCAGCGCCTTGTTGAGCACGATTTTCTGGATCGGCGGCGGATTATGTTGAAGGACAATTCTCGAATAGAAGAAACTGCAGGGAGAGAATTCAAGGGTGTCCGCCTCTGTCAGGGGGACGAACGAGATATTGTCCCTGCCTTCGGATGTTGCCCTTCTCGCCGCGATATCGAGATGGAACTTCGAGATGTCGTAGGCGATGACCCTGCCGAAGCTGCGCGACAGCGGCACGGTCACGCGGCCGACGCCCGCACCGAATTCGCAACACACACCGTTGGCGGCGGAGCCGAAGCCAAATCTGGCCAGCATCCGCATGACGCGCTCCGCCTCCTCTTCGCCCGACTGCCAGAATGCGTTTTCGGCCTGCGGCAAATTCTTCGGCAGGTAGGCGTCGTTCGTCACGACCGAATGGTGCGGTCGCTCGCGCCCCAAATCTTCCCAGGTCTTTTTGACCTTCTTCCAAAGGATATCCAGTTGCTCAGGCGAGCAGTCGACTTCGATGTCCCCTTCTTCCGCGTCAAGATCAATGAACGGGAACTCGATTTTCACCGAGGTCGCTAATCTTTCCTTGAATTCCGACGTGTCGACGAAGGCCTTGACCAAACTCCAGACGTTCGCGTGTCCCATATGATTGAGCACCGCTTGTTCGCTCTCGGGCTGCCTGCCCAGGAGCAGTCGATAGGCCTGAATGACATCCATACCCGAGACACCCAAGATCACTCTCCCCAAGCCGTGTTCAATCCGCGGGCCCGACCCGCCGGCGTCGCCCGCACGCAATGCGGACGCTGTGTCGGCCTGATCTCGCACCATCCGCGGCAAGGGTCCACCGTTTTTGACGGCCGGGCGCCAAGGCTTGGCCGTCAACGCCGTGGATATCGGCACGGGGGCTGACGGTCGCGCCGAACTGCCGCACCGGCGGCCGAAGCATCGGCTTCCGGAGGTTGCCAAGGCTGCGCGATCAGGGCACTGTCAATCAGCCACCCCTCGATCCTTTGTGCGATGAAACCTGCTCCGCAGCACCCCTATCGTGAATTGCCCGCCAGTTCGTTCTGGCGAAAAAGCGTGGCCGGCGCCGACGGGCTCGTCGACCCGATCGTCGCCACCAAGGTCACCATCGGTCCGGGCGACAAGGTTGCCAGTGCCGGTTCGTGTTTCGCTCAGCACGTCGCCCGTCACCTGCTGGCGACCGGCGCGAATTTCCTGATGACGGAGGGGGTGCCGGACGCCGATGCGCCGGTCTTCTCGGCCCGCTTCGGCAACATCTACAGCGTCCGCCAGCTGGCGCAGACGTTCGCACGCGCCTATGGCACGTTTCGGCCGGCCGACGCCGCCTGGCGGCGACAGGACGGCCGGTTCATCGATCCGTTCCGGCCGCAGCTGTTTCCCGAAGGCTTCGCTTCGGTCGACGATTTGATCGCCGAGAGACGGCGGCATTTCGCTGCGGTGCGGACCATGTTCGAGCAGTGCTCGGTCTTCATCTTCACGCTCGGCCTCACCGAGACCTGGCTGGCGGCCGATGGCGCTGCCGTCCCGCTCGCACCGGGCGTCGTCGCCACCGAGGTCGCTGCCGACGGCTATGTCTTTCACAATTTCGGCGTGGCCGAGATGCTCAAAGAGATGGCGGACTTCCTCAAGGACCTGAAAACGGTCAACCCGGACGTGCGCCTGATCCTCACCGTCTCGCCGGTGCCGCTGGTGGCGACTTACGAGAACCGCCACGTTCTGGTCTCCAACACCTACAGCAAGGCGGCGCTGCGGGTCGTTGCCGAAGAGACCGCCAGGGCGCATTCGTGGATCGACTACTTTCCATCCTACGAGATAGTGACGGCCCCGCAGGCCGCGGCGCGCTTCTTCGCGCCCGATCTGCGCAGCATCACGGCGGATGGGGTGGCACACGTCATGGCCGTTTTCGACCGGCATTTCCGCACGGCCGTCGCGTCCCACGACGCCGCGACCGAAACGGCCTCTCCCGCGCCGCCGCAAACCATCCCATTGAGCGCAGAGGACGAGGAGCGGCTGCGCACCGTCAGCGCCATCCTGTGCGACGAACAGAGACTTAAATCGCCATGAAGATGAAGGTCGGGGTGCTGTTCAACTGCCAGCACCAGAACATCGCCAATGCCCTGCGCGGCCTGGTGCCCTACGCGCAGGTGACGACGGTCGAGCTGGGGACGCAGCCGACCCCGCAGGCGGTCGAGCAGGCCGCGGCATCGCTCCGCAATTCCGATCTTCTCGTCGTGCCGCTTGGCGGCGCCAAAGACGGGCCGCTGGCGAACGACAGCCTGCGCCCGGCGGTCGGCCAGATGATCGCCCTGCCGCCGATTGCATTCACCGGCTTTCATCCGGATGTCATCTACGTCAACTTGCCCAACCGCAGGCATCTCGACGGGCCGATGCATGCCTATCATTCCCGCCTCATCGTCGCGGCCTATCTCGGCTTTCTCGACCGGAACGAGACCGTCGACCTGTTCAACAGGCTGACCTACCAGAAGCTCGGCTATATCGACGAATATGGTCGCGCGGCCGCCTTTCTCACCAAGATGTTCGCCGAGATCGGGGTGGACATCGCGCCCTATCTGGCCCGCTGGCGCGCGCGGGGCTGCTTCATGCACAACATCAACCACCCCAAGCCGTATGTGACCAACGACCTTGCCGCGATTGCCTGCAAGCTCGCCGGCGTTCCCGTGGACGAGGACGATCCTCCCTACCTCGAGATGGTCCCCGACCATCTCGAGAACCTGGCTCAATTCCCGGTCTATCCCGAAATCGCCGAAAACCTCGGCCTCAGGGGTCATCTCTATTTCAAGCCGACGCACAACCAGATGCAGAGCGATTTCCGGCTGTTGAGCCTGGAGGACTTCGTCGCGGAGAGCCTTTCGCTCTACCGGGGTGTCCCGCGCGCGTCGCTGCTGGCGGCTGACGGCGTTGACGCTGCGCTTCGCGCCCTCGGGCTCCACGAAAGCGCGACTGCCTGAGGTGGTGCGGGCCGGCGGAGAGCAAGCGGGACGCCTGCGAGAACGCCGAGGCGTGCTGGTTCGCGCCGCGAACGGCGACGCGATTGACAGGCCAACCCATGCGGCCGCGTCCCGGCGCGGATCAAGCGTGATCTGACCGCCCCCTCCCCGCCTTCCCAGGCGTGGAGAGAATTCTTGGTTATTCAAGGTGAATGGAGTACTTTGTAGTTTCGTAAGTGGTTTCGTGCGCTTGGGTGATGATCGAGTTCGTCACCCGACCGTATAGAGAGAATTCAAATTCGTCTCTTTGCTTGGATCCCGTCGAGCCGAGAGAGAGCCTTGTCCACCGAAGCCGGCTCGATGCCCACTGCTTCTCCGCCCGCCATCCCGAGCGTGCTCACCCCGGGCGCCGCCGTGCCGCGCGACAAGAGCGCGCTGCGCGACCTAGCGGTCGTCCTGCTCGTCATGTGGCTGGCGAGGATCGTTTTCGTCTCCCTCATGCCGCCCGAGGCGCGATCAATCGACGCCTACAGCTGGGAGAACGTCGGCCGACTGTTGCTGGCTGGCGCCAACCCCTACCATGAGACGGCGCGCCTGAACTGGCCGCCGCTTCTAGCTGCAGACGATCTATGTCCTGTCGCGGGTCTCGACGCTTCTCGACTGGCCCTTCCTGCGCGTCCTCCAGATCTTCCTTGTCGCCGTCAAGATTCCCGCGGTCGTGGTTGTGGTCTACGGGCTGATTCGCCGGCTCGCACCGCGAGAGAACGCGCGGCGCATCCTCCTCTTGGGCATCGCGCTCAACCCGGCGGCGATCCTGCTCGTGTGCCAGCAAGGTAACTTCGACGTCCTGGTCGCGCTGTGGCTCGTCCTCTTCGTCGGCGCGCTGGTGGATTACGAGCGGACACGAGAGCCCATCCCCTGGCTCTGCGCCTGCCTCTTCCTCGGACTCGGCATCCTCACCAAGACTGCGCCGCTTGTACTGACTCCCCTGCTGGCTGCCGGTTTCCGGCGCATGACGCCGAAGGGGCGCGGGCTGGGAGCGGCCCTCCTCCTCGGACCGGTGAGCCTCGGGATGAGCATCATCTACGTGCTCGCACCGGCCGACGTCGCGGCGAAGGTGCTCGCGTACCGCTCGAGCGGCGGATGGTTCGGAGTTCTCCGGCCTGCTTCACTGGATCGGGTCCGATGCCTTACTTGGCGTATACGATCGCGCCTTCTATCTCGTGCTCGCAGCCACCCTGGTCGGGCTCACGATCGCGTACTGGCGGCGCCCCCCGTCCGAGCCCACGCCGAGACCGTGATGGTCGCGGCGCTGCTGATGGCGGCGATCCCGGCGATCGGTCCGGGCTACGGGCCGCAGTACCTCTACTGGTTCGGGCCGCTCCTGCTGCTCAGCTTCGCACTCTTCAACGGCCGCTGGCGCCGGGTGCTCGCTACGTTCGGCGTCATCGGCGCGCTCACCTCCTCGTCGAGTACGCCCTCTTCCCCTCACACGGCATGTTCCTAATCCAACTGGTGCATGTGGGAGCGTTCGCGGATCCGGGTGGCATGTTCATGCGATGGAGCCGCACCTGGTCGACCCAGGTCGGTCAAACGGTGGTCCGTTTGCCACTCTTCGCCACCTATCTGACGCTGCTTGCGTTCGGGATCCGGGAGATTTGGCGAACAGTGTCTTGTCCAACCTCAGACTCGCGCCACCCCCTGTAAATTGTAGATCAGGGGAGACCGGCGACTGCCGAGCGACGGGTCCGGCGCACGATCCTCAAGCTGCAATGGCAGGCGGTCAGCTATTATCCGCGATCGACCCGGAAGCGCGCTAAGGCTACTGCCGGGCGTTCTTCTGGAGGTAAGCGATCGCGTCGCCGCCGGTGGCCATTTTATCGGCGGCATCGTCGGGGAGTTCGACGCCGAACTCCCTTTCCGCGGCCATGCAAGCTCGACACTGTCGATGCGGCGAGACGGTCGCAGGCGCCGGTAAATCGCCGCAGCGCGTCCCGGCTGCACATGCTGCGCCACCGCGCCCGCGTCATCGCCGCGCAGCGGCCAGGCGGAGTGCTCCCGATGCGCGGCCGTTCTGTGCGGATTCCTGTCCGGCCGGCCGAGCCGCAAACGCAAAGCGATTGATGTTGCTGGTGCTGCCGGTAAGGATTGAACTTACGACCTCCCCCTTACCAAGGGGGTGCTCTACCACTGAGCTACGGCAGCCGGGCGCATGGCGCGGCGCTTAACTGCCATAGTGGCGGGGGCGGTTCAAGCGTCGGGAACGCTTTCGGCGTTCGTGACGCGGGGCTAGAAGGGTGGGCATGACCGACCGCAAGCCCGCCGCCGACCGTCCGCGAAGCCGCCAGGAGCGCCTCGCCGAGGCACTCCGCGCCAATCTGCGTCGGCGCAAGGCGACCGCCCGCGCCCGTCGGGACGACCCGGCGGAGGCCGAAAATCCGCCAAAACCGGCGGATTCTCCGGATCCGTCCGGCCGCCGATCTTAAGTCGGCCGTATTCGTCGGCTAGACCCCGACTGCCGGGCCGGAGGCGGTCCGGGCATCTGATTCTCTTGAAAAGGGGGGCGGCATATGGATCGCATCCGCATCGTCGGCGGCAATCGTCTGAATGGCTCGATTGCCATATCCGGCGCCAAGAATGCGGCCCTTCCCCTGATGATCGCCAGTCTCCTCACCGACGAGACGCTGACGCTGGAGAACATTCCGCGTCTGGCCGACGTCGCCATGCTGAAGCGCATCCTCGGCAACCATGGCGTCGACTGCATGGTGATGGGCAAGCGCCCCGGCCAGAACGGCCAGGGCGAGACGCTGCAGCTCTCCGCCCGCGAGATCGTCGATACCGTCGCGCCCTACGATCTGGTCTCGCGCATGCGGGCGAGCTTCTGGGTCATCGGGCCGCTGGTGGCGCGCATGGGCGAGGCCCGTGTCTCGCTGCCCGGCGGCTGTGCCATCGGCACCCGGCCGGTCGATTTCTTCCTCTATGGCCTGCGCGCGCTCGGCGCCGAGATCGATATCGACAACGGCTATGTCGTCGCCCGGGCGCCGAAGGGCGGCCTTGTCGGCGGTCTCGTCCACCTTCCCAGGGTCAGCGTCGGTGCGACGCACACCATCATGATGGCGGCCACGCTCGCCCGCGGCACGACCGTCATCGAGAATGCGGCGATGGAGCCTGAGATCGACAATGTCGCCCACTGCCTCGTCGCCATGGGCGCCAGGATCGAAGGGATCGGCACGCGCACGATCGCCATCGAGGGGGTGTCCGCGCTGCACGGCGCGCGCGTCGAGGTCATTCCCGATCGCATCGAGGCCGGCACCTTCGCGATCGCCACGGCGATGACCGGCGGCGATGTGCTGCTCCAGGACGCCCGCTGGGAGCATCTCGGATCGGCGCTCGACGTGCTTGGCCGTGCCGGGGCGCATGTCACCCGCGAGGACGGCGGCATCCGCATCCAGCGCAACGGCAACGGCATCCAGCCGGTCGATGTCGAGGTCGACACCTTCCCCGGATTTGCCACCGACCTGCAGGCCCAGTTCATGGCGCTGATGACCCGGTCCTCGGGCACCGCCACCATCCGCGAGACGATCTTCGAGAACCGCTTCATGCACGTCGCCGAGCTGGCCCGCTTCGGCGCCGACATCCACCTCGACGGCCAGAAGGCGACGGTGAACGGCGTGCCCCGGCTGACCGGCGCCCAGGTCATGGCGACCGACCTGCGTGCCTCGGTGTCTCTGGTCATTGCCGGCCTCGGCGCCGAGGGCGAGACCATCGTCAACCGCGTCTACCATCTCGACCGCGGGTTCGAGCGCATCGAGGAGAAGCTCGGCGCCTGCGGTGCGGCCATCGAGCGGCTGAGCAGCTAGCGAACGGAGGGGCGCCTGGCAGTCGCGCCCGGCGGCGACGGGCGTTCGACGGCCGATCTCCAGGTTGCGCCGCGGCCGGCCGCACACTACCTGTGGCGGGAGCCCAAGGATTCCGCCCCATGAACGATATCGCCACGCCCCTCAAACTGGCCGCCTTCGACGAGGAGGACCTCGCCGTCCTTTCCGCCCATGTCCAGGATGCCGTCCTCAAGGTCAGCGACCTGGTCTGGCTACCGCAGGAGGGGCGCTTCGCCGTCGCCATGAACCGCTTCATCTGGGAGAAGGTGGCCGACGGCAGGCGCAAGGCCTTCGAGCGCCGCCGCTCGGTGCTCTCCTTCGACCGCGTGCAGGCGGTCCGCTCCTCGCGCATCGACCGCGAGCGGCCCGACGCGGTGCTGGAACTGCTTGCGGTCTCCTTTGAAACATCGGATACCCCTGCCGGAAAAGTGACGCTCGTTTTCGCCGGCGGCGGGGCGGTCCAGCTCGACGTCGAGGTCATCGAGGCGCGCCTGGCCGATCTCGGTGCGGCCTGGGCGACAACGGCCAAGCCGGTCCACGACCTCGAGGGGGCGGCCGAACCGCGAAGCTGACGGCGCCGGCGTCACGGCACGACCTGAGGACGCCAAGGTGACCATCAGACTTTCGCAATCCGATTCCGATTTCGCCGAGCGCTTCGCGGCGCTGCTCGACGACAAGCGCGAGACGGCTGCCGACGTCGAACAGGCGGCGCGCGAGATCATCGACAACGTCCGCCAGCGCGGCGACGCGGCGCTCATCGAATACACCGAGAAATACGATCGCCTGGCGCTCACCGCCGACACCCTGGCGATCTCGGCGGAGGCCCTCGACGCCGCCGAGAAGGCGGTGCCGGCCGCCCAGCGCGATGCGCTGCTGCTCGCCCGCGACCGCATCGCCGCCCACCATCGCCGCCAGATGCCGGCCGACGACCGCTACACCGATGACATCGGCGTCGAACTCGGCACGCGCTGGACGGCGATCGAATCGGCCGGCCTCTACACGCCCGGCGGCACCGCCGCCTATCCCTCGTCGGTCCTCATGAACGCCATCCCCGCCAAGGTCGCCGGCGTCGAGCGCGTCGTCATGGTGGTGCCGACGCCGCCGGGCGTCACCAGCCCGCTGGTGCTCTACGCCGCCCGCATCGCCGGCGTCGACGAGATCTACCGCGTCGGCGGTGCCCAGGCGATCGCGGCGCTCGCCTACGGCACCGAGACCATCAGGCCGGTCGCCAAGATCGTTGGACCGGGGCGCGACTATGTCGCCGCCGCCAAGCGCCTGGTCTTCGGCACCGTCGGCATCGACACCATCGCCGGCCCTTCCGAGGTGCTCATCGTCGCCGACGGCGACAACGATCCCGACTGGCTGGCCGCCGACCTGCTCGCCCAGGCCGAGCACGACGCGGCGGCGCAGTCGATCCTGATCACCAATTCGCCCGACCTGGCCGGCCGCGTCGGCGAAGCCGTCGAGCGCCAGTTGAAGACGCTGCCCCGCGCCGCCATCGCCGGCGCCAGCTGGCGCGAGCATGGCGCCATCATCACCGTGACCTCGCTGGCCGAGGGCGTGGCGCTCGCCAACCGCGTCGCCCCGGAGCATCTCGAACTCGCCGTCGCCGATCCGGAGGCGCTGCTGGTCAGCGTGCGCAATGCCGGCGCCGTCTTCCTCGGCCGCCACACGCCGGAGGTCATCGGCGACTACGTCGGCGGCACCAACCACGTCCTGCCGACGGCGCGCTCGGCGCGCTATTCCTCCGGCCTCTCGGTGTACGACTTCGTCAAGCGCACCTCGCTGCTCAAGCTCGGTCCCGAGCAGCTGCGCGCGCTGGCTGGGGCCGCCATCACGCTGGCCGAGGCCGAGGGGCTCGACGCCCACGCCCGCTCCGTATCGATCCGGCTGAACCGGTGACCGGCGGCGACCCGCACGCCTGCCGCGGACGCCTGGTTGCCGTCCAGATCGACGACACGGCGCGCTGGCGTAACACGCCTTCCATCGAACACGAGCGCGCCGCCGCCCTGCGCGACCTGCTCGCCGACAACGTGTTTGCCCCCGTCGGCAGCGGCGACGAGGAATTCCGCCTGCGCCTGGCCGTCGCCGATCGCCGGCTGGTCTTCGACATCCGCGACACGGAGGACCGGCCGCTGGTCAGCCACATCCTGTCGATGACGCCGCTCAAGCGCGTCATGCGGGACTACTACATCATCTGCGAAGCCTATTACGCCTCCGTCGGCAGCGCCTCGCCCGCCCAGTTCGAGGCGATCGACATGGGGCGCCGCGGCCTGCACGACGAGGGCGCCGAACTCCTGCGCGAGCGCCTCGCCGGCAAGGTCGATCTCGACCGCGCCACGGCGCGCTGTCTGTTCACCCTCGTCGCCACCGTCTACTGGAAGGGCTGAGGCGGTTGCGCACCGGCGCTGTTCACAATTCGCGCGCAATCGGCTAGCTACCAGCTGAGCGGGCGGTAGCCCATCGTCCCAACAGGCCGCGGATTCGGGCGGCGCTTCGATCCACCTTTCCGACGGAACCAGAATGGCCGGGCGCGTCAAACTCATCCTCGCTTCAGGCTCCCCACGGCGCCTGGCGCTGCTCGCCCAGATCGGGGTGGAGCCGGACCGGGTCATGCCGGTCAGCATCGACGAAACGCCGAAGAAGGGCGAGCCGCCGCGGACCCTCGCCAAGCGGCTGGCCGACGAGAAGGCGGCCGCCGCCATCGCGCTGGCGAGGAGCGAGCCCGAGCTCGCCGGCTCGCTGATCGTCGCCGCCGACACCGTCGTCAGCGTCGGCCGGCGCATCCTCGGCAAGGCGGAGACCATCGAGGAGGCCGCCACCAGCCTGCGCCTGCTCTCCGGCCGCGCGCATCGCGTCCATACCGGGGTCGTGCTGGTCGGCGCCGGCGGCCAGATGCGCCGCCGGCTGATCGAGACGCGCGTGCGCTTCAAGCGGCTGTCGCGCGAGGACGTCAATTCCTATCTCGCCTCGGGCGAGTGGCGCGGCAAGGCCGGCGGCTACGCCGTGCAGGGCATTGCCGGCGCTTTCGTCGTCAAGCTCAGCGGTTCCTACTCCAATGTCGTCGGGCTGCCGCTCTACGAGACCATGACGCTGCTCACCGGCGAAGGCTATCCCGTCCACTTCAACTGGCTGAGTTCCGGCTAGTGCCCGAGGACGACAAGTCGCCGGGCGCCGAGGTCGTGCCGCTGCGGCGGCGCGGCAAGTGCCCGGTCTGCGGCAAGCCGTCGGACCGGGGGCTGCATCCCTTCTGCTCGAAGCGCTGTGCCACCATCGACCTGCACCGCTGGCTGTCCGGCTCCTATGCCATTCCCGCCGCGGAAGAGGACGAGCCCGACGAAGAGGAAGGCGAGGGCGGTGACCGGGAGGCGTGACGGCGCCGAGGCGCTGACCTTTGCCGTCGGGGCGGAGCGCCACGTCTCCGCCTTGCTCGTGCTGCCCGCCGGCGCGCGCGCCCTCTACGTGCTTGCCCACGGCTCCGGTGCCGGCATGGCCCATCCGTTCCTCGCCACCATGGCGGCGGCGCTGGCCGAACGCGGCATCGCCACGCTGCGCTACCAGTTCCCCTACATGGAGGCCGGCAGCCGCCGGCCCGATTCGCCGCCCGTCGCCCATGCCGCCGTGCGCGCCGCGGTCGCCGAGGCGGCGCAGCGGGCGCCGGGGGTGCCGCTGATTGCCGGCGGCAAGTCCTTCGGCGGGCGCATGACCTCGCAGGCCCAGGCGCTGGAGCCGCTGCCGGGGGTCGCCGGCCTCGCCTTCCTCGGCTTCCCGCTGCACCCGCCGGGCAAGCCCGGCGACACGCGCGGCGACCATCTGGCCGACGTCCACGTGCCCATGCTGTTCCTGCAGGGGACGCGCGACGAATTCGCCGAATTGAGCCTTCTCGAGCCGCTCTGCCGCCGGCTTGGGCCCGGCGCCGCGCTGCACCTCGTCGAGGGGGCCAACCATTCCTTCAAGGTGCCGGCGAAGAGCGGGCGGACGGACGCCGACGTGCGCGCCGAACTGGCCGATGCACTGGCCGCCTGGACGGGGGAAATCCTGGCGAAATAGGGCCGGTCCGGGCTTTGCCGCCGAACTGGACACCCATCCCTCGTTTCACTATAACCGCCCACGCGCCGCGGGCTTTTGATGGTCCGCGGCGCCTTGTTGGCCCAGGTAGCTCAGCTGGTAGAGCAGCGGACTGAAAATCCGCGTGTCGGTGGTTCGATTCCGCCCCTGGGCACCACCTGCTTCACCGAGAAGAAATATAAAATAAATCAGATACTTAAACAGGTCGTTTTGATTCCGGTTTTGGGCATTCGGATTGATATCCGCTCCGTCCACTTAGTCGAAATGCCAGTGCGGCCGGCCGACCGGCAAGCACACCGCTCGCGTGACAGCGACGCCGATGTGCCACGCGGACCGAACGAAAGCGTGGCGGGATGGCGGCCGCTGTTTTGCAATTGAAAGCGCCCGCCCCGATGGTGTCGGGCCGTGATGGCGGTGTTCGTATCGCTGCGCTTGACCCAAGCTCCCCTCCACCCACCGAGAGACGCGAAGCCATGAGCCATTCCGTTGAAGACGCCAGGGCGTGGATGCCGGTTCTGGCGCGCTACCGCCAACCACACGTGGCGCGCAGCTTCTTCGAGCTCCTGATCACCGTGGCCAGTTTCGTCATTCTGTGGACATTGACGTGGCTGGCGCTCGGCGTCGGCTATTGGCTCTGTCTGCTCCTGGCCGTTCCGACGGCTTTCTTCCTCATGCGTCTTTTCATGATCCAGCACGATTGCGGGCATGGCGCGCTCTTCCGGCGGCGCGCAACCAATGACTGGATCGGCCGCGTCCTCGGGGTCGTGACGCTGACGCCTTACGGCTGCTGGCTGCGGACGCACGCGGCGCACCATGCGAATGCCGGCAACCTCGATCATCGCGGCATGGGCGACATGACCACCCTGACGACCGAGGAGTATCTGGCTTGAGCCCCCTTCGGCGGCTCGGCTACCGCCTCTACCGCCATCCTGCCGTGCTGTTCGGCCTGATCCCGACCTACCTCTTCGTCCTGCACTATCGCCTCCCCGTCGGCCTCATGCAGGGCGGGGTGGCGCCCTGGCTGAGCGCGATGGGAACCAACGCGACGATCGCTGCCGTCGCGGGCCTGCTGATCCTGCTCATGGGCTTCGGGCCCTTTTTCCTCGTGCAAGGCCCGGTGGTCGTCATCGGCGCGTCCATCGCCGTCTGGTTCTTCTACGTTCAGCACCAGTTCGAAGACACGCTGTGGCGGCACGACGACGAATGGAAATTTCACGAAGCGGCGCTGCGCGGCAGCTCGCACTACGAACTGCCGCAGCCGATGGCCTGGTTCACCGGGAATATCGGCGTGCACCATGTGCATCATCTGGCCAGCCGCATCCCGTTCTACCGTCTGTCGGAAGTCCTGCGCGATCACCCGCAACTGGCGAGCGTCGGGCGCCTGACGTTTCTGCAGAGCCTGCGCTGCACGACCCTTGCGCTGTGGGACGCGCAACAGCGGCGGCTCATCTCCTTTCGCGAGTTGCGCTGGCAGCGCGCCACGCTCGGCGTCGCGCAACCGACCTGAATCGCGCGCGCACGACGCTGCCGCGCAGGAACGCGGGGTCGCTCGGCCGCAGGGTCGCGGCGCCGCACCACGGGACACGCGGTCGCCGGCCGGAGCGACCTCTCCCCGGCGAGGCAGCGTAATTTCGAAGTCTTCAGCCCGCCATCATCCGCGATTAGTGTCAGGCCCATGAACCGGATGCACCGTCGCCGGTGTGGCCGTGGTCCGGTGGCGCCGCGCCCCTCGCGCAGCGGAGATCGCAGCAAGGGCAGTCCGCTATGGCACTTCACAAGAGAGACGACATCCGCAATCAGATCGATGCCGACATCTACGGAACGGCGGCGGCCGACGGATCGGTGCCCAAATATCGGATGCCCGCGAACGGCTTGAGAGCCGACGTGGCGCACGCGCTGGTCAGCGACGAACTCATTCTCGACGGCAACGCACGGCAGAATCTGGCGACGTTCTGCTCGACCTACCTCGACGCCGAAGTGCACCAGCTGATGGACGTGTCGATCGACAAGAACATGATCGACAAGGACGAGTACCCGGCCACGGCGGAACTCGAGAAGCGCTGCGTGCACATTCTCGCCGATCTGTGGAACGCGCCGAAATCGACCAACGCGACCGGCTGCTCGACCACCGGATCGAGCGAGGCCGCCATGCTCGGCGGCCTGGCGCTGAAGCACAAGTGGCGCGAGCGGATGACGGCGGCGGGAAAGCCGACCGACAAGCCCAACCTGGTCACCGGCCCGGTGCAGGTGTGCTGGCACAAGTTCGCCCGCTATTTCGACGTCGAACTGCGCGAGATTCCGCTCGAGCACGGCCGCCTGGGGATGACGCCGGAAGAGGCGCTGAAACGCGTCGATGAGAACACCATCGGCGTGATGCCGACCTTTGGCGTGACCTTCACCTGCCAATACGAGCCGGTGGCGGAAGTCGCCGATGCCCTCGACCGGCTGGCGCGCGAGACGCACCTCGACGTGCCGATCCATGTCGATGCCGCCTCGGGTGGTTTTGTTGCGCCGTTCGTCGAGCCCGACCTGGTCTGGGATTTCCGCATCCCGCGCGTGCATTCGATCAACAGCTCGGGCCACAAGTTCGGGCTGGCCCCGCTCGGCGTCGGCTGGGTGCTGTGGCGCGAAGAAGCCGACCTGCCGGAGGATCTGATCTTCTACGTCAACTACCTCGGCGGCAACATGCCGACCTTCGCGCTGAACTTCTCGCGCCCCGGCGGACAGATCGTCTCGCAATACTATCTGTTCCTGAGGCTCGGGCGCGAAGGGTACCGGCGCATCCAGCAGAACGCCTACGACATCGCCCAATACATCGGCCGCGAGATCCGCAAGATCGGTCCGTTCGAACTGTTCTTCGACGGCACCAGCGCCAAGGGCATTCCTGCCGTCTCATGGGTGATCAAGGCCGGCGCCAATCCGGGCTACACGCTGTTCGACCTCTCCGAGCGGCTGCGCATGCGCGGCTGGCAGGCGGCGGCATACACGATGTTGCCGAACATCAGCGAGGTGGTGGTGATGCGGCTGCTGATCCGGCATGGCTTCAGCCGCGATATGGCCGACATGCTGCTCGAGGACTTTCGGCGGGCGATCGACCATCTGCACAAGCACCCCCAGCCCAAGCCGACGTCGGCGGCCGAGGGGGCGACCTTCACCCATCATGCCGTGCCGAAGGAAAAACTGCCGCGGTGAGCTCGCTGACCTGAACGCGAGGCACGCACGCATCTCGGACGGCTCCTGCTGGTGGGGGCGCTGAGCGCCGCCGGCCACACGGGCATCCTGTTCGCCCTCCGCCGCAATGCAACCGCGATCGTCGGCACGGCGCACCCCAGCCAGATGGTCTGGGCGATCATCTTCGCGACGCTGGTCTTTCATGAGCCGACCGATCGCCTCGGGGTGATCGGCATGGCTGCCATCGTCCTCTCGGGCTGCAAGGTCCTGTCGGGTGCGATTGCTTCGCGCCCCTGACGGCCCCTGAATATTGTTCATCGCTAAAAACATAATGCCCGCAATTCAGGCAAGAAACTGAACGAAAGGCCGCTCGTTTGCCGGGCCGGCTTCCGGTTCGCTCTGGCGGTCCGCGACAGCCCGTCGAAACGGCGAGCAAATGGCCTCGTCAAAATCAAGCATATGATATTACGGAATAAACTAGAATTCCTCGCCACGCTCGGGACCCAAAGGCCCTTTCACAAATTCGCTCTTGTCGTTTGGAATGCGAGAAAATATAGTCGGCACAAAGTGGGCATAAAGCCCACTATGTGGGCTTATCAATCAGAAATTTTGGGAGGGGAATGCAACATGCCGAGGCTGCTCACGAAGGACGACATTGTCGGAATCTTTCCGCCGGTCGTGTCTCCGTTCACCGAAAATGAGGAGCTCGACCTGCCGGCGCTGCGGCGCGAGGTGAATTTCAACATCGCGCTGGGCGTCACCGGCGTCTGCGTTGGTGGCTCGACCGGCGAGGGCCATGCCATCGAGCCGGAGGAACTTGGACAGCTCGTCAAGACCGCCCAGGACGAGGCGGCCGGGCGGGTTCCGGTCATGGCGGGAATCATCACGACGTCGACGCGCGCGGCGGTGAAGAAGGCGAAGATCGCCCGCGACGCCGGCGCGCAATGCGTCATGGTCACGCCGCCGATCTACCAGATCTGCTCGGATGACGGCATGTACGACTTCTATTCGACGATCCACCAGGAGTCGGGTCTGCCGGTCATGGTCTACAACGTGCTGACCAATGCACCGGTGACGCCGACGCTGATGCGCCGCATGGCCGCGAATCAGAAAGAGACCGGGCTGATCGCCACGAAGGAATCGATCGGCGGCTCGCTGGAGACCCTGACCGAGTTGCTCGATACCGTCAGCGACAAGATCTCGGTGACCTGGGCGCACGACTGGCTGCTCTATCCGGGGCTGGCGATCGGAGCGACCGGCTCGGTGTCGGGCGCCGCCGCGATCCTGCCGCGTCATTCGATCGCCCTCTGGGACGCGGTCCAGTCCGGCAACATCGACTACGCCCGCCGGCTGCACATGGTGATCACCGATGTCTGCAGCCAGGTCAGCCGATACAACTGGCCGGCCGGCGTCAAGGCCAGCATCAACATGCAGGGTCGCAAGGTCGGTCCGTGCCGGGCGCCGTTCAATCGCGTTCCCGAAGAGCAGCTCGAAAGGATTGCAGCGGCACTCAAGCGTGCCGCTGCCATTGAGCTTCCCGAAGCGGCCTGACCGCATCGGGTGGCTGCCGCGGTCGTTTCCGCGGCACGTCATGCCCGCTGACTGTCACCTACCGCGCGTCGGGCTGCGGCACATCCGCCGGCGCGCCGCGCGACATCCCGCTTTCCCGGGGCCCCCCGGGGGAGCGGTCAGCCGACGCAGGCAATCGCTCTGGTCGACTTTTCGTCAAAAAGGGAAATGGGAGGAAGGGAAATGACAAAACGTAACGACAGGATGCCCGGCCTGCGCGGGCTGTCGCGCCGTCACTTCATGGCCGGAACCGCGGGGGCGGTGCTGACGGCCGGGCTGCCCATGCCGGCGGTGCTGGCACAGGCCAAGGAGTTCGATGGCGTCACCCTCAACGGCGCCGCGTTCCAGCATGGGTTCATGGTGGCCGTCAAAGAGATCCTGCCGGAGTTCAAGGCGCTCACCGGCATCACGGTCAATCTCGAACTTCAGGCATTCCCGGTCTACAACCAGCGCATGGACCTCGAGCTTTCGACCGAGGGCTCGTCCTACGACTTCTGCAACATCACCTATCCGTTCTCCGGCCGCTGGGTGGGCTCCGGATGGCTTTCCTCGCTCGAGGACCTCATCCACGACGCCAACGCGACGCCGGCCGACTTCGATCCGTCCGACTTCATCTCCGGCGCCCAGACGCCGTTCGTCGGCAGCGATGGCACGATCTACGGTTTTGCCTGGCTGATGGGCGTCCAGATGCTTGCCGCCGCCCGCGCCGACCTCATCGAAAAGGCCGGGATGAAGATGCCCGAGACGCTCGATGACCTGATGGCCGTCTGCAAGGAGACGAACAGCCCGGAGACTGCGGCCTTCGTCAATGACAAGCTGCACAACTGGCAGTGGCCGCCTTACCTGATGGGCTTCGGCGGCAAGATGATGAAGGACCCGCCGGGCGACGTCACGCCGGTCCTCGATTCGGAGGAGTCGATCGCGGCGGCGGAATACTATGCCACGCTGCTCAGCAAGTACGCGCCGCTGGGCGTGCTGTCCTATACCGATGACCAGGCCCAGCAGGCGCAATTCGCCGGCCGCGCCAACATCCGCACCCAGTCGCTCGACTGGCTGCTGGCGGTCGGCAAGTCTCCCGACAGCAAGACCCGCGATACCGTTCGCTATGCGTCGTTCCCGGCGGGGCCGGCCGGTTCGTTCCCGGGGGTCAACTCGCAGGGCCTCGGCATTCCGAAGGGGTCCAAGCAGAAGCGTGCCGCCTGGGAATTCATCAAGTGGGCGACGTCGAAGGAGATCATGCTGCGCATGGCGCTCGACAAGCAGCAGGTGGCGGTGACCCGCAAGTCGACGCTGGCCGACCCGAAGCTCAAGCAGGCCATGACCGTCAACGGCCAGGACCTCAGCGCCATCTACATCTCGGCAGCCGAGGAGGCCGGCAAGAAGGGCTACATGAAGTATCGCACGACGCCGGTGTTCCCGCAGGTCGGTGAAAAGGTCAACAAGGCGATCGAGCAGATCGCGACCGGCCAGGCGAGCGCCAAGGACGCCATGGTGGCCGCGAACCAGCAAGCCATCGACGATCTCAAGAAGGCCGGCGCCCTCTAGGGGGCGTCCAACGCCAGGAACTGAATATGAGCACAGGGACGGTTGCGGTATCCGGCCGCATGCACGGCTCGTCAGGCGCGGCAGACGCGTTCGACGGAACCAGGAGGCGCTTCTTCTGGTTCATGATGACGCCGAGCCTCGGATTCCTCGGGGTCATCGCCGTGCTCCCTGTGCTCTACCTGCTGGTCACGAGCCTGACGCCGCTGACGTTGACCAATCCGGCCAGCATGTGGAATTTTTCCCGTCCCTTCGGCAACTACGTCCTGCTCCTCAGCGACAGCCGCCTGCACAACAGCATCTGGACGCAGGCGGTCCTGTCCTTCTTCACGGTGTCGCTGCAGCTCCTGCTCGGTCTCGGGGCCGCGATGCTGGTCCACGCCCGCACATCCTCGGGCGAAGTCATCCGCACCGCGTTCCTGGTACCGATGGTGCTGCCGCCCATCGTCGTCGCGATCATCTGGAAGGTCCTCTACTCGCCCGACATCAGCCCGGCCTGGTGGCTGTTCAACGATCTCGGACTGAGGGTGGCGTCGCCGATCACCAATGCGCGCTTCGCCCTGTGGTCGATCATCGTCGCCGACACCTGGGAGTGGTTTCCCTTCACCATGCTGATCATCCTGGCGGCACTGAAGATGATGCCGGAGGACTGGGAGGAGGCGGCGATGGTCGACGGTGCCAGCCGCTGGCAGCTCTTCTGGTACGTGACGCTGCCCTATCTCAGGAGCGCGATGCTGGTCGCCGGGCTCTTCAGGCTGATCGACAGCATCAAGGCGTTTCCGCTCATTTATCTGCTGACCGACGGCGGTCCGGGAACCGTCACCGAGGTCACCAACTACTACACCTTCAACCAGGCCTTCAGCTTCAGCTACATCGGCTATTCGAGCGCGATCACCATCGTGCTCGTCGTCATGGTGGCGCTGTTGTCCTTCGTCATCGTTCGCACGATCGAGGGAGACCAGGCGCGATGAGCGGGCGGGTGATGGCGCGGCGCATGCCGTTCGTCGATGCATGGGTCTGGCTCGTGGTGATCGTCACCCTGCTGCCGTTCGCGTGGCTGGTGGTCATGAGCTTCAAGACGTCGAGCGACATCTTCATTCCCAAGTTCTTCTTCCGCCCGACGCTCGACAACTACCGGGCGCTGCTGACGCCGGAGTTCATGGGCTCGTTCCTCAACAGCGCCATCACCAGTGTCGTCTCCACGGCACTGGGCCTGCTGTTCGGCGTGCCCGGCGCCTACGCGCTGGCGCGTGCGCCGCACGGACGCAGCCAGGGCATCTCCATGCTGATCCTGGTCTCCCGCATGGCCCCGCCGATCGCCTTCACCATTCCCTACTTTCTCCTCTATCGCCGCATCGGCCTGCTCGACACCCGCACCGGCCTGATCCTCATCTATCTCACCTTCAACCTGTCGCTGGTGATCTGGCTGATGCGGGGCTTCTTCGAAGCAATTCCGCGCGAAATCGAGGAAGCGGCGTGGATGGACGGGGCGAGCCTGTGGAAGACCTTCGTGGTGATCGTGCTGCCGCTCTGTGGCCCGGCCCTGATCACCACCGCAATCCTGTGCTTCCTCTATTCATGGAACGACTTCTTCTTCGCGCTGATCCTGACCCGCTCCCACGCGAGTACGGCGCCGGTGCAGGTCGTGAATTTCATGAACTACGAGGGCTGGCAATGGGGCAAGATCGCCGCCGGCGGCACGCTCATCATGTTGCCTGTGCTGGCGTTTTCCCTTCTGATGCGGAGATTCCTGGTGAGCGGCATGACGGCCGGTGCCGTCAAACAGTAGCTGCGCGAAAGGATCGACCACGATAAGACTGCGCCAGCCCCGATTGCGCGGGGGGCACGTCCGCTGGGCCGGCTGGACGAGACCGACATCAGTCCGCCCCGGAGCAGGGACTCTACGAAGCGCCGCCGGCGCATTGGCGCCAGACCGGCTCCGGCCCCATGTCGCTGACGTTTGTGAGCGTTTCGAAGAATGACAGAAGCAGGTTGATGCAATGAGCCAGGAAAACCTGAAAAGCATCGTGAAGATGATGGCGATCATCGACTGCTTCTCCACCCTGCAGCGCAAGCTGTCGGTGACCGAAATTGCCAAAAAGACCAAGATGCCGCGCGGCACCGTTCACCGCATCGTGCACACCATGCGCGACCTCGGGCTGATCGAGCAGGAAAAGCAGCGCGACCAGTACCGGCTTGGCATGAAGCTCTTCGAGATCGGGACGACGGTCCTCGCCAACATGGACCTGCACCGTGAGGCCAAGAGCAGCGTCGAGGCGTTGACCAAGGCGAGCGGGGAGACGGTCCACCTTTCGGTGTTCGACGGCGTCAACTCGACCGTGATCAACCGCACCGACCCGGAAGGCAATCGCGTGAACACGCTGTTTGTTCTGGAGTCGTCGCCGGCCCACGCGACCTCGTCGGGCAAGGCGGCATTGGCGTTTCAGTCGCCGGCGGCGATCGAGCGTTTCATTTCCCTCGGCCTCCGCAAGATCGCGCCCAATACGATCACCGATCCGACACTCCTGCGAACGGAACTGGAGCAGATCCGGGCGCGCGGGTACGCGGTCGACAATGAGGAACTCACGCCCGGCACAAAATGCGTCGGTGCGCCTATCCGCAATGCTTCGGGGCGAGCGTTTGCGGCGATCAGCGTCAGTGGGCCTGCGAGGCACTTTTCGCCGGAGCGCGTCGGGGCCTTCTCGCGTCTCGTCGTGCATTACGCCGGTGCGATTTCGGCGCAACTCGGTTATTTCGACCCAGAGCAGATGCACGAGGAAATCGCGACCGCTGCCATGCGGCCGGCTCGCGCGCGCTAAACGAGCGCATATCCTGGAACGTCCGTCGTCAGGGTTTCGGCAGAGCGGCTTCACTTCAGCGAGGCTCTGGCGCGTCGGTATCAACAGCGGCTTGCTGACGAACGTCGCGCAACGATGCGGGCAATTGCCATCCGGCCGTCGGTGGTCCGCCCCCGGGGGCACCATCCCCTCCGAAGACCGCCTCAGAACAGATCCCGGATCTTGTGGAGCGTGACCGTCACCGGGCTGTTTGCCACCATGATCTGCCGCGGCTCGCCATTGGCGAAATCGAGCGGCCATTCGGCCATGACGGCGATGGATTGCCCCGGCGCGACCGAAAGGCCGGTGACCAGCTCGGCGCCGCTGGGCACCGACATGACGGCCTTCGCCATGAACAGGCCGTCGGCGTCCTCGTAGGTGCCGTCGAAGATCACGTCGTTGGCGTCGGCACCGGAGATGACGCCGTGGCCGATATAGAGGACGCCCCGGCTGAAATTGGCTTGGCCGAGAAACCGCATGACGTAGAGAGCGGGTGCAATCATCGCCGCTTTGCCCCGTTTCGCCGTACCGGAACGCCGACCCGGCCCTCGCGGTGCAACAAGATTACACGCAGGATATGAATCTTGCATGCTCGAATGTCATGTTTGGCTGCTGATATTTTGCGCTGCACACAAAACAGGCTGTTGTGGATGCGCCATCCGGAAGGAGTATGCTGCACCGCAACGGCGGCAAGACCGTTTTCGACGGACGATCAGATGAGCGAAGCCAGACGACAGACGCGTACCGAGAAGCTCAGCGGCGAGGTCGCCGAGGCGATCCTCAAGGGCGATTTCGCCCCCGGCGAGCGCCTCGACGAGCAGATGCTGGCCGACCGCTACGGCGTCTCGCGCACGCCGGTGCGCGAGGTCTTGCGCGAACTGGCGGCGAGCGGTCTGGTCGAGACCCGGCCGCGACGCGGCGCTACGGTCGCCATCGTCACCTCGCAGCAGCTCGAGGTGCTGTTCGGCGCCATGGCGGAGCTGGAGGCGACCTGCGCGCGCCTGTCCGCGACGAGCATGACCCAGGTCGAGCGTCGCCGTCTCGAGGTCTTGCACGAGCGCATGGGTGAGATCGCCGGGTCGGGCGACCGCGATGCCTACTCCGCCGCCAACCAGCTCTTCCACACCCTGATCTACGAAGGCAGCCACAACGGCGTGCTGGCCGACATGGCAAGCGGCCTCAGGCGCCGCGTCGCCCCCTTCCGCCGCGCCCAGTTCAGGGCGCCCGGCCGCCTGCCGCTGTCGCACGCCGAGCATGGCGCCGTCGTCGATGCGATCCTCGATGCCGATGCCGCGGCGGCCCATGCCGCCATGCTGCGCCACGTCACCCTGGTCGAGGACGCCTTCGAACAGCTCTCGGTGGCGCCGGCGGGCACGGCGCAACAGCACGCCATCCGCGGCGCGTCGTAGGCGTCCCGACGGCTGAGTGCGGGGCCGGGGATCGTCAGGTACGGCGCTCGCCGATCCGCGCCCTCTTTGACGCAGATCGCTGGCGCCGGGCCCGGCGAGATGTATGTGTACCGCGACGACGGCGTGTGGCGCCTCCCAGGATCCGGTTTCCGCAAGAACAATGACGGCACAGGCTGAGACCGATCCCGCCCGTCGCGTGCTCGACGGATTCGAACGGGCAAGCGGCCGTCCGATCCGCATGGCCGGCGCGCTCGCTTCGGCATCGGCGCTGCTGTGGATCGGCCAGGCCTGGCTTGCCGCGGCGCTGATCGCGGCGCTGGTCCACGGCACGGCGACGCCCGGGCGGGCGCTCGTCGCGGCGGCGTCCTTCGTCGGGCTCGGCTTCCTGCGCCACGCCGGAAATTTCGCTGCCGGCCGCATGGCCTTCCGCGCCGCCCAGCGGATCGTCGCCGAAAAGCGCGCCGCGCTCGTCGAAAGCGAAAGCCTCGCCTCTCCCTTCGCCGTCGCCGAGGGCACCTCCGCCGCCGTCGCCACGCTGATCGGCACCAAGCTCGATCTCCTCATTCCCTGGCTCACGCGCTACCGGATCGCGGCGATCAAGGTGGCGGTCGTGCCGCTGGCGATCCTTCTGGCGACCGTTCTCTGGTCCTGGGCCGGCGGCCTCATCCTCCTCGTCTCCGGCCCGCTGATCCCGCTTTTCATGGCGCTCATCGGCTATGCCGCCCGCGAAGCCAGCGAGCGCCACATGGCCGAGACCGGCACGCTCAACGTCATGCTGCTCGAATGGCTGAACGCCGGCGCCGACATCCGTCTGCTCGATGCCGAGGCGGCGACCGTCGGGCGCTTCGATGCGGCGGCCGACAGCCTGCGCGCCCGCTCGATGGCGGTGCTCAGGATCGCTTTCCTGTCGTCGACCGTGCTGGAGCTTTTCTCCGCTCTCGGCATCGCGCTCGCCGCGGTCTATGTCGGCTTCAGCCTGCTCGGCACCTTTTCCTTCGGCACCTACGGCGCGCCGCTCTCGGTTGCCGGCGGCATCTTCATCCTGCTGCTGGTGCCGGACTTCTTCCAGCCGCTGCGCGAGCTTGCCGCCGCCTGGCACGACCGCGCGGCGGCGCTCGCCGTTGCCGGCGAAATCGCCGCGCTCGAGGCGGTCGCCGGGGCGCGTGTCCTCGGCCGCGGCGCCAAGGCCGCGGCGCTTGCCGGCGCGCCGACCGTCGTCGTCAGGAACCTCGCCTTCGCTCCCGCCGGGGGGCGCCCCGTCCGCTTTCCCGATTTCACCTTGTCGCCCGGCGAGAAGCTGGCGATCACCGGCGACAGCGGGGCCGGCAAGACGACGCTCCTCGCCCTCCTCGCCGGGCTCGTCGCCCCGACCGAAGGAGACATCATGGTCGCCGGCGTGCGGCTCGACGATGCCACCGCCGACGCCTGGCGCCAGCGCATCGGCACGGTCGGCCAGCATCCGCACATGCTCAATGCCAGCCTGCGTGTGAACATCGCGCTCAACGACGCCCGCGCCGATCCACAGCGCCTGCGGCAGGCGCTGCAGGCGGCGGCCGCGGAGGACATCCTCGCCGGCCTGCCGCGCGGCGTCGAAACCCGCCTTGGCGAAAATGGTGCCGGCGTGTCCGGCGGCGAGGCGCGCCGGCTGACCATCGCCCGGGCGATCTATGCCGGTGCCGCCGTCATTCTCGCCGACGAGCCGACCGCCGACCTCGATGCCGCCACCGCCGACGCGGTGGGCGAGGCGCTGATCGCCGCCGCGCGCAACGGCGCCAGCCTGATCGTCGCCACCCACGATCCCCGCCTCGTCCGGCGGATGGACCGTGAGATCAAGCTGGCGGGCGCGCCATGACGGCGCTCGCCGCCGTCTTTCTCCGCGTCTGGCGCGGGCAGTGGCGATCGCTGGCGCTCGGCATCCTGCTGTCGGCCGTCACGCTCGCAGCCGGCATCGCTCTGCTCGGGCTCTCCGGCTGGTTCATCACGGCGGCCGGCGCGGCCGGCCTGGCCGGTGCCGGCCTGGTCTTCGATGTCTTCCGGCCGAGCGCCGGGGTCCGCGCGCTCGCCTTCGGCCGGGCGGCGGCGCGCTATGGCGAACGGCTCACCACCCACGACGCGACGCTTCGCGGCCTCGCCAGGCTGCGCGTCGAACTGCTCGCCGCGCTGCTCCGCCGGCCGGTGACGGAGCTGGCGCGGCTGCGCGGGTCGGAACGCCTCAATCATCTCACCATCGACGTCGACGTTCTCGACGGACTGGCGCTCCGGCTGGTGATGCCGGCGGTCGCCGCCGTCTTCATCTTCGCCGCGGCCTATGGCGTGCTCGCCTGGCTGACCACGCCGCTGGTCGCCGGCTTCGAGATCGCCAGCTTCGTCGTCGGCATCCTGATCGCCGGGCTGCTGACGCTGCGGCGGACCCGGCGGTCGTCGCGCCTCGGGCAGCGCGCCATGCAGGCGCTGCGCATGCGCTTCATCGACATGATGCGCGGCCAGAGCGAGCTGCTGGTCACCGGTCGCCTCGACGACTGGCGGCGCTCGGTCATGGACGCCCACGTGCGCCTGCAGGACGCGCAGGATACGATCGACGCGGCGGATCACCAGTCGGTGTTCGTCATCGCCGCCTTCGCCACGCTGGCGGCCGGCGGCGCGCTGTTCATCGGCGCGCGCGCGGCGCTTGCCGGAGAACTCGATGCCGCCGCGGCTGCGATCGGCTTCTTCGCCGCCCTCGCCCTGTTCGAGGTCGCCGCGCCGCTGGCGCGCGGCATCGGCGAACTCGGCCGCATGGTCGATGCGGCGCGCCGCATCGAGCGGCAGCTCGACACGCCGGCCGCAGCAGCCGCCGCACCGTCGGCGGCACCGGCGTCTCCGGCAGCCGCACCGCCGCTCGCCTTCGACGGGGTGAGCTACGCCATCGGCGAACGGGTCCTCTTCTCGGGCGTCGCCTTCACCGTCGCCGCCGGTGAAACCCTCGCCCTCACCGGGGCCAGCGGTTCGGGCAAGTCCACGCTGCTCAATCTGGCGCGCGGCCTGCTTGCCCCGCGCGAGGGACGGATTCTGGTCGCCGGACGGCCGCTTCGGTCATGGGCGGAGGCGGACCTGTCGCGATTCGTCGGCTACCTGCCGCAACGCACCGCCCTGGTCAGCGGTTCGATTGTGGATAACTTGAAGCTCGCCGCTCCCGATGCGACCGACGAGATGCTGTGGCAGGCGCTTCACATCGCCGCACTCGATACGGTCGTGGCCGACCGGGGCGGCCTCGGCTTTCGCCTGGGAGAAGGCGGGCGCGGCCTCTCCGGCGGCGAGCAGCGCCGCCTCGCGCTCGCCCGCATGGTGCTGAGAAAGCCGCGCCTCCTGCTTCTTGACGAACCGACGGAGGGGTTGCCTCATGAAACCGCCGAGACCGTTCTTTCGCGGTTGCGGACGGCGTTCCCCGCCGCGGCCATCGTGATTGCCGCGCACCGGCCGGAAGAACAGCAGAGGGCGGGGCAGGTGGTGTCGCTGAGCTGAAACTGGAAAAAATCCAGTCAAGCGTGCGCTTTTTTGACCTAGATCAAATTGGCATTGCCAATGCGACAATATTCAAATCCTGGAATGCACGCCGCATGCGGGTGCTAGAGATCGGAAAATAAGGGGCCATAGCCATGGATCTCGTCGAGCTATCGCGACTGCAGTTCGCAATGACGGCGCTCTATCACTTCCTCTTCGTCCCGCTGACGCTCGGGTTGTCCATCATCCTGGCGATCATGGAGACGGTCTATGTGATGACCGGGCGCCCGATCTGGCGGCAGATGACGAAGTTCTGGGGCACGCTCTTCGGCATCAACTTCGTGCTCGGCGTGGCGACCGGCATCACCATGGAGTTCCAGTTCGGCATGAACTGGAGCTACTACAGCCACTACGTCGGCGACATCTTCGGCGCGCCGCTGGCCATCGAAGGCCTGATGGCCTTCTTCCTCGAAGCGACCTTTGTCGGCCTCTTCTTCTTCGGCTGGGACCGCCTCTCCCGGCAGGCCCATCTGGTGGTTACCTGGCTGGTCGCCATCGGATCGAACTTCTCGGCCCTGTGGATCCTCATCGCCAACGGCTGGATGCAAAATCCGGTCGGCGCCGCCTTCAACCCGCTCACCATGCGCATGGAGATGACCTCGTTCTTCGACGTCGTCTTCAACTCGGTGGCGCAGGCCAAGTTCGTCCACACCGTCTCGGCCGGCTACGTCACCGCCTCCGTCTTCGTGCTCGGCGTCTCCGCCTGGTACATGCTCAAGGGCCGGCACACCGAGCTTGCCCGCCGCTCGCTGGCGGTTGCCGCCAGCTTCGGCCTGGCCTCGGCCTTCTCGGTCGTGCTGCTCGGCGACGAATCCGGCTACACCGTCACCCACGACCAGAAGATGAAGCTCGCCGCGATCGAAGGCATGTGGGAGACCGAGCCGGCCCCCGCCTCCTTCACCCTCTTCGGCTTCCCCGACCAGCAGACGCGCGAGACCCACTATGCCATCAAGATTCCCTGGGCGATGGGCTTCATCGGCACGCGCACGCTGACCACTCCGATCCCCGGCATCGATCAACTGGAAAAGGAAGCCGAGCAGCGCGTCCGCTCGGGTCTGGTCGCCTATGATGCGCTGATCAAGATCCGCACCGCCAAGGGCGCCGCCCCCGACGACGTCAAGACCGCCTTCGAGGAGCACTCCGGCGATCTCGGCTTCGCCTTGCTGCTCAAGCGCTATGTCGACGATCCGCTGCAGGCCACCGACGCCGACATCGTCAAGGCGGCGAACGAAACCATCCCGACCGTGTGGCCGCTCTTCTGGGCCTTCCGCATCATGGTCGCCCTCGGTTTCTCGTTCATCGCGGTGCTGGCCTGGTTCTTCTACCAGGCGTCGTTCAAGGGCATGCGCTTCTCGCGCGCGGCCCTGTGGTTCGCCGTGATCATCGTTCCGACGCCGTGGATCGCCGCCGAGCTCGGCTGGTTCGTCGCCGAATACGGCCGCCAGCCGTGGGTGGTGGACAGCGTGCTGCCGACCGCCCTGGCCGCATCGCACCTGTCGGTCCTCGACCTGCTGCTGACCCTCACCGGCTTCGTCGCCTTCTACTCGATCCTGTTCATCATCGAGATGGGCCTGATGTTCAAATACATCCGCAAGGGTCCGTACATGGATGTCAAGGAGACGGATGACTGGATGGGTGCCCACGAGGGCCGCCTGAGCGCCGGCAATCACACACTGCAGCCCGCGGAGTAACGACAATGATCCTCTACCAACTTGTTGGAATTCGACGTCCTGCGGGTCATCTGGTGGCTGCTGCTCGGCGTCCTGCTCACCGGCTTCGCGCTGACCGACGGCTTCGACATGGGCGTCGGTGCGCTGATTCCCTTCGTCGGCAAGACCGACTCGGAGCGGCGCGTGGCGATCAACACCATCGGTCCGGTGTGGGAAGGCAACCAGGTCTGGTTCATCCTCGGCGGCGGTGCCATCTTCGCCGCCTGGCCGCCGCTCTACGCGGTCAGCTTCTCCGGCTTCTATCTGGCGATGTTCGCGATTCTGGCGGCGCTCATCCTCAGGCCGGTCGGCTTCAAGTACCGCTCCAAGCGCGACAGCGCCGCCTGGCGTAACGGCTGGGACTGGGCGCTGTTCGTCGGCGGCGCGGTGCCGGCGCTGATCTTCGGCGTGGCGATGGGCAACGTCCTCCAGGGCGTGCCCTTCCGCTTCGGCGACGACCTGCAGATCTTCTACGACGGCACCTTCTTCGGCCTGCTCAACCCGTTTGCGCTGGTCGCCGGCATCGTGTCGCTGTCGATGATCGTCATGCACGGCGCCAGCTGGCTCAACCTCAAGAGCGAGGGCGAGGTGCAGAAGCGGGCGCAGAGCATCGGCGCCATGGCCGCGCTGGTGATGATCGTCGCCTATGCCTTGGCCGGCGTGTGGCTGGCCTTCGGCATCAGCGCTTACGCCTTCACCTCGGCGGTGCCCGCCGACGGGCCGTCCAACCCGCTGCTCAGCGAGGTCGCCCGCCAGGGGTCGTGGATGGCCGCCTACGGCCTCCGCCCGTGGATCGTGGTTGCCCCGATCCTCGGCTTCGCCGGAGCGGCGCTGACCTATCTCGGCCTCAGGGCCGGGCGCGAGGTCTCGACGCTGCTCTTCTCGAGCCTGGCGATCATCGGGGTGATCGCGTCGGTCGGCCTCACCATGTTCCCGTTCATCCTGCCGTCGTCGATCGATCCCCGGTCGTCGCTGACGGTCTGGGATTCGTCGTCCTCGCACCAGACGCTGTTCGTCATGGTGGTCTCCGCGGTGATCTTCGTTCCGATCATTCTCGCCTACACCGCCTGGGTCTATAAGGTGCTGTGGGGCAAGGTGACCGAGCAGGACGTCACCGATTCCAGCGACGTCGTCTACTGAGGAAGGAAAAGGTCATGTGGTATTTTGCCTGGATCCTCGGACTGCCGCTGGCGGCCCTGTTTGCCGTCGTCAACGCCATGTGGCTTGAATTTCAGGACGACAAGAAGTTTCTAGAGTCGGGCAACCGCAAGGGGTCCTGACATCATTGCCCGAGCGCCTCGTTCCCCCTTGGCGTTCAGGTGAGAGGGGGGCGGCGGAGAAGTTCTCCGCCGCCTTTTCTTTTGTGCGGGCGGCGAAGCCGCCGGCACAACGCCCGGCGAGCCGCGTGCGGCCGGACAGCGGCATCCACGGCGTCGCCACGCCCATCCAGGCCGGCGGCTCCGCTGCCAGGGGCGGCGCAGTGCCGGACAATCTGCAAAGCTGCCTTGCAGATTCTTCTCTGCCGCGGCGCACCGGATAAGCTTATCTACAGTCCGACAAGATCAAAGCGAGCGAGAGGGCATTGCGATGAAAGACGATCGGATTGCCAGGGCCTATCGCATCTGGCGCAGGTATCGCGAGAACTACAACGAGTTGATGCGGCTTTCGGACCGCGACCTGTGGGACATCGGCGTGTCGCGCGGCCAGATTCCGGAACTCGCCAAGTCTTACGCGCTCCAGTAAGCAACTGTTAACCATCTCTCCCTGACCTCCCCGTCCTTCGCGGGCGCTCCCCCGGCGCCCGCGAAATTTTGCTGGGTGGTTGTGGCGGCCGGCAGCGGCACCTTGTGCCCGATGCCGGGTTTGATGTAGTCGGGAGCCGGCCAGCGGGCCGTTCAGCCACCCCACGCCACACCCCGGCATACCCCTGACGATGAACCTTTCCGACGAAGCGCAGCGCCGACGGACCTTTGCGATCATCTCGCATCCCGACGCCGGCAAGACCACGCTGACCGAGAAGCTGCTGCTCTTCGGCGGCGCCATCCAGCTTGCCGGCGAGGTGCGCGCCAAGGCCAACCGGCGCCAGACCCGTTCCGACTGGATGGAGATGGAGCGCGAGCGCGGCATCTCGGTGGTCACCTCGGTGATGACCTTCGTGTACGGCGATACCGTCTTCAATCTCCTCGACACGCCCGGCCACGAGGACTTTTCCGAGGACACCTACCGCACGCTGACCGCGGTCGATTCCGCCGTCATGGTGATCGACGCCGCCCGCGGCATCGAGGCGCGCACGCGCAAGCTGTTCGAGGTCTGCCGCCTGCGCGACATCCCCATCATCACCTTCATCAACAAGCTCGACCGCGAGGGCCGCCATCCCTTCGAACTGCTCGAGGAGATCGAGAAGACCCTGGCGCTCGACACCACGCCGCTGACCTGGCCGCTCGGCATGGGGCGGACCTTCGCCGGCGTCTACGATCTGGAGAAGGATGCCATCCATCGTCTCGACGACGACGGCGGCGCCCTGCCGGTCGCCGAACTCTCCGCCGCGGCGCTCGCCGACGTCCTGCCGGAGAGCGAGCGCGAGACGGTCGCCGAGGAGATCGCGCTCGCCAAGGCGGCTTCGCGTCCCTTCGATCTCGCCTCGTTCCGCGAAGGCCACCTGACCCCGGTCCTGTTCGGCAGCGCGCTCAAGAACTTCGGCGTCCGCGACCTGATCGAGCGGCTCGCCGCCTACGCCCCATCGCCGCAGCCGCGCGGCGCCGAGGAGCGCACCGTCGCTCCCGACGAAGCGGCGATGAGCGGCTTCATCTTCAAGATCCAGGCGAACATGGACCCCAACCACCGCGACCGCATCGCCTTCCTGCGCGTCTGCTCGGGCAAGCTCACCCGCGGCATGAAGGTCCGTCTCGGCCGTACCGGCAAGTCGATGGCGCTCAACGCGCCGCAGTTCTTCTTCGCCCAGGAGCGCGCCATCGCCGACGAGGCCTACGCCGGCGACATCGTCGGCCTGCCCAATCACGGGACGCTGCGCATCGGCGACACGCTGACCGAGCGCGAGGCGCTGACCTTCCGCGGCGTACCGAGCTTCGCGCCGGAAATCCTCCGCCGCGTGCGCGTCGGCGATGCGATGCGCGCCAAGAAGCTGCGCGAGGCGCTCCGCCAGATGGCGGAGGAGGGCGTCGTCCAGGTCTTCATGCCGACCGACGGCTCCCCGCCCATCGTCGGCGTCGTCGGCGCCCTGCAGCTCGACGTTCTGCGCCAGCGGCTGAACGACGAATACGGTCTGGAGATCGACTTCGAGACCGCGCGCTTCCAGGTCTGCCGCTGGGTGAGCGCCGCCAGCCGCGCCGACCTCGACGCCTTCGTCGCCACCCACCGCGCCGACATGGCCGAGGACCTCGACGGCTCGCCGGTCTTCATGGCGTCCTCGGCCTTCATGCTCAACTACGAGATCGAGCGCGCGCCGAAGCTCGCCTTCTCCGACGTCAAGGACTACCAGCGCCAGGCGGTGAGCCAGTAGGAGGCCGCCGCCGCATAGCGGTCGGCGCCCGGTCTAGCTGGCGGCTTCAGGACGGCAGGCTGCCGTTCGGGGTTGCCGCGTCGATCACCTTCGGCAGGTATTCGGCGAGGAGTTGCGGCAACTGGTCGATATGGAGGCCGAGGCTTGCGGCGATGCCCGCCAGTTGATCCGAGCTCAGGGCGGATTTGATCTGTTCTGCCGAGACCGGCAGGTTGGCGCCGGTGCCGATCCAGGACGCGACTTGATCGCCCAGTCCGGCCTTCTGCAATTGCGCGACGATTCCGTTCAGTCCGCCGGCGTCCGCGAGCGCCTTTTCGGCGATGGACATGAGATTGCCCTGTCCGCCCAGCATCGCGCCCAATCCGTCGAGAAGTCCCATGACCATCCTCCTGCTCTGTCGCTGCGACAGGGATAGCAACGATCGCTGAGATTGTCATGCCACCCCGAGCAACCCGGGCAGCTCCGCCAACGTCCTTACCTCCGCCACCGGCGCGCCGGGCAGGCGCTCGCGTGGCTGGCCAGTGCGGTTGCACCAGACGACCTTCATGCCGAAGGCGGCGGCGGCATGCACGTCCCAGCCATTGGACGACTGGAAGGATATCGCCTCCGCCGGCACGCCGAGCCGATCGACGGCAAGCTGGTAGACGCTTGGGTGGGGCTTGAAGGCGCCGGCCGCCTCCACCGACAGCACCTGATTGAACAGCGGTTCGAGCTTTGCCGCCGAAACCAGCGCTGCCAGCATGTCGGGCGTGCCGTTGGAGAGGATCGCGGTTCTGAGACCCGCTGCCCTAAGGCGCCTCAGCACCCCAGCCACTTCCGGGAACGGCTTGAGGCCGAGATAGAGGTCCATCAGGCGCGGCTTGAGCCCCGGCCGCTCGAGCGCCAGCGTCTCCAGCGCAAAATCGAGGGCGTCGCCGGTGACCTGCCAGAAATCGGCGTGGCGGCCCTGGGCGGCACGCAGCCAGGTGTAGGCGAGCTGCTTGTCGCGCCACAGCGCGTTCAGCCGGTCGGCCTGCGGCCCGATGTCGTTGCGGCAGGCCGCCACGGCGGAAGCGACGTCGAACAGCGTGCCATAGGCGTCGAAGACGCAGGCGCGGACGCCGGCGAGGGCGGCCTCCACGCTATTTCGCTCCGGCAAGGTCGGGCGCGGTCGCCGGCGCCTGGATCGGTTCGCCGACGCCCGGCAGGAAGACCGAGAAGGTGGCGCCCTTGCCGGGCGGCGAGGTCACCCAGATGCGCCCGCCGTGATGCTCGACGATGTGGCGCGAGATGGTGAGACCGAGACCGCTGCCCGACGGCCGGCCGGTATTGCGGTCGCGCGCCTTGGCGAATTTCTCGAAGATGATCTGGCGGTCCTGCGGCTTGACCCCTTCGCCGTTGTCGCTCACCTCGACCAGATAGCCGCCGCTGTAGTTGCGGCCGACGACCTGGACATGGCCGTGCGCCGGGTCGGCGAACTTCGCCGCGTTGGACAGCAGGTTGATGAACACCTGCATCAGCCGGTCGCGGTCGGCAAAGACCATGCGCTCGGCCGGCTCGATGGCGACCTCGACATCGCCGTGGGCGCCGCGGAACAGGCCGCCGGTCGCCGCCGTGGCGTCCTCCAGCGTCACCGCGGCATCGATCTCGCCCATGCTCCAGTCGGCCTGGCCCTGCTCCAGCCGGGTGAGGTCGAGAATGGTGTCGAGCAGGCGGGTGAGCCGCTGCGTCTCGCTCTGGATGATGGCGAGATAGCGCTCGGCCTGTTCGGGGGCGAGATCCTCCGGCTCGCTGAGGATCTCCGAGAAGCTGCGGATCGAGGTCAGCGGCGTGCGCAGTTCGTGGCTGACGGTGGACAGGAAGTCGTCCTTCAGCCGGTCGAGCTCCTTGAGCTGGGCGTTGGCGTGGGTCAGCTCGCGCGCCGTCACCTCCAGCTCGCGCGACTTCTGCTCCAGTTCGCGGCTGTAGGCGATGACCTGCTGGGTCTCTTCCAGGATCGCCATCATCTCGTCGAAGGAGAGCGTCTCGCCCTTGGCGATGGCCGCGACCATGGCGCGGGCCGACGCCGCGCCGATGCTGCCGGCGAGCAGCCGCTCGACGAAGGCGATCAGCTCGGTGTCGGCCTCCAGCCGCTCGCCGATGTCGACGCCGCGCCGGCGGGCGTAGTCGCTGAGGGCGCGGCCGGCGCGCTCGGGACCGATGAAGCGCTGCAGGAGCGCGGTGAGCTCGTCGAGGGCGGCGGAGCGGCGCCAGATTTCCGCCTCGCCCGGCGGCCGCCGGAAGACATCGACGAAGGCGATCGCCTGCACGCGCTCGATCAGGTTCTGTTGGGTGAACAGCGACACCAGCACATAGCCGCCGATGTTGGCGGCCATGCTCCAGAACAGCGCGTGGGTCAGCGGATCCCAGGCGGTCATGCCGAACAGCGCCTCGGGCCTCAGCAGCGCGATGTGCCACGGCCCGTCGAGGATCGCCTCGGAGATGACGCCGCTGCGCGCCAGCAGCGGCACCAGCATCGTGTAGCCCCAGGTGAGGAAGCCGAGCACCAGCCCGGTGGCGGCGCCGAGCCGCGTCGCGTTGCGCCAGAACAGCCCGCCGACGATCGCCGGTACGAATTGCGCCGCGACGGCAAACGAGACCAGGCCGATCTGCGCCAGCGGCCCCGATTCGCCGGTCACCCGGTAGTAGGCGTAGCCGAGCAGCAGGATGGCGAAGATGCCCGCCCGCCGGATGAACAGCAGGAGCTGGCTGAGGTCGCCGCGGGCGTCGAGCTTGAGCCAGCGGATGCGCAGCAGCACCGGCATCACCAGGTCGTTGCACACCATCGTCGACAGCGCGACGGCCGCCACCGCGACCATGGCGGTCGCCGACGACAGGCCGCCGATGAAGGCGAGCAGCGCCAGCGCGTTCTGCCCCTGGGTGATCGGCACGGTGAGCACGTAGAAGTCGGGATTGGCCTCCGCCGGCAGCAGCGTCAGACCGGCGGCGGCGATCGGCAGCGCGAACAGGCTCATCATCAGCAGGTAGAGCGGGAACAGCCAGGCGGCGGTCGCCAGGTGCCGCTCGTTGACGTTCTCGACGATGGTGATGTGGAACTGGCGCGGCAGGCAGAAGATTGCCGCCATCGACAGCAGCGTCATGGTCAGGAAGCGCGCCGCGTCGCCCTCGGGCAGCAGGACGAGGTTGTCGAGCGCCGGCGCCAGCTTCGCCTCGGCCTCGCCGATGCCCGGTCCGAAGGCGACGACGACGTAGACGCCGACGGCCAGGAAGGCGAGGAACTTGACGCAGGATTCGAAGGCGATGGCGGCGACCATGCCCTCGTGGTGCTCGTTGGCGTCGATGTGGCGGGTGCCGAACAGGATGGCGAAGATCGCCATGCCGATGGCGGTCAGGAAGGCCGCATCGCCGAGGATGCTCGGCGGCGTGCCGGTGAGCGTGCCGTTGACGTCGGCGAACAGCGTGTAGTTGACCAGCACGGCGAAGGAGGTCGACACCGCCTTCAGCTGCAGCGCGATGTAGGGCATGGCGCCGACCATGGCGATGACCGTGACCAGCATGCCGAGGAGGGCGCTCTTGCCGTAGCGCGAGGCGATGAAATCGGCGATCGAGGTGATGCGCTGCGACTTCGAGATGCGCGTGATCTTGCGCAGCAGGAACCACCAGCCGAGGAAGACGATGGTCGGGCCGGTATAGATGGTGATGAACTCGACGCCGCGGCGGGCGGCGGTGCCGACGGCGCCGTAGAAGGTCCACGACGTGCAGTAGACGCCGAGCGACAGCGTGTAGACCAGCGGCGAACGGATCAGGCTGCGGCCGCGCAGCGCCCGCCGGTCGCCGTACCAGGCGATGGCGAAAAGCACGCCCAGGTAGGCCAGCGCGACGACGATGACGGCGGTTGAGCTGGCCACGCCTCAACTCCGCTCGGCCGGCTCCGCCTCGTTCCCCGCCACCGCCTCGTTGGCGATCATGCGCTGCGCCAGCCAGCCGCCGGCGGCGATGGCGACGAGCCACACCGCGAAGCAATAGGCATGCAGCAGCGGGATGCCGAAGATCAGCACCGGCGCATTGAAGATGGCGAGGATCGGCGGCGTCAGCAGAAAGAAGGCGACGATCGGCAGGACGAAGGCGCGGTCCGCCAGCCGCCCGCCGGTGCGCACCAGGGCCGGATCACGCTTCACGGCGCTCGGTCTCGCCGGCGAGCAGGGCGCGCACGCGTTCGACCACGTCGCGATTGGAAAACGGCTTGGTGACGTAGTCGTCGACGCCGAGGTCCAACGCCTTGCGACGGTCCTTCTCGTGGCCCTTGGCGGTCAGCATGATGATGCGCGGCTGCTGGTGGGCCGCCTCGCGGCGGATGGCCGAAACGACCTCGAAGCCGTCGAAGCCGGGCAGCATGATGTCGAGCAGGACAAGATCGGGCTTCGTCCGCCGCGCCACTTCCACGGTGGACGGACCGTCATGGGTGACGCTCACGTCGTAGCCTGCCCGTCGCATCAGGAAGGACAGTGCCTCGACGAGATTGCGTTCATCCTCCGCAACGAGAACCGACTGGGCCACGGCCCCCTCCCTCAGGTCGATTCGTGCCAACACCTCCCGCGTGCTGCTGCCGGCCCGTTTGGCGCCAGAGCATATAGACCTCCATGGGTCATGTCACCGCCGCCGACAGCGCCCCGCCGGGCAGCGGTACCCGGTCGAAGGCGCGGTGGATGCAGTCCTCGCGCGGGCATTGCCGGCAGGTCACGCCGATCGGCACGATCGAGCGCGCCGCCGCCAGATCGAGGCCGTCGGCATAGGCGAAGCGATGGGCGTGCTCGATGGCGCAGCCGATCATGACGGCGTGGTGGCCGGCGGTGTCGCGGCCGCCGGGCTCGGCCACGTCGGCGCGGGCGACGCACAGGAAGGTTTCCCCGTCCGGCAGCCGGCCGACCTGGCTGACCACCCGCCCCGGCGAGGCGAAGGCGTGGTGGACGATCCAGCGCGGGCAGGCGCCGCCGTAGCGCGGCAGCCGCAGGCCGGAGGCGGAGAAGCGCTTGGAGATGTTGCCGGCGATGTCGGTGCGCAGGAAATGCAGCGGCACGCCCTCGGCGCCCGGCCGGCTGAGCGTGGTCAGCCGGTGGCACACCTGCTCGAAGCTGGCGTCGAAGCGGTGGCCGATGCGCACCACGTCGAAGCGCAGCGTTTCGGCGGCGGTGCGGAACGGCGCATAGGGCATCAGCACGGCGCCGGCGAAATAGTTGGCCAGCGCCTTGGTCAGCCGCGGGCCCGCGCCCGGCGAGGCGAGCGCCGCCTCGGCGACCATCTCGTCGAGCAGGGCGCTGCAGGTGCGCAGGCCGATCAGCCGGGCGAGGCGAAAGCGCACGCTCGAACGGGCAAGCTCGTCGGAGAGCAGGAACGTCGCGCCGTCCAGGCGCTCGCCTGTCGGCGTCACCTCGGCCGCCGGCACGAAGCGCACGGCGATCCGCATCGTGCCCTCCAGGTGATCGCGCAGCGCTTCCAGGGACGATTGCCCGGCGGGCAGTCCGGCGCAGCGTGCGTTCGGCCGCCTCCTCCAGGCGCGGGAAGTGGTTGGCGTGGTCGGAGATGAAATCCTCGATCTCCTCGCGCGGTGCCGGCCGCGGGCGGCGGGCGCCGCGGCCGCTGAGGAAATCGAACATGTCGCCGGCCCGCGCGGCCAGCGTTTCGGCCTCCGCCACCAGCGTGTTGACGAAGCCGATGCGCTCGCTGTCCGACAGGTCGCCGTAGTCCTTCAGGATCTCCGAATAGGAGCGGATGGTCGTGATCAGGGCGAGGATCTGGTTGCTCACCTCGAACAGGAAGGTGTCGCCGCCGAGCCGCTCGCCGAGCAGGTCGGAGCGCAGGCGCGCCTCGCGATAGGCGCGGTAGAGGCCGAGGATGGCCCGCGCCGCGCGCGGATTGTGGGCGACCAGCTCGGCCGCGTCGGCAGCGTTGAGGTCGGCGCCGATGATGCCGGCGTCGGCGGCCACCTCGCCGAGCTCGGCGATGAGGCGCGCCTCTTCGGTGCCGGCCAGCGACCGGCTGTCGAGACCGATGGCGGCGGCGATGCGGTGGAGCAGCGCCCCGCCGATCGGCCGCTTGTTGTGCTCGATGAGGTTGAGATAGCTCGCCGAGATGCCGACCTGGCTGGCCAGCCCCTGTTGCGATTTGCCAAGCTCCTGGCGTCGCTTGCGAATTCTATGACCGACGGGAGCCCGGGCCACGGCGCGCCTCCTTGTAATTTCTTTACAATCTTACGGCCAGCAGTGCAATAAGTTGACAAATAACGACAATAAAATCAATCATTTATTGATCACTTGACAATCGCTGTTAGGGTGCGCCGCGGGGGAAGGGAAGAAAAAGAATACTTTCGAGGTTCGATCCTCGGCCCCAGACGGAAACGGAAACGACCGGAGGAGCTCATGACAGACCGCAAGTCGCGGCTGATAACGCCGCTTTCGCGGCGCGCCATCCTGAAAGGATCGCTCGCAACCACCGCCGGCCTGGGCGCACTCAGCCTGGGTGGCGTCGGCCCGCTGCATTTCGTCCGCGGCGCCTGGGCCGACGAGATGCCGATCGGCAACTACCCGAAGGCGACTTCGGGCAAGAGCATCACGCTCGGCTTCAACGTTCCCCAGACCGGCCCCTACGCCGACGAGGGCAACGACGAACTCAAGGCCTACAAGCTCGCCGTCAAGCACCTCAACGGCGAGGGCGACGGCGGCCTGATGAACACGATGTCGCCCAAGGCCCTCAAGGGCAACGGCATCCTCGGCAAGAAGGTCGAGTACGTCACCGGCGACACCCAGACCAAGTCCGACGCCGCTCGCGCTGCCGCCAAGCAGATGATCGAGAAGGACGGCGCCATCATGATCACCGGCGGCTCGTCGTCGGGCGTGGCGGTGGCCGTGCAGTCGCTCTGCCAGGAGGCCGGCATCATCTTCATGTGCGGCCTGACGCACTCGAACGACACCACCGGCAAGGATCGACGCCGGTACGGCTTCCGTCACTTCTTCAACGCCTACATGTCGGGCCAGGCGCTCGGCCCGGTTCTCGGCGAGCAGTACGGCAAGGACCGCGTCGCCTATCACCTGACCAGCGACTACACCTGGGGCTGGACCCAGCAGAAGTCGATCAAGGACGCCACCGAGGCGCTCGGCTGGAAGACGGCGGCCACGGTGCTCACGCCCGTCGGCGCGCCCGACTTCTCGCAGTACATCACGCCGGTGCTGAATTCCGGCGCCGACGTGCTCATCCTGAACCATTACGGCGGGGACATGGTCCACTCGCTGACCCAGGCCGTGCAGTTCGGCCTGCGCGACAAGATGGTCAACGGCAAGCAGTTCGAGATCGTCGTGCCGCTCATCTCCGAGCTGATGGCGGCGGGCGCCGGCGATGCCGTCAAGGGCATCCTCGGGACCTCCAACTGGAACTGGAAGCTGCCGGACGACGGCACCAAGGCGCTGACCAAGTCGTTCGGCGCCGAATACGGGGCTCCGCCGTCGCAGGCGGCGCAGACCTGCTACGTGCAGGCCCTGCTCTACGCCAACGCCGTCGAGACCGCCGGCACCTTCTATCCGCCGGAAGTCATCAAGGCGCTGGAAGGCTTCAAGTTCGACGGCATGGGCAACGGCCCGACCGAGTACCGCGCCGCCGACCACCAGTGCTTCAAGGACGTGCTGGTGGTGCAGGGCAACGAGAAGCCGACCAACCAGTTCGACCTGCTCAACGTGGTGAAGGTGGTGCCGCGGGCGCAGGTCGAATACGACCCGAACATCCCGGACTTCAATCCGGACGGCAAGGCCGATCTCGGCCCCTACGTGCCCGGCTAGGTCTGGCATGATCTGACGGCCGGCCGCTCCCCCGCGAGCGGCCGGCCGCTTTTTCGATGCTCCGCGGCGCCGGGCGACGGTGATAGACTGCGCTGGCGAAATAGCCGGGCTTGGGTGGGTGCCATGCTGGACGCAATTGTCCTTCAAATGCTGAACGGGCTCGACAAGGGCGGCGCCTACGCGCTGATCGCGCTGGGTCTGACGCTGGTCTTCGGCACGCTGGGCGTGGTCAACTTCGCCCACGGCGCGCTGTTCATGCTGGGCGCCTTCTGCGCCGTGGCCTTCGAGCAGGTGCTGACGCTGTCCACCAAGGTGAAGGACCCGAGCGTCACCTTCTTCGAGGCCTACAAGGAACTGCCCTACCTGAAGATCTGGTTCGGCGATTTCGGCCAGACGATCATCGACTATGCCGTGCCGCTGTCGATCCTGTTCGCCATTCCGGTCATGCTCTTGATCGGCCTGGCGATGGAGCGCGGCCTCATCCAGTTCTTCTACAAGCGGCCGCATGCCGAGCAGATCCTGGTGACCTTCGGCCTCGCCATCGTGCTGCAGGAGATCGTCAAGGCGCTCTTGGGCGCCAATCCGATCCCGATCGGCGCGCCGCCGCTGCTTGCCGGCAGCGCCGACGTCGGCGCCTGGCTCGGCCTCGGAACCGGCGTCGTCTATCCCTGGTGGCGCCTGGTCTATCTCGCCTTCTCGGTCGTCGTCATCGCGGCCGTCTTCGCCTTCCTGCAGTTCACCACCTTCGGCATGGTGGTGCGCGCCGGCATGCGCGACCGCGAGACCGTCGGCTTCCTCGGCATCAACATCCAGCCCGCTTCACCGTCGTCTTCGGCCTCGCCGCCGTCGTCGCCGGCCTCGCCGGCGTCATGTACTCGCCGGTCGTGTCGCCGAGCTACCACATGGGCATGGAGTTCCTGGTGCTCTCCTTCGTCGTGGTCGTCGTCGGCGGCATGGGCTCGCTCGGCGGCGCCGTCCTCGCCGGCTTCCTGCTCGGCGTGCTGCAGTCCTTCGCCTCGATGAACGAGGTCAAGCAGATCGTTCCGGGCATCGACCAGATCATCATCTACCTGGTTGCGGTGGTGGTGCTGCTGGTCCGCCCGCGCGGCCTGCTCGGCCGCACCGGCGTGATGGAGAACTGAGGCGATGAAGGCCGCCGCTGCTCTGTTGCGCAACGAAGCCGTGATGATGGCGATCTTCGCCGTCGTCGTGCTCGCCATGCCGTGGTGGCTGACGCCGATCGGCGCCGGCTATCCGGACCTGGTGCAGCGGTTCGCGATCTACGGCATCTTCGCCATCGGCTTCAACATCCTGTTCGGCCTGACCGGCTATCTGTCCTTCGGCCACGCCGCCTTCCTGGGCGTCGGCTCCTACGCCACCATGTGGTCGTTCAAGCTGCTCAGCATGAACGCGCTGCCGGCGATCATCTTCGCCGTGCTGCTGTCGGGCGTCGCCGCGCTCGTCATCGGCTACGTCAGCCTGCGCCGCTGCGGCATCTACTTCTCGATCCTGACGCTGGCCTTCGCCCAGATGTCCTACAATCTCGCCTATTCGGTGCTCACCCCGATCACCAACGGCGAGACCGGCCTGCGCGTCGTGCGCGGCGACCCGCACTGGCTCGACTTCCTCTTCGGCTGGCGCGAGCGCGACAGCCTGCCGACGCCGGAGTTCTTCGGCATCAAGATGAGCGGCTACGGCGGCTTCTATTTCACCGCCGTCATCCTGATCGTCGTCTTCTTCATCTCGGTCAGGATCTTCCGCTCGCCCTTCGGCATGACGCTGCGCGCACTGAAGTCCAACCAGACCCGCCTGGGCTTCACCGGCTTCAACACGCGGCCCTATGCGCTCGCCGCCTTCGTCATCTCCGGCATGTATGCCGGGCTCGCCGGCTCGCTGCTGGTGGTCACCGACCCGCTGGCGGGCGCCGAGCGCATGCAGTGGACGGCCTCCGGCGAGGTGGTGCTGATGACCATCCTCGGCGGCGCCGGCACGCTGTTCGGACCGCTGCTCGGCGCCGGCATCATCAAGTACTTCGAGAACATCCTGTCCGCGTTCAACGAGCAGACGCTCTATGCCGCCTTCTCCTTCCTGCCCGAGCCGGTGCAGCATTTCCTGGTGCCGATCGCGGCGCTGTTCGTCGGCGGCGGCTGGCAGCTCACCCTCGGCGTGCTGTTCATGCTGATCGTCGTCTTCCTGCCCGGCGGGATCATGGAAGGCCTGCGCCGCATCGGGCGCGCGATGCATCGCAACGGCGGCGGCTCGTCGCCGTCGCTGCAGCGTCTCCATCAGCCGGCCGAGTGAGGGCACCGCCATGGCGAACATCGTTCTCGACGTCGACGACGTTCAGAAGAGCTTCGGCGGCCTGCACGCCCTCTCCGACATCAACCTGCAGATCGAAGAGGGCAAGACCCGCGCCATCATCGGGCCGAACGGCGCCGGCAAGTCGACGCTGCTCAATATCTGCGTCGGCCGGCTGACGCCGGATGCCGGCACGGTCCGCCTCGACGGCACCACGCTCACCGGCAAGCATCCGCACGAGATCAACCAGCTCGGCGTCGCCCGCGTCTTCCAGACGCCGGAGATCTTTCCCGATCTGACGGTCCTGCAGAACGTGCTGATCCCGGCATTCGCCAAGCGCGACGGCGCCTTCCGCGTGCGCGCCTGGAAGAACATCGAGGGCGAGCGCGAGCTGCACGACACGGCGCAGGCGATGATCGAGGACGTCGGCCTCGAGAACCACATGCACCAGGAGGCTGCCAGCCTGTCGCGCGGCGACAAGCGGCGGCTGGAGCTGGCCATGTGCCTGGTCCAGCAGCCGCGCCTGCTGCTGCTCGACGAGCCCACCGCCGGCATGTCGCGGCTCGACACCAACCGCACCATCGATCTGCTCAAGAAGATCAAGGCGCGCGGCATGACCAAGGTCATCATCGAGCACGACATGCACGTCGTCTTCTCCCTCGCCGACCGCGTCACCGTGCTCGCCGGCGGGCGCATCATCGCCGACGGCGCGCCGGAAGAGGTGCGCGGCGATCCCCGCGTCCAGGAAGCCTATCTCGGAGGCGCTCACGCATGACCGCGACCATGGAAGCCGCTGCCGAAGCCAAGCCCGTCCCGGCGGCGGTCGCCGCCACGGCACCGGCCTATTTCTCCTGCCGCGACGTCCACGCCTATTACGGCGAGAGCTACATCGTTCAGGGGGTCTCCTTTTCGGTGCGGGAAGGCGAGGTTCTGGCGCTGCTCGGCCGCAACGGCGCCGGCAAGACCTCGACGCTGAGGGCCATCGCCCGCGCCGACGCGCCGGCGATGCGCAGCGGCGAGATCTGGCTTGCCGGCCAGCCGCTTGCACACCATGAAGGCGCATCAGGCGGCGCAGGCCGGCCTCCAGCTGGTGCCCGAGGACCGGCGCATCATCGGCGGCCTGACGGTCGAGGAGAACCTGATCCTCGCCCAGGTCGCCAAGCCGATCGGCTGGCCGCTCGAGCGCGTCTACGCCCATTTTCCCCGCCTGGCCGAGCGCCGCCGGCAGGAAGCCACGACCCTGTCCGGCGGCGAGCAGCAGATGCTGGCGGTCGCCCGGGCGCTGGCGCGCGAGATCAAGCTGCTGCTCCTCGACGAGCCCTACGAGGGGCTCGCCCCGGTCATCGTCCAGGAGATCGAGCGGATCGTCGCCGAGATCAAGGCGATCGGCATCACCACCATCATCGTCGAGCAGAACGCCATCGCCGCGCTCGAGCTGGCCGATCGCGCCGTCATCCTCGACATGGGCCAGGTCGTTTTCGACGGCGAGGCCAGCCACGTCCTCGAGAACGCCGAACTGCGCGCCAACTATCTGGCGGTGTAGTCGGCAGGCATCAGTCGAAGAACGCCGCGTCGGCCTCCGCCAGGTACGGCTTCGCCTTCTCCGGGTTGAGGTCGACGCCCATCCCCGGCCGGTCCCACACCTCGATCATGCCGTTTCTGACGATCGGGTCGGGCAGGCCGTCGACGATGTCGTACCACCAGGCCGGATCGCCCGTCGGATATTCGAAGGCGATGAAATTGTCGGGCAGCGTCGCCGCCACCTGGACCAGCGCGGCCAGGCCGAGGAGGCCGTTGGCGGTGCCGTGCGGCGCCATCAGGATGCCGTGCAGGTCGGCGTATTCGGCGATCCATTTCAGTTCGGCGATGCCGCCGACGTCGCACGGATCGGGACCGAGCACGTTGACCGCCTTGCCTTCGATCAGCGCCTTGAAGTTCTGGCGCAGGTAGATCTGCTCGCCGGTGTGGATCGGCGTCGTGGTGGCCATGGTCACTTCGCGGTAGACGTCGGCGTTGACGTAGGGCGTGTAGTCGCCGCTGATCAGGTCTTCCAGCCACACCAGGTTGAGGGGCTCGACCGCGCGGGCGAAGCGGATCGCATCCGGCACCGTCCAGCCGGGGCCGCAGTCGAGCGCCAGGCCGACCTCGTCGCCGAGCACCTCCTTCATCGCCTCGACGCAGGCGATGGTGTGCTTGAGCCCGCGCTCGGTGAGCAGCGCCCGGTCGACGGCGCCACCATGGACATGCACCGGGCTGATGTCGCCATAGGCGTAGTCGGCGACGTTGCGCTTCATCTCGCTGTGGAAGGAGATGCCCTGCTTGATGATGGTGAAACCTTCCTTGGCCGCCTTCATCTTTGCCATGTTGTCGGCGTAGTCCGCCGGTTCGTGGCCCGCTGAGCGGAAAGCGGATGGCGCCGTTGTAGACGCGCACGCGGTCGCGCACCTTGCCGCCGAGGAGCTTGTGGACCGGCACGCCGGCGGCCTTGCCGGCGAGATCCCACAGCGCATGCTCGACCACGCTCACCGCGGCGCCGTGCGGCTTGAAGGCGCCGCGCGCCCGGATCTGCCGCATGCAGCGTTCGACGTTGGTCGGGTCCTGGCCGACCAGCGCATCCCTCAGGGCGAGCACCTGGGGCACGACGTAGGGCTTGTAGAATTCGACCTCGCCATAGCCGCTCAGCCCGGCGTCGCTGACGATCCTGACCACCGGATTTTTGCCGATGATCGCGCACTTGAGGTCGACGATCTTCATTCCCTGCTCCCCGATCGGCCCGCCCGCGGGCTTCGCCTTTCAATCCCAAATCGGTGCCGTGCGCCACTCCCGCCAGCGCGTGGCGGGGCGGTTACCCCGGAGTGCCTGCCTGACAAGCCGCCCGCGCGGCCCCATATCGGCTGTCATGTCCGATCCCGCCCCCTTCGACCTCGACACCCGCACCGGCTGGCCGGACGAACTGCGCCTCTTCCTCGACCGCTTTCCGCGCACCGCCTGGCCGCCACGCCGGCGAAATCGGCGCGGTGGCGAAGTTCTGGCTCGACATCCACGACGGCTTCCGCGGCTTTGCCGGCAAGCTCGATGCGGCGACCGGCGAGTTCCGCGAACAGAGGGTGACGCCGGCCCATTTCCGCACGTGGTTCGCCCCGCGCCTCGACATGTTCCTGTCGCATCTCAACGGCCACCACCAGATCGAGGACCACCAGTATTTCCCGCTCTTCGTCGCCGCCGAAGCGCGGCTGAAGCGCGGCTTCGACGTTCTCGAGAACGACCACGCCGTCATCCACGCGGCGATGGACCGGCTGGTCGAGACCGCCAACGGCTTTCTCGCCGTCGCCCCGGACGATGCCGACAAGCTGCGCTTCGCCGGTGACGCCTATACGCAAGCCAGCGACCGGCTCCTGCGCCTGCTCGCCCGCCACCTCGACGACGAGGAGGACCTGATCGTGCCGATCATCCTGGCGCGCGGCGAGCACGATCTCGGACTTGCGGCGGCTTTAGCCCGCCTGGAGGCATGGACCGCCGGCCCTATCTTTCATAGTGTGCCGGCCGCCGGCGCCGAGCCTATCGGCAACCCGCCGGCCCACGAAACGCGCGCATACCAGCAAGAGGACAACGCCATGGCGGATATCGGTCTCGTCGGTCTCGGAGTGATGGGCTCCAACCTCGCCCTCAACATGGCCGAAAAGGGCTACACGGTCGCCGTTCACAACCGTACGACGTCGAAGATCGACACCTTCATGGCCCATGCCGGCCCGCTCGCCGAGCGGCTGGTCCCGTGCAAGACGGTCAAGGAGCTGGCTGCGGCGATCACCCCGCCGCGCCCGATCGTCATCATGGTGATGGCCGGTCCGCCGGTCGACGAGGAGGCCGACAAGATCGGCCGCGAGCTGGTCCAGGGCGACATGCTGATCGACGCCGGCAACGCCAATTTCCGCGACACCCAGCGGCGCGTGACGGAGCTCGGCGCGCAGCGGCTTCGAATTCCTCGGCATCGGCGTCTCCGGCGGCGAGGTCGGCGCCCGCCACGGCCCCTCGATCATGGCCGGCGGCACCAGCCATGCGTGGCGGCGGGTCGAGAAGATCCTGCTCGACATCTCCGCCAAGTTCGACGGCGAGCCCTGCGCCGCGCTGATGGGGCCGGATGGCGCCGGCCACTTCGTCAAGACCATCCACAACGGCATCGAATATGCCGACATGCAGATGATCGCCGAGGTCTACGGCATCATGCGCGACGGGCTCGGCATGAGCCCGGCCGAGATGGCCGACGTCTTCGGCAAGTGGAACGAGGGGCGGCTGAAATCCTATCTGATCGAGATCACCGCCAGCGTGCTCGAGGCCAAGGACCCGGAGACCGGCCGGCCGATGGTCGAGATCATCCTCGACACCGCCGGCCAGAAGGGCACCGGCCGCTGGTCGGCGATCGAGGCGCAGGACCTCGGCGTGCCGGCGACCGTCATCGAGGCGGCGGTTGCGGCGCGCGGCCTCTCCGCCCAGCGCGATTTCCGGCTGGCCGGCGAGACGCTCTTCGGCAAGGCCGACACCAAGCTCGGCGCCGCCGCCGGCGACCGCGCGCAGATCATCGATGCGCTCGAGCAGGCGCTGCTCGCCGGCAAGATCGCCGCCTACGCCCAGGGCTTCGCCGTGCTCACGGCCGCCTCCGAGGCGTGGAACTGGGACCTGCCGATGGGCACCATCGCCAAGATCTGGCGGGCCGGCTGCATCATCCGCTCGGTCTTCCTCGACGACATCTCGCGGACCTATTCGGCCGGCGGCGAAATCGCCAACCTGATGATGGTCGAGCCCTTCGCCGGCTGGCTGAAGGCGAGCCATGGGGCATCTGCGCCACGTCGTCTCGGCGGCGATCTCGAAGGGCATGCCGATGCCGGCGCTGTCCAACGCGCTCGCCTATTTCGACACCGTCCGCACCGGCCGCACCACCGCCAACCTGCTGCAGGGCCAGCGCGATTTCTTCGGCGCCCACGGCTTCGAGCGCACCGACAAGGACGGCAAGGGCTTCCACGGCCCGTGGGCGCAGGGGCTGGGGTAGGGGCGCGGACGCGCGGAAGCACGCTGGCGGCTATTTGCGCTTGGCCGCCAGCGTCTCGGCAACGAGCTTGGCGAAGTCGTCTTTTGACAACTCGCCAGCTTCGAGACGACGCCCAAGTTCGTCTGAGGTCTGCTCCGGCCTCTGCAAGAGCTCCGAAGATGAGGCCAAGTTGTCGTCTCGTTCTCCGACTGCAGTGGAAGCTGTGGCGCTTCGTAGGGATCAGGCGGCGGTGGACCGAAGGAGCGATGCTCTGGGTCCTCGGCCACCCAGGCGCGGTGTTCCGTCTCGATCTCGGCAATGACCGGCAGCAAGTCGGAAATGTCGCCGGCACGCAGCCGCGCTGCTTTGTCGGCTTGGCCGGAGCGCTCCCAAAACGTGGCAAGTTCGCGCGGTGCGGCGCATCGTGTCTGGGTGCTGCGCGAGATCGAGCGACAGCATGATCGCTACGGACCGCTCTGCATCTGCTGCCGCGCCTGACGAGTCGTCGCGCTTGGCTTTCATCACCGCGAGATTGTGGTGCATAATTGCGGTGTCAGGGTGCCGACTGCCGCGGGCCGCACGCGTGACGTCAAGCGCTTTCGTCTTGTACTCTGCCTCCCACCACTTGCGCCTTTGCTCTTCCGGTTCGTCGGTCCACTGTCCAGTACAGCGACGCCGAGATTGGAAAGAGCTGTGCCGTATTCGGCCGACGACGCCCCATACGCCGACTTTATTATCTGCGACCGCCCGAATAAAAAGCGGCTCGGCCTCAGCGAAGTTGCGCGCGCCTGCCAGTGCAAGGCCGCGAGATTGCTGATAGCTGTCCCGAGATCCGCGTCATTCGGATCGAGGCGTGACTCCATAATGTCCAGAGCTTCGCGAAAGGCTTGCTTCGGCTTCGTCGAGCCGATTGAAATCAGTATAGACGACTGCCGAGATTGCTGAGCCCCGCAGCAAGCGACAAATGCTCAATCATCCGTACGCACGCGCAAGCTTGACTGCGCGTTCTGCGAAGTCGAGCGCGCCCTGACGCGATCCCCGCGCACAGAGAAGTATAGCAGATGCTTGGTGGAGCAGCCGGGCAAGCGCTTTGCCAGAATCGCCGATGCGCGGGGCATGCGCTTCGAGCGGCGCGACGTGGGGCATAAGACGCGCGCAGCAGAGCCCAGTTTTCGGGCTCTGGGGCTTCGTCACGGGAAACGCTCGACTAATCAACCGCGTCGCAGCGCTGCCCCAAAGATCGCGCACCTCCGCGCCCATCCAGTCGCGGACAATTTCCAGCAGCAGGCGATGGAAGACGAGGACGGGGCCGAACGGGCCATCCTCCTGCCGGAGGAGCGAGAGCGACGTGAGAGCGGCGAGCGCATCCTCACGCGCCAGTCTTGTCGGCCATCGCCGCGGCGAAGGCGGCAGGCAGGACCAGGGCATCTGCGATCGATCAGTCAACAGCCCAAGATCGACGCCATCGGGCGAGAGGAAGGAACACAGGCGGAGGATATCGAGGGCTGTCTCGCCGCCTTCCATGTCCTGAAGTGTTTCGAGCGACTTGACGAAGGCGGCATAGACCGTGTCGGGATAATCGCCGGTGAGCCCCTTGATCCCGTCTTGCGCTTGACCAGCCTGGCGATGTCCGCAGCGTAGTCGTCGAAGCTGAAGTTAGCACGCGGCCACAGGAACGTCGCGGCCTGCTCGGCGGCAAGGGGCAGGCCATCGAGCACTTTTGCCAGTCGAACGGCGCCAGCCGGCATCGTCGCGGTTGGTGCGGGTGAGCAGGTATTCCGCTGTCACCTCGTTCGACCACTGGTCGAGCCGCGTGACAGGCGCGAAGTCCCACTGGGTGAAGCGCGAGGTGATGATGCAGCGCGCCGCGCCAATCGGCAGCCATTTGCGCACGGCATCCGGATTCGGCGCGTTGTCGTAGACCAGCAGCCAGGGCTGGGTGAGGCTGGCGAGATGATCGAGCGTGGCGCGGGCGTCGGTCTCGGTGTTTTCGCCTTTGACGATCTTAAGTCGCTGGCCGAGCGCCTGCAGGTCGGCGAGCATGGTCGTTTCCTGCTCGGCGCGCACCCACCAGACGCCGCCATAGCGGCCACCGAAGCGATGGCAATATTCCGAGGCGAGCGTCGTCTTGCCGATGCCGCCCATGCCGGCGACGGCGGTGATCGCGGCATTGCCGGAGGAGAGCGAGCGCTGGAGCAACTCCATCGCCTCGAAACGGCCGGTGAAATTCGGGTTCGGGCGATAGGGCGCGCTGAAGATCGCCGGCAGCGGCTGGCCGGAGCGCCAATGATCGCGCTCCTTCGCCTCGTCCGTCGATTTCAGCCGGTCGACAACCCGTTCCGCTGCCTCGTCCGGCCGCAGGCCCTTGACGTCGATATGCTTGATCGGCGCAATCAGCGGCGAGAGCGTCGTCTCGTGAAGAATGATCGGGATGAGCTTGCGCTTGTCGCTGACCGGGTCCTGCCACCAGGTCGCATAGCGCTCGGCCTTGGAATAGACCGCCTTGTCGCTGACATAGGCGGGCGAATAGAGCGCCAGCGTCTGCGCGCTGTTCATCAGCCCGTCGTCCATCCAGATGGCGATGTTGCCGCCATCGGCCAGATCGCGCGGATGGTAGTAGGTGGTGAAGCCGGACGCCCTCAGCGCCGCATCGAGCGCCGCCGCGTAAGGCGCATCGGCGCTGTTGAAGCTGATGAAGAAATCGCGCTGGACGGTGCCTGCGGCCATACTGGAGTCTCTCAACCCTGGGGCGAAGGCTGCCAGAGGCAGGCACGCGACACAAGGAGCAAACGCGTCCTGTGACGTCCATCACTCCACGGCCATCAATCTGCCTGCTAGGAGCATGTGGAAGTCGGGTTTCCGTCATCAATCCGATTCAATTTGCGTGAATATCCAACAGGCGGTCGTTCGCCTTTACCCGGGCGACACAGCCCCATAAGATCGCAGGTTCTCTGGAGCGGGGGCGTTGCGGAGGATTACGATGCACGACGTGTCACGTCGGCTGTTCGCAGCTGTTTTTTCGTTCGTTTTTCTTTTTGCCTTTGCCCTTTACTTCGCCGGTACACCGGCCATGGCCGCCGGCAAGCGGGTCATCGTCACGCCGAACGCCGATTATTCCGGCTTCGACATGCAGACGGTCAAAGACGTCGACCAGGCCGGCTGCCAGACCGCCTGCCTCGCCGACAACGCCTGCCGCGCCTTCACCTTCAACACCAAGGCGAAGTGGTGCTTCCTCAAGTCCGATTTCGGCGCGCTCTCCGCCACGCCGGATGCGGTCGCCGGGCGCATCGTCGAGGCCATCGATCTGACGCCATCGATCGAGCGCCAGCGGCTTGCCGAGCTGGATTTCCTGCCCACCGGCTTCATCGACGAGGCGCGCACCCTGATCGGCGCCCTCAAGGACCGCTATGCGGTGAGCGGCGGCAGCTACAGCGCGCTGCGGACGGCCGCCGCCATCGCCATGCGCGACGGCAAGTACGACGACGCCGCCGTCGCCTACGGCCGGGCGCTCGCCATTGCCTCCGACGAAGCCATCGCCTGGCTCGATTTCTCCCGCGCCAGCCTGGCGCGTAACCCGTCCGACTATTCCGACCGCGAGCGGGCGACGATCGATGCCACGGCTGCCGCCATCGACGGCTATCTGCGGTCCGACACGACCGCGGCCCGCGCCGTGGCGCTGGCGCTTGCCGGTGGCGCTCTGGTCAAGCGCGAGGAGTGGAAGCCTGCCATCAAGACCTATCGCGCGAGCCTGGCGCTCGCCGAGACGCAGAGCGTCCGCGACGCCTACGACAAGCTGATCGCCGACCACGGCTTCCGCATCGTCTCCCACGACGTCCAGGCGGATAGCGCGACGCCGCAGATCTGCATCGTCTTTTCCGACAAGCTGGCCGTCGATCGGCCCGACCTCGCCGACTTCGTGACGGTGGAGGGCGGCTCCGGCCTCGCCGTCGAGCCGCAGGAGAGCCAGATCTGCATCGATGGCGTCCAGCACGGCAGCCGCTACATCGTGCGCGTGCGCGCCGGCCTGCCCGCCGCCGACGGCGAGAAGCTGGCGAGCCCGGCCGAGCTCAGCATCTATGTGCGCGACCGCGAGCCGTGGGTCGGCTTCGCCGGCAACGCCTATGTGCTGCCCGCCGGCCCCGGTGCCACGATCCCGCTGAACTCGGTCAACACCGACAAGGCGCGGGCGACCATCTACCGCATCGGCGACCGCGGCATCGTGCAGGCGATCCGCGACGGCCGCTTCCTCAGCAACCTGGCGACCTACTCCGCCCAGACCATCGAAGACGAGACCGGCGAGAAGGTGTGGCAGGGCGAGGTCGACATCGCCTCGAAGCTCAACCAGACCATGGTCACCGCAATTCCGGTCGCCGATGCCGTGCCGGCGATGAAGCCCGGCGTCTACGTCATCACCGCGGCGCCGGCCACCGACAACCCCGATCAGTGGGGACCGCTGGCCACCCAGTGGTTCATCGTCTCCGATCTCGGCCTCACTGCGCTCTCCGGCCACGACGGCATCCACGCCATCGTCCGTTCGCTCGGCACCGCCGAGCCGGTCGCCGGCGTCAAGCTGCGGCTGGTCGCGGTCAACAACGACGTCCTCGGCGAAGCCGTGACCGATGCCGCCGGCTATGCCCGCTTTGAGCCCGGGCTGGCGCGCGGCACCGGCGGCATGGCGCCGCAACTGGTCGTCGCCGAGACCGACAGCGACTATGCCTTCCTCGACCTCACCCGCGCCGCCTTCGATCTCACCGATCGCGGCGTCGCCGGGCGGGCGGCGCCCGAGGCGCTCGATGCCTTCCTGACGCCCGAGCGCGGCATCTACCGGCCGGGCGAGATCGTCCATCTCACCGCGCTGGTGCGCGACGCGCGCGCCGATGCGGTCACCGACCTGCCGATGACTCTGGTCGTCCAGCGTCCGGACGGCGTCGAATTCCTGCACCAGACCCTCTCCGACGGCGGTCTCGGCGGTTATTCCGCCGATGTCGCCCTGCAGGCCGATGCCATGCGCGGCTCGTGGACGGTCCAGCTCTTTGCCGACCCCAAGGGCAACGCCATCGCCGAGACCTCGGTGCTGGTGGAGGATTTCGAGCCCGAGCGTCTGGCGGTCGATCTCGATACCGCCGCCAAGACGATCAAGGCCGATGCGCCCGTCACCATCGACCTCTCCGCACGCTATCTCTACGGCGCCCCGGCGCCGGACCTGCCCATCGAGGGCGACCTCGACATCAAGGCAGTCGACAGCCTGGCTGCCTTCCCCGGCTATACCTTTGGCCTCGCCGACGACCAGATCGAGGCGTCGCGCCAGCCGCTCGAGTTCGATGCGGCGACCGACCAGGACGGCAAGGCGACCTTCGACGTCACCCTGCCCACCCTGCCGGTGACCACCCATCCGCTGCAGGCCGGGCTGATCATCCGCGTCACCGATACCAACGGCCGCGCGGTGGAACGCACGCTCGACCGGCCGGTCGAACCGACCGCGCCGATGATCGGCGTCAAGCCGCTGTTCGACGGCGATCTCGACGAAGGCGCCAATGCCCGCTTCCAGGCGATCATGGTCGCCCCGGACGGCACGCGCATGGCCAAGACCGGCGCCAAGTGGAAGCTCGAGCGCATCGAGCGGGACTACCAGTGGTACCGCTCCGACGGCCGCTGGACCTATGAGCTGGTCACCAACACCTCGCGCGTCGCCGGCGGCACGGTCGATTTCACCGTCGATCAGCCGACGACCATCGAGGGCCAGGTCGACTGGGGCAAGTACCGCCTGACGGTCGAGGACGACGGCGACAACCCGGCCGCATCGAGCGTCGAGTTCTATGCCGGCTGGTACCGCGCCGTATCGTCGTCGGACACGCCCGACACGCTGCAGGTGGCCCTCGACAAGCCCGCCTACCGCATCGGCGACACCGCCAAGCTTCGCCTCGACCCGCGTTTCGCCGGCATCGCGCTGATCAGCGTCATCGACGATCGCCTGATCGAGATGAAGGCGGTCGAGGTACCGGAAAGCGGCACCACCGTCGATCTCACCGTCACCGACAAGTGGGGTCCCGGCGCCTATGTCACCGCGACGCTCTACCGGCCGATGGACATCGCCGCCAAGCGCATGCCCTCGCGCGCCCTCGGCCTCACCTGGGCCAAGGTCGACCCGGGCGACCGCGACCTCCAGGTCACGGCCGACCTGCCGCAGGAGATGCGCCCGCGCGGACCGATGACCATTCCGGTCTCCATCGGCAACCTGAAGCCGGGCGAGGAGGCCTACGTCACCGTTGCCGCGGTCGACGTCGGCATTCTCAACCTCACCAACTTCAAGGCGCCGGCACCGGACGACTGGTATTTCGGCCAGCGCAAGCTCGGCATCGAGATCCGCGACATCTACGGCCTGCTGATCGATCGCACGCAGGGCGTCCCCGGCACCGTCCGTTCCGGCGGCGACGGCGGCATGTCGCGCCTGCAGGCGCCACCTCCCACCCAGAAGCTGCTCGCCTTCTATTCGGGCATCATCCGCGTCGACGACGCCGGCAAGGCCTCGGTCACCTTCGACGTGCCGGATTTCAACGGCACCGTCCGGGTCATGGTCGTGGCCTGGTCGAAGAATGGCGTCGGCCACGCCAGCCAGGACGTCTTCGTCCGCGATCCGGTCGTGGTGACGGCGTCGATCCCGCGCTTCCTGGCGGTCGGCGACACCTCGCGCCTGCTGGTCGAGATCAACAACGTCTCGGGTGCGGCCGGCGATTACACGCTCTCCATCGCCACCGGCGAAGGCATCGCCTTCCCGGACGAGGATGCTGCGTGGAACGTGACGCTCGCCGAGAAGCAGCGGCTGTCCTTCGTCATCCCGCTCGATGCCAAGGCGGTCGGCGATTTCGACGTCTCCGTCGTGCTCGCCGCGCCGACCGGCGAGAGTTGGCCGACGAACCTCACGCTCGGAGTCCGCCCGGCCGGGTCGCCGGTCACCCGCCGCGACGCCATCTCGGTGGCGGCCGGCGGCAATCTCACCGTCGATGGCGCGCTGACCGCGGAGTTCGTGCCGGGCACCGCCTCGGTCGGCGTCTCGCTCGGCGGTGCCGGGCCGCTCGACGTGGCCGGCATCCTCGCCGCGCTCGACCGCTACCCCTATGGCTGCGTCGAGCAGCTCACCAGCCGCGCCATGCCGCTGGTCTATCTCGACGACGTCGCGGCCTCGGTCGGCATCGCCGCCGACAAGGAGATCCGCGACCGGGTGCAGAAGGCGATCGGCAAGGTGCTCGCCGATCAGGCGGCGTCGGGCGCCTTCGGCCTGTGGGGACCGTCGGACGCCGGCGGCGACCTGTGGCTCAATTCCTACGTCACCGACTTCCTCACCCGCGCGGCGGAGAAGGGCTATGACGTGCCGGACGTGGCGCGCACCATCGCCCTCGACAACCTCGCCAACGGTGTTTCCTACGCCAGCGACTTCGACCACGGCGGCGAGGACGTCGCCTATGCGCTCTACGTTCTGGCCCGCGCCGGCCGCGCCGCCATCGGCGACCTGCGCTACTACACCAACTCCAAGCTCGACGCCTTCTCCACGCCGCTCGCCAAGGCGCAGATCGGTGCGGCGATGGCCCTCTACGGCGACCGCGTCCGCGCCCAGCGCGCCTTCACGGCGGCCATGGCCGACCTCGATCACCAGGAGGCCGAGCATGGCTGGCGCAACGACTACGGCACGTCGCTGCGCGACGGCGCCGCCGTGCTGACGCTCGCCGCCGAGGTCGAGGTCGGCTCGGTCGATCTGCACAGCCTGGCGCTGCGCATCGCCGCGATGGAGCGCAACAAGCGCTACACCAGCACCCAGGAAGAGTCCTGGATGCTGCTCGCCGCCGCCGCGCTGATCAAGGATTCGGCCAAGACCGAGTTCGCGATCGACGGTGAGCGGATCGCCGCGCCGCTCTTCCGCCGCTACACCGGCGAGGCGCTGGCGGCGAAGCCGGTGACCATCGTCAACCTCGGCGATCAGCCGCTGGAAGCGGTGGTGTCGACGACCGGCGTGCCGCTGACGCCCGATCCCGCCGGCGGCAACGGCTACAAGATCGAGCGTACGGTCTACACGCCGGAAGGCGATCCCGCCGACATCGCCACCGTCGGCCAGAACGATCGCTTCGTCGTCGCGCTGACCGTCACCGCCGAGCAGGATGCCGGCGGCCGCCTGCTGGTCGTCGACCGCATCCCGGCCGGGTTCGAGATCGAGAATCCGGATATCTCGGCGAGCGGCAGCACGGTCAGCCTCGACTGGCTCAATGTCGACAAGGTCGACCACACCGAGGCGCGCACCGACCGCTTCGTTGCGGCCATCGACCGTGCCGACAACGGCCCGACCGAATACACCCTCGCCTATTCGGTGCGGGCGGTATCGCCGGGCAAGTTCGTCTATCCGGCGGCGACGGTGGAGGACATGTACCGTCCCGAGTACAACGCCCGCACCGCCACCGGTGAAGTCGAAGTGGTCGGCGCGACGCGCTAGAGCAATCGCCAGGGGACCGACACGAAAATGGCCGGGACTCAGGATGCAAGCTCCGTCTCCCCCGCTGTGGGGGAGACGATGCCCGATTTCGCGGCGGCGAAATCGTCGGCGGCGGAGCCCGAGGGGAGTGCCGGCGCGGCCCGGGCAGATACCCCTCTTTCTCCCTCGCCGGGGAGGAGGGGACGCAGGTTGCGCCGCCTTGCCCTGATCGGCGCCGCTGTGGTTCTGGTCGGCGCCATCGCCGCCGGCGTCGGCGGCATGGTGATCTGGCACAACATCGAGGCGTCGCTGCCGCCGCTGCCCGACCCCAAGGCCATCGCTACCTCGACCATCGTCGTCGACCGCGACGGCAAGTTGCTGCGTCCCTTCACCATCGCCGACGGGCGCTGGCGCCTGCCGGTGACCAGGGACGACGTCGATGCCAAGTTCCTCAAGATGCTGATCGGCTACGAGGACCAGCACTTCTATGCCCATGGCGGCGTCGACCCGCTGGCGCTGGTCCGTGCCGCCGGCCAGTTCGTGCTCGCCGGCGGCCACATCGTCTCCGGCGGCTCGACGCTCACCATGCAGGTGGCGCGGCTGATCGCCGGCGACAGCACCCGCTCGGTGGTTGGCAAGCTCCAGCAGATTGCGCTCGCCGAGAAGCTCGAGGCGCGCTTCAGCAAGGACGAGATCCTCGACCTCTATCTCCTGCTCGCTCCCTACGGCGGCAACATCGAAGGCGTGCGCGCCGCGTCGCTCGCCTATTTCGGCAAGGAGCCGAAGCGCCTGACCACCGCCCAGGCCGCCCTGCTCGTCGCCCTGCCGCAATCACCGGAAGCGCGCCGGCCCGACCGCGATGCCGATGCGGCACGCGCCGCCCGCGACCGCGTGCTCGATCGCCTGGTGGCGGAGGGCGTCACCGATCCGGGTGCCGCCGAGGCCGCGCTGAGCGAGCGCGTGCCGGTGGCGCGCAAGCCCTTCCCGCTGCTCGCGCCGCACCTGGCGCTGCAGGCGGTCGCCGCCGAGCCGGGCGCGGCGGTCCATCGCCTGACCGTCGACCGCGATCTGCAGGCCTCGCTCGAACGGCTCGCCGCCGACCGCATCGCCGGCCTCGGGCCGAAGCTGTCCATCGCCATCGTCGTCGCCGACGAGGTCAGCGGCGACATCCTCGCCTCGGTCGGATCGGCCGGCCTGTTCGAGGAACAGCGCGACGGCCATGTCGACATGACCCGTGCCGTCCGTTCGCCCGGCTCGACGCTGAAGCCGCTCATCTACGGCCTCGCCTTCGAGCAGGGGCTCGCCCTTCCCGAGACGCTGATCGAGGATCGCCCGACCGGCTTCGGCAGCTACGCGCCCAAGAATTTCGACGGCTTCCATCGCGGCACGGTGACCGTGCGCGAAGCCCTGCAGCAGTCGCTCAACGTGCCGGCCATCGTTGCCCTCAATGCCGTCGGCCCGGCCCGGCTGGTGGCGCGGCTGAAGCGCGCCGCGGTCAATGCCGCGCTGCCCGACGAGTCGGCGCCCGGCCTCGCCATCGGTCTCGGCGGTGTCGGCGTGACGCTGCGCGACCTCGTCTCGCTCTACGCCGCGATCGCCCGCGGCGGCACGGCGATTGCGCTCAACGACGGCGTCGGCGACGCCGGCGCAGGCGCTCGCCGGAGCGCCGGTGCTCGCCCCGACCGCTGCCTGGTACGTCTCCGACATCCTCTCCGGCGTGCCGCCGCCGCTCAACGGCTCGCCCGGCCGCATCGCCTACAAGACCGGCACCTCGTACGGCTATCGCGACGCCTGGGCGATCGGCTACGACGGCGCCCACGTGGTCGGCGTCTGGGTCGGCCGGCCGGACGGCACGCCGGTGCCGGGCCTCGCCGGCATCGTCAGCGCCGCGCCCATCCTGTTCGAGGCCTTCGATCGCATCGGTGCGAAGCGCGTGGCGCTCAGGCGGGCGCCGCCGGGCGTGCTGATGGTGTCGTCGACGGCGGCCCTGCCGGCGCCGCTGCGCACCTTCCGCGATCCCGGCCAGGCGACCTTCGAGCAGAAGAAGGACGACCCGGAAATTGCCTATCCGCTCGATGGCGTCGCGGTCGATCTCGGCATCGCCGACGGCGATCCCATGCCGCTGGTCATCAAGGTCCGCAACGGCGCGCCGCCCTTCACCTGGTTCGTCAACGGCAGCCCCATCGCGCGCACGCCCTTTGCCCGCTCCGAGACGTGGAAGCCGGACGGGCCCGGCTTCGTCACCCTCTCGGTGGTCGACCGTGACGGAAAATCGGATCGCGTGACGGTCAGGGTGGAGTAGGGGCACGAACGCCTGTTCGTCCCCGATGCGGCACCCGCGGGGTTATCGATGCGCCGGCAAATCTATAACTTGATCATGCCGACCTGCGACCGCACCGCCTGTTCTAGGCACCCTCAGTGCTCGTCGAGCGCCTTGACCGCGGCGATCGCCGCCGAGGCGCGGTTCTCCACCCCGAGCTTCTGGTAGATCTGCTCCAGGTGCTTGTTCACCGTGCGCGGGCTGAGGCCGAGGATCTCGGCGATGTCGCGGTTGGATTTGCCCTGCGCCACCCACAGCAGCACCTCCGCCTCGCGCACCGTCACCGCGTACTGCCGGCGCAGGATCGCCGCCTGCGCGTCGGTACCGTCGATCGAGATGCGGAAGAGGATCTCGCTCTCGCTGGTGGCACTGAGCAGCGAGAAATGCAGCCGCCGCGCCTCGTCGATCGGGATGGTCGGCGCCGCCGGCACGCTGCCCTGCGTGTCGCTTACCCCGCGCAGCCATGTCCTCAGCGGCTCGGGCAGCGTCGCCCCGTCCCAGTCGGGCAGCGCCTCCTCGATCAGCTTCACCGCCTGCGGCGTGCACCACAGGATCGCGCCGGCGCGATTGGCGGCAAGCAGCGTGCGGCCGGCGGTGTCGAGCGCATGGCGGGCGCTCTGCGCCGTGCGGGCATTGGCCAGGTGGACGCGGATGCGCGCGAACAGTTCGTCGAGCACGATCGGCTTGGTGACGTAGTCGACGCCGCCCAATTCCAGCCCCTCGACGATGTTCTCGGTCTCGGAGAGGCCGGTCATGAAGATCACCGGCACATGGGCCAGCGCGGCGTTGCGCTTCATCCGCCGGGTGGTCTCGAAGCCGTCCATGCCCGGCATCACCGCGTCCATCAGCACCACGTCCGGCGTGATCCGCTCGGCGACGTCGAGCGCCTGGGCGCCTTCGGTGGCGACCAGGACGGTGGCGCCGAACTTCTCCAGCGCATCGGTCAGGAAGCCCAGCGTCTCCGGCAAATCGTCGACCACCAGCACGATGTCGCGCGCCTTGACCGGCTCAGCCATCGCCGATCTTCTCCAGCGCCGCCGTGTAGCGGCGGAAGTCGAAGGCGCGCACGTGGCGGCGCATCTCGGCGACGAAGGCGCGGTTGGGCTCGATGGCGTCGAGCTGGTCGAGCTTGCTCTCGATGCCGCGCACGTAGCCGATGCGGCCGAGGCGCAGAAGTTCGGCGACGTGCTCCGCGCCGGGCGAGACCAGAGCCGCCGCCGGCGTGCCGTTGAGCTTCGCCGGCGCCTCGTCCTGCCAGTCGAGGCCGAGCAGGCCGGCGATGCGGTCGAGCAGACGCTGCACCTCGAACGGTTTCACCATCACCGCGTCGTGGGCGTCTTCTTCCGACGGCGGCGGCGGGGTCTCGCCGACATTGGCCGACAGCATCAGGATGGCGCCCGTCTGGCCGCCGTCGCGCAGCACCTTGGCGAGGTCCCAGCCATTGATGCCGGGCATCGAGATGTCGAGGACGAAGAGGTCCGGCTTGAGGTCGGCGGTCAGCGTCAGGCACTCGGCGCCGTCATGGGCGGCCAGCACGGCGAAGCCGAGCGGCTCGAGAATCTGGCGGATGAGGTCGCGCTGGTCGGGATCGTCGTCGACCACCAGCACCGTGCGGCGCGCGCCGGCATAGCCGGTGATGCGCTGGCTCGGCGCCGCCGACGGGCGCCGCCCGGTGACGGCGGAGAGCATCAGGCGGATGTCGAAGGTGCTGCCCCTGCCGGGCTCGCTCTTCACCGTGACGTCGCCACCCATGAGCTGGACCAGCATCTTGACGATGGTCAGGCCGAGGCCGGTGCCCGGCACCAGGCGGGTGCGCTCCGCATTGCCGCGCTCGAAGGGATCGAAGATCTTGGGCAGGTCCTCCGGCGCGATGCCGACGCCGGTATCCTCGATGGTCAGCGTCGCCACCTGGCTGCGGAACGAGATCTTCAGCGCGACGTGGCCGCTCTCGGTGAACTTGATGGCGTTGGAGAACAGGTTGACCAGAATCTGGCGCAGCCGCTTGCCGTCGGTCGAGACGATCTCCGGCATGTTGTCCGGCTTGATGTAGTGGAAGGCGAGGCCCTTGGCCTCGGCCTGCGGCCGGAACATCTCGACGATATCGGCGAGGAACTCGTCGAGATGGATCTCGTTGCGGTGCAGCTGCAGGCGGCCGGTCTCGATCTTGGAGATCTCGAGCAGGCCGTCGATGAGCCCGGAGAGATGCTCGGCGCTGCGTCGGATGACGTGGATGCGGCCTTTCTGCTCGGAGGGAATCGCGGCGTCGCGCTCCAGAATCTGGGTATAGCCGAAGACCGAGTTGAGCGGCGTGCGCAGCTCGTGGCTGAGGCCGACGAGATAGCGGCTCTTGGCGAGATTGGCGGCCTCGGCCACCTCCTTCGCCTTCTGCAGGGCCGCGTCGGTGCGGCTGTGCGCCTCGATCTCGCGCAACAGCAGCGTCGTCTGGCGCGCCGATTCCTCCTGCGCCACGCGCCGGCTCTCGTGGGCCAGCACCATGAACCAGGCGAGGATGCCGGCGACGATCAGCAGGATGAAGAAGGCCGCCCACAGCGAGCGCGCGACCGTATCGGAATAGGCGGGCGCGGCCGTCGTCACCTGGACGTAGACGAGAAAGAGCGCGCCGCTGACCAGCACCATGAAGGCGGTGAGCAGGCCGAAGAACTGCACGATGCGCGGGCTGATGCGCGCCGTCAGCGACGCCGGCAGCAGCATGGCGACGACCGCCGCCGCCTGGGCCTGCAGCCGCGCCTTCGGCTTGCACAGGTCGTTGCAGCGGGCGTCGAGCGAGCAGCACAGCGAACAGATCGGCCCTGAATAGGCCGGGCAATAGGCGGTGTCCTCGGGCTCGAAGTCGTGCTCGCACACCGTGCAGGTGAGCACCGTGCGCTCCTGCCAATGGGCCCGCGGCTTGCGCGCCAGGTAGTACTTGCCCCTGGTCGCCCAGGCGATCGCCGGGGCCGCGATGAACGGCACCACCATGGCGATGAAGACGGCGAGCGCCTTGGCCGTGGCGCCGAAGACGCCGGTGGCGGACGACAGGGCGAGCGCCGCCGCGATGCCCATCGAACCGATGCCGACCGGATTGATGTCGAAGAGGTGGGCCCGCTTGAACTCGATGCCCGGCGGCGACAGGCCGAGGCGCTTGTTGATGACCAGATCGGCGACGATGGTGCCCAGCCACGCCACCGCCACGATCGAGAACAGGCCGAGGATCATCTCCAGCGCCGTGTAGATGCCGAGTTCCATCAGCACCAGCGCGATGGCGACGTTGAACACCAGCCAGACGACGCGGCCGGGATGGCTGTGGGTCAGCCGCGAGAAGAAGTTCGACCAGGCGAGCGACCCGGCATAGGCGTTCATCACGTTGATCTTGAGCTGCGACACCACCACGAAGGCGGCGGTGAGCAGCAGCACGAAGTCCTGCCAGGGAATGACGTAGCCGAAGGCCACCCGGTACATCTGGGCGGGTTCGGCGGCATGTTCGGCCGGCACCCCGTGACGCAGCGCCAGCACCGCGAGGAAGGAGCCGAAGAGCAGCTTGGGCGCGCCCAGCACCACCCAGCCGGGGCCGGCAAGCAGCGCCCCGATGTGCCATTTCTTGCCGGACCCCTGCGGCGGCAGGAAGCGCAGCACGTCCACCTGCTCGCCGATCTGCGGCATCAGCGCCAGGATGACCGAGGCCGCCGCGCCGAACTTCAGCAGGTCGAAGCCGCCGGCGGCGGCGCCGAGGCCGGGGAAGTTCGCGCCAGATCTCGAAGCTCGGCCAGTCCTGCCAGGCGATGAAGCCGAACGGCAGGATGTTGAGCCCGATCCACAGCGGCTGGGTGATGATCTGGAAGCGGCTGATCCGCGTCATGCCGTGGGTGACCAGCGGAATCACCGCGACGGCGCTGATGACGTAGCCGATGGGCAGCGGAATGCCGAAGCAGACCTCGAGCGCCGTCGACATGATCGAGGCTTCGATGGCGAACAGGATGAAGGTGAAGGTGGCGTAGATCAGCGAGGTGATGGTCGAGCCGATGTAGCCGAAGCCGGCGCCGCGGGTCAGCAGGTCGATGTCGACGCCGTAGCGCGAGGCGTAGCGCGCCACCGGCAGGCCGGTGAGGAACAGCAGGATGCCGGCGACGATGGTGGCGGCGATGGTGTTGGTGACGCCGTAGGACAGGGTGATGGCGCCGCCGATCGCCTCCAGCGCCAGGAAGGAGATGGCGCCGATGGCGGTCTGCGCCACGCGCGGTGTCGACCATCGCCGCGCGCTCTTGGCGGTGAAGCGCAGCGCATAGTCTTCCAGCGTCTGGTTGGCGACCCAGCGGTTGTATTCCCGACGGACCGGCAGGATCCGCTGTCGTCCCGCCATCGCTCCGCTCATCCCCCGCCCAAATTTGCCGCACGCTATCGGCTCTCGGTGCCCGTTTGCAATGCAAGATATGCGCCGGTGCCCGGCGAACCGGCAGGAACCCTCGCGGTTCCGCACCCGGCTGATGGCGGCAGGCGGGCCGCCTACGTCAATCGACGTATATGCTGCACCGCACGAAACGTCCGAAGGTCGAGATGACGACCAAACGGGCTGGCGCTGGCATGCCCGGTGCATGTCGGGGGTCGAGCCAAGGGGCGGTCGTCAAAGCAACACGCCGAACCAAGGAGCGTCCTGCCCTCCCGCAGGCGACGTCAAGAGGAGAGTTCGCATATGTTGAAATCGACGGGCCGTTTCCTCGGCTCACTGGCGCTGGCTGCGGCGATAGCACTGCCGTTCGCCACGTCGGCCCGGGCCGCCGACGACACCATCAAGGTCGGCATCCTGCATTCGCTTTCCGGCACCATGGCGATTTCGGAGACCACCCTGAAAGACGTCATGCTGATGCTCATCGACGAGCAGAACAAGAAGGGCGGTCTGCTCGGCAAGAAGCTCGAGCCGGTCGTCGTCGACCCGGCGTCCAACTGGCCGCTCTTCGCCGAGAAGGCGCGCGAGCTGATCAGCCAGGACAAGGTCGCCGTCGTCTTCGGCTGCTGGACCTCGGTCAGCCGCAAGTCGGTGCTGCCGGTATTCAAGGAGCTCAATTCGATCCTCTTCTATCCGGTGCAGTACGAGGGCGAGGAGAGCGAGCGTAACGTGTTCTACACCGGCGCGGCGCCCAACCAGCAGGCGATTCCCGCCGTCGACTACCTGATGAGCGACGATGGCGGTGCGGTGAAGCGCTGGGTGCTGGAAGGCACCGACTACGTCTATCCGCGCACCACCAACAAGATCCTCGAGGCCTACCTGAAGGCCAAGGGCGTCGCCGCCGACGACATCATGATCAACTACACGCCGTTCGGCTTCTCCGACTGGCAGACCGAAGTGTCGAAGATCAAGGCCTTCGGCTCGGCCGGCAAGAAGACCGCGGTGGTTTCGACCATCAACGGCGATGCCAACGTTCCCTTCTACAAGGAACTCGGCAACCAGGGCATCAAGGCGACCGATATCCCGGTGGTTGCCTTCTCGGTCGGTGAAGAAGAACTCGCCGGCCTCGACACGGCGCCGCTGGTCGGCCACCTCGCTGCCTGGAACTACTTCGAGTCGATCGACACGCCCGAGAACAAGGCGTTCATCGACCAGTGGCATAAGTTCATCGGCAACGACAAGCGCACCACCAACGACCCGATGGAAGCCCACTACATCGGCTTCAACATGTGGGTGAAGGCGGTCGAGAAGGCCGGCACCACCGATCCGGACAAGGTCATCGACGCTCTGCCCGGCACCGAGGTTCCCAACCTCACCGGCGGTACCGCCAAGATGCTGCCCAACCATCACATCACCAAGCCGGTCTACATCGGCGAGATCCGTGATGACGGCCAGTTCGACGTCGTGTGGCAGACCAAGGACCTCGTCCCCGGCGACGCCTGGTCCGACTACCTGCCGGGCTCCAAGGACCTCACCTCCGACTGGGTGACCCTGAAGTGCGGCAACTACAACACCGTGACCAAGACCTGCGGCGGCAGCAGCTAAGCGGCTGACGCATCCTGACCTCGGGTGAGGCGGTCTCCCGGCCGCCTCACCCGGAACCGGGCCCTGGAAAGACACGATGCTCATGCTCCGCCGCCTGCTGCCGCTTCTTTTCACGGTCATCGTGCTGCTCCTGCCGTCTGTCGGCGCCCATGCCGGTGCCCTCGACGATGCGCTGGCCAAGCTCGCCGGAGACAGCTATTCGGCCACCGCCGAAGCCATCGATGCCATCGCCGCCAGCGGCGACGAACGGGCGCTCGACGTCGTCCAGGCGCTCAAGGACGGCGCCCTCTATTTCGCGCCCGACGGCAAGGCCTACATCAAGGCCGGCTCGGGCTATGTCGACGCCGCCACCGGCGCGGCGGTTGCCGGCGAGCCCGCCGATATCAAGAAGGTGCGGGTCAACAACCGGATCCGCAACGCCATCGCCGCCGCGCTCGGCCAGTTGCAGCTGATGGCCGCCAATCCGGCCAAGCGCATGGCCGCGGCGGAAGCCGTGTTCCGCGACCGCGACGCCTCCGCCCTGCCGGCGCTCGAAAAGGCGATCGCCGCCGAGAAGGACCCGGACGTCAAGCGCGTGCAGGAACAGGCGCGCGCCGCCGTCATCCTCACCATGGGCGGGGCGAGCGAAGCGGACCAGCTCGCCGCCGTCGCCGTCATCCGCGACCGCGGCGACCAGGACGCGCTGGCGCTGCTCGCCAGCCTGCCGCCGACGACGCCCGCGGCGGTGCTCGCCGCGGCCGACAAGGCGATCGGCGTCATCAAGGGCTCGCTGGCGCTGTGGGATGTCCTGCAGAACCTCTGGTACGGCCTGTCGCTGGGCTCGGTCCTGCTGCTGGCGGCCATCGGTCTGGCCATCACCTTCGGCGTCATGGGGGTCATCAACATGGCCCATGGCGAGATGGTGATGCTCGGCGCCTACACCACCTTCGTCGTGCAGGAGATCATCCGCGTCCACGCGCCGTGGCTGTTCGACTGGTCGCTGGCCATCGCCCTGCCGCTCGCCTTCATCGTCGCCGGCGCTCGTCGGCGTCGCCATCGAGCGCGGCATCATCCGCTTCCTCTACGGCCGGCCGCTGGAGACGCTGCTGGCCACCTGGGGCCTGTCGCTGATCCTGCAGCAGGCGGTCCGCACCATCTTCGGCCCCAACAACCGCCAGGTCGGCAATCCCACCTGGATGTCGGGCGCCACGGCAATCGGCGACCTGACCATCACCTACAACCGCTTCTGGATCATCATCTTCTCCATCGGCGTCTTCGTCCTGCTGCTGGCGGTGCTGCGCTTCACCACCTTCGGCCTGCAGATGCGCGCCGTCACCCAGAACCGCGCCATGGCCTCGGCCATGGGCATCCGCACCCCCTGGGTCGACGCGCTCACCTTCGGCCTCGGCTCCGGCATCGCCGGCATCGCCGGCGTCGCGCTGTCCCAGATCGACAACGTCAGCCCCAACCTCGGCCAGAGCTACATCATCGACAGCTTCATGGTCGTGGTCTTCGGCGGCGTCGGCAATCTGTGGGGCACGCTGGTCGGCGCCTTCTCGCTCGGCATCGCCAACAAGTTCCTCGAGCCCTATGCCGGCGCCGTGCTCGGCAAGATCGTCATCCTCGTCTTCATCATCCTGTTCATCCAGCGGCGCCCGCGCGGCCTGTTCGCGCTCAAGGGCCGGGCAGTGGAAGCATGATCGGCCGGTTTCTCTCTGGCGGCGTCGACCGCACCGCCATCATCGTCGTGGCGCTGATCGTCGGCTTCGGCGTGCTCGTCCCGGCGCTCAACCTGCTGACGCCGGCGGGCAGCGCCCTGCATGTGCCGAACTACCTGGTGCCGCTGGTCGGCAAGTACCTGACCTACGCCCTGCTGGCGCTCGCCGTCGACCTCATCTGGGGCTATGCCGGCATCCTGTCGCTCGGCCACGGCGCCTTCTTCGCGCTCGGCGGCTACGCCATGGGCATGTACCTGATGCGCCAGATCGGCACGCGCGGCGTCTACGCCAATCCGATCCTGCCCGACTTCATGGTCTTCCTCAACTGGAAGCACCTGCCCTGGTACTGGTACGGCTTCGACATGTTCTGGTTCGCCGCCGTCATGGTGCTGGTCGTTCCCGGCCTGCTCGCCTTCGTCTTCGGCTGGTTCGCCTTCCGCAGCCGCGTCACCGGCGTCTATCTGTCGATCATCACCCAGGCGATGACCTATGCGCTGCTGCTCGCCTTCTTCCGCAACGACATGGGCTTCGGCGGCAACAACGGCCTCACCGATTTCAAGGACATCCTCGGCTTCAACATCCAGGCCGATTCCACCCGCGGCGCCCTGTTCTTCGCCTCGGCGCTGGCGCTGGCCATCGGCTATCTGATCAGCCGTGCGGTGGTCGCCTCGAAGCTCGGCAAGGTGCTGGTCGCCGTGCGCGACGCCGAGAGCCGCACGCGCTTCCTCGGCTACCGCGTCGAGAAGTACAAGCTGTTCGTCTTCGTGCTCTCGGCCTGCATGGCCGGCGTCGCCGGCGCGCTCTACGTGCCGCAGGTCGGCATCATCAATCCGGGCGAGTTTGCGCCGGCCAACTCCATCGAGGTGGTCATCTGGTTCGCCGTCGGCGGCCGCGGCACGCTGGTCGGCCCGATCGTCGGCGCCCTCCTCGTCAACTTCGCCAAGACCTGGTTCACCCGGCGTCTTTGCCCCGTACTGGCTGTTCGCGCTCGGTGGCCTGTTCGTGCTGGTCACCTTGTTCCTGCCAAAGGGCATTGTCGGCACGATCGCGGGCTGGAGCCGCGATCGCCACGCAAGCCCGCCGGCGGCCGAGGCGCCGGCGCCCAATTCGCCGCCGCCGACCACCGACATGGTGGAGGACACCGTGGCCAATCCGGCGGAATGAGACGATGAACGACAAGGCGCAGAATTCGCTGCTCTACCTCGACGGCGTCACCGTCTCCTTCGACGGCTTCAAGGCGCTGAACGCGCTGTCGCTGGTCATCGAGCCCGGCGAGATGCGCGCCATCATCGGCCCGAACGGCGCCGGCAAGACCACGATGATGGACGTCGTCACCGGCAAGACGCGGCCCGATTCCGGCGACATCTACTTCGACGGGACCGTCGATCTCACCCGCCTCGACGAGGCGGCCATCGCCACGCTCGGCATCGGCCGCAAGTTCCAGAAGCCGACCGTGTTCGAGAGCCACACGGTGTGGGACAACCTCGACCTGGCGCTCGCCGGCCCGCGCGGGCCGGTCTCGGCGCTCTTCCGCGCCAAGCCGCCCTCCGCCGACGAGCGCATCGAGGAAATCCTCGGCATCATCCGCCTCGGCGACCGGCGCGACGTGCTCGCCGCCTTCCTCAGCCACGGCCAGAAGCAGTGGCTGGAGATCGGCATGCTGCTGGCGCAGGAACCGAAGCTGCTGCTCGTCGACGAGCCCGCCGCCGGCATGACCGACGCCGAGACCGAGACCACCGCCGAACTGCTGCGCGAGATCGCCAAGCAGAAGTCGGTGATCGTCGTCGAGCACGACATGGTTTTCGTGCGCGCCCTCGGCGTCAAGGTGACGGTGCTGCACGAAGGCTCGGTGCTCTCGCAGGGCACGCTCGACGAGGTGTCGGCCGATCCGCGCGTCGTCGAGGTCTATCTCGGGAGATGAGCATGCGTGCGCTGCGCAAACGGGCAATCGGCAATCGGCATTCGGCAATCGGGGATCGTGCGACTGCCGACTGCCGACTGCCTGTTGCCGGCTCCGAAGGAGCCATTCCATGCTGAAAGCCACCAACGTCGATCTCTACTACGGCGCCGCCCAGGCGCTGCGCGGGGTGTCGTTCTCCGCCGAGATCGGCAAGGTCTCGGCGCTGATGGGCCGCAACGGCGTCGGCAAGACCTCGTTCCTGCGCGCCATCATGGGCGAGCAGCCGATCGCCGGCGGCGAGATCGCCTTCGCTGGCAAGGTGCTCGGCCGCATGGCGCCGCACGATCGCGCCCGCCTCGGCATCGCCTACGTGCCGCAGGGCCGCGACATCTTTCCGCTGCTCACCGTCAGGGAGAACCTCGAGACCGGCTATACCCAGCTGCCCAACAGCCAGCGCTCGATCCCCTCCGACGTGTTCGATCTGTTTCCCGTGCTCGCCGACATGCTGCGCCGGCGCGGCGGCGACCTCTCCGGCGGCCAGCAGCAGCAGCTCGCCATCGGCCGCGCTCTGGTCACCCGGCCCAAGCTCCTCGTCCTCGACGAGCCGACCGAGGGCATCCAGCCCTCGATCATCAAGGACATCGGCCGTGCCATCGAGTGGCTGCGCACCAAGGGCGAGATGGCGATCCTGCTGGTCGAGCAGTATTTCGACTTCGTCCACCAGCTCGCCGACACCTTCTCGGTGATGGACCGCGGCGAGATCATCCTCTCCGGCACGCGCGACGAGATGGACCCCGACAAGGTCCGCCGGCATCTGACGGTTTAGCTATTGCCGGATTGCGGTCAGTCGACCAGGCCAAGCTGGCGGGCGATGCTGGCGGAATCGTAGTAGTCGCGCCCTTCCACGACCATGCCGTCTCTGACGCGCATGACGCTGCAATAGCGCGCTTCCATGGATCGGCCACTCGGCGGGAACTCACCAAGGCTCGAGCGAAGCGGGCCGGTCTGCGTGCCGCGATTGGTGAATTCGACCACCGCCCATTCGCCCTGCACGATGACCCGGGTCACCTTGCATTCTCCGTCCGGGAACGCCGCCCGCCAGCGGTGGTAGTCGCGTTTGTAGGCTTCAGGTCCGGTGAGAACCTCACCGCGCGCCACATCCTCGAAGCGACAGTCCGGTGCAATCACCATCGCACCGCGGTCGGGGTCCCGGAGATCCCAGGAACTCGTGGAACTGGCGAACGATCTTCTCAACATCATCCATCAAGGTGCCCTCCCGCGGCGCCAGCGAGCCATGAACCACCGGCCCGCTTCCCGGTCAGTGGGTGGCCTTCGCCTTCAGCGCGGCGGCCGTCGCCTTGTCCGGCTGCCGAGCAGGCGGGTCTTGATGGTGTCGCCGGGACCGGGCTCTTCCAGCATCCCCCAGGCGGGATCGCCGCCATTGGCGAAGATGACGTGGAGCGTGTTGCCCCAGCAGTCGTGCGGCTTGCACACGCTGGCGTAGACGTCGAGCGCGCCGTCCACCGTGATGTCCTCGCTCGGGTTCGCCACGCCATCCATGGTCTTGGCGAAGGTCTTCAGCCAGGCCGGCAGGTTCTTCTCGTGGGCGATCAACGTGTCGAAGCCCTTGCGATAGCCCTTGATCTCGAGCAGCTCGAACAGATAGGGGCCGGCGAAAGCCGGCGTCACGAACGAAACGAACAGCAGGGCCGCCAGGATACGTCGCATCGGTCTCTCCATCGGTCGGTTATCGGGCAACAGGCTAACCCGCCGGCGGGCGGGATCAATTCTCTTTCGTCGCGCGCCGGCTGTGGGCGAGACGCTCGTCGAAATCGCGGCGCGCGTCGCCGGCTCAGCCGGCTGCGTCGTAGGCTGCCACCATCGCCGCGGCCCGTTTGCCCACCTCCGCCGCGCTGAGGCCGGGCTTGTAGAGGTTGGAGCCGAGGCCGAAGCCGGTGACCCCGGCCTTGCGGTAGCCGGCGATGGTGTCGGCGTCGACGCCGCCGACGGCGAGCAGCGGGACCGACTTCGGCAGGATCACGCCGATCGCCTTGATGCCGTCGGGGCCGAGCAGGTTGGCCGGAAAGAACTTCAGCCCGTCGGCGCAGGCGGTGATGGCGGCCAGCGCCTCGGTGGCCGTGAAGACGCCGGGGAAGGAGCCGAGGCGCGCCGCCTTGGTCTTCTGGATCACTTCGCGGTCGACGTTGGGCGAGACGATGAACGCGCCGCCGACCGCCTCGACCGCCTCGACGTCGGCGACCTTGAGCACGGTGCCGGCGCCGATCCAGGCGCGTCCGGCGGACGCCTCGGCCATGATGCGGATGCTCTCCAGCGGCTGGGGCGAATTGAGCGGCACCTCGATGAGCCCGATGCCGGCGGCGATCAGCGCTTCGAGCACATCGGCCGCCTCCTTCGGCTCGATGCCGCGCAGGATCGCGATCAGCGGGCGGCAGCCGTGGAAGACGTCGGTCATGGCAGGCTCCGGGTAGCGGGAGGGAGAAAGGCGATGGCGCGGGCGAGATGGACGAGGCCGGCGAGCGCCAGGGCGTCGCCGTCGAGCACGCGCGCGTCGCGGCCGGCGATGGCCAGCGCGCGGGCATAGGCGCGGCCAAGCGATTTTGAACCGATGACCCGCAGCGCCGTGCCCGCCGCCAGCCGTCCGCTCGCCTCGGCGGCGGCGATCTCGCCGCCGATGATCAGGCCGGAGAGATAGGCGAGATTGTCGTCGGGCTTGGCGTCGGCGAGCAGCGCCCGGGCGCGCACCGAGAAGAGTGCGGCCAGGAACGGCAGGCCTTCGCTGACCGTACGGCGCACGCCGAGGGCGAAATCGGGCGCGGCGGCGAGGTCGCCCGTCTCCTGCGCCACCGAATGGCGGAGGAAGGACTTGTGGGCGAAGAGATCGAACAGCTCGCCGGTCATCACCGTCTGGAAATCGCGGATGGTGCCGTCGGCGATGCTCACCCACTTCGAATGGGTTCCGGGCATCACGGCGACGCCGGCGAAATCCGGCTCGCCGTCGGTCAGGCCGACGATCTGCGTCTCCTCGCCGCGCATCACGTCGCCATCGCGCAGCGGGCTCACCAGCATGACGCCGGGAACGATGGCGATCGGCCGGCCGCCCGCCGTGGTGAAGCGCACGATGGCATCGGCGAGCGCGCCGGTGGCTGCCGGGCAGGGGAGATAGGCTGCCTCGCGCCAGCCCTGGCGGCTGCCGATCATGCCGGCCATGATCGCCGGAACCTGAGGCCAGGCGGCGACCAGCCGCTCGAACGCCGCCGCGTGCTCGCCGGCGGCGAGCTTGGCGATGCCGTCGTCGCTGCGCGCTTCGGCAAGCACGGCTCCGTCGCCATCGACCAGCCGGGCGCGCACGTTGCTCGTCCCCCAGTCGATGGCGACCAAGACGCCGCCGGAAGTGTCATCCGCCATGAGCCGCTGTGTCCCGCAAGCAGCCTACGGCGTCAAGGCGCCGCAGCGCATCGGCCGCCATCGGTAAGGGCCGCGGCGCGGCAAACCGGTTTGCCGGCGGATCATTGTGCATACGCGCGCAGCTGGAGCGTGCGGGCCTTGACCAGATCGACGCGGCCCTGCGCGGCGACGACATGCTCGATGGTGCCATTGACCGGGTTCTGCAGGGCGACCAGAAAGTCCTCTTCGGCGTCGCGGAAGGCGATCCACTTGCGCTGCGCCGCCTTGAGTGCGGTGAGCGAGGCCGCGTCGAGCAGATCGAAGAGATTGTCGTAGACGTCGTTCATCGCCTGGTCCCATGCCGCGTAGGCGGTATCGAGGCAGGCGACCATGCCGGCGGTCGACTGTCCGTCCGGGCTGTCGAGGCACTGGGCGAGGGCGGCGTCGATCGGATCGACCGGCTCCGCCGCCTGAACCGGCGGCGCCGCACCGACGAGGAGAAGCAGCGCGGCCGCCGCCGAAAGTCTTCCGAATGCGTGCATGACGATCGATGCCCGACGGGGAGGCAGGGGGAGGCGCCGGTTGTCCGGCAAGCCTCGGCCGGCGTCAAGCGCCGTCGCGATCATCCCGCGGGTCCCGGCCCGGTCGAGGCGCGGATGACCATTTCGACCGGCCACAGTTCCTGGATCGCCTCCGGCGCCTGCCCGCCGAGCAGGTCGATCACCATCTCGGCCACCCGCGTTCCCGCCGCGCGGATCGGCGAGCGCAGCGTCGATATCGGCGGCACCATCCGGTCGGCGTTGAGGAACGGGAACTCGTCGTCATGGGCGATCAGCGATACCTCCGGTCCGACGGCGAGCCCGGCCGCCCGGATCACGCGCAGGCAGCCGAGCGCCAGCATCATCGAGGAGACCAGGAAGGCGGTCGGAGGCGGCTCCTCGGCGAGGATGCGCTCGGTCAGCCGGTAGCCCGATTCGTCGGTCATCGGTCCTTCCCCGATGAGGCGCGGATCGGGCGTCAGCCCGCGCTCCGCGAAGGCCGCGCGGAAGCCGCGCTCGCGATGTGCCGCGAAGGTGAAGCGCGTGCTGCCGTTGATGAGGGCGATACGCCGGTGGCCGAGGTCGAGCAGATGGTGCGTGGCGCGGTTGAAGGCGCTTTCGTTGTCGATGTCGAGCCAGGCATGGGGCGTGCGCGAGATGGTGCGTCCGTGCATCACGAAGGGCTGGCCGAGCTCGGTCAGCAGCGGCACGCGCTCGTCCTCGACCAGCGGTCCCGACAGGATGAGCGCGTCGATGCGGTTGCCGGCAACGATCCGGCGATAGGTCGCTGCCTCGTCGCCGGCCCGCGTCGGGCAGAGCACGATGTCCATCTCGTCCTCGACCAGCCGCTCGCCGACGCCAGCCAGGAACTCGACGAAGTGCGGATCGACCAGCAGGTTGCGATCGGTGGGCAGCACCGCGCCGACGGCGCCCGACCGCCCGGTGGCCAGCCGCCGCGCGCTTTGGTTCGGCCGGTAGTCATGCTGCCGGGCGGCCTCCAGGACGCGCCGCCGCGTCGTCTCGCTGACCTCCGGATAGCCGTTGAGCGCCCGGCTGACGGTGGTCTGCGACAGGCCCAGGCTGCGGGCCAGGTCCTTGAGTTTCATTATCCGTGCAAATCCTCCCCAAGCCCGATTCAAAGCGCTTTCGGCGCTCGGCGCAAGTCGCGCCGGCCAAGCAGCGCGGACGCAGCGTCGGCCGCCGCTGTTGGCGGAAAACCCGCGGAATTCCGATGATGCGGCGCACGCCGGAGGCGTCACTGCGATGTCACGGAAACGGCGCAGAGGGTGGATCGCTTGACGCTGCCGGCACCATCGAACATGATGGCCCAAAGCGCTTTGGGTGCAGAGTTGATTTGCATCTGACTGCAACCCGGAGCTTCATGGGAGGTAGTCAGCATCGACGTGTCGGCCCAGCAAGAGGGCTTGCGCTTCTAGCCGCGACACGGCACCCATTCCATCACCAGACTTGCTCCAAGGGAGGGTTTTCACCAATGAAACTTCGTCATGCCTTGATGGGCTTTACCGCGGCTCTGGCATTGTCCGCCGGAACCGCAGCCTATGCTGCGGACCTGGCGTTCCCGATCGACGGGGACTCCAAGTTCAACTGGAAGAGCTATCACGAGTTCGCCGACAAATATGATCTGAAGGGTCAGACGCTGTCGATCTTCAGCCCATGGCTGACGGCCGACAAGGACGCCTTCGAGAAGGTGCTCGCCTATTTCAGCGAGGCGACCGGCGCCACGGTCAACCACTCCGGCTCCGACTCCTTCGAGCAGCAGATCGTCATCGACACCCAGGCGGGCAGCCCGGCCAACATTTCGGTGTTCCCGCAGCCCGGCCTCGCCGCCGATATCGCCGCCAAGGGCTATCTGACCCCGCTCGGCAAGGACACGCAGGATTGGCTGCTGAACAACTACTCGGCCGGCCAGTCGTGGGTCGATCTGTCGACCTACAAGGACAAGTCCGGCAACAAGCAGCTGTTCACCTTCCCCTGGAAGGCGGACCTGAAGAGCCTCGTCTGGTACGTCCCGGCCAACTTCCAGGAAGCCGGCTACAAGATCCCCAAGACGATGGAAGACCTCAAGGCGCTGACCGAGCAGATCGTCAAGGACGGCGGCACCCCGTGGTGCATCGGCCTTGGCTCGGGTGCGGCGACCGGCTGGCCGGCCACCGACTGGGTCGAGGACTTCATGCTGCGCCTCAATCCGCCGGACGTTTATGACGGCTGGGTCAACAACTCGGTCAAGTTCAACGACCCGCGCGTGATCAAGGCGATCGACGAATTCGGCTGGTTCGCCAAGAACGACAAGTTCGTCGACGGCGGCGCCGCGGCGGTGTCCTCCACCGACTTCCGCGACAGCCCGAAGGGCCTCTTCACCTCGCCGCCCAAGTGCTACATGCACCGTCAGGCGTCGTTCATCCCGGCCTTCTTCCCCGAGGGCACCAAGCTCGGCACGGACGCGAACTTCTTCTACTTCCCGCCCTACGCCAGCGAAAACCTCGGCAACCCGGTTCTCGGTGCCGGCACCCTGTTCGCCATCACCAAGGACTTGCCGGCTGCGGAAGCCTTCATCGAGTTCCTGAAGACCCCGATCGCCTCCGAGATCGCCATGGCCGAGTGGAACTTCTTCACTCCGTCCAAGGTGGTGAACCCGGCTGTCTATCCGACCGAGGTTCTCAAGAACGAGAACGACATCATTCTCAATGCCACGACCTTCCGCTTCGACGGCTCTGACCAGATGCCCGGCAAGATCGGCGCCGGCTCGTTCTGGACCGGCATGGTCGATTACGTCGGCGGCAAGTCGGCCACGGACGTGGCGGACCAGATCCAGAAGGACTGGGACGCACTGAAGTAAGAATCGTGGTACGCTTTTGACGAAACGGGTTCCGGGCCGCGTCGGCCCGGAACCTCCAAGCCGGCCCCGATATAAGAAAAAGGCCGGCGGCAAGGGGTGAGCGGCAAGGCGACCACTCTGCCAGTCACGCAGCAGGGTTGGAGCCGCGGTGGGGGAAGCAGCGTATGGGGCACCTGTTCAGTGCCGCGATTACGGTCGTGCTCGGTGTGGGTCTCGCGGCGGCCTACTTCTACGCTGCCAACAAGATCCTCGACGTCATATGGCCGCCCCGCGGTCCCGCCATTCAGGCGGCGCGCAACCAGAAGATTTCCGCCACCATCCGGCCGTGGCTGTTCCTCGGGCCGGCGATCCTCTTCCTCGCCCTCTATCTCGTCTATCCGGTGGTCGACTCGCTGCGGCTGAGCTTCTTCGACCGCAACGGCGTCAATTTCGTCGGCCTCAGCAACTACGCCTGGGCGGCCAACGATACCCAGTTCCGCGAATCGATCTTCAACAACATCCAGTGGCTGATCGTGGTGCCGGCGCTCAGCACCTTCTTCGGCCTGGTCATCGCCTATCTCACCGACCGCATCTGGTGGGGTAACATCGCCAAGAGCCTGGTCTTCATGCCGATGGCGATCTCCTTCATCGGCGCCAGCGTCATCTGGAAATTCATCTACGACTATCGCGGCGCCGATTCGCCGCAGATCGGCCTGCTCAATGCCGTCGTGCAGTTCTTCGGCGGCACCCCGCAGGCGTGGATCACCATTCCCTTCTGGAACAACTTCTTCCTGATGGTGATCCTGGTGTGGATCCAGACCGGCTTCGCCATGGTCATCCTTTCCGCCGCGCTGCGTGGCGTTCCGGAGGAGACGATCGAAGCCGCCACGATCGACGGCGCCAAGGGCTGGCACATCTTCTTCTACATCATGGTGCCGCAGATCTGGAGCTCGATCGCGGTGGTGTGGACGACGATCACCATCACCGTGCTCAAGGTCTTCGACATCGTGCTGGCCATGACCAACGGCCAGTGGGACACGGAGGTGCTCGCCAATCTGATGTACGACTGGATGTTCCGTGGCGGCGGCGACTTCGGTCGCGGCGCCACCATCGCCGTCGTCATCATGCTGGCGGTGGTGCCGATCATGATCTGGAACATCCGGCGGCTCAACGCCGAACAGGCGGGGCGCTGAGATGGCCGTACGACATCGCAGACGCAAATGGGGCGTTGCCCTCGTTCACCTGTCGGTCATCCTGATCGTGCTGGTGTGGACCATCCCGACCATCGGCATCCTGGTATCGTCGTTCCGCAGCAAGGACGAGATCTCGGTCTCCGGCTGGTGGACGGCGCTGACCACCAGCGCGCACAACGAGATCACCTTCACCGAGCCGCCGTCGGCGGCGACGCAGGATGCCGGCAAATACGTCATCGCCGGCAACGTGCTGAACGGCAAAGGCAAGGTCACCCGCTTCGGCGTGCGCATCACCAAACCGACCGAGTTCGCCGCCGGCGACACCGCCGATCTGCCGGGTGGCGGCGGTACGCTGACCATCAACGCCGACGGCAGCTACAGGCTGGTTTCCGACACGCCCTTCGAAGGCAGTACCGGGCGGCGCATCTACTACACCGCGGCGTTGCCACCGTCGTTCACGCTCAAGAATTACGACACGGTTCTGCATTCGGAAGGCATCGGGCAATCGTTCCTCAACTCGCTGACGGTGACGATTCCGGCGACCGTCATCCCCATCCTGATCGCCGCCTATGCCGCCTATGCGCTCGCCTGGATGCGCTTCCCCGGCCGCGCCCTGCTGCTGTCGATCATCGTCGGCCTGCTGGTGGTGCCGCTGCAGATGTCGCTGATCCCGCTGCTCAGGCTCTACAACGACATCGGCGATGTCTTCGGCGTGCCCGCCAAGACCTATCTCGGCATATGGTTGGCGCATACCGGCTTCGGCCTGCCGCTCGCCATCTATCTGCTGCGCAATTACATTGCCGGCCTGCCCAACGAGATCATGGAATCGGCGCGCGTCGACGGCGCCACCGATTTCGAGATCTTCGTGCGCATCGTGTTGCCGCTGTCGGTTCCGGCGCTGGCTTCCTTCGCCATCTTCCAGTTCCTGTGGGTGTGGAACGACCTGCTGGTCGCCATCGTCTTCCTCGGCAACACCGAGCAGCAACTGGTGCTCACCGGGCGGCTGCGCGAACTGCTCGGATCGCGCGGCGGCGACTGGGAGATTCTGACCACGTCCGCCTTCGTGTCGATCGTGGTTCCGCTGGCCGTGTTCTTCTCGCTGCAACGCTATCTGGTGCGCGGCCTGCTGGCCGGATCGGTGAAGGGCGGGTGATCGCGATGGACGAAAGAGGGATTGAGTAGGATGGGCGAGCTGCGGCTGCGTGACGTCAAGAAGTCCTTCGGCCACGTCGATGTGATCAAGGGCGTCAATCTCGATATCAAGTCGGGCGAGTTCGTGGTCTTCGTCGGCCCGTCGGGCTGCGGCAAGTCCACCTTGCTGCGCCTGATCGCCGGGCTGGAAGAGATCACCTCGGGCACGGTCGAGTTCGACGGCGAGGAGGTCAACGAGCTGCCGCCGGCGCTGCGCGGTATCGCCATGGTCTTCCAGTCCTATGCGCTCTACCCGCACATGACCGTCTACAACAACATGGCCTTCGGCATGAAGCTGGCGAAGGCCTCGAAGGACGAGATCGACAAGAACGTCCGCCGGGCGGCGGAAACCCTGCAGCTCACCCCTTATCTCGACCGCTTGCCCAAGCAGCTCTCCGGCGGCCAGCGCCAGCGCGTCGCCATCGGCCGCGCCATCGTGCGCAATCCGCGCGTCTTCCTCTTCGACGAGCCGCTGTCCAACCTCGACGCGGCGCTGCGCGTCACCATGCGCATCGAGATTGCCAAGCTGCACGAGCGCATGAACGACGTCACCATGGTCTACGTCACCCACGATCAGGTCGAGGCGATGACGCTCGCCGACCGCATCGTGGTGCTGCGCGCCGGCATCATCGAACAGGTCGGCACGCCGTTGGAGCTTTACGACCAGCCCGACAACCTGTTCGTCGCCGGCTTCATCGGCTCGCCTGCCATGAACATGGTGCCGTGCACCGTCGAGGCGGGTGACGGCGAGGCGCGCGTGCGCCCCGAGAAGCACGAGCCGGTGAAGGTGACCGCGAAGATTCCGGCTAGCGCCGTCGGCCAGAAGGGAACCCTCGGCGTGCGCCCGGAGAACCTGTCGCTTGCCAATGGCAGCGGCCAGCCGATCTTCCACGGCCGCCTCGACATCCTCGAACGTCTCGGCGAGCTGACGCTGCTCTACGTCGATTGCGGCTTCGGCGAGCCGATCATCGCCAAGCTCGAGGGCAACGTTCAGCTCCAGCGGGGCAGCGAGATCACGCTCGCCGCCGCGCCCGAGGTGCTGCACGTCTTCGACCAGAAGGGCCAGGCCTTCAAGCGGTCCTGACCGGCGGCCGCTGCCGTTCCGGCTTCCTGTCCCGGGTGAAACGCGCCCGGGCGCCTCTGCGCTCGAGTTGCCGCCCTCCATCCGGTCCACGGCGGCCGGAACCGGCGGACGATCGCCCAGGTGTGGCCGAGACGCACCTGCGGCCGCTTTCTTCCGCCGTCCCCGCCGCACCCGCAAACTTTTTCCGCGCCATCCGAAGAGATTGGAACCGGCGTCGTCGTCGCGTCCCGGCGCATTCCCTAGGTTCTGCCGCGAACCTGTCCGCCGCGCACCGCGCGCGCCGGGTGGCCCTCTCACGGAGGTTCGCGCGATGTCTGCAAACGCCCGCAAGCTGGCGGTGTTCCCGGCCTTTCACAAGGTCGCCGGGCGCCGTGTGGTCATCGTCGGCGGCGGCGCCGAAGCCGCCGCCAAGATCCGCCTCCTGTCGGAGACCCGTGCCGAGATCGTGGTCTTTGCCAGGGCGCTCGATCGCGACACCGGCGCCAGCCTGATCGCCGCCCACGGCGACTGGCGCGGCGCCTTTCCGGCGCCCGCCGATCTCGCCGGCGCGGCGCTGGTCTTCGCCGCAACCGGATCGGAGGAGAGCGACCGCGAGGTGTGCGCGCTGGCGCGCGCCGCCGGCGTACCGGTCAACGCGGTCGACCGCCCCGAGCTTTGCGATTTCTACACGCCGGCCCTGGTCAACCGGGCGCCGATCGCGGTTGCCATCGGCAGCGAGGGCGTCGCCCCGGTGCTCACCCGCCAGGTGCGCGCCCGCATCGAGGCGATGCTGGCGCCGGCGCTGGGCGATCTCGCCGGGCTCGCCGAAAAGCTGCGCGGCCGCGTCGGCGCGGCGCTCACCTCGTTCGGCGATCGCCGGCACTACTGGGCACGCTTCTTTTCCGGCCCGGTCGCCGAGAAGGTCTATGCCGGCCGCATCGCCGAGGCTGAGGATGCAGCGCTGAGGGCGCTGGAAATCGACCCCATCCGCTCCGGCCACGTGTCGCTGGTCGGCGCCGGCCCGGGCGCCGAGGACCTGCTGACGCTGCGCGCCCAGCGCGCCCTGCAGGAGGCGGACGTCATCATCTACGACCGCCTGGTGCCCGACGCGATCGTCGCCCAGGGCCGCCGCGACGCCCGCCGCATCTCGGTCGGCAAGGCCAAGGGCGCCCACTCGGTCAGCCAGAACGAGATCAACCGTCTGATCGTCAACGAGGCGCGCATCGGTCGCCGCGTCGTGCGCCTGAAGTCGGGCGACCCGCTGATCTTCGGCCGCGCCGGCGAAGAGATCGCCGCCTTGCGTGCCGCCGGCATCTCCTTCGACATCGTGCCCGGCATCACCGCCGCCTTCGCCGCGGCGGCGGAGGCCGAGATCCCGCTCACCCTGCGCGAGCGCGCGACGAGGAGCGCCGATGGCGCGACCGCGACGATCGAGGGTTCATCGAGCTTGGTTTTCGCCACCGGCCACACCGCCGACGGCGACACGCTGCCAGACTGGGCGGACCTGGCGCTCCGCGGCGCGACCGTGGCGGTCTACATGGGCCGCACGGTCGCCGCCAAGGTCGCCGCCCGGCTGATCGCGGCGGGCATGAGCGCGGCGACGCCGGTGGCGGTGATCGAGAACGCCTCGCGCCCCGACGCCCAAGCCTTTGCCGGCCGGCTCGACGAGCTGGCGGTGATCGCGGCACGGCCGGAGATCTCCGGTCCGGTGCTGATCATCGTCGGCGACGTGGTCGCTGCCGGCGCCATCGCCAGCGCGCCCGTGGCGCGCGCCGAACTGGCGGCTTAGCGGACACACAAGAGGCGGGGAGCGCCGCAGGCGCGACCGGGAAGCAGACAAGAGGCGGGGAGCGCCGCAGGCGCGAGCGGGAAGCAGACAAGAGGCGGGGAGCGCCGCGGGCGCGAGCGGGAAGCAGACAAGAGGCGGGGAGCGCCGCAGGCGCGAGCGGAAAGCAGACAACTCATGTTCAAGGCAGCCAAGGAAGGCCCGGCAAAGATCATCACCGCCAACGACCTGCGCAGCGGCGTCGTCGTCTTCCTCGATGGCGACGGCGGCTGGACAGTCGATGTCGCTGCGGCGCGCGTGCTGGAGGACGGGGCGGATCTCGATGGCGCGGTCGCCCATGCCAGGGCACAGGCCGACGCGCAGGTGGTGCTCGAAGCCTATCCGGTCGACGTCGTGGTGACCGACGGTGTGCCCATCCCGGTGCGACTGCGCGAGCGCATCCGCGCCGAGCGCGGCCCCACGGTCGTGTACGGCGACGACGAGCGCGCCAGGCTGAACCAAGAGGCGAGGAGCGCCGCAGGCGCGAGCGGGAACTGAACCAAGAGGCGAGGAGCGCCGCAGGCGCGACCGGGAAGCAAACAAGAGGCGAGGAGCGCCGCAGGCGCGACAGGGAAGCCAAGAATGTATCGCTACGATGAGTTCGATCGCGATTTCGTCAGCGAGCGCGTCGACCAGTTCCGCGGACAGGTGGCGCGCCGCCTGGCGGGCGAACTGACCGAGGAGCAGTTCAAGCCGCTGCGCCTGATGAACGGCGTCTATCTGCAGCTCCACGCCTACATGCTGCGCATCGCCATTCCCTACGGCACGCTCAACCCGGCGCAGCTGCGCACGCTGGCGTTCATCGCCCGCACGTACGACCGCGGCTACGGCCACTTCACCACCCGCCAGAACCTCCAGTTTCACTGGCCGGCGCTGAAGGACATCCCCGACATCCTCGATCATCTCGCCGGCGTCGAGATGCACGCCATCCAGACCTCCGGCAACTGCATCCGCAACGTCACCGCCGATCATTTCGCCGGCGCCGCGGCCGACGAGATCGTCGATCCGCGCCCCTATGCCGAGATCCTCAGGCAGTGGTCTTCGCTGCACCCGGAGTTCATCTTCCTGCCGCGCAAGTTCAAGATCGCGGTGACCGGCGCGCCGCACGATCGCGCCGCGACCCAGGTCCACGACATCGGTCTGCATGCCAAGCGCGATGCCGAGGGTCGGCTGGGCTTTGCCGTCTTCGTCGGCGGCGGTCTCGGCCGCACGCCGATGATCGGCCACCTGATCCGCGAGTTTCTGCCGGCGGAGGACCTGCTCTCCTACGTCGAGGCGGTCCTGCGCGTCTATAACCTCTTCGGCCGGCGCGACAACAAGTACAAGGCGCGCATCAAGATCCTGGTTCACGAAGCCGGCGCCGATGCCATCCGCCGCCAGGTCGAGGAGGAGTGGCAGCGCATCCGCGCCGGCGCGCTCCGCCTGCCGGCAGACGAGCTGCAGCCGCATCGAGGCCTATTTCGCGCCGCCGGCGCTGACCCCGCGCCCGGCGACCAGCGTCGTGGTCGAGCGTGCCGCGGCCGCCGACCCGGCGCTCGCCGCCTGGGTGGCGCAGAACACCGTGCCCCATCGCGTCAGCGGCCACGCCATCGTCACCGTCTCGCTCAAGCCGATCGGCGGCACGCCGGGCGACGCCACCGCCGACCAGCTGGAGCTGATCGCCGACCTCGCCGAGCGCTACAGTGCCGGCGAGGTGCGCGTCAGCCACGAGCAGAACCTGATCCTGCCGCATGTGGCGCTCGACGACCTGCCGGCGCTCCATGCGGCGCTCGCCGCAGAGGGGCTTGCCACCGCCAATGCCGGGCTGGTCACCGACATCATCGCCTGCCCGGGGCTCGACTATTGCGCGCTCGCCAATGCCCGCTCGATTCCGGTCGCCCAGCGCATCTCCGAGCGCTTCGCCGATCCGGCGCGGCAGCGCCAGGTCGGTGCACTGAAGATCAAGATCTCCGGCTGCATCAACGCCTGCGGCCATCACCACGTCGGCCATATCGGCATTCTCGGCGTCGAGAAGAAGGGCGAGGAGTTCTACCAGCTCACGCTCGGCGGCTCCGGCGACGAGAACACCGCCGTCGGCGAGATCATCGGCAAGGGCTTTTCCTCCGACGAGGTGGTCGATGCGGTCGAGACGCTGGTCGACACCTATCTCAAGGTCCGCGACGGCGACGGCGAGACCTTCCTCGCCACCTATCGCCGTCTCGGCCAGGCCCCGTTTCATGAGGCGCTCTATGGGACTGCTTGACGCCGTGGCGCTTGCCGTCGATCCCGAGGATGGCACCGAGGCCGAGGCCATCGCGCTCAACGCACGCTACGGCGGGCTCGACGCGCACGACGCCATCGCCGTCGCGGTGCGCGATCTCTATCCCGGCCGTGTCGCGCTGGTGTCGAGCTTCGGCGCCGAATCGGCGGTGCTCCTGCATCTGCTGTCGGAGGTCGACCGCAGCGTGCCGGTGATCTTCCTCGATACCGGCCGCCTGTTCGCCGAGACGCTGGAATACCGCACGCGGCTCGTCGCCCACCTGGGGCTCGCCGACGTGCGCAGCGTGACGCCCGATGCGGACCGCGTGCTGGCCGCCGATCCGCACCGCGCCCTGTGGATGACCGATCCCGATCTCTGCTGCCGCATCCGCAAGACCGAGCCGCTCGCCGACGCGCTCGATGGCTTCGACGCCTGGTTCACCGGGCGCAAGCGCTTCCAGAGCGCCACCCGCGCCCGCCTCAGCCTGTTCGAGCCGGACGGCGAGCGCATCAAGATCAACCCGCTGGCCAACTGGGGGGCCGGCGACCTCGCGGGCTACATGCAGCGCCACGACCTGCCGGCGCATCCGCTGGTGGCGCGCGGCTATCCCTCGATCGGCTGCGAGCCCTGCACCAGCCGCGTCGCGCCGGGCGAGGACCCGCGTGCCGGCCGCTGGCGTGGCGTCGAGAAGACCGAGTGCGGCATCCACACCGGCCTCGAAGCCGACGGCAGCGGAATCTAGCCATGGCACTCTGGAAGAACGGCGCCTTTGTTCACGACGACTGGACGATCGTCGCCGACGGCGAGCCGCTGCCGGCGGATGGCGCGGCAATCGTCGGCCTCGGGCGCTGGCGCACGGAGCGCGCCGAGCTCGCGGCGCGCACGGCGCCGCTCGGCCTGCTGATCGAGCCGGGCAGCATCTGGACGGATATCGTCGCCGACCTGCCGCGCTTTCCCGTGATCGCGGTGTCGATCCCCAAATATGCCGATGGGCGCGCCTTCTCCATCGCCCGTCTGTTGCGCGAGCGCGATGGCTATGCTGGCGAGATCCGCGCCATCGGCACCTACATCATCGATCAGGTGCCGCTGATGGCCCGCGTCGGCATCGATGCCTTCGCGACCAATGATCCGGTGCTCCTCGTCGCCCTGTCGAAAGGCGAGTGGCCGGAGGTGCCGCACTACCTGCAGCCGGCGCTCGACCGCCCGATGGAGGTGCCGGCCGGCACGCGCCCCTGGGCAAGGCGCCGGGCCTGACCGGCAACGTTCACCCCCGGGTGGGTTAGCGCCGCAGGCGCGTGACCCACCTGCCGAACGTCCGCAGGGCAGGTGAACGCCGATTGCGCGCGAAGCGCCGGCCCCTACACGGCGCGGCATGGATCTCCGCCCGATCAGAGCATCGCCACCGTCGCCCTTGTCGTGCGCGACTATGACGAGGCGCTTGCCTGGTTCACCGGTGTTCTCGGCGGGGCGCTGTCGTGAGCCACCAGCTCCTGTGGATCGTCGCCGGCGGGCTCGCCGGCGGCTTCGTCAACGGCCTCAGCGGTTTCGGCCTGGCGATGGCTGCCATCCCGCTGTGGCTGCTGGCGCTGTCGCCGGCCAATGCCGCGTCGCTGGCCGCGATCTGCGCCGTCGCCGCGCACATCCAGTCGCTGTCGCTCATCGTCCATGCCATCGACACGCGCCGCCTGGCGCCGTTCATCGTCGGCGGCGTCATCGGCATCCCGGTCGGCACCTGGCTGCTCACCGGCATCGACGCCGCCTCCTTCCGCTTCTGGGTCGGCACGCTGATCGTGGTCTACAGCCTGGTGATGCTGTCGGGCCGCGTCCGGCTGAAGGTTCCGGAGAGTACCGCCGCCGATGGCGTCGTCGGCTTCATCGGCGGCATCCTCGGCGCGCTCGCCGGCCTCTCCGGTGCCCTGCCGGCGATCTGGAGCGGGCTGCGCGACTGGGGCAAGGACGCCCGCCGCGCCGTGCTCCAGCCCTTCAACATGGCGATCCTGGCGATCTCCATCGTCGCCCACGCCGTCGCCGGCCTCTTCACCGTGGACCTGTTTCGCGCCGTGGCCTTCGCTCTGCCCGCCACGCTGATCGGCGCCTATGCCGGCAAGAGCCTTTATCGTCGCCTTGGCGACCGCCACTTCGATCGCGTCGTGCTGGCGATCCTGCTCACCGCCGGCACACTGGTCGTGGCCTCCATCTTCCTCGCCCGCTAGCCGCGGCCGCGTCGCCGCGCCGGCCTAATGCATGAGCGCGCCCAGCGCGTCGGTGGAAATGCACCCGACATCGACGCTTGCCGTTCCGCCTTGGTTGATCGCGGCCTTGACCGCCTCCGCCGCGGCCGTGCAGGCCGCCTCGTCCTGATAGGAGGCGAGCTGGGTCAGGTTCACCGCGTCGTTCGGCCCATGCGCCAGGGCAAACAGCAGGAACAGGGTCATCGAAGCCATCGGGGCCATCCTTGGCAGGGGGAGGTTTCGCGGCGACGATCCTACCCAGAATTGCCCCGGGCGGAAGATGCCGCACACGTCCGCGCCCGCCGGGGGTGGACCTCCGCGTCTCAGCCGTTAGCATGCCCCCTCAATCGACCGGCAGAGCGGGGGAAAGCATTTGCGCGCGATCGTCTACGACCGCTACGGGCCGCCGGATGTTCTTGCACTGAAGGACGTACCGAAGCCGGTGCCGGCCGACGATGCGGTGCTGATCCGTGTCCACGCAACGGTGGCGACGCCGTCGGACTGCGCCTTCCGCAAGGCCGAGCCCTTCATCGTGCGCTTCTACACCGGGTTGACGCGGCCGAGGAACCCGATCCTCGGCACCGTCGTGGCCGGCGTCGTCGAGGCGGTGGGCAGCGCCGTCACGCGCTTCCAGCCCGGCGAGCGCGTCTTCGGCGCATCGAACCAAACCTTCGGCTGCTACGCCGAATACGTCGCCGTTTCCGAGGACGGCATCCTGACGCGGATGCCGGACGGCATGACCTTCGAGGAAGCCGCCTCGATCAGCGAGGGCTTCCTCACCGCCATGCCCTTCCTGCGCGATCACGGCAAGATCGCCGCCGGCAAGACGGTGCTGATCAACGGCGCCTCCGGCAACATCGGCGTCAACGCGGTGCAGATCGCCAAGCACTTCGGCGCAACCGTCACCGGCGTCTGCAGCACCGCCAACGTCGATCTCGTCGCCGCGCTCGGCGCCGACGATGTCATCGACTATCGACGGGAAGACTTCACCCGCTCGGGCAGGACCTGGGACATCGTCTTCGACGCCGTGGCGAAGAGCTCGTTTGCCGCCTCGCAGCCGGTGCTGAGCCCGAACGGCATCTATCTCGTCACCGCCGTCTCGCCGACCATCCTCGTCCAGGTGCTGTGGAGCCGCATCAGGGGCGGCAAGCAGGCGCGCAACGCCGCCACCGGCCTGCGCAAGGCGAGCCAGCAGGTCGCCGACCTCCAGATCCTCAAGTCGCTCTATGGCTCCGGCGCGCTCAAGGCGGTGATCGACCGGCGCTATGCGCTTGAGGAGACCGCCGACGCCCACCGCTATGTCGAGACCGGGCACAAGCGCGGCAGCGTCGTCGTCACCGTCGCCGACGGCACCGCGACCGCCGCCTGACCCGGCCCCGGCACGACCGACGGAGAACGTGCATGACGGACCGCATCGAGATGTCGCCGCAGCCCTACGCGCGCGTCGCCGGCCTGCTCTATCTGGTGATCATCGTCTTCGGCCTGTGGAGCGAGGTCTTCGTCCGTTCAAGCCTGATCGTTGCCGGCGACGCCACCGCGACCGCCACCAATATCCTCGCCTCCCAAGGGCTGTTCCGCGCGAGCTTCGCCGCCGATACGCTCATGGCGCTCTCCGACGTCGCGCTTGCCGTGCTGCTCTATCGCCTCTTGAGGCCGGTGAACGCGACGCTGGCGCTGGTCGCCGCGGCCCTGCGCCTGGTGCAGACCGCGGTCATCGCGGCGAGCCTGCTCCACCACTATGCCGCGCTCCTGCTGCTCGGCGGCGCCGGCCCCGCCGCCGCCTTCGAACCGGATCAGCTCTATGCGCTGGTCGCGCTCGCCGTCGACATGCACGGCCACGGCTACGATCTCGGCCTGGTCTTCTTCGGCGCGAGCTGCCTCGTGCTCGGCTTCCTCATTGCCCGCTCGACCTACCTGCCGAAGCCGCTCGGCTGGCTGGTGATCGCCGCCGGTGTCGTCTATCTCATTGGCAGCTATACGCTTTTCCTCTTCCCCGCTTATGCCGAGACAGTGGCGCCGCTCTATGTCGTGCCGCTCGTCTCGGAGGTCGCGCTCTGCCTGTGGCTGCTGGTCCGCGGCGTCGACCTCGCGGCGTGGCGGATGCAGGTCGCGGCTTCGTAGCGGGCCTGCGAGCCTTGGCAAAGATCGCCGAGGCCGCTGGAGAAGCCGGGCCCTGCGCCGGAGACGCCAGACCCACGCTCTTCGGCCGTCCTCCGCCCGCCGGGCTCACAGAATTCCCGCGCCCAGTTCCGCCGGCTGGGCGTTGGCGCGGAACATGCGGAAGAGCTCGCGCCCGTTGCCATATTGATTGGGCGCGAGGTCCGGCGCCATCGGCGTGCGCGCGGCGAGGTCGGCGGCATTGGCGATGACGGCGAGCGTGCCGGTGCGCGGGTCGAGGCGGATGACGTCGCCGTCGCGGATGCGCGCCAGCGCGCCGCCCTCGGCCGCCTCCGGCGTCACATGGATCGCCGCCGGCACCTTGCCCGAGGCGCCCGACATGCGCCCGTCGGTGACCAGCGCCACCTTGAGGCCGCGGTCCTGCAGCAGGCCGAGCGTCGGGGTCAGCTGGTGCAGCTCGGGCATGCCGTTGGCACGCGGCCCCTGGAAGCGCACCACGGCGACGAAATCCTTGGTCAGCCGCCCGGCCTCGAAGGCTTCGCGCAGGCCCTCCTGCGAATCGAAGACCATGGCCGGTGCCTCCACCACCTGGTTTTCCGGGTCGACCGCCGACACCTTCATCACCGCGCGGCCGAGATTGCCGGTCAGCAGCTTGAGCCCGCCCTCCGGCGAGAACGGCCTGGCGACGGTGGCGATGACCTTGTCGTTGGCGCTGGCGCTGGCGCTCTCGTGCCAGGCGATGCCGCCGTCGTCGTCGAGCGCCGGCGTCCGCAGGTAGCCGCCGAGGCCCGTGCCCCACACCGTGCGCACGTCCTCGTGCACCAGACCGGCGCCGATCAGCTCGCGCATCAGCACCTGCATGCCGCCGGCGGCGTGGAAGTTGTTCACGTCGGCGCCGCCGTTCGGATAGACGCGGGCGATCAGCGGCACCACCTCCGACAGGTCGGCGAAATCGTCCCAGGTGAGCGTGATGCCGGCGGCCTTGGCGATGGCGACCAGATGCAGCGTGTGGTTGGTCGAGCCGCCGGTGGCGTGCAGGCCGACGACGCCGTTGACGATGGCGCGCTCGTCGACGATCTCGCCGACCGGCGTATAGGCGTTGCCGAGCGCGGTGATCGCCAGCGCCCGCCGCGTCGCCTCGCGGGTGAGCGCGTCGCGCAGCGGCGTGTTGGGATTGACGAAGGTGGCGCCGGGGATGTGCAGGCCCATGATCTCCATCAGCATCTGGTTGGAATTGGCGGTGCCGTAGAAGGTGCAGGTGCCGGGCGCGTGGTAGGATTTGGCTTCGACCTCGAGCAGCGCCTCGCGGCCGATCTTGCCCTCGGCGTAGAGCTGGCGCGCCTTGGAGCGTTCCAGGTTGGGCATGCCGGTCGGCATCGGCCCGGCCGGGATGAACACCGCCGGGATGTGGCCGAAGGTGAGCGCCGCGATCATCAGCCCGGGCACGATCTTGTCGCAGATGCCGAGGAAGACGGCGGCGTCGAACATGTCGTGCGACAGGCCGACCGCCGCGGCCATGGCGATCGTGTCGCGCGAGAACAGCGACAGCTCCATGCCGGTCTGCCCCTGGGTGACGCCGTCGCACATGGCCGGCACGCCGCCGGCCACCTGCGCCGTGCCGCCGGTCTCCTCGGCCGCCTGCTTGATCAGGTCGGGGAAGCGGCCATAGGGCTGGTGCGCCGACAGCATGTCGTTATAGGCGGTGATGATGCCGAGATTGAGCGTCTCGTCGCCGCCGAGCTTGGCCTTGTCGGCGATGCTGCAGGCGGCGAAGCCGTGGGCCAGGTTGGAGCAGGAGAGCTTGCCGCGGCGGACCCGCGTCTCGGCCGCCTTGCGGGTGTGCTCCAGATACTGGCCGCGGGAGGACTGGCTGCGCCGGGCGATGCGTTCGGTGACTTCGCCGATGCGGGAATGGATGCTCATGGGCGGGCTCCTGAAGGCGGCTGCGGCGGGCCTGTTCGATGGGATTTAAGCGTCTGATCTAGCGGCCCAACCTGAAAGTTCGATGGCAACGATGGCCGCCGCGCCGTCGTTGCAAGGAGCGGGCCGTGCGACCGGGCGTCAGAACGGCGCGCCGGTCTTGGGATTGATGCCCTGCGGCCGCGGCGCCGGATTGTGCAGCCGGCTGAAGGCGCCGGGCGGATTGCCGGCGGCGCCCTTCCGCCGCTTTCGGCGCCGCCAGAGGACGCTGGCCACGACGAACAGGGCGGCGAATACCACCCACACGGCCGCCAGCGTTCCCAGCATCGCCCAGAGCATCTAGTTCCCGTCGTCGTGCCAGGTGCGGCCGTCGCGCTCGATCAGCGAGATGGCGGCGGTCGGCCCCCAGGTGCCCGACGGGTAGGGCCGCGGCCCTTCGCTGGTCGCTCCCCAGGCCTCGACGATCGGGTCGATCCACGCCCACGCCGCCTCGACCTCGTCGCGGTGCATGAACAGCGTCTGGTTGCCGCGGATGACGTCGAGGATCAGCCGCTCGTAGGCATCCGGGGCGCGGGCGCCGAAGGCCTCGGCAAAGCTCATGTCGAGCGGCACGTAGCGCAGGCGCATGCCGCCCGGACCCGGGTCCTTGATCATCAGCCACAGCTTGACGCCCTCGTCCGGCTGGATGCGCAGCACCAGCCGGTTGCACTCGATGGCGCCGGCGCTCGGCTCGAAGATCGAATGGGGGATGTTGCGGAAGGTGAGCACGATTTCCGATTCGCGCACCGGCAGCCGCTTGCCGGTCCTCAGATAGAAGGGCACCCCCGCCCAGCGCCAGTTCTCGATCTCGGCCTTGATCGCGACGAAGGTCTCGGTGGTGCTGTCGGGGTTGTCGATATCGTCGGCGTAGCTCGCCATCGGCCCTTCGGCGCCGACGCCGGCGCGATACTGCCCGCGGACCACGAGCTGCGCCACATTGCCCCGGTCGATCGTCTTCAATGCCCTCAGCACCTTGATCTTTTCGTTGCGGACGGCATCCGCGTCCATGCGCGTCGGCGGCTCCATCGCGACCAGCGTGAGCAGCTGCATCATGTGGTTCTGCACCATGTCGCGCAGCGCCCCGGCGTGGTCGTAGTAGCCTTCGCGGCCGCCCACCCCGATGCTCTCCGCCGCGGTGATCTGGATGTGGTCGATGTGGGCGCCGTTCCACAGCGGCTCGAATAGCGCGTTGCCGAAGCGCAGCGCCATCAGGTTCTGCACCGTCTCTTTGCCGAGGTAGTGGTCGATCCGGTAGATCTGGTTTTCCTTGAAGACGCGGCCGACCAGATCGTTGACCGCGCAGGCCGACTTGAGGTCGTGGCCGATCGGCTTCTCGATGATCACCCGCGTGCGCGGCGTGATCAGGCCCTTGTCGCCGATCTTGGCGCAGATCGTGCCGAACAGCTCCGGCGCCACCGCCAGGTAGAAGGCGCGGATGCGCTCGTTGCCGGCCTGCAGCAGGCTGCACAGGTCGTCCCAGCCGGCCTCGGCGGTGGCGTCGACCGGCACGAAATGCAGCCGGTTGAGGAAGGTCTCCAGCACCGCCTCGTCGTTGGTACCGCCGGCGGCGTGTTCGGCCAGCGCCCCGCGCGTCGCCTCGCGGTACTCCTGGTCGCTCATGTGCCGGCGCGAGACGCCGATGATGCGCGTCACCGTCGGGATCTGGCCGTCGAGGTGGCGCTCGTAGAGGGCAGGCAGCAGCTTGCGGTAGGCGAGGTCGCCGGCGCCGCCGAAGATGACGAAATCGAACGGCTCAACGGCAATGATGCGGCTGGTCATGGCGGCAGGAACTCCGGAGGCTCAATTGGGAGAGTGCCGGCGCCCGACGGCTTTCAGGTTCCGGCCCGAGCGGTCTACACTCTTTGACTGATTTTTGCAGAGGATTTGCGGCGCGGCCAGTGCCCGCGTCGCCGAGGGGGCTGACATGCATTCACCACTATGTGTGGTTCCGTCGGGCGACGGGACCGGCGAGGGGGCCGTTTGGCACGCCTTGCACAAGGCACTCTACTGGGTCGACATCAACCGCTTCCTCATCCACCGTTTCGAGCCGCAGACCGGCAATGTCCGCAACTGGTTCTTCGCCGAGCCGGTGACCGCGCTCGGCCTCACCGACCGTCCGGACACGCTCATCGTGGCGCTCGGCTCGCATATCATCCTGTGGCAGCCGGCCAACGACGCCCGCGCCGATTTCGCCAATCCCGAACGCGGCCGCGCCGGCGTGCGGCTGAACGACGGCCGCCCCGATCCGGCGGGCAATTTCTGGGTGGGCTCGATGCCCGCCAACGTCGGCAGTGACGGCGAGGACCTGCCGGTCGAGCGCGACGACATGGGCAAGCTGTTCCGCGTCAACCCGGACGGATCATTCGTCACCCTGAAGAGCGGCATCGGCATCAGCAACACCTTCTGCTGGAGCCCCAAGGGCACCCGCTTCTATTTCGCCGACAGCCTGGCCAACGCCATCTCGGTCTGGGACTACGACATGACGACCGCCCGCATCGCCAACGAGCGCCCGTTTTTCAACGGCTTCGACCGCGGCCTGCCGGATGGTTCGGCGATGGACCGCGATGGCTGCCTGTGGAACGCGCGCTATGGTGGCGCCTGCGTCGTGCGCCTGTCGCCGGACGGCGATATCGACCGCATCGTCGAGATGCCGGTATCGAACGTCACCACCTGCACCTTCGGCGGCCCCCAGCTGAAGACGCTGTTCGTCACCACCGCGCGCCACCCCGGCGAGCGTCTGTCGGGCGGCCTCTATGCGCTCGCCGTCGACGTGCCGGGATTGCCCGAGTATCGCTTCCGTCTCGCCGTATAGGGCCCTTTTCGGGCCAAACCGCCGGGGGCGCCGCGATCTCGCCACTCTTGTCGGGCTTGTCAGGACCGTAAGCTTTGACGCAAATGGTCGTGAGAGGGTGGGCGGACCTTCATGGGGAGAACGGGATGTCCCGCTTGTTCGAAATTGTGGCGACCGGCACGGTTGCCATCGCCCTGCTGGCCGGCACCGCACATGCCGACAGCCGCCTTTTCAGCGCCCGCAGCGACACCAACGGCATTACCGTCACCGCCGCCAGCCTGAACGGCAAGGAACTCAGCGTCGCCGGACAGGGCGCCGGCGTCACATTCTTCCGCATCGACAATCCCGGCGGATCGGTGTCCTGCACCAACCGGATCGCCTTCACCGGCTCCGACGGCCGGGTGGCGACGTTCGACGCCAACATCTGCTCCGATGGCTCCAAGGTCACCGTGCCGTTCTCGACCGCGTCGTCATCGCCGCCGCCGGCCGGGCCGCAGCAGCCTGCGCCACCGGCGTCCGGCCAGCCGCCTCAGCCGCCGGCCGCCGGCGCGCTGCCTCAGCCTCCTGCCGCGGGCCAGCCTCCTGCCGCGGGCCAGCCTCCCGCCGGTGGGCAGCCCGCAAGCGCCCAGCAGCCCCCGGGCGTCCGTCCGTCCGGCACGCATGCGGTGACCATCGGCGTCGACGATCCCAACGTCACCATCGACAGCGTGTTCATGGGGGGCAAGCCGGTCGCCATCAACCGGCGCATCGGCCAGGCGGTCGAGGTGCTGGTCGCGCCCGGCGCCGACGGCATCACCTGCGCCCGCGACCTCGGCCTGGTGCTGTCCGACGGCCGCCGCGTCGCCCGCGCCGTCGATATCTGCGCCAACGATTTCACCGTCAGCGTGACGCTGCTCACCTCCGGTGGCACGGCCAGCGCGGCGCCACCGCCGCCGCCGGCAGCCGGGGGAGAGCAGGCGGCGCCGGTTTCCAGCGATGCGCTGTGGAAGTTCTCCTCGACCCGCAACAACGGCAGCCTCATCTTCGGCGTGCCGCAGACCGACGACAGCGAGTTCACCGCCGTGTGCGAGCCGGCCTCGCGGGCCGTCACCATCTCGCTCGCGCGCAGCGCTCCCGGCCTGCAGCCGGGCGGGCATATGACCGTCAATTTTTCCGCCGGTGCCTTCGCCCAGGACTACACCGCCACCGGCTCCGACGTGTCGCAGATGACCGGGCAGTCCGACCCGCTGATCAAGGTGAAGACGGACGATCCGCTGTGGCAGGCGATCATCCGCGAGAGCGCGCTCACCATTCGCATCGGCGCGACGCCACCCTTCACCCTGTCGCTGAAGGGCAGCGCCGCCGAGGCGCGGCCGTTCCTCGACTTCTGCAATCCGGCACCGCCGCCGGCGCCGCCGGTCGCCGCCGCGCCGCCGGGCTTCGGCGGTCCGCCGGTCGTCACGGCACCGCGCGGCATCGCCGGACCGCCGGGGCCTTTCGGCGGCAGCGCCATTCCCTTCGCCTGCGATGACGGGTCCTACATCGGCGTGGTCTTCGACGACGCCAACGGCCGGGCGATCGTCAACGACGGTGGCGGCCCGCCGGATGTCCTGCACCGCGTCGCCTCGCCCCGGGGTGCCCGCTACGTCGGCCAGGGCGGCGTGCTGGTCGGCTACGCCGAGACCATCACCTGGTCGCGCGGCGGCGGCTACCCGGCGACCTGCCGGCCGCAGTAGACGGTCTTGCCGGCGGACGTGGCCGCGACGACACAGCGGCCACGTCCTCGCCGCGCCGGGGGTGGCGCCCCCCGCGGCAGGGGGCTAGAAGCACCGCCATGACTGTCATGGCTGCCAAGGCGCCGTCCTCGCGCGGGGCGTGGGGCGCGGAAATCTCCGCTACGCTTGCGCTTGCCTGGCCGATCGTCCTGACCAACGTCGCCCAGGTCGGACTGGCGACGACCGACGTGGTCATGATGGGTTGGCTCGGGCCGGACGCGCTCGCCGCCGGGGCGCTGGCCGTCAACCTCAACTTCGCCTGCCTCATCTTCGCCATCGGCGTGGTCACCGCGACGGCGCCGCTGATGGCCATTGAGCTTGGCCGCAATCGCCATTCGGTGCGCGACGTGCGCCGCACCACGCGGCAGGGATTCTGGGTAGCAATCGCCATCACCCTGCCGATCTGGGCGGTGCTCTGGCACGGCGAGGCGATCTTCCTGGCCCTCGGCCAGCAGCCGCACATTGCCGCCAAGGCGGCCAGCTATCTGCATACCTTCCAGTGGTCGTTCCTGCCTTTCCTGTTCTATCTGGTCCTGCGCAATTTCGTCTCGGCGCTGGAACGCCCGCTGACGGCACTGTGGGTCGGCGGCAGCGCGCTGGCGGTCAACGCGGCGCTGGTGTGGACGCTGATGTTCGGCCATTTCGGCCTGCCGGCCCTGGGGCTGCCCGGCGCCGGCATCGGCACCACGCTCACCAACATCTACATGGCCGGCGGCCTGGCGCTGCTCATCGCGCACGACCGGCGCTTCCGCCGCTATCACCTGTTCGGCCGCTTCTGGCGGCCCGACTGGGCGCGCTTCCGCGCCATCTGGCGCGTCGGCCTGCCGATCGGCTTCACGCTCGCCTTCGAGGCGACCATCTTCAACGCCGCCACCTTCCTCATGGGCATCATCAGCGCCTCGGCACTGGCCGCCCATGCCATCGCCATCCAGATCCCCTCGCTCACCTTCATGGTGCCGCTCGGCCTCGCCACCGCCGCCACCGTGCGCGTCGGCCGCGCCTATGGCGCCCGCGATACCGGCGGCATCGCCCGCGCCGGCTGGTCGGCCTATGGCCTGGCGCTGGTCTATGCCTGCGGCACGGCGACCCTCATCCTCGCCTTCCGGCACCAGCTCGTCGGCCTCTTCCTCGACTGGTCCGATCCGGCCGATGCCATCGTCGCCGGGCTTGCCGCCTCCTACCTGGTGTGGGCCGGCATCTTCCAGATCGTCGATGGCGCCCAGGTCGTCGGCTCCGGCATGCTGCGCGGGCTCGGCGACACCCGCGTGCCGATGTGGCTCGCCGGCCTCGGCTACTGGGGCTTCGGCCTGCCCGTCGGCGTGGTGCTGGCGTTCTGGGTGAAGCTCAACGGCATCGGCATCTGGATCGGGCTGTCCACCGGCCTCGCCGCGGTCGCCGTGCTGATGACCGCGCGCTGGATCATGCGCGAACGCCTGGGGCTCACCCGGCGCACCCCGCCCGATGCCGGCTCGGCGCGGCTGGCGGCCGATGCCGTCGCCTCCTGAGGCGCCGTTCAGCCGTAGCCCTGCGCCGCCCAGTCCGACTGCTCGCGCGCGAAATACTGCTCGTCTTCCTTGACCACGGCGGCGAAGGCTTCCTCGGTCTCCGCCTCGTCCAGCGGCCCGTCCATGAAGCCGGCCTTGTGCGCGGCGAGCGAGTAGGATGCGGCCAGTTCGCCGTACTTCTTCATCTGGATCCAGCCGAGCAGGGTCGAGGCGAGGATGATGAAGACCTCCGTCGGCGAGTACCATGAATCCGGCCACGCCGCGCGGATGATGACGCTGGCGACGGCGCCGACGTAGATCGCCACGCACAGCGCCACCCAGAGCTGCGACGCCCGCCGGCCGGCGGCCCCCTTGACCCGGTACCAGGTGCGCTGCTCCTCGATGCGCTGCCGGAAATAGAGATCCTTGCGCTCGGCGAGCGACATCTGGCGCACGCTGCGCATCTGCGGCGTGATCTCGTCGGCGTCGGCATCGGCGCCCATGCTTGCGGTGATCGCCTGATGCTGGTCGAGCATCGCCATCAGCGCCTTGCGGAAGGCCACCTCGGCGTCCTTGTCGGCCTTGTTGAAGGGCGGGCAGCGCAGCATGAAGCGCCACGCCCCGCTCTTGATCTCCTCGGCAAGGGCGCGCGCGCGATACCAGTCCTGTTCCGGCGTGGTGAACGTGCGGAACAGCATGATCGCCAGCGACAGGATGAAGATGAAGGCGATGATGGCGTAGTAGAAGCCGCTGCTCCAGCCGGTGAGGCCGAGGGCGCCGGCGGTCAGCAGCACGACGTATTCCGCCCCCACCAGCATGTGGAAACGCCGGCGTGCGGCGTTGGCGAAACGGTCGGCGGTCTCGTACTGGCTGGGAAACGCCGAAACGTCCACGCGAAGGCCCCCCGCATCGTGTGCTGGCCGGATCATGCCATGGCCGTTCCGGCCGGTCTATCGCCGCTCTGGGCCGCGGCCGGCCGCAAGGCGCCTGAAACACACCGTTACAATTCAGGGGCAGTCCCGAAACACTGGGCTTACAGGGCCGTGGTGATCTCCCGTCATCGCGCAACGCCGGCAGGCAGAAGACCTGCAGCGGCGGCGCGAGGCCCGCCGGCTCCCGCCGGCCGGGATCAACCCGTAACCGGAGACTGCCCAATGCTTCGCAAGATCGTCGTCGCCGCTGCGCTCACCACCGTGCTTGTCGCCCCGGCCCTCGCCGCCACGACCTACTACGTCGAGCAGAACGCCAAGTCGCACAAGTGCTCGGTGACCAGCCACAAGCCGGACGGCAAGAAGTTCACGATGATCGGCACCGACACCTACAAGACCAAGGCCGACGCCAGCAAGGCGATGAAGGCCGCGGCCGAGTGCAAGATGTAATCTCGGTCTGACGTCCCGCGTGGCGCGCCGCCGCCTCCGTCGGCGCGTCACGCCCTTGCCCGAATTTCGCCGCGATCCGGGCCGAGCAGAGTTGCCCTGACGGGGGTGCCGGCGACTGCCTCCGGCGGCAAAGCTTCCCCCCGCGCGGGCATCACCGTGGGCGCCACGCCACACCTTCTGATCGTCGACGACGATCGCGAAATCAGGGACCTGGTTTCGCGCTTCTTCGTCAAGCACGGCTACCGGGTCGCCACCGCCCCCGACGGGCGCACGATGGAGGCGACGCTCGCCGCCGCCGGCATCGACCTGGTGATTCTCGACCTCATGCTGCCCGGCAAGAGCGGGCTCGAGCTTTGCCGCGATCTGCGCGCCCGCTCGCCGATGCCGATCCTCATGCTGACCGCCATGGGTGACGAGACCGACCGCATCGTCGGCCTCGAAATGGGCGCCGATGACTATATCGCCAAGCCGTTCAACCCGCGCGAGCTGCTCGCCCGGGTGCGCGCCATCCTCCGCCGCACCAGCGGCGCCGCGGCGACCGATCCCGGCAGGCCCGCCGCGCCCAAGCGCATGCGCTTCGCCGGCTGGTCGCTCGATCTCGGCCGCCGCCGGCTGGAGGCGCCCGACGGCCTCATCGTCGACCTCACCACCGGCGAATACGAACTGCTCATCGCTTTTGCCGAGCGTCCGCAGCGGGTGCTCAGCCGCAACCAGCTCCTCGACCTGGCGCGCGGTCGCGATGCGACGCCCTTCGACCGCTCCATCGACGTTCAGGTGAGCCGCATCCGCAAGAAGATCGAGGCCGACCCCAGGGCGCCGGAGATGATCGTCACCGTGCGCGGCGACGGCTACATGTTCACGCCGGAGGTCGAGGTGGCGTGAGGCGCTTCCTGCCCGACAGCCTCGCCGCCTGGGCGCTGCTCATCGTCATCGGCGGGCTGGTCGTTGCCGAGGTGGCGACCATCGGCGTCATTCTGCAGAACCGCGCCATCAACGCCCGCATGAGCGTGTTCTTTCATCTGGCGGAGCGGGTATCGTCGCTCTCCCGCGCCATCGCCGCCGAGCCGGTCGGCAGCCGCGCCGAGCTGGCTCAGGCGCTGTCGACGCCGACCCTGCGGGTGGCCGTGGGCGGCAAGCCGATCGCCACCTCGACCGGCGCCAGCGACGACGAGATCGCCGAGCTCGAGGACGTGCTGCAGACGCGACTGGGCGATTCCGGCGTCACCGAGGTCGATGTCGGGCGCGGGCCGGTGGTCACCGATCCCGGCGCCATGCCCGAGCCGCCCGACGACGACGCCGGCCCGGTGGAGCGCTTCCTGTCCGATATCGAGCAGCACTACGCCTTCGACGACGCCTATCTCGTCTCGGTCCAGCTCGGCAACGGCAGCTGGGCCAATTTCACCGTGCCGGTGGCGCCGTCGCCGCGCCTGTGGTCGGACGACACCATGCTCATGACCATGGCGGTCATCGCGCTGGTGCTTACCGGCGCCATCTGGGCCTTGCGCCGGTTGACCGCCCCCTATGCCCTGCTTGCCAATGCGGCGGAGCGCCTCGGCCGCGACATCAACGCCGAATCGCTGCCCGAGAACGGACCGCGCGAGGTGCGCGCCGCCACCCATGCCTTCAACCTCATGCAGGCGCGGCTGCGCCGCTTCATCGGCGATCGCGACCAGCTCGTCGCCGCCATCTCGCACGACCTCAGGACGCCGGTCACCCGCCTGAGACTGCGCGCCGAGTTCGTCGAGGACGCCGATCAGCGCGCCCGCATGCTGGCCGATCTCGAGGACATCGAGGCGATGACCCGCTCGGTGCTCGCCTTCGCCAGCAATTCGGCCCGGCCCGAGACGCGCGAATCGATCGACCTGGTCTCGCTGCTCGAATCGCTGTGCAGCGACATGCCGGGCGTCACCCTTGCCCTCGATCCCGACCTGCCGCCGCGCGTCAAGTGCTTCGCCGGCCCGGTCGGCCTGCGCCGCGCCATCGCCAATCTGATCGACAACGCGGTCAAATACGGCGGCGCCGCCCGCGTCTCGCTGGTGCTCGACGCGGCGGCGATCCGCATCGTCGTCGACGACGACGGGCCGGGCATCCCGGCGGAGCAGGTGGAGGCCGTCTTCCGCCCGTTCCGCCGGCTGGAGACTTCGCGTAACCGCGAGACCGGTGGCACCGGGCTGGGGCTGACGATCGCCCGTTCCGTGGCGCGCTCCCACGGCGGCGACGTCGTCCTCGCCAACCGTCCGGGCGGTGGCCTCACCGCCGCCATCGTCCTGCCGGTCGCCGTGCCCGCGGTCGCGCCGGCCTTGTCAGTTGCTTAACCGTGATGCCGGTCACAGCTTGCCGGTTGCCGCCGGTCTAGCGTCCGCTGCTCACGCGGCACGGCCACGCGGCGGTGCCCATGCAAGGAGGGGAAGAAGATGCGTCTGTCACTCTGGCTGGCGGCGGCCTGCCTGTCGGCGATTCCGCTGGCGGCCCAGGCGGCGCCCGGGGAGGTTTCCGTCGACCGTGGCCGCCAGGTCTCGATCGTCGGCGGCTGCAACGACTGCCACACCGACGGCTACAACGAATCGGCCGGCAAGATCGATCCCGCCAAGGCTCTGAAAGGCACCGCGATCGGCTGGATGGGCCCGTGGGGCACCACCTATCCGATCAACATCCGGCTCAAGGTCCACGGCATGAGCGAGGACGCGTTCGTCACCTACGCCCGGACCTTCACGGCGCGCCCGCCGATGCCCTTCTACAATGTCCACGCCATGGACGAGAGCGACCTGCGCTCGCTCTACCTCTACATCAAGTCGCTCGGCGATCCCGGCGACCCGGCGCCCGAATACGTGCCGCCGGGCGAGATGCCGACGACGCCCTATTACGTGGCGGCGCCGCCCACCATGCCCAAGCCGCAGTAGGGCCGACGGCCCGCCCGCGACGCGAGCCCGGCCGGCGGTCGGGCTCGCCTGTCGTTCAGGTCAGCCGGTTGCGGAACATCCACGCCGCGATCGGCAGCGTCACCACGCCGATGACCACCAGCGGCCACAGGTCGCCGACCAGCTGGCCGAGGCCGGTGCCCTCCAGATAGACCCGGCGGGTGATGTCGAGGGCGTAGCGCAGCGGGTTGACCAGCGTCATCCACTGGAACACGTCGGGCATGTTGGCGATCGGCGTCGCCAGGCCGGAAAGCAGGATGAAGGGCATCAGCAGGACGAAGGAAAACAGCATCGCCTGCTGCATGTTGGCCACCAGCGAGGAGACGAACAGCCCGATGCCGACGGCGGCGATGACGAACAGCACCAGGCCGCTGTAGAGCGTCAGCAGCGAGCCGGCGAAGGGAATGCGGAACCAGAGCTGCGCCACCAGGAAGATGATGGTCGCCTGGATGAGGCCGACCACGGTCGACGGCAGGGCCTTGCCGAGCATGATCTCCGCCGGCCGGATGGGGGTCACCAGCAACTGGTCGAAGGTGCCGTCCTCGCGCTCGCGCGCCACCGACAGCGCCGTCAGCATCAGCACCTGCAGCAGCGTGATGGTGCCGATGAGGCCGGGGATCATGTTCCAGCTGGTTTCGAGGTTGCCGTTGTACCAGGCGCGCACGCTCACCGTCAGCGGCGGGTCGGCGAGGCCGTGCGCCGCCCGCCAGTCGGCGTTGAAGCTGTTGACGATGGTGGTGATGTAGCCGACCACGGTGCCCGCCGTGTTGGAGTTGCGCCCGTCGACGATGAGCTGGATGTCGGCCGGCTGGCCGGCGGCGAGCTTGCGTTCGAAGTCGGCGCCGATGCGCACCACCGCCATCACGTCGCGGCTGTCGATCAGCCGGGCGATGTCCGCCGAGCGCGTGATGGTGGCGACGCGCTCGAACACGCCGGAGCCGTCGAGGCGGGCCAGGAAATCGCTCGCCGCGGCGCTGCGGTCCTCGTCGTAGACCGCATAAGGGGCGTGGTTGAGGTCGAAGGTGGCGGCATAGCCGAACAGGAAGGACTGCAGCAGCGGCGGCAGGAAGAGGATGACGCGGCTGCGCGGGTCGCGCAGCAGCGCCAGCACTTCCTTGCGGACCAGACTGAAGACGCGCAGCAGGCTGTCTCTCATCGCGGACCTCAGGCAAGTTTCTTGCGCGTGGCGCGAAGCGTGGCGCCAAGCAGGATGAACGCCATCAGCACCAGCACCGCCGCGTTGGGCAGGATGACGCCCCAGATGTCGCCGGCCAGGAAGATCGTCTGCAGCAGCGTGACGAAATAGCGGGCCGGCAGGATGTGGGTGAAGATCTGCAGGGCGACCGGCATCGAGCGGATGTCGAAGAGGAAGCCGGAGAGCAGCATCGCCGGCAGGAAGGAGGCGATGAGCGCGATCTGCGAGGCGACGAACTGGCTCTTGGTGACCGACGAGATGAACAGCCCGAGACCGACGGCGACCAGCAGATAGAGCATCGAAACGCCGGTCAGCACGACCAGCGAGCCGCGCAGCGGCACGTGGAACAGCACCTCCGCCGCCAGCACGCAGAGCGTGAAGCCGACCATGCCGAGGCCGAAATAGGGCACGATCTTGCCGAGCAGGATCTCGCTGGCGTGCACCGGGGTGACGAAGATGGCCTCCAGCGTTCCCCGTTCCCATTCGCGCGCCATGACCAGCGCGGTCAGGAACGCCCCGGTCAGCGTCATGATCAGCACGATCAGGCCGGGGACGAGGAAATAGTGGCTGTCGCTGCTCTCGTTGTACCAGATGCGGCTGTCGAGCATGACCGGGCCGTTGCCGGCGACCGGATTGCCCTCGGCCTTCAGCCGTTGCGCGGCCATGCCGATGGCGCCCTGCGCATAGCCCTGGATGATGCGCGCCGTATTGGCGTCGGTGCCGTGCAGCAGCACCTGCACCTCGGCATTGCCGGTCGATGCGTTGCGGGCGAAGTCGTCGCTGAGGTGGACGATGCCGTCGACCGCGTGGGCGCGCATCAGCTTCTCCGCCTCGGCCATCGAGGTCACCGTCTCGGCGTCGAAATAGGGCGACAGGCGGAAGCCGGCGGCGACCTCGCTGGCCATCGCCGACGGCCGCTCGATGACCAGCGCGATCGGCGCGTTGCTCACGTCGAGCGACAGCGCGTAGCCGAAGAGCAGGATGAGGATCACCGGCATGACGATGCCGAGCGCGATCGAGCTCGGATCGCGCAGGATCTGGCGGCTCTCCTTGACGATGAGGGCGCGCACGCGCCGCGCCGCGCCGGCCGGGTGCACCGGCGCGTGGGCGGCGCCGGACGCCGCGGCGGGGAGGGTGGCGTCGCTCATGCCGCGCTCCGCTCGCCCGGGCGGCCGTGCGCGCGCCGCGCTTCCTCGACGATGGCGATGAAGGCGTCCTCCATGGTCGGCTCGTGCTCCTGCGTCGGCCGGCGCAAGGGCGCGGATCTCGGCGGGCGTGCCGCGGGCGAGCACCTGGCCGGCGTCGAGGATGACGACGCGGTCGCAATATTCGGCCTCTTCCATGAAGTGCGTGGTGACGATGACGGTGACGCCTTCCTCGGCGAGCGCCGTGATGCGCCGCCAGAATTCGCGGCGGGCGAGCGGATCGGCGCCGCTGGTCGGCTCGTCGAGGAACAGGATCTCCGGCTCGTGGATGAGCGCCGCCGCCATGGCCAGCCGCTGCTTGTAGCCGCCGGGCAGCTGCCCGCTCGGCAGCTTGGCGAGCGGTCCCAGTTCGAACTGCTCCATCGCCCAGTTGATGCGCTCCGCCCGGCGCTTGCCGGCCAGCCCGTAGGCGCCGGCGAAGAACTCCAGGTTCTGGGTCACCGAGAGCTGGCCGTAGAGCGAGAACTTCTGCGCCACGTAGCCGATGCGCTGGCGGGCCGAGGCGCGCGCCGTGCGCAGGTCGACGCCGGCGACCGTGAGCGTGCCGCTCGATGCCGGCAGCAGGCCGCAGAGCATGCGGAAGGTGGTCGTCTTGCCGGCGCCGTTCGGCCCCAGCAGGCCGAAGATCTGCGCCGGTCTTGACCGCGAAGCTGACGTGATCGACGGCGGTGAACGTGCCGAACTGTGCGCACCAGGTCGCTGACCTCGACCACCGTGTCGCTGCCGCGTGCGCGGCGACGCGATTGCCGAGCGACAGCGAGGCGCGCCTTGTCGGCGTCCGTCGCCTTGTGCAGCAGCACCATGAAGCCGTCCTCGAAGCGCGGCTTCACCGGCGGTCGCGTCGACGCCGGCAAGGTCGCCGTCCTCCGCCTTGACCAGCCGCACCTGGCCGCCCTGCGGCACGGCGTCGGTGACGTTGGGATCGTCGAGCAGGCGCGCCTGCAGGAGGCGCGCCGGCTGTCCCTCCGGCGGCGTGGCGAGGAACGCGCGGCCCGCCGCCACCTCGGTGATGGTGTGGGGCGCACCCTGGGCGAGCACCGTGCCCTCGTGCAGGACCACCGCATGCTTGCAGCGTTCCGCCTCGTCCAGATACGAGGTGCTGATCAGCACCGTCAGGCCCTGGTCGTTGACCAGGTGCAGGATGATCTCCCACAGCTCGCGCCGCGACAGCGGGTCGACGCCGACCGTCGGCTCGTCGAGCAGCAGCAGGTCGGGGGAGCGCACCAGCGTGCAGGCGAGGCCGAGCTTCTGCTTCATGCCGCCCGACAGGCGTCCGGCGAGGCGGCGGGAGAACGGCCCGAGCGCGGTCATGTCCATGAGCTGCGGATAGACCTGGCGGCGCTCCGCCGCCGTCACGCCGTGCAGGTCGGCGTAGAGGTCGAGGTTCTCCTGGACGGTGAGGTCCTCGTAGAGGCCGAACTTCTGCGGCATGTAGCCGAGGCGGTCCTGCACCGCCTGCGGGTCGCGGGCGATGTCGATGCCGAGCACCTGCAGGTCGCCGGCATCGGCGGTCATCAGTCCCGCCATCAGCCGGATGAGCGTCGTCTTGCCGGCGCCGTCGGGGCCGACCAGCGCCGTCAGCCCGCCATGCTCGACGGTCAGCGAGACGTCGTCGAGCGCGGTGACCGTCTCGCCGCTGGCGCGCTTGAAGCGCTTGACGATGCCGCGGCCTGCGATGGCGGGAGCGGCGGCGCTCATTGTCGGCGCGGCCGCGTCCGTGTCAGGTGCACCGTCGCCGGCATGCCGAGGCGCAGCACGTCGTCGGGATCGTCGACCAGGATGCGCACCTCGTAGACCAGGCTGGTGCGCAGCTCGGCCGTCTGGATGGCGTGCGGCGTGAACTCGGCCACCGGCGAGATGAAGCCGATATGGCCGCTGAAGGCCTGCGAGCTGCCGTCGACCGTCACGGTCGCCGCCGCGCCCGGCGCGACCTTCGGCAGGTCGGGCTCGGAGACGTAGGCGCGCACCCATTTCGGCGTGACGATGGCGATGGAGAAGACCGGCTTGGCCGGCGAGGCGATCTCGCCCGGCTCCAGCAGGCGCGAGCGGATGATGCCGTCCTGCGGTGCGGCCAGCGCCGCGTCGTTGAGCTGCTGGCGGAGCAGCGCCAGTTGCGCCTCGGCCGCCTTGAGCTGGGCTTCCGCCGCGGCGATGTCCTCCTTGCGCGGTCCCGCCTTGGCCAGGATCAGCGCCTGCTCGGCGACCTCGCGCTGGGCGTCGGCGGAATCCTTGGCGGCCTTGGCGGCGTCGATCTGGCTTTGCGTCACCGACCGTGGCTGCCGCTCGGGCTGTCCTTCAGCGTCAGCGCGCGCTGGTAGGTCAGTTCGGCATTGTGGGCGTTGGCGGTGGCGGCATCGAGGTTGGCCTGGGCCTGGGCGATCTCTTCCGGCCGCGAGCCGTTGTGCAGCTTGTCCACCGCCGCCGACTGCGCCGCCACCTGGGCCTCGGCCTGCGCCACCTGCGGTTCGATGCGGCTGGTGTCGAGGCGGGCCAGCACCTCGCCCTTCTTCACCTTGGCGCCTTCGTCGACCAGCACGGCGGCGATCCGCCCGCTGTCGTTGAAGGCGAGGTCGACCTGGCGCAGGTCGACATTGCCGTAGAGCACCAGCGGGCCGTTGCCGTTGCCGTCATGGTTGAACCACCACCAGGCGAAGCCGCCGCCGGCGGCGACGAGGAGGACGAGGAGGACGATGACCCGCCTCATGACTTGGCTCCTTCGAGAATGGCATCGACGTTCTCGAGGATGATCTGCTTGATGGTGTCGCGCTCGCGCTCGCCGATGGCGGTCCACTCCATGCGCCTCAGCACCAGCGTCTGGGCGACGCGGAAGACGAGGACCTGGCCGAGCAGCGTGAAGACGCGCAGGCGCACGCGTCTCGTCATCGGGCTCGCCGAGGATGGTCGGCGACCAGCCGCGTGGCCGTTGCCGATGGCGACGGCCCATGAAGCCGGTAGATCACCTCGAAGGCGGCGGTCGGCTGCAGCTGCTCGCGCACGATGAAGCGCGCCCAGCGCTCGCTTCGGCCGAGCCGAGGAGGACATCGATCATCGTCTCGATCAGCCGGTGGAGCGTGGCGCGCGCCGCGGCCGGCGTTGCCGTGGCCGCAGGGCTCGGCGGCGCCAGCGCCAGCGCCGGGCCGATCTTGGCGAGGATGCTGGCGACGACATGCTCGGCGACGGCGATGTGCAGCGCCTCCTTGCCGCCGAAGTGATAGACGATCGCCGCCAGGTTGGCGTTGGCCGCCTTGGCGATCTCGCGCGTGCTGGCGCCCTCGTAGCCGAGCCGGCCGAAGACATCGAGCGCCGCCTCGATGAGCTGTGCGCGGGTCTCGGCGCCGCGGTCGCGCCGGGCGCGCCGGTAGTGCGGCGAGCCCGGGCGCGGCGCCGCCTCGGCGGCTGCTGCCGGCTTCCTGTTGGGTTTGCGTGTCCATTCCGGTTTCCGGTTTCGATCGGGCGTTGCGCCATCGCGGCGCGCCATGGTCTGTTGCTTTCGGCATCGTCATACAGTCGAATGACTTAAAATGTCAATCGTTCGTATGATTAAATTTTCGTGACGCTGTGCGTCAGGCCGGGCTGGCGACAGGACAGCGGCGGGAACGGCAGGTTGGAGGCGGCCGGAAGCCGCGCTGCGACGGCCGACGCCGGCGCCGCGGCGCTACGGCCCGATGCCGGCCTCGGCCAGCTCCTCGCGCCGCTTCGGCCGCGGCGGCAGCAGGAAGGTGAGCAGGGAGACCATGAGCAGCGCCGCCACCTGCCAGACCAGCGTCTGCGTCATGGCGGCGGAGAAATTGCGCTGCGAGGCCGTCCGCGCGTGGCGGGCGACGATGGCGCCGACCTTGGCGGCCAGCGCCGGATCGGAGGCGGCGAAATCGGCCTGGGCCTTTTCGGCCGCCGCGCAGCTCTGCCGGCACGTCCGAGAAGTCCTTGGCGTTGGCGCGGTCGTGGAAGCAGGTCTCGAAGGCGGCGACGACCTGCGGCACGGCGAACTCGGGCAGGCCCGCCGCCGTCAGTTCGGCGGAAAGCGCGCCGCGCACGCTGTCGACGCTGACCGTCGCCTGGCTGCCGAGGAGGCCGAAGAAGACGACGCCGACCGCCGCCACGCCGATGGCGCCGCCGACCTGGCCGACCGCATTGATGACGCCGGAGGCCGAGCCGGCGTCCGCCACCGGCACCTGCGCCAGGATGAAGGGATAGATCGGCGCCACCACGCAGCCCATGCCGGCGCCGGTGACGAACAGCACCGGCGCGATCGCCCAGGGCGACAGGGCGCCGCCGAAGACGGCGATCTCGGCCATGAACAGGCCGAAGCCGACGGCCATGATGAGCGGCCCGGCGGTCAGCATGTTGCGGCCGAAGCGCGGCACCAGCACGCCCTGGGCGAGCGCGACGGTGATGCCGATGCCGAGCGAGAAGGGGATGCTGGTCAGGCCGGCGGTGAGCACGTCGTAGCCGAGGCCGATCTGCAGGAAGATGGTCAGCACCAGGAAGAAGGAGGCGACCACCGCGTAGAAGGCGAGCGTGGATGGTGATGCCGCCGACGAAGGAGCGCGCCCGGAAGAGGTGCGGCACCACCAGCGGCGAGCCGTCGCGGCGGTCCTTCCAGATCTGGCTCGCCGCGAACAGGACGAAGACGGCGAGCGAGGCGGCCATCGAGACGAACGCCCATTGCGGCCAGTCGAGCTGGCGCCCCTCGATCAGCGGGAACATCAGCATGAGCATGGCGACGAGGATCAGCCCGACGCCGATCCCGTCGACATGGAGCGGGTGCGGCGACTTGCGGACGGGCAGGTAGGCGAGGCCGAGGCCGATCGCGACGATGGCGAAGGGCAGGTTGATGAGGAAGATGGTGCGCCAGCCGAAGCCGTAGGGGTTGCCGGTGATGAGCAGCGCGCCGACGATGGGGCCGGAGACCGTGGCGATGCCGGCGACCGCGCCGTAGAGCGCCGACACGCGCTGGCGCTCCTCGACGGTCGGATACATCACCTGCATGAGGGCCAGCGTCTGCGGCACCATCAGCGCGGCCGACAGGCCCTGCAGCAGCCGCGCGGCGACCAGCATCTCGCTGGAGACGGCGAAGCCGCAGAGCGCCGAGGTGAGCGCGAAGCCGCTCATGCCGACGAGCAGGATCTTGCGGTAGCCGAAGATGTCGCCGAGCCGCCCGCCGGTGATGAGCAAGAGCGCGAAGGTCAGCTGATAGCCGGCGACGATCCACTGGATGGCGGCATAGCTGGTGCCGAGCTCGCGCTGGATGGAGGGGATGCCGATATTGACGATGGTCGAATCGAGCAGGTCCATGCCGAAGGCGAGCAGGATCACCCAGAGCGCGATGGCCCGCCGGCGCGGGTCCATGCCGGAGCGGTCAGGCGGCAGGCAGTCGGCAGTCTCGGACATGGCGGCAGCCCCCTTCGGCGCGGCCGGACGTTCGGCGGGCGCTTTCTACATCCGCGCCGTGCGCGACCGAAAGCGTCCGGGTCACAGGCGGTCGCGCAGCCGGTACCAGGTCATCGCCGCGACCAGCGCCGGGAAGCGCAGCAGCGGCCCGCCGGGGAAGGCGGACGACGGGCAGCGCCGCGAAGGTGTCGAGCTTCGCCGGGATTGCCGGCGATGGCTTGCGCCAGGATCTTGCCGGCGAAGGGCGCGATGGCGACGCCCTGGCCGGAATAGCCGGCGGCGGCATAGACGCCCGGCCGCACGCGGCGGATATAGGGCAGGCGGTTCAGCGTGATCGCCAGCGTGCCGCCCCAGGCATGGGCGAGCGGCGCCGTCGGCAAGCTGCGGATAGACGCGGGCAAGGTGCTTGCGCACCAGTCGGCCGATGTCGCCGCGGTGACGGTCGCCGTAGGTCTCGCCGCCGCCGAAGATCAGGCGGCCGTCGGCGCTCGGCCGGAAGTAGTAGACGACGAAGCGGGTGTCGGAGACCGCCTCGCCGTTGGCGATGAGGCCGCCCGGCTGGCCGGCGCCGATCGGCTCGGTGGCGACGATATAGTTGTCGATGGGCATCACCCGCGCCTCGACCTGCCGGTCGAGGCCGGCGAGATAGCCGTTGCCGGCAAGGATGACGAGGTTGGCGGAGAGGGTGGCGGCGGCTCCGCCACCCGCGCCCGGCCGGGGCGAGGGGACGACGACCGCAGGCGTCGGGGCGCACGTAACGACGAAACCCGTCTTCGCCTCTCCGCTCACCCGCACGGCCCGCGTGCCCTCGTGGATGCGGGCGCCGGCCCTGGCCGCGGCGCGGGCGAGGCCCTGCGCGAACTTCAGCGGATCGAGATGCCCGGCCCGCGCGTCGCGCCGCCCGCCGAAATAGACGTCGGTGCCGATCGCCGTCGCAGAGCGCCGCGCGATCGAGCCAGGCGACGGCGTCATAGCCGTAGGCATCGCGCAGCTTGTCGACATAGGCGATCTCGTCGCGCGACCAGCCGCGGCTTGTGCACCGTCTCGATGAGGCCCGGCCGCCAGTTGCAGGCAATGCCGTGCGTGTCGATGAGGCCGAGGGTCGTCGCCTTGGCCTCTTCGGCGAGCGCCCACAGGCGGCGCGCCGCCTCCGCGCCGAGATGGTCCTCCAGCCAGTCCTGGTCGCGCCGCTGGCCGCTGTGGAGCTGGCCGCCGTTGCGCCCCGAGGCGCCCCAGCCGACGCGGTTGGCTTCCACCAGCGCCACGTCGATGCCGGCCTCCGCCAGATGCAGCGCCGCCGACAGGCCGGTGTAGCCGCCGCCGACGATGGCGACATCGGCGCGCGCCGGTTCGGCCAGCGGCGGAAACCTCAGCCCGGCGTCGGCCGTCGCGGCATAGAGGGACGCCGGGTGGGTCACCCGCTGCGCCGCTCCTGCTTGGGATAGGGCGTGCCGTCGCGGTGGACGTAGTCGCCCGCCGGCGTCGTCTTCATGTCGATGTCGGAATAGAAGGCGCAGTCGTCCTCGAAGCGCGAGCCGATCTCGAGCAGGACGACGTCCCCGTCGGAGCGGTTCTGCAGGCAGTGGCCGTTCGTGTCGCCGGCCTTGAAGCCGGCGGCATCGCCGGCGCGAAGGACCTCCTCGCCGCCGTCGGTGACCAGCGTCACCTCGCCCGAGACCACATAGACCAGTTCGTCCTCGCGGTCGTGCCAGTGGCGCTGGCTCGACCAGGCGCCGGGCGGCAGCGTGCACAGGTTGACGCCGAACTGGCTGAGGCCGGCCGCGTCGCCCAGCCGGATGCGGCGGCGGGCACGGCAGGGCGCGTCGAACGGCGGCGGATAGAGCGTGCCGGCACTGACCGGCGCTTGGGCGAGATCGATCTTCTTCGGCATGACGGGCGAGGCTCCGGGCGGGGACAGGTGCCGCCATTCTAGAGCCGTTTTCGAGCCCGATGGCGCCATTTCGGCGCACAAGAGGCCGCACGTCACTCGCCGGCTGGGCGCGGTTCGCGCTCGCCGGGAACGTCGGTCTCCTGGCGAAGCGTGTCGCGCACGTAGAGCTCCTTGACCGCGACGAAGAGGACGACGGTGAGCGGCGTCGACAGGAGCAGGCCGAGCGGCCCGAAGAGAACGCTCAGCGCCATCAGGGCGAACAGGCCGAGCGCCGGCGGCAGCTCGACGGCGTGGCGCTGGATCAGCGGCACGATGACGTTCGAATTCGAACTGCTGGACGACGACATAGAGCGCCAGCACCCACAGCACGGTGACGTTGCCCTGGGGCAGCGCCAACAGAAGGCCGGGCACCGCGCTGACGATCGGGCCGACCACCGGCACGAACTCGGCGAGGCCGGCGAACAGGCCGAGGGCCAGCGCCGACGGCACGCCGATCAGCCACAGGCCGACGCCGACCGCGACGCCGACCATGACCATGGAGGCAAGCTGACCGAGCAGCCACAGGCGCAGCGCGTTGCCGGCATGGTTCGCCGCGGGGCCGACGTAGCGGCGGACCTTGGGCGGAAACAGGGCCAGCGTGCCGCGCAGGTAGAACGCGGGGCGCTGCGCCAGGTAGATGCTGGCGACCAGCACCAGGAACATGTCGGCGGCGACGCCGATGAAGCCGGTGGTGTAGCCGGCGATGCTGAGGAGCACGTTGCCGCGCCCGGCGAAGTCCCTGAGCTGCGCGGCGATCTGGTCGGGCAGGTCGCCGACGCCGATCAGGTCGCCGAAGGCCGCAATCTCGCGGGGCAGGCGGTTGAAGAGATCGGCGACCTGACCGGAGACCTGGCTGCCCATGAAGGCGGAGAAGGCAGCGAACACCGCCACGACCGCCCCCACCGCGATTGTCACCGCCCAACCGTGCGACAGCGGCACCAGGCGGCGGATGAGGTCGGCCAGGCCGATGAGGATGCTGGCGATGACGACGGCCGCGAACACCAGCAGGAAGACTTCCATCAACTGCCAGGCCACCAGTGCGAGGACGATCAGTCCGCCGACGGCCAGCGCCATGCGGAAGAGGTCGCCGTTACGGCTGGTTTGCGCCGGCCGCCGCGGCCGCGGATCGAATCCCATGATGCTCCTGGCGTGAAGCCCCGGGAACCGAACGGGTGCGGCCGGGCAAAGGTTCCCTCGTGCGGGAGACCGACCGGCGCCCGGGCAGCCGGAATCACACGTTGAGCAGCAGGAATTCCCGCTCCCACGGGCTGATCACCTGCATGAAGGTCTCGAACTCCGCCTGCTTGATCGCCCGGTAGGTGGTGACGAAGCGCCGGCCGAAGATCTCGGCCAGCTCCTCGCATTCCTCGAACAGCGCCACCGCTTCCAGCAGGCCGCGCGGCAGCGCGATCTCCGCCTCGTTGGCCGAGCCCGACACCGGCTCGGAGACCATCAGCCCCTCGGTCATGCCGAGATAGCCGCAGGCGAGCGAGGCGGCGATGGCCAGATACGGGTTGGCGTCGGAGGACGGGATGCGGTTCTCGATGCGCCGCCCGGCGGGCGTCGAATAGGGCACGCGCAGGCCGACCGTGCGGTTGTCGTAGCCCCACATGGTGTTGACCGGCGCCGAGCCCGAGCGCACCAGCCGCCGGTAGGAATTGACGTAGGGCGCCATGATGCAGGTCACCGCCGGCAGGTATTTCTGCGAGCCGCCGATGAAGGCGAAGAACCGCTCCGTCGGGTCGCCGGCGGCATCGGAGAAGATGTTGGCGCCGGTTTCCATGTCGTTGACCGACTGGTGGATGTGCATGGCCGAGCCCGGCTCCTGGCTCATCGGCTTGGCCATGAACGTGGCGTACATGTCGTGGCGCAGCGCCGCCTCGCGGATCGTGCGCTTGAACTGGAAGACCTGGTCGGCGAGCACCAGCGGGTCGCCGTGGCGCAGGTTGATCTCCATCTGCGCCGCGCCTTCCTCGTGGATCAGCGTGTCGATCTCCAGTTCCTGCTGCTCGGAGAAGTCGTAGATGTCGTCGAACAGCTCGTCGAACTCGTTGACCGCGGCGATCGAATAGGACTGGCGCGCCGACTCAGGCCGGCCCGAGCGGCCGGTCGGCGGCTCCAGCGGATAGTCCGGGTCCTTGTTCGGCTTGACCAGGTAGAACTCGACCTCCGGCGCCACCACCGGCACCCAGCCGCGGTTGCGGTAGAGCTCGATCACCCGGCGCAGCACCTGGCGCGGCGCGATCTCCACCGGCCGCCCGTCGGCGTGATAGGCGTCGTGGATCACCTGCGCCGTCGGGTCGCTTTCCCACGGCACCACCGACAGCGTCGAGAAGTCCGGCTCCAGGTGGATGTCCTGGTCGGCGCTGTCGTTCTGGAAGGTGTCGTCGTCGTGCGGCCAGTCGCCGGTGATGGTCTGGGTGAAGATCGAGCCGGGCATCGCCATGGTCGGCCCGGCGAGGAATTTCTGCACCGGCATCATCTTGCCGCGCGCCACCCCGGCCTGGTCGGGGACGATGCACTCGATATCCTCGATGTCGCGCCCGCCGATCCACGCCTGCGCCTCTGCCAGCGATGCAACGCCCCGGCTCCGGTCTGAAACGGAAGGGGACTTTTTCTTGCGTGCCACGGTTCACCTGTGTTGTCGCCGAACCGCCGGTTTCGCGAGGATTCCCGCCGGTGCGGCGCTCGAAATGGCGCGGTCCGGAGATTTTGCGCACAATCGCGGGGATCGGCAACCGGGCCGCGGCCGGCCCGTTTCTAGCATAGCCGGGTCACGATGCTGTTGTCGCCGTTGGCGATCAACCTTAACGTGGACTGAAATCCCGGCCGGAGCCGGCGCCATCCGCGCCTGTCGGTCCCGGCCGGTCGCACTAAGGAGGATGCCATGCTCGCACGGACTGCCCTTCTGACTGCCGCCGCTGCTCTTTTCGTGGTCACATCGGCCGCGGCCGAGGACAAGGTGGTCAACGTCTACAACTGGTCGGATTACATCGCCGAGGACACCCTCGCCAACTTCACCCGGATGACCGGCATCAAGGTCACCTACGACGTCTACGATTCCATGGAGACGCTCGAGGCCAAGGTCTACGCCGGTGCCTCCGGCTACGACGTCGTCGTGCCGACCAACCCGAACCTGCAGCGCATGATCCAGGCCGGCGTGTTGCAGCCGCTCGACAAGTCGAAGCTGCCCAACGACAAGCACCAGTGGAAGTTCATCGCCGATCGCCTGGCCGCCTACGATCCCGGCAACAAGTTCGCCGAGGACTACATGTGGGGCACCACCGGCATCGGCTACAACATCGACAAGATCAAGGCGATCATGCCCGACGCGCCGGTCGATTCCTGGCGCATGGTCTTCGATCCCAAGATCGTGTCGAAGTTCAAGGACTGCGGCGTCTACTTCCTCGATTCGCCGGATGACGTCATCCCGTCGGCGCTCGCCTATCTCGGCCTCGATCCGAACTCCAAGAAGGAGAGCGACCTGAACAAGGCGGCGGACGCGCTCAAGGCGGTCACGCCCTACGTCCAGAAGTTCCATTCGTCCGAATACATCGATGCGCTCGCCAACGGCGATATCTGCATCGCCATCGGCTACTCCGGCGACGTGTTCCAGGCGCGCGACCGCGCCGACCAGGCCAACAACGGCGTCCACCTCGACTACACGATCCCCAAGGAAGGGTCGCTGATGTGGTTCGATTCGATGGCGATCCTCAAGGACGCGCCGCATCCCGACGCCGCGCTCGCCTTCATCAACTACATGATGGACCCGCAGGTGGCGGCGGCGAACACCGACTACGTCAGCTATCCGAACGGCAGCCTCGATTCGCAGAAATACGTCAGCAAGGACGTGCTCGACGACCCCAAGATCTATCCGCCCAAGGCGGTCCTCGAAAAGACGTTCACCACGACGCCCTACGGCCAGAAGATCCAGCGCGTGGTGACGCGCCTGTGGACGTCGATCAAGACCGGGCAGTAGCGGGCCGGGACCGGGCGGTGGCGCGCCGGCGCCGCCGCCAACCTCAGGGGGCGTGATGGCGAAGACGGCAGTCGGACCGGTCCGGCGGAAGTTCGCTCCGTGGAACGACCCCACGGCCCGGCCGTTCATCGAATTTCACAACGTCACCAAGCGTTTCGGCGATTTCACCGCCGTCGACGACATCTCGCTCGCCATCTACGAGCGCGAGTTCTTCGCGCTGCTCGGGCCCTCCGGCTGCGGCAAGACCACCATGATGCGCATGGTCGCCGGCTTCGAGGAGCCGACCGTCGGCAACGTTTCGGTCGACGGCAAGAACCTTGCCGGCGTGCCGCCCTACCGGCGGCCGAGCAACATGATGTTCCAGTCCTATGCCCTGTTTCCGCACATGACGGTCGAGGGCAACGTCGCCTTCGGCCTCAAGCAGGAGGGCATGGCGAAGGATCAGATCGCCCGGCGCGTCGAGGAGATGCTCAAGCTCGTCAAGCTGACGCCGTTTGCCAAGCGCAAGCCGCACCAGCTTTCCGGCGGCCAGCGCCAGCGCGTCGCGCTTGCCCGCTCGCTCGCCAAGAAGCCGAAGGTGCTGCTGCTCGACGAGCCGCTCGGCGCCCTCGACCGGAAGCTGCGCGAGGAGACCCAGTTCGAGCTCTCCGACCTGCAGGTCGATCTCGGCCTCACCTTCGTCATCGTCACCCACGACCAGGAAGAGGCGATGACGCTGGCCGACCGCATCGCGGTCATGAACCACGGCAAGATCATCCAGATCGGCACGCCGGCCGAGATCTACGAGCAGCCCAACTCGCGCTACGTCGCCGATTTCATCGGTTCGATCAACCTGCTGGAGGGCAGGGTCACCGCCGCCGGTGGCGGCGCCATCCGGCTGGAATGCAGCGGCACCGGTGGCGTCGTCGACGTCGACCTGCAGGAGGTCCAGACCGCCGTCGGCGATACCGTCTGGTTCGCCGTGCGGCCGGAAAAGATCGGCGTCTCGCTGACCGCGCCCGCCGATCCGTCGGTCAACGCCGTCTCCGGCGAGGTCTGGGACATCGAATATCTCGGCGACATCTCCGTCTATCACGTGCGCCTGGCGACCGGCGCCACGCTCAAGGCGACCGTCGCCAATGCGACGCGCCTCGTCGAGCGGCCGATCACCTGGGAGGACAAGGTCTGGCTCACCTGGTCGCGCGATGGCGGCGTGGTGCTGACCAAATGACCGGAGGCCGAACCAGGCACGGCCTTCCGGACGCGGCGCCGCGCGGCCCACGACGAGGCGGGGATGGCCATGGCTGCCGCTGACACCGCATCCCCCGCTCGCCCGTGCGCCCGGACCGGCCCGCCCTGCGCTGGCTGGTTCTGGCGATCCCCTACGCCTGGCTGCTGGTGCTCTTCTTCGTCCCCTTCCTGATCGTGGTGAAGATCTCCTTCTCCACCTCGATGCTCGCCCAGCCGCCGTATTTCCCGACCTTCCATCTGGCCGATGGCCTCGCCGCCCTGTGGGACGCGGCGCAGCAGTTCACCGTCGACAACTACACCTTCCTCACCACCGACGCGCTCTACGTGAAGGCCTACCTGTCGAGCCTGTGGATCGCCTTCACCGCGACCGTCCTGATCTTCCTCGTCGGCTATCCCATCGCCTACGGCATGGCGCGGGCGGCGCGGCGCTGGCAGCCGACGCTGCTGATGCTGATCATCCTGCCGTTCTGGACCTCGTTCCTGATCCGCGTCTACGCCTGGATCGGCATCCTCAAGAAGGAGGGCCTGCTCAACGAGCTTCTCCTCTGGCTCGGCGTCATCCACCAGCCGCTGACCATCCTCAACACCAACTGGGCGGTCTACATCGGCATCGTCTATTCGTATCTGCCGTTCATGATCCTGCCGCTCTACGCGGCGCTGGAGAAGATGGACGAATCGCTGCTCGAGGCGGCGGCCGATCTCGGCTGCACCCGCCTCAAGGCTTTCTGGACGATCACCTTTCCCCTGTCGCTGCCCGGCGTCGTCGCCGGCTGCTTCCTCGTCTTCATTCCGGTCACCGGCGAATTCGTCATCCCCGATCTGCTCGGCGGCAACGGCACGCTGATGATCGGCAAGACGCTGTGGGACGAGTTCTTCCACAATCGCGACTGGCCGCTGGCGTCGGCGGTCGCCGTCGTCCTGCTGCTCATCCTGGTGGTGCCCATCGTCATCTTCCAGAACCAGGAGCAGGCGCGCGCGGAGCGGGAAGCATGAAGTCCTTCTCCCGCTTCAACCTCACCTCGGTGACCCTCGGCCTCGCCTTCCTCTATGCGCCGATCGTGCTTCTGGTCATCTATTCGTTCAACGCCTCCAAGCTGGTGACCGTGTGGGGCGGCTGGTCGGCCAGATGGTACGGCGAGCTCCTCAACGATCAGGCTCTGCTCGACGCCGCCTGGGTGACGCTGCGCGTCGCCCTCCTGTCCGCCACCGTGGCGACGGTGCTCGGCACCATGGCCGCGGTGGCGCTGGTCCGCTTCGGCCGCTTCAAGGGGCGCTCGCTGTTCTCCGGCATGATCTACGCGCCGCTGGTCATGCCCGATGTCATCACCGGCCTGTCGCTGCTCCTCCTCTTCGTCGCGCTCAACGTAGCCCGCGGCTTCTGGACCATCGTGCTCGCCCACGTCACCTTTTCGATGTGCTACGTCGCCGTGGTCATCCAGTCGCGCCTGGTTACCTTCGACCGCAGCCTCGAGGAAGCGGCCGAGGATCTCGGCTGCCCGCCACTGAAGACCTTCTTCGTCATCACCCTGCCGATCATCCTGCCGGCGGTGATCGCCGGCTGGATGCTGGGCTTCACCCTGTCGCTCGACGATCTGGTCATCGCCAGCTTCACCACCGGCCCCGGCGCCACCACACTGCCGATGAAGATCTACAGCCAGGTCCGCCTCGGCGTGACGCCGGAGATCAACGCGGTGTGCACCATCCTCATCGCCGTCGTCACCGTCGGCGTGATCGCCGCCTCGATCGTCTCGAAGCGTGCCGAGGTCGAGCGCCGGCGGGCCGAACGCCTGGCGGCCCAGGCGGCGGGCTGAGCGCCCGCGGGCGCGTCCGAGGGAACGAAAACTTACGGGAAGGGGCCGCGCTGCGGCCGGATCCGCGCCCGCACGTCGGCCGGCGCATGGGCGATGGCGTCGGCGACGATGCTCTGGCCGACCGCCTGCACGGTGTTGGTCGTGCTGCGCACGGTGGCGAAGGCCTGGTCGAGGGCGGCACGGTCGAAGGGATCGGCGCGCATCGCCGCGAACATCTGCTGGCGCGCGACCTGCACCGCGTCGAGGCCGGCGCGGAACTCGTTGCGGTGGGCGCGCACCTGGTCGCGGATGTCGCCCTGGATCTCCGGCGGGAAGGCGCGGATGCCGAGCGCCACGATCCGGTCGATCTCGCCGATGCCGCCCGGCCGCGGACCGGCGACGCGCGCCACGACGAAGCCGGCGATGATCAGGTTCGCCGCCAGCGACACGAACAGAACGACGAGCAGCGTGACCGCGAAGGGGCCACGGATGGTCATAGGACGCCCCCCGAGGTGGACGTCGAATAGGTGCTCGAGCTGCCGGCGCCGAACACCAGCCCGGCCAGCGCCGAATCGTCGTCGCTGCTGCTCGGCAGGGCGATGCCGGCGGCGAAGCCGGCGACCAGGAAGACGACCATCGCCGCGCTCGCCCAGGCGAACAGGCGCCGCGTCGGCTGCAGCGTCAGGTCGCGATGGCGCCGGTGGTCGATGCCGGCGATGATGCGGCCGACGGCGGCGGAATCCATGGCGACCGGCGCCATTGCCGCGGCGACCAGCTCGTCGAGCCTGGCGGTCTCGGCCTGCAGCTTCGCCGCCCGCGGCTCGGCCGCGATCAGCGCCTGCGCCTCGGCGCGCTCCGCTGCCGGCCATCGCGTCAGGTCGCCGCCCAGCCGGCTGAGGGTTTCTTCAAAACGTTCGAGGTTCATGGTTCCAGTCCCCCTCGCGCCTCGCGGTCCGCGAGTCGCATGCGCAAAGTCCGCCGCGCCCTCACCAGAAGCTGCTCGACTGCCCCGACAGACAGTCCCATCGCCTCGGCGATCTCGGCATTCGATTTTTCCCCGTCCGCCGCCAGCAGAATGGCCGCTCGCTGCCGCGCCGGCAATCCGCCGATATCGCGCGCGACCGCCGCCAGCGCCGTGCTGGCCGCCAGCTTGTCGTCGGCCGCCGGTTCCGGATCGGCGGTATCCTCGGCCGCTTCCAGTCCGAAGAAGCGGCGGGTCTTCTTCTTGCGCTCCCCGTCGATGGCGCGGTTGATCGCCATGCGCGTCAGATAGGCCGCGAACGGCGGGCCGCCCGGCCGCCAGCGGCCGGCATTGCGCCACAGGCTCCAGAAGGTCTCCTGGACGATGTCGTCGGCCTCGCCCGCGCCGCCGCTGAAGCGCAGCGCCAGCGCCTTCAGCCGGCCGCCGTGGCGGCGCACGATCTCGGCGAAGGCGCGTTGATCGCCGGCGGCGATCTCGGCCACCAGCGCCTCATCGGTCGTGCCGGCATTCGTTTCCAACGAGCGTCGCCCCCCGGTGGCCTCGATCTTACCGGCAGAGGCCGGTTCGCGTCGCGCATTTCGCGACGGGGCCACCGGGGCGAGCGTCATGAGCCATTCCATCGGTCTCCCTCAGCTCGCCCCGAGTGTGCTCTCTCGCCTACTGCCGCGGGCCGGGACCGTAGCCCCGGCCGGGACCCGGCATATGGGCCTGGAACTCGTCCTGCGAAATCACGCCGTCGTGGTTGGTGTCGAGGTCGGCGAAATTCGGCGGGCCGCCCTGCGGGCCACCCGGGCCGCCGCGCTGCGGGCCGGGGCCGCCGTTGAAGGCCATGCGGCCCTGGCCCCAGCCGCCGCCACGCCCGTCGCGGTCCTGCCAGCGCCCCTGGTGCATGCCGGGCCCGCCGCGATCGTCGGGGCCGCCGCGGCCGCCACGCTGGCCCATCATCGGACCGAAATTGCCGCGCAGCTCGTCCACCGTCAGCTTGCCGTCGTGGTTGTCGTCGAGGGCGGCGAAGGTGGCATTGGTGATGGCCGCGAACTCGTCCTTGTCGACGGCGCCGTCGTGGTTGGTGTCGAGCAGGTTGAACATGACGGTGGCGCGCACCGGAAGCTGCTGGTTGATGGCCGGCGGGTTGCCGTTCGGGCCGGTGCCGTCGCCGCCGGCCGCGAGGCTCGGAACGGTCATGGCGGTGGTCGCCGCAAGCGCCGCGAAGGCGATGATCAAGGTCTTGGCAGACATAACGATTTTCCTCTTGCGGGCATCGGCCATTCGACGCCCTTCACCGCCAACACGGGTCCGGCAGAGGGTGCCCTACGTCCGCCAACATTAAATATCGGTCATCCGCGCGGCTGGCCGGCGGCCTGGTCCTTGAGGGTGAGCTGGCGCGGGCCGATCAGCGGCGCCCGCCAGGTGCCGGTGACCGCCAGGGGGACGGTCTTGCCGCCCCCCGCCTTCAGGGTCAGCGTCGCGTTGGCCTCGACCGAGCCGGTGATCAGCGAGCCGCGCCCGTTGAGCGCCACCACGTAGTCCTGTCCTTCGAGCGTGAGGTCGCTGGTGGCCAGCGTGCTGTTGGCGACGATCAGGGTTCCGGCGAGCCTGCCGAACGCCGCCGAACCGTTCCCCGGCGGCATCGGTTCGGCCAGCGGGTCGATCATGCGCGCCGCGATCTCCTTCATGTCGATGCCGCCGAGCGTGCCGTCGGCGATCGTCACCGATGCCTTGCCGGCGATCGAATGCGCCAGTTCGCCCCAGGTGGCGCCGTGACCGGTCATGTCGAAGGTCGCGTCCGCCTTGCCGCTGAGCGCGTCGATGCCGAGAAGGTCCTTGAGCGGCGCCTGCACGAGGGCGCCCGCGATGGCCGCCTTGACATGCGTGGCCAGGCTGTCGCCGTCCATCCGCGCCGCGATCGTGGCGCCGAGCTTGCCGCCGAAGAACTTGGCCTCGCCGATGTTCACCGTCGCCGCGCCGTCCTTGATGGTGCCGGTCGCGCCGAAACCGGTCAGCCGCATGGCGCCGATCAGCACCTCGCTCACCGACAGCCGGAGATCGCAGTCGATCAGGTCGACCAGCGGCAGCCGCGTCGGCGCGAACGGCCACGGGCCGTCGGTGGTCACATCGGCGCGCGCCGCCTCGAAATAGGGGGAGAGATCGAACTTGGCGGCGGCGAAGGTCCCCTGGATGGCCGGCCGCTGGCCGCTGAAGTCGATGCTCGCGACGCCCTGCGCCTCGTTGCCGTCGAGGTTGAACGAGGCCTTGGAGAACGCCAGTTGCGCTCCGTGCCAGGACAGCTTGCCTTCGATCGACGCCGGACCGAGGATCGAGCCGTTGCCGAGCGCCATGCCAAGCCACGTCGCCACCTTGCGCACGGACGGCGTGTTGATCGCCGTATCGCCTTCGAAATCGGCACCGGCGAGGCCAAGCGCCTGACCGTTGAACGACACGCGCAGCGGTGTCGAGGCGATGGCGAAGCGGACCGGCGATCCCTTGCCGGCGAACAGGTCGAGCGGGCTCGCCACCGATCCGTTGAATTCGACCGTCTCGCCCCGCCATTGCAGCTTGCCGTTGCCGCTGGCGGCCGCCTGCGGGTTCGCCCAGGTGAGGCTGAGATCGACCGCGTCGACTTCCTCGTGACGCTTGTCGGTCGCCGCGTCGAAGATGATGGTGCCGTTGACCACCTGCAGCAGGCCGAGCGCGAGATCGGCGATGGCCGGCCCGCCGTCGGCGTCGTTGCTGGCCATCAGCCAGTTGGCGCGGCCGTCGCCATCCCGGATCAGGTGGACGCGCGGCCGCACCAGCTCGAGGGCTTCCAGGCTCATCCGGCCGGTCAGCAGCGGCAACAGGGCGAGCCGCGTCGTCACCTCGTCGGCAACCACGAAGGGATCGTCGCCCATGCCCTTGGGATTGGCGATGGTCAGCCCGTCGATGGTGACCGCCAGATGCGGATAGATCGACAGGCTGGGTTCGCCGGCGAGCGTCACCTCGCGTCCGGTCGCGGCCGAAATGCGCTCGGCGATGCGCTGCTTGATGCGGTCGGGCGAAACCAGCAGGGGCGCTGAAAATGCGGCAAGTCCCGCCAATCCGACGGCAACAACGGCCAGGATGGCTATGCGTTTCATGCGATCGGAGCTTCCCTTGGTGGGCTCCTCTGGGTAGGCAGAAATGCAACACATCGCAAGAAATTTCTGCCTGCGGCCTGGGCCGGCAGGCATTCCGTGGGCATCACGGCGGCGATGACAGACCGCGGCGCCGGCGCTATCGGTGACCGGTCGACGTCAACCAGGGAGCGAGCGTGACGATGAATGGCGAAAAGCCGCTGTGGCAGCCGACGGGTGAGGCGATTGCCGCTGAACCGCTGACCCGCTTCGCCGCCGAGGCCGCCCGGCGCGCCGGGCGCGGCTTTGCCGACTATCGGGCGCTGCACGGCTGGTCGGTGGACGATCGCGCCGCCTTCTGGGACCTCGTCTGGGACTTCTGCGGCGTCGTCGGCGACAAGGGCGAGCGGCGCCTGGTCGACGGAGAACGCATGCCCGGCGCCCGCTTCTTTCCCGATGCCCGGCTGAACTACGCCGAGAACCTCCTGAAGCGGCACGACGATGGCGCCGCCATCGTTTTTCGCGGCGAGGACGGCGCCACCCGGCGCCTGTCATGGCGCGAGCTCGGCGATCTGGTGTCGCGCCTGCAGCAGGCGCTCGCCGCCGCCGGTGTCGGCCCCGGCGATCGTGTCGCCGGGCTGCTTCCCAATACGCCGGAAGCCATCGCCGCGACGCTTGCCACCGCCTCGCTCGGCGCGGTGTGGTCGTCGGCCTCGCCCGATTTCGGTGCCAACGCCGTCGTCGACCGCTTCGGCCAGATCGCGCCGAAAGTGTTTTTCACCGTCGATGGCTATCGCTACGCCGGCAAGGAAATCCGCCTCGCCGAGAAGCTGGCCGAGGTCGTCCCGCAGCTTCCCGGCCTCGCCCAGACCATCGTCATGCCGTTCCTCGGAGATGCCGAGGCGGTCGCCGCCGGTCTGCCCGCCGCGGTCACCCTCGCAGCGGCCCTTGCGCCGTTCTCGGCGAAGCCCGTCGCCTACACGCGCGTGCCGTTCGCCCACCCCCTCTACATCCTGTTTTCGTCGGGCACGACCGGCGTGCCGAAATGCATCGTTCATTCGGTCGGCGGCACGCTCCTCCAGCACCTCAAGGAGCATCGCCTGCAGTCCGCCATCGGCGAGGGCGACCGCGTCTTCTATTTCACCACCCTCGGCTGGATGATGTGGAACTGGCTGGTCTCCGGCCTTGCCTCGGGCGCGACGCTGCTTTGCTTCGATGGCTCGCCCTTCCATCCCGGGCCGCAGGCGCTGTTCGCCTATGCCGCTGACGAGCGCGCCACCTTCTTCGGCACCTCGGCCAAGTTCATCGATGCGGTGAAGAAGGCCGAATACCGGCCGGCCGACCATCACGACCTGTCGCCCTTGCGGACCATCGCCTCGACCGGCTCGCCGCTGGCGCCGGAGAGCTTCGATTTCGTCTATGACGCCATCAAGCGCGACGTCCATCTGGCGTCGATCTCCGGCGGCACCGACATCGTCTCCTGCTTCGTGCTCGGCGTGCCGACCGCGCCGGTGTGGCGCGGCGAAATCCAGGGGCCCGGCCTCGGCATGGCGGTCGACGTCTATGACGAGGATGGCCGGCCGCTGCCGGCCGGCAAGGGCGAACTGGTCTGCACGCGGCCGTTTCCCTCCATGCCCATCGGCTTCTGGAACGATCCCGACGGCGCCAAATACCGCGCCGCCTATTTCGAGCGCTTCCCCGGCATCTGGTGCCACGGCGACTTTGCCGAGTGGACGCGCCACGGCGGCATCGTCATCCATGGCCGCTCCGACGCCACCCTCAATCCCGGCGGCGTGCGCATCGGCACCGGCGAGATCTACCGCCAGGTCGAGCAGATCCCGGAAGTCGTCGAGGCGCTGTGCATCGGCCAGGACTGGGAGGGCGACGTGCGCATCGTCCTCTTCGTCCGCCTGGCTGCCGGCGCTACGCTCGACGAGGCGTTGATCCGGCGGATCAAGGCGGTGATCCGCGCTGGCGCCAGCCCGCGCCACGTGCCGGCCCGCATCGTTTCGGTCGCCGACATCCCGCGCACCAAGTCCGGCAAGATCGTCGAGCTTGCCGTGCGCGAGGTCGTCCACGGCCGCCCGGTCAAGAACGCCGGCGCGCTCGCCAACCCGGACGCGCTCGACAATTTCCGCGACATCGAGGCGCTGAGGCACTGAGGCGCCGGTCCCGGCAGGCGGCGCTGCGCCGCCCCTATCCCGCCAGCACCCGGGTCGTCGGGAAGGTGATGCGCACCAGCGTGCCCTGGTCGACGGCGCTGTCGATGGCGAAGCTCGCCCGGTTGGCCTCGACCAGCGCCTTGGTCAGCGGCAGGCCGAGGCCGGTGCCGCGCTGCTCGCCGCTCTTGGCCGTCGCCAGCTGGCGGAACGGCTTCAGCGCCGTCTCCACGTCCTTCTCGGACATGCCGACGCCGGTGTCGCGGATGCGCACCACCACCTCGCCGCTCGCCTCCATGGCGCTCGACACGATCACCTGGCCGCCGGCGCGGGTGAACTTCACCGCGTTGGACAGGATGTTGAGCAGGATCTGGCGCAGCGACCGGCGGTCGGCGACGACGCTGGGCACGTCGGCGGACAGCGACGTGCGGATGATGATGTGCTCGCGGTTGGCCTGCGGCTGCATCAGCGCCACGCATTCCTGGATCACCGAATTGACCGCGACCGCCTCGAAGGCGAGGTCGAGCTTGCCCGCCTCGATCTTCGACAGGTCGAGCAGGTCGTTGATCAGGCTCATCAGGTGCTGGCCGGAGACGTGGATGTCCTTGAGGTAGGCGCGATAGCGCTCGTTGCCGATCGACCCGAAGCGCTCCTCCATCATGACCTCGGAGAAGCCGATGATGGCGTTGAGCGGCGTGCGGATCTCGTGGCTGATCTTGGCGAGGAAGTCCGATTTCTGGGCGTTGGCGGTCTCGGCGGCGCGGCGCGCGGCGACCAGCTCCTCCTCGACGTTCTTCCAGTGGGTGATGTCGCGCAGCACCGCGCAGAACTTCTCGCCGTCGGCGATGCGCCCCATCGTCATGAACAGCGGGATGAGGCCGCCCTGCGGCACCCGCCCGATGACCTCGCGGCCGTCGTTGAGCACCGACGCCACCCCGTTGGCGGCGAGGCCGTCGAGATAGTCGAGCGCCGGGCGGCGGCTTTCGTCGGCCAGCAGGTCGGTGAACGGCCGGCCGATGTAGTCGCTGGAGTCGATGCCGAACAGCGCCTCGCTCGCCCGGTTCATGCTGCCGATGCGCCCCGTCCGGTCGACGACGATGACGCCGTCGGTGGCCGTGTCGAGGATCGCCGCCAGCTCCTCGCTGCGTGCCTCCGCCACGGCAACTTCCGCCAGCAGCGTTTCTTCGTCGCCGGCATCGCGCTCGCGGCCGGCGAGCGGCGCGATGGTCAGCATCAGCGCGGTCGTTTCGCTCCACGTGACCGCATTGAGCCGTGCCTCGACCGCGGTCAGCTCGCCGTCGGCCCGCCGCACGGTCAGCGGCCCGCCGCCGACCGCCGTCCCGTTGGCCCAGCCCTCTGGCCCGCCGGGGAAGATGGCGTCGACGCCGCCGGCCTCGGTGAAGTCGGCCAGCGATTCGTAGCCGGCGAGTTCGAGCAGGGCGCGGTTGGCGAACAGCAGGCCCTGGTCGCGGAACACCACCAGGCCGATCGGCAGGCGATCGAGCAGGCGGGTGTCGGTCTCGATCGCCGGCGCCTTCGGCGGCGTCGGCGCCGTTTCGGCGTCGCCCCCGGCGTCCTCGGTCGCCTCGCGCTCCGGTGGCGTCCTGGTCTCGCCGTGGCGGGCGCCGAGGGTCTCGGCGATGCGCTCGAAGGCGTCGCGCTCCATGCCGGTCAGCCGCGGCGGTGGCCGCAGGGCGGCGTTGGGCAGGCGCACGATGTTGGAAGGCGCGGCATCGTCGTCGCGGTCGGAGCGGACGCGGCGCGACGGCGACTGCCCGCCTTGCTCGACGATCTTGCGCGCCACGTCGTCGAGATCGTCGTCGGTCGGCGACGGCGGCCGGGGCTGCACGAAAGATTTCGGCTCCGGCGGAGGAGGAGGCGGCTCCGGCGGGGGAGGAGGCGGCTCGGGCGCCGCGCCGGTCTCGGCCGCGGGTGGCTCGGTCGCCGGTGGCGCGGGGTCAGCCGGCGCATCCGCAAGGGGCGGCGGAGGTTCCTGCGGCACCGCCGGCTCCTCCGGCTCGGCGGGGGCGGCCGGCGGCGGTTCGCTCGCCTCGATCTCGGCGACCTCGGCGATGTCGGACAGCGAGCCATGCTCGCCCCGCACGTCCGCCTGGCGGTCGTCGAGGTGGCACAGGCCGAAGCCGCGATAGCCGTGTCCGTTCGGCGCCGGCACCGGGAAGCCCGTCAGGTCGACGGCGATCGTCTGGTTGCCGTCGGCCGGCCAGCGCACGCGGGCCGACCATGATCGTGCCGCCGGCAGTGCCGCGCTCACCGTGTCCTTGGGGTCGAGGCCGAGGACGTCGGCGACGGCTTCCCAGGACTTGCCGAGCACGGCCGCCTGCTCGGTGCCGACGGCGCGCGCCAGTTCCGGCGAAACGAAAGTGAAGCGGCGGTCGCGGTCGAGCGCGAAGGCGAAGCGCAGCATGCGCTCCGGTGGCGGCCGGCGCGGCGCGGCCACCTGCGCCGGGGGCGGCGTCGGGGTCGCGGCCACCGGCTCGGGCCGGGGCGATGGCGGCGCTGCTTCAGCCGCTGGCTCCGGCTCCGGCGGCGATGGGACGGCAACGACCGGCTCCGGCTGCGCTTGCGGCTCGGCGACCGGCGCCGGCACGGCTTCGCCCGGGCCGACGATGAGCAGGAAGCAGGTGCGGTCGCCCGCGCTGAAGCGCGCCACGCCCGCCGCCCGCTGGCCGGCCGCCGCGGCGATGGTGCGCTTGGCGACACCGTCGCGGGCGTCCGCCGCCGCGGCCACCAGCGCGTCGATCGCCGCCGCCGCCGGCGCCAGCGCATCGTAGCCGCCGGACGCACCCAGCACCTTGCCCTCGTGGGTGAGCACCGCCGCCAGACAATCGTCCTCGGCGATCGCATCGGCGAGCCGCTCGGCCCGCGTGACGATCAATTCGCTGCTGGTGCCCGACGCCACGACGGCGAAGACCGCGCTGCTGCGGTCGGACAGGTTGAGCCGCCGGCAGGCCGCCGCCAGCACCGTGAAGGTCACGCCCTGTCCGATGCGCAGCATCTCGAGCCGGCTGGTGTCGCTCGGCAACAGCCGCGCCAGGCGGCCGATCTGCGCCTTCAACGGATTGAGGCCGGAGAGCCGCCGGTCGAGCAGGTCGGCCATGTGGCGCTCGCCGAACAGCGCCACGCCGGCCGCATTCGCCCACAGGATGCGCGTGCCGTCACCGCTGAACGCCAGCGCCGGACGCGGGTCGAGCAGCGTGGCGCCGACCGGCGCGATCGCGACCAGGTCGAGATATGGATAGGTCTTGCCGTTCATCCGGTCGGCCCGTCCTCACCGGCTCCCTTCGCCGTCTCGAAGCTTAACAATATGTTAATACAGCCGGATTTGGCCACGGTCCACGCACCACAAGCGCTCAGCCGGCAGCAATTGCTTGCCACGGTTAACCGGGGCGCGGCGTCGCGGCGAGGCGGCGCGTCGACGCGCGCCTCGGCGACGGAACTTGTGCGATGCAATAATTTTGTTGCATCGCACAAAAGACCGCCTATATTGGGTTACCAGATCGTCACGCAATTCCCGGATCGGAAGCGGCCAACAACGATCCCCTCCAGCTTCTACGAGGACAACGACCCATGACCACCACCACCAGCAAGACCGGCAAGACCGCCAAATCGACCAGCGCTCCGTTCGAGGCGTTCAGCTTCCCGACCGCGAGCTTCGAGGTTCCCACCGCCTTTCGCGAATTTGCCGAGAAGTCGGTGACCCAGGCGCGCGACGCGTACAGCAAGCTGAAGACCGCCGGCGAAGAGGCGACCGGCCTCGTCGAGGAGACCTTCGAGACTGCCCGCGAAGGTGCGATGGAAATTGGCGTCAAGACCATCGACGCCGTCAAGACCAACAGCGATGCCTCCTTCGCGCTGGCCCGCGACATCTTCGGTGCCAAGACCATGTCCGAGGTGATCGAGCTCCAGTCGGCCTTCGCCCGCAAGCAGTTCGAGGCGATGACCGCCCAGATGAAGGAATTCCAGGCGCTCGGCGAGAAGTACGTCACCGCCGCGACCAAGCCGATGGCCGAGAAGGTCGAGAAGAGCTTCAAGGACCTGAACGTCGGCTGAACGGTTTCCGTCCGCAAGACGGCATGAAACGGCCCGGACCGGGAACGGTCCGGGCCGTTTCGCATGCGGCGGGCTTTTTCCTTGAACCGCCCTGGCAATGAATTTAGGTTCCTGCCGGCCAGACGTGCAGCTGTAGCTCAGTTGGTAGAGCAACGGATTGTGGATCCGTGGGTCGCTGGTTCGAGCCCAGCCAGCTGTACCAGCCGTCTCCGTGCACACGCCCCGCTGATCGTCGACCATCCGCGCCGGTGCTTTCGGCGCCGGCCGGAAGCGGCAAGCAGGACCAACGGCAAGACCTCTCACGACATCGATTTGCCGCCGTCGCTCGGGCGGCCCGCCCGATCATGCGCCCCCGCGTTCGTCGCGGGCGGCCGGTCGTCAGTCGCCGGGCGGCGCCGCGGCCGGCGGACCGTAAGCCGCCAGCAGGGCGACCACCTCGGCGTCGGCGATCTGCCGGAAGTCGTCGTAGAAGGCACCGATGGCGCCGAACGCCCGGGGCGTTTCGAGGCAGACGGTGTCGTCCGCTTCCGCCGCCATCGCCGCCAGCGTGTCGTCGGGCGCCACCGGCACCGCCATCACCAGGCGCCGGGGCCCGCGCGTCCTCAGCGCCCGCAGCGCCGCCTTCATGGTCGCCCCCGTCGCCAGCCCGTCGTCGACGACGATGACGGTGCGGCCGGCGATGGCAACCGGGGGGCGCGCGCCGACATAGGCGCGCCGCCGCCGTTCGATCTCGGCAAGCTCGGCCTCGCAGACGGCGCGGAACACCTCCTCCGACACGTCGGATGCGGCGATGATGTCGTCGTTGCGCACGATCGTCGGCTGGCCGCCGTCGACGATGGCGCCCATCGCCAGTTCCCTTTGGAAGGGCACGCCGATCTTGCGCACCAGCACCAGGTCGAGCGGTGCGGCAAGCGCACGCGCGATCTCCGCCGCCACCGGCACGCCGCCGCGCGGCAGGGCAAGGATCACCGGGCGCTCCGTCCGGTAGCCGGCGAGCGCTGCCGCCAGACGCGCCCCGGCATCGCTGCGGTCACGGAACGGCATGGTCGGACCTCCTGCGAACGCACAATTCACACATGCGCGTCGGTTTGCGGTCAACCGGGGCGCGCTGGTTCCGTCGCTGCGTCGTAGCGCTCGAGCATCCGGCGGAAGGTCGCCGTCGCGGCGGCCTCGAGCTCCGGCCGGTCTTCCAGGCGGGCGAGCACCAGCCCCGCCGCCTCGATGGTCGACAGGCCCTCGCGCCGCGCCTCGCGGCGGCGCCGGCCATAGAGCGACGGGCGCCCCGGTTTCAGCGCGACGCGCTTGCCCTTGAGCAGCCAGGCGTTGCGCCACCACAAGGTCTTCGCCTGGCTCCACGTGCCGTCGAGCAGGATGACGCCCTCGATGTCGCTCAGCCGGGCCTCCCGATCGGAGAGCGCCGCACCCTTGCGGTCGAAGGCCGCCACCTCACGTCCGGGTGGGAAGTCGGCGGCCCGCGCCGAACCGAGGAACAGCGTCGCCCACCGCTTCGGATCGGCCGGTCGGCCGAGCACCTTGGCCAGGCTCGGCCACGACAGGCCGACGCGCAAGGTTGCATCGGTGAACTGCTGCGCGGCGATGCGTGCCGTGCCGAGGAGCCGGTCCTGTTCCTGCGGGTGCTGGAGGATCAGCACGGCAATGCGGTTGGCGACCGGCTGGATCCCGTCGCACACGCACAGTGGCAGCGGCTTCAGGCAGCGCGGGCACGTCGGCGCGTCCGCAGCGAACACCGGTTCCGATTTTTGCGCCATTTCCGTCGTCTCCCGGCCCCGCGCCCTATTGTCACGCGCTTGTGAATCATCGGGGCCCACGGTGAACCACTCGTTAGGCCGAGGACGGGCTGCCGTCAAAACCGGCGGTAGTGGGCCAATATTATACATTAATCTGCGGCAATTTATGAAAAACCGGGTCTTCGACTGAAGAGCCCACAGCATTCAATGATTTACGGAATTTTCAGAAAGTTTTCCCTCATACTACCGATGCTTGTAGTGAGAGCATCCAGGCTTATTGTTTTCCCGCATTAGGGCAGTGAGCATTCATGGCATTTTCCGAGCCGATGATCGGCGGGACACAGGCATGTCGCAACGAGCCTGTCGCGGGGACGGGCCGTCGGCCTGTGCGCTTCTTCCATTGGCTTCGCCATGGCCTCGCCGCCAAGTGGGCCCTCTACACCGCGATCATCGGCACTATCGTGACGGCGGCGCTCACCTCGTACATGTATCAGGGCAGTGTCGGCGCGCTGATCGGCGGCGAGCTGCACGAGCTGGCGGCGACCAACCAGGCGGCGGCGCTCAGATTCGAGGCGCGCATCGCCTCAGCCCGTGAAGACGCGGTGATCCTCGCCCGCGATCCCGCTTTCGCCATGCTCATGCGCGCCCACGTCGGCGGCGGCTTCGATCCGGTCGATGGCATCGACGAAGAGCGGGCGCACGCCGCGCTGGAGAGGACCTTCCGCACCGTCCTCGAAGAGCGAACCGGCTACATTCAGCTGCGCGCCATCGCGCCCGACGGCGGCGAAGTCATCCGCGTGGAACGGATGTCCAGCGGGCACATCCAGACGGGTCCGCCACAGGCGCTGCGCGACCTCAGCCGCAACCCCTATTTCACCGAGGCCGTCCGCCTGCCGCAGGGCAAGGCCTACATTTCCGACTTCGGACTGCTCCAGCCCACCGGTCAGATCGAAAAGCCCTATCGCTCGGTCGTGCGCGCGTCGGCGCCGGCCTACGACGGCGACGGGCATCTGCTCGGGGTGCTGGTCGTCAACGTCGATCTCGACAAGCTGTTCGACATGGTCACCCAGACCGTGCGTCAGCAGGCGCTCCACTACATCGCCAACCAGAATGGCGACTACCTGTATCACCCCGATCCGGGCAAGACCTTCGGCTACCTGCTCGGCCACCGCTACACCGTGCAGGACGACGTGCCTGAGCTCGCGTCGCTGTTCAAGGCTTACGGCGACATCAGCTTCGCCGGGCTCGTCGACAGCCGTGCCGGGACATACGTCACCGACGCCCGGCGCATCTATTACAATTCGCAGCAGCCCCGGCGCTTCATGGTCCTGGCGACGCTGCGGCCCCGGTTCTACGTCGCCGCCGACATCGCCGCGCTCAGGAACCGCACGCTGCTCATGGCCGCATTCATGCTGCTGGTCGGCGCGGTTGCCGTTGCTCTCCTCGCCAGCCAGCTGGTGCGGCCTCTGCACGTGCTGACCGACGCCTCCGCCCGGCTCGCGGCCGGCGAGCGCACGATCGACGTCGAATCCGTGGCGCGGCGGAGCGACGAGGTCGGCGATCTCGCCCGCGGCTTCCGGGCCATGGCCGGCGAAATCAGCGCGCGCGAAGACGAGATCCGCGCGGCCTCGCGGGAACTGGAGCGCTCCAACAAGGAGCTCGCCCAGTTCGCCTACGTCGCCTCGCACGACCTGCAGGAGCCGCTGCGCATGGTCGACAGCTATCTCGGCCTCCTCGAACGCCGCTACAGCGACCGCCTTGACGACGATGCCCACGAATTCGTCGGCTATGCGGTCGATGGCGCGCGCCGCATGAAGTCGCTGATCAACGACTTGCTGGCCTATTCGCGGGTCAGCAACCGGCCGCTCCATATCGATGCGGTCGATACCGGCGCCGTCGTCGCCGACGTCCTCAAGATGCTGGCTGAGCCGGTCGCCGAGAGCGCCGCCACGATCGACGTGGGCGCCCTCCCGGTGGTCAGGGCCGACCGCCCGCAGGTGGAGCGGCTGTTCGTCAATCTCATCGAGAACGCCGTGAAATACCGCGGCGCCCGAGCACCGCTGATCCGGGTGGCGGCCAGTCGCGAGGGCAGCGCCTGGCTGTTCGCGGTCGCCGACAACGGCATCGGCATCGAGCCCGAGTTCCGCGAGCGGGTGTTCGAGATCTTCGCCCGCCTGCACGGCCGCGACAAATACGCCGGCTCCGGCATCGGCCTCGCCTCCGCCCGCCGCATCGTCGAGCGTCACGGCGGCCGTCTCTGGATCGAGGAAACACCGGGCGGCGGCTCCACGTTCCGCTTCACGCTGCCGGACAACACGACCGATGGAGAGGGTGGCAATGCCTAGTCTGAGCATGCAGCCGGTCGAGATCCTGCTGGTCGAGGACAACCCGGCGGACATCCGCCTGACCCAGGAGGGCCTCAAGGAGGCCAAAATCGCCAATCGCCTCCACGCCGTCACCAGCGGCCAGGAGGCGCTCGACTTCGTCCATCGCCGCGGCGGGCACCGGAACGCTCCGCGGCCGGACGTCATCCTGCTCGATCTCAACCTGCCTGGCATCGACGGGCACGCCGTGCTCAGGCGGCTCAAGGCCGACCCGGCCCTGCGCACCATCCCGGTCGTCGTGCTCACCTCGTCCGACGCGGAAGCGGACATCGTGCGCTCCTACGAGGAGCACGCCAACTGCTTCATCTCGAAACCGATCGACTTCGCCGGCTTTCTGCGGGTGGTGCGGGCGGTGGAGGATTTCTGGTTCACCGTCGTCAGGCTGCCGGGAGCAGCGTGAGGTGGGCGAGGGCAACGGGAACCACATGGACAACGAGAAAACCAATATCTGCCAGGTTCTCCTGATCGAGGACAATCCCGGCGACCGGCGGCTGACCGAGATCGCGCTCACCGAAGCGGCCAGCGACGCGGACTTCCGCGCCGAACTGCATGCCGTCGGCACGCTGGCCGAGGGGCTCGCCTGGCTTGCCGCATCCGTTCATCCGTTCGCCGTCGTCCTTCTCGACCTCGGCCTGCCCGACGCCGCCGGGCTGGAGGGCCTGCGCAGCGTGCGCATGGCCAGCCCCGATGTGCCGATCATCGTGCTCACCGGCCTGTCCGACATGGCGATCGCCACCGATGCGCTGAAGGCGGGCGCCTCCGACTATCTCGACAAGGCGGACGTCCGGCCGCGCACGCTGGTCCGCGCCATCCGCTACGCCATCGAGCGCAAGAAGGCCGAAACCGAACTGATGCACCTGGCGCGCACCGATTCGCTGACCGGACTGCTCAACCGGCGCGCCTTTTTCGAGCAGCTCGAGGTGGCGCTGGTCCAGACCCGCCGGTCCGAACTCGCCTGTGCCGTCATCCTGTTCGACATCGACCGCTTCAAGGAGACCAACGACGTCTTCGGCCACAAGGTCGGCGACGAGCTGCTGGCCGCCGTGGCCCAGGTCCTGCGCACGCAGTTGCGCGAGACCGATGCCATCGGCCGCATCGGCGGCGACGAGTTCGCCGTCCTCGCCACCAACCTGAAGTCGGCCGCCGCCGCGATGGAGATTGCCGAGAAGATCGCCAAGGGCGTCGGCGCCATCACCGAACTCGAGGACGTGCAGGTCCACATCTCGATCAGCGTCGGCATATCGGTCTTTCCCCTCGACAATTCCACCGCCGACGTCCTGGTCACCCACGCCGACATGGCGATGTACAAGTCGAAGGCGAGCAAGCGCGGCTCGATCAACTATTTCGATGCGCGCATGGATGCCGCCGTCAAGGCGCGCCACGCGCTCAAGCGCTGCATGCCCGACGACATCGCCAGCGGCAAGTTCTACCTGGTGTTCCAGCCGATCGTCGATGCCAACTCGCGCAAGATCGTCGGCGCCGAAGGCCTGGCGCGCTGGCGCGACACCAACAACAAGTTGATCGCGCCCGACGAGTTCATTCCGATCGCCGAGGAGTCCGGGTCGATCGCCGAGCTCGGCAGCCGGCTGTTGATCGAGGCCTGCTGCTATCTCCAGCGCTGGGGCGACCTGCACAAGTCGCTGGTTCCCATCTCGCTCAATGTCTCGCCCGTCCAGTGCCGCGATCCCGGGTTCGCCGCCCGCCTCATCGGCAGCGTCGAAGACGCGGCGATCCAGCCGTCGCTGATCAACATCGAGATCACCGAATCGACCATGTCCAAGAGCCTGGACGCAATTCAGAAGAACCTCGCCATGCTGCGCGCCTTCGGCATCGGCATCTCGGTCGACGACTTCGGCACCGGCTTTTCGTCGCTGTCGCTGCTCAAGGCGTTGCCGCTCAGTGCGCTCAAGATCGACCGCAGCTTCGTGCGCGACATCGGCAAGGGGACGGGCGCCGAGACCATCGTCCACGCCATCGTCGAGATGGCCAAGAACATGGGCTTCCGCACCATCGCCGAGGGCGTCGAGACCGAACAGCAGGTGGCCATGCTGCGCGATGTCGGCGTCGACGACCTGCAGGGCTACTACTTCTCCAAGCCGGTTCTCGGCGACCAGTTCGCCTCGTGGCTGGCCAAGAGCGAATCCTATCTGGTCGCCTGACCGCGGCTCACCCGCCGTAGCCGTTGCGGTCGAGGAACAGCTTGAGCCGTTCGGGGAACTTGAGCACCTTGATCTGGCCCTTCGGGCAGGCGTCGATATCGTCGCCGGTCAGGCAGGTTTCCTCGCCCGCGTCATGGGCGCTGTCCCAGTGCGCCTTCAGCGCCGCCCACGCATCGGCGCCTTCGCCGACGCGCACCTTCGCCGCCACCCAGCCGGCGAGGAAGCCCGGCGACGTCCAGCGCTCCGACGGCTCCACCGTGTCTTCGAGCTGCGCCAGCCAGTCGCGGTGGGCGGGCAGGTAGCGCGGGTCCTTGGAGACATCGATCAGCGCGCCGTTGCGCACCGTGTCGATGACCAGCGGCGCCGCGCTGCAGGCGTAGCAGTCGAAGGTGTAGAGAAAGCGGTTGTCGACGGTGACGATCTCCGCCAGCCCGTCATGGTCGATGTCCTGCAGGTAGTCGCCGCCGCCGTCGAACTCGCCGACTTTGACGGTCACCCAGCCATGCGGCTGCTGCTCGGCAACCACAACGTCGGTGCAGCAGTGGGCGCCGCCCGTGTAGGCGGCGAAATAGACCTCGGGATAGTGGTTGCCGGGGTCGATCTCGGCAATGCTCGCCTCGGCCTCGGGCTGGTCGAAACCGGCATCCGGGCCATAGGCTTCGACCACCGGCAGGCCCTTGACCCGGACGCGCAGCCATACCTTGTCCTTGTCGGGATCGGGCGTCTGGCCGCGCAGCAGGCGAACCGTCGCCGTCACGTCGCCGACGCTGACCGACGCGGTGGTGGCACCCTCGGCGAATTCCGTGGTCGGAAACGCCGGCTTGTCGGTGTCGTCTTCGGCCTGGGCGACCGCTGTCGCCATCGCCAGTGCCGCAGCCAGAGTCGCCACCGGCAAAATCCATTTCCCGACTGGCACGGGCATTCCTCCCTGATCGGTTCCCACAGCTTACAACCCGACGCCGGCAAGGGGAATTGTCGGGCGACCGGCGATGACCCTAAGCTGCCCGATCGCGTGATACCACCGGGAGGCAGAAATGCCACAGAGCGGCCTGAAGACGATCCGCCTCAACCTTGCCCGCAGCCCCGGGTTTCCTGACGGCAGCGACCGCCACTACTACCGTTTCACCGCGCCGCTCGACGCCGACGGCCATCTCGATCCGGAGGGCTGGCGCAAGAACCGCGAAACGTGCCGTGTCGTGCGCAACTGGGCGGGCGAGGAGGAGGACATCGGCCATCTGGTCCATCGCCCGGGCGGCAGCTGGGGCTTCCACTACGACGTCGATGGCGAGGAGGGCGACGAATCGGGCTTCAAGCTGGCCACCCATCGCTTCGCACCGGGCGAATACGTCTCGATCCGCGACGAGGACGGCGAGATGAACACCTTCCGCATCGTCACCATTACCGATGTGTGAGGCAGATGGCCGCCGGCGGCGGCTTTGTACGCGGATTTGCTGCTATTGTGCCGGCCATCAATTCGGATGCCGGAGGGCGGGATGATGGCGGATGGCGCTGAAAGCCGGTCGACGGCGGCACGGCTGATCGTCGAGGCACTGGAAAGCAACGGTGTCGAACGCATCTTCTGCGTGCCCGGCGAGAGCTATCTGGCGCTCCTCGACGCGCTGCACGATTCGCCGATCGCCGTGACCCTGTGCCGCCAGGAGGGCGGCGCCGCGATGGCGGCGGAAGCCTGGGGCAAGCTCACCGGCCGTCCCGGCATCGTCATGGTGACGCGCGGACCGGGCGCCACCAACGCCTCGGCCGGCATCCATGTCGGCCGCCAGGATTCGACCCCGATGATCGTCTTCATCGGCCAGGTCGGCGGCGCCATGCGCGGGCGCGAGGCCTTTCAGGAGATCGACTTCCGCCGCATGTTCGGCCAGATGGCGAAGTGGATCGAGGAAATCGACAGCGCCGACCGCGTGCCGGAAGCCGTGAGCCGCGCCTTCCACGAGGCGACGTCCGGCCGTCCCGGTCCGGTTGTCCTGGCGCTGCCCGAGGACATGCTGCACCAGTCGACGGCCGCCACCAATCCGCGGCCATGGGTGCAGGTCGAGACCCATCCCGGCCTCACCCAGATGGCCGAACTGCAGAAAATGCTGTGGCGCGCCGAGCGGCCTTTCGTCATTGCCGGCGGCTCGCGCTGGTCGGAAACCGCGGTCGCCCGCCTGCAGCGCTTCGCCGAGCGGTTTGCCCTTCCCGTCGGCTGCTCGTGGCGCCGCCAGGGCCTCTTCGACAACGACCATCCGAACTATGCCGGCGACATCGGCGTCGGCATCAATCCGGCGCTCGCCGCCCGCGTCAAGGCGGCGGACCTGCTGCTCCTCATCGGCGGGCGCATGAGCGAGATGCCCTCGTCCGCCTACACGCTGATCGACGTGCCCGAGCCCCGGCAGGCGCTGGTCCACGTTCATCCCGGCGCCGAGGAACTCGGCCGGCTCTACCGGCCGACGCTCGCCATCAACGCCAGCCCGACCGCCTTCGCCGCCGCGCTCGAAGGCCTGCAGCCGCCGAATGCCATCCCCTGGCGCGGCTCCGCCGAGGCCGCCAACGCCGAATACCGCGCTTGGGTCGCGCCGGTCGCCAATCCCGGGCCGGTGCAGCTCAGCCGCATCGTCGCCTGGCTGCGTCAGCGCCTGCCCGACGACGCCATCGTCACCAGCGCCGCCGGCAACTATTCGGTCTGGGTGCACCGCTTCTTCCGCCACCGCCGCTATGGCACCCAGCTCGCGCCGGGTTCCGGCTCCATGGGTTACGGCTTGCCGGCGGGGCTCGCCGCCAAGCTGAAGCATCCGCAGCGCATGGTCGTGGTCTTTGCCGGCGACGGCGATTTCCAGATGACCATGCAGGAATTCGTCACCGCGGTTCAGGCCGGCGCCGCCGTCGTCGTGGTCGTCGTCAACAACGGCATCCACGGCACCATCCGCATGCATCAGGAACGCGCCTATCCCGACCGCCCCGTCGCCACCGACATCGCCAATCCGGATTTCGCCGCCTTCGCCCGCGCCTGCGGCGGCCACGGCGAGAGCGTGGCGGCCACCGAAGATTTCGCCGCGGCCTTCGAGCGCTGCGTCGCCGCCGGCAAGCCGGCGATCATCGACCTCGCCTTCGACCCGGAGGCGATCCTGCCGACCCGCACCCTGTCGCAGATCCGCGGGACGGGGAGGCGATGATGGGCGCGCGCACGCTCCTGGCGCTCGCCGCCGTCCTGATCGCCCCGCCGGCCTTCGCTGCCGACCAGGAGCGCGGCGACCCGCAACACGGCCGCACCTATGCCGAGGCGGTCTGCGCCGAATGCCACGACGTCCGCGGCGGCCATTTCGACAGCCCGAACCCCGATGCGCCACCGTTCCAGGAAATCGCCGACACCCCTGACATGACGGAGATGGCGCTCTACGCCTTCTTCCGCACGCCGCACGCCAGCATGCCGAACCTGGTGGTTCCGTCGGAGACCATCGCCGACCTCACCGCCTATCTCCTCGGCCTGCGCAGGGGCCGCTGAACGCACGCTTTACTGCTGGAAACGGGTGGCGCCGGCCCTTGGCGCGCGCCATGCTGCCGCCATGTCCGACACGCCCGACGCTTCCGCCGCCCTCGATTTCCGCCCGGTCACCGCCGAAAGCTGGGACGCCTTCGCCCGCTTCTTGTCGGCGCCCGGCGCGCCCAAGCACTGCTGGTGCATGGTCTGGCGGCGCTCCGCCGCCGAGGCCAAGCTGCAGGCGCCGGCCGAGCGCCAGCGCATGATGCACGAGCGGATCGCCGCCGGCACGCCGGTCGGGCTTCTCGCCTATGCCGGCGAGGCGCCGGTCGGCTGGGTGTCGATCGCGCCGCGCGACACCCACCGCGCCCTCGGCGGCCCACCGGCGGAGCCGGGCGAGGTCGTCTGGTCGCTCGTCTGCTTCTACGTGCCGCGCGCCTCTCGTGGGCACGGGCTGGTGCGCCGGCTGCTGGCCGGTGCCGTCGACCATGCCCGCGCCAATGGTGCCACGATCGTCGAGGCCTATCCGGTCGATGCGGACTCGCCGAGCTTCCGCTTCATGGGTTTCGTCCCGGTCTTCGCCGAGGCTGGCTTCCGCGATCTCGGCATGACCGGCACCCGCCGGCACGTGATGCGGCTCAACGTCGGTGAATGGTGAATGGTCAATCGTGAATGGCGAGCAGCGCCGCTGTCTTCCTCTGCCATTCACCACTCACCATTCACCGTCTACAGCAGGCTGCCCTGCGAGCCGTCGTCGGCCGGCTTGCGCCGGCGCGGCCGCGGCGTGACCGAGCCGCCGGAGACGGCGCGCACGTGGCCGTCGTGGAACTCGATGTCGAGCACCTTGCCGTCCGGCACGGCGGCGGCGGAGCGCAGCGGCTCGCGGTCCTCGAAGTCGCTCACCAGCGCGAAGCCGCGCTCCAGGATCGAGCGATAGCTGACCGCATCGAGGAGCTTGGCGGCGGAGGCGAAGCCGGCCTTCAGCCGCTCGATGCGGCGCAGCAGAAACTGGCTCTGGCGCTCGCCCGCCGTCATCAGCCGCTCGCGCGATCGTTCGAGGCGTGCGCATGTAGAACACCGCCTTGCGGCTGTCGCAGGCGACCAGCCGTTCGCGGGCGCGCTCGATCATCCGGTCGAGGCCGCCGAGCGACAGGCGCCCGGCGACGCGCTCGTACTGCGTGCGGTGGACGCGCGCGTTGGCCAGCAGCGCCCGCCCGATGCGGCTCGCCAGTTCGTCGAAGACCCGCCGCGGCATGGCGAACAGGTCTTCGGCGCGCGGCAGCGCGCGGGCAGCGGCGCGCAGCTCCCGCCGGTTCGTTTCGATCGTGCCTCAGCGCCGCCCCGGCGAGCCGGCCGCCGCAATCCTCGACCGTCTCGATCAGCTCCGAGCGCACCGGCACCGCCATCTCGGCGGCCGCCGTCGGCGTCGGCGCCCGCCGGTCGGCGGCGTAGTCGATGAGCGTGAAATCGGTCTCGTGGCCGATCGCGGCGATCAGCGGGATGGCGGAGGCCGCGGCGGCGCGCACCACGATCTCTTCGTTGAAGCTCCACAGGTCTTCCAGGCTGCCGCCGCCGCGCGCCACGATCAGCAGGTCCGGCCGGGGAATCGCGCCACCGTCCGGCAGCGCATTGAAGCCGGCGATCGCCGCCGCCACCTCCGCCGCGCTGGTCTCGCCCTGCACCCGCACCGGCCATACCAGCACCCGCGTCGGGAAGCGGTCGGCGAGGCGATGCAGGATGTCGCGGATGACCGCGCCGGTCGGCGAGGTGACCACGCCGATGACCCGCGGCAGATAGGGCAGGGAGCGCTTGCGCGCCTCGTCGAACAGGCCCTCGCCGGCAAGCGCCTTGCGCCGCGCTTCGAGCAGCGCCATCAGCGCGCCGACGCCGGCTGGCTCCAGCGCCTCGACGACGATCTGGTATTTCGACTGGCCGGCGAAGGTGGTCAGCCGGCCGGTGGCGACCACCTCGACGCCTTCCTCCGGCTTGAACTTCAGCCGGGGAAAGGTGCCGCGCCAGACCACGGCTTCCAGCCGGGCCCTGTCGTCCTTCAGCGAGAAGTAGCAGTGGCCGGAGGAATGCGCCCCGCGGAAGCCGGAAATCTCCCCGCGCACGCGAACATAGCCGTAGGCGTCCTCGACGGTTTGCTTGAGCGCCGCCGAAATCTCGGAAACGGTGAACTCGACGACATTGGCGGCGGTCTCGGTCATGGCCCCCATGGGTGCCGCCGGACCGGCGCCGGGTCAAGGGTGTAGCTACTCCCGCGCGCGGTCCGTGGTAGAAAGCGCCCCATGACGGCTCCCAATCTCACCTCCACCCGCCTCTTCCTCCGTTCGACCCGCTTCGTTGCCGGCAGCACGGTGGTGCTCGACCGCAACCAGGCGAACTACCTCACCAATGTGCTGCGCCTGGCGGACGGTGCCGGCATCGTCGTCTTCAACGGCCGCGACGGCGAATGGCGGGCGATCCTGCGCGGCGGCGGGCGCAAGTCGTGGAGCCTGGAAATCGGCGAGCCGCTGCGCGCCCAGCCGGCCCATCCCGACCTGCACTACATCTTCGCGCCGCTCAAGCAGGCGCGCCTCGACTACATGGTGCAGAAGGCGGTGGAAATGGGGGCGGGCCGCCTGCGCCCGGTGCTCACCCAGCACGGCCAGGTGAGCAAGGTGAATCTGGAGCGCATGGAGGGCAACGCCATCGAGGCGGCCGAGCAGTGCGGCATCCTCACCATCCCCGCCGTCGACGAGCCGATCGCGCTCCGCCATCTGCTGGAGACCTGGCCGGGGCGCGAGGACACCCGCCGGCTGATCTTCTGCGACGAAGGTGAGGAACGCGCCGATCCCCTGGCGGTTCTGGCCGGGGTGGCACCGGCGCCGCTGGCCGTGCTGGTCGGCCCCGAGGGCGGATTTTCGGTCGAGGAGCGGCAATTGCTGCGCTCGCGGCCGTTCGTCGTCGCCCTGCCGCTGGGGCCGCGCATCCTCAGGGCCGACACCGCGGCGGTGGCCGCGCTGGCTCTGGTTCAAGCCGCCTTGGGGGACTGGACCGACAAAGCGCCCAAGCCGGGGCCGTGAAGTTGCCTGGGCGGCAGCGCCGGGCCCGACACGTAGGGACTGGCGAAACCGGCCGCCCGCCCCACATTGAGCGGGCTTGCACCCGGCCCGGACTGATCTAATCTGCCCCCCGTTTCCCTCTAGCGCCTCGGAAAGCCCGTCCCATGGCACGCGACGTCTCTGACGCGACGCCGATTGAATCTCGCGACCAACTCGTCGCGACGCTCGAATCGGGCTCGAAGCCCAAGTCCGAATGGCGCGTCGGCACCGAGCACGAGAAGTTCGGCTTCTACCTCGCCGACCACAGCCCGGTCCCCTACGAGGGCCCGCGCGGCATTCGCCGCCTGCTGGAGGCGATGGAAGGGCTGCTCGGCTGGCAGCGGATCGAGGACGGCGACCGCATCATCGGCCTGACCGATCCGCTCGGCCTCGGCGCCATCTCGCTGGAGCCCGGCGGCCAGCTGGAGCTTTCCGGCGCCCCGCTGAAGACCATCCACCAGACCTGCCGCGAGGTGAACGCCCACCTTGCCCAGGTGCGCGAATGCGCCACCCCGCTCGGCATCGGCTTTCTCGGCTCCGGCTTCTCGCCCAAGTGGAGCCGCGAGGAGACGCCGGTCATGCCCAAGCAGCGCTACGACATCATGCGCGGCTACATGCCCAAGGTCGGCGGTCACGGCCTCGACATGATGCTGAGGACGTGCACCATCCAGGCCAACCTCGATTTCGCCGACGAGGCCGACATGGTCCACAAGATGCGCGTGGCGCTCGCCCTGCAGCCGGTGGTCACCGCCCTCTTCGCCAATTCCCCCTTCGCCGACGGCAAGCCCAACGGCTTCCAGTCCTATCGCGCCGAGATGTGGCGCGACACCGACCCGGCGCGCACCGGCATGCTGCCGTTCGCCTTCGAGGACGGCTTCGGCTTCGAGCGCTACGTCGACTGGGCGCTCGACGTGCCGATGTATTTCGTCAAGCGCGGCGACCGCTATTTCGACGTCACCGGCACCACCTTCCGCAGCTATCTCGCCGGCAGCCTCGACAACAGCCTGCCCGACGCCCAGCCGACCCTGTCGGACTGGAAGAACCATCTTTCGACCCTGTTCCCCGAGGTGCGCCTGAAGAACTACCTCGAGATGCGCGGTGCCGACGGCGGCCCGGGCCGGCGCATCTGCGCGGTGCCGGCGCTGTGGGTCGGGCTGCTCTACGATTCGGCCGCCCTCGACGGCGCCTGGGAGATCGTCAAGGAGTGGACCGGCGCCGACCGTGAGGCGCTGCGCGACGCCGTGCCCAAAAACGGGCTGAAGGCCACCGTCCACGGCCGCAGCGTGCGCGACGTCGGCCGCGACATCGTGGCGCTCGCCCGCGCAGGATTGAGCCGGCGTTCCTATCTTAATGGGGAGGGAATCGACGAGACGATCTTCCTGTCGTCCATCGATGAGGTCCTGGCCAGCGGCATGTCACCGGCGGACCAGATCATGCGCGAATACGAGCGCGACTGGCACGGCGATATCGACCGCATGTTCGAAGCTTATGCCTATTGAGGATCGTGCCGCTGTGGCAAAGTCCGGTTTGATCCCAGTCAAGGTGGCGACCGCCGCTGGACGTGAAGCTGACCATAACGGTGGAGGGGCAATACAATGAACGACACGGTCAGTACTATCAACGACATGCACGTGATCGTCGACCTCAGCGGCCCGCGCCGCCCGACGACGATTGCGGCCGACCTGGCGCGCCAACTCGATGCGCACCTGACCGGCGTTGCCCTGGCATTCGAGCCGGTCGTGCCGGTCTACACGATGACCACGCCGCTGCCGACCGATCTCATCGTCGCCGCCCATGAGCAGGCGGTCAGCGACGCCAAGCAGGCCGCCGCCGCCTTCGAACAGATCGCCTGCCGGCGCCGGCCTCCGCTATGCCTCGCGCACCACCGAATCGGTCGGCAGCGACGGCCTCGAAGGCGTCACCCGCGGCCTTGCCATGAGCGACCTCCTGGTCGTCGGCCAGCAGAATCCCGATGCGCCTGAACCGATGCGCGAAGCGCTGATCGAGGCGATGCTCTTCCAGTCCGGCGCCCCCATCCTGATCGTCCCCTACGCCGGGGTCAGCAGCTTCACGCCCGGCCGCGCCATCGTCGCCTGGGACGGCGGCGCCGCGGCGGCCCATGCCGTGCGCGCGTCGCTGCCGCTTCTCCATCTCGCGCGGGAAGTGGTGGTGGTCATCGTCAAGGAGCACATCAAGCGTTCGACCGAGCTGGCCGGCGCCGACATCGCCACCCACCTCGCCCGTCACAACCTGCATGTGGAGGTGCGCGAGATCACCAATGCCACCGGCGACATCGGCCAGACCATCCTCTCCTTCGCCGCCGACGAGGCGGCCGACTGGATGGTCATGGGCGGCTACGGCCACAGCCGCATGCGCGAGTTCTTCCTCGGCGGGGCGACGCGCGGCATCCTCGAATCGATGACCCTGCCGGTGCTGATGGCGCACTAGGCGCCCTGCCGTCGCAAAGAAAAAGGCCCGCCGAACGAACGGCGGGCCAGTTTGCCGGAGCTCCCAGGGGACCAGCAGCTCCGATGAATGCGGATCAGGCGCGGGGCGGGTGGCGCGGCCAGCCGAACCGCTCCGAGGCCGTGGCCCGGAAGGCCCGGCGGCGCTCGAGCGACATCGCCCCCAGGCGATACGAGGGGTCGTCGCTGAGCGGCGTCGCGAGCGCCGAGCGGACGTCGCCCGAGGTCAGGCCGATGTCGCGCAGCATGTGATCGTCCCATTCCAGCAGCCGGGCGACCGAGCGCCGGTTCCGCTCCGCGCGCCACAGGGCGACGAGGCGTGCGAGACCGGCTTCGACGGCGAGCCGCAGCCTTTCGGCGGCGCCGGCCGCCGTGCTTGGGGAGAGTTCGGTGGTGGCCATTTCGTGCTCCTAAGGGTCGTCGCGGGGCCGACTGCGGCCCAAGGGGGGCAGGGTTAAGGGGTTCGGTTGTTCGGCGACACCCGCTATATGCACGCGGCGGATTGATCATTCCAACGAATGTTTCTAATATCTGTCATCGTTTTGGGTGATGTCACCGGAAGGGCAGAAAATGGCCGCCACGCTCGATCTCGACCAGCTGCGCACCTTCATCGCCATCGTTGAAACCGGCAGCTTCACGCGCGCCGCCGAGGCGGTCTTCAAGACCCAGTCGGCCGTGTCGATGCAGATGCGGCGGCTGGAGGAGCGCATCGGCAAGCCGATCTTCGCGCGCGACGGCCGCGCCTCGAAGCTGACCGAGGAGGGCGAGCGGCTGCTCGGCTTTGCCCGCCGCATGATGCGCCTCAACGACGAGACCGTCGCCGCTTTCGACGACGAGGAGCTGTCCGGCGCCGTGCGCCTCGGCACGCCGGACGATTACGCCGACCGCTTCCTGCCCGAGGTGCTGGCGCGCTTCGCCCGTTCCAATCCGCGCGTCGAGGTGTCGGTGGTCTGCGACCAGTCCTCCGAGCTGATCCGCCAGGCCCGCGCCGGGGACATCGACCTCGGCATCGTCACCCATTGCGGCGAGGGCAACGTCGAGGTGATCCGTCAGGAGCCGCTGCTCTGGGTGACATCGGCCCAGCATTCGGCCGCCGAAGAGACGGTGCTGCCGCTCGCCCTGGCGAAGCCGCCGTGCATGTGGCGCTCGGCGGCCATCGAAGCGCTCACCGATGCCGGCCGCCAGTATCGCGTGCTCTACCAGAGCGCCAATGCCACCGCGACCGCCGCCGCCGTGCTCGCCGGCCTGGCGGTGAGCGTGCTCGCCGAATTCGGCGCTCAGGCCCGGCATGCGCGTGCTCGGCGAAAGCGACGGCTTCCCGCGCCTGCCCGTCTGCCAGATCGGCCTGGTGCGCTCGTGGAACCGGCCGGCCTCGCCCATCGTCGATGCGCTCGCCGAGCACATCGTCTCCTCCCTCGACAACCTGTCGGTGCCGGCCGTCGCCGCCGCCTGAGACGCGCTCGCGGAACGGATGTGCGCGCTTTCGCCGGCCGCCGGACTGCTTTTCCAACCATCGCCGGACGCGGCGAAAAGCCTCGCTTGAAGCCATGCGGGGTGGCCGCTTACATGCCGGCCAGGACGCATTTTTAGAACAGGGGTAATTATCATGGCTCTGCGCATTGGCGACACCGCACCGGATTTCGAGGCGGAAACCAGCGAAGGCAAGATCCGCTTCCACGAGTGGCTGGGCGACAGCTGGGGCATCCTCTTCTCCCACCCCAAGGACTTCACGCCCATCTGCACCACCGAGCTGGGCATGGCCGCGAAGCTCAAGCCCGATTTCGACAAGCGCAACGTCAAGCTGATCGGCCTCAGCGCCGATCCGGTCGACCGCCACGCGGAATGGGCCAAGGACATCGCCGAGACGCAAGGGACGGCGCCGAACTTCCCGATGATCGGCGATGCCGACCTCAAGGTGTCGAAGCTCTACGACATGCTGCCCGCCGCCGCCGACCCGTCCGGTCCGCGCACGGCCGCCGACAACCAGACGGTGCGCACCGTCTTCGTCATCGGCCCCGACAAGAAGGTCAAGCTGATGATGGCCTATCCCATGTCGACGGGCCGCAACTTCGACGAGATCCTGCGCGCCGTCGATTTCGATCCAGCTCACCGCCAAGTTCAAGGTGGCGACGCCCGCCAACTGGAAGAGCGGCGAGGACGTGGTCATCGGCGGCTCGGTCAGCAACGACGACGCCAGGAAGATCTGGCCGGCCGGCTGGAAGGAGCCGAAGCCCTACATCCGCATCGTGCCGCAGCCGAAGTAGCCGGCGCGCCGGCAACGCGAACGCCAACGGCGCGGCCCCCGCCGCGCCGTTTGCTCTTAACGCGCGCCCTTCGCGCGCCCCGGGCTACAGGAACCGGTACTCAGTCCCCTCCAGCACCAGGCAGGTGAGGGTGCCGCCATAGACCGCACCGGTGTCGATGTCGATGCGGTTCGGCCGGACCTCCGGCGTGGTCACCGGCGTATGGCCGTGGACCACCACCACGCCATGGTCGCGGCCATCCCACAGGAAATCCTCGCGGATCCAGATCAGGTCCTCGGGGTCCTGCGCGTCGAGCGGCACGCCCGGCCGGATGCCGGCGTGGACGAAGAGGTAGTCGCCGAAGCGGGCGGTGAGCGGCAGGCCTTCGAGGAAGGCGCGGTGCGCCGCCGGCAACGCCTGCGTCAGTTGCTCGGACAGGCGGCGGTAATCGTATCCGAAGAGCGAGCGGCTCGGCGTGACGCCGTAGGAGCGCAGCGTCGCATCGCCGCCGTTGCTGAGCCAGGTCGCCCCCCATTCCTCCGCATCGGACAGGAAGCCGGCGAAGAGGGCATCGTGGTTGCCCTGCAGGCAGACGACACGGGCGTCGGCGGCCGTCATCCGCGCCAGCCGGTCGATGACGGCGGCCGAGTTCGGGGCCGCGGTCGGTGTAGTCGCCGACATGGACGATGCGGTGGTCGGCCGCCGGGCGGCTGGCGAGATCGGCGGCGATCTTCTCATGCGCCTCGGCAAGCGCTTCGTCGCAGCCGTGGACGTCGCCGATGGCATAGAGCCGCATGCCGTCCGGGGTGCGCGATTGGCCCAGATGCATTTCGTCGTCTTCCTCAGCTCTGTCCTGCTCGTCCGGACGTCGCGGCCATGCTACCAAGTCTCCAAACCGGTCTACCGACAATGCGCGTCCTGGTCATCGAGAACTACATTGGAACGACGCTCGGCCAGGTCGGCACCGCCCTCGACGAGGCCGGCGTCGCCACCGACATCCGCCGCATGTGGAACGGCGGCGCCGTGCCGCCGACGCCGGAGGGCTATGCCGGGCTGGTCGTGCTCGGCGGCGAGCAGAGTGCCGTCGACGACGCCGAGCATCCCTATCTGCCGCAGGTCGCCGCGCTCACCCGTGCCTTCGCCGAAGCCGACAAGGCGGTGCTCGGCATCTGCCTCGGTGCGCAGCTCGTCGCCCGCGGCCACGGCGCCGAGAACATCCTCGGGCGGCCGGTCGAGTTCGGCTGGCGCGATGTGATGCCGACCGCAGCGGGGCGATCCGATCCGGTGCTTGCCGCGCTGGGCGAGGCGGCGCCGCAGTTCCACTGGCATTGCGATACCTTCACCCTGCCGCCCGGCGCCACCCATCTCGCCGCCAGCGCCATGACCGAGATGCAGGCCTTCCGCATCGGCCGCGCCGCCTACGGCATCCAGTTCCACCTGGAGGCCGACCGCGAGCTGGTCAAGCACTGGAACCGCGAATTCGCCGAGCTGATCGCCGAGGAATTGCCCGGCTGGCCCGAGCGGCATGCCGGCGATGCCGTCCGCCATGGCGCCCGGGCGGACGCCACCGGCCTGGCCATCGCCCGCGCCTGGGTGGCGCTCGTCCGCTGAAAGAGCCCGCTCGGTGTTTTCCGCCGGGGCGGGTAGAATGCTCCTCGGTTCCAGTTGTCGCAGGGGATATCCCGATGAAATCGCTTGTCATTCTCGCCGCGGCCGTGGCCGCAACCATGGGGCTGGCGCAGGCCGCCGCGCTGCCCGACCTCAACGGGCGGACGGTGACCGCGGTGACCGAGAACGCCTATACGCCGCTCAACTTCGCCGACCCCAAGACGGGCCAGGGCATCGGCTGGGAATACGACGCCTTCAACGAGATCGCCAAGCGGCTCAACCTGAAGGTCGAATGGAAGCTGTCGAGCTGGGACACCATGATCCAGGGCGTCCAGCAGGGCCTCTACGACGTCGGCATGGACGGCATCTCGATCACCGACGAGCGCAAGAAACAGGTCGATTTCTCGATGCCCTACATGCTGTCGCAGCAGTTCATGCTGGTGCGCGCCGACGAGACGCGCTTCACCGATGCCAAGTCGCTCGGCGCCGGCGACTTCCTCATCGGCGCGCAGGCCGGCACCACCAATTTCTACACCGCGCTCGACGTGACCGGCACCGACGACAAGGCGCCGAGCCCGCGCATCAAGCTGTTCGACACCTTCGGCGCGACGGTCGCGGCGCTCAAGGCCGGCGACGTCGATGCCGTCTTCATGGATAACGCCTCGGCGGCCGGCTACATGGGCGCCTCGCCCAATTCGTTCAAGATTGCCGGCGATCCCGTCGGCCACGACGAGTTCGGCTTCATCTTCAAGACGGGCTCCGACCTGGTCGCGCCGGTCGATGCCGCGATACAGGCGATGCAGGACGACGGCACGCTCGACGCGCTGAACAAGAAGTGGTTCTTCGACTACAACAACCAGCAGTGACGCAGGTCGACGCGACGCGTTCCCTGGCCGCGCCGGGCAAACACAGTCAACGCCGCGAGTTTCCGTTCTGGCTGCTCGCGGCGATCCTGCTGGGGTTGCTGCTCGGCTGGCTGTTCGTCGTCAACGGCGACTACCGCACGATCTTCCGCGCCCTCAGCCGCGGCGTCTTCACCACGGTCTGGGTGTCGGTGGTCGCCTATGTCGCCGCGGCGGTCGTCGGCCTCGTGGTGGCGCTCGGCCGCCGCGCGCGGCTGCGCGTCGTCCGCGAGGTCGCCACCTTCTACGTCGAGATCGTGCGCGGCATTCCCGTGCTGGTGCTCCTGTTCTACGTCGCCTTCGTCGGCGCGCCGGCTCTGGTGGCGGCGTGGAACTGGCTGGCGACGTGGCCGATCGCCTGGGGTGTCCTGCCGGCGCTCACCGTGCGCGGCTTCGACATGACGGCGCGGGCGATCTTCGCGCTCACCGTCAGCTATTCGGCCTTCCTTTCGGAGATCTTCCGGGCCGGCATCGAATCGGTGCCGCAGACGCAGGTCGAAGGCGCCCACGCCCTCGGCCTGTCGCGGCTGGCGACCTTCCGCTTCGTCGTCTTCCCGCAGGCGTTCCGCACCGTGCTGCCGCCGCTCGGCAACGACTTCGTCGCCATGATCAAGGATTCCGCGCTGGTCTCCTCGCTCGGCGTCCAGGACATCACCCAGATCGGCAAGGTCTATTCCGCCTCGACCTTCCTGTTCTTCGAGACCTACAACGTCGTCGCCTTCCTCTATCTGGTGATGACCGTCGGCCTGTCGCTGATGGTCCGCGGGCTCGAGCGCACCCTCAAGCAGCGCGGCTGGGCGGGGACGGGGCAGTAGTCGCGGCGCGCTCAATCGAGCGGCGTCGCCGCGATCATCGGCCCGGAAACGGCGAACCCCGCCTAGCCGCCAACCACGACGATGTGCAGCGTGCGCGGCCCGTGCGCGCCGAGCAGCAGGATCTGCTCGATGTCGCCGGAGCGCGACGGGCCGGTGATCAGGTTGACCGTGCGCGGCAGCGTGCCATGGCCGCCCTCCGGCCTCAGGCGGTCCCACACCGTTTCGTAGTCGCCGGCGATGTCGGCGGCATCGAGCACCACGATGGCGGTCTCCGGCAGGAAGTTCAGCGTCGTCGGGTTGTCGGCGCCGGAGGTCATCACCAGCGTTCCGGATTCGGCAACGCCGGCAAAGGCGTGGCCGACGGAGACGGCGTCGTCGCCGTGCGAGGGCCCGTGCCGCATCTCGATCTGCGTCGCGTCCCAGGGCATGGCCGCCAGGCGCGGGTCGTCGCCCATGCGCACTTCCGCCGGCAGGTTGCGCTGGCGCAGGAAATCGGCGACCGCGGCGGGCACCGCGCCACGATCGGCGACGCGCGCGACGCTTGCCGAGGCTTTCTCGGCCAGCCGCGTGAACACGGCAAGCTTCTCCGCGGCCGGCTGCTGCCCGCGCGCCGGGATGACGCCGCGCGGCCGCGTGCGCAGGCGGTTGTCGACCGTCGCGTTGCGGGCGGGTTCCTCGCCGGTGACGCCGAGCGAACGGCGGATCCTGCCGAAGATTGCCTCGCGTGCGTTCAACGCGCCTTCCTCCGTTCCGCCCACATCTCCTGGAAGGTCTGCCCCTGCGGCGCCGGCATGTCGCGATATTTCGTCCAGCCGCCGGCAAGCGGCAGCCGCCGGAAGCGGCCGCGCCCCCCGCCGAGATTGCCGAGCGCCCGCATCACCAGTTTCGTGCCGAACTGGTAGAGGCGCGGACGGCGCGCCAACCAGGCCCAGATGCCGATGCCGAAGCGCCAGGTCGCCGGCGACAGGTGGCGCTCGAACTCGCGCTCGCGCCAGTGACGCATCATGTTGGGCAGCGGGATCTTCATCGGGCAGACGCTTTCGCAGCGTCCGCAGAATGTCGAGGCGTTGGGCAGGTGCCCGGCCTGGTCGACGCCAATCAGGGTGGGCGTCAGCACCGCGCCCATCGGTCCCGGATAGACCCAGCCATAGGCGTGGCCGCCGACCTCCTGGTAGACCGGGCAGTGGTTGATGCAGGCACCGCAGCGGATGCAGCGCAGCATGTCCTGGAACTCGGTGCCGAGCATCGCCGAGCGGCCGTTGTCGAGCAGGACGACATGGAATTCCTCCGGCCCGTCCGGGTCGTCCGCACGCCGCGGGCCGGTTGAGAACGTCGTATAGGCCGACATCTCCTGTCCGGTGGCCGAGCGGGCGACCAGCCGCATGATCTGGCTGACGTCGTTCAGCGTCGGCGTCACCTTCTCCAGCGACGCCAGAACGACATGCACCCGCGGCACGATCTGGGTGAGGTCGCCGTTGCCCTCGTTGGTGATGATCATTGCGGTGCCGGTCTCGGCGACCAGGAAGTTGGCACCGGTGATGCCGACGTCGGCGGCCAGGAACTGCTTGCGCAGAACGCTGCGGGCTTCGGCGAGCAGCGACGCCGGTTCGCTGAGGTCGCGGTCGGCCGGCAGGTGGGTATGCACCCGGCGAAAATCGGCCGCGACCTGTTCCTTGGTCAGGTGCACGGCCGGCGCAATGATGTGGCTCGGCGGCTCGTGGCGGATCTGGATGATGTATTCGCCGAGGTCGGTCTCCACCGGCTCGATGCCGTTGGCCTCGAGGTGGTCGTTGAGGGCGATCTCCTCGGAGATCATCGACTTCGATTTGGTCACCGTGCGGGCGCCGGCCTTGCGGCAGATGTCGAGGATGATGTCGCGCGCCTGCTCGCCCGTCTCGGCGTAGTGCACCACGCCGCCGGATTCGGTGACCTTCTCCTCGAAGGCCTCGAGGTAGAGGTCGAGATGGGCCAGCGTGTGGTTCTTGATGTCGCGGGCTTGCTCGCGCAGCCTCTCGAACTCGGGCAGCGCGTCGACCGCGTCCTGACGCTTGTTGACGAAGCGTCCGCGCACGAAGCCCAGCGTCTTCTGCAGTTGCGCGTCGTCAAGCGCCGCGCGCGCGTTTGCCTTGAAGGCGGGGGAGGTGGTCTGCATCAGCCCTTGGCCTCGCCGATCGGCGGCGTGTCGGTCATGCCGGCAAGCACCTCGGCGACGTGACGCGCAGCGACCGGCTGTCCCTGCCGCTTGAGCTTGCCGGCCATGTTCATCAGGCAGCCGAGGTCGCCGGCGAGCAGCGTGCCGGCGCCGGTCTCGACGATCGTCGCCGTCTTCTTCTCGACGATGCCGTTGGAGATGTCGGGATATTTCACGCAGAAGGTGCCGCCGAAGCCGCAACAGGCGTCGGCTTCGCGAAGGTCCCTGACGGTCAGCCCGGCGACCGAGGCAAGCAGCTTGCGCGGCTGCTCGCGCACGCCCAGTTCGCGCAGGCCGGCACAGGAATCGTGATAGGCGACGGTGCCGTCGAAGGCGGCCTCGACGCGGCGCATGCCGCGCACGTCGACCAGGAAGCTCACCAGCTCGAACACCTTTGCCGAAAACGCCGCCACCCGCGGCTCCCACGCAGCGTCGCCGCTGAACAGCGTCGGATAGTGGACCTTGAGCATGCCGGCGCAGGAGCCGGAGGGCGCCACCACGTAGTCGTAAGGGGCGAAGGCCGCGACCACCTGCTCGGCGATCGCCCGGGTGTCCTTGCGGTCGCCCGAATTGTAGGACGGCTGGCCGCAACAGGTCTGCGCTGTCGGCACCTCGACCGTGCAGCCGGCCGCCTCCAGCAGCTTGACGGCGGCGAAGCCGACGGTCGGACGGAACAGATCGACCAGGCAGGTTACGAAGAGACCGACCCGCGGCTTGCCTTGTGTTTCGGGCATTGTTCTTCCTTGACGCGCACGAACCGCGTGGCTGTTCGATAGCAGGCGGAGGCGGGGTCTATCAACATGGACGCGAGCCGACCGTTTTGCCGCGCGGCCGTGCGCTGCGCTATGCTTGCCGCCCGCAGGAGACGCCCGCCATGACCGCCATCGCCATGCCCGAGATCGACGCGCGCACCATCGCCCGCCGCGAGGCCATCGTCGCCGGGCTCACGGCCATCGTCGGCGCCGACGCGGTGATCGCGGAAGAGGACGGGCGCCGCGCCTACGAGACCGACGCCTTCACCGCCTATCGCGCGGTGCCGCTCGCCGTCGTCCTGCCGACCTCCACCAGCCAGGTCTCGGCGGTGCTCGGATACCTCGGCCGCGAAGGCGTCAAGGTCGTCGCCCGCGGCGCCGGAACCTCGCTCTCCGGCGGCGCGCTGCCCTCGCCGGATGCGGTGGTCCTTGGCCTCGCCCGCATGAACCGCATCCTCGCGGTCGACTATGACAACCGCGTCGCCACGGTCGAGGCCGGCGTCACCAACATCAACATTTCCAATGCGGTCGCCCACAGGGGCTTCTTCTACGCCCCCGACCCGTCGAGCCAGCTGGCCTGCACCATCGCCGGCAACGTCGCCATGAATTCCGGCGGCGCCCACTGCCTGAAGTACGGCGTCACCACCAACAACGTGCTCGGCGTCAAGATGGTGCTGATCGACGGCACGCTGGTCGAGATCGGCGGCGCCCACCTCGATGCGCCGGGCTACGACCTGCTCGGCCTCGTCGTCGGTTCCGAAGGCCAGCTCGGCGTCGTCACCGAGGTGACGGTGCGCATCCTGCGCGCCGCCGAAGGCGCCCGGCCGATGCTGATGGGCTTTGCCAGCGCCGAAGCCGCCGGCGGCTGCGTCGCCGCCATCATCGCCTCGGGCGTCGTGCCGGTGGCGATCGAATATATGGACGGTCCGGCGATCAAGGCTTGCGAGAACTTCGCCCACGCCGGCTATCCGCTCGATGTCGAGGCGCTGCTCATCGTCGAGGTGGAAGGCGCCGAGGCCGAGATCGCCGACCTGATCGGCCGCATCACCGGGATCGCCAGGGCCTTCGCCCCGCAGGTCGTGCGCGTGTCGCAGTCGGAGGCCGAGAGCGCCGCCATCTGGAAGGGGCGCAAGGCCGCCTTCGGCGCCATGGGTCAGATCTCCGACTATCTGTGCATGGACGGCGTCATCCCGACCGGGCGCCTGCCCGAGGTGCTCACCCGCGTCGGCGCCATCTGCGCCGGCTACGGGCTCGCCGTCTCCAACATCTTCCATGCCGGCGACGGCAACCTGCACCCGCTGATCCTCTACGACGCCAACAAGCCCGGCGACATCGAGAAGGCGGAAGCTGCCGGCGCCGACGTGCTCAGGCTGTGCGTCGAGGTCGGCGGCTGCCTGACCGGCGAGCACGGCGTCGGCATCGAGAAGCGCGACCTGATGACGGTGCAGTTCACGGCCGTGGACCTTGCCCAGCAGATGCGCGTCAAGAGCGTCTTCGACCCCGCCTGGCTGCTCAACCCGGCCAAGGTGTTCCCGCTCGACGGGCGGCCGGAGCACGCGCCTCCGCCCGCGGCGCCGCCTCAGCCGGCGACCTCATCCTGAAGCGCCCGCCGCAGGCGGGCCGCGAAGGACGAGCGGCCCCATGGTTTTCAGGCGCACGTGCGCGCCACCTCGCCATGAGCATTCAGGTGGCCCACGCCTCACCACAGGGTCTTGCCGTCGATCTCCTTGTGCTCGACCGTCGTCAGATCGAAATCGTCGAACAGGCGGGCGTTGACGCCGATGCGGGGATTGTCGAAGTCGGGTGTCCCCGAGGACCAGTCCGGCGATTCCGAATAGGTGGTGCAGCCGCAGATGGCACAGAAATGGTGCTGCACGGTGTAGCTGTTCCACTGGTAGGTGGCGACGCGGTCGCGCGCGGTCGTCAGCCGAAATTCCTTCGGCGTGTAGTAAGCCCACAGCGCCCCGCGCTTGGAACAGTAGGAGCAGGTGCAGGCGGTGACGCTCGCCGGCGCCGCGCTCACCTCGAATTGCGTCGCCTTGCAATGGCAGCTTCCCTTGATGATCATGGTGCGTGCTCCGATGGAAGGCGCGAGCCTAGCGCGGGCCTGCTGACAGCCTTGTGGCAGCAGGTGGAAGCGTCCCAGAGTTGAGCCGTGTCAAGGCGCCGGTCGCGCCAGCGGCGATGCTGACGGCATGGAAAAGGTCCGTATCGAACAACACTCGTGCTTCGGTCTTGTCTGGGGCGCCGGCTGGCTGTTCACCATCGGCTTCCTCAAGCTCGGCTTCTGGCAGGGCGTCTTCGCCATCGTCATCTGGCCCTATTACATCGGCACCTGGGCGGCGACGCTCCTCGCCTGACGGCAACGCCGGTCTTTTCTCGCGCACCTCCGCTCGCTATTGCTTGGCGGCCGCAGAGAGCGAAAGCTCCTGTGCCGACAGAGGCATACCGGCGAGGAAACAGGGCGTGCGTGAATCTCTGACCCCGATTGACGAGAGCGAGGTCGCCGACATCGTCGCCGTTGCCGCCGCGCAGCGGAGCCCGCTGGCGGTGTCCGGCGGCGGCACGCGGGCGGGGCTCGGCCGCCCGGTCCAGGCCGCCGCGGCGCTCTCCACCGCCGAAATGCGTGGCGTCACCCTGTACGAGCCGTCCGAACTGGTGATCTCGGCCAGGGCCGGCACGCCGCTTGCCGAAATCGAGGCGCTGCTCGCCGAAAACGGCCAGCGCCTGACCTTCGAGCCGCCCGACCATCGCGCCCTCTACGGCTCCTCCGGCGAACCCACGATCGGCGCCGTTGCCGCCGCCAACCTGTCCGGCCCGCGCCGCATTCAGGCGGGTGCCGCCCGCGACGGGCTCATCGGCGTCAGCGCCGTCAACGGCCGCGGCGAGGTGGTGAAGTCCGGCGGGCGCGTCATGAAGAACGTCACCGGCTACGATCTGGTCAAGTTCCTCGCCGGCTCCTACGGCACGCTGGCCGTGCTCACCGAGGTGACCTTCAAGGTGCTCCCCGCGCCCGAGACCGAGGCGACGCTGGTGATCGAAGGGCTCGACGACGCCGGCGCCATTGCCGCGCTCTCGGCCGCGCTCGGCACGCCGTTCTCGGTCACCGGCGCCGCCCATATCCCGTTGAACAGCCGCCGGCTCGGGCGCACCTGCATTCGCCTTGAGGGCTTCGCCGCCTCGGTCGTCGATCGCACCGACCGCCTGCGCTGGAAGCCGGGGCCGTTCAATGGCGCCGCCAGGCTCGACGCCAAGCAATCGGCCAGGCTGTGGCGCTCGATTCGCGATGCCGATGTCCTCGAAGCGCCGGCCGACGTCCCGGTCTGGCGCCTGTCGGTGAAGCCCGGCGATGCGCCGGCGCTGGTCGAGACGCTGCATCGCGCCTTCGCCTGCCGGGCGCTCTACGACTGGGGCGGCGGGCTGGTGTGGATCGCCGGCGGCGACGGACCGGATGTCGGCGCCGCGGCCATCCGCGCCGCCGTGGCTGCGGTCGGCGGCCACGCCACGCTGGTCCGCGCGCCCGACGACGTGCGCAATGCCGTCGATGTCTTCCAGCCGCTGCCCGAGCCGCTGATGGCGCTCACCCGCAAGCTCAAGGAGAGCTTCGACCCGGCCGGCATCCTCAACCCCGGCCGCATCTACGCGGGGGTGTGAGCCGTGCAGACCAGCTTCACCCTCGCCCAGCTCGCCGATCCCGATGTCGCCAATTCGGAGAAGATCCTCCGCTCCTGCGTCCATTGCGGCTTCTGCACGGCGACCTGCCCGACCTATCTGCTCCTCGGCGACGAGCTCGACAGCCCGCGCGGGCGCATCTACCTGATCAAGGACATGCTGGAGGGCGGCAAGCCGGCCAACGCCGAGGTCGCCCGCCACATCGACCGCTGCCTGTCGTGCCTCGCCTGCATGACCACCTGTCCGTCGGGCGTCGACTACATGCATCTGGTCGATCACGCCCGCGCCCATATCCACCAGACCTATCGCCGGCCGTTCGCCGACCGTGCCGTCCGTTCGCTGCTCGCCTTCGTGCTGCCGTATCCGGCGCGCTTCCGCGCGGCTTTCGGTGGGCGCCCGGCTGGCGCGGCCGTTCGCCGGTGTGATCGCGCGCGTACCGGGCGGCGAGCGCCTGGCGGCGATGCTGAAGCTGGCGCCGGGAAAGCTGCCGCCGCCGCTGCCGGCGAGCCGGCCCGGAACGTTTCCGGCGGCCGGGAGGCGCAAGCGGCGGGTGGCGATGCTGCGCGGCTGCGCCCAGTCGGTGCTCGATCCCGGCATCAACGCGGCGACCATCCGCCTGCTCACCCGCCACGGCATCGAGGTGGTGCAGGCGGCGACCGAGGGCTGTTGCGGCGCGCTCACCCATCACATGGGCCGCACGCACGACGCCCACGAACAGGCGAAGCGCAACGTCGACGCCTGGACGAGCGAGATCGAGGAGGGCGGCCTCGACGCCATCGTCGTCACCACCTCGGGCTGCGGCACGACGGTCAAGGACTACGGCTTCATGCTGCGCAACGATCCCGCCTATGCCGAGCAAGGCGAAGCGGGTGTCGGGGCTGGCGAAGGACATCTCCGAGTATCCTCGAAACCGTCGATCTCGGCCCGCCGCAGAACGGCCGGGGACTGACCGTCGCCTATCACGCCGCCTGTTCGCTGCAGCACGGCCAGCAGGTGCGGACGGTGCCGAAGGCGCTGCTTGTCCGCGCCGGCTTCGATGTGCGCGACGTGCCCGACGGGCACCTCTGCTGCGGCTCGGCCGGCACCTACAACATGCTCCAGCCGGAGATTTCCGCACGTCTGCGCGACCGCAAGGTCAAGGCCATCGGCACCACCGGCGCCGGCGTCGTCGCTGCCGGCAATATCGGCTGCATCACCCAGATCGCCGGCGGCAGCAACCTGCCGGTCGTCCACACCGTCGAGCTTCTCGACTGGGCCTACGGCGGCCCGCGCCCGGCGCGGCTGGGTGGCTGAACCGCCGATCGCCCCTTGCGCCTTTGGCCGCAAATCCCTAGCGTCTGTCCGTCTCAACGGGGTGCCCGTCCGGGCTGAGAGGCTGCGCCAGCCAACCCGTCGAACCTGATCCGGATCATGCCGGCGGAGGGATTTGAGGATGCGCCAGTTCGCTGCATGCCGTTTGCCGTCCGCCGGGAAATCCGCAGCCTGGAGGACCTCAAGCGTGACCGATTTCGATATCCCCGCCGCCGCCGCTGCGCTCGCCGATCTCCGCCAGCAGCGCCCGCTCGTCCACAACATCACCAACTACGTGGCGATGAGCCTCGCCGCCAATGCGCTGCTGGCGCTCGGCGCCTCGCCGGCCATGGTCCATGCGTGCGAGGAGGTCGAGGACTTCGTCGCCATCTCCAGTGCGCTCGCCGTCAACATCGGCACGCTGTCGCCGCCCTGGGTCGCGGCCATGACGCGGGCCGCGGCCAAGGCGGCAGACCTCGGCAAGCCGTGGGTGCTCGATCCCGTCGGCTGCGGCGCCACGCCCTATCGCACGCGCACCGCGACCGACCTCGCCGGCATGGGGCCGGCGGTGATCCGCGGCAATGCCAGCGAGATCATGAGCCTGGCCGGCGCCGCCGGCGCCGGCGGGCGGGGCGTCGATTCGACTGCCGGCTCGCGGGCGGCCGTCGAGGCGGCGCGGTCGCTCGCCAACGGCACCGGCGCCGTCGTCGCGGTGACCGGCGAGACCGACTATGTCACCGATGGCGCCACCGTCGTCGCCGTCGAGGGCGGCGACGCACTGATGCCGCTGTCGACGGCGCTCGGCTGCGCGCTGACCGCGTGCACGGCGGCCTTCACCGCCGTGCGTCCGCCCTTCGCGGCGACGGTCGCCGCCCTTGCCGTCTATGCCGCGGCCGGCGCCGAGGCGGCCAGTCGCTGCCGCGGACCGGGCCATCTGCCGGCGGAGCTCTGCGATGCGCTCTACGCCATGGATGCGGCGCTGCTCGCCCGGCGGGCGAAGATCGCGACCGTCTGATGGCCGTCTCGCGCCAAGCTCGATCTCTCGGTCTATCTGGTCACCGACCGCGTCCTCTGCGCGCCGCGCGGCGTCATCGCGACCGTGCGCCAGGCGGTTGCCGCCGGAGCCACCGTCGTGCAGCTTCGCGATCCGCTCGCCAAGACGCGGGCGCTGGTCGAGGAAGCCCGCGCCCTCGTCGCCATCCTCCGCCCGGCCGGTATCCCCTTCATCGTCAACGATCGCGTCGACGTGGCCATCGCGGCCGGCGCCGACGGCGTCCATCTCGGCCAGTCCGACATGAGCGTTGCCGACGCCCGCGCGCTCATCGGGCCGGAGCCGATCCTCGGCCTGTCGATCACCGCGCCCGCCGACCTCGCCGCGTCCGCTCTCGCCGGGGTCGATTACCTCGGCGTCGGCCCGGTCTTCGCCACCGCCACCAAGGCCGACGCGGCGCCGGCCATGGGCCTTGCCGGGCTGGCGGCCGTGCGCGCCGCCAGTCGCTTGCCGATCGTCGCCATCGGCGGCATCGACGCGGCCAATGCCGCCGCCGTCATCGCCGCCGGGGCGGATGGCGTCGCCGTCGTCTCGGCGATCTGCGCGGCAGCGGATGCCGGCGCCGCGACCGGCCATCTGGCCGCCCTCGTCAGCGCGGCAAGACGGCAGCGCTGAGCCCGGCCCTACGTCTTCAGCCGGTAGCCGGTGCGGAAGATCCAGGCGATCACCGCCAGGCACACGGCCAGGAACACGAAGGTCATGCCGAGGCTGACGAGGACGTTGACGTCGGCGAGGCCGTAGAAGCTCCAGCGGAAGCCGCTGACCAGATAGACCACCGGATTGAACAGGGTCACCGTCTGCCAGAACGGCGGCAGCATCTTGATCGAATAGAAGCTGCCGCCGAGGAAGGTCAGCGGCGTGATGATCAGCAGCGGCACGATCTGCAGCTTTTCGAAGCCGTCCGCCCAGATGCCGATGATGAAGCCGAACAGGCTGAAGGTGAGCGCGGTCAGCACCAGGAAGAGGATCATCACCAGCGGGTGTTCGATGTGCAGCGGCACGAAGAAGCCGGCCGTCGCCAGGATGATCAGGCCGAGCACCACCGACTTGGTGGCCGCCGCGCCGACATAGCTGATGACGATCTCGAGAAAGGACACCGGCGCCGACAGGATTTCGAAGATGGTGCCGATGAATTTCGGGAAATAGATGCCGAACGAGGCATTCGAAACGCTCTGCGTCAGCAGCGACAGCATGATCAGGCCGGGCACGATGAAGGCGCCGTAGCTCACCCCCTCGACGCTGCTGATGCGCGAGCCGATCGCCGCGCCGAAGACGATGAAATACAGCGAGGTCGACAGCACCGGCGCCACGACGCTCTGCATCAGCGTGCGCAGGGTGCGCGCCATCTCGTTGGCGTAGATGGCCCAGATGGCCTGAAGGTTCATGTCCGCTCGCTCACCAGGTTGACGAAGATGTCCTCGAGCGAACTCTCCTTGGTGTGGAGGTCCTTGAGGTGGAGGCCGGCGTCGCGGAAGGCGCTGAGCAGCCGCGTGATGCCGGTGCGCTCGGCGCGCGTGTCGTAGGTGTAGACGAGCTCGCAGCCGCCGTTGGCAAGTTCGAGGTTGTAGTCGGCGAGCGCTTGCGGGATCGCGTCGAGCGGGCTCTGCAGCTCCAGCGTCAGCTGCTTCTTGCCGAGCTTGCGCATCAGCTCGCCCTTCTCTTCCACCAGGATCAGCTCGCCGCGATTGATGACGCCGATGCGGTCGGCCATCTCCTCGGCTTCCTCGATGTAATGGGTGGTGAGGATGATGGTGACGCCGGACTCGCGCAAGCCGCGGACGATCGCCCACATGTCCTTCCTCAGCTCGACGTCGACGCCTGCCGTCGGCTCGTCGAGGAACAGCACGCTCGGCTCGTGCGCCAGCGCCTTGGCGATCAGCACCCGGCGCTTCATGCCGCCGGAGAGGGTCATGATCTTGGCGTCCTTCTTGTCCCACAGCGACAGGTCCTTCAGCACCTTTTCGAGGTAAGCGGGATCGGGACGCTTGCCGAACAGGCCGCGGCTGAAGCTGACCGTCTGCCACACCGTGGCGAAGGCGTCGGTGGTCAGTTCCTGCGGCACCAGGCCGATCAGCGCGCGGCTGGCGCGGAAATCGCGCACGACGTCGTGGCCGTCGACGGTGATCGTGCCGGGGCCGGGATTGACGATGCCGCAGATGATGCCGATGAGCGTGGTCTTGCCGGCGCCGTTGGGGCCGAGCAGGCCGAAGATCTCGCCCCGGCGGATTTCGAGGTCGATGTTCTTGAGAGCCTGGAAGCCGGACGCGTAGGCCTTCGAAAGACCGGAAATCGCGATCATCGGCTCCGTCGAAGCGCTTCCAGTCGCCATGATGGGTCTCCGCCGCGGGGGGTCACATATGGAGCCGCGGGTACGGGGTTGCAAGGCGCGCCCCGGCGCCCTGTTGCAAACCACTGACATCCGGGTTCTTTCCGGCGTGCGGCTGTGCCATAGAGGGAGCCCAGCAGGTGGGGAGTGAAAGACAGGAAAATGTCGGTGGTCGAGCAGAAGTCGAAGGTGCCGGGCGTTGAAATCCGGGGCGTTTGGGGCCCGCGCTACGAAGAGATCCTGAGCGACGAGGCGGTGGCCTTCCTCGCCGGGCTGCACCGCAAGTTCAATCCCTCGCGCCAGCGGCTCCTCAGCCTGCGCGAGGAGCGCCAGGCCCGCCTCGATGCCGGCGCCCTGCCGGATTTCCTGCCGGAGACCGCCCACGTCCGCGACGGCGACTGGAAGGTCGCCCCGATCCCCGCCGATCTCCTCGACCGGCGGGTCGAGATTACCGGGCCGACCGACCGCAAGATGGTGATCAACGCGCTCAATTCCGGCGCCAAGGTCTTCATGGCCGATTTCGAGGACGCCAACGCGCCGACCTGGGCCAACCAGATCGAGGGCCAGATCAACCTCAAGGATCGCTGGGCCGACAAGATCAACTTCACCGATCCGACGAGCGGCAAGGAATACATGCTGTCCGCCACGCCGGCCGTCCTCCTGGTGCGCCCGCGCGGCTGGCACCTGCCGGAGGACCACTTCGTCGTCGACGGCCAGTCGATCTCCGGCGGCCTGTTCGATTTCGGCCTCTATGTCTTCCTCAACGCCAGGACGCTGATCGCGCGCGGCACCGGGCCCTATTTCTACCTGCCCAAGATGGAGAGCCATCTCGAGGCGCGCCTGTGGAACGAGGTCTTCACCCACGCCGAGCAGACGCTGGGGATTCCGGCCGGCATCATCAAGGCGACCGTGCTGATCGAGACGCTGCCCGCCGCCTTCGAGATGGACGAAATCATCTACGAGCTGCGCGACCACATGGCCGGGCTCAACTGCGGCCGCTGGGACTACATCTTCTCCTTCATCAAGACGCTGAGGAACAAGCCGGAATTCCTGCTGCCCGATCGCGGCCAGGTGGTCATGGGCAAGGCCTTCCTCAAGGCCTATTCCGAGCTTCTCATCCGCACCTGCCATCGCCGCGGCGCCTTCGCCATGGGCGGCATGGCGGCGCAGATTCCCGACCGGCGCAACCAGGAGATCAACCGCGTCGCCTTCGAGAAGGTGCGCGCCGACAAGGAGCGCGAGGCCAAGGCCGGCCACGACGGCACCTGGGTCGCCCATCCCGACCTGGTGCCGGTGGCCAAGGAAGTGTTCGACCGGCTGATGCCGCAGCCGAACCAGCTCGACCGCCTGCGCGACGACGTCACCGTCGGCCAGAAGGACCTGCTCGAGGTCCACGACGGCACGCGCACCGAGGCCGGCGTGCGCGAGAACATCCGCGTCGGCGTGCAGTATATCGAGGCGTGGCTGCGCGGCCGCGGCGCCGTGCCGCTCTACAACCTCATGGAGGACGCCGCCACCGCCGAGATCAGCCGCTCGCAGATCTGGCAGCAGATGCACTTCAACGCCGAACTGGAGAACGGCGACAAGGTGACGCCCGAGCTGTTCGACCGCTATCTCGCCGAGGAGATGGAACGGGTGAAGGGCGAGGTCGGCGCCGACAACTACGCCGCCGGCCGCTTCCCCGAGGCGATCGAGCTGTTCCGCAACCTGTCGACCGCCGAGACGCTGACGCCGTTCCTGACGCTGCCGGCCTACCGCCTGATCGTCTAGACGCACCAGACCAACGCCCCTCTCCCGGCAAGGGAGGGGGCGCTGAAGCACGCGGCCGATGGCCGGCCGTCAGGTCCCGGCGCGGCCCTTCAGCGGGCGCTCTTCCATCACCAGGAAGCTGATCAGGCCGATCGCCAGCGTCAGCGAGGCGGCGCCGAAGATCATGGTGAAGACCGGCCCGATCGGCGTGCCGTTCCGGGCGGCGATGGCGACCAGCCCTTCGAGCGAGCCGATCGCCTGGCCGCCGACGCCCAGCCCGCCGATGAACAGCGTGCCGAAGGCGGCGACCAGGATGGCGCTGCCCAGCGAGCGGAAGAAGTTGAAGGTCGCCGTCGCGGTGCCCAATTGGTGCGGCTCGACCGCATTCTGGATGGCGACCGTGGTCACCGGGAAGATGGTGCCCATGCCGATGCCGGTGAGGGCGAGCAGCACCTCCATCTGCCACAGCGGCAGCGCGCCCGAACGCCAGGCGAGGATCGCCGCGCAGACCACCGCCACGATCAGACCGCCGAGCGGTCCGCGCTTGTAGCGCTCCGACCATGCCATGATGCGCCCGGCGATCTGCGCCCCGGTGACCGTGCCGCCCATCAGCGCGATGAGCGCCAGGCCGGACTGGCTGGCGGAGAGCCCGATCACCGCCTCGAAATAGATCGGCACGAAGATGGACAGGCCGACCATGGTGCCGACCACGAAGAAATTGGCCGCCGTGCCGGCGCCGACGACCGGATTGAACATGACCGCCAGCGGCACGAACGGCTCGGCTGCGGTCAACAGCCGCGCCGCGAACAGGCTCCAGGTGATGACCGTGGCGACGAGCAGGCCGAGCACCTGCGGTGAACTCCACGGATAGGTGCTGCCGCCCCACGACAACGCCAGCAGCAGCGAGGTGGCGGCGACGGCCATCAGCACGGCACCGATCACGTCGAGCTTGTGCGGCCGCTCGTGGCGCGGCAGGCGCTTGAGCACGCCATAGGTCATCGCCAGCGCCCCGGCGCCGAGCGGCAGATTGATCCAGAAGATGAACGACCAGTGCAGGTCCTGGGCGAAGAAGCCGCCGATCACCGGGCCGACGACGCTGGCGGTGACGAAGACGCTGGCGAAATACGCCTGGTAGCGCATGCGCTCGCGCGGCGAGACGACGTCGGCGACGATGGTCTGCGCCAGCGCGATCAGGCCGCCGCCGCCGAGCCCCTGGATGAGACGGGCGACGATCAGCACGATCATCGCCGGCGCCAGCGCGCACAACAGCGAGCCGAAGACGAACGTGCTGATGGCGATGAGCAGCATCCGCCGCCGGCCGTAGATGTCGGCGAGCTTGCCGTAGAGCGGCGTCACCGCCGTCGCCGACAGCAGATAGGCCGTCACCACCCATTGCAGGTGTTCGAGGTCGTGCAGCTCCGAGCCGATCGTCGGCAGCGCGGTCGCCACGATCGTCTGGTCGAGCGCCGCCAGCAGCATGGCCAGCAGGATGCCGAGGATGATCTGCCGGACGGCGGCCTTGTCGAGCGTCGGCGGAGCAGGGGCGGGCGTGGCGTCGTTCATCGCAGCGTCGACACGGGGGGCGGGGAAGCGGAAATGTGGGAACGCCAACTATCTTTAGTGCCACTGGCGCGAAAGGAAAGGGGGGCGGCGCGCCGCGACGGGCCCCCACATCGCAGCCAGGCGCGGCCCGCGGGCCCGGCAAGGGGACAGGCGCGCCCGCGCGACCTTGCCGAAAGCCCGCGATGACGCGCCGCGAAAGCCCGCAGGCGGTCAGGCAGCAGCGCTAGAGGACGACCACCTTGGCGCCCACCCGGGCGCGGCCGAAGAGGTCGATGATGTCGTCGTTGACCAGCCGGATGCAGCCCGACGAGACATTGAGGCCGATCGTCCACGGCTCGCTGGTGCCGTGGATGCGATAGCCGGTGTCGCCACCCTTGCCAAAGAGGTAGAGGGCGCGGGCGCCGAGCGGGTTGCCCGGACCGCCGCGCACGTAGGTCGGCAGGATGTGGCCGCGCTTTGCCTCTCGGGCGATCATTTCCGGCGGTGGCGTCCAGCCCGGCCACTCGGCCTTGCGGGCGACGTGCACCGTACCGTGCCAGCCGAAGCCGGTGCGCCCGACGCCGATGCCATAGCGGATCGCCTTGCCGTTGCCGAGCACGTAGTAGAGGAAGTGCCACTTGGGATCGACGATGATCGTGCCGGCGCGCTCGGATGTCTTGTAGGTGACGGTCGTGCGCCGGAATTGGCCGGGCACCTGGCGATAGCGCGAGACCTGCTCGGGATAGAGCCCCGGCCCGCCGTCGCCGGAGAACACCTGGCCGAGGCCGTTGAACAGGGCTTCGATCGGATTGTCGTCGGCGTTGGCCGCACCGGCGCTGCCGAGCGCCATGCCGAGGACCGCCGCCCAAATCAGTCGTCTGCCGAACATCTCAAAATCCCCTGGTATGTGGCTGGCGCGCTGCCGGTGCCGATCGGCACATCCACCGCGACGATAGCGAATCCGGCGGAAGTTGGGCAACTGCCCAGTGGTCACGACATGGTGAGGCGAGGCCGTCCGCCGGACGAAGAGCGGACGGCCTTCCCCAAACGGCCGGATACCCGGCCGCTCCCCCGTTCTTAGCGGACGATCACCTTGGTGCCGACCTTCACCCGGTCGTACAGATCGACGACGTCCTCGTTGCGCATGCGGATGCAGCCGGACGATACCGCGTGACCGATGGTCCAGGGCTCGTTGGAGCCGTGAATGCGGTAGAGCGTCGACCCCAGATAGAGCGCACGGGCGCCGAGCGGGTTGCTGACGCCGCCGTCCATCTTGACCGGCAGGTTGGGCACGCGGTCGCGCATCTCGGGCGGCGGCGTCCAGTCCGGCCATTTGGCCTTGCGCGTGATGGTGTGGGCGCCGGCCCATTCGAAGCCGGGACGGCCGACGCCGACGCCGTAGCGCTTGGCGATGCCGTTGCCCTCGACCAGATAGAGGTAGCGCGCCTCGGTATCGATGATGATGGTGCCCTTGGGCTGGCTGGTCTCGAAGGCGACCTCGCGCGGCAGGAAGGCCGGGTCGATCGGGCGGCCGTAGCGCGGGTCGGCGGCCGGCTGCCGCGGCGCCACGATGGCCGGGCTGAAGGAGGCCTGCTGCGGCGTCGCGCGGGCGACGCCGAGGCGGTTGGGCGCCATGAGCTGGAGGAGCAGCGGCCCGTCGCTGAAGGCGACCGGCTGGGCGGCGGCCTGGCCGCTGTGGACGATGCCGAAGGCAAAGGCGGCAAGCGCCAGCGAAGGAAAGAAACGGGTCATCATCGGCCTACTCGATACATGTCGCGGACGGGGGGCGGGTGCCCGGGGCCGGAACGGACCTGCCTGACGCCGATGTTTTCGTTGGGCCGTTTCCTGAAGCAGACGGTAGCGGGCGGCTCGCCAGCAAATGGTAAATCAAGTATGGCCACGTTCGACCATGGTGAACGAACGGTTAAGCCGGAGGCTGCAAGTGGTTGACGAAGCGGGATTGGTGACCGGCGACGACGGTCGCCGGCGGTGTGCCTGGGGCGCCGGCTCGGCGGACTACATGGACTATCACGACCGCGAATGGGGACGGCCGGTCACCGCGGGTCCCCGCCTGTTCGAGAAGATCTGCCTGGAGGGCTTTCAGTCCGGCCTGTCCTGGCTGACGATCCTCCGCAAGCGCGAGAATTTCCGCAAGGCCTTCGCCGGCTTCGACTATCGCAAGGTCGCCCGCTTCACCGAGAAGGACGTGGCGCGGCTGCTGGCCGATGCCGGCATCGTTCGCCATCGCGGCAAGATCGAATCGACCATCAACAACGCCGCCCGCGCCGTCGACCTGGAGCGCGAGGCAGGGTCGCTGGCCGCCTATTTCTGGTCGTTCGAGCCGGAGCCGGCGACCCGGGCGAAGGCGGACGATCGGGAAGCGTTCGCCGTCCAGTCGCAGACCGCCCAGTCGATCGCGCTGTCGAAGGACCTGAAGAAGCGCGGCTGGAGCTTCGTCGGCCCGACCACCTGCTACGCCTTCATGCAGGCCATGGGCCTGGTCAACGACCACCATCCCGGCTGCTGGTGCCACCGCGAGGTTGAGCGGGAACGCAACGCTTTCGTTCGCCCCGGCGCCTGAGCCGTCCGCGCGCCGAAAAACAAAAAAGGGCGGCAAAGCGCCGCCCTTTCGAAGCTCGAAGCCGTTCGTCCGCCGCTCAGCGCGACTACACCAGCTCACGCACCGAAGCCGGGATGCCCTCGCGCGTCAGGCCGATGTCGGCCAGTTGACGGTCGCTCAGGCGGTTCAAGGCCTCTTCGTACCGGGCGGTCATGAACCGCTTGGCAATCCTCGCGGTAGCTCGGCTGAATCTGCTCATCGGGGTTCTCCATTCAGCGGTCAGAATTCAATGGACTGCGGCAGCAGGCCGGGTCCGGGCGAAAAGGGCGGTGCCTGCCGTCCTCTCCGCCATGTTTCGAGGCTGCGCTTAGCGCGTCTGCGCCAGTTCCAGCGCGCGCAGCGAGATGTTGTCGCGGCTGAGGCCGATGTCGGCCAGCTGGCGGTCGCTCATGCGGCTCAGCGTGTGGTGATGGCGCGCGGCCATGAAGCCCTCGGCGAACCGGGCGGCAGTGCGGGTGAACTTGTTCATCGGTGTTCTCCTTCCAATCTCTGACCGGAAGATATGCACTGCAGCAAAGATAGACAGGGGGTTTGCTGCATCGCACCAATGCGTTTTGCGCATGGCCGACGCCGGAGTGCGGCGAAATCAGGGCAGCTTGTCGATCAAGCTGTCCGCGGCGCGGCCCGTCACCCCGAAGGACCGGACGAGCGCGGTGAACACCTTGCGCCGGGCGGCGTCCCAGGGGGCGGCCAGGCTGGCAACCAGATGCGCCTCGGATTTCAGGATCACGCCGTCGGCAAGGATCTTGAGGCCGTTGGCCTTCAGCGTCGTGCCGGTGGTGGTGATGTCGACGATCAGGTCGGCGGCGCCCGAGGCCGGCGCGCCCTCGGTGGCGCCGAGGCTCTCGACGATGCGGTAGTCGGCGATGCCGTGACCGGCGAAGAAGCGGCGGGTGAGGGCGACGTACTTGGTGGCGACCGTCAGACGGCGGCCGTGGCGCGGGCGGAAGTCGGCGGCGACGTCGTCGAGGTCGGCCATGGTGTCGACGTCGATCCACGCCTCCGGTACGGCGACCACCACGTCGCAATGGCCGAAGCCGAGCGGCGCCACGAAGGCGGCGCGCGTCGGCCAGTCGGCAACCGTCTCCTCCACCTGGTCGCGGCCGGTGACGCCGAGATGGACCGCGCCGGCGCCGATCTCGCGGGCGATCTCCGGGGCCGAGAGGAAGGCGACCTCGGCACCGGCGACGCCGGCGATGCGGCCGCGGTAGCGCCGCGCCGCGCCGGAACGCGCCAGCTCCAGGCCGGCCCGGGCGAAGGCCGCCAGCGTGTTCTCCTGCAGGCGGCCCTTGGACGGCACCGCCACCACCAGCGGCGCGCTCATCGTGCCGCTCCGATGCGGTCGAGCCAGATCGAAAAGCCGACCGCCGGCACCGCCGCCCCGGCCGAGATCAGCGCCATCATGCGGTCGTAGCGGCCGCCGCCGACGATCTGGCCGCCGTCCGCACGGGCCGCGTCGTGAACCTCGAAGACGAAGCCGGTGTAGTAGTCGAGCCGCCGGCCGAAGTCGGCGGCGAAGGCGAGGCGGGCGAGATCGACGCCGCGCTGGCCGAGCGCCTGGACGCGCGCCTCGAAACGGTCGAGCGCCTTGTCGATGGCCAGCGATTCGGTCAGCGCCAGCCGCCGCATGGCGGCGAGCGCTCTCGCCGGCGGGCCGGCGATGGCGAGGTAGCGGGCCAGCACCTTGGCCGGCCGGTCGCCGATGCCGGCGGCGATCACCGCCTTCTCGACGAAGCGGTCGGCGATCTCGTCGGCGGTGCGTCCGTCGATGGTGGCGAGGCCGGCGGCCTCCAGCGGCGTCCGCGGCGCGGCGGCGGGCGCTCGCCCGTTCGCCACGGCCGCTCGCCACAGCGCCGGCGCGTGCCCCGCCGTTGGCGCGGGCGATCAGCGCCGCCATCCGCTCGCGGTTGCCGAAGTTGCGCGCCAGCCGCCGCTGCCACGGCGGGCTGAGGTCGAGCGCATCGAGCACCGCTCCGAAGATGGCGGAATCGCCGATGCGCACGGCGGTCGTCTCCACGCCGATGAGCGCGATGGCGTCGAGGGCAAGTTTGAGCGCGTCGGCGTCGGCGGCGACCCGGTCCATGCGGCCGAGCGATTCGATGCCGGCCTGCAGGAACTCGCCCGGCTCGTTGCGGCGGTGGCGGAACACCGGCCCGAGATAGGCATAGCCCGCCTTGCGCTTGGCCGCGCCGGTGGCCAGGTGGTGCAGGCAGACGGGAATGGTGTAGTCGGGCCTCAGCGCCAGTTCGGTGCCGTCGGCGGCGCTGGTCAGGTACAGGCGCCGGCGCAGGTCCTCGCCGGCCAGTTCGACGAAGACGCTCGCCGGATGGACGATCGGCGGCTCGACGAAGGCGTAGCCGGCGTCGGAGAAAAGCCGGCGCAGCGGATCATAGGCGTCGGTCATTTTCCTGTGCGGCCGCTGCTGGCGAAGCCTGAGAGGGGTATCGCCATCACGGCCGCTGCTCGCCGCGGCCGAGCATCCGGTTGACCGTCTCCACCAGATCGCCGACCGCGACCTCCTCCTGGCCCGGCCGCTCCTCGCGCCACTGGGCGTTGTCCTCGATCTTCTCCGAGAGCTTCTTGCCGAGTGCGAGGTCCTTGATCTGCACCACGCCGCGGGCCTTCTCTTCGCCGCCCTGGATGATCGCCAGCGGTGCGTTGCGCCGGTCGGCATATTTCATCTGCGCCCGCATGCCGGCGGCGCCGAGATAGAGTTCGGCGGCGATGTCGGCGCGGCGCAGGTCGGCAACCATCTGCTGGTATTCGTTCATGCGGTCGCGATCGAGCACCAGGACCACCACCGGGCCGACGGCGTCGGCGGTCTCGCCCTTGGCGAACGCCGACAGCGCCGACTGCAGGCGCGACACGCCGATCGAGAAGCCGGTTGCCGGAATCGGCTCCGCCGTGAAGCGGCCGACCAGCCCGTCGTAGCGCCCGCCGCCACCGACCGAGCCGAAGCGGGCCGGCTCGCCCTTCTCGTTGACCGTCTCGAACAGCAGCTCGGCCTCGTAGACCGGGCCGGTGTAATATTCGAGCCCGCGCACCACCGAAGCGTCGATGCGGATGCGGTCGGCACCATAGCCGGCCGCAACCACCTGGTCGGCGATTTTGTCGAGTTCGGCCGAGCCGTCGCGGCCGATCGCGGTCTGCCCCGGGGTCGGGCGTCCGGTTTCGCTCGCCTCCAGCGTCTTCAGCGCGGTCGCCACCTGGCGCGGGTCGAGGCCGGCGCCCTTGGTGAAATCGCCGCTGTCGTCGCGCCGGCCGGGCCCGAGCAGCTCGCGCACCCCCTCGATGCCGAGCCGGTCGAGCTTGTCGATGGCCCGCAGCACCGCCAGCCTCTGGCGCTCGTCGGAGATGCCCAGCTCCTCCATGACGCCGTCGAGCACCTTGCGGTTGTTGACGCGGATGACGTACTGGCCGCGCGGGATGCCGAGCTCCTCCAGCGTGTCGGCGGCCATCATGCACATCTCGGCATCGGCGGCCACCGAGGCGGCGCCCACCGTGTCGGCGTCGAACTGCATGAACTGGCGGAAGCGGCCCGGCCCCGGCTTCTCGTTGCGGAACACCCAGCCCGCCCGGTAGCTGCGGTAGGGCTTCGGCAGCCGCTCGTAATTCTCGGCGACATAGCGGGCGAGCGGCGCCGTCAGGTCGTAGCGCAGGCTCAGCCATTGCTCGTCGTCGTCGAGGAAGGAGAACACGCCCTCGTTGGGGCGGTCCTGGTCGGGCAGGAACTTGCCCAGCGCGTCGGAATATTCGATCAGCGGCGTCTCGACCGGCTCGAAGCCGTAACGTTCGTAGACGCGGCGGATGCGCGCCATCATGCGCTCGGTGGCGCGGATGTCGGCCGCCGAGCGGTCGATCAGCCCGCGCGGCAGCCGGGCTTTCGGTTTCTGGTCGTTGCTTGCCATGGCGCGCGGTTCCTAGCCCATCGCCGGAGGGGCGGCAAGGTTGCGCCGATGCGGCAAATGCCTGTTTTTCCCGTGATCGCCGGTTAACCGTGACGCCAGATCGGCCGGGCCACGCCAGCTTTCGTTAAGTCTGTTCGTGGCACGGATCGACGGCCCGCGACCGGGGCTGGAGCGAAGCCATGAGCGATCTCACCTTTGACGTCGACCTGACCGTCGGCCCGCGGCCCAGAACCGTCAGCTTCGCCGATGGCGGCGTGGTCTTCGTCAAGGGCGATCGCGGCGAATTCGCCTATCTCGTGCGCTCCGGCGAGGTGGAAATCCGCGGCTCCGGCAGCGCCATCGAGGTCGTCGGGCCGGGTGGCCTGTTCGGCGAGATGGCGCTCATCGACGCCGGCCCGCGCAGTGCCTCGGCCGTCGCCCGCAAGGCCACCGAACTGGTCGTCCTCGACCGGCCGGCGTTCCTCCGCCTGTGCGCGGAGGTGCCGGAGTTCGCGCTCAAGGTGATGCAGCTTCTCGCCCGCCGCCTGCGCGCCGCCAACCGGCGCGTCACCACCACCGACGCGCTGCCCATCCGCCGCGTCAGCCGCAAGAGCGCCTGAGTCCCCAGCCGCCCGCCCGCTCCGGGATTGCCGTCTGCCGACGGCCATCGCCGGATGAATTCTTGGTAAGTCGGCGCGCAAACCCTCGGTTTTCTCCGCTTTCGTGCCATCTTCAGACGGCAAATGGCGATTGCGCCCACCGGAGCCCTTCTGCATCCTCGGCGGGCCGGTCGAGATTCCCGCCGTGAACCAGCGACCGCCAGCCGGCGGCGCGCCAAGGATTGACCCCCGATGTTCGCCTCGTTCTTCCCCAGGCCTCGACTGTTCTTCCCCTCGGCGATCCTGTGGACCGCCGTCTGCATGGCGATCTGGTACTTTTTCGCGCGCGATCTCGGGCAGCACCTGAGCCTCGGCGGGATCGTCGGCATCCACTATCCGCCGCCGCTGGCGCCCGGCGGCGCCGATGCGGCACGCACCGCCTATGCCGCCGCCGAGGACATCGCGGTCGATGCCTGGCTCTATCAGTACATGTTCATCGGCGGCGCCATCTTCGCGCTCGCCTGGCGGTGGCCCGCGCCGCACCCCTGGTTCCGCTGGTCGGTCGTCGCTTCCGAGGTGATCCTGTTCATCGTCTGGTTCCAGGTCCAGCTCGACGTGCTCATCAACAACTGGTTCGGCACGTTCTACGACATGATCCAGAAGGCGCTGGGCACGCCCAACAGCGTCACCAGCAGCGACTACTTCGGCCAGCTGGCGACGTTTCTCACCATCGCCATGGTCTACATCTTCGTGGCCGTCTTCAACGCCTTCCTGGTCAGCCACTATATCTTCCGTTGGCGCACGGCGATGAACGACTATTACGTCGCCAATTGGCAGAAGCTGCGCACCATCGAAGGCGCCTCGCAGCGCGTTCAGGAAGACACCATGCGCTTCGCCTCGACCGTCGAGGACCTCGGCGTCAGCCTGGTCGATTCGGTGATGACGCTGATCGCCTTCCTGCCGATTCTGTGGGGTCTGTCGTCGTTCGTGAAGGTGCTGCCGATCGTCGGCCACGTGCCCCAGGCGCTGGTCTTCGTCGCCGTCATCTGGGCGGTCTTCGGCACCAGCCTGCTGGCCGTCGCCGGCATTCGCCTGCCCGGCCTCCAGTTCCGCAACCAGCGCGTCGAGGCGGCCTACCGCAAGGAACTGGTGCTCGGCGAGGACGATGCCGAGCGCGCCCAGCCGCCAACGCTGGCGGAGCTGTTCGCGAACGTGCGCCGCAACTATTTCCGCATCTATCTCAACTACTTGTATTTCAACGTTGCCCGCTACGGCTATCTCCAGGCCGGCGTCATGGTGCCCTATATCGCCCTGGCGCCGACCATCGTCGCCGCCGGCTTCACGCTCGGCGTCATGCAGCAGATCCTGCGCGCCTTCGGCCGGGTCGAATCGTCTTTCCAGTATCTGGTCAATTCGTGGTCGACGATCGTCGAGCTGATGTCGATTCACAAGCGCCTGCGCGCCTTCGAGGCGACGCTGCATCACGAGGCGCTGCCGGCCATCGAACGCGAATCGCCGGCCGACGCCGTCTGACGGCGTGCCGGCTCCGATCGGATCAATTTGAATGGTGGCCTACGCCGTTTCTTAAGTCCCGGGGCCGACACTCCCTGCCGCCCGACGGACCTGGGAGTGCCCCCATGAGCGGAACTGTTTTCGACGTTGACGTCATCGCCTCCAGCGGCAGCGCCATCCTTCTCTACGTCGGCGGCGTCACCATCCACCGACGCGGCGAGGAGGGTCGCTGCGCCTACATCGTCAAGCGCGGCAAGGTCGAGCTTCGCCAGAAGGGACGGACGGTGGAAACCATCGGCCCCGGCGAGATCTTCGGCGAGGCGAGCGTGATTACCGGTGCGCCGCGGCCCGACACCGCGGTTGCCGTCGGCGAGGTCGAGCTGCTGCCGATCGACCGCAAGCTGTTCGACGTCCTGGTGCGCGACGACGAGGATTTCGCCGCGACCGTGATGCACATCCTCGTGCGCCGGCTGCGCGCCACGGCCGACATGTTCGAGCGCTGCGTGGATGAACTGCCGGCGCCGGCTATCGCCACTGCGCCGGTGGTCCGCGCCACCGCCTGAGACGGACCAATCGGTCAGGCGCCGGCGCCCTCCGCCAGAATGAGGTCGGCGGCGCCGGCCACCGAGACGATGGCGCCCGCCTCCTGTTTCGCGCACAGATAGTGGGCGGTGAATGTGTAGAGCGTTGGTCGCGATCAAATCCCGCTGTCATAAACGCAGCGGGCAAAAGAAAAGGCCGCCCGCAGGCGGCCTTTCCGTATTTCGTGTGAGAGAGGCGTGGACGTCCTTAGAAGTCCATGCCGCCCATACCGCCACCAGCCGGCATGGCGGGAGCCGATTCCTTCTTCGGATGCTCCGCAACCATGGCCTCGGTGGTGACCAGCAGGCCGGCGACCGAAGCGGCGTCCTGCAGGGCGGTGCGCACGACCTTGGTCGGGTCGACGATGCCGGCGGCGACGAGGTCGCCGTAGGTCTCGTTCTGGGCGTCGAAGCCGAACGTGTCCGACTTGTTCTCGAGCACCTTGGCCACGACGATCGAGCCTTCGACGCCGGCGTTCTCGACGATCTGGCGGATCGGCTGCTCAAGCGCGCGCAGCACGATCTTGATGCCGGCTTCGACGTCGGCGTTGTCGGACGACAGCTTCTCGACCGCCTTGCGGGCGCGCAGCAGCGCGACGCCGCCGCCCGGTACGATGCCTTCCTCGACCGCCGCACGGGTGGCGTTGAGGGCGTCGTCGACGCGGTCCTTCTTCTCCTTCACCTCGACCTCGGTCGCACCGCCGACGCGGATCACCGCGACGCCGCCGGCGAGCTTGGCCAGCCGCTCCTGCAGCTTCTCGCGGTCGTAGTCGGAGGTGGTCTCCTCGATCTGCGCCTTGATCTGGCCGATGCGGCCCTCGATCTCCTTCTTCTTGCCGGCGCCGTCGACGATCGTGGTGTTCTCCTTGGCGATCGTCACCTTCTTGGCGCGGCCGAGCATCTGCAGGGTCACGTTCTCAAGCTTGATGCCGAGATCTTCGGAGATGACCTGGCCACCGCTGAGGATGGCGATATCCTCGAGCATGGCCTTGCGACGGTCGCCGAAGCCCGGCGCCTTCACCGCCGCGACCTTGAGGCCGCCGCGCAGCTTGTTGACCACCAGCGTGGCCAGCGCCTCGCCCTCGACGTCCTCGGCGACGATCAGCAGCGGCTTGCCCGACTGCACGACCGCCTCGAGCACCGGCAGCATCGCCTGCAGGTTGGACAGCTTCTTCTCGTGGAGGAGGATGTAGGGGTCCTCGAGCTCGGTCACCATCTTCTCGGCGTTGGTGATGAAGTACGGCGACAGGTAGCCGCGGTCGAACTGCATGCCCTCGACCACCTCGAGCTCGGTCTCCAGCGCCTTGGCCTCTTCGACCGTGATGACGCCTTCGTTGCCGACCTTCTGCATGGCGTTGGCGATCATCTCGCCGACCTCTTTCTCGCCATTGGCCGAGATCGTGCCGACCTGGGCGATCTCTTCCGAGGTCTTGATCTTCTTCGAGCGGCGCTTGAGGTCGCTCACCGCCTCGGCGACGGCCATGTCGATGCCGCGCTTGAGGTCCATCGGGTTCATGCCGGCGGCGACCGCCTTGGCACCTTCCTTGACGATGGAGTGGGCGAGAACGGTCGCCGTCGTCGTGCCGTCGCCGGCAACGTCGTTGGTCTTCGAGGCGACCTCGCGCACCATCTGGGCGCCCATGTTCTCGAACTTGTCCTCAAGCTCGATTTCCTTGGCGACGGTGACGCCGTCCTTGGTGATGCGCGGCGCGCCGAACGACTTGTCGAGGACGACGTTGCGGCCCTTGGGGCCGAGCGTCACCTTCACCGCGTTGGCGAGGATGTCGACGCCGCGCAGCATCTTGTCGCGCGCGTCGGTGGAGAATTTTACGTCTTTGGCAGCCATGGCTGTTGTTCCTTCGAATTCTGGAAACGGGTCGTGGAGAGGCGGGCGCCGTTAGGCGGCCTTGCGGCTCGCAGCCTTGCCCTCGATGATGCCCATGACGTCGGACTCCTTCATGATGAGGAGGTCTTCGCCATCGATCTTCACCTCGGTGCCGGACCACTTGCCGAAGAGGATGCGGTCGCCGACCTTGACGTCGAGCGGGATGAGCTTGCCCGACTCGTCGCGGGCGCCCGGGCCGACGGCGATGATCTCGCCCTCCTGGGGCTTCTCCTTGGCGGTGTCGGGGATGATGATCCCGCCGACGGTCTTCTCTTCGGATTCGACCCGGCGGACGACCACGCGGTCGTGGAGGGGACGGAATTTCATAGTTGCGATTCCTCTCTGAGCGGCGCGATCCGTGATCGGATCAGCCTGCAAATGGGGATCTGTTAGCACTCATCCCTGAGGAGTGCTAACAGCCGCGCCGCATTTAGGGAGGCCTTGCCGGCAAGTCAAGGGCCGAAGTCGGCTGGGAGAAACACCCGAGAGTTTGCCGCCGCCAGAGGTTGCGTGCCACCGATTTGGTGGCTGGAAGGTCTCGGTTACCAACAGGTTAACGAAAGAAGTTGTTAACCTGGATGAGCTTCGCGCGCCCTCGCGCGCGAGCACCAGCCGGCTATTCCGCGATGGTGAAGGGCAGGGTGACCGAAGCCTGCTTGGCGGTCGCCACATCGCTCAGCGTCAGCGACAGCTTGTAAGCGCCGGGCTTGAGCGTCGGCAGGGTCACCTTGACCGCCGCCTGGACCTCGTGGCTGCGGGCGCGGCCCTGCCATTCGAGCCGGCCGAAATCGTCGGTCTTGGCCAAAAGGATGCCGCCGGCGGTGGTGATCTCGATGCCCGTGGTGAAGGCGACCGTGACCTCCGGGCCGGCGGCGGTGAAGCCGTAACCCACCGGCTCGAGATAGACGATGGCGGTGTCGCCCGAGTGGAAGGCGGCGTCGGCGAGCGGCTCGTACTGGCCGAAACCCGTCACCGAGGCGGCGAACTGCGCCACGCGGAACTGAAGCGGCGAGGCCTCCCAGAAGGCGTCGGTGGCCTGGTCGAAGGCGCCGAGCGCCTCGGCCGGCTTGCCCTCGGCGAGCAGCGTGTCGGCCTGCGTGGCAAAATCTGCGGTCGCGCCGGCCGCCGCCGTCGTCGCCAGGCCGCCGGCGACGAGAAGCGCCAGCCCCGCTGCCGCAACACCGCTACGCCGGCAAAATCCCATGCCCATGATTTTTCCCCTGGCTCCAGCGCCGTGCACCATGATCCAATCCCCGCGGCCTCTATGCAAGCGGCAGGCCGCCGGCGACAGGCCATCCGCTGCGGCAAAACGGCAGGTCAGGCGCCGCCGGCCCCGTGTTCGGCCCACGATTGGCGCTTGCGATAGATCGTCGACGGGCTCAGTTCAAGCGCCGCCGCCGCCCGCGCCGTGTTGCCGCCGAAGGCCATCAGCGCGGTTTCGATGATCCGCCGCTCCTGCTGCCAGTAGGGTTCGACCGCCGCTGCCGGCGAAGGCCCGCGTGCGGCGGCGCCATCGGCCGCGACCGCCACCGGCGCCACCAGGCCCAGGCCGTCGCCGCCGCCAAGCACGACCATGCGGCGGATCGTGTTGGCGAGTTCGCGCACATTGCCAGGCCATTCATAGGCGACCAGCGCTGCCAGATCCTCCGCCGCGAAGGCGACAGGCCCGCGGCCCTCTTCGGCCGCGTAGCGCGCCAGGAAGTGCGCGGCGAGCCGCGGGATGTCCGCCCGCCGCTCGCGCAGCGGCGGCAGGTGGATCGGCAGCACGTGCAGCCGGTAGAAGAGGTCGGCGCGGAAGCGTCCGGCCTGCACCTCCGCCAGCGGGTCGCGGTTGGTCGCCGAGACGATGCGCACGCGCACCCGCTTCTGCTCGGTGCCGCCGACGCGCCTGAGGGTCCCCGACTGGACGAAGCGCAGGAGCTTGGCCTGCAGGCCGAGGTCCATCTCGGCGATCTCGTCGAGGAACAGCGTGCCGCCGTCGGCGAGTTCCGCCGCGCCCGCGCGGTGCTCGGTGGCGCCGGTGAAGGCGCCGCGCACATGGCCGAAGATCTCGCTTTCCATCAGTTCGCGCGGGATGGCGCTGCAGTTGAGGGCGACGAACGGGCGCCCGTCGCCGCCGGCGTGGGCGTGAATGGCTTCCGCTGCCAGTTCCTTGCCGGTGCCGCTCTCGCCGGTGAGGAAGACCGGCGCCTGCGACGGCGCCATCCGCCGGATGGTGTCGTAGACCGCGAGCATCGACGGCGCGCGGCCGACGAAGCCGGCGAAATCGCCGCCCTCGGTTGCATGCCCTGCGGGAACGGTCGGCGCCGGTTCGCGTGCCGGTGGCTGCCAGGCGGCGACCGCGGCATTCAGCCGCTCGATCAGGGCGCGGGCACCGACCGGCTTCGGCAGGAAATCGATGGCGCCGGCCTTCACGGCGGCGACCGCCATGCTCAGCGAGCCCGAGTCGCTGGTGACGATCAGGGAGCCGTTGCGGGCGAAGTCCGGCACGCGGTCCGGCCCGCCGATGGTGGCGAGGTCGGCGACCAGGATGGCGTCATGGCGGCCGCCGGCGGCGGCGACTGCTTCCTCGTAGCTGGCGCAGGTGGTGGCGGCGAAGCGGCCGCCGGTGCGCTCGGCAATCAGGCCGGCGAGCATGCGGCGCTGACCGGGGTCGGCATCGACGACGAACACGCCGACCGGCTGCGCTACTCCCTGAACCAGTGCCATGACCCCGGCGACCCGTCACCCAGAACTCGGATCGTGACTGTCCGCCATCACGGTAAACAAACGGTATTCTCCGCGCCCCGGCACGCGTCCCGATATGGCGCAATCCACCCTCTTGACCGTGACGCGGCAAGCCCATAGGCGGTGCGCGTGACCAACACCGAGATGCCTGCCTTCATCGCCGGCCTGGCCGAGCTCGCTCCCGCCTACCGGGCGTTGCTCTGCGACGTCTGGGGCGTCGTCCACGACGGCGCCAAGGCGCACAGGGCGGCGGCGGATGCGCTGGCCCGCTTCCGCGCCGATGGCGGCATCGTCCTGCTCATCACCAACGCGCCGCGGCCGAAGGCTGGGGTCGCCGCCTTGCTCGACAGCTTCGGCGTGCCGCGCGCGGCCTACGACGACATCCTCACCTCCGGCGACGCGGCGCGCGGCGTGCTGGCGGCGCGGCCGGCGGCGCGGATCTTCCATCTCGGTCCCGATCGCGACCGGCCGATCTACGACGGCCTGCCGTTCGTCTTCGCCGACGAGCGGTCGTGCGACATCATTGCCTGCACCGGCCTGTTCGACGACGAGACCGAGAACCCCCGCGACTATGAGGCGCGCCTGGCCGGCTGGCAGGCGCGCGGCGTGCCGATGCTCTGCGCCAATCCGGATATCGTCGTCGAGCGTGGCGGCCGCCTGGTCTGGTGCGCCGGCGCAATTGCCGAGCGCTATCGCGAACTGGGCGGCGAAACGATCATGGTCGGCAAGCCCCATCCGCTGGTCTACGAGGCGGCGCTGCGGCGCATTTCCGATATCGCCGGCGAGCCGGTTCCGCCGCAGGCGGCGCTCGCCATCGGCGATGCCATCGAGACCGACGTGCGCGGCGCCGTGCGCCAGGGGATCGACGTCCTCTTCGTCACCGGCGGCATCCACGCCGCCGATTTCGGCAACCGCGAGGCGCCCGATCTGGCTCGCGTGCATGCCAGCCTGGCGGTCGCCGGCCTCGGGGCCAGCGCCGTGATCCCGCAGCTCGTCTGGGGGAGCGCGTCGTGATGGCCGACCGTCGGACGGCGCTTCAGCCCTTTGCGGTCGACCGGATCCCCGATTCGCTCACCGGCGGGGTGGTGGCGGTCGGCAATTTCGACGGCGTCCATCGCGGCCATGCGACGCTGCTGAAGCGCGCCCGGGCAGAGGCCGACCGCCTGGGCGTGCCGGCGGTGGCGTTCACCTTCGAGCCGCATCCGCGGACCTTCTTTCGTCCCCAGACCCCGGTGTTCCGCCTGACCGCGGTCGATGCCAAGGCGCGCCTGCTGGCTGCGCTGGCCATCGACGGACTGGTGCTGGCGACGTTCGACAAGGGCTTTGCCGCGCAGCCGGCCGAGGATTTCATCCACACCATCCTGTGCGAGCGCTTCGCGCTGCGGGCGGCGGTGGTCGGCTACGACTTCCATTTCGGCAAGGGCCGCTCGGGCACGCCCGAGGTCCTCAGCGAGGCCGGCGCGCGGCTCGGCTTCTCGGTCGAGGTGGTGAAGCCGGTCGGCGACGCCGACGGCACGCTGTTCGCCTCCACCGACATCCGCGACGCCCTGGTCAGGGGCGACATCGCCCGCGCCAACCGGCTCCTCGGCTACCGCTGGTTCGTCATCGGCACGGTCGTCGGCGGCGAGCGGCGCGGCCGCGATCTCGGCTTCCCCACCGCCAATCTCCGCCTGACGCCCGATTGCGGTCTCGCCCACGGCATCTATGCCGTGCGGGTGCGGACGCCCGACGGGGTCGAGCACGACGGGGTGGCCAGTTACGGCCGCCGCCCGACCTTCGACAACGGAGCGCCGCTGCTCGAGGTGCACCTGTTCGATTTCGCCGGCGATCTCTACGGCAAGACGCTGGTGGTGAGCTTCCTCGCCTGGCTGAGACCGGAGAAGAAGTTCGCCTCGGTCGAAGCCCTCGTCGCCCAGATGCACGACGATGCCGCCGCGGCGAAGGCGGTTCAGGCGGCCGCCGGTGCGGGAACCGATGTCGACCGCGCGCTCGCCGACATTGCGATCTAGGGTCTTCCGCGGCCGCGCCGAAGCCGCCCGACGTGGCGATTTTAGCCAGGAGGCCGTGTTGTCGCGGAAGCGCAATTCGGTTAGGACAGGCATCGGATCGGCCGGATTTTTGCCCCTATTTGCCGCGAAAAAGGGCTACTGGCACATCGGGGAAGCCGGATAGCGGGTGTTATGACAGGTTCGATTCGCTCAGTTTGCATCGGCGTCGCCACGGCGGCGCTGGCCCTTGGTCTTGGCGCCTGCACCCAGACGACCTACGGCACCGGCACCACGGCGGGCATGCAGACGCTTCAGGACATCGCCGGCATCGCCGACATGGGCGGCCCCAAGAAAGCTCAGATCAAATACGCCGCCCGGCCGAAGATCGTGGCGCCGCCGCCGGGCACGCCGCTGCCGCCGCCGGGCAGCGACCAGCAGGCCGTCGCCTCCAATTGGCCCAAGGATCCCGACGCCGAGACGCAGCGGGTCAAGGCCGAGGCGGCTGCGCGCGAGAAGTACTGCGCCGACCGGCTGAACAAGGACAAGCCCGAGTGCCGCGATCCGGGCTGGCGCCTGCCGGTCGCCGAGCAGGCTGCCGACACCTCGCGCCAGCCGAGCCAGACGATCCTCAACCAGAACATCGATCCCGCCGAACGGGCGCACAGCTCGCCGGCGCAGGACGCCCAGGCCAAGAAGCTGTTTGCCGACGCCCGCGGCCAGGTCGCGGTCGACGAGAACGGCAAGCCGATTCGCCGCTACCTGACCGATCCGCCGAGCGATTATCGCGAGCCGGACCCCAGCGCACCGGTCGAGATCGACACCACCAAGCTCAAGAAGAAGAAGAAGTGGAAGTGGCCCTGGCAATAGGCCTGGGAGCAAGCCTGCCGGCGTGAGCGCCGCGCTCTCCCCTAACGTCTCGCCCTGAAGAAATCCCTGAGCAGCGTCGCCGCCGCGTCTTCGGCCATGCCGCCATAGACGTCCGGCGCGTGGTGGCAGGTGGGGTCGCCGAAGAAGCGCACGCCGCTTTCCACCGCGCCGCTCTTCGGATCGCTCGCGCCGAAATAGAGCCGCCGGATGCGGGCGAAGGAAATCGCCGCGGCGCACATGGCGCAGGGCTCCAGCGTCACATAGAGATCGGCGCCCGCCAGGCGCTGCGAGCCCACCGCCTCGGCCGCCTGGCGAATCGCCAGCATTTCGGCATGGGCCGTCGGGTCGTCGCCCTCGATGGTGCGGTTGCCCGCCCGCGCCAGCACCATGCCGTCCTGCACCACGACCGCGCCGATCGGCACTTCGCCGCGGGCCGCCGCCGCCCGCGCCTCCGCCAGCGCCATCTCCATGGGATTTGCTTCCGTCGCCACCGCTGCCCTCTCCACCGACACCTCCACTCGCCTCGCCCCCCGGCGTCTGCTAATCACCGGCCCCATGAAAGCACCGCAGACGCCCGACGTCCCGGCGACCGGCGAGCGGATCGCCAAGGTGATGGCGCGCGCCGGCCTCTGCTCGCGCCGCGACGCCGAACGCTGGATTGCCGATGGCCGCGTCGCCGTCAATGGCCGTCTGCTGACCTCGCCCGCCGTCACGGTCGGCCCGGCGGACCGCATCGCCGTCGACGGGGTGGCGCTGCCCGAGCGCGAGCGCACGCGACTGTGGCTCTACCACAAGCCGAAAGGGTTGGTGACCACGGCACGCGACCCTCAGGGGCGGCCGACGATCTTCGCCGCCCTGCCGCCGGAGGTGCCGCGCGTCGTCACCATCGGGAGGCTCGACATCAACACCGAGGGCCTGCTGCTGCTCACCAACGACGGCGGTCTGGCGCGCCTGCTCGAACTGCCGTCGACCGGCTGGCTGAGGCGCTACCGCGTCCGCGTTCATGGCAGCGTGACCCAGGAGGCGCTCGAATCGCTGGCCGCCGGCGTCACCGTGGAGGGCATCCAGTACGGCCCGGTCGAGGCGTCGCTCGACCGCAGCCAGGGCACCAACCAGTGGCTGACGCTCGGCCTCCGCGAAGGCAAGAACCGCGAGGTCAAGCGCCTGCTGGCCCATCTCGGCCTCGCCACCACTCGGCTGATCCGCATTTCCTACGGTCCCTTCCAGCTCGGCGAACTGAAGGCGGGCGAGGTGCGCGAGATCCGCGGGCGCGTGTTGCGCGACCAGCTCGGCGCCAAGCTCGCGGCGGCCGCCGGTGCCGATTTCACCGCGCCCCTGCGCCCGCCGCCGCAGCCGGAGCCGGTGGAGCCCAAGCGCGAGCGGCCGCCGCGCAAACCGGGGACACAGGTCCGTGCGCGTCGTCGGCGGTGAGTTTCGCGGCCGCACGCTTGTCGCACCCGCCGGCGGCGACACCCGCCCGACCGCCGATCGTCTGCGCCAGACGATCTTCGACATCCTTGCCCACGGCGGCTACGGCGATGTGCTCAGCGGCGCCCGGGTGCTCGACCTCTTCGCCGGCACCGGCGCGCTTGGCCTGGAGGCGCTGTCGCGGGGCGCCGCCTTCGCGCTCTTCGTCGAGGAGGCGGTGGCGGCGCGCGGCGCCATCCGCGCCAATATCGAGGCGCTCCGCCTCACCGGGCGCACCCGCGTCTTCCGCCGCGATGCCACCCGCCTGGGGCCCGCCGGCACGGTCGCGCCGTTCTCGCTGGTCTTCGCCGATCCGCCCTACGGCAACGGCCTGGGCGAACGGGCGCTCGCCTCGGCGTTGGCCGGCGGCTGGCTCAGGCCCGCCGCCCTGATCGTCCTGGAAGAGGCGGCTTCCGCCGAAATCCCGCCGCTGGCCGGCCTCGACGTCGTCGACACGCGCCGGATCGGTGACACCCAGCTGGTCTTTCTGCAATCTGGAATAAATGCGGCTGGATAGGCCACATTTCGCCGCTATATGTCGCCGCACGGCAAACCGCCGCGATTCCCGTGGCATGGAGAAGCGCTTGACCCACCTCCCCATGAAACGCGCGGCGGCAGGCGCCGTTGCGGCGCTTCTGCTGGCGCTGAACGCGTCCATCGCGGGCGCCGCCGAGGCGCCGAGGTTCGCCGCCGACGCGGTCGCTTTCACCCTCGAGAACGGCCTCCAGGTCGTCGTCATACCCGACCATCGTGCTCCGGTCGTGACGCACATGGTGTGGTACCGGGTCGGCGCTGCCGACGATCCGAGGGGCAAATCGGGCATCGCCCACTTCCTCGAACACCTGATGTTCAAGGGCACCAAGGCGCATCCGGAAGGCGAGTTCTCGGCGCGCGTCGAGGCGGTCGGCGGCGACGACAATGCCTTTACCGCCGAGGACTACACCGCCTATCACCAGACCGTCTCGAAGGACCATCTCAAGCTGATGATGGAATTCGAGGCTGACCGCATGGCCAACCTCCAGATCACCGACGCCGCGCTCCTGCCTGAGCGCCAGGTGATTCTCGAGGAGCGCGGCATGCGCGTCGACAACAGCCCCAGCGCCCGCCTCGATGTGGCGATGGATACGGCACTCTACGCCAACAGCCACTATCGAATCCCGACCATCGGCTGGGCGAGCGAGATGGCAACGCTCGACCGCGCCGATGCGCTTGCCTTCTACGACCGCTTCTACACGCCCAACAATGCCATCGTCGTCGTTGCCGGCGACGTCACCGTGGACGAGGTCAGGACGCTCGCCGAGGACACCTACGGCAAGGTTGCCCGCCGCGCCGAGCCGCCGCCGCGCGTGCGCCTCGCCGAACCGCCGCCGGATGCCGCCCGGCTGATCACGCTCACCGATGCGCGCGTCACCCAGCCGAGCTTTCGCCGGCTCTACCTGGCGCCCTCCGAACACACCGGCAAGCCGGGCGAGGCGGACGCGCTGAGCGTTCTCGCCGACGTCCTGGGCGGCGGCAGCACCAGCCGGCTCTACCGGCAGCTGGTGGTCGAGCAGGGCATCGCCGCCGGCGTCGACGCCGGCTACGATCCCGGGCCGATCGGTCCCTCGGCCTTCAGCTTCTATGCCTCGCCGCGCGGCAACACGACCGTCGAACAGCTCGCCGCCGCCGTCGACAAGGTGATCGCCGACCTGGTCGACAAGGGTGTCACCGACGAGGAGATCGCCCGCGCCAAGAGCCGTGTGCGCGCCAGCGTGATCTATTCCGAGGACAGCCCGCGCACGCTCGCCAACGCCATCGGCGCGGCGCTCGCCACCGGCGACACGCTGGACGAGGTGCAGTCGTGGCCGCAGCGCGTCGATGCGGTCACCGCCGCCGATGTGCAGGCGGTCGCCCGCAGCTACCTCGCCACCCGCAACTGCGTCACCGGCTATCTGTTGCCGAAGCCGGCCGAGGGTCGCTCATGATGGCCGGTCGCACATCGATCGCGCGCGCCGCCGTCATTGCCGGCGTGGCGCTCGCCGCCGTCGTCTGGAGCGCGGCCGCCGAGGCCATCGACATCCAGAAGATCGTCAGCCCGCGCGGCGTCACCGCGTGGCTGGTCGAGGACCCGTCGATCCCGCTGGTTTCCATGTCGTTCGCCTTCGAAGGCGGTGCGGCGCAGGACCCCGCCGACAAGCCGGGCGTCGCCAACATGCTCTCCGGCCTGCTCGACGAAGGCGCCGGTGATCTCGACAGCCAGGCTTTCCAGGCGCGCCTCGACGACCTGTCGATCGGCATGAGCTTCGATGCCGGCCGCGACGACTTCGACGGGACGTTGCGCACCCTGTCGGCCAACCGCGACGAGGCGGCGAGGCTGCTCAAGCTGGCGCTGACCGAGCCGCGCTTCGATGCCGAGCCGGTCGAGCGTGTCCGCGCCCAGATCGTCACCGGGATCAAGCGCGGCCAGCGCAATCCCGACCGGCTTGCCGGCGAGGCCCTGCGCCAGGCGACGTTCCCCGACCATGCCTACGGCCGGCCGGTCACGGGCACCGTCGACAGCGTCGCCGCGATCACCGTCGACGATCTGAAGGCGTTCCGCCAGAAGACCTTCGCCCGCAACAATCTCAAGGTCGCCATCGTCGGCGCCATCGATGCCAAGGCCGCCGCCGCCATGCTCGACCAGATCTTCGGCGACCTGCCGGTCAAGTCGAACCTCGTCGGCGTGCCCAACGTGGCGGCGAAATCGGGTGGGCGCATCGACGTCGCCCTGCCGGTGCCGCAGACCGTCATCGACATCAGCCTGCCCGGATTGACGCGCGACGATCCGGACCTGATCCCCGCGGTGATCGCCACCTACATCCTCGGCGGCGGTTCCGATTCGCGCCTGTTCAAGACGGTGCGCGAAGAGCGTGGTCTCGCCTATTCGGTCGACCTCGGCCTCCTGGCGCTGGAGCATTCCGGCACGGTCAGCGGTGGCACCCAGACGCGCAGCGGCCAGGGCGAGGCGGTCATCACGCTGATCGAGCAGGAGATCACCCGCTTTGCCCAGGACGGGCCGACCGCCGACGAGCTTGCCAACGCCAAGGCCTATCTCACCGGCAGCTATGCGCTGCGCTTCGTCACTTCCGGCGGTATCGCCGACCAGCTTCTCGGCATCCAGCTCGACGGGCGTGGCATCGACTATGTCGACCGCCGCAACGGCCTCATCGAAGCGGTCACCATCGACGACGTGCGCCGCGTCGCCCGCCGCCTGTTCGCCGTCAAGGACATCACGGTGGTGCGCGTCGGACCACCGCAATCCTGATCGCCCGTCGCCGGCTTGTTGACGGGCGCAGATGTGCCTAGATCAGGCGCGCGCGCCCGTGCGCAAAAACGCTCCAGGGAAATCCCATGACCGAGATGCTCGACCAGACTGACCTCACCGAGCGCGCCGAGCGCCTCGTCGCCGCCGCGCGGAAGGCCGGCGCCGACGCCGCCGATGCGGTCTGTGTGCGCGGCATATCGCTGTCGGTCGACGTGCGCCTCGGCAAGGTCGAGGAGACCCGCCGGGCCGAGGGCGACGACTTCACGCTGCGCGCCTTCGTCGGCCGGCGTTCGGCCACCGTCTCCGCCAATGTCCTGACCGATCCGGCCGAGCTTGCCGAGCGTGCCGTCGCCATGGCCAGGGTGGCGCCCGAGGACCGCTTCGCCGGGCTGGCCGAGCCGGGGACGCTTGCCACCGGCTTTCCCGACCTCGACCTGCTCGACTCAACCATTCCCTCGGCCGACGAGTTGACCGGGGCCGCCCTCGCCGTCGAGGACGCCGCCCGGGCCGTGCCCGGGGTCACCAATTCCGGCGGCGCCAGCGCCGAGTGGGGCCTCGGCGGCCTGGTGCTGGCCACCTCCGGCGGGTTTGCCGGAGCCTATCTCGGCTCGCGCTTCAGCCTCGGCGCCTCGGCGATCGCCGGCACCGGCACCGCCATGGAACGCGACTACGACGGCGAGGGCCGGGTCTACCGCGCCGACCTGCCGGACCCGGAAGTCATCGGCCGCAATGCCGGCGAGCGCGCTGTCCGCCGGCTCAATCCGCGCCAGATGGCGACCGGTCGGGTGACGGTGGTCTTCGATCCGCGCGTCGCCATCGGCCTCGTCGGGCATCTCGCCGGCGCCGTCAACGGCGCCGCCATCGCCCGCAAGACGAGTTTTCTGCGCGACCGCCTCGGCCAGCAGCTCTTTCCAGCGGCGATCCGCATCACCGACGACCCGCTCAAGCCGCGCGGCCTCGGCTCGCGCCCCTTCGACGGCGACGGTGTTTCCGGCGTGGCGATGGATGTCGTCGCCGACGGCGTGCTCAAGACCTGGCTGCTCGACAGCGCCACCGGGCGCGAGCTTGGCCTGGCCACCAACGGCCGCGCCTCCCGGCGCGGCGGCAATCCGTCGCCGGGGTCGACCAACCTCACGCTGCTGCCCGGCAGCGAGACGCCGCAGGCGATGATCGCCGCCATCGACCGCGGCCTCTACGTGACCGAGTTGATCGGCCATGGCGTCAACATGAACAACGGCGACTACAGCCGCGGGGCCGCCGGCTTCGTCATCGAAAAGGGCGAGATCGGCCCTCCGGTCAGCGAGGTGACCATTGCCGGCAACCTCATCGACATGTATCGGGTGCTGCGCGCCGCCAACGATCTGACCTACCGCTACGCGACCAATGCCCCGACGGTGGCGATCGAGGGCATGACTGTGGCAGGAAGCTAGGCTTTTTCCGCGCTTTGCGGTCGTGAGACCGCCGCCGCCCGAACGGCAGCCGCCGCGGAGGCTTGCGGAATAGCGCCTTTTGATGCACCAAGCCGCCGGGACCGTGACCATTGCCGCATCGGCTGCCGCTGGCAGCCGGTGCCGCGGCGCCTTTGGACGGGGAGCAGCGATGAACCAGCCGCGCGCGAGGACAGCCGGACCGGACGACCAGCTTCTGCACCTGGTCTTCGGCGGCGAACTGGAGAAGGTCGAGGGAATCCGCTTCTGCGATCTCGACAAGCTCGACATCGTCGGCGTCTATCCGAACTACCGCACGGCCTACGACGCCTGGCGGGCCAAGGCGCACGCCACCGTCGACAGCGCCCGCATGCGCTATTTCATCGTTCACCTTCACCGCCTGCTCGAGCCGGAGATGCCAGCGGAGGAGGGCTACGGCAGCCGATAATTCGGCAATTTGCCGGCCGTATAGCGTATGGACGAGCGTCCTCCCTCACCTCTTGCTCAGGCGCAGCCTGCACGCAGCTGGACGAGCACCTTGCGCCGGCGCCTGGTGCGCTCGGATTTCGCCTATGAGCTTCTGTCGTCGACCGCGACCGCCTATCTGCGCTTCGTCTGGGCGACCAGCCGCCTGGTCGTCGAGCCGACGCCGTCGCTCGCCGTCTTCGACAAGCATGCGCCGATGATCATCACCACCTGGCACAGCGAGGCGTTCCTCCTGCCGCTTCTGCGCCCGCCGAACTACCTGGTCGATGTCATCGTGTCGCGCGCCGGCGACGGCGAGATCATCAGCCGCAGCCTGCGCAAGCTCGGCTGCGGCACGGTGCGCGGCGCCGGCGCCAGCGACCCCACGCGCATGTTCGAGAAGGGCTCGGTCGCCGCCTTCCGGGGGCTGAAGGCGTCCCTCGACGCCCAGCACAGCGTGGTGATGACCGCCGACTTCGACCGCAAGAGCCACGGCACCGTCAGCCCCGGCGTGGTTGCGCTGGCGCGTCTCACCCAGCGGCCGATCATCCCGGCGGTGCTGGTCACCCACAACCGTCTTCGTGTGCGCTCATGGGACCGCACCGCGGTCAACCTGCCGTTCGGCCGCGCCGCCTTCGTCCATGCCGATCCGATCGTGGTTCCCCGGCGAGCCGGGGAGGGCGAGTTGGAGGCGAAACGCACCGAGGTCGAGCGGGCGCTCACCGCGATCACCGCCCGCGCCTACGCCATTGCGGATCGGCGCGATGGCTGACGTCGCGGCGGCTGCCATCGCCGCGGGCTATCGCTTTGTCGGCGTGCTCCTCCGCCCCGTCGTTCCCTTCCTCCTGTCCGGACGCGTCGCCCGCGGCAAGGAAGACCCGCAGCGCCTCGGCGAACGCTACGGCCGTGCCTCGCTGCCGCGGCCGCCGGGCCGGTTGATCTGGGTGCATGCGGCCAGCGTCGGCGAGACCAACGCCGTCCTGCCGCTCATCGAACGTCTGACCGGGATCGGCCTCGCCATCGTCTTCACCACCACCACCGTCACCTCGGCGGCCATCGCCGCCAAGCGGCTGCCGCGCGGTGCCGTGCATCAGTTCGCCCCGCTCGACCTGGCGCCCTTCGTCGCCGGCTTCCTCGCCTACTGGCGGCCCAATCTGGCGATCTTCGTCGAATCGGAGATGTGGCCGACCATGGTGCGCAAGCTGGCCGAAGCCGACGTTCCGCTGATCGTCGCCAATGCCCGCCTGTCGGAGAAATCCTATCGCGGCTGGAAGCGCTTCGCCGGCTTCGCCGGCACCGTCTTCCCCAGGATCACGCTCTGCCTTGCCCAGTCGGAGGCCGACGCCGCCCGTTTCGCCGGCCTCGGCACCACCGACGTGCGCGCCGTCGGCAATCTCAAGTTCGACGTCCCGCCGCTTGCCGCCGACAGCGCCGCGGTCGCCCGCCTGACGACCGCCATCAATGGCCGGCCGGTCTGGGTCGCCGCCTCCACCCACGAGGGCGAGGAGGAGATCGTCGCGGAGGCGCACAAGCTGATCCGCCAGCGCCATCCGCGGGTCCTCACCATCGTCGTGCCGCGCCATCCCGAGCGCGGCGACGCGGTGCGCGCCATGATCGCCGGCAAGGGCCTCACCGTCGCCCAGCGCAGCCGCGGCAATCCGCTGCTCGACGAGATCGACGTCTACCTCGCCGATACGCTTGGCGAACTCGGCCTGTTCTATCGCCTGGCGCCGATCGCCTTCCTCGGCGGTTCGCTCATTCCCCATGGCGGGCAGAACCCGATCGAGCCGACGCGCCTCGACACCGCCGTGCTGCACGGGCCGCACGTCCACAATTTCGCCGATATCTACGCCGCCCTTGACGCCGCCGTCCCGGCCGCTGCGATCGCCGACGCGGCCAGCCTCGCCGACGCGGTTGCCGCGTTGCTGGACGATCCGGCCGCCGTCGCCGCACGGGCCGCCGGCGGCAAGGCCGGGCTCGCCCAGTTCTCGGGAGCGCTGGATGCCATGATGACCGCCATCTTGCCGTTCCTCGCGGGCCGCGCGGAATCGTCATGACGCAGAAGGCGCCTGACTTCTGGTGGCAGACGCGGGCCGGTGCCGCGGCGGTGGCGCTGTCGCCGGTGTCCCGCCTGTGGGGTGCGGCGTCGGCCTGGCGCATGACGCGCGCGCCCCTCTACCGGCCGCCGGTGCCGGTCATCTGTGTCGGCAATTTCGTCGTCGGCGGCGCCGGCAAGACGCCAACGGTGATCGCGCTCGCCCGCATAGCACGCAGCCACGGACTGAAGCCTGGCCTTCTCGCCTCCGGCTACGGCGGCCACGAAATGGGGCCGCTGCTGGTCGACCCCGACCGCCACACCGCCGACCGGGTGGGCGACGAGGCGCTGCTGCTCGCCGCCGCCGGGCCGACGGTGGTCGCCCGCAAGCGCGCCGCCGGCGCCCTGCGCCTGGTGGAGGAGGGGGTCGATCTCGTCATCATGGACGACGGCTTCCAGAATCCGGCGCTGGCCAAGGACCTGTCGCTGGTCGTGGTCGATGCGACGGTCGGCATCGGCAACGGCCGCGTCCTCCCCGCCGGGCCGTTGCGGGCGCCGCTGGCGCTGCAGCTCCGGCGTGCCGACATGCTGTTGGTGGTCGGCGAGGGCGACGCCGCCGAGCCGCTGGTCCGCGCCGCCGCCCGCTCCGGCCGCCCGGCGTTGCGCGGGCACCTCAGGCCGGTGAAGCTGCGCGAGTGGCGCAAGCAGCCGATCCTCGCCTTTGCCGGCATCGGCCGGCCGGAGAAGTTCTTCGCCACGCTTGCCGAGGCGCGCGCGCCGGTCGTGCGCACCGTCGGCTTCCCCGACCACCACCGCTACACCGATGGCGAGGCGGCCGAACTCATCGCCGCTGCGGAAGCCGGCAACCTGAGGCTGGTGACGACCGAGAAGGACCTTGTCCGCCTCGCCGGCCGCGACGGCATGGCCGGCACGCTCCACGCCCGCGCGGAAGCCTTCGCGGTGATGCTGGAGTTCGAGAACCAGACGGCGATCGGCGAGACCATCGATGCGACGGTGCGCGCCGCCATCCGCAATCCGTCGGGCTAAAGACGAGGGCCTAGATCTTGCCGACTTCCTGGAAGCGCTTGAGCGCGGCGCTGGCGTCGACATAGGCCTCCTGCCGCGGCACGCTCCAGTATTTCAGTTCGTCGAGCGGAATTTCGAGGCCGGTCACCGCGCAGCGCACGAAGCCGCCGGGGATCACCACCTGATAATCGCCGTCGAGATAGCGCAGCCGCGCTTCGCCACTGCGTCCGGGTCGTTCCATGCGATTCATCATGACATGCATCGTTCCGCGCGCCCGGTGGCGGGCGCGCCCCTAAGATAGGCGCTCGACGCGCGCCGTCTACTGCCGTTTCGGCGGGAACCGCGGCATCGGCCTTGCGCGCCGGTCCTGCGACCGCCCGCCGCCGCCTTCGTTTTCGCGCGGTTCAGCGGCGGCCGAACAGGCGCTCGATGTCGGCAAGCTTCAGTTCGATGAAGGTCGGACGGCCGTGGTTGCAGGTGCCGGAGTTGGGCGTGGCTTCCATCTCGCGCAGGAGGGCGTCCATCTCCGCCGGCTTCAGCCGCCTGCCGGCGCGCACCGAGCCGTGGCAGGCCATGGTCGAGGCGACCCGGTCGAGCTTGTCCTTGAGGCCGGCCGTGCGCTCCCATTCGGCGATCTCGTCGGCGAGGTCGCGGACGAGGGGCCCGGCATCGATCGCGCCGAGCATCGCCGGCGTCTCGCGCACGATGACCGCGCCGGCGCCGAAGCGGTCGACGACCAGGCCGAGTTCGGCGAGTTCCGGCGCCCGCTCGGCGAGCCGCGCGACGTCCTCGGCCGGCAGGTCGACCACCTCCGGGATGAGCAGGATCTGGCTGGGCACGCCGCGCTCGGCGAGCGCCGCCTTCATGCGCTCGTAGACCAGCCGCTCGTGCGCCGCGTGCTGGTCGACGATGACCAGCCCGTCCTCGGTCTGGGCAACGATATAGGTCTCGTGGATCTGCGCCCGCGCCGCCCCCAGCGGGCGGGCGAGGGCGGCCGTGTCCGGCTCGGCGACGTCGGCCTCGGCCGACGGCTGCACCATGGCGAAGGCGGCCTGCGCGGCTTCGGCGAAGCCGGTGGCGAGCGCGGCATTGCCGGCGACCGGCGCGGCGCGCCAGGCCGACGGCATCGCCGGCCGCTGCGGGCGCGGCATCCCGGCCGGGCGGAAGGCGGCGATGGTGGCGCCGGCCGCTTCGCTGGAGGAGCGCAGCTCGGTCTTGCCCAGCGCCTCGCGCAGGGCGCCGACGATGAGCCCCCGCACGAGACCGGAATCGCGGAAGCGGACCTCGGCCTTGGTCGGGTGGACGTTGACGTCGACCAGCGCCGGATCGAGGGCGATGTTGAGCACCGCCACCGGGTGGCGCTCGCGCTTCATGACGTCGGCATAGGCGGCCCTGAGCGCGCCGAGGAGCTGGCGGTCGCGCACCGGCCGCCCGTTGACGAAGAAATACTGGGCGAGCCCGTTGCCGCGGCTGAAGGTCGGCAGCCCGGCATAGCCGGTCAGCCGCACGCCCTCGCGGATGGCGTCGATGGCGAGCGCATTGGCGCCGAAATCGGGGCCGAGCACGGCGGCGATGCGCATGGCCAGCCCGTCGTCGCCGGTCGCCGCGGCATACTCGGTCTCGCCGCGGTCGCTCCCGGCGAGCGTGAAGCGCACCGCCGGGTGCGCCAGCGCCAGCCGCTTGACGACGTCGCTGATGGCGCTGGCCTCGGCCCGCTCGGACTTCAGGAACTTGAGCCGCGCCGGCGTCGCGAAGAACAGGTCGCGCACCTCGACCTGGGTTCCCCTGGCCAGCGCCGCCGGCTTCGGCGGCGAGGCCACGCCGCCTTCGACCGAGACCGCCCACGCCTCGTCGGCGCCGCGTTCACGCGAGGCGACCCGCAGCCGCGCCGCCGCGCCGATCGCCGCCAGCGCCTCGCCGCGGAAGCCGAGGCTGGCGATGTGGTCGAGTTCGCCGTCGAGCTTGGACGTGCAGTGGCGCTCCACCGACAGCGCCAGTTCGTCGCGGGCGATGCCGCTGCCGTCGTCGGTGACGCGCATGAGCGACACCCCGCCCGCCGCCGTCACCACCTCGATGCGGGTGGCGCCGGCGTCGAGCGCGTTCTCGACGAGTTCCTTGACCACGCTCGCCGGCCGTTCGACCACCTCGCCGGCGGCGATGCGGTTGACCATGTCCTCGCTGAGACGGCGGATCGGCATGGTCGCGAGTTTGGCGGATTCGGGCGGCCGGGGAAAGGCCGGTAGCGCCCGGCTTCCCCATAAACCTCAGACCGTCACGGGCGGTGCCGCGACGCTGGGGGCGGTGAAGCCGTAGGCCTCCTTGGCGTATTGCCCGAGCATGCGGTTGCAGCTGAACTGCCAGCCGGTGGTGGCGATCGCCTGCTTCATGACCGAGCACCAGCCGCTGCGGTCGGTGTGAAACAGCGGCAATACGATTTGCTCGAGCTTCTCGTAGAAGGCGACGGCGTGGGCGCCGTCGGAGCTGTCGCCGCCATCGGCGCCGATCGCCCAGCCGTTGACGCCTTCCTGGCAGCCTTCCACCCACCAGCCGTCGAGCACACTGAAGTTGGGAACGCCGTTGATCGCCGCCTTCATGCCGCTGGTCCCGGAAGCCTCCAGAGGCGGCGTCGGCGTGTTCATCCACACATCGACGCCGGCAACGATCCCCTTGGCGACCATCATGTTGTAGGCGGGCACGAAGGCGACGCGCAGGCGCCCGGCGAGATGGCCGGCGTTCTCGAGGATGCGCTGGATGGCTTCGTGGCCGCCGTGGTCGCGCGGATGGGCCTTGCCGGAGATGACGATCTGGAACGGCTGGTACTGGGCGATGGCCGCCAGCCGCTCGATATCGCTGAACATCAGCAGCGGTCGCTTGTAGGGCGTCATGCGCCGGGCGTAGCCGAGGATCGGCTTGTCGAGGTCGAGCGTGATGCCGGTGCGCCCGAAGACCAGCTCGGCCATTTGTGCCTTGGCCTTGCGGTGCGCCTTCCATATCGCCTCGTGCGGCACCGACACGACGGCGGAGAGCGCCTTCGGATCGCGGCGCCAGTCCGGCACGTACTCGTCGAACAGCGCCGCCATTTCTTCGTGCACCCAGGAGTGCGTGTGGACGCCGTTGGTGACCGCGTGGATCTGGTGGCCGGGGAACATGTGGCGCGAGGTTTCCGCGTGCCGCTCCGCCACGCCGTTGGAATAGGCGGAGAGGTTGAGCGCCAGCCGCGTCATGTTGAGTTCTTCGGGACCGGCAAGCTGCTTGACCGTGTCGAGGGGAACCAGCTGCGGCGCGACGGCCGCATAGAGGTCGTAGTGGAAGCGGTCCTGCCCGGCCGGCACCGGCGTATGGGTGGTGAACACGCACTGCTTGCGCGTTTCGGCCAGTCCGTCGCCGCCGGTCGCGGCGCGCGCCTCGGCGAGGCGGTCGAGCGTCAGCAGCGCCGCGTGGCCTTCGTTCATGTGCCAGGTTTCGATGGTGAAGCCGAGCGCCTTGAGCACTTTGGCGCCACCGATGCCGAGAATGATCTCCTGCTTGAGCCGATAGGCGCCGTCGCCGCCATAGAGGTGGTGGGTCAGCGTGCGGTCGATCGCGCTGTTCTCCTCGAGGTCGGTGTCGAGCAGGAGGATCGGGACCGTGTGTCCGGTCACGCCCTTCTGCACGTAGAGCCAGGGGCGGATCGCCACCTGCCGCCCCTCGATCTCGACGGCGGTCATCGTCTCCAGCGGCGTGCACCAGTCGGCCGGGTCCCACCAGTTCGGCTGTTCGACCTGCCAGCGATCGTGATTGATGATCTGCCGGAAATAGCCGGCGCGGCTGACCAGCAGGACGAAGACCATCGGCATGCCGAGGTCGGCGGCGGTGCGCGCGATATCGCCAGCCAGAACGCCGAGTCCGCCCGAATAGGTGTGGATCTCGTAGCGGATCGCCAGCTCCATGGTGAAGTAGGCGATGCGGGTCTTGCCGACGAAAGGTGTGATCGGTGAGGTCATGGGAATCCTATCTGCTAACGGCCCGCCAGCCGATGTCCGTGCGGCAGAAACCGCCCGGCCAGTCGATGGCGGCGACTGCCGCATATGCTCGTTTCTGGGCCTCGGCAATAGTCGGGCCGAGGGCCGTGACGCCGAGCACGCGGCCCCCTGCGGCGCTGAGGCGTCCGTCGGTCATGGCGGTGCCCGCCTGGAAAACCTTGACGCCGGGGAGGGCATCGGCCGCATCGATGCCGCCGATCGTCGCCCCCGTCTGGTAGGCGCCGGGATAGCCGCGCGCCGCCATCACGACGCACAGCGCCGCCTCGTCGCGCCAGGCCGGCCGCATGTCGGCGAGCCGGCCTTCGGTCGTCGCGGCCATCAGCTCGAGAAGGTCGCCGTCATAGCGGGGCATCAGGGTCTGGCATTCCGGGTCGCCGAAGCGGACGTTGTATTCGATCAGCTTCGGCCCGTCCGCGGTCAGCATCAGCCCGACGAAGAGGACGCCGCGGAACGGCGTCCCGCGCTTCGCCATCGTCGCGAGCGTCGGCGCGACGATCTCGCCCATGACGCGCGCCACGGTTGCGTCGTCGAAGATCGGAGCCGGCGAATACGCCCCCATGCCGCCGGTGTTGGGACCGGTGTCGCCTTCGCCGACGCGCTTGTGGTCCTGCGCCGTGCCGAAAGGAAGGGCAGTGGTGCCGTCGGAAAGCACAAAGAAACTTGCCTCCTCGCCGGTGAGGCACTCCTCGATCACCACCTCGGCGCCGGGTGCGGCGAAGCACGCCGCAACCGCCGCGCGCGCCTCGTCCACCGTGGCGGCGACGGTCACCCCCTTGCCGGCGGCGAGCCCGTCGGCCTTGACCACGATCGGCGCGCCGCGCTGTCCGACATAGTCCGCCGCGGCGTCAGCGTTCTTGAAGTGCCGCCAGGCGGCAGTCGGGATATTCGCTTCGGCGCATATTTCTTTGGTGAAGCTCTTCGAGCCTTCCAGTTGCGCGGCGGCCTTGCTGGGGCCGAAAGCATTGATTCCGGCCGCCGAAAGCGTGTCGACCAGCCCCGCGACCAGCGGCGCTTCCGGACCGACGACGACCAGGTCGATGGCTTGGCGCCGGCAGAAGGCGACGACGGCGGCGGCATCGGCCGGGTCGAGGGCGACGCGTTCGGCCACCTCGGCAATGCCCGGATTGCCCGGTGCCGCGTAGAGCCGGGTGAGCCGGGGCGATTGAGCCAGTTTCCAGGCCAGCGCGTGTTCGCGCCCGCCCGAGCCGATGAGCAGCACATTCATGCGGAATTCAATGCCCCGCGTCCCCGCCCTATGGTTACCCTTGGTTACCCAGCGCTTAGCAATCGCCGTGCCGAATGTCCAACAGGCGTCTTTCCGCCGCCCGCCCGACGCCTTATGACCGTGGCCATGACCGCCGACAAGCACATCGTCGCCGACGCCGTGCGCGGCCATTGGGCCGATCGCGTCCTGCCCGCCGCCGTGCGCCCCTATGCCCGCCTCGCCCGGCTGGAACGGCCGATCGGCTGGTGGCTGCTGATGTGGCCGTGCTGGTGGTCCTCGGCGCTCGCCACCGACGCGGCCGGCTGGCGCTTCCCCGATGTCTGGCACCTCGTCCTTTTCATGGTCGGCGCCATCGTCATGCGCGGGGCGGGGTGCACCTATAACGACATCGTCGACCGCGATCTTGACGCGCAGGTTGCGCGCACCCGCTCGCGACCGATCCCCAGCGGGCAGGTAACCACGAAACAGGCGGCGGCCTTCCTGGGCCTGCAGGCGCTGATCGGCCTGGCCGTGCTGCTCCAGTTCAACCGGTTCACCGTGGCGTTGGGCGTGCTGTCGCTCGCCAGAGTGGCGATCTACCCCTTCATGAAGCGCATCACCTGGTGGCCGCAGGTGGCGCTGGGCATTGCCTTCTCGTGGGGCGCCCTGATGGGCTGGCCGGCGATCTTCGGCCGCCTCGACTGGCCGCCGCTGCTGCTCTATGCCGGCGGCATCGCCTGGACGATCGGCTACGACACCATCTACGCCCACCAGGACAAGGAGGACGACGCCCTCATCGGCGTGCGCTCCACCGCCCGCCTCTTCGGCAGCCGCACGCGCCCGCTGCTCACCCTGTTCTATGGCGTGGCGACGCTCCTCTTCGCCGCCGCCTGGTGGCTGGCCGGGGTCGGGCCGCTCGCCTATCTCGGTCTGGCGCTGGGCGCCGCCCACCTCGGCTGGCAGGTGATCACCATCGCCATCGACGATCCCGACACCTGCCTGATGCTCTTCCGCTCCAATCGCGACTACGGCTGGATCGTCTTTGCCGGGCTCGTCGCCGATACGGTGGTTCGCCACTGGGGCGGCTGAGCGCTCGCCGCCCGAGCGAGTCTACAGCCCCGCGAGGAAGGGGACGAGCGTGCCGACCGTGGCGTCCGGCGCCGGCGATGTCGAGGCTGTCGAAGCCCGGAAAGAGATCACCATGATCGCCCATCGCGCCATGATGCGGCCGCCGCATGGGCGCGACAAGCCGGCTGGGCTTGTCAGGTGCGGGCGATGATCTCGCGGCCGGTGAGCCGTTCGATCGGCCGGGAATGGCCCGTCTTGCGCCGGGTGAGGAAGCGCGGCCGGCGTCCGGCAAAGAACGAATGGCGGCGGCGCGGCCGCGGCGACGCGGCGACGATCCCGCCGAAATCGTCGAGCGGCGCACTCACCGATCCGTCCTGGCCGATGACCAGCAGCGGCAGGCCGAGCGCGCGGCCCCAGGCCTGCCAGTCGGCGGCCACATCCTCCGGCTCGTCGCCGACGATCAGCGGCAGGGTGAGGGCGGGATCCTTGTGCAGCAGTTCGACGAACACGCGGACCGCGCCGGCGGCACCCAGCGGCTCGATGCGCACGGCGACGCCGCGGTAGCTGTCCAGCGGCACCGTCAGCGTGAGCGGCGGGGCAGCGGCGTGACGCTGCCGGTGCACGATCGCACGCTCGCGGTCGAGGATGAATGCCGTGTCTGCCGTACCGCCATGGCAGGCGGAACCGCGCACGGGCAGGCTGTGCGGGTCGAGCCGGAACACCCGACTCGACCCGGCGGTCGCTTCACCGGCCACTTTGACGCCTCTTAACGCTCCCGAAGCGGGTCCGGTTTTTTGTGGACCTCGCTTGTTGGAGACCACCATGCCACAGCAGGCTTGGTGTCGGCTTAACCGGTTGGGTTAAATTTGAGTGATTTCCGAGAGGGTTAGCGGGCCCTCACCGGATTGGGTTCACAGAACCTTGCCGGGGTTGAGGATGCCGTTGGGGTCGAAGGCGTGCTTGACCCGCTGCATCAGGTCGATTTCGACCGGGCTCTTGACGGTCTTCAGGATGTCGCGCTTCAGCACCCCGATGCCGTGCTCGGCCGAAATGGTGCCGCCGAGTTCGCCGACGATGCCGTGGACGAGCCCGTTGACCTCGTCCCAGCGGGCCAGGTACGCGGCCGTGTCCATGGCGACCGGCTGGCTGAAGTTGAGGTGGATGTTGCCGTCGCCCATGTGGCCGAAGGGGCACGGCCTGACACCGGGGATGAGCGCCGCCACCGCCGCCGAGGCCCGCTCGATCAGTTCCGGTACCTTCGCCAGCGGCACCGCCACGTCGTGTTTGATCGAGCCGCCTTCGAGCTTCTGCACCTCCGACAGGGTCTCGCGCAGGTGCCAGAGGGCTTCCGCCTGCTCCAGCGACTGGGCGAGCACGCCGTCCTCCACCAGGTCCGCCTCGAAGCCGGCGGCGAAGATCGCTTCCGCCGCCGCGTCGGCGTCCTCCTGGGATTGGGCCGAGGAATATTCGATGAGCACGTACCACGGGTGCGGCGCGGCAAGCGGATCGCGCGTGCCCGGCCCGTGGCGGAGGGCGAATTCGAGCCCGACCCGCGGGATGAGTTCGAAGGCGGTCAGGCTGCGCCCGGCCCGCTCGCGGGCGAGGTGGAAGAGCTTCAGCGCCGTCGCCGGGTCCTTGAGCCCGATGAAGGCGACGGCGATGCCGCGCGGCTTCGGCATCAGCGTCAGCACGGCGGCGGTGATCACGCCGAGCGTGCCTTCCGCGCCGATGAACAGATGCTTGAGGTCGTAGCCGGTATTGTCCTTGCGCAGCGTCCGCAGCCCGTCCCACACCGCCCCGGTGGGCAGCACCACTTCCACCCCGAGCACCAGCTCGCGCATGTTGCCATAGGCCAGCACCTCGGTGCCGCCGGCATTGGTCGACAGGTTGCCGCCGATCTCGCAGGAGCCTTCCGAGGCGAGCTTCAGCGGAAACAGGCGGTCGACGGCGTCGGCCGCGGCCCGTGCCTCGGCGAGGGTGACGCCCGCCTCGACGATCATGATGTTGCTGTCCGCATCGACGGCGCGCACGCGGTTGAGCCGGGCCAGCGACAGCACGATCTCATGCCCCGATTGCGACGGCACCTGGCCGCCGACGAGGCCGGTATTGCCGCCCTGCGGCACGATCGGCGTGCCGGTCTCGTTGGCAAGCTTCACGATCGCCGCGACCTCGGCGACGCTGCCCGGGCGCAGCACCATGGCGGTCGCCCCGTGGAACTTGTCGCGCGGCTCGATGAGGTAGGGCTCGATCGCCTGCGGATCGCGCACGGCATAGGCCGATCCGACGATTGCGGCGAACTGGTCGAGGAGAGGCTGGGGGGTGGGGGCATTCATGGCGGGCGGCAGTGTAATGCCCGGCCGGCGCTCCGAACAGGCCCCCGACGGGCAGGTCGGCGGCGCGTCGCCGCGCCGCCGACAGGTCGAAGGCGGGCTACATGGCTTCCTTCACGACGCTCCACAGAGCGCCGAACCCATTGACCCCCTCGCCGGTGACATCGCCGGGCTTCTTGTCCTTGACGAAGTAGTAGAGGGGCATGCCGTCATAGGCCCACATTTTCTCGGCCTTGCCGTTCTTGTCGGTGACGTCGACGGTCGTCCACTTGCCCATCGCTTGAGCGTCCGCCGGGGCGACCAACGGCGGCCAGGCGCCGATGCATTTGCCGGTGCAAGCCGACATGGTTTCGCCGGGCGTGTCGGCGGCCCAGGTGTAGAGGGTCATGCCGTTCTCACCGACAAGGATCTTGCCGAGCGAGCTGTCGGCAAACTTCGGCGGGCTCCATGGCGTTGGCCGCGCCGGCCACGGCGACGGCCGCGAAAAGGCCTGCGACGAGGCCCAGAATCAGTCGTTTCATCAAGAAAATCTCCCTGGTTCTTCATGGTGGGCGGCCGGAATGGCGAGCACCCGTGGCCGATAACACGCTGGTACAGGATTTATTCTAGGGCGGGTTTCGGTTCCGGCATCGTCGGCTTGCTTGATGCGCCGGAGGGGCTGTGCGATACGAACCCCGCCGACAACCAGCGGGAAACAGAGAAAATGGCGGGTGCGGAAGGATTGATGGCGGGCAAGCGCGGCCTGGTCATGGGTGTCGCCAACAGCCATTCGATCGCCTGGGGCATCACCCGGGCCTGCCACGGGGCAGGCGCCAAGCTGGCCATGACCTACCAGGGCGACCAGCTCAAGAAACGTGTGACGCCGCTTGCCGCCGGGATCGACGCCGAGGTGGTCGGCCATTGCGACGTGACCGACACGGCGAGCGTGGATGCGGTCTTCGAGCGCGTCGAGCGAGCTGTGGGGCGGGCTCGATTTCGTCGTCCACGCCATCGCCTTCTCCGACCGCGAACAGCTTACCGGCCGCTACATCGACACCACCGCCGACAACTTCGCCCGCACCATGCTCATCTCCTGCTACTCGCTGACCGCCATTGCCCAGCGCGCGCAGAAGCTGATGACCAATGGCGGCTCGATCCTGACGCTGACCTACTACGGCGCCGAGAAGGTCATGCCGCACTACAACGTCATGGGCGTCGCCAAGGCGGCGCTGGAGGCGAGCGTGCGCTACCTCGCCGACGACCTCGGCAAGCGACGGCATCCGCGTCAACGCCATCTCGTCCGGGCCGATCAAGACGCTGGCGGCGGCCGGCGGCATCGGCGACTTCCGCTACATCCTGAAGTGGAACGAATATAACGCGCCGCTGCGCAAGACGGTGACCACCGAAGAGGTCGGCGACGCCGCCCTCTATCTTCTCTCCGACCTGTCGCGCGCCGTGACCGGCGAAATTCACCACGTCGATTCCGGCTATCACGTCGTCGGGATGAAGGCGGTCGACGCTCCGGACATCGCCACCGTCTGAGATCGCCGAACCCGTCAGCCTGCTTGGCCTTTCGATGTCCGCAACCCTCACGCTCGTCTTCCTGCGCCACGGCGAGACCGATTGGAACGTCGAGGGACGCCTGCAGGGCCAGCACGACGTGCCGATCAATGCCAAGGGCCGCGGCCAGGCGCGGCGCAACGGCGAGACGGTCCTGCGCGATGTCCCCGAGGCGGTGACCTTCGATTTCGTCGCCAGCCCGCTCAATCGCGCCCGCGAGACCATGGAGATCGCCCGCGCCGCGATGGGCCTCGACCCGACCGCCTACCGCCTCGACGATCGGCTCAAGGAGCTCACTTTCGGCGAATGGGAGGGCTTCACCTATGGCGACATCGAGCACGCCAATCCCGGCTGGATCGCCAAGCGCCAGGCCGACAAGTGGCAGTTTCAGCCGCCCGGCGGCGAGAGTTACGAGATGCTGTCGACGCGCATCGTCGGCTGGCTGAAGACGATCGAGCGGCCGACGGTGGTCGTCTCCCACGGCGGCGTCGGCCGCGTCCTGCGCGCCCATCTGCTCGATCTCGATCCCCTGAAGTCGGTGATCGAGGATTTTCCCCACGACCGCGTGTTTCTCTGGCGCGACGGCAAGGCGCGCTGGCTCTAGGCGGAACCGGCGCGGCGGGCCTGCCGCCGCCCGCGGGCGCCAACCGGTGACGGGGGCAACCGCCGTTTCCGCCGATGCCGGCGGCGTTTTGCTTTGACGCCCCGGCTCTGCCCGCCTAGAAAATGCCCGCCGGCTCGCCTCAAACGCTGGAAACCCATGTCGCACAATACCTTCGGCCATCTTTTCCGGGTCACCACCTGGGGCGAGAGCCATGGGGCGGCGATTGGCGCGGTGGTCGACGGCTGCCCGCCGCGCATCCCCCTCTCCGAGGCCGAGATCCAGCACTACATGGACAAGCGGCGGCCGGGCCAGTCGCGCTTCACCACCCAGCGGCGCGAGCCCGACACGGTGAAGATCCTCTCCGGCGTCTTCGAAGACGAGGCGAGCGGCCAGTTGCTCACCACCGGCACGCCGATTTCGCTGTTCATCGAGAACGTCGACCAGCGCTCGAAGGACTACGGCGAGATCAAGGAGATGTATCGGCCGGGCCACGCCGATTTCACCTATCAGGAGAAATACGGCATCCGCGACTGGCGCGGCTCCGGCCGCGCCTCGGCCCGCGAGACGGCGAGCCGGGTCGCCGCCGGCGCCATCGCCCGCAAGGTGATGCCCGGCGTGACCGTGCGCGGCGCGCTGGTGCAGGTCGGTCCGCATGCCATCGACCGCTCGCGCTGGGATTGGGCCGAGGTCGAGCGCAACCCGTTCTTCTGCCCCGACGCCAAGACCGCCGCGCTGTGGGCGGACTATCTCGACGGCGTGCGCAAGGCGGGCTCGTCGGTCGGCGCCGTGATCGAGGTCGAGGCCGAAGGCGTGCCGCCCGGCCTCGGCGCGCCGATCTACGCCAAGCTCGATCAGGACATCGCCTCGGCGCTGATGTCGATCAACGCGGTCAAGGGCGTCGAAATCGGCGCCGGCTTCGCTGCCGCCGCGCTCTCCGGCGAGGAGAACGCCGACGAGATGCGCATCGGCGACGGCAACCGGCCGCATTTCCTCTCCAACCGGGCCGGCGGCATCCTCGGCGGCATCTCCACCGGCCAGCCGGTGGTCGCCCGTTTCGCGGTCAAGCCGACCTCGTCGATCCTCACCCCGCGGCGCACGGTCAACCGCGCCGGCGAGGAGGTCGACGTCTCCACCAAGGGCCGCCACGACCCCTGCGTCGGCATTCGCGCGGTCCCCATCGGCGAGGCGATGCTGGCCATCGTGCTTGCCGATCACTATCTCAGGCATCGCGGCCAGGTCGGCTGAGCGGCCGACGTCAGGACAGACCGGAATGACCATGCAAAACGATGCGGTGGCGGAAGCGATCGAGGCCTTCAAGCGGGGCGAGATCGTCGTCGTCACCGACGATACCGACCGCGAGAACGAGGGCGATCTCATCGTCGCCGCCGTCCATGCCACGCCCGAGAAGATCGGCTTCATCGTCCGCTACACCACCGGCATCGTCTGCGCGCCCATGCCGCGCGAGAACGCGCGCCGGCTGCAGCTGCAGCCGATGGTCGCCGACAATGACGCGCCGCTCGGCACCGCCTTCACCGTCTCGGTCGATTTCCGCCACGGCATGACCACCGGCATATCGGCCGAGGAGCGCTGCAACACGATCCGTGCGCTCGCCAATGCCAATGTCGGCGCCGCCGATTTCGTCCGCCCCGGCCATGTCTTTCCGCTGATCGCCCGCGACGGCGGCGTGCTCATGCGCTCCGGCCACACCGAGGCCGCGGTCGATCTCTGCCGCTTGGCGGGGTTGGAGCCGGTGGGCGTGCTCGCCGAGCTGGTCAACGACGACGGCACCGTCAAGCGCGGTGGCGACGTGGTGCGCTTCGCCGAGGAGCACGGGCTGCGTCTGGTGTCGGTCGCCGAACTGATCGCCTGGCGCCAGCGCAGCGAGAAGCTGGTCGAGCGGGTTGCCGATTTCCCGGTGACCACCGACGCCGGCCCGGCGCACGCCTACACCTATCACCTGCCTTACGACACCACCCAGCATCTGGCGCTGGTCTACGGCGACATCGGCGACGGCCGCTAGCGTGCCGGTGCGTCTCCACCGCGAATTGGTGATCGAGGACGTCTTCGGAGCGGACAGCGTGCTCTACCGGGTCGTCCATCAGCTGGCGCGCGGCGGACGCGGCATCATCGTCTATCTGCGCGAGGGCTCGGTCGGCGTGGCCGCCGGGGGTGGGCGCACGCGCGACGCCGCCAATCCCGCCGATGCCACCGCCAAGCGTGACGAAGAATGGCGCGAGGTCGGCCTCGGCGCCCAGATCCTGCGCGACCTCGGGGTCAAGTCGATCCGCCTGCTGGCCAGCCGCGAGCGCCATTATGTCGGCCTCGACGGTTTCGGCATCGAGATCGAGGCGACCGAGATCCTCGACCAGTAAGCCCGCTCGTTTCCTCCGCGCCTGGGGAGGGTGGCCGACGACAGCCGCGCCGCGCTTGAGGCGGTTCAGCCCTTCTCGAAGGTCGCCACCGCCTCGATCTCGGCCGACCACAGGAACTGGTCGACCGGCAGCACGCGGACGAGGCGATAGCCGCCGTCGATCAGGATGCGCGCGTCGCGCGCGAGCGTCCCCGGGTTGCACGAGACCGCAGCCACCTTCGCAACCCGTGCGGCGGCGATCGCCTGCGCCTGCGCCTTGGCGCCGGCGGCGGGCGGGTCGAAGACGACGGCGCCGAAGCGGTCGAGTTCGGCGGGGGCCAGCGGGTTGGCGAAGAGATCGCGGCGGAGCGGCGTCACCGGCTTCAGGCCGCCGACCCGGCCGGTGGCCTGTCGCACGGCCTGGCCGAGCAACTCCAGCAGCGCCGGGTCGCCCTCGACCGCGGTCACCGGCGCCCGCCGCGCCAGCCTGAGCGCGAAGGTGCCGATGCCGCAGAAGAGATCGGCGACCGGCGCCGCATCGCCGACATGGGCCGTCACCGCCTCGGCCAGCGCCTGTTCGGCTCTCGCCGAGGCTTGCACGAAGCCGCCGGGGGAGGGCAGCAGCGCGGCGCCGTCGGCGGCGATCTCCGGCCGGCGGTTGACGAAGACCTCGCTGCCATCGACCGTCAGCCGGGCGATGGCCTGCTCGCGGCTGAATGCGCCAAGCGCCTCGAGCGCGGCGCGATCGAGGCGGCCGCCCCCGTCGATGGCGATGTCGAGCCCGTTGCCGGCGGTGACCGTGATGCGTGCCTGGCGGCGCTTGCGCACGGCACGGGCGGCGATGGCGCGGATGAGCGGCAGCGCGGTGACGATGTCGGCGGAGAGAACCGGGCATTCCTCCACGGCGACGATCTCGTGGCTGCCGCGGCGATGGAAGCCGAGGATCAGGCGATCGTGGGTGGCGACGGCGGAGAAGATGGCCCGCCGGCGCGTGCCCGGCGGCGTCGCCACCACCGGCTCGACGGTGGCGTCGATGTGGTGGAGCAGGAAGGAGCGCCGCACGATCTCCCGCTTCCACGCACGGTAGGCGGGCGTCGCCATGTGCTGGAGCGCGCAGCCGCCGCAGGTGCCGAAATGGCGGCACGGCGGCGTCACCCGCTCCGCGCTCGGCTCCACCACGTCGACCAGGTGCGCCCGTGGCCCGTTGCGCTCGATGGCGACCGTCTCGCCGGGAAGCGTGAACGGCACGAAGACGCGCTCGCCGCCAACCTCGACAATGCCGTCGCCGGCATGGCCGAGTTCGGCGATGCGCACGGTTTCAGTCACGGCAGGCGCCGAGCAGGAACTCGCGGTTGCCGTCGCCGCCTTCGATCGGCGACAGCAGGATGCCGTCGGCCCGCCAGCCCATCTCGGTCTCGAGCCACACGGCGATGTCCGCCGCCGTCTGTTCGGCGAGGCCCGGCTCGCGCACGATGCCGCCCTTGCCGAGCGCCTGGCGGCCGACCTCGAACTGCGGCTTGACCAGGAAGATGCCCCAGGCATCGGTGCCGGCGAGCGCCAGCACCGGCGGCAGGACGAGCTTCAGCGAGATGAAGCTGACGTCGGCGACGATCGCCCCGGCCGGCTCGCCGATGTCCGCCGGCGTCAGGTCGCGCGCATTGACGCCCTCGCGCGACACCACACGCGGATCGGCGGCGAGCTCCGGATCGAGCTGGCCGTGGCCGACATCGATGGCGAAGACCTTGGCGGCGCCGCGTTCGAGCAGCACCTGGGTGAAGCCGCCGGTCGACGCGCCGATATCGAGCGCCACCCGCGCCTTCGGCGAATAGCCGAAGCGGTCGAGTGCCGCGATCATCTTCAGGCTGCCGCGCGAGACGTAGCCGCTCGCCGGGTCGTCGAGGGCGATGGCCGCATCCGGCTCGACGGTCGTCGCCGGCCGCGCCACCAGCTTGCCGTTGACGGTGACGTGGCCGCGCAGGATGGCGTCGCGGGCGCGGGCCCGCGTGCGCACCAGTCCGCGCTCCACCAGCGCCAGATCGAGCCGTTTGGTCATGGGTGAGATATGCCCGATGCCGGTCCTACAGGAAACAGCCGGCGAAGGAAGCCGCGATCACGTCGAAATAGACCAGATTGCCGAAGCGCAGCCACAGGAATCCGCCAAGCGCCACGGCGGCGAGGCCGGCAAGCGACAGGGCGAGTTTCGACGTCAGGCTCATGGGGCGCCAGCATAGCGCCGGCGCCCCCTTTGGTCACGATGCGCCGATCACGCGCTTGAGCTTGGCCAGCGCCTTGTCGGTTTCCTCCTGGTAGTCGATGGTCGACACCAGTCGCGCCTTGGAATTGAGCAGGAACACGGTGGCGGTGTGGTCCATGGTGTAGTTGCCGTCCTTGCCAGGCACCTTGCGCGCGTAGATCCGGTATTCCTTGATCATCTGGTCGATCTGCGGCCGCGTCCCGGTGAGCGCGATGAAGTGCGGGTCGAAGGCCTGCATGTAGGACGCCATCACGTCACGCGTGTCGCGCTCGGGATCGACGGTGACGAAATAGACCTTCAGCTTGCTGGCGTCGGCCCCAAGGTCGCCCATCCACTGGGTCAGGTCGGCCAACGTCGTCGGGCAGACGTCCGGGCAATAGGTGTAGCCGAAGTACATCACCGAGGGGTGTCCCTGCAGCGCCGCCTCGGTGACCGTATCGCCGTTCTGGTCGGTGAGCGTGAACGGCCCGCCGATCTGCGAGGCGACGATGCCGGCGGTCCCGCCGTTCTGGTTGACGAAGTAGATCCAGCCGACGGCGCCGAGCAGGACGGCGACCGCCACCCAGACGGCGATGCGGATGACGCGCAGGCCCGTCATTGGCCCGCACCGGTCTGGCCGTTGCCCATGTTCATGGCGCCACCGTTCATGTTCATGGGCGCGTCACCGCCGGCAGCGCTCGGCCCCTTCGAGCCGACCGGCATGATCGGCAGGTCGGTGGTGACCGTGCCGGCCTTGGCGAAGGTCAGGGTCACCGGCAGCGTCCCGCCCTGCTTCAGGTCGTGCTTGAGCTTGATGAACATCAGGTGATAGCCGCCGGGGGCAAGGGTGACGGTGCCGCCGGCCGGGATGGGAATGCCGCCTTCGACCGGGTGCATGGTCATGATGCCGTCCTTGACCTCCATGATGTGGAGTTCGCTCACCTCGGCGGCGGGCGTGGCGACGGCGATGAGCGTGTCGGCCGCGCTGCCGGTGTTGGTGATGGTCAGATAGCCGGCGCCGGTGGGCGCCTTGGGCGGCGTCGCCCGCGCCCACAGGTTGCTCAGCGTCAGCGGGCCGACGGTGACTTCCTGTGCCAGGGCCGGTGTGGCCAAGGCGACGGCGGCGAGGAGAGCGCCGAGAGCGGCGCGCTTCAGGAAACGGGTCATGGGTGATTTCCTCGGACAGGTGGCGGCCTGCGTCTTGCGGCGGCCGCCGGTTGATCGGATCAGGCAACGAAGGATCGGGATCAGCCGAGGAGGGGAGGCCCGCGCGGATTGGCCGGCCCGGCAAGCGGGTGCGGTCTGGCATGGTCCACCGGCAGGGGCACCAGTGCCGGCATGACGAAGGCGGGCGGCGCATCGGCAAGGGCTGGCGGCGACGGTGGGACGACGCTGGCGACCGCGTTGATGCCGAGGATGCAGCAGGCGCGCTGGTCGGGGTCGTTGGCCGGGTGGCCGGGATCGCTGTTGCCGCCGGCGAGCGTGCAGATCGGCGAGGCACCGGTTGCCGCCGACAGTGCCAGCGCGCCGCCGTGCAGCCCGGCCAGCAGCACATTGACGAAGACGAGCAACGCCAGGCCGCGCGCCATCGAGCGGCCGTCGGAACCTCGGAGCAGGGCGAGCAGCGAGCGCCGGGACATCAGGCCGCTTGTAAGGCCTCGGGCCCGAGAATGGAACTATTCTGGTCTGGGAAATTCGTCACAGGGGCCGCGCGGGGACTGACCTCGCCTCAGGCCAGCCGCGGACGCGCGACCACCGGCGTGCTGCGGCCAAGCGCGGCGAAGACCGCCGTCACGATGCCGGCGGCGTCGAGGCCGGCGTCGGCATACATCGTCTCCGGCTTGCCCTGTTCGACAAAGCGATCGGGCATGGTCAACGAGCGCACCTTGATGCCCCGTTCGAGCGCGCCGCTCCGTTCCAGATAGGCCAGCACATGCGAGGCGAAGCCGCCCACCGAGCCTTCCTCGATGGTGATCAGCACCTCGTGCTGATCACCATCGAGGAAGGCTCGGTGGGCAGCTTCGCCTCGCATGTGCTGGCCTATCTGGAACGGAGCGGCGCGCTCGAACGGGGCATCAAGGTGCGCTCGTTGACCATGCCCCAATCGCTTCGATCAGGGCAAGCCGAAGACGATGTATGCCGACGCCGGCCTCGACGCGGCCGGCATCGTGACGGCGGTCTTCGCCACGCTTGGCCGCAGCACGCCGGTGGTCGCGCGTCCGCGGCTGGCCTGAGGCCGAGGTCAGTCCCCGCGCGGCCCCTGTGACGAATTTCCCAGACAGAATAGTTCCATTCTCGGGCCCGAGGCCCTACAAGCGGCCTGATGTCCAGGCGCTCGCTGCTCGCCCTGCTCCCGAGGTTCCGACGGCCGCTCGATGGCGCGCGGCCTGGCTGCTCGTCTTCGTCAATGTGCTGCTAGCCGGGCTGCACGGCGGCGCGCTGGCACTGTCGGCGGCGACCGGTGCCTCGCCGATCTGCACGCTCGCCGGCGGCAACAGCGATCCCGGCCACCCGGCCAACGACCCCGATCAGCGCGCCTGCTGCATCCTCGGCATCAACGCGGTCGCCAGCGTCGTCCCACCGTCGCCGCCAGCTCTTGCCGATGCGCCGCCCGCCTTCGTCATGCCGGCACTGGTGCCCCTGCCGGTGGACCATGCCAGACCGCACCCGCTTGCCGGGCCGCCAATCCGCGCGGGCCTCCCCTCCTCGGCTGATCCCGATCCTTCGTTGCCTGATCCGATCAACCGGCGGCCGCCGCAAGACGAGGCCGCCAGCCTGTCCGAGGAAATCACCCATGACCCGTTTCCTGAAGCGCGCCGCTCTCGGCGCTCTCCTCGCCGCCGTCGCCTTGGCCACACCGGCCCTGGCACAGGAGGTCACCGTCGGCCCGCTGACGCTGAGCAACCTGTGGGCGCGGGCGACGCCGCCCAAGGCGCCCACCGGCGCCGGCTATCTGACCATCACCAACACCGGCAGCGCGGCCGACACGCTCACCGCCGTCGCCACGCCCGCCGCCGAGGTGAGCGAACTCCACATCATGGAGGTCAAGGACGGCATCATGACCATGCACCCGGTCGAAGGCGGCATTCCCATCCCGGCCGGCGGCACCGTCACCCTTGCCCCCGGCGGCTATCACCTGATGTTCATCAAGCTCAAGCACGACCTGAAGCAGGGCGGGACGCTGCCGGTGACCCTGACCTTCGCCAAGGCCGGCACGGTCACCACCGACCTGCCGATCATGCCGGTCGGCTCGAAGGGGCCGAGCGCTGCCGGCGGTGACGCGCCCATGAACATGAACGGTGGCGCCATGAACATGGGCAACGGCCAGACCGGTGCGGGCCAATGACGGGCCTGCGCGTCATCCGCATCGCCGTCTGGGTGGCGGTCGCCGTCCTGCTCGGCGCCGTCGGCTGGATCTACTTCGTCAACCAGAACGGCGGGACCGCCGGCATCGTCGCCTCGCAGATCGGCGGGCCGTTCACGCTCACCGACCAGAACGGCGATACGGTCACCGAGGCGGCGCTGCAGGGACACCCCTCGGTGATGTACTTCGGCTACACCTATTGCCCGGACGTCTGCCCGACGACGTTGGCCGACCTGACCCAGTGGATGGGCGACCTTGGGGCCGACGCCAGCAAGCTGAAGGTCTATTTCGTCACCGTCGATCCCGAGCGCGACACGCGTGACGTGATGGCGTCCTACATGCAGGCCTTCGACCCGCACTTCATCGCGCTCACCGGGACGCGGCCGCAGATCGACCAGATGATCAAGGAATACCGCATCTACGCGCGCAAGGTGCCTGGCAAGGACGGCAACTACACCATGGACCACACCGCCACGGTGTTCCTGCTCAATTCCAGGGCGCGACTGGTGTCGACCATCGACTACCAGGAGGAAACCGACAAGGCGCTGGCCAAGCTCAAGCGCGTGATCGGCGCATCGTGACCAAAGGGGGCGCCGGCGCTATGCTGGCGCCCCATGAGCCTGACGTCGAAACTTGCCCTGTCGCTTGCCGGCCTCGCCGCCGTGGCGCTTGGCGGATTCCTGTGGCTGCGCTTCGGCAATCTGGTCTATTTCGACGTGATCGCGGCTTCCTTCGCCGGCTGTTTCCTGTAGGACCGGCATCGGGCATATCTCACCCATGACCAAACGGCTCGATCTGGCGCTGGTGGAGCGCGGACTGGTGCGCACGCGGGCCCGCGCCCGCGACGCCATCCTGCGCGGCCACGTCACCGTCAACGGCAAGCTGGTGGCGCGGCCGGCGACGACCGTCGAGCCGGACGCGGCCATCGCCCTCGACGACCCGGCGAGCGGCTACGTCTCGCGCGGCAGCCTGAAGATGATCGCCGCACTCGACCGCTTCGGCTATTCGCCGAAGGCGCGGGTGGCGCTCGATATCGGCGCGTCGACCGGCGGCTTCACCCAGGTGCTGCTCGAACGCGGCGCCGCCAAGGTCTTCGCCATCGATGTCGGCCACGGCCAGCTCGATCCGGAGCTCGCCGCCGATCCGCGTGTGGTGTCGCGCGAGGGCGTCAATGCGCGCGACCTGACGCCGGCGGACATCGGCGAGCCGGCCGGGGCGATCGTCGCCGACGTCAGCTTCATCTCGCTGAAGCTCGTCCTGCCGCCGGTGCTGGCGCTCGCCGGCACCGACGCCTGGGGCATCTTCCTGGTCAAGCCGCAGTTCGAGGTCGGCCGCCAGGCGCTCGGCAAGGGCGGCATCGTGCGCGAGCCGGGCCTCGCCGAACAGACGGCGGCGGACATCGCCGTGTGGCTCGAGACCGAGATGGGCTGGCGGGCCGACGGCATCCTGCTGTCGCCGATCGAAGGTGGCGACGGCAACCGCGAGTTCCTGCTCGGCGCCTGCCGTGACTGAAACCGTGCGCATCGCCGAACTCGGCCATGCCGGCGACGGCATTGTCGAGGTTGGCGGCGAGCGCGTCTTCGTGCCGTTCACGCTTCCCGGCGAGACGGTCGCCATCGAGCGCAACGGGCCACGGGCGCACCTGGTCGACGTGGTGGAGCCGAGCGCGGAGCGGGTGACGCCGCCGTGCCGCCATTTCGGCACCTGCGGCGGCTGCGCGCTCCAGCACATGGCGGCGCCCGCCTACCGTCGCGTGGAAGCGGGAGATCGTGCGGCGCTCCTTCCTGCTCCACCACATCGACGCCACCGTCGAGCCGGTGGTGGCGACGCCGCCGGGCACGCGCCGGCGCGCCATCTTCTCGGCCGTCGCCACCCACGATCGCCTGATCCTCGGCTTCCATCGCCGCGGCAGCCACGAGATCGTCGCCGTGGAGGAATGCCCGGTTCTCTCCGCCGACATCGTCACCGCGCTGCCGCTCATCCGCGCCATCGCCGCCCGTGCCGTGCGCAAGCGCCGCCAGGGACGCATCACGGTCACCGCCGGCAACGGGCTCGACATCGCCATCGACGGGGGCGGCCGGCTCGATCGCGCCGCGCTCGAGGCGCTTGGCGCATTCAGCCGCGAGCAGGCCATCGCCCGGCTGACGGTCGATGGCAGCGAGGTCTTCGTCAACCGCCGGCCGGAGATCGCCGCCGACGGCGCCGCGCTGCTGCCCTCCCCCGGCGGCTTCGTGCAGGCCTCGGCGAGAGCCGAACAGGCGCTGGCCGAGGCGGTGACGGCCCATATCGGCGATGCGGCGCCGGTCGCCGATCTCTTCTGCGGCATCGGCACCTTCGCGCTCAGGCTGGCGCGCCGGGCGCCGGTGACCGCGGTCGAGGGCGACCCGGCGCTGCTGGAGTTGCTCGGCCAGGCCGTGCGACAGGCCGCGCGGCCGGGTCGGCGGCCTGAAGCCGGTGACGCCGCTCCGCCGCGATCTCTTCGCCAACCCGCTGGCCCCCGCCGAACTCGACCGCTTCGGCGCGGTCGTCTTCGACCCGCCCGCCGCCGGCGCCAAGGCGCAGGCGCAGGCGATCGCCGCCGCGCGGGTTGCGAAGGTGGTTGCGGTCTCGTGCAACCCGGGGACGCTCGCGCGCGACGCGCGCATCCTGATCGACGGCGGCTATCGCCTCGTCCGCGTACTGCCGGTCGACCAGTTCCTGTGGTCGGCCGAGATCGAGGCGGTGGCGACCTTCGAGAAGGGCTGAACCGCCTCAAGCGCGGCGCGGCTGTCGTCGGCCACCCTCCCCAGGCGCGGAGGAAACGAGCCGACTTACTGGTCGAGGATCTCGGTCGCCTCGATCTCGATGCCGAAACCGTCGAGGCCGACATAATGGCGCTCGCGGCTGGCCAGCAGGCGGATCGACTTGACCCCGAGGTCGCGCAGGATCTGGGCGCCGAGGCCGACCTCGCGCCATTCTTCGTCACGCTTGGCGGTGGCATCGGCGGGATTGGCGGCGTCGCGCGTGCGCCCACCCCCGGCGGCCACGCCGACCGAGCCCTCGCGCAGATAGACGATGATGCCGCGTCCGCCGCGCGCCAGCTGATGGACGACCCGGTAGAGCACGCTGTCTGCTCCGAAGACGTCGTCGATCACCGATTCGCGGTGGAGACGCACCGGCACGCTGCGGCCGTCGCCGATGTCGCCGTAGACCAGCGCCAGATGCTGGGTGGTGTCGTAAGGCAGGTGATAGGTGTAGGCGTGCGCCGGGCCGGCGTCGGTGGTCACCGGGAAATCGGCAACCCGCTCGACCAGCTTCTCGCTACGCTGGCGCCAGGCGATCAGTTCGGCGACCGACACCAGACGCAGCCCGTGCTCCTCGGCAAAGCGCACCACGTCGCCACCGCGCTTGACGGTGCCGTCGTCGTTGACCAGCTCGGCGAGCACGCCCACCGGCTCCAACCCGGCCAAACGGCAGAGATCGACCGCGGCCTCGGTGTGGCCGGAGCGCATGAGCACGCCGCCATCGCGGGCGATCAGCGGAAAGACATGGCCGGGGCGGACGAAATCGGCGGCGCCGACATTGGCATTGGCGAGCGCACGGATCGTGTTGCAGCGCTCCTCGGCCGATATGCCGGTGGTCATGCCGTGGCGGAAATCGACCGAGACGGTGAAGGCAGTGCCGAGCGGCGCGTCATTGTCGGCGACCATCGGCTGCAGCTGCAGCCGGCGTGCGTTCTCGCGCGGCATGGGCGCGCAGACGATGCCGGTGGTGTAGCGGACGATGAAGCCGATCTTCTCGGGCGTGGCATGGACGGCGGCGACGATGAGATCGCCCTCGTTCTCGCGGTCGGTATCGTCGGTGACGACGACGATCTCGCCCCGCTTGAAGGCCTCGATCGCTTCCGCCACTGCATCGTTTTGCATGGTGAGTCCGGTCTGTCCTGACGTCGGCCGCTCGGCCCGAGCCTGGCCGCGATGCCTGAGATAGTGATCGGCAAGAACACGATGGCCGGCGTCGCCTCGCCGATGGGGACCGCGCGAATGCCGACACGCAGGGGTCGTGGCGGCCCTTGGTGGAGGAG
>CAWARW010000016.1:0-11673 GCA_963784605.1 uncultured Alphaproteobacteria bacterium
CTGCAGGCGCTGGCCCACCTCGCCGCCGCATCCGGCGAAGACGGCGTTCGTTACCTGATCGCCCGTGGCATCGTCGAGAATCGCGATGAACTGCCCCAGTCGGCGCTGGCTACGTTTCAGCAGGCCCGCGATTTGGCGCTCCGTGACCGCGCCGTCGCGCAACTGGCGCGCATCTCCCGCGAGATCGCGCGCGTGCATTCGTGGAGCGGCGACATCACCGGCGCGTCGATGGAGCTCTTGCGCTCGGTTGCCGAGATCGAGCAGTCGGATGCCACGCTTGCCCGCGAGCGCGCGGCAAGCGGCAGCGCGGGCGGCGAGCGGCCCACCCGGGATGATGTGGCGCGGCGCGGGCGGCTGGAGGTCCAGATCCGTGCCGACCGGGCGGCAACCGTCGCCGAGATCGGGCGCCTCGACATCGAAGCCGGCCGCTACGAAGCGGCCCTGGGGGCATTGGACGAGGCGGCGCGGCAGTCGGCCAACCTGCCGCCGCGCGAGGCCGGGCGCATCGCCTATAACCGCTGCGAATCCTGGTTCGGACTCGGCAGGGCCGACCGCTGCCTCCAGCTCATCGAAGAGCAGGCTTCGCGGTTCTCCGAGAAATTTCCCCGCGATCTGTTCCGCGTGCGTCTGCTCAAGGCACGCTGCCTGTTGCAGGACGGCGACCACGACCAAGCCGCCGAGGTCGCCCGCCAGGCGGCCACGGCGCTTGGTGGCGACGACGATTCTTACGAGAAGGGTGCCGAGTGGCTTGTCTTCGACGGCCTCATCAAGGAGCGCGACGATCCGGAGGCGGCCATCGCCGCCCTGCGCCAGGCGCGCTTGCGCTTCGCCGACGACAATCTGCCGCGCCATGAGGTCGAGGCGAGCATCCACCTCGCCCGCATCCTGGCAGGGCAGGGCCACATGCCGGAAGCGGAGACCACCATCGCCGAGGCGCTCGCCCGCGCCGCAGGGCTTCCGGCACTGGCCGATCAGGTGCGCACCGCCGCCATCAGCTTCTGGGCGCCGGACAAGGTGGCCGATCTCGCCGGAGAGAATGCGGTCGGGCAGGGGAGCCGCTTTCTCGTTCTGGCGACCCTGGGCAGCGGCGGCTTCGGCACGGTCGAACGCGCCATCGACAGCGCGACCGGCGAGCAGGTCGCTATCAAGCGGCTGAGAGCCGATGGCGCACCGGCGCCGCCCGTGCGCTGATCGAGGCGACGGTCCGCCGCGAGATCGAGACCGCCAGAAAAGTGCCGGCGCGCTTTGCCGCGCGCACACGCTACCTCAACATCAATGAAACCGGCGACCTGGTGCTGGTGCAGGATTTTGTCGACGGACCGACACTGCGCAAGGCTCTGAAGGACGGCACCGCCGATCGCGCCAGCCGTCTCGGCTTCGCCGCGCACCTCACCCGCGGTGTTGCCGCGCTGCACCAGCATGAGGTGGCCCATCGCGACCTGAAGCCGGAAAACGTCATCCTGCGCGGTGGCCGCGAGCCGGTGTTGATCGACTTGGGTCTGGCGGCGCTCATGGGCACCTCGGAGGTCTTTTCGGGCATGGGTACGCCCGGCTATGCGCCGCCGGAGCAGTGGAAGGCCGGCACCGCCCCGAAGGTCTTCGGCAGCGAAGACGTCTATGCGCTCGCCCGTGTCATCGAGGAACTCGGCGGCGCACCGCCGCCCGGTACGCATTGGACATCGCGCCTGACGGCGCGCTTCCACCTCGGCGCCGGCCGCGCACCCGATATCGACGCCGCCTTGCGCAAGATGCTGGCACGCATGACCGACGCAGATCCGACCAAGCGCCTTATCGATCTCGGCGATGTTGCCGGTGCTCTCGACGAGGCCGCCGCCCGCGCCCGCAAGGACCTCAGCTCTTAGCCGGCGCGGCGGTTGCCGCCGTCTTTCCGCCGGTCAGCGTGAAGAGGTCGTATTTGACCTTGTGCTTGGCCTGGCCGAGCACCCTGAGGGTGAGCGTCTCGTCGCGGTCGGCCGTATAGGTCAGGTTCGAGAACCAGCTCGACCCGAAGGCAGCGGCAACCCCCTTGCCGTCACGCAGAAGCATCAGGTTGAGCGTCCCGTCGTAGTCGCCATAGGCGACGAAAGTGTAGGTGTGGCCCGCCGCGACCTTGACCTCGTGCTCGCGATAACAGGTTGGGCCAACCGTCACCGCCTCGCTGGTCTTCAGCGACAGATCCGGCTGATTATTTGCATCGACCGAGCCCCCGGTCTTCTGTTCCAGCGCCGCCCGCGCATCGGCAACGACGGTGTCCTCGTGCGCGTCGAAGACAGTCAGCACCTTCTGCCACTCGGCCTTGGCGGCTTCCAGGTCGAAGCTGGCCGGATCGAGAACGCCCTGGATCAAGTCGGCGCGCTGCGCGTAGTTCAGCATCACTGCGCTCGGCGTTCGCACACCGTCGCGGATGTCGACCGTGCCGCCGCTGAGGATTGCCACCACCTTGCCGCTGTCGTCGACGATCGGGCTGCCGCTGGCGCCGCCGGTGGCCGGCAGGCTGTTTTCGATGAGCAGCGCATTGGGCTTGTCGGCGCTGAACAGGAAATAGTCCGACAGCGCCGTCACCCGCCCGAACTGCAGCACCGGGTTGGGGCGGAGCTGGGCCAGCTTCTGTGCGCCCGTGCCCTCGATCGGGTAGCCGGCAAAGGCGAGCGGCGTGCCGGCCGTCAGCGCGGCGGGATCGTCGGATAGGACAAGAAATTTGCCAAGGTCCGCCGCCGGATCGACATCGAGAATGGCGACGTCATAGGCCGACGGCATCGCCGCGCCCTCGGTCAGCGACTGGAACCCTTGGCTGGTCGCGATCGCCTTGTCGACGAAGTCGTTGAATGCGTCGTAGCCGGGATGGAGGCGCTTGCCCGTCACCGGAATGTCGTGCGTCTCGCCCGGCTTGCGCACCAGGAGCTTCTCACCCGGCTTGAGGCTGTCCACCACCTTGGCGACATGGGCATTGGTCACCAGCATCCCGGCCCGGAGCGGCCACGCCGTGCCGATCACCCGCGAGAGGCCGTCGCGATCCTCCAGGATAACGGCGAAGGCTGCGGTACGCAGGAAATTGGTGTTGGGCAGCGTGTCGCGCGCCCGCGCGCTCATCGCCGAGCGCATGTCGTCGATCTGCTGGGTGAACTGCTGAAGCCGGGCGTTGGTCTGGTGATTCGTCCAGGCGTTGTAGCCGACCCCAGCCACGACGATGACCGCAAGCGCCGCCACCGCCACCTTGATCTCGGCCGCGACCTTGCTCAGCGGCGTCGCCGCCGCCTGCGTCAGCGTGCTCAGCAGCCCGTCCGTCCTTGCGCCGCGCGTCATGAGCACGCGAACCATCGGCCCCTTGCCGTTGCCGAAGCGGATCGTCGCGTCCTTGGCGATCGGCTGACCCTGCTCGGGCCGATAGCCGTTCACCTCGAGATAGTGATCGCCGAAAGCCTCGATGGCGTAGTCGCCGGATTCCTGCCGGTAGAGCCGCCCGTGCCGGCCACCGACCATGCGGGCATCCGGCGGGAAGACGACATCGCAAGTTCGATTCCCGGCCGAAGACGATCTCGTCCTTTCCGAACTCGAAGGTCTTGGCCTCGGGCAGATCGTGCGCGGCCTTGTCGGATTTCCCTTTGACCGGTTCGACCGTGACTTGCCAGTCCATGAGAGGCTCGTTCTTCGCAGTCGACCAAGGTGAGAATGCAGACTAACAGCGCCAAAACGGCAAAAAAAGGCTGGATTTGGCACAGTAATGAGACACTATCTGGCCCGCATTGCGAGCATAGTGACCGTATGAATCGCGAGAATATTGCCGATGTCCTGGCGGCTGTGCGCCTGTTCCGCGGGGCCGACCCGGCGCTCATCAAGCGGATCGCGCAGCAACCGCGCGCCCGCCGGCAGACCAAGCCCGACGAGCCGGTCTATGAGACCGGCGATCCCGCCGACGCGATCTTCGTGGCCTTTCCTTCCGACGCCGAAGCGGCCGGCCCGCGCGGCATCGTCGAGCTGGTGCTGCCGGCCGGCGAGGCGGGGCTGCCCGGCCATGTCGAGCATGTCGTCGCCGGCGAGGCCTTCGGCGAGTTCGAGTTCGTTGCCGCCGGTCTCATCGACGGCAAATATGTCCGGCGCTCCTCGGCGCGCACGCTTCTCCCGTGCGATCTCTACCGCATCCCCTTCGCGCTGCTTGCGCCGGTTCTTGCCGAGGTCGAGGCGATCCGCGGCCGACTCATCCGCCTGTCGATGGAGCGGCTGATCTCGGCGCTCGCCATCAAGGCGACCCACTTCTTAAGCGACCGCGACATTGCGCTCGCCAACTGGCTGATCGATGCCGCCGACAATGTCGGCATCGCCGAGGGCCGCCACGTCCGTTTCTCGCGGGCGATCGGCCAGCGCGAAATCGCCGAGGCGCTCGGCGTCAGCCGCGAGACAATCAGCTTGCGCCTGAACGAATGGGAGCGGGCGGGGCTGCTCAACACCGGCGGCCAGTCGCAGCGCTTCGAGATCCTCGACTATCCGCGCGTCGCGCTGCGCGCCGCCGTGCGCAAGACCGATGCGCCGGCCGCCATCGACGCCGCTCTCGGCGAGATCGACGCCGACCTCGACAGCGGCGATCTGGTCAGGGCGCGCAACGTCGCCCTCGACATGCTCACCTTCTTTCCGGCGAGCCCCGATCTGCGCCATCGCGTGGCGCTCGCCGCCATGCGCGCCGGTGCCGTGCGCGAGGCGGTCGATGTTCTGGCGCAGAGCGGCTACGCCACCGGCGGCGATATCGACCTGCTCAGCGAGCGGGTGCGCGTCGGCCTGGCTCATCCCGGCGTCGCGCCGGCACGCCTGTTCTTTGGCGGCGCCGAAGCGGACGACGAGGCGGAACCGGGCGAAGCGGCCGAGGTGCGCTTGCCCACGCTGGTCGAGGACATCGCGGCCATCGAGGCCCGCGCCCGCAAGGAGATGGCGTTCGCCACCGACGATTCCGGCAGCCGGCAGAACTATGCGGCGGTCTCGGCGCGCCTCTACGAGACCGTCTTTTCCGCCACCGGCGGCACCTATGCCGGCATCAACGCCGCGATGATGTCTTCCGTCGCCGGCGAGGCCAAACGCTCGGCCGCGCTTGCCCGCAAGATCGTCGCGGCGCTCGGCAAGACGCCTGAGGGCTACTGGGCGAACGCCACCCTCGGCGAAGCCCATCTGCTGCTCGGCGAGGAGAAGGCCGCGCTCGAAGCATTTGGCGCGGCGGCGCGCGAGCAGGATGCCTCCGACGGCAAGCTCTCCTCCACGCGCCTGCAGCTCCGCCGCATCGGCGCCCATGCCGGCCTGTCCGTCGAACGCGTCCTCGACCGGCTGCCGGTCGGCGGCGTCGCGGTCTATTCCGGCCGCTCGTTTCAGGGTCTCGATGCCGACGCGCAGGAGGATCTCGAAGCGGCCCTGCGTCCGCGCATTGAATCGGCGCTCACAGAAGAAGGCATCCGCTATGTTTACGGCAGCCTCGCCTCAGGCGCCGACATCCTGATCGCCGAGGCGGCTCTTTCCGCCGGCTGCGATCTGCACGTCGTCCTGCCCCTTCCGGTGGAAAGCTTCGTCGAGGCGGCGGTCGCCGCCGGCAATCCGCCCGGGGGACCCGACCGCTGGGGCGAGCGCTTCCGCACCTGCCTCAACCGCTCGACCTCGCTCATTTCGGCCGTCGACTTCCCCGCCCCCAGGCGTGCGCTCGACGCCTACCTCTATCGCGGCTTTCGCCTCGCCGCCGGCCTCGCCTTGTTGCACGCCGACGCGCTGACCGGTGAGGGCGTCATGCTCGCGGCCTCGGACGGAGGCGCGGCGAGCAACCGAACCGGCGTTGCGCAGGCGATGCGCGAATGGAGCGCTGCCGGGCGGAAACTCATCGCCATTCCGACCGAGCCGCGCGAGGCGGTAGGACCCCGGCGATTGGGGGCCGGACGTCTTCGCGCCGGTCGTCTTCCTGTGGCCGCTCGAGCCCTCGGCCGACATTGCCGCTCTCTGTCAGGCGGCGACGGCCAGGACCGGCCTTTCGCTTGAACTTTCCGCGCGCAGCTCGCGCGATCGCCGCACCGGCGCGGCCATGCGCCTTTCCGACGTCAAGGCCGCGCTCGACGTGCTGGCGGCCCTTGCCGGCCTCTGCCGCGAGTCTGCGGTGCCGGTCAGGATCATCGCCGATTTCGGGCCCGTCCTCGACGCGCGTGGCCAGGTCAGCGAGACGGCGCTCTCGCGCCTGTCGGGCGCCTCCGACCTGATCGGATTTCCGCCGGCAACCCCGATCGCCACCGTGGCCTTCGCGGCCGAAGCGCGTCTCGAGGCAGAGGGGCGCGTGACGCTGATCCCCATCGGCCGCACGACACCGGGGCCGGCCGCCGAAGGCCGGCCGCTCGCCGCCCGCGCCGTCTATGCTCTGTCCTTTGCCGGCAGCGATGCCGTGCCCGCTTTGGCGGCAATCGCGACTCCCTGACCGCAAAGAAGACCGGCCGGCCTCGCATGAGACCGGCCGTCTGACTGCGGAAGAAGCGCGGCGCGTCAGTTCTGCGCCATCGTGTCCTTGATCCATTGGGCGAACGGCGCGACACGGCCGTAGACTCCGGGCAGAGCCGGATTGCCGCACTGAATGCCCCAGCTGACGACACCGACCTGCAGATAGCCCTTGTCCTCGGCGAGCGGCGCTACCAGCGGCCCGCCGCTGTCGCCATAGCAGGAATCCTTGGCGCCTTCCGGGCTGCCCGCGCAGATCTCGTTGGGCGTGATGGTGAAGTCGTTGTTGGTGGCCGCCCCATAGGCGACGTAGGAGGCCTTGCACTCGTCGTTCGCAATCGCGTCGACGGTGACCTGACGCAACTGGTCGGGGCTGAGCAGCTGGTCGTGATTGAGCAGCTTCTGCGTCGATACCATTTCCCGGCCGTTGCGGATGTACTTGGCCGCGTCGAAGCCCTGGAAATCCCACAGCGCGCCCCAGCCGGTCACCGTCAGCTTGGTCTTCGGCCCGATCGCCTCCTTCTCCGTCGTCGGGTCGGCGATCGCGATCGTCGTCACATTCTCAAGCGGCTCCTTGAGCTTGATCAGGGCAACGTCGCCCTTCTCCGTGGTGCCGTATTCGGGGTTGGCGATAACCAGGGCGCTGTCGACCATCTTCAGCTTGCTCTGATAGACGCTGCCGTAGCCGACGACCACTTTTTGCGTCGCCTTGCCGAACTGGACGACGCAATGGGCGGCGGTCAGCACCCACTGGTTGGAGATCAACGAGCCGCCGCAAAAGCCGGACTGCGCATCGCGGCTGTCGAACAGGCGCACCTGCCAGGGCCATGCGCCGTCGTCCACCACCGGCTGGCCGCCCATGATGAAATCGCTGTTGATGCGCGCCTGGGCGGCGGTGGCCGTCAGCCCCATGGCGACGATCGCGCCGATCGCAAGCCTCGATAAGATCCGCATTGCTGTCTCCTCATCCAAGATCGGGCTGTCTCTTGTTGCTCGCGCGGCGCCAGCGGCATGATCGGGAAGCCGCGGAGCCGTGCAAGATCGGTTCATTCTCTGGTCCTTTTGCGACAAGGCCGTCGCTCTTCCTCGCCTCTCAGCGCGGCGGAACAACGCTCTCGAAGTCCTTCAGGGCGGCGACGACGTCGGCAAAGGCGGCAGCGGCGGCCTTCGCCTTTTCGGGGTCCTTGCCGGAGCGGCCGGAGGCCTCCGCCTGCATCATCGTGTCGAGCGTAGCCGAGGCTGGCGCGCGCGGCGGCGACCGCCGAATCCGGCGTAGAGGCAGGAATGTCCGCCGAGCCGTTGCGCTGCATGGCGGCGGGCACCGGCTGGCGCGCCGTAAAGCACCTGGATGCCGGCGATGTCCTGTTGCGACAGATTGTCGATCGGCGTCTCGCGGTAGCAGGGGTTCTTCTTGCCGGGAATCTCGATGAACTCATCCTTGGAGAAGTTGTACTGCATGATGGATTGCTGATCGTAGTTGCCGACGATCTCCAGATACTGAAGCTCCGAATCGGGGAACTTGCCGATCTGGCTCTTGGCGAATTCCACGGTCCAGCCGGACATCTTGGAGATTGCCTGGTAGTTGAACCAGGGGTCGCACAGCGCCCGCTGGTGCTCGTGCATCAGCGCCAGGGCATGGCCGAACTCGTGGCGGATGGCATGGATCGTCCAGATCGGATCCTTGTCGCGCAGGCGCACCACGTCCGGCAGGTTGATCGTCACCCGCAGTTTCGTGTTCAGGGAATAGCGGCCGATATACGACCAGTCGCCGTCGATGCTGCTGTCCTGATCGACAAACAGGTCGGTCGCCTCGGGGTCGAGGTTGATGCGGAAGAAGGCGCTGGTCGCGTCCTGGCAGATGTTGTTCTTGCCGTTGGTCTTGTAGATGAAGTTGATGTTGGCCGCGTCGCTCCACACGCTCGCCTTTTCCATGACGAAGTCCTGCAGCTCGGTCGTGCCGTTCCAGAAGCAGACCGTGATGTTGTGCGTCGGCCAGACGACATCGCTGAGGGCGACGAAACGCGCCGTATGCAGGGCGTCGGCGGGCACGCCGGCCGCTTCGGCCGCGACCACCTTTTGATGGAATGCGTTTGCCGCGCGTTCGATCTTGGCACCGGGTTCGAAGATGGTTAGTGGATTGGCAACGTCATGCGCGAATGCGAGCCCGGCAACGGACAAGACAAACGCTGCCGAAACGAGAATTGTGGAACAGGCGCGCTGCACAGGCGATCTCCAAGTTTGAGGCCAAGTTGAAAAGTCTATCCGACCCTGAAAGACAGGCAAATGCAACCAAAAGACGGCAATGAACTTGGGCCACGCAAATAACAAGGTTTCGCCACTGCCGTGCGGCCGGCTCTTGGACGCTGCCGCCGGCTCGCCATATAACGGGCGGAATATTCTTTTTGAGCCGGGTTTCCGGAGAGGGACATGAACAGTACATCGCTCACCCGTTTCTTTGGCGGCTCGCCCGGCCGGATCCTGGTCCAGCTCGCGGTGATGTCCTTCGTGCTCGGCGTCATCCTGAGCGCGCTCGGCCTGTCGCCCTTCGACATCGTCGACAGCGTGCAGCGACTGGCGCTGCGCATCTACAACATGGGCTTCGACGCGGTCACGTGGGGCTTCCGCTATTTCGTCCTGGGCGCCGTGATCGTCGTTCCGGTGTGGCTGGTGATGCGCCTGTTCAGGCTCGGGCGGCGCAACGGGCCGAGCTTCTAGGCTTTCTCCCGCGCCCAGCGGTCGGCCTGGCTGCCGACGATCTCGCCGATACTGGCGATCTTCTCGCGTTCGAGCCGCCGGCCGAGCCCGGCGGCGATCTCGGCCGCGAGGCCGAGCCCTTCGTAGACCATGCCGGTATAGACCTGGATGAGGTCGGCGCCGGCGGCCATCTTCTGCCAGGCGGTCTCGGCCGAATTGATCCCGCCCACTCCGATGAGGACGAGCTTCCTGCCGGCGAACTTGCGCAGTTTCGCCAGGATGGCGGTCGAGCGGCGGAAGAGCGGGCGGCCGGAAAGCCCGCCGGTCTCCGCCGCGACACGGCTGTCGCCGATGCCGTCGCGGGCGATCGTCGTGTTGGTGACGATCAGGCCCTCGATGCCGGCGTCGATGGCGGCGGTTGCGATCGCTTCGAGAGCGGCATCGTCGAGGTCGGGGGCAAGCTTGAGCAGGATCGGCACCGGCTTCGCCACGCTCCGCCGCGCTTCCACGATGGCCGCGATCAGTCCGCTCACCGCCGAGCGCTCCTGCAGGTCGCGCAGGCCCGGCGTGTTGGGCGATGAGATGTTGATGGCGAGGTAGTCGGCCAGCGGCGCAAACCGGATGACCCCGGCAACATAGTCCGCCACGCGGTCGGCACTGTCGCGATTGGCGCCGATATTGACGCCGACGATGCCGCGTGGGTTTCGCTTCTTGAGCCGGCGCTCGGCGGCGTCGAAGCCCTGATTGTTGAAGCCCATGCGGTTGATGACCGCGTAATCGGCCGGCAGGCGGAAGACGCGCGGCCGCGGATTGCCGGCCTGCGGCTTCGGGGTCAGCGTGCCGACCTCGGTGAAGCCGAAGCCAGCGCCAAGCGTTGCGTCGATCACCGTGGCGTTCTTGTCGAAACCGGCGGCAAGGCCGACCGGGTTGGGGAAGGTCAATCCCAGCACGCGACAGGCCAGGCGCGGGTCGCTCCGCGCTCGGTGCGGCAGAAGCCCGGCTGCCGCCACCCCGCGCACGGCCAGCCGGTGCGCCATCTCCGGGTCGATGGCGAAGACGAAGGGCCGCATCAGCCTGAAGGCCAGGCTCATGGCGTGAGATCCGGGAAGATGTGCCGCCCGTCTTCGTCAAGCGGCAGGGGTTTGACCCACAGCGCCGACAGCGGGTCGAGTCGACCGTAGAGATGGGGGAAGAGGGCCCCGCCGCGCGACGGCTCGTAGCGCAGCTCCGGCCCGAGGCCGAGATCGTCGAAGGCGACGAGCACCAGATCGGCAAGGCCGGCGAAGTGGCGCTCGGCGGTCTCCTTCACCGTCGCGGCCGTGGAGAAATGGATGAAGCCGTCGGCAAGGTCGACGCCGCCGCCGCGAAAGACTCCCTCGGCTTCGGCCTTGCGCCACAATTCAGCCGGGCAGATTTTGTAGATGGTGGTCATCTGAATGGCGTGACAGTAGAGCGTTTTGGGGCGAGTCGGAACCGCTCCCACGCACTTGGCACCAGGATCGGGCCGGTACGTCCCGACCGGCGCCGGTGCGACCTGCCGGCCGCCTGTGCTAGGCTTGCCAAAACAGCGGCGGAAGCCGCAGGGAGGTTCGCGTTGAAGACCCGCTCCCTCATTGTCCTGGTCACCATCGTCTTGGCGGCCGTTGGCGTCCCTGCGGCCGCGCAGGATGGCGTCCCGCCGGCCGGGCGCTACCAGCTTGCGCCGGGTGACGGCGGTAGTTTCGTGCGCCTCGACACCCGGACCGGGGCCGTCTCCCATTGTCGCCAGGAGAGAGGCGTGTGGCGCTGCCAGCCGATCATGGATTCGGGCCTCGCGGACCGGCTCACCGCGCTCTCGGACAAGGTCGACCATTTGTCCTCCGGCCTCGATCGTCTGTCGCTCCGCGTGGATAAACTGGCCGCCGATGCCGCCGCGCCGCCGGCCGCGCCCGCGCCGGCCGACCAGGCCGCAGGCAAGTCGGAGGGCTTTGCGCAGAAGGTCGTCTATCGCCTGCTGGAGATGATCCGCACGCTCAAGCACGGCCACGCCGACCAGACCTGATCTCCGCTCCAAATCGCCTTGAGGAGCGCCAGCGGCAGAAAAACGCCCGCGGCTCGGTTATGATCGGCCGACCGGCTGCCGATATTGACGGCAGGAGTCGACGGCCCGGAAAGCGGCATAGGACGATCGGAGGGCGGATGAACATCCTGATGGTCGCCAATACCTTCGCGCCGAACGTCTCTGGCGTCGCGCGTTCGGTGACGATGTTCACCGAGGCGTATCGCAGCCGCGGCCATCGCGTCATGGTCGTCGCACCGGAATTCGACGGTGCGCCGGAAAACGAGGTCGATGTCGTCCGCATCAGTGCGCTGCGCAATTTCGCCGGCACCGACTATTCCGTCGTCATCGGCCCGCCGCTCTATCTCGCCCGTGCCGTCGATACATTCCGGCCCGATATCGTCCACTCGCATGGGCCCTTCCTGCTCGGCACCACGGCCGCCCGCCTGGCGCGCACGCGGCGCGTGCCGCTGGTCTTCACCCATCACACCCTC
>CAWARW010000017.1:0-15513 GCA_963784605.1 uncultured Alphaproteobacteria bacterium
CAGTAGCGGTAGTGGTCGGCCTTGTAGGGGCCGGTGACCGGGACGCCGATATATTTGGCCTGCTTCTCGCTCATCTCGGTGAGATTGACGCCGATCTTGGCCAGGTGCAGCCGCGCGACCTTCTCGTCGAGCGTCCTTGGGCAGCGTATAGACCTTGCGCTCGTACTTCTCCGGCTCGGTGAAGAGCGCGATCTGCGCCAGCGTCTGGTTGGTGAAGCTCGCCGACATGACGAAGCTCGGATGGCCGGTGGCGTTGCCGAGGTTCACCAGGCGGCCCTCCGACAGCAGGATGATGCGCTTGCCGTCGGGGAACTCGATCTCGTCGACCTGCGGCTTGACGTTGTCCCATTTGAGGTTGCGCAGCGCGCCGACCTGAATCTCGGAATCGAAGTGGCCGATGTTGCAGACGATGGCGCGGTGCTTCATGGCGCGCATGTGGTCGATGGTGATGACGTCGATATTGCCGGTGCAGGTGACGAAGATGTCGGCGCGCGGCGCCGCCTCCTCCATGGTGACGACCTCGTAGCCCTCCATCGCCGCCTGCAGGGCGCAGATCGGATCGACCTCGGAGACCAGACGCGGCAGCCGGCGTTCCGCGAGGCTCGCCGCCGAGCCCTTGCCGACGTCGCCGAAGCCGGCGACCATCGCGGTCTTGCCGGACATCATCACGTCGGTGCCGCGGCGGATGCCGTCGACCAGCGATTCGCGGCAGCCGTAGAGGTTGTCGAACTTCGACTTGGTCACCGAATCGTTGACGTTGATCGCCGGGAAGAGCAGGCGGCCTTCCTTGGCCATCTGGTAGAGGCGATGGACGCCGGTGGTGGTCTCCTCGGTGACGCCGCGGATGCCCTTGGCGATGGTCGAGTACCAGTTCGGCGACTTGGCGAGGCGCGCCTTGATGGCGGCGAAGAGGACTTCCTCCTCCTCGTTGGTCGGCTGGGCGATGACCGAGGGATTGGTCTCCGCCTGCATGCCGAGATGGAGGAGCAGCGTGGCGTCGCCGCCGTCGTCGAGGATCATGTTGGGCCAGCCGCCGTCGGCCCATTCGAAGATCCGGTGGGTGTAGTCCCAGTAGTCCTCGAGGCTCTCGCCCTTGACGGCGAAGACCGGCGTTCCGCCGGCGGCGATGGCCGCGGCCGCATGGTCCTGGGTCGAGTAGATGTTGCACGAGGCCCAGCGCACGTCGGCGCCCAGCGCCTTCAGCGTCTCGATCAGCACCGCCGTCTGGATGGTCATGTGCAGCGAGCCGGCGATGCGGGCGCCGCGCAGCGGCTGCTCGGGGCCGTATTCCTCGCGCGTGGCCATCAGGCCGGGCATCTCCGACTCGGCCATCGAGATTTCCTTGCGGCCCCAATCGGCCAGCCCGATGTCCTTCACCACATAGTCGGCGGTCTTCGGCATTCCGGTCTCCTCGGCTAACGGCAAAAAAGGGGGGATTTGTCTGGTTGGCGAGCCTTATAGCGGGCCGCCGGGCAAGGGCAATAAGGATATAAAGATTTCTTTATGCCGATTATTCTTCTTCGCCGAAGCGGTCGGCGACCAGTTCGGCGAGCGCCGCCAGCGCGGCTTCGGCCTCGGGGCCTTCGGCGCGTGACGTGGATCTCCGATCCCGGCCCGGCGGCCAGCATCATCAGCCCCATGATCGAGGTGCCGCCGACCGTCGTCTGGTCCTTCGACACGGTGACGGTGGCGTCGAACGTTGTCGGCGCATTGCACGAAGCGGGCGGCGGCGCGGGCATGCAGGCCGCGCTTGTTGACGATGAGAAGGATTGCCCGAGACGGGGCCGCCGGCGCCGTCGGCGTCGATCATTTGCCGGTCAGGACCTGGCTGGCGACGTTGATGTATTTGCGGCCGGCGTCCTGGGCGTCGGCGACCGCCTCGGCCAGCGGCTTCTCGCCGCGCACGCTGGCCAGCTTGATCAGCATCGGCAGGTTGACGCCGGCGATGACCTCGATCTTGCCCGCCTCCATCACCGAGATGGCGAGGTTCGACGGCGTGCCGCCGAACATGTCGGTGAGCAGGATGACGCCGGCCGAGGTGTTCACCTTCTTGACCGCGTCGAGGATGTCCTGCCGTCGTCGTTCGATGTCGTCGTCGGGACCGATCGAGATGGTCTCGATGTGGGTCTGCGCGCCAACCACGTGTTCCAACGCCGCCCGGAACTCCACGGCAAGCTTGCCGTGCGTGACGAGCACAAGTCCAATCATACGCTTCCCGATCCCGGCCGCGGGGCCTGGTTCTTGTCGCAGGGCGCATCTTGCCGGATCGATGGTGCAACGCAAGAGGCTGCGACCGTCTGATTCGTCAGGGATTCCTGCCGCAGCCGCTCGCCGAGCGCGGTCAGAACCCGCATGGCGCCGTCGCTGCCGCCCGCCGGCAGCACCAGGCGCGGCAGCCGAATCCCGGCGATTTCGGCGCGTGCGTCGGCCTCCGGCATGCGCGGGGCATCGGCCGGCGGCAGCAGGTCGACCACCAGGTCGATCACCGCCGGCGAGACGTGCGGCGCGCTTCAGGATGCCCTGGCCGCGCACCTCGATGAGGCCGGCCAGCGCCTCCGGCGCGCTGCGCCACCAGCCGGCCGTGATGGGCGGCAAGCGCCACCCGGTCGTCGGCGACGAGCGCGTTGCGGGCGGCGTCCATGGCGATCAGCGCCAGCAGCAGCGCCGACTTGCCGCTGCCCGAGGCGCCGCGGATGAGCACGCCGCTCGTCGCCGACGAGCGCCACGCTGGCGTGGACGGTCGCCGCGGCGCTCATGCCAGCGGCAGGCGCACCGTGAAGCGGGCGCCGAGCACCGTTGGCGGTCGCCGTCGGGCGTGTCGCTCGGCCTTGGTGCGGTTCTCCGCCCAGATGCGGCCGTTATGCGCCTCGACGATCTGCCGCGAGATCGACAGGCCGAGGCCGGAGTTCTGGCCGAAGGTCTCCTCGCCGCCGTCGCGGTCGGTATAGAAGCGCTCGAAGATGCGCTCGAACTGGTCGGCGCGGATGCCGGGGCCGTCGTCCTCGACGACCACCTCGACGGTCTTGTCGTCGTCGCCGCGCCGCGACGCGCACGGTGCCGTCCTTGCGGCAGAAGGAGCGGGCATTGTCGATCAGGTTGTTGAAGACCTGGCCGAGCCGGCTGTCATGGCCGAAGACCAGATAGGCGCCGGGCTCGTGGTCGGCGAATTCGAGGCGGATCGCCGGCCCGTTGTCCTTCGCGGTGTCGCGGGCAATGCCGACCACCGTGGTGAGCAGCTGGCGCAGGTCGACCGGATTGGCGTCCTGGCGGGCGAGTTCGGCGTCGAGCCGCGAAGCGTCGGAGATGTCGCTGATCAGGCGGTCGAGCCGCCTGATGTCGTGCTTGATGATGCCGGCCAGCCGCGCCTTGGACTCCTCGGTCTTGGCCAGCGGCAGCGTCTCCACCGCGCTCCTCAGCGAGGTCAGCGGGTTCTTCAGTTCGTGCGCCACGTCGGCGGCGAAGCTCTCGATGGCGTCGATGCGGTCGTAGAGCGCGCCGGTCATCTCGCGCAGCGCCTGGCTGAGATGGCCGATCTCGTCGCGGCGGCGGCTGAAATCGGGGATTTCGGGGCGCGACTTGACGCGGTGGCGCACCAGGTCGGCGGCGTCGGCGAGTCGGCGCAGCGGCGCCGCGATGGTGCCGGCGAGCAGGATCGACAGCACGATGGTGACGCCGGCCGCCACCAGGAACACGCGCACGATCGCCAGCCGTTCGGCATGGACGATGTTGTCGATGTCGCCGCCCTGCGTGGACAGCAGCAGCGCGCCATGGACCGAGCGGTAGCGCTGGATAGGCACGGCGACCGAGACGATCAGCTCGCCGAGATCGTTGATGCGCACGATCTTCTCGGGCTGGCCGTTGAGCGCCGCGACCACTTCCTTGTAGCCGCGGCCGTTGGCGCCGCCGAGTTCCTTGTACATCGGCAGGTCGCGGCTGGAGAGCCACAGGTTGAAGCGCCGCCAGATCGTCTCCAGCCAGGATTCCTGTTGCCGCGTCGGGCGGCGGCAGGTCGAAGGCGAGGATCTGGCCGCCGGGATAGAGATGGCGGGAATCGACGATCAGCGTGCCGTCGCGGTCGTAGATGCGGGCGCGCGTGCGCGTCGGCGAGATCAGCCGCAGCAGCACCGGCGCCACCTTCTCCGGATTGATGGAGAAGTCGAGGTCCTCGTAGGTCTGGTCGAGCGGCGAGATGCTCTGCCCGGTCTGCAGGTCGAGATATTTCTCCGGATCGATATAGACGTTGTCGGTGTCGACGGTTGCCTGCGAGGCGATGGCGCCGGCGATGATCTCGCCCTGGGTGAGCAGCGCCGAGACGCGGGCGTCGATCAGCCCGGCGCGGAACTGGTTGAGGAACAGGATGCCGGAGACCAGGACGATCAGCGCCGCCATGTTGAGGATGACGATGCGCTTGGTCAGGCTGGTGAACAGCGGGACCGCCGAGAAGCGCGAGAACCACGCCGCGGCACGGCGCAGGACGCCCGTCCGCCGCGCGCGCAGCCGCCAGATCAGCCAGCTTCTGTTCTTCGATCCCTGCCGTCATCGCGGCACCTGAGCGGTGTTGCCGCTCAGGTCTCCTTGAAACGGTAGCCGACCCCGTACAGCGTCTCGATCATCTCGAATTCGGTATCGACCAGCCTTGAACTTCTTGCGCAGCCGCTTGATGTGGCTGTCGATGGTGCGGTCGTCGACATAGACCTGATCGTCGTAGGCGGCGTCCATCAGCGCATTGCGGCTCTTGACCACGCCCGGACGATTGGCCAGCGCGAACAGGATCAGGAACTCGGTCACCGTCAGCGTCACCGGCTTGCCGTCCCATGTGCAGGTATGGCGCTCCTGATCCATCGACAAGGCGCCGCGCTCGAGCACGCGCGCCGCCTCCTCCTGCTTCTTGTCGACCGTCTCGCGCGGCTGGAAGCGGCGCAGCACCGCCTTCACCCGCTCGACCAGCAGGCGTTGCGAAAACGGCTTCTTGATGAAATCGTCGGCGCCCATCTTGAGGCCGAACAATTCGTCGATCTCGTCGTCCTTCGACGTCAGGAAGATGACCGGCAGGTCGGTTTTCTGGCGCAGGCGCCGCAACAGTTCCATACCGTCCATGCGCGGCATCTTGATGTCGAGAATGGCGAGGTCCGGCAGCGTTGCCTGGAAGCCGTCGAGCGCCGAGGCGCCGTCGGTATAGGTCTGAACGCGGTAGCCCTCGGACTCGAGCGCAATGGACACCGAGGCCAGAATGTTGCGATCGTCATCCACAAGGGCGATCGTTGGCATTCAGCTATCTCCAGAGTTGTAGGGGGCCCCAGACATGCGACGGAACCGCCTTTGGCGTCAGGAATGCGCAGAAAATGTGGCGAGTAATTAGCGGATTCCAAGCAAATGCGCCAATTCGCCTGTTGCATTTCTAACAAGCCCCTGCGGCTTCTCCGCCCCCCCACGGCCGCTGTCAAGCGCCGCCGGGCGCAGGCCCCGCTTGCGCCATGAGCCAAACCGCCTTTTCGCCCCCCGCCGCCGCCCGTCGGGTCCTCAGGCTGGCGGCGACCGCATCGCTGGCCACGCTGACCCCCGAAGGCGCCCCGTTCGCCTCGCTGGTGACGGTCGCCACCATGCCGGCGGGCGAGCCGATCCTGCTGCTCTCGGGGCTCGCCCGCCATACCAGCAACCTCGCCACCGACCGCCGCGCATCGCTGCTTCTCGTGGCGCCCGGCGGCGAGGGCGGCGACCCGCTGGCCGGTGCGCGGCTGACGATGACCGGCGCCGTCGGCCCACGCGACCCCGACGCGCTCGTCCGTCGCCGGTTCCTCGCCAGCCACCCGGAAGCGGCCGGTTATGCCGATTTCGCCGATTTCGGCTTCCACCGCTTCGTGGTCGAGGGCGGCCACCTGGTCGGCGGATTCGGGCGCATCGTGGCGCTCCTGCCGGCCGATATCCTCCTGCCCGCCGCCGGCACCGCGGCGCTGGTCGCGGCCGAGGAAGGCGCGCTTGCCGACATGAATGCCGATTACCCCGAGGCAGCGAGGCTCTTTGCCACCGCGCTTCTCGGCCTGGCCGACGGCGACTGGCGGCTGACCGGAATCGATTCCGAGGGAATCGACCTTGCCGCCGGGCTAATGCGCGGGCGGCTTGATTTCCCTCATATGGTTAGCGACGCGGCCACGCTACGGCAGATGTTGGCCGATCTGACGAGGCAAGCTCGCGCCCGCTTGGGAAAGGAAGGCTGACATGGCCGACCGTGCGCCAGCCACCACCGAATTCGCCAGCCGCAGCTTGCGCCTCGATACGTTGGTGCGCCTGCGCTGGCTGGCCGTGGTCGGCCAGGCGACGGCGGTGGTCTTCGTCGCCAAGGGCCTCGGCTTTGACCTGCCGATGGTCGGCTGCCTGGCGCTCGTCGGGCTGTCGGCGGTGGTCAACCTCGCCCTCAGGTTGCGCTTTTCCCAGACCCTGCGCCTCGGCCAGTGGCCGGCCTCGGTGCTGCTTGCCTACGACCTCGCCCAGCTCGGCGGGCTGCTCTTCCTCACCGGCGGTCTCGACAATCCCTTCGCCATGCTGCTGCTGGTGCCGGTGATCGTTTCGGCGACCACGCTGCCGCCGCGCGCCACGGTCGTGCTGGGGACGATGGTGGTGGGCACGGCGAGCCTGCTCGCCCTCTACCACTTGCCGCTGCCCTGGCAGGCCGGCGCCAGCCTGACCATCCCGCTGGTTTATACCGCCGGCGTGTGGGTGGCGCTGGTTCTCGCCTGCGCCTTCACCGGCATCTACACCTTCCGCGTGGCGGAGGAAGCCCGCCAACTCGCCCGCGCGCTCACCGCCACCGAAATGGTGCTTGCCCGCGAGCATCATCTCTCCGCCCTCGATGGCCTAGCCGCGGCGGCGGCACACGAACTGGGCACGCCGCTCGCCACCATCGCCCTGGTCGCCAAGGAGATGGAGCACGAGATGACGGAAGCGAACCCGCTGCGCGAGGACCTGGCGCTGATTCGCAGCCAGTCGCAGCGCTGCCGCGAAATCCTCGGACGGCTGACGACACTGTCGTGGCAGGGCGACGAGCATCTCGCCCGCGTGCCGCTCTCCCACCTGATCGAGGAGGTGGTGGCGCCCTATCGCGCCTTCGCCATCGACATCGTGGTGACGCCGGCGCGCGGCGAGGGGGCGCAGCCGGTCGGCCGGCGCAATCCCGCCGTCATCCAGGGCCTCGCCAATCTGGTCGAGAACGCCGTCGATTTCGCCCGCCGCCGGGTGACGCTGGCGACGGAATGGAGCGCCGTCGAGGTGGTGGTCACCATCACCGACGACGGGCCGGGCTTCGCCGCCGGCATCATGGAACGGATCGGCGAGCCCTACGTCACCACGCGCGGCCCGCGCAGCGCCGTCGCCGACCCGGAAGCCGGCGGCCTCGGCCTCGGATTCTTCATTGCCAAGACTTTGCTGGAGCGCTCCGGGGCCCGGCTCACGCTCGGCAACCGGGAGCTGCCGGCCCGCGGCGCCATCGTCAGGGTTGTCTGGCCGCGCGCGCTCATGGACAGCGAAACCCACACAGCCGGAGAAGACGAGGAAAATACAGGGAACGGAATGACTTGGCGCCGGCCTGCCGAATCCTTATAAACCGACCGAACGTCCAACTCCGGGGAAACGGAGACTTTTGATAATGGCTGAAAACGGAAGCGACAACTCGGGTCAGTTGGACATGTCGCTGCTTCTGGTCGATGACGACAGGCCCTTCCTGCAACGACTGGCGCGGGCCATGGAGGCGCGCGGCTATATTGTCGATACCGCCGACAATGTCGCTGACGGACTCAAGAAGGCCGAGGCGGCACCGCCCTCCTTTGCCGTGGTCGACATGCGGCTGGAGGACGGCAACGGTCTCGACGTGATCGAGCTCCTGCGCCGCCGGCGGCCGGATTCGCGCATGGTCGTGCTCACCGGCTACGGCAACATTGCCACCGCCGTGACCGCGGTGAAGCTCGGCGCCGTCGACTATCTGGCGAAGCCCGCCGATGCCGACGAGATCCATGCGGCGCTCACCCGCGAGCCGGGGGAAAAGCCGACGCCGCCGGAGAATCCCATGTCGGCCGACCGGGTGCGCTGGGAACACATCCAGCGCGTCTACGAGCTGTGCGAGCGCAACGTCTCGGAGACCGCCCGCCGCCTCAACATGCACCGCCGCACCCTGCAGCGCATTCTCGCCAAGCGGGCGCCGCGCTAGCCGGCCCGCACCCCCGCCGCTGCCGGGCCGGTCGGTTCACGCCGCCGCCTTCGGTCTTCGGCCTGTTCCGGCGATCATTGGCTCTTGCGATGCGGCGCAGCGCCGGAGCCGTTCCGCCCCCAAAATCGCCGGCTGCCGCGCCCGAACATGAGGCGGAGTGGCGCAGTCTGTTCACTGTCTTTTTTGATTCAAGCCGACGTGTCTCGTTAAGATGCCGTTTCAGATATGTGAACGTCATCGCGAGGCACACCGGAATGGCGCCGCCGCTTGCCGGCCTGAAGGTTCTGGAACTGGCACGTGTCCTGGCCGGACCGTGGGCCGGTCAGGTCTTCGCCGATCTCGGCGCCGAGGTGATCAAGGTCGAGAGCCCGTCCGGCGACGACACGCGGCGCTGGGGTCCGCCGGCCATCGACAATGGCGACGGCACCAGCGATGCCGCCTATTTCCACGCCAGCAACCGGGGAAAACGGTCGATCGTCATCGATTTCCGCAAGGATGCCGGGCGCGAGATCGTCCGCCAGCTGGCCGCGCGGGCCGATGTTCTGGTCGAGAATTTCAAGGTCGGGACGCTGACCAAGTTCGGCCTCGACTACGACAGCCTCAGGGCCGTCAATCCGGCCATCGTTTATTGCTCGATCACCGGCTTCGGCCAGGACGGTCCCTACGCTCCGCGTCCCGGCTACGATTTCGTCATCCAGGCCATGGGCGGCCTCATGGACCTGACCGGCGCGCCCGAAGGCGAGCCGCAGAAGGTCGGTGTCGCCTATGCCGACATCTTCACCGGCCTCTACGCCGTCATCGCCATCCAGGCGGCGCTGGCCCACCGCCGGCTCACCGGGCAGGGCCAGCACATCGACATGGCGCTGCTCGACACCCAGGTCGGCGTGCTCGCCAATCAGGCGATGAACTACCTGGCCTCGGGCGTCGAGCCGCATCGTCTCGGCAACGCCCACCCCAATATCGTGCCCTATCAGGTCTTCGCCGCCGCCGACGGCCACATCGTCGTCGCCGTCGGCAATGACAGCCAGTTCCGCCAACTGGTCACGGTGCTCGGCGCGCCGGCGCTTGCCGACAACCCGCTGTCGGCCACCAACGAGGCGCGTGTCGCCAACCGCGCCGTGCTGGTGCCGGAACTCGCCCGCCTGATCGCGCCGTTTGCCCGCGCCGATCTGCTCGCCCGGCTCGAGAAGGCGAACGTCCCCGCCGGACCGATCAACACCGTCGCGGAGGTCTTCGCCGACCCGCAGGTCGTCCACCGCGCCATGCGCATCGACCTGCCGCATGGCAGCGGCGCCCGGCTGCCTTCCGTGCGCACGCCGATCGTGATGTCGGAGACGCCGCTGATGAGCGACCGTGCGGCACCGATGCTGGGTGAGCACACCGCCGATATCCTTGCCGAACTCGGCCACGATGCCGACGCGATCGCCCGTCTTGCCGAGGATGGGGTCGTCGGTCGGCGCGCCATCGCGGGGCGACGGGCATGAGGGTCGCGATGGCGTTTGCCAGGCCCCGGCATGCCCCTAGATTTTGTTCTCATGAGCCGGGTTGTCTGCGCCGCCGTGCTTTCGATTGTGCGGGCATGGATTGCGCTCCATTTCGACCGCCCCCGCTTTTCACGACGTCCGAACCGTGGTCCGGTTGCAGTGATGGCGTGCCGCGCGACTTTTTCACCAGCCGATGCAATGATGGCTGCAAGAACCTGAGCAGGGAGGGACTACCATGGCCAAGCTGACCCAGAATCCACGTCTGGCACGGGAATCGATGGCCTATGTGCTGGCCGGTGGCCGTGGCAGCCGCCTGATGGAGCTGACCGACAAGCGGGCCAAGCCCGCCGTGTTCTTCGGCGGCAAGACGCGCATCATCGATTTCGCCCTGTCCAACGCGCTCAACTCGGGCATCCGCCGCATCGCGGTCGCCACCCAGTACAAGGCCCACAGCCTCATCCGCCACCTGCAGCGCGGCTGGGCTTTCCTGCGGCCGGAGCGCAACGAGAGCTTCGATATCCTGCCCGCCAGCCAGCGCACGTCCGAGGACCAGTGGTATTCAGGCACCGCTGACGCCGTCTATCAGAACATCGACATCATCGGCAGTTACGCTCCGCGGTACATCGTCGTTCTGGCCGGCGATCACATCTACAAGATGGACTACGAGGTGATGTTCGAGCAGCACGTCGAGACGGGCGCCGACGTCACCGTCGGCTGCCTCGAGGTGCCGCGCATGGAGGCGACCGGCTTCGGCGTCATGCATGTCGATGACCAGGATCGCATCGTCTCCTTTCTGGAGAAGCCGAAGGATCCGCCCGGCATGCCCGACAAGCCGGACATGGCGCTCGCCTCCATGGGCATCTACGTCTTCGAGCGCGAGTTCCTGTTCGAAGAGCTTCGCCGTGACGCCGCCGACCCCACCTCCAGCCACGACTTCGGCAAGAACCTCATCCCCCACCTGGTCGCCAACGGCAAGGCGGTTGCCCATCGCTTCGGCAGCTCGTGCGTGCGCAGCAGCACCGAGGAAGAGTCCTATTGGCGCGACGTCGGCACGGTCGATGCGTATTGGGAGGCCAACATCGACCTTACCGACGTCATTCCGGCCCTCGATCTCTACGATCAGAACTGGCCGATCTGGACCAATGTCGAGCTCACCGCGCCGGCGAAATTCGTCCACGATTTCGACGGCCGCCGCGGCATGGCGATCAACACGATGGTCTCCGGCGGCTGCATTGTCTCGGGCTCGAGTGTCCGCCGCTCGCTGCTGTTCACCGGCGTACGGACGGATTCCTATTCCCAGGTCGAGGGGGCGGTTGTCCTTCCCTATGCCCGCGTTCATCGCAACGCGCGTGTCAAGAACGTGGTCATCGACCGCGGCGTCCAGATCCCCGAGGGCCTCGTCATTGGCGAGGATCCGGAGCTCGACGCCCGCCGCTTCCGCCGCACCGAAAAGGGAATCTGCCTCGTCACGCAGAACATGATCGACCGCATCGCATGATCAGGGTCCTGGCCGTCGCCTCCGAGGTCTTTCCGCTGGTCAAGACCGGCGGCCTTGCCGATGTCGTCGGCGCCCTTCCTGCCGCGCTCAAGCCGCATCAGGTCGACATGCGGGTGCTGGTGCCGGGCTACCCGGCAATCACTTCGGTCCTCAAGAAGGCCGAGCCGCTGGACCACTACCCCAGGCTCTTCGGCGGCAGCGCGACGCTCATCGCCGGCACGGCGGCTGGCCTCGACCTGCTGGTCCTCGACGCCCCGCATCTCTTCGACCGCCCGGGCAATCCCTATCTGGCGCCCGGCGGCGGCGACTGGGCCGACAACTGGAAACGCTTCGCGGCGCTCTCCCGCGTTGCGGCGGATATCGGCACCGGCAAACTCGCCGCCTTCCGCCCCGACGTCGTCCATTGCCACGACTGGCACGCCGGCCTGGTGCCGGCCCTCGCTGCATTATGCCGGGGGCGCCGCCGCGAAGTCGGTGATGACCATCCACAACCTGGCCTTTCAGGGCGATCTTCCCGCCGGCGGTCTTCCCCTCCCTCGGGCTGCCCGATGCCGCCTTCACCGTCGACGGCGTCGAATATTTTGGCAGCGTCAGCTTCATGAAGGGCGGCCTGCAGTTCGCCGACGCCATCACCACCGTCAGCCCCTCCTATGCCGCCGAGATCTGCACGCCCGGCGGCGGCATGGGCTTCGACGGCCTGTTGCGCGCCCGGCGCGACGTGCTCTCCGGCATCCTCAACGGCATCGACACCGGGATCTGGGACCCGGCGAGCGATCCCGTGCTGCCGGCTTCCTACACCGCCGCCTCGCTCGGCCGCCGCACCGCCAACCGCCGCGCCCTCGAAGAGGCCTACGGCCTGGAGCCGGGCGACGGCGTGATCTTCGCGGTCGTCAGCCGGCTGACCTGGCAGAAGGGCATGGATGTGCTCGGCGAGTGCATCGACAGCCTGGTTGCCCGCGGCGCGCGCCTCACCGTGCTCGGCACCGGCGATGCGGGGCTGGAGGGCATGTTCCACGCCGCCGCCGCGCGCCATCGCGGCCGCGTCGGCGTCATCGCCGGCTATGACGAGCGCCTGTCGCACCTGTCGCAGGGCGGTGCCGATGCCATCCTCGTGCCATCGCGCTTCGAGCCTTGCGGGCTCACCCAGTTCTGCGGCCTGCGCTATGGCTGCGTGCCGGTCGTGGCGCGCGTCGGCGGTCTCGCCGATTCCATCGTCGATGCCAACGACGCGGCCATCGCGGCGGAAGTCGCCACCGGCATCCAGTTCATGCCGGTGGAGCGCGCCGGCCTCGAACAGGCGCTGGCCCGCGCCATCGCGCTCCATGGCGACCGCGCCGTCTGGACGCGCATGCAGAAGCGCGGCATGAAGACCGACGTATCCTGGACCGTGAGCGCGGGCCGCTATGCCGCGCTCTATCGCAGCCTGCTGGAGCGTGAAGTGCCATGATCCGGACGATTGCCACCACCCCCTATGACGACCAGAAGCCGGGCACCTCGGGCCTGCGCAAGAAGGTGCCGCATTTCCAGCAGCCGCATTATGTCGAGAACTTCATCCAGTCGATCCTCGACGCCAATGGCGGGCTTGCCGGCAAGACGCTGGTCATCGGCGGCGACGGCCGCTTCTTCAACCGCGAAGCCATCCAGCGCGCCCTCAAGATCGCCGCCGGCAACGGCCTGGCGAAGGTCATCGTCGGCCAGGGCGGCCTGCTGTCAACGCCGGCCGCCTCCCACCTCATCCGCAAGAATTCGACCGCCGGCGGCATCATCCTCTCGGCCAGCCACAATCCCGGCGGGCCGACCGAGGATTTCGGCATCAAGTTCAACACCCCCAATGGCGGCCCGGCGCCGGAGAAGGTGACCGAAGCCATCTTCGCGCGCACCAAGGCGATCGACCGCATCCTGATGTCCGATGCCGGCGACGTCGACATCGACGGCATCGGCGCCAAGCAGATGGAGGAGATGACCATCGAGGTGGTCGATCCGGTCACCGACTATCAGGCGCTGATGGAGACCCTGTTCGACTTCGATGCCATTCGCGGCCTGTTCGCCTCCGGCTTCACCATGCGCTTCGATGCCATGAGCGCGGTCACCGGGCCCTATGCCAGGGCGATCTTCGAGGGCGCCCTCGGCGCCCCCGCCGGCACCGTGGTCAACGGCACGCCGCTGCCCGATTTCGGCGGCCACCATCCCGATCCCAACCCGGTCCACGCCAAGGCCCTGTTCGAGGAGATGATGGCGCCGGACGCGCCGGATTTCGGCGCCGCCTCCGACGGCGACGGCGACCGCAACCTCATCGTCGGCCGCCACCAATACGTCACGCCGTCGGATTCGCTCGCCGTGCTTGCCGCCAACGCCCATCTGGCGCCGGGTTACGCCAAGGGGCTCGCCGGCATCGCCCGCTCCATGCCGACCAGTGCCGCCGCCGACCGCGTCGCCGAGAAGCTCGGCATCAAATGCTACGAGACCCCGACCGGCTGGAAGTTCTTCGGCAACCTGCTCGATGCGGGGCTGGCCACCATCTGCGGCGAGGAGAGCGCCGGCACCGGCTCCAATCATGTCCGCGAGAAGGACGGCGTCTGGGCAGTGCTGCTGTGGCTCAACATCCTGGTCCACCGCAGGCAGAGCGTCGCCGAGATCATGCGCGATCACTGGCGTGAGCACGGCCGCAACTTCTATTCGCGCCACGATTACGAGGAGATCGAGACCGAGCGCGCCAACGCCGTAATGAAGCACCTGCGCGACCAGCTCCCCAAGCTCGCCGGCGGCACGCTCGGCGGCATGGACGTGAGCGCGGCGGATGAATTCGCCTATGACGATCCGGTCGACGGCTCGCATACCGGCGGGCAGGGGATCCGCATCCTGTTCGCGGACGGCGCCCGCATCATCTTCCGCCTGTCCGGCACCGGCACCACCGGCGCCACGCTGCGCATCTATATCGAGCGCGTCGAGCCGGACCCCAACCGCCACGGCCACGATCCCCAGCTGGTGCTTGCCCCGCTGATCGACGCCGCGGCCGAGGTCAGCGACCTTGCCGTCCTCACCGGTCGCACGACACCCAACGTGATCACCTGAGTGCGGCGTCCCGTCCCAATAGCTTCAGTCCGGCGGCCGGCGTGAGTACCGAATACGTCATCATCTTCACCGCGCTGGCGCTGAGCGGCCTGGTCAAGGGCGCGCTCGGTGCCGGCCTGCCGGTGGTGGCGGTGCCGGTTCTGGCGTCCTTCTTCGATGTGCCCTTCGCCATCGCCCTGATGGTGGTGCCCACGGTGGTCACCAATATCTGGCAGGTCTGGCAGTTCCGTCGCCACCGCGCCGGCCTCGGCTGGCTCACCGGCCTGTGCATCGCCGCCGGGATCGGCATCGCCATCGGCACCTGGCTTCTTGCCAACCTGCCGTCCCATATCCTCGGCGTCATCCTGGCGGTCGTGGTGATCGGCTATATCGTGATGCGGCTGGTGCGGCCGCATTGGCACATCCCGCGGGACCTGGCTGCGCGCGTCGCCCCGGCGGTGGGCCTGGTCTCGGGCTTCCTGCAGGGCGCCACCGGCATCTCGGCGCCGGTCAGCCTCAGCTTCATGTCTGCGCTCGGCTTCACCCGGCCGCAGTTCGTCTTCGCCGTCTCGACCCTGTTCGTCAGCTTTTCCGTGGTCCAGGTGCCCTCGCTCGTCGCCACCGGCATCCTCACCGGGCACCGTCTGCATGCTCAGCGCGGCAGCCTTTCTGCCCATTCTGGTCGCCATGCCGGTCGGCAACTGGCTGGCCGGCCGGATGAGCCGCCAGGCTTTCGACCGCCTGCTTCTGGTGCTGCTCACCGTGATTGCGCTTAAACTCGTTTGGGATTCCTTGTTCTAGCTGCCTTGGCCCCTTGATTGCGGGCCATAGATGGAGTGAGCATCGCACCAATGGATGCCATGTCTGCCAAACCGCCGCGCAAGACCGCCTCACGCAACGGCGCGGACAAGATCGATCGCTCCCAGACCGACTGGTATCGCGACGCGATCATCTATCAGCTTCACATCAAGGCCTTCTTCGATTCCGACGGCAACGGCATGGGCGATTTCGCCGGCCTCATCGACCGGCTCGATTACATCGCCAGCCTCGGAGTGACGGCCATCTGGCTGCTGCCCTTCTATCCCTCACCGATGCGTGACGACGGCTACGACATCGCCGACTACCGCGCGATCAATCCCGTTTACGGAACCATGCGGGATTTCCGCCGTTTCGTCAGCGAGGCACACAAGCGGGGCATCAGGGTCATCATCGAGCTGGTCATCAACCACACCTCCGACCAGCACCACTGGTTCCAGCGCGCCCGCCAGGCCGCCCGGCTCGAT
>CAWARW010000018.1:0-5707 GCA_963784605.1 uncultured Alphaproteobacteria bacterium
CGCCATTAATGGCGACTACCGGAGCTGATTGTGTGCCGCGCGCTTCTCTTGGCCGCTCATCCCCGCGCAAGCGGGGATCCAGGTTGGAGCGGCGCCTCATTCGGAAGCGCGGCTTCGCCGCGGCATCTTGCACCGGGTGCCCGATCTCGCGGTGCGGCTTCGCCGCACGCGGTCGGGGATGAACGATAACGATCCATGTGCGACCGCTGCGAGACCAATCCTGTGATCCTGGTTTCGGCCTGCGCGCTGATCGACCGCGACGGGCGCGTGCTCATCACCCAGCGGCCGGAGGGCAAGGCGCTGGAAGGCTATTGGGAATTCCCCGGCGGCAAGATCGAGCATGGCGAGACGCCGGAGCAGTCGCTGATCCGCGAGCTCAACGAGGAGCTTGGCATCGACGTCAGGGCCGCCTGCCTGGCGCCGCTTTCCTTCGCCAGCCATGCCTACGAACACTTCCACCTGCTGATGCCGCTCTATGTCTGCCGCAAATGGCAGGGGACGCCGCAAGGTCGTGAGGGGCAGGCGCTGAAATGGGTGCGGGCGAAGGACCTCCGCGACCACAAAATGCCGCCGGCCGACGTGCCGCTGATCCCGGTGTTAATCGATCTTTTATAGTTTCGTTTGACAGTTCCTCAACCGCGCAGCCGAGGCGCGGGCCGAAGGAACTGTCATGTCCATCAGATTTCCCGATGACGCGATCCTGCCGCCGACGGGCGAGGTCGATACACGCTCGGCGCGGCTCAGGCCGGCCGTCTTCGTGCCCATCGTGATCGCGCTCATCGGTGTCGCCGCGATCCTGTTTGGCGGACTGCCGGCCAGCGGTCCGGCGATCAGCAAGGCCGATGGGGTCGATCCGGTGGTGACCGGCTCGGTCCAGGCATCATTCTCGGAGATGTCGCCGGCAGAACAGCGCCGCGTGCTGGAGCTGCTCGACCGGTAGCCTGGACCTCATCCTGAGGTGCCTGCCGGAGGCAGACCTCGAAAGGATGGGCTGCCCATGTTCGAGGCTCGCTCCGCTCGCACCTCACCATGAGGCCGTACGCTACCCTCCCGCCTTCTCGCCGGCCGGCTTCTCGACGGTGCCCAGCGCATCGGCCAGTCGCATTCGGGCGCTACCGGGCCTGAGCGGCTGCTGCTGGCTTTCATGCGGGGCCCAACCCGACAGAGAGATGATGTCGAAGGTGGCGCGAACGCGCCCGTCGGCGTCTGCGAAGCGCTCGCCATAGATCTCGATTGTGCGCGCCAGGACGGCGCGGCGGAGCGGCCGCCGGTCGCGCTCGACAAGCACGTTGGTGGCGCCCATGGCGCGCAGGTCGCGCATCAGATGAAGCGCCGAGGCGTAGCGCACCGTGTGGCTGTCCTGATCGGTCACCGGCAAGGCGAAGCCGGCGCGCTGCATGAGGGCGCCGACGGTCCTGACATCCGTGAAGGGCGCCACGCGCGGCGAGGCGCCGCCGGTGATCTCCGCTTCGGCCGTGGCAAGGGTCTGGCGCAGCTCGATCAGCGTATTGCCGCCGAAAAAGGCGGCGAGGAACAGGCCATCCGGCTTCAACGCCCGGCAGATCTGCGCGAGCGCGCCGGGGAGGTCGTTTGCCGTGTGCAGCGAGAGCACGGAGACGGCGAGGTCGAGGCTTTCCGGCGCAAGGGGTAGAAGCTCGGCATCGCCCACGACGTCCGGCCGGGTCTCGGCGATGCGGTCGAGCCGCACGATGCGGTCGACCTGGGGCGCGGCGGCGAGCACGGGGAACGGGCTGCCGATCTCGGCCGCGGTCGGGAAGCGACGCTTCACCGCCGCCAGCCGTTCGGCCATGTCCTCGGCGATCATGCGATAGAGGAAGTCGGCGCCGGCCACGCGTGCGGCGAGCGCGCGCCTGCGGCGGGCGTCGGCGAGGGCATGGTCGAAGATCAGGGGCGGTCCGCTCATGGCGTCCGGTTATGGGGGGAGGCGTGGCCGCCGTCAAAGGCCGCCCATGGTGTGGCCTAGCGGTCGGCGGTAGACTTGGCGGCGATGGCAGAACCGGGCGACGGCATTCTCGACCAGGTGGAAAGGGCGCCGGCCGCGGCGCGGATGATGTCGGCTGCCGCCGCGTTCGGCAGCCGGCTGGTCGATCTCGCTCTGCCGCCGCAGTGCCTGGCCTGTCACGCGCCGGTGGCGGAGATGGGCTCGCTGTGCCCGGCCTGCTGGGCGCGTCTGAAGCTCATCGAGCGGCCCTATTGCGAGCGGCTCGGCATTCCCTTCGCCTACGATCTCGGGCCCGGCGCCTTGTCGGCCGAGGCGATCGCCGATCCGCCGCCCTTCGACCGGGCCCGCGCGGCGGCGGTCTACGACGATGTTGCCCGCCGTCTGGTCCATGGCCTCAAATATCGCGACCGGCTGGAGCTTGCCCGCTGGATGGCCGGCTGGATGGCGCGGGCCGGCGGTGACATTCTCGATAAGGCCGACATAATCGTGCCCGTGCCCCTGCATCGCCGGCGGTTATGGTGGCGGCGCTACAACCAGTCGGCACTGTTGGCCCATGGGCTGGCGGTCAAGGCGGGCAAACCGGTTACGTACGATGCGTTCATACGCGTACGTGCGACGGCGCAGCAGGTGGGCCTTTCGGCCGAGGAGCGCGACCGTAACGTGCGCGGCGCCTTCCGAATGACGGCGGAGGGCAAGCGGGCGATCGCTGGGCGGCGCGTGCTGCTTGTAGACGATGTCTACACGACCGGTGCGACCGTCAAGGCAAGCACACGGGCGCTTCTACGTGCAGGCGCAGTCGGCGTGGATATCCTCGTCTTCGCCCGGGTTGTCAAAGGCGCGATTTGACCCGACATATAGCGATCATGGAAACAGACTCAGCATCTTCATCCACGCCGCCGGTCGTCATCTACACGCGCCAGTTCTGCGGCTTCTGCACCGCCGCCAAGCGACTGCTCGACGGCAAGGGTGTGATCTATGTCGAGCACGATGCAACCGGCAGTCCGGAGCTGCGCGTGGAGATGATCCAGCGCGCCAATGGCCGCCACACCTTTCCGCAGATCTTCATCGGCGACAGGCATGTCGGCGGCTTCAACGAGCTGTCGCAATGGGAGCACAGCGGGGCGCTGGATGTGGCGCTGAAGGGAAGGCCGGGACCGGCATGACGCGCTTTGTGGCAGGGGCGGTGCAGATGCGGAGCGGCATTTCGGTTGCGGCCAATGTGGCGGCGGCGGAAGCCTTGATCCGTCAGGCCGCGGCGGAAGGCGCCCAGTATGTGCTGACGCCGGAGATGACCAATATCCTCGACCGCAAGCGGGAACGCCTGCTGGCGTCGGTCTCGTCGGAGGAGAGCGACCCGGCGCTTGCCCGTTTCCGCGCGCTGGCGCAGGAGCTCGGCATCCACCTGCACATCGGCTCGATGGCAATCAGGCTTGGCGAGGAGGGGGAGGACCGCGTCGCCAACCGCGCCTTCCTGATCGCCCCGACCGGCGATATCCTCGCCCGCTACGACAAGATCCACATGTTCGACGTCGACCTTGCCGGCGGTGAGAGCTATCGCGAGTCGCGCCTCTACCGGCCTGGCCAAACGGCGGTGGTCGCCGACCTGCCGGGAACCCGCCTGGGGCTCACGGTCTGCTACGACGTGCGCTTTCCTCAGCTGCATCGCGCGCTCGCCAAGGCGGGGGCCGAAGTGCTGGCGGTGCCGGCCGCCTTCACCCGTACCACCGGCGAGGCGCACTGGCATGTGCTTCTCCGCGCGCGGGCGATCGAGACCGGATCGTGGGTGATCGCGGCGGCGCAGGGCGGGACCCACGAGGACGGGCGCGAGACCTACGGCCATTCGATGATCGTCGACCCGTGGGGGCGGATCGTCGCGGAAGCCGAGCGCGAGCCCGGCGTCATCCTGGCGGAAATCGACCCCGCCGATTCCGCGAAGGCGCGGGCCGCCATTCCGGCGCTCGCCAATGAGCGTGCCTTCGCGCCGCCGGTTGTTCCGGCGGCCGAGCTGGAGCCGGTTTCGTCATGATCCGCTATACGCTCCGCTGCTCCAACGCCCACGAATTCGAGACGTGGTTCCGCTCGATCGCCGACTTCGAGCGTGCCGTGGCGGATGGTGAGGCGGCCTGCCCGGTGTGCGGCGATACCAGTGTCGAGAAGGCGCTAATGACGCCGGCGGTCGCCGGCACCCACAAGGGCGAGTCCGGCAGGGACGAGAAGGTGAAGCTCGCCGCCCCCGATCCGCGCCAGCTGGCCGTGCGCGAGACGATCAAGGCGCTGCGCAAGCAGGTGACCGAGAATGCCGATTACGTCGGCGACCGCTTCGCCGAGGAGGCGCGCAAGATCCACTACAACGAGGTGGAGGCGCGCGGCATCTATGGCGAGGCGACCGGCGAAGAGGCGCAGGCGCTGGCCGATGAGGGCATCGACTTCCTGCCGTTGCCGCAGCTCCCCGAGGACAGAAACTGAACGCCTCATCCTTCGAGGCTCGCTTCGCTCGCATCTCAGGATGAGGGCCTGTTCTAGCGGAATCGCTCCAGATCCTCTGGCTCGCGCACGGTGACGTCGAGGTCGCGCACCAGACCGTCGGCTAAAGCGTAGACCCAGCCATGGACGCTGATCGGCTGGCCGCGCGCCCAGGCCTCCTGCACGAAGACATCCGAGGCGACGTTGCGCACCTGGCGCACCACGTTCAGTTCGCACAGGCGGTCGAGGCGGGCGCCGGGCTGGCGAATCGCGTCGAGCTCGTGGCGGTGGTCGTGAGCCACCTCGCGGATCGGATGCAGCCAGTGGTCCACCATTCCACGGCGCTTGCCGTCGACGGCCGCCGCGACGCCGCCGCAGCCGTAATGGCCGACCACCATGATGTGCTTGACCTTGAGCACGTCCACGGCGAACTGCAGGACCGACAAGTAGTTGGCGTCCTGCGGCGGGGCGAGATTGGCGACGTTGCGATGCACGAACAGCTCGCCGGGATCGAGACCGACGATCTCGTTGGCCGGAACGCGGCTGTCGGAGCAGCCGATCCACAGATATTCCGGTGCCTGCTGGCGGGCCAGCCGGCGGAAGAAATCGGCGTCGCCGGCGACCTTGCCGGCGGCCCAGGCGCGGTTGTTGGCCTTGAGGTTGTCGAGCATGCGGTTCTATTCGTCGTCGCGGCCGGCGGCCATCATGTAGTTGACGTCCATGTCCGTGGTCAGGCGGAAGTGGTCGAGGAGCGGTACGTACATCACGCCGGTCTCGGCAGATGGCGTCAGGCCGGCAGTGCGATAGGCCGTGCGCAGCTCCTCCGGGGTCACCAGCCGATCGTAGTCATGGGTGCCGCGCGGCAGCCAGCGCAGCACGTATTCCGCGCCGATGATGGCCAGCAGATACGCTTTCCGCGTGCGGTTGATGGTCGAGGCAATGGTCAGTCCGCCGGGTTTCACCATGCTCCCCGTGGTGGCGATGAAGGCGGCGACATCGGTGACGTGCTCGACCACCTCCAGCGTCAGCACGACGTCGAAGCGCTCTCCGGCGGCGGCCAGCGCCTCGGCAGTCGTGGCCCGGTAGTCGATGGCCAAGCCGGCCTCGGCGGCGTGCAGCCTCGCCGCGGCGATGGTTTCGTCAGACGGGTCGATGCCGACGACCGCCGCACCCATGCGCGATAAAGGCTCGGTCACCAGTCCGGCGCCGCAGCCGACATCGAGGACGGCCAAGCCGGAGAGCGCGGTCGCCGATTTCGGGTCGCGGCCGAAACGGGCGCAA
>CAWARW010000019.1:0-40331 GCA_963784605.1 uncultured Alphaproteobacteria bacterium
TACCATGATTGCTGGGAGTGCCAGTCCCTTACCGGTGTTGCTCGATCGACGCGGACCTGCGTATGCGTGAAATAATAGGCGGTAGGCAATTTCCCCGAGGCTCCCTGAACGGCGGCAGTCCTGCGGGCCATCGCGCTGCGAAACGGGTTCGCACCGGCTGGCGGCCGTTCCGGCTGCGACCGGCATGACTCGCGCTATGGCGACGATTTTCCTGCGGGTCGGCAGCGTCGGGACGACGCAACCAGGCAACAATATATATCGTTTACCGCAATTGTAGACTGCTATTTACGACAGGGGGTTGCGACCTTTTCTGGTCGAAAAGGGCTCCCGTTCAGCGGCTCACGCTGCGGTAGAACCAGACGCGCGCCGGCGGCAGGTTGGCGATGACCAGCGCGATCTGCTCGACGGTGAAACGGCCCTCGATCGCGGGCACCGGCGGTCCGAAGCCGTAGGAGAACTGGATCAGGCCGCCACCCGGCAGCACCCGGCCGAGCGCGTCGGAAATCAGCGCCTGGCGCGCCTCCGCCGGGCTGTTGAGCAGCGGCAGGCTGGAGACCACCGCCGCATACGGGCCGGCGAGCCCCGGCGGCAGGCTGGTGGTGAGATCGAAGGCGTCGCCCTCGACCACGTTGAGGCCGCGGAAGCGGCGCACCAGCAGCGCGCAGAATTCCGGATTGTATTCCAGCGCCACGATGCGCTCGGCGGCGACGCCGTGTTCGATCAGCGCCGCCGTCACCGGGCCGGTCCCGGGGCCCAGTTCCAGCACCGGCCAGCTGCCCTCGGCGTCGACCGGTCGTGCCATGGCGCGCGCCAGCGCCTTGCCCGATGGGCTGATGGCGCCGGTGAGGATCGGTTTCTTGAGCCAGGTGCGGAAGAAGCGCAGGCTGTCAGCCATGGCCGTGCCCCGCCATGGGCGTCACCCGCCGAGGCCTTCGAGGAAGTCGCGGACGCGGGCGAAGAAGCCGGTCGATTTCGGGATTGTTCTCGGCCGAGGAGACCTGCTCGAACTCCTCCAGCAGCTCGCGCTGCCGCCGGGTCAGGTTGCGCGGCGTCTCGACCGCGACCTGGATGTACATGTCGCCGACCCGGCCCGAGCGCAGCACCGGCATGCCCTTGCCCTTGAGGCGGAACTGCTTGCCGGTCTGGGTGCCCTCCGGCACCTTCACCTTGGTGCTGCCGCCGTCGATGGTCGGCACCTCGAAGTCGCCGCCGAGCGCCGCGGTGGTCACCGAGACCGGCACCCGGCAGAAGATGTCGGCGCCGTCGCGCTGGAAGAAGGCGTGCGGCTTGATCGACAGGAAGATGTAGAGGTCGCCCGGCGGCCCGCCGCGCAGGCCCGCTTCGCCTTCGCCGGCGAGCCGGATGCGGGTGCCGTCCTCGATGCCGGCCGGGATGTTGACCGACAGCTTGCGTTCCTCGGTGACGCGGCCGGCGCCGCGGCATTCCGGGCACGGGTCGGAGATCACCGAGCCGCGGCCCTGGCAGGTCGGGCAGGTGCGCTCGATCGAGAAGAAGCCCTGCGCCGAGCGCACCCGGCCATGGCCGTCGCAGGTCGGGCAGGTCTTCGGGCTGGAGCCGGGCTTGGCGCCGGTGCCGGTGCAGGTCTTGCAGGTGACCTTGGTCGGCACCTCGATCTCGGCGGTCTTGCCGGCGTAGGCCTCTTCCAGCCCGATCTCCATGTTGTAGCGGAGATCGGCGCCGCCCTCGCGCCCGCCGCGCGGGCTGCCGCGGCGGCCGCCCATCAAGTCGCCGAAGCCGAAGATGTTGTCGAAGATGTCCGACATCGAGGCGGCGAAGTCGCCGTTGAAGCCGGCCGGTCCGGCGCCGCCGTTCTCGAAGGCGGCGTGGCCGAAGCGGTCGTAGGCGGCGCGCTTCTGCGGGTCCTTCAGGCACTCGTAGGCGGCGCTGACTTCCTTGAACTTGATCTCGGCGGTTGCGTCGCCCGGGTTGCGGTCCGGGTGATACTGCATGGCGAGCTTGCGGAAGGCGGACTTCAGCGTCTTGTCGTCCGCCGTGCGCGCGACGCCGAGCACCTCGTAATAGTCGGCCTTGGCTGCAGCCACGTCACGCCACCTTCATTGCGTCCGCGGAGCCTTTCGTCCGGGCGAGCCAGTCGCTGCGAATCAGCCCCATCAGGTTCATCACATACGGTTTGCCGGCAACCGTCCACTCACCCGGCCCGCGGCCCTCCTCGCGAAAACCGGCGGAGCGGTAGAGCCGGCGGGCGCGCTCGTTGCCCGGCTACCACGGCCAGCGCCAGGTGGTCGACGGCGAGCTCGGTGAAGGCATAGGCCATCGCGCGCTCCAGCAAGGCGCGGCCGAAGCCTTGTCCGCGCAGGGCCGGCGCGATGGCGAAGCGGCCGAGCCGCGCCCATCGCTTCGCCGGGTCGTGCAGGAATTCGACATGGCCGACGGGCCTGTCGGCCGCGTCGACGGCGGTGAAGCAGAGCCGCGGCGTCGGATTCGCGCCTTCCGCGATCCACGCCGCCATCTGCTCCGCCGTCAGCGGGAAGGTCACCTCCGGCCCGCCCCATATGGCCAGGTCCGTGAGGTCCACGAACCACTCCGCCATATCGTCCGCATCCGCCGGACGCGCCGGCCGAAGGGTGATGTCCATGGGGCGCGCCCGATGTGTGACGGCCGCTTATGCGGACTTCTTCTTGTCGTCGTCGACTTCCTCGAAGTCGGCGTCGACGACGTCCTCGTTCTTGCCGGGTCCGCCCTCGGCTGCCGTCGCCGGCCGCACCGTCGGCGCCGGCCTGGCCGGCCTGATACATCGCCTCGCCGAGCTTCATCGAGGCCTGGGCAAGCGCCTGGGTCTTGGCCTGGATCGCCTCGACGTCGTCGCCTTCCATGGCGCTCTTGAGCTCGCTCACCGCCGTCTCGATCGCCGACTTGTCGGCAGCCGAGACCTTGTCGCCGTAGTCCTTGAGCGACTTCTCGGTCGAGTGGACCAGCGCCTCGCCGTGGTTCTTGGCCTCGACCAGCGCGCGTTTCTGCTTGTCCTCGGCGGCGTGCGCCTCGGCGTCCTTGACCATCTTGTCGATGTCGGCATCCGACAGGCCGCCGGAGGCCTGGATGCGGATCTGCTGCTCCTTGCCGGTGCCCTTGTCCTTGGCCGAGACGTTGACGATGCCGTTGGCGTCGATGTCGAAGGTGACCTCGATCTGCGGCACGCCGCGCGGCGCCGGCGGAATGCCGACCAGGTCGAACTGGCCGAGCAGCTTGTTGTCCGCCGCCATCTCGCGCTCGCCCTGGAAGACGCGGATGGTGACCGCGTTCTGGTCGTCCTCGGCGGTCGAGAAGACCTGGCTCTTCTTGGTCGGGATGGTGGTGTTGCGGTCGATCAGGCGCGTGAACACGCCGCCCAGCGTCTCGATGCCGAGCGACAGCGGGGTCACGTCGAGCAGCAGCACGTCCTTGACGTCGCCCTGCAGCACGCCCGCCTGGATGGCGGCGCCGACGGCGACCACCTCGTCCGGGTTGACGCCCTTGTGCGGCTCCTTGCCGAAGAACTGCTTCACCACCTCCTGCACCTTGGGCATGCGGGTCATGCCGCCGACCAGGACGACTTCCTCGATCTCGCCGGCGGTCAGGCCGGCATCCTTCAGCGCCGCCCGGCAGGGGCCGACGGTCTTCTGCACCAGATCGTCGACCAGCGCCTCGAACTTGGCGCGGGTGAGCTTCATGGTCAGGTGCTTCGGCCCGGAGGCGTCGGCGGTGATGAACGGCAGGTTGATCTCGGTCTGCGTCGCGCTCGACAGCTCGATCTTGGCCTTCTCGGCCGCTTCCTTCAGGCGCTGCAGGGCCAGCTTGTCGCCGCGCAGGTCGATGCCCTGGTCCTTCTTGAACTCGTCGGCCAGGTAGTTGACCAGCCGCATGTCGAAGTCCTCGCCGCCGAGGAAGGTGTCGCCGTTGGTCGACTTCACCTCGAACACGCCGTCGCCGATCTCGAGAATCGAGATGTCGAAGGTGCCGCCGCCGAGGTCGTAGACCGCGATGGTCTTGCCGTCCTTCTTGTCGAGGCCGTAGGCGAGCGCCGCCGCCGTCGGCTCGTTGATGATGCGCAGCACTTCCAGGCCGGCGATCTTGCCGGCGTCCTTGGTCGCCTGGCGCTGGGCGTCGTTGAAGTAGGCGGGCACGGTGATCACCGCCTGGTCGACCTTCTCGCCGAGATAGGCTTCGGCCGTCTCCTTCATCTTCTGCAGGATGAAGGCGGAAATCTGCGATGGGGAATACTTCTTGCCGTCCGCCTCGAGCCAGGCGTCGCCGTTCGGCCCCTTGACGATCTTGTAGGGGACGAGCTCCTTGTCCTTGGCCACCATCGGGTCGTCGTAGCGCCGGCCGATCAGGCGCTTGACCGCGAAGAAGGTGTGCTCGGGATTGGTGACCGCCTGGCGCTTCGCCGGCTGGCCGGTCAGCCGTTCACCGTCATCGGTGAAGGCGACGATCGAGGGCGTGGTGCGCTGGCCCTCGGAATTCTCGATAACTTTCGCGGTCTTGCCATCCATGACCGCGATGCACGAGTTGGTCGTGCCGAGGTCGATGCCAATAACTTTCGCCATGTTCGTTCTCTCCTTGCGGCAGACCGGGCAGGTCCCGTTAGGCCCCCGGCCAGTCCCCGGCTTCTGAAATTTGATCCCCTGACGTGATTCGCAGTCCCTGTCGAGCAATTCCCGCCAGAGGCGCGTGGGGTCTGGCCGTATATAAGAAGGGGTCAAAAGGGCCGCAAGGCTCGCTGTTCAAGGGGGCGCGCGCCGGCCGCCGACGGCCGCTGCGGCCCGACGCCGCGAGGAGCGAATCCATGGGATGCCGACGATCGTGCTGCGGCTTTGGCCGATGAGCGAACCGGTCATCGTCCAGCCGGGCTGCCGCTATTATCCGGACTTCCTCGGCCGCGACGCTGAAGGCGCGATCGTCGCCGCACTGAAGGCCGCCGCGGCCGAGGCGCCGTTCTTCACGCCCACCATGCCGCGCACCGGCAAGCCCTTCTCCGTCCGCATGACCAATCTCGGGCCGCTCGGCTGGGTGTCCGACCGCGACGGCGGCTACCGCTATCAGGCCACCCATCCGCAGACCGGCCGGGCGTGGCCGCCGATTCCGGCTCCGATCCTCGCCGTCTGGCGGGCGCTCGCCGACTATCCGCACGACCCCGAGGCCTGCCTCGTCAATGCCTACGCGCCCGCCGCCCGCATGGGTCTCCATCAGGACCGCGACGAAGAAGAATTCGCCGCGCCGGTGGTCTCCATCTCGCTCGGCGATGCCTGCCGCTTCCGCATCGGCGGCAACGAAAGGGGCGGGCCCACCCGCTCGCTCAGGCTCTCCTCCGGCGATGTCCTCGTCTTCGGCGGCGCCGCCCGTCTCGCCTTTCACGGCGTCGACCGCATCTACCCCGGCACCTCGACCCGGCTCGCCGGCTGGTTGCCGGACGGTGGGCGCATCAATCTGACGCTGCGCCGGGTGAGCCGCCCGCCCGCCTAGCCATCGCCGGCTTGCGGCGGATCAAGGCCTGCGGCCTCCGCCGGCCTAAGAGGATCGTGCCCCCACGATGACAAACCGTCATCAACCGGCCCTATGAGAAGCCGTGGACGGTGCCGACATGACGATGAGCCACGATATCCGCGCCCGCGCCGGAGCCCTTCTCGGCGAGGTAATGGCGCTGCGCACCGCGGTGGCGGCGGAGGGGCGTGCCCGCTTCCGTCTGTGGCGCGGCGGCATCGGGCGCCCGGTATTCGGCCCGAGCGCACTCAATTTCGCCCACTACCTGGCGCTGCGCCATCGCGACCTGCGCCCGCTCCAGCGGCGGCTGATGGTGCTCGGCGTCTCCTCGCTCGGTCGCCTCGAAGGGCATGTGCTCGCCTCGCTCGACGCCGTCGTCATGGCGCTTGCCGCGCTTGCCGGCGGCGCCCTGCCGCGGCCGCCGTCCGAGCGCCAGTTCTTCCGCGGCGAGACGCTGCTCGCCGCCAACGCCGCCGAATGCTTCGGTCCGGCCCACCGCGGCCGCATCGGGCGCATCATGGTGACGCTCGCCGCCGATGCGGCCGACAACCCGGCCGTCGTCCGCGCGCTGGCCGAGGCCGGCGCCGACACGCTGCGCATCAACTGCGCCCACGACAGTCAGGCCGAGTGGACGCGCATGGTCGCCCATATCCGCGCTGCCGAGCGCGCCACCGGCCGCCGCCTGCCGATCCTCATGGACATCGGCGGACCCAAGGTGAGGATCGGACGCGTGCTCGCCCCGCCCGACCGCGCCCGCCTGCTGATCGGCGACGTCCTCCTGCTCGCCCGCGAGCTGCGGCCGGACGTCACCGACGTTCCCTTCCAGGCGACCTGCACGCTGCCCCAGGTGCTCGATCGCATCGCCATCGACGACCAGGTGTCGATCGACGACGGCGAGCTGCTCGGCACCATCGTCGGCGCCGCCCATGGCGGCTTTCTCGTGCGCATCGACCACGGCAAGCTTGCCGGCGTCCGCTTCCGGGCGGAGAAGGGGCTGAACTTTCCCGATACCGACCTCGGCCTCGATCCGCTCACCGACAAGGACCGCCAGGACCTCGATTTCATCGTCCGCAACGCCGACATGGTCGGCCACTCCTTCGTGCAGAACGCCCGCCACGTCGCCTCGCTGCAGGCCGAGCTCGCGGCGCGCCGCGCCGACTGGCAGAAGCTCGTTCTGGTCGGCAAGATCGAGACGCCGACCGCCGTCGCCAACCTGCCGGAGATCATCGTCCAGGCAGCCGGCCGCCAGCCCTTCGCGGTGATGATCGCGCGCGGCGACCTGGCCGTGGAGATGGGCTTCGAGCGCGTCGCCGAGATGCAGGAAGAGATCATGTGGCTGTGCGAGGCGGCGCACGTGCCGCTCATCTGGGCGACGCAGGTGCTGGAGGAGCTGGTCAAGAAGGGCCTGCCCTCGCGCGGCGAGATGACCGATGCCGCCATGGCCGCCCGCGCCGAATGCGTGCTGCTCAACAAGGGTCCCAACGTCGCCGCCGCCGTCGGCGTGCTCGACCGGCTGCTGCGCCGCATGGGCGAGCATCAGGTCAAGAAGACGCCGACGCTGCGCGCCCTGCATTCGTGGGAGCCGCGCGAGCCGGCGGCGGTGCCGTAGACCGGGGCCGCGGGCGGCAGCCGGCCTGTTTGGCCCCGCCGCTCCGCGGGGCTGCCCCATTCCTGCCCTCAATCGCCGCTAGGCCGGCCAGCGGCATCGGGAGCTAACGCCATGCGGAAGCAGGTCTTCGAATGGGTGCGGGCGCTGGCCGGCGCCGCCCTCATCACCTTCGTCCTCAAGACGGTGGCCTTCGCCACCTATTACATCCCCTCGGAGAGCATGGTGCCGACGCTGGAGGTCGGCGACCGGCTGATCGCCACCAAGTTCGACTACGGCTACGGACCCTAGTTCGGCGCCGCTGGTGACGCTGCCGGCGTTCCCGTCGCAGGACGGGCGGCTCTTCGGTCGCCTGCCGGCGCGCGGCGACATCGTCATCTTCACCCACCCGGCCACCGGCGAAACGCTCATCAAGCGGGTCGTCGGCCTCCCCGGCGACCGCATCCAGATCACCCGCGGCCGCCTCTTCATCAACGGCAAGGAGATGCCGCGCCGCGAGGTGAAGACCTACGCCTACCAGCAGTACGACGGTCCGCCGGTGACCGTCACCGAATACGAGGAGACGCTGCCCGGCGGCCGCGTCCACCCGATCATCATGCGCTCCGACGACGCCCCGCAGGAGAACACCGGCACCTATGTCGTGCCGCCGGAGCACCTGTTCATGATGGGCGACAATCGCGACAACTCCGCCGACAGCCGCTTCGCCGAATTGGGCTACGTGCCGGTCGAGAACCTGATCGGCCGGTCCCGGCTGATCCTCTTCTCGCTGCACGATTGCCGGCCGCAGCCGGGCCTCGCCTGCGCTCCCCGGCGGACGCTGACCGGCCTCGACTGAGCGGCGCGCCGGCGGCGGCAGATTAGACGTTCCCATTCCTGACGGGCGTCAGACCGCCGCCGCCTGAACGGCCGCGAGCGTCGCCTCAGCCGCCCAGCCCGAAGGCCGCCAGCGCCGCCATGTTGACGATGTCGGAATCCTTCGACGCCAGCGACACGATCTGCACCGGCTTGTCGAGGCCGATGAGCAGCGGGCCGATGACCATCGAGCCGCCCATCTCCTGCACCATCTTGGTGGCGATCGAAGCCGAGTGGTAGGCCGGCATGATCAGCACGTTGGCCGGACCCGACAGGCGGCAGAACGGATAGGCCGCCATCAGCTTCGGATTGAGCGCCACGTCGGCCGCCATCTCGCCGTCGTACTCGAAGGCGACGCGGCGCTCGTCGAGGATCTCCACCGCGTGGCGCACCCGCTTGGCCCGCTCGCCCTCGGGCTGGCCGAAGGTCGAATAGGCGAGCAGCGCCACCCGCGGCGTGTAGCCCATGCGTTGCGCCACGCCGGCCGCCTCCTCGGCGATGTCCGCCAGCTCTTCCGAGGACGGCATGTCGTAGACCGCCGTGTCGGCGACCAGCACCATGCGGCTGCGCGCCAGCACCATGGAGATGCCGATCACCTTGTGGCCGGGCTTCGGATCGATCACCCGGCGCACGTCCTCGAGCACCGTCGAATAGTTGCGCGTCACGCCCGAGACCATCGCGTCGGCGTCGCCGAGCGCCACCATGCAGGCGCCGAAATGGTTGCGGTCGGAATTGATCAGGCGCTGCACGTCGCGGAAGAGGTAGCCCTTGCGCTGCAGGCGGGCGTAGAGGAAGTCGATGTATTCGGCATTGCGCGTCGACAGGCGGGCGTTGTTGATCTCGACGCCTTCGCGCAGGTCGATGCCGGCCCGTTCCGCCGCCGCCCGCACGGTCTCCTCGCGGCCGATCAGGATGGCGGTGCCGAGCTTGTTGGCGACGAAGCTCGCCGCCGCGCGGATCATCTGCTCTTCCTCGCCCTCGGCGAAGACGACGCGCTTCGGCGTCCGCCGCACCCGCTGGAAGACGCGGTGCAGCGTCCCGACGATCGGGTCGCGCCGCGCCGAAAGCTGCACCTTGTACTGCGCCATGTCGCCGATCGGCCGGCCGGCGACGCCGGTGTCCATCGCCGCCTTGGCGACCGCCGCCGGCACTTCCGACAGCAGCCGCGAATCGAACGGCACCGGGATGATGTAGTGCGGGCCGAATTTCGGCCTGACCCCCTGATAGGCGGCGGCCACCTCGTCGGGCACGTCCTCGCGCGCCAGCGCCGCCAGGGCATTGGCCGCGGCGATCTTCATCTCCTCGTTGATGGTGGTCGCCCGCACGTCGAGGGCGCCGCGGAAGATGTAGGGGAAGCCGAGGACGTTGTTGACCTGGTTGGGATAGTCGGAGCGCCCGGTGGCGACGATGGCGTCGTCGCGGATCGCGGCCACTTCCTCCGGCGTGATCTCCGGGTCGGGGTTGGCCATGGCGAAGATGATCGGGTGGTCGGCCATCGAGCGGATCATGTCGTCGGTGAAGGCGCCCTTGGCCGACAGGCCGAAGACCACGTCGGCGCCCTTCATGGCGTCGGCCAGCGTGCGCGCCTCGGTCTTCACCGCATGCGCCGCCTTCCACTGGTTCATGCCTTCCGTGCGGCCTTCGTAGATGACGCCCTTGGTGTCGCACAGGATGATGTTGTCGTGCTTGAGGCCGAGCGAGTGCGCCAGCTCGATGCAGGCGATGCCGGCGGCGCCGGCGCCGTTGCACACCAGCCGCGTCGTGGCGAAGTCGCGTCCGGTGAGATGCAGCGCGTTGATCAGGCCGGCCGCCGCGATGATCGCGGTCCCGTGCTGGTCGTCATGGAACACCGGGATGTCCATCAGCTCGCGCAGCCGCGATTCGATGATGAAGCAGTCCGGCGCCTTGATGTCCTCCAGGTTGATGCCGCCGAACGAGGGGCCGAGGAAGCGCACGCAGTTGACGAATGCGTCGACGTCCTCGGTATCGACTTCCAGGTCGATCGAATCGACGTCGGCGAAGCGCTTGAACAGCACCGCCTTGCCCTCCATCACCGGCTTGGCGGCGAGCGCCCCGAGATTGCCGAGGCCGAGGATCGCCGTGCCGTTGGTGATCACCGCCACCATGTTGCCGCGCACGGTGTAGTCGAAGGCCAGCGCCGGGTCGGCGGCGATCGCCTTGACCGGCACCGCCACGCCCGGCGAATAGGCCAGCGACAGGTCGCGCTGGGTCGCCATCGGCTTGCTCGGCGTGATCTCGAGCTTGCCCGGCCGCCCGTCGGCGTGGAAATGCAAGGCTTCCTGATCGGTGAAAGAGGGTCCTACCCTGGCGGGTTTTGCTTTTTCGGCCATCGATGGTGTTTCCGGCGCGGCGCGTTGGGCGCTTCGTGATTGGCCGCCGGACCATAGCATCGGCGCCGGCAATGACAATTCAAAACCGGTGGCCGCAATCCTGCCGCAGGGTGTTGCTCCGCCGGCCACAATTGCCTGCTAAAGCATTGCTTTACCGCCCACAATCGGCGGCTATAGTTGCCGATCGTTCGGCGGCCACGCGTGGTGAAGGTCTCGCTCCTTCCCGCGCATAGCGGATGGTTTACGGCTCATGCGTCGCTGGTTTCTGAGCTACAACTCGATTGATCTGCCGGTCGTCGAGCAACTCGATGGCCTGCTGCGCAAACAGATCCCCGATACCGAGATATTCTTCGCGCCCAAGACCTTGCGCGCCGGCGGCTACTGGCTGCCGAAGCTCGCCGAGGCCATCGCCGATGCCCACGCGTTCGTCCTCTACGTCGGCGAAAACGGCCTCGGGCCGTGGCAGGTCATCGAGTACTACGAGGCGCTCGACAAGCGGGTGAAGCAGCCCGACTTCCCCATCGTCCTGGTCCTGCTCGACGGCCGTCCGGCGCCCGGCCTGCCGTTCCTGCGCCAGCTCCACTGGATCGTCACCGCCGATCCCGGCTCCGCCGACACCGTCGGCAAGCTCAGGGACGCCACCACCGGCGGCGGCGTCCGCCCCGGCGAGCTGTGGCGCTATACGGCGCCCTATCGCGGCCTCGCCTCGATGACCGAAGCGGACAGCGATTTCTTCTTCGGCCGCGAACAGCAGACCGTCGACGTGGTCGAGGCCATCGCCGCCACCCGCGAGCGCCTGGCGATCCTCATCGGCAATTCCGGCGTCGGCAAGTCGTCGCTGGCCCAGGCCGGCGTCCTCGGCGCCCTCAAGCGTCAGGCCTGGCCGGAGGGCGCCGGCGCGGGAACGCCGTGGCCGCCGGCCTTTTGGGACAGCCGCCGCTGGTGCTTCCTCAAGATGCAGCCGGGCACCGATCCCATCAAGGCGCTGGTCGAGCCCTTCCTGAAGACCTGGCAGATCGATCCGACCGACCCGAAGTGGGAAGAGCGCCGCACCGACTGGATCGCCGCGCTCACCGCCGGCAAGGCGACGTTGGCCGGCCTGCTCGATGCCACCGAGCGCCGCTACGAGGAGCTCGGCCAGCCCAGGCCGCCGGCCTTCTTCCTCTATGTCGACCAGGGCGAGGAGCTCTACGTCCGTTCCGAGGAATCGCAGCGCGCCGCCTTCTCGCGCCTGCTCGCCGAGGCCATCGCCGATCCGCGCCTCTACGCCATGATGAGCCTGCGCTCCGATTTCTTCGGCGCGCTGCAGAACGATCAGCCGCTCTTTTCCGTCCACGGCCAGATCAACGTGCCGCCGCTGCGCGAGAGCGAGCTGCAGCAGGTGGTGTCGAAACCGGCGGCGCTGTTGTCGGCGCGCTTCGAGAGCGGGCAGCTCAGCGGCGATCTCGCCCGCCGCGCGGCGGAGGAATCGGCGCGCGACGCCGGCGCCCTGCCGCTGCTCTCCTACCTCCTCGACGACATGTGGACCGACATGATCGGTCGCGGCGACGGCGTCCTGCGCCTGCCGCCCGAGGCCATGGAACTTGGCGGCGTGCTGGCCGAGCGCGCCGACGCCTTCCTCGCCCGCCATCCGGAAGCCGAGACGCTGCTCCGCCGCCTGCTCACCCTCAAGCTCGCCACCGTGCGCGAGGACGGCGAACCGACCCGCCGCCGGGCGCAGCGCTCCGAGTTCAGCGAAGCCGAATGGCGCATGGTCTCGGAACTTGCCGACCATCCCCATCGCCTGCTGGTCATCGCCACCCCGGAAGGCGGCGAGACCTATGCCGAGGTCGCCCACGAGGCGATCTTCAAGCGCTGGGGCAAGCTGCGCCAGTGGATCGCCGCCGAGCGCGAGTTCCTCTCCTGGCGCGGCCGCGTCGAGGGCGCCCGCCGGGCCTGGCAGGCGGCGCCGGCGCACGCCTGCAACGATGCCCTGCTCATGGGCCTGTCGCTCGCCGAGGCGCAGCAATGGCTGGCGCGCCGGGCGGAAGACCTGCCCACCGCCGACCGCACCTTCATCGAGAAGAGCATCGACCGCGAGGTCCACGAACGCCAGGAGCGCGAGCGCGACCGCGCCCAGCGCGAGCAGCTGCGCCGGCGCATGCTCCAGGTCGCCGTGGCGGCGCTGGTCGTGGTCACCGGGCTGGCCGGCTTCTCGGTGTTCGAAATGGTCGAGGCCAACCGGCAGAGCGCCGATGCCGAGCAGCAGCGGGTGATGGCCGAGGAGCAGCGCCTGTCCGCCGAACAGCAGCGCACCATTGCCGTCGACCGGCAGAAGGAGGCCGAGCAGCAGAAACAGGCGGCCGAGTCCGCCAGCGCCGACGCCAAGGAGCAGAAGGCGCGCGCCGAGCGCAGTCTCTCCGCCGCCAAGGTCGTGCTCAACACGCTCATCTTCGATGTCGCCGGCCAGCTCGGCGGCGTCGCCGGCCTGCGGGTCGATTCCGTCCGCAAGGTGCTCGAGACGGTGCGCGGCACGGTCGACACCTATCTTGCCCAGTCGGCCTCCGACGATGCCGAGCTGGAGCGCAGCCGTTCGGCCATGTTCAACATGTTCGTCGACATCTATCTGGCCGCCGGCGACGTCAACGATGCCCGCGATTCGGCGCAGCAGAGCCTGGATATCGCGCGCAAGCTCTACGCCGCCGCGCCCGACGACACCGGTGCCGAACGCGATGTCTCCGTCAGCCTGGAGCGGCTGGGCGACGTCAACATGCAGGCCGGCGACACGCCGGGCGCTCTGCGGGCCTATCAGGAGCGTCTGGCCCTTGCCCGCAGCCTGCTGGCCAAGGATCCGGCCAATCAGCAGGCGAAGCGCGACCTGTCGGTCAGCCTCAACAAGGTCGGCGATGTGCGCCTCAGGGCGACCGACAGGGATGGAGCGCTGGCGGCCTACGACGAGGGCCTCGCCATCGCCCGCGACATCGCCGGCCGGCAGCCCGACGACGCCCAGGCGGTGCGCGACGTCTCGGTCAGCCTGACCAAGCTCGGCGACGTGAAGATCGAGGCCGGCGCCGCCGATGCGGCGCTCACGGCCTATCAGGAGGCCCTCGACCTGCGGCAGAAGCTCTCCGACGCACATCCCGGCAACGTCCAGTTGCTGCGCGATGTCTCGGTCAGCCTCACCCGCCTCGGCGACGCCCGTCTCAAGACGCAGGACAAGCCGGGCGCGCTCGCCGCCTTTCAGCAGAGCCTGGCGCTCGCCCGCCGGCTGTCGCAGATGGATTCGGGCAATGCCCTGGCCCAGCGCGACCTGTCGGTCAGCCTCAACAAGGTCGGCGACATGCAGCTCGATGCCGACGACCGCGAGGCGGCCCGCGCCACCTACAGCGAGAGCCTCGCCATCGCCCGCCGCCTGGCCGCGAACGACCCCGGCAACGCCCAGGCGCAGACCGACCTGGTCGTCTCGCTGTCGCGCGTCGCCGATGTCGCCGACGATCCGATGCCGCTCTACAGCGAGTGCCTCGACATCCTCCACACGCTCGACGGCGAAGGCCGCCTGAGCCCGGAACAGCACGGCTGGATCGAATGGGTGACCCAGCAGATCGAGGGGTTGAAGGCCCCATCGAAGGCCGAGGCGAAGAAGTTGTGAGCCGCCCGCCGGTCGCCGGCGGCGCTGCTTGAGGCGGCTCGCCGCCGCGCGTCGCCGTCTCTCCCGCCGGCTTGTGGGCTGAGGCCCGGGCGCCGTCGAACGGCCGGGCGGCATCTGCTAGCCTGCCCCGCCATGGACTCCCGCCTGCCCGCTCCCGAAGCCGCCCCGACGCCGGCCGCCGATCACCCCGGCGCCACGCCGATGATGGCGCAATACCTGGAGATCAAGGCGGCCAATCCGGATTGCCTGCTGTTCTACCGCATGGGCGATTTCTACGAGATGTTCTTCGCCGATGCCGAGGTCGCCTCGCGGGCGCTCGGCATTGCGCTGACCCGGCGCGGCAAGCACCTCGGCGACGACATTCCCATGTGCGGCGTGCCCATCCACGCCGCCGACCAGTACCTGCAGAAGCTGATCGGGCTCGGCCACCGCGTCGCCGTCTGCGAGCAGGTCGAGGACCCGGCGGAGGCGAAGAAGCGCGGGTCGAAGTCGGTCGTCCGTCGCAACGTCATCCGCCTGGTGACGCCCGGCACGCTGACCGAGGAGGCGCTGCTCTCCGCCGGCCGCAACAATTATCTCGCCGCCGTCGCCCGCCAGCGCGGCGGCACGGCCGAGGGCGATGCCTTCGCCCTCGCCTGGATCGACATCTCGACCGGCGAGTTCCGCGTCGCGGCGAGCGATCGCGCCCGGCTCGCCGCCGATCTCGCCCGCATCGATCCCAGCGAGGTGCTGGTCGCCGACGCCCTCTTCGCCGATGACCAGCTCTCCGCCGTCTGGCGCGCGCTGTCGGCCGCGGTGACGCCGCTCGCCGCCGCCTTCTTCGACGGTGCCACCGCGAACCAGCGGCTCGCCGCCTATTTCGGTGTCGCCAGCCTCGATGGCTTCGGTGCCTTCTCCCGCGTCGAGATCGCTGCCGCGGCGGCGGCGCTCGCCTATGTCGAGAAGACCCAGCTCGGCGCCCGTCCGCCGCTCGTCCCGCCGCAGCGCGAGGCCGCCGGCGACGTCATGCTGATCGACGCCGCCACCCGCGCCAATCTCGAGCTTGCCGCGACGCTCTCCGGCGAGCGCCGCGGCAGCCTCATCGGCGCCGTCGATCGCACCGTCACCGGCGGCGGTGCCCGTCTGCTCGCCCGCCGCCTGGCCGGTCCCTCGACCGACCCCGAGGTGATCGCCGGCCGGCTCGACGCCGTCGCCTGGATGCTGGCCGACGGCGGCCGCCGCGCGGCGATCCGCGCGGCGCTCGCCGCCGCCCCCGACCTTTCCCGCGCCCTGTCGCGCCTCCAGCTCGATCGCGGCGGTCCGCGCGATCTCGCCGCCATCGGCGATGCGCTCGCCGCCGCCGCCGTCCTCGCCGCCGCGCTGGCAGAGGGGGCGGCGCCGCCCGCCGAACTTGCCGCCGTCGGCGCGGCGCTGGCGCGCCGCCCCGAGCGGCTGCAGGCCGAACTCGCCGCCGCCCTTGCCGACGAGCTGCCGCACCTGAAGCGCGATGGCGGCTTCGTCCGCCCGGGCTTCCGCGCCGAACTCGACGAGGCCCGCGGCTTGCGCGACCAGAGCCGCCGCGTCATCGCCGGCCTGCAGGCGGGCTACGCCGCCGATACCGACATCCGCACGCTGCGCATCAAGCACAACAACGTGCTCGGCTACTTCATCGAGGTCGGCGCCGGCAACGCCGAGCGCATGCTGAAAGCCCCGCTCAGCGCCCGCTTCATCCATCGCCAGACGCTGGCCAGCGCCGTCCGCTTCACCACCACCGAGCTGGCCGATCTGGAAGCCAAGATCGCCGGCGCCGCCGAGCGGGCGCTCGCCATCGAGCTCACCGTCTTCGCCGAGTTGACCGCCGCGATCGTCGCCGAGCAGGCGGCGCTGCAGGCGATCGCCGATGGCCTTGCCGTGCTCGATGTCGCCGCCGGCCTGGCGGTGCTCGCCGAGGCGGAGGCGTATTGCCGCCCGACCGTCGACCGCTCGCTCGCCTTCCATATCGAGGGCGGCCGCCATCCGGTGGTCGAACAGGCGCTGAGGAGCGGCGGCGAGGGCGCCTTCGTCGCCAACGATTGCGATCTCGGCGCCCGCGATGCCGCCGAAGCCGGGCGCATCTGGCTGGTCACCGGGCCCAACATGGCCGGCAAGTCCACCTTCCTGCGCCAGAACGCGCTGATTGCCGTGCTCGCCCAGATCGGCGCCTACGTTCCCGCCCGGGTCGCCCACATCGGCGTCGTCGACCGCCTGTTCAGCCGCGTCGGCGCCGCGGACGATCTCGCCCGCGGCCGCTCCACCTTCATGGTCGAGATGATCGAGACCGCCGCCATCCTCAATCAGGCCGGCCCGCATGCGCTGGTCATCCTCGACGAGATCGGCCGCGGCACCGCCACCTTCGACGGCCTCTCCATCGCCTGGGCGGCGGTCGAGCACCTGCACGAGGTCAACCGCTCGCGGGCCCTCTTCGCCACCCACTATCACGAGCTGACGGCGCTGGCCCACCGCCTGGCCCGCCTCGACAACGTCACCGTGCGCGTCAAGGAATGGAAGGGCGAGGTCATCTTCCTGCACGAGATCGCCCCCGGCGCCGCCGACCGCTCCTACGGCATCCAGGTTGCCCGCCTCGCCGGCCTGCCGGCAGCGGTCGTCGCCCGCGCCCGCGAGGTGCTCAAGCAGCTCGAGGCGACCGACCGCTCGGCGCCCGCCCATGCCCTCATCGACGACCTGCCGCTGTTCTCCGCCGCCCGCGCGCACGAGCCGGCCGAGGCGGACCCGGTGACGACCCTGCTCGACACGCTCGCCCCTGACGAATTGACCCCGCGCGAGGCGCTCGACGCGCTTTACCGGCTCAAGGCCGCGCGCCCGCGCAAATGACGCGACCACACACGATTGGGCGTGGCGTGGTTGAAACCCGCCCGACCACGACCATGTTGCGGTCATGCCCCGGATCACCTGGATAGCCATCGGTACTGCCATGGGTGCCGGCATCGGCGTCGGCATGGACAATGTCGCCGCCGGCGTCGGCATCGGCCTGGCGATGGGGATCGCGCTCAGCCTGGTCGGCGGCCGCGGCGGCGACGGGTCCTGAGACCCCCGTGTTCGACTGCGGAGTTGCGCCGCGGCCAGGAGGACTTGACCGCCGACCGGCCGAAGCCGATACGGGGCGCGATTTGTCTGGGGAGTGACCAAAAATGGCGCCGAAGGCGGGTGAGTTTCTGTGGGGCGTGGCGAGCGCCGCCTACCAGGTCGAGGGCGGCTGGGACAAGGACGGCCGCGGCCTCTCGAAATGGGACGTCTACACCAACCAGTGGCACATCACCGTGCCGCAGATCGGCAAGATCACACCGGCAACGTCGCCATCAACGCCTACGACCACGACCAGTCGCTCAAGGATATCGCGCTGCTCAAGCAGCTTGGCGTCGACGCCTATCGCTTCTCGATCTCCTGGCCGCGCGTGCTGCCCGCCGGCACCGGCGCCGTCAACCAGCCCGGCATCGGCTACTATTCGCGTCTCGTCGACGATCTTCTCGCCGCCGGCATCAAGCCGGTCATCACGCTCTACCACTGGGACTTCCCCCAGGTGCTGCACGACAAGGGCGGCTTCCACAATCGCGACGTCATCGGCTGGTTCACCGAATACGGGACGACCGTGCTGAAGGCGCTCGGCGACCGCGTCGACACGTTCATCACCATGAACGAGCCGTTCATCGACATCATGATGATGGACCTCATCGCCGAGAACGTGCGCGACGGCCGCCTGCCGCCGGAGCGCTGCACGGCCGAGCAGTACGGCCGTCAGATTCCGGCGCTCCACAATCTCTTCGTCGCCAGCGCCGCCACCGCCGCCGAATATCGCCGCCAGGGCTTCAAGGGCATGATCGGCCTGGCCGCGCCGCTGTCGCCGGCCAGCGCCCTCGACCCGCACAATCCCGCCGATGTCGCCGCGGCCGCCGACTGGGAGCGCTTCTTCAACCGCTGGCCGCTCGATACCGCCATCAAGGGCATCTATGCCGAGGACGTGATGGCGACCCTCAACAAGCTCAATCCCGGCTTCACGGTGTCCGACGCCGACCGCGCCACGCTCCAATCCGGCACCGTCGATTTCATCGGCGTCAACTTCTATGCGCCGAGCTATGTGCGCGCCAATCCGGATTATCCGCTCGCCGCCGAGCCCGGCGTCAACCCGGACGCGGTTCCCGCCTTCAACGGCCCGGTGCGCCCCGAGGCCTTGCACGATCTGCTGATCGCCATCCGCGACACCTATGGCGATCCGCCGATCATGATCACCGAGAACGGTGCCGGCTTCGGCCCGCGCGACGAGGTGATGGCCGACGGCGTGGTCGAGGATCCGCTGCGCGCCGACTACATCCGCCGGCACATCGACGCGGTGCTCAAGGCGAAGAGCGAAGGCGCCAACGTCATCGGCTACATGGAGTGGTGCCCCTTCGACAATTTCGAATGGTGGCGCGGCTACGATGGCCGGTTCGGCATGGTCCACGTCGATTTCGACAACCAGAAGCGCACGCCCAAGCAGAGCTTCCACACCTATCGCGAGATCATCGCGGCGCATCGCCAGAAGCCGGCCGCTTGAGGCCGGTGGATGGCATCCGGCAAAGTTTCCCGCTAGGGTCCGCGCCGGCGAAACCCTCGATTCCGCGGACACCATGACCAAGGCGCTTGCCGCTTCCGAAGCCCCGATTGACGGCGAGACCCTGCAGGCGGCGCTCACCAGGCTTGCCGGCAAGCCGGGTCCATTGCCGCCGGAGGCGCATGCCGCCATCCGGACGCACGTCAAGCAGGTGTTGGCGGACGGCCGCGCCGAGGCCGAGAAGCGGCTGAGGGCCAACGGCAAGGGGTCGGTCTGCGCCGCCTATCTGTCGGCCCTGCAGGATTCGATCATCCAGGCGGTCTTTGGTCTGGCCACCGGGCACATCTACCGCACGGGGACGCCGAGCACCGCCGAGCACATGGCGGTGGTGGCGGTCGGCGGCTATGGCCGCGGCACGCTGGCGCCGGGCTCCGACGTCGATCTGCTCTTCCTGCTGCCCTACAAGCAGACGCCGTGGGGCGAGAGCGTCGTCGAGTTCATCCTCTATCTGCTCTGGGATCTCGGGCTGACCGTCGGCCACGCCACGCGCAGCATCGACGAGTGCGTTCGCCTGGCGCGCTCCGACATGACCATCCGCACGGCGCTGCTCGAGGCGCGCTACCTCACCGGCGACCGCAATCTCTACGATACGCTGGTCACCCGCTTCGACACCCAGGTGGTCAAGAACACCGGCCCCGAGTTCATCGCCTCCAAACTCGCCGAGCGCGATCAGCGCCATCGCCAGCAGGGCGCCACCCGCTATCTGGTCGAGCCCAACGTCAAGGAGGGCAAGGGCGGCCTGCGCGACCTGCAGACGCTCTTCTGGATCGCCAAGTATTTCTACCGCGTCCGCTCGCGCGACGACCTGGTCAAGGCCGGCGTCTTTTCGCGCGGCGAGATGCGCCTCTTCCGCAAGGCGGAGGATTTCCTCTGGGCGGTGCGCTGCCACCTGCATTTCCTCACCGGCCGCGAGGAGGAGCGCCTGTCCTTCGACGTCCAGCGCGAGATGGCCCGCCGTCTCGGCTACACCGCCCATCCCGGCCTCGAGGACGTCGAGCGCTTCATGAAGCACTATTTCCTGGTCGCCAAGGACGTCGGCGACCTGACGCGCATCTTCTGCGCCGCGCTCGAGGAGCATCACGGCAAGTCGGCGCCGATGCTCAACCGCTTCTTCGGCTTGCCCGGCCGCCGCCACCACAAGATCCCGGGCTCCACCGATTTCATCGTCGACAACGACCGCATCAACGTCGCCGACGATCAGGTCTTCGTCCGCGACCCGGTCAATCTCGTCCGCCTGTTCCATCTGGCGGACCGCTACGATCTCGCCTTCCATCCCGATTCGATGCAGCTCGCCTCGCGTTCGCTGCGCCTGATCGACGCGGCGCTGCGCGAGGATGCGGAAGCCAACCGTCTGTTCCTCGAGATCCTCGCCTCGCGGCGCAATCCGGAAGCGGTGCTGCGCCGCATGAACGAGGCCGGCGTGCTCGGCAGGTTCGTTCCCGATTTCGGCCGCATCGTCGCGATGATGCAGTTCAACATGTATCATCACTATACGGTCGACGAGCACCTCATCCAGGCGATCGGCATGCTCGCCGGCATCGAGCGGGGCGCCGCCGACGAGGCCCATTCGCTCGCCCACGAGCTGATGGCCGGCGTCCAGGACCGCGAGGTCGTCTACGTCGCCATGTTCCTTCACGACATCGCCAAGGGCCGCCCCGAGGATCATTCGATCGCCGGCGCCCGCGTCGCCCGCCGCCTGTGTCCGCGCTTCGGTCTCGACAAGGCGCGCACCGAGACCGTCGCCTGGCTGATCGAGCAGCACCTGACCATGAGCAAGGTCGCCCAGTCGCGCGACCTCAACGACCGCAAGACCATCCTCGATTTCGCTGCCGTCGTGCAGTCGCTCGAGCGGCTGAAGATGCTGGCCGTGCTCACCGTCGCCGACATCAAGGCGGTCGGTCCGGGCGTCTGGAACGGCTGGAAGAGCCAGTTGCTGCGCACGCTCTACTACGAGACCGAGCCGGTCATCACCGGCGGCCACAGCCAGATCAGCCGCGACAAGCGCGTCGCCGCCGCCCGCGCCGAGCTCGCCGATGCGCTCGCCGACTGGCCGCCGCGCGAGCGCGCCGCCTATATCAAGCGCCACTATCCGGCCTACTGGCTGCGCGTCGACCTGCCCCGCAAGCTCGCCCATGCCGCCTTCATCCGCGAGGCCGACAAGGCCCACCGGACGCTGGCCACCGCCATCACCGCCCAGCCCGATGCCGGCATCACCGAGATCACCGTGCTCGCCCCCGATCACCCGCGCCTGCTGTCGATCATCGCCGGCGCCTGCACGGCGGCCGGCGCCGACATCGTCGACGCGCAGATCTTCACCACCACCGACGGCCGCGCGCTGGATTCCATCTCGCTGCACCGCGAGTTCGACGACGATGCCGACGAGCAGCGCCGCGCCCGCCGCGTCGGCGACCTGATCGAACAGACGCTGTCGGGCGCCGTGCAGCTGCCCGAGGTCATCGCCCGCAAGGCGCAGCGGCGGCCGCGGCTCGGCGCCTTTTCGCTGGAGACCTCGATCCTCGTCGACAATTCGTGGTCGAACCGTTTCACCGTCGTCGAGGCGTCCGGGCTCGATCGCCCCGGCCTCCTCCACGACCTGACGCGCGTCATCTCCGACCTCAACCTCAACATCAACTCGGCCCACATCGCCACCTTCGGCGAGCGCGCCGTCGATGTCTTCTACGTCACCGATCTGGTCGGCGCGAAGATCACCAACGGCACCCGCGAGGCGGCCATCCGGCGCCGCCTGCGCGCCGCCTTCGACGGCGAAGCGGCCCGGGTCGAGCCGGCGCCGCGCCCGAGAAAGCGCGAGCCGGCTTAGGCTCCCGCACCCATGTCGCTCTTCAAGAACTTCCTCACCGTCGGCGGCGCCACCGCCACCAGCCGCGTGCTCGGCTTCGTCCGCGACATGTTCATCGCCGCCGCCCTCGGCACCGGTCCGGTCGCCGACGCCTTCTTCGTCGCCCAGCGCCTGCCCAATCTCTTCCGCCGCCTGTTCGCCGAGGGCGCCTTTGCCTCCGCCTTCGTGCCGCTGTTCACCGGCGCCCACGAGAGCGAGGGCGAGGAGGCCGCCTTCCGCTTCGCCTCCGAATCGCTTGCCGCCCTGGCGGCGCTGCTGGTGCTCGTCACCATCGTCGCCGAGATCGGCATGGCCTGGCTGACGCTGGTGCTGGCGCCGGGCTTCGCCGGCGATCCGGCGAAGTTCGACATCGCCACCATGCTCGGGCGGATCGCCTTCCCCTATCTCTTGCTGATCTCGCTCGCCACGCTGCTCGCCGGCGCGCTGAACGGGCTCAACCGCTTCGCCGCCGCCGCCTTCTCGCAGTCGCTGCTCAACGTCGTGCTCATCGTCACGCTGGTCTATCTGTGGTTCACCGGCGAAGTCGGCACCGTGCGCGCCGGGGTGTTCCTCACCGCCTCGATCACCGTCGGCGGCATCCTGCAGCTTGCCTTCCTCGCCTTCGCCTGCGCCCGCGCCGGCATCCGCCTGCGCATCCTGTGGCCGCGCTGGACCGGCGGCGTGAAGCGCCTGGCGGCGCTCGCCGCCCCCAGCGTCGTCGCCGGCGGCGTCACCCAGATCAACATCGTCGTCGGCACCATCATCGCCTCGCTGCAGCCCGGCGCCGTGTCGTGGCTCTATTACGCCGACCGCCTCTACCAGCTGCCGCTCGGCATCGTCGGCATCGCCATCGGCGTCGTCCTGCTGCCCGACCTGGCGCGGGCGCTGCGCGCCGGCCGCGACAAGGATGCCCACCACGCCCAGAACCGCGCCATCGAGTTTGCCGCGGCCTTGACCCTGCCCGCCACGGTCGCCCTGCTGGTCATTCCCGGACCGATCATCAGCGTGCTGTTCGAGCGCGGCGCCTTCACCGCCGCCGATACCGCGGCGACCGCGCCGGCGCTGGCCGCCTATGCCGCCGGCCTGCCCGCCTTCGTCGCCATCAAGGTGCTGCAGCCGGCTTATTTTGCCCGCGAGGATACCCGCACCCCGATGTGGGCCGGCGCCGCCGCCATGATCGTCAACGTCGTCGCCGCCTTCGGCCTGTTCTATCTCTTCGGCCATGTCGGCATTGCCGCCGCCACCTCCATCGCCGCCTGGGCCAACACCGCGCTGCTCCTCGGGCCGCTCCTCCGCGACGGCCGCCTCCAGGTCGACAGCTCCATGCGCCGGCGGTTGCCGCTGCTGGTGCTCGCCGCGCTGATGATGGGCGTCTGCGTGTTCGTCGCCGCCTGGCTGCTGGCGCCGTGGTTGGCCGCCGGGCCCATCCTCAACCGCGGCCTGACGCTGCTCGTGCTGGTCGGGCTTGGCATGGTCTTCTTCGGCCTCTTCTGCCAGTTCGCCGGCGTCGTCGATTTCCGCCGCGTGGTGCGCCGCAGCTAGCCCGCCGGCGGCGCTTGCGCGGCGGCCCAAGCGCCGCTATGTCCGCCCCCAAAGCCGATTGCCAACACGCCGGGCGCGCGCCACGCCGCCCGCAGGAACCAGCCACAGATGACCGATTTCACCCCCCGCGTCTTTTCGGGCGTTCAGCCGACCGGAAACCTCCACCTCGGCAATTATCTCGGCGCCATCAAGAATTTCGTCGCCCTGCAGCGCGATTTCGACTGCATCTATTGCGTCGTCGACCTGCACGCCATCACCGTGCCGATCAGCGTCTGGGGCGGGCCGAAGGAGCTTGCCGCCGCCACCCGCCAGGTCACCGCCGCCTTCATCGCGGCGGGCATCGACCCCAAGAAGCACGTCGTCTTCAACCAGAGCCAGGTCTTCGCCCACGCCGAGCTGGCCTGGATCCTCAATTGCGTCGCCCGCCTCGGCTGGCTCAACCGCATGACCCAGTTCAAGGAGAAGGCCGGCAAGGACCGCGAGAACGCCTCCATCGGCCTGTTCGACTATCCGGTGCTGATGGCCGCCGACATCCTCGCCTATCGCGCCACCCACGTGCCGGTCGGCGAGGACCAGAAGCAGCATCTCGAGCTCACCCGCGACATCGCCACCAAGTTCAACAACGATTTCGCCGAATCGATCGCCGCCAACGGTTTCGGCGATGCCTTCTTCCCGGTGACCGAGCCGGTGATCACCGGGCCGGCGACGCGCGTCATGAGCCTGCGCGACGGCACCAAGAAGATGTCGAAGTCCGACCCCTCCGACTTTTCGCGCATCAACCTCACCGACGATGCCGATGCCATCGCCCAGAAGGTGAAGAAGGCGAAGACCGACCCCGAGCCGCTGCCCTCCGAGGTCGCCGGGCTGAAGGCGCGCCCCGAGGCCGACAACCTCGTCGGCATCTACGCCGCGCTCGCCGGCGTTTCGCGCGAGGTCGTGCTCAGGGACCACGGCGGTGCCCAGTTCTCGGCCTTCAAGCCGGCGCTGGCCGAGCTCGCCGTCGACAAGCTGGCGCCGATCGCGGCCGAAATGCGCCGCCTGCTCGCCGATCCCGGCGCCATCGATGCCATCCTCAACGACGGGCCGAATCGCGCCCGCGCCATTGCCGAGCCGATCATGCGGGGCGTCCGCGATGTCGTCGGGTTCGTCCAGCCGCGCTGACGCCGGCCTGACCGCCGATCCGGTCGTCGCCGCTATCCCGGACCGGTGCGCCAGGTTTGACGCACCGCTTGCCGGCCCGTCCGGCAAAATGCGATCATCGCCGCCATGGCAACCAAGCGCAGAAGCACCGAGGAAGGCCACCGCCGCAAGTTCCTGGTGATCATCGACGATACGCCGGAATGTTCGCGGGCGCTGCTCTATGCGGCCCGCCGTGCCGAGCACTCCGGCGGCGCGCTGGTGCTGCTCTATGTCATCGCCCCGGCCGACTTCCAGCATTGGCTGGGGGTGGAGAACATCATGCGCGCCGAAGCCATGGAGCAGGCCGAGAACACGCTCGGCCGCTTCGCCGACATGGCCCGCTCCTTCGGCACGGTCGAACCGCAGCTCGTCATCCGTGAGGGCAACCGCTCCGAGGAGATCCTCAATCTCATCGAGGCCGACGCCGACATCGCCATCCTGGTGCTCGCCGCCAGCACCGAGAAGGAAGGTCCGGGGCCGCTGGTCACCGCGCTCGCCGGCAAGTCGGCGGCGACCTTCCCGATCCCCATCACCATCGTCCCCGGCCATCTCGACGACGCCGCCATTGCCGCCGTCGCCTGAGCCGGCGCCATAGTCCCGCCGGCCTCGGCGCCTATCTTGACCGGCATGGGCGAAACCGCATCCCTGCGCCGCCGCAGCGTCCGCGGCCTGGCTTTCTTCATCGTCGCCATGGCGGTGATGCTCTTCCTGCCGGCGTGGACGCTGGCGTGGTGGCAGGCGTGGCTGTTCCTCATCGTCTTCACCGCCGCGCTGCTCGCCATCACCCTTTATTTCCTGAAGCGCGATCCGGCGCTCATCGCGCGGCGGATGAATGCCGGTCCTGCCGCCGAGAGCGAGCCGACCCAGCGCATCATCCAGACCTTGGCCAGCGTCGCCTTCGCTGCCGTCTTCGTCGTCTCCGGCCTCGACCGTCATTTCGCCTGGTCGCATCTCGCCGCCGCCGTGTCGCTCGTCGGCGACATCCTCGTGCTCGCCGGCCTCTTCATCGTCTTCCTGGTCTTCCGCGTGAACAGCTACACCGCCGGCACCATCGAGATCGCCAGCGGGCAGACGGTGGTCACCACCGGGCCCTATGCCCTTGTCCGCCACCCGATGTATTCCGGCGCGCTGGTCATGATGCTCGGCATTCCGCTGGCGCTGGGCTCGCTGTCGGCGCTGGTCCCCTTCGCCGCGCTCGCCGGGCTGATCGTCGTCCGCCTCATCGACGAGGAGCGTGTGCTCGCCGCCGGCCTGCCGGGCTATGCCGACTACCGGGCGCGCACCCGCTTCCGCCTCGTCCCCCGTGTCTGGTAGGCCGGCCGCCGCTTGATGTTCACCGGCTGCAGGCCTAAATCACGGTCGTCCGTTCGTTTCCCGGCCACGCCCCCTTGAAAGGCGCCCGATCATGTTCATCCAGACCGAACCCACGCCGAATCCGGCGAGCCTCAAGTTCCTGCCCGGCCGCGAGGTCCTCGGCTCCGGCACCGCCGAGTTCCGCAGTGCCGCCGAAGCCGGCAATTCGCCGCTGGCCGAGCGTCTCTTCGCGCTCCCCAATGTCGGCGGCGTCTTCCTCGGCACCGATTTCATCACCGTCACCAAGACCGAAGGCGACTGGCCGCATCTGAAGCCGGTCATCCTCGGCGCCATCATGGAACACTTCATGTCCGGCATGCCGGTCATCAACCGTGCCCAGGCGGCCTCCGACGGCGACGATTATTCCGAGGACGATGCCGAGACCGTCGAGATCATCAAGGAGCTGCTCGAGACGCGCGTGCGCCCGGCGGTCGCCCAGGATGGCGGCGACATCACCTTCCACGGCTATCGCGACGGCGTCGTCTATCTCAACATGCGCGGCGCCTGTTCCGGCTGCCCGTCCTCGACCGCGACGCTGAAGCACGGCATCGAGAACCTGCTCCGCCACTTCGTGCCGGAAGTGACCGGCATCGAGCAGGTCGAAGCCTAGTCGTTCCGGACGCGTCAGAGGCGCCGTCCCCCGGACGGCGCTGCACGGTGAAACGGTGCGGCGCGGTGCCGGGTGTCGATACCGCCGCTCGGGTCCCCTCGACTTGTCGGCAACGGCCGGCTAATCCCGCCTGATGCGCCTGCTTGCCATCGACACCGCCTTGGAAGCCTGCGCCGTCGGCGTCACCGGCGGCGCCCGTGCGGTGCTGATCAGCGAGGTCATCGGCCGCGGCCATGCCGAGCGCCTGATGGGCATGGTCGAGGCCGCCATGGCGGAGGCCGGCCTCGCCTTCACCGATCTCGAGCGCATCGCCGTCACCGTCGGCCCGGGCTCGTTCACCGGCTTGCGCGTCGGCATCGCCGCCGCCCGCGGTCTGGCGCTCGCCACCGGTGTCCCCGCCGTCGGCATCGGCACGCTCGCCGTCCATGCCGAGAGCGTCCGCGACGAGATCGGCGCGACGCCGGTGCTGGCCGTGCTTGCCGCCGGTCGCGGCGAGCTCTACGGCCAGAGCTTCGCCGCCGATGGCTCGGCGGACGGCCCGCCCGCGGCCGCCGCGGCGGAGACCTTCGCCCGGCGGGTCGCCGGCAACACGCTGATCGCCGGCTCCGGCGCCCCGGCGCTCGCCGAGATTCTCGGCGACGAGGCCCGCGCCCGCACCGTGCACGTCCGTTCGGCGCCCGATCTCGCCGCCCTTTGCCGCCTGGCCGCCGCCGCGCCGCTGACCGGCGAAGCGCCGCGCCCGCTCTATCTCAGGCCGCCCGACGCCAAGCCGCAGACCGGCGGCCGGATCGCCCGCCGATGATCGCCTGGCCCTGGTCGGTCCGTGCCCACACCGTCACCGTCACGCGCAGCGAGGCGGAAAGCCTGGCCGAGATCCACGCTGCCGCCTTCGGCCACGCCTGGAGCGCCGATGAGTTCGCCGCCCTCCTGGCCGAGCGCACGACCTTCGCCGTCGGCGTGCGCCACGGCCGGCGCCTGGCCGGCTTCGTCCTGGTGCGCGTCGTCGCCGACGAGGCCGAGATCCTCACCATCGCCGTGCGCCGGGGCTTTCGCCGCCGCGGGCTCGGTCGCATGCTGATGGACGAGGCGCTCCGCCGCCTGCACCGCGCCGGCGCCGCCGCCTGCTTCCTCGAGGTCGACCGCGGCAATGCCGCCGCCGTCGCGCTCTACCGCGCGCTCGGCTATCGGGTCGTCGGCGAGCGCCGCAACTATTATCGCAGCGCTGCCTCCGCCGAGGGCACCGCGCTTGTCATGCGGGTGCAACTTCGCTAACGCGGAGACAGTCAGGCAGCGGCCGGAAGCACTCGACGTGAACGAAGAAGCCAAGAGCCTTGAGGACATCTGCGTCGCCAAGGGCATGCGCATGACCGAGCAGCGCCGCACCATCGCGCGCGTGCTGGAGGCGGCGACCGACCATCCCGACGTCGAGGAGCTCTACCGGCGGGCCTCCGCCATGGACCCGAGGATCTCGATTGCCACCGTCTATCGCACGGTCAAGCTGTTCGAGGATGCCGGCGTCATCGCGCGCCACGATTTCGGCGCCGGACGGGCGCGCTACGAGACCATCCCCGAAGAGCATCACGACCACCTGATCGATCTGCGCAGCGGACGGGTGCTCGAGTTCCGCGACGACGAGATCGAGAAGCTGCAGCAGAAGATCGCCGACCGGCTCGGCTTCCGGCTGGTCGATCACCGGCTGGAGCTTTACGGCGTGCCGCGCGACGCCGACACCGACAAGAAGAAGGACGGGTAGGGGGCCGCGCGCGACCATGCGCTTCATCTGCCGCCAGTGCGGCACCCAATATCCCGACAGCGACGCGCCGCCCGCCGCCTGCCCGATCTGCCGGGACGAGCGTCAATATGTGCGCTGGGACGGGCAGGACTGGCTGACCCTCGACGAGCTGAGGAAAGACCACCGCATCAAGGTCGCCGACGAGGCCGCCGGCGTCACCGGTTTCGGCGTCACGCCGGCCTTCGCCATCAACCAGCGCGCCCTGCTGCTTCGCTCGCCCGCCGGCAATGTCCTGTGGGATTGCGTCAGCCTGGTCACCGACGAGGCGGTGGCAGAGGTGGAGAAGCGCGGCGGCCTCTCGGCCATCGCCATCTCGCACCCGCACTACTACACCGCCATGGTCGAATGGAGCGATGCCTTCGGCGGCGTTCCCATCGTCATCCACGAGGCCGAGCGCGGCTGGGTCCAGCGTCCCGCGCCGGCGGTCCGCTTCTGGTCGGGCGAGACGCTTCGCCTCAACGACGCCATGACGCTGATCCGCTGCGGCGGTCATTTTCCCGGCGGCCAGGTGCTCCACTGGGGCGCCGCCATGGGCGGCAAGGGCGCGCTCTTCACCGGCGACATCCTCATGGTGACGCTCGACCGGCGCTGGGTGTCCTTCATGTATTCCTACCCGAACTACATCCCGCTCAATCGCCCGGCGGTGGAGCGGATCGCCGCCGCGCTGGAGCCCTTTGCCTATGACGCGCTCTTCGGCGCCTGGTGGGGCCAGATCTGCTTCTCGGACGGCAAGGGCGGCGGTCGCCCGCTCGGTGGAACGCTACCTCAAGGCCATCGCCGACTAGCCAATCCACAGCAATCCACAGAAGAAACAGGCGTTATTTCAATTACTTGGGCATGCAGGCCAAGGTTATCCAGCCTTTCCCACAGGGGAGGGGATGGCCTTGGCAGCGGCAGCCGGCGGCCGGGCTATCCGTTGCGACGCTTGTCCGTTTGTCGGGTCGTCGGCGCGCGCCTGGCGCCAACCACCGTCATCGTCCGGCCATCCGCCGTCCCTATTCTCTTGCGTCCCGAAAGACGCTAAAGGAACGAGACAGCTCCGGGGCTGGCCGAGCCTCCCGGCGAGCGATTAACCACCGGAATTCATGAAGAGATCGGACGCAGACCTGAAGACGGTTTTCATCAAGACCTACGGTTGCCAGATGAACGTCTACGATTCCGAAAGGATGACGGACGTTCTGGCGGGCTCCGGCTACCGGCCGGTGGACACGCCCGAGGCGGCCGATCTCATCCTCCTCAACACCTGCCACATCCGCGAGAAGGCGGCCGAAAAGGTCTATTCCGAGCTCGGTCGCTTCCGTGCGCTCAAGCAGGCCGGCCGCGCCGCCGGGCGCCAGGTCCTGGTCGGTGTCGCCGGCTGCGTCGCCCAGGCCGAAGGCGCCGAGATCGTCGCCCGCGCACCGGTGGTCGATCTGGTCGTCGGCCCGCAGTCCTATCAGCACCTGCCCCAGCTCATCGCCGCGGCCCATGCCGGCCGCCGCGTGGTCGAGACCGAGTTCGACGTCGCCGACAAGTTCGCCACGCTCGACCGAACAAGGGCCGAGGAGGGCCGCCGGCCCGACAGGGAAGCAAGAAGAGGCGAGGAGGGCGGCCGGCCCGACCGGGAGGCAACAAGAGGCAAGGAGGCGGAGGAGGGCCGCCGGCCCGACCGGGAAGCAAGAAGAGGCGAGGAGGGCCGCCGGCCCGACCGGGAGGCAAGAAGAGTTTCCGCCTTCCTCACCGTGCAGGAGGGCTGCGACAAGTTCTGCACCTTCTGCGTCGTCCCCTACACCCGCGGCGCCGAGGTGTCGCGGCCGGTCGAAGCCATCGTCGCCGAGGCCGTGCGGCTGGCGGACGCCGGCGTGCGCGAACTCACGCTCCTCGGCCAGAACGTCAACGCCTGGCATGGTGCGGGTCCCGACGGCCGCGACTGGGGCCTCGGTCGGCTGCTTTTCCGCCTGGCGGAAATCCCTGGCATCGACCGCCTGCGCTACACCACCAGCCACCCGCGCGACATGGCCGACGACCTCATCGCCGCCCATCGCGATCTCGCCGCGCTGATGCCCTACCTGCACCTGCCCGTGCAGGCCGGCTCCGACCGCATCCTCGCCGCCATGAATCGGCGCCACACCGCCGCCGACTACCTCCGCCTGGTCGACCGCATCCGCACCGCCCGCCCCGATATCGCGCTTGCCAGCGACTACATCGTCGGCTTCCCCGGCGAGACCGAGGACGATTTCGCCGCCACGCTGGCGATCCTTGCGGAGGCCGGCCACGTCGCCGCCTATTCGTTCAAGTACAGCCCGCGCCCGGGGACGCCGGCGGCCGCCGCGGCCGACCCGGTGCCCGACGCGGTCAAGAGCGAGCGCCTGCAGCGCCTGCAGAGCCGCATCGCCGCCCGCCAGGCGGAATTCCTGGCCTCGCGCGTCGGCCTCACCGCCGAGATCCTGTTCGAGCGTCCCGGCCGCCATCCCGGCCAGATCGTCGGCCGCTCCCCCTGGCTGCAGCCGATCCACGTCGCCGGCCCGGCGGCGCTGATCGGCACCATCGGCCGGGTCCGCATCGACGCGAGCGCCACCAACAGCCTGTTCGGCACGCTGGTCGAATCCCCCGTCATGGAGACCGCGTCTTGACCGCGCGCCCCACCATTCCCCCGTCGGCGCCGCTTCCGGCGCCGCCCGACCACGGCCACATCGTCGTTTCCTTCGACGACAACCGCCTGATCCCGGAGCTGTTCGGCGAGTTCGATCAGAACCTGGCACTGCTCGAGCAGCGCCTCGGCATCGATGCGGTGGCGCGCGGCAATCAGGTGACGCTGCGCGGCAACACCGAGGCGCTGACCCGCGCCCGCCTCGCCCTCGACATGCTCTACGGCCGCCTGCAGGAGGGCCACACGCTGGCCCAGGGCGATATCGACGGCGCCATCCGCATGGCCACCGCCGCCGAAGCCCAGCTCAGCCTGCCGACGCTCGAACAGCCGAAGGGCCGGCTGACCATGGCGCAGATCGCCACGCGCCGGCGCACCGTCATGGCGCGCACGCCCATGCAGGACGCCTACATGCGCGCCTTCGACCGCGCCGAGCTGACCTTCGGCATCGGCCCGGCCGGCACCGGCAAGACCTATCTCGCCGTCGCCTATGCCGCCGCCATGCTCGAACGCGGCGCCGTCGACCGCATCATCCTGTCGCGCCCGGCGGTCGAGGCCGGCGAGCGCCTCGGCTTCCTGCCCGGCGACATGCGCGAGAAGGTCGATCCCTATCTCCGCCCGCTCTACGACGCGCTCTACGACATGATGCCCTTCGACAAGGTCGAGCGCGGCTTCCAGTCGGGCTCGATCGAGGTGGCGCCGCTGGCCTTCATGCGTGGCCGCACGCTCGCCAATTCCGTCGTCATCCTCGACGAGGCGCAGAACACCTCGTCGATGCAGATGAAGATGTTCCTCACCCGCCTTGGCGAGAATTCGCGCATGGTCGTCACCGGCGATCCGACCCAGATCGACCTGCCGCGCGGCACCGTCTCCGGACTGGTCGAGGCGGTCGCCCTGCTCAAGGATGTCGCCGGCGTCGCCCAGGTGCGCTTCACCTCGGCCGATGTCGTCCGCCACCCGCTGGTCGCGCGCATCGTCGAGGCCTACGACAAGCCCGAGCGAACCCCGGGGGAGGGGATCTGACCCTGTCGTCCGACGCCGGCAGTCCGGACATCGTTGCCGATATCCTGGTCGAGGCCGAGGGCTGGCCGGCCGAGGCGGACCTTCAGGTCCTGGTCGACCGCGCTCTTGCCGCCTGCCGGGGGGCCGGCCTGCCGGCGATCGCCGACGGCGCCGAGGTGTCGCTGGTGTTCACCGACGACGCCCGCGTCCGCGTCCTCAATCGCCAGTATCGCGGCCAGGACCGGCCGACCAACGTGCTCTCCTTCCCCGCCGCGCCGCTCGGCCGCGGCCGCCTGGGGCCCCTGCTCGGCGACGTCGTCATGGCGCGGGAAACCATCGCCGCCGAATCTGCGGCGCAAGGGTTGCACTTTGCCGACCATCTCACCCATCTGATTGTCCATGGCTTCCTGCACCTGCTCGGCTACGACCACGAGACCGACGGCGAGGCAGCCGTGATGGAACGGCTCGAAACGGCTATACTGGCCCGGCTTGGAATCGCCGATCCCTATGCCGAACCGGCCGATTGACCCCCGCGCGCGCCCCGAGAGATGAACGACGCATCCAGACAAGCCCAGAGTGAACCCGGCGCCGGCTCCGCTCCCGAAAGCGAGCCCAGCGACAGTACGCGCTCCCACGAATCCTGGCTCGACCGGCTGCGTGCCGTCGTCGGCCTCAAGGGGACGGGCACGCTCCGCCAGGATATCGCCGCCGCGCTCGCCGCGCCCGGGGACGATGCGGTCGATTTCACGCCGGAAGAGCGGGCGATGCTCGCCAACATCCTGCGCCTGCGCGACATGCGCGTCGACGACGTCATGGTGCCGCGCGCCGATATCGAGGCGGTCGAGATCGATGCCACGCTCGGCGAGCTGCTGGTGACGTTTCTGAGGTCGGGCCATTCGCGCATGCCGGTCTTTCGCGAGACCCTCGACGATCCGGTCGGCCTCGTCCACATCAAGGACCTGATGACCCACATCGCCGAGGCCGCCGGCCGGCGCGCGCCGGCGAGCGGCGCCGGCACGCCCGCCGGGGACGCCGGCAAGCCCGTCGACGAGGCCGAGGAGGGCGCCCGGCTCGATCTCGCCTGCGTCGATCTCGGCCAGTCGCTGGCCAAGGCCGGCCTGGTGCGCAACATCCTCTTCGTGCCGCCCTCCATGCCGGTGGCGACCCTGCTTGCCAACATGCAGGCCGCGCACATGCAGATGGCGCTGGTCATCGACGAGTACGGCGGCACCGATGGCCTCGTCTCGCTCGAGGACGCGCTGGAAATGGTCGTCGGCGAGATCGAGGACGAGCACGACGACGATGTCGGCCCGATGATCGTGCCCGACAAGGACGGCGGCTTCCTTGCCGATGCCCGTGCCGATCTGGAAGACGTCGCCGAGGTCGTCGGCACCGATTTCGATGCCGGCAAGCATGGCGAGGATGTCGATACCATCGGCGGCCTGGTCTACGCGCTGGTCGGCCGCATCCCGGTGCGCGGCGAGCTGGTCTCGGCGCCCGGCGGCTACGAGTTCGAGATCCTCGACGCCGATCCCCGTCGCATCAAGCGGTTGCGCATCAGCAAGCGCCTGGCGGGGCCGCGCGAGCCGCGCCGCCGTCGTCCGCCGCCCTCCGAATCAGGGTCACCCGCCGGCTGAGTCGGCAGCCGCTGCCACGAACGGCGACCAACGCGGCGTGGATCACGCCATGCAGGCGGTCGCACCGGCGATCCTGCCGGTCGCTTGACCGCGACGCCCGGCGCCCCGACCCTCGGACGCTGATTCGGGGCGACTGGAGCGGTGAAACGCTCCGCAGCGGAGTGCGACGAAGGTGCGATCCTTCGCCAATGCCATCATCGTCCTGTGGGGCTGGCGCCGGTTTGCCGTCGCCCTGGTCGCCGGCGGGTTGTCGGCCCTGGCCTTCGCCCCGTTCGATGCCTTTCCCGTCCTCTGGCTGACCTTTCCGGTCTTCGTCTGGCTGATCGACGGCGCCACCGCCGCCGAAGGCGCCGGTCCGCTCCGCCGCCTGCTGCCGGCGGCGGTCGTCGGCTGGAGCTTCGGCTTCGGCTTCTTCCTCGCCGGCCTGTGGTGGGTCGGCGCCGCCTTCCTGGTCGAAGCCGACGTCTTCGGCTGGCTGATGCCGTTTGCCGTCGTCATCCTGCCGGCCGGCCTGGCGCTCTTCTGGGGCTTCGGCGCGGCGCTCGCCCGCCTCTTCTGGTCCGACGGTTGGGCGCGCGTCCTCGTCTTCGCCGTCGCCCTGTCGATGGCCGAATGGCTGCGCGGCCATCTCTTCACCGGCTTTCCGTGGAACGCGATCGGCTACGCGCTGACGCCGCTGCCGCTGATGATGCAGTCGGCCGCCCTCGTCGGCGTCTGGGGGCTGACGCTCGCCGCCTGCTTCATCTTCGCCGCGCCGGTGCTGCTCGTCGCCGAGGACGCAGGCGGCCGCCGGGCCGGGCGCATCGCCTTCGCCGCCGCCGGCGTCCTCTTCGTCGCCCATCTCGGCTTCGGTGCCGTCCGCCTTGCCGGTGGCGCCGATGCGCCGGTCCCCGGCGTCCATCTGCGCCTGCTTCAGCCCGATATCCCGCTCGGCGAGCGCTGGGGGTTCGAAAACGCCGACGCGATCATGCAGCGCTATGTCACGCTCTCCGGCGACGGCAGGGGCGCGGCCGGGCTTGCCGGCGTCACCGATCTCATCTGGCCCGAATCGGCCTTCCCCTTCCTGCTCACCGAGCGGCCGGGCGCGCTCTCGGCGATCGCCGACCTGCTGCCGCCGGGCACCACGCTGGTCACCGGCGCCGCCCGCGCCGAGCCTCTGCCGGCGGATGCCGACGATGGCGGTCCGCCGCCCATCTACAATGCCATCTACGTCATCGACGACGGCGGCGAGATCGTCGACGCCTACGACAAGGTCCACCTCGTGCCCTTCGGCGAATACATTCCCTTCGCCGGCCTGCTGCGCCGGCTCGGCCTCCGGCAGCTCATCACCCTTCCCGGCGGCTTTGCCGCCGGCACGCAGCGTCGCACCCTCGCCATACCCGGCGCCCCGCCGGCGGCGCCGCTGGTCTGCTACGAGATCATCTTTCCCGGCGCGGCGCTGCCGCCCGGCGAGCGCCCGGGCTGGATGCTCAATGTCACCGACGATGCCTGGTTCGGCGACACGCCGGGGCCGTACCAGCATTTTCTGCAGGCGCGCGTGCGCGCCGTCGAGGAAGGTCTGCCGCTGGTCCGCGCCGCCAATTCGGGTATTTCGGCCATCGTCGATGGCCACGGCCGCATCGTCGCCAGCCTCGCTCTCGGCCGCATGGGGGTGGTCGACGGCGACTTGCCGGCCGCCCTGGCGCCGACGCCCTATGCCCGCTTCGGCGATCTTATCTTCGCCGTCCTGCTGGCCGTTTGTGCCGGTTCCGCATTGTTAACCAAGGTTAAAAAGACCATTTGACGGACAATTGACACAAATTGGTGTTGCTGGACAATATGCCCTGTCGTAGACGCACGCGGGGGTGTGGCTGCCGGGAGAGGCAGCCGCATTGCCGGTGCTGTGCGTTATGCCATGATCGCCTATCATAAAGGCGGCGCGCACACCCGACAGAGGTGACCGCTTTTGTGAGCGGCGATAAGGACGAAAGCCGAAATGGCCAACAAGAAACAGCCTAACCCGATCGACATCCATGTCGGCAGTCGGGTGCGATTGCGGCGTATGATGCTCGGCATGAGCCAGGAAAAGCTGGGCGATCAGCTCGGCATCACCTTCCAGCAGATCCAGAAATACGAGAAGGGCACCAACCGGATCGGCGCCAGCCGCCTCCAGCACATCGCCCGGGTCCTGTCGGTGCCGATCTCCTTCTTCTTCGAGGATGCCCCGGCCACGCCGACCGGCAACTCGACGGGCTTCCAGGAGTCGTCATCGACGAACTACGTCGTCGATTTCCTCTCCAGTTCCGAGGGCATCCAGCTCAACAAGGCGTTCGTGCGCATCAAGGATGCCCATCAGCGCCGCCGGGTCATCGATCTCGTCCGCGCCATGGCGGGCGAAGACGACACCGCCTGAGCCCAGGCGTTACCGGCCATTGCGGGGCACGTAAGTTCCATACCCGGACCCGGGTATGGAAGCCGGCTTGTGCTGTCCTCAGCCACGCGAGGCGCCAATTGACCCCCGCCGCGTTCGCTGTCACAACACCGCCGCGAAGCCGGGCGGACGGGCCGTACGGCTGTGATTTTGAGACTGGGGAGCAGCGTTTCCGTGCGCAACCATTACCTTTTCACCAGCGAATCCGTTTCTGAAGGCCATCCCGACAAGGTCTGCGATCGTATCTCCGACACCGTCGTCGATGCCTATCTGGCGGCCATGCCGGAAGCGCGGGTTGCCTGCGAAACGCTGGCGACGACCAATCGCGTGGTGATTGCCGGTGAGGTGCGCGGACCGGACGCCATCATCGACCAGATCGAGGATCTCGCCCGCGGCGCCATCCGCGACATCGGCTACGAGCAGGACGGCTTCCACTGGCAGAACTGCAAGGTCGAAGTCCTTCTCCACGCCCAGTCGGCCGATATCGCGCAAGGCGTCGATGCCGCTGGCAACAAGGACGAGGGGGCAGGCGACCAGGGCATCATGTTCGGCTACGCCTGCCGCGAGACGCCGGAGCTGATGCCGGCGCCGATCTACTACGCCCACAAGATCCTCAAGATCATGGCCGCAGGCTCGCCACTCCGGCGACACCCACATGCTCGGACCCGACGCCAAGAGCCAGGTCACCGTGCGCTACGACAACGGCAAGCCGACCGGCGTTGCCTCCATCGTCGTCTCCACCCAGCACCTCGACATCGATCTCTCGTCCCACGACGTCCGCTCGATCGTGGAGCCCTACGTGCGTCAGGCGCTGCCCGACAACTGGATCGGCGACGACACCGCCTGGCACATCAATCCAACCGGCAAGTTCGTCATCGGCGGGCCCGATGGCGACGCTGGCCTGACCGGCCGCAAGATCATCGTCGACACCTATGGCGGCGCCGCGCCCCATGGCGGCGGCGCCTTCTCGGGCAAGGACCCGACCAAGGTCGACCGCTCGGCCGCCTATGCCGCGCGCTACCTCGCCAAGAACGTCGTCGCCGCCGAACTCGCCGACCGCTGCACCATCCAGCTCTCCTATGCCATCGGCGTTTCCAAGCCGCTGTCGATCTACGTCGACCTGCACGACACCGGCCGCGTCGACGAGGACCAGGTGGAAAAGGCGCTCGGCCAGATCATGGACCTGTCGCCGCGCGGCATCCGCCAGCATCTCGGCCTCAACCGGCCGATCTATGCGCGCACATCCGCCTATGGTCATTTTGGACGTCCGCCCGAGGCCGACGGCGGCTTTTCGTGGGAGCGCACCGACCTCGCCGACGCCATCCACGACGCGCTCGGCTGAGCCCCTGAGCGGCAGAAGGGTCCGGCCCGCCGACCGGCGGCCGGACGCGGAATGAACCAGCGGCGCGACAATCTCTATGGGCGACGCAGGGGCAAGCCCCTGTCGCCGCGCCGCGCCGGGCTCATGGCGACGCTCTTCCGCGATCGCGCCATCGACATCGGCGCGCCGCCGCCCGCAGACCTCGCGGCGCTGTTTCCCCGAACGCCCCGGCGCGTCGTCCTGGAGATCGGCTTCGGCGGCGGCGAGCACCTGATCGCGGCGGCGGCGGCCGAGCCCGACTGCGGCTTCATCGGCGTCGAGCCCTATCTCAACGGCATGGCGAGCGCCGTCGCCGCCATCGCCGATCGTCACCTCGCCAACATCCGTCTGTTCGATGGCGACGCCACCCACCTGCTCGACTGGCTGCCCGCCGCCTCGCTCGCCGCCGTCGACCTGCTCTATCCCGATCCCTGGCCCAAGAAGCGCCATTGGAAGCGCCGCTTCGTGTCGCCGGAAAACCTCGATCGCCTGGCCCGCGGGCTGACCTCCGGCGGCGTCTTCCGCTTCGCCAGCGACATTCCCTCCTATGTCGAGTGGACGCTTCTTCACACGCTTCGCCATCCGGCCTTCCTGTGGACCGCCGAGCGTGCCGACGACTGGCGTCAGCCTTTCGCCGGCTGGCCGGGGACGCGCTACGAGGCGAAGGCACTTCTCCAGGGTCGCCGGCCGACTTATCTCGCCTTCGCGCGCCGTTGAAGTCAGGAATTGACTTGCATTGACCGGTCTTCGCGCCTATATCCGCGGCATCTAATCTCAAACGATCGGCTTCGTTGGAGAGTGGGCCCTGCCGGACCCGCTCTTTTTTAGTACCTGAGGCCGGTTGGCGGAGGGATGTGCTTGTCGGATACCGGCAACGAACCGCGGATCATCGCTGAGACGGGCATCGAGGCCCGCATCGCGCATATCGTCGAGCCCGTCGTCGAGGGGCTCGGCTATCGCCTCGTCCGCGTTCGCCTGTCGGCCATGAACGGCGCCACCCTGCAGATCATGGCCGAGAGGCCGGATGGCTCGATGACGGTGGAGGATTGCGAGATCCTGTCGCGCGACATCTCGCCGGCCCTCGATGTCGAGGACCCGATCGAGCGCGCCTACATGCTCGAGGTCTCCTCGCCCGGCATCGACCGGCCGTTGGTGCGCCGCTCCGATTTCGAGCGCTGGGCTGGCCAGGAGGCCAAGATCGAGCTCTCCCGGCTGCTCAACGGGCGCAAGCGCTTCCGCGGACGCCTGGCCGGCGTCGCCGGCGACGACGTCATGCTCGAGGTGACCCGCGACGGTGCCGCACCCGAACGCGTGGCGCTGCCGCTCGCCGATCTCGCCGAGGCGCGTCTCGTGCTGACCGACGATCTCATCCGCGCCTCGCTCGCGCGTCAGAAGCATCCCGGGCCGCAGGCCCATCCGGACCCCGCCGCAGACGACGCGGCGGAGGCTCCGCAATCGTTGAACTAAAGGAACGGAGACCCGCACCATGGCCGTCAGTGCAAACCGGCTTGAGCTCCTGCAGATCGCCGATGCGGTCGCCCGCGAGAAGGCGATCGATCGCATGATCGTGGTCACCGCGATGGAGGACGCCATCCAGAAGGCGGCGCGCTCGCGCTACGGCTCGGAGACCGACATCCGCGCCGAGATCAACCCGAAGACCGGCGAGATCAAGCTGCAGCGCCTGCTCAAGGTGGTCGAGACCATCGAGAACCCGGCGACCGACATCACCATCGAGAGCGCCCGCGCGCCGCAACCCCGCCGCCCAGATCGGCGATTTCATCGCCGAGCCGCTGCCGCCGATGGATTTCGGCCGCATCGCCGCCCAGTCCGCCAAGCAGGTCATCGTCCAGAAGGTGCGCGAGGCCGAGCGCGACCGCCAGTACGACGAGTTCCGCAACCGCATCGGCGAGATCGTCTCCGGCCAGGTCAAGCGCGTCGAATACGGCAACGTCATCGTCGATCTCGGCCGCGGCGAGGGCATCGTGCGCCGCGACGAGCTGATCCCGCGCGAGACCTTCCGCTACGGCGACCGCATCCGCGCCTACATCTACGACGTCCGCCGCGAGCAGCGCGGGCCGCAGATCTTCCTGTCGCGCACCCATCCGCAGTTCATGGCCAAGCTCTTCGCCCAGGAAGTGCCGGAGATCTACGACGGCATCATCGAGGTGCGCTCGGTCGCCCGCGATCCCGGCAGCCGCGCCAAGATCGCCGTCATCTCGCGCGATTCCTCCATCGATCCGGTCGGCGCCTGCGTCGGCATGCGCGGCAGCCGCGTCCAGGCGGTGGTCAACGAGCTGCAGGGCGAGAAGATCGACATCATCCCGTGGTCGCCGGATGCCGCCACCTTCATCGTCAACGCGCTGCAGCCGGCCGAGGTCGCCAAGGTGGTGCTCGACGAGGATGCCGAGCGCATCGAGGTGGTGGTGCCCGACGAACAGCTGTCGCTGGCCATCGGCCGCCGCGGCCAGAACGTGCGCCTGGCCTCCCAGCTCACCGGCTGGGACATCGACATCCTCACCGAGCAGGAGGAATCGGAGCGCCGCCAGAAGGAATTCCAGGAGCGCTCGCAGCTCTTCATCAACGCGCTCGATCTCGACGAGGTCGTCGGCCAGCTCCTCGCCTCCGAAGGCTTCGCCGACGTCGAGGAGATCGCCTTCGTCGACCAGGACGAGCTCGGCCTCGATCGAGGGCTTCGACGAGGAGACCGCCACCGAATTGCAGGCGCGGGCGCGCGAACATCTGGAGAAGCTCGAGGCCGAGCAGGATGCCGAGCGCAAGGAGCTGGGCGTCGAGGACGCTCTCAAGGAGGTTCCCGGCATCACCACCGCCATGCTGGTGGCGCTCGGCAAGAACGACATCAAGACGGTCGAGGATTTCGCCGGCGCGTGCCCGACGATCTCACCGGCTACGTCGAGCGCAAGGACGGCGAGAGCAAGCGCATCCCCGGTGCGCTGGAAGGCTTCGGCGTGCCCCGCGCCGACGCCGAGGCGATGATCATGGCGGCCCGCGTCAAGGCCGGCTGGATCAGCGAGGCGGATCTGCATCCGGCCGAGGAAGGCCGAGGCGCGAGGCCGGCGAGGCGGGCGAAGCGGACGCGGCGGTCGCGCCCGACGCGCCGGTCGCCTGAGCCGGAGCGATGGGAGACCCCGGTGACCGGCCGCAACGCGCCAACCGAACGGACCTGCGTCGTCACCCGGCAGACCCTGCCGGTTGACGGGCTGATTCGCTTCGTCGTCGCGCCGGACGGCAGCGTCGTTGCCGATCTGCGCCGGCGGCTTCCCGGCCGCGGGGTATGGGTCTCCGCCGACGCCGGCCACGTCGCCACCGCCGAGCGCAAGGGCCTGCTGAGCCGCGCCTTCGAGGGCCCGGCCCGTGTCGAGCCCGGCCTCGCCGGCCGGGTCGATGGCCTGCTCAAGGCCGCCGT
>CAWARW010000020.1:0-407157 GCA_963784605.1 uncultured Alphaproteobacteria bacterium
GCCATGGAGAGCTTCTTCTCGTCGCTCAAAACGGAGAGGACAGCCCGAAAGACCTACCGAACGCGTGACCAGGCCAGGGCCGACGCCTTCGACTATATCGAGCGCTTCTACAACGCCCGGCGCCGTCATTCGACGCTCGGCTACCTCAGCCCCATGGAGTTCGAAAAACAACAGGCGTTAGCTTAGGATCGTGTCCACTGAACCGGCAGCAGCTCAGACCGGGGGTTGCGCTTACGCTGGAGTGGCCTCCAGGAACGGGGCCGTTGCCGCCCAAAGCGCGGAGCGGGCACGGGCGGCTGCCCTCGCTGGTTGCCGCCATCCCGAGCACAAGCGGGTTTCAGCCAAGCAGCTGGCGCAGACCCAGCCCGCGAGCGCCTGGCACATCGTCACCTGGCGCGAAGGCACCAATGCCTCGCTCACCTCGCGCTTCGCCGCCATCCGCGTCCGGCCAGCGCACCGCGGCCATTGGCGATCTGCGCCGCGGCAAGAGGAATGGTTCCTCATCGAGTGGCCGCAGGGCGAAAGCGAGCCCACAAAATACTGGCTCTCGACCCTGCAGCCCGCCTCGGTTCCGAACCTTGGAGACCACGACAATCCAATTTGCTGCCTACGACTGCAGCGCCGTGCCCCAAACGTCGTTCCGATCTGGATCAGCCTTTGACGCCACCAACGGTAAGCCCATGCACGAAATGCCGCTGCAAGGCCAGAAAGACAATTGTGACTGGCAGCGCAAAGATCAACGCCGCCGCCATGAGCGGTTCGAAGAGCGTGTAGTACTCGCCGGAGAAGGACGCCAGACCCACGGGCGCCGTCCACATTCGCGATGACGAATTGAGGGTGCGGGCGAAAAGGAGATCGTTCCAGCTCACGACGAACGAGTAGATGAAGACGGTTGCCAGGCCCGGCGCGGCCAGCCGGCCGGTGATGCGCACCAGAACACCCACTTGTCCAACACCGTCGACGAGCGCCGCCTCTTCGATCTCGCGCGGTATCGACAGAAAGAATCCCCACATCAGGAACGTCGAAATCGGCAGCATGTGCGTCATGTGGGCGATGATGAGCGCCGTGTAGCTGTTCAGTAGGTGGGTCATCATCGCCATCCGATACAGCGGGATGATGATCGAGGTCGGTGGCATGAGTTGCATGGCGACGATGACCATGACCACGAGCCCGGTCCAGCGAGACGTGAATCGCGCAAGGCTGTAGCCGGCCATGGCGCCGGTGAAGGCTGCGCCCGTTGCGACGACAGTGGCGACGAGGGTGCTGTTGAATAGCCAGAGACCGAGCGGCACCTGGGTGAAGACGTAGAAGAAGTTGTCGAGGGTGAAGCGATCCGGCAGGAAGCCCTGGGCGGCGCTCGCGGCTCGCGCCGCAGCGGTGACAGCGCTGTGACGATCATCCAGTAGACCGGGAACACCGCGAAGACGACGACCGCGATGGTCAGGACGGCCACACCGACAATGGCAAGCGGACGGCGCCAATCCACCCGCGAGGCAACTCCCGCTGTTCCATCCATCAACGTAGCCTGTGCCACACCAGACATGTCAGTTCAGCGCCTGCCGCCGCAGCGAGCGCAGGTAGATAGCCGCCATGAAAGCGGAGATGATCATGGTCGCGACGCCCAAGGTCGCCGAATAGCTGAGGTCGTAGTAGCGAAACGCGCGATCAAAGGTGTTCATGGTGAGCGTTGTCGTAGAGTCGCCCGGGCCGCCCCGCGTCAGAAGGTAGACGATATCGAAGCGGCGGAACGCCCAAACCGCCAGAAGCAACAGCGTCACGTTGCTGATGGGCGCGAGGCACGGCAGCGTAACGAACCGGAATCTCTGCAGGACGCTCGCGCCATCGACCGCCGCGGCCTCATATAGTTCGCGCGGGATACCCTGAATGCCAGCAAGCAGCAGCACCATCGCCAGCGGAAACGTGTGCCACGCGTCCACCAGGATGACCGACCAGAGGGAAATCCGCGGATCGATCAGCCACGGCACGTTGTGAAGATTGCCGGGTAAAAGATGGATGATGCGGTTCAGGATGCCCGAGTCGTAGTCGTACATGACGCCCCACACGAGGCTTCCGGCGACCACCGGCGTGGCCCAGGGCAGCAACGTCACGGTCCGCGCGATCGCACTCCACTTCGTTGCCCGGCTGAACAGCAGAGCGGTCCCTAGTCCGAGTACGAATGTCAGTGCGACGGACCCGACGGTATAAATGGCGGATACGGACATGCTGTGCCAGAAATCTCCGGAGCCCAGCATGCGCCCGTAGTTCTCGAGCCCGACGAAGTTGGAATTGAGTGCTGGCAGGTTTAGACGCACACGCTGGAGGCTGGTCATGATGCCGGCGACTATCGGAACACCGACAGTCAGCACGAGCAGAATCAAGACCGGCGTGATGAGGGATGCTGCGAAGATGCGTTGCTGCGTGGGCCAACTCAGGGCCAGTCGTGAACGATCGTTGATCATCGCAGCATCCCGAAAAGCCGGGCCGGCCCATGCGGCCCGGCCGGTGAGACATCACTTGAATGTTGCCTCAAGCTCCTTCTGCGCGGCAGCCAGGGCTGCTGCGGGATCTTGTCCACCCTGGAGCGCATTGGTCACGGCCTTCAGGGCGATCGCCTCGAATTCCGACGCCTGCGATTCGAAGCCGGCCGGTACGGGGCTGATCGGCCCCGCCTGGAACTGGGCCAGTTCCGGGGCGAGATACGGCTTCGCCTTCAGGGCTTCTTCCCCGATTGCGTTCTTCGCGCAGGGAACGACGTCGTTGTACTTCGCGAACTGCGACTGGACGTCGGGGCTCATCACGGCCTCGATGAACTTCCAGGCAAGGGCCTGATTGTCGGTATTGCCGACTGCGAGCATGGCGTTCGGTCCTCCGGTCGCCGGCCCAGACCAAGGCAGGTGCGCCGCCTGCAACTCGGGTTGCGAGGTCCGGATTCACCTTCTTCACGAACGACACCTGCCACGGCCCGTCCAGCTCCATCGCGGTGCCCCCATTGGCAAAAAGCGCACGCTGGTCATCCTCAGGGCGCCCACGCGGAATGAGCTGCTCATCATAGAGGGTCTTCATCAGCGTCAGCGCCTTCACCGCAGCAGGATCGGTGAGCGTGGGCTTGCTCCCGTCGGTGAGCCGGCCACCATAGGCGATCGTCCACATCATGAGCATCTCATACGTCGGATCCTCATCGATGTTGACCATAGACGCGCCGTACTGGGTCACGTTTCCGGCCGAATCCTTCTTCGTCAGCTTACGGGCATCGGCAAGGAATTCTTCCGGCGTGGTCGGCGGACCACTGAGCCCCGCATCCTTGAGCTTCTGCGGGTCGTACAGGAGAACCAGGGTCCGGCCTGAAATCGGCACCGCCATGATCTTGCCGTCGAAAGTGGTCGCCGCCCAGCACGAGTCCTCAACTTTGTCCTTCATTCCGGACTGGGCGATGAAATCGTTGAGCGGCACCAGACCGCCGGAGGCCTGCACTTCGGCGAGGTTGGTCGACACGCTCACCACGTCCGCGGGATTACCGGACGTCAGCTCTACGACGAGCTGGGTCATGTAGTCGTTGACCGGCAGATTGCGGATTTCCAGGTTCACGCCCGGATTGTCGTTCTTGAATTTGTCGGCAGCGATCTTCCACCAATCGCCAATTCCAGGTTCGCTGAACATCCAACTGCCTACGCTCAAAGTCTTGTCCTGTGCCATCGCCTGACCGGCGATCACGGCGGCCGTCAAAGCGACCGCGACACCAATCGAGAACCGCTGGTTCATTGCCGTCTCCTCCTTCGTTGCACTACGCCGCGCCTGGCGATCCACCTTCAGGCGCAGTCTTTATATCTCTGTAAAATCCAATGACATCCTTGAGCTTTGGCTTGCCGCTACAGAACCGCGCCCTGGCGGCGCAACTCCTGTTGAACCAAACCGATGTCGACTTTTCTCGGAGCAACTCTGTTGGCGCCCGCCACAGCGGCCGCGACACCGGCTCCCTGCCCCGTCACGAGACACCCGGCCTGCTGCCGGATGGATCCACAGGCGACGCGGTCAGCCGACACGCAACGGCCGGCAACAAGAAGGTTTTCGATGCCCTTCGGAACAAGAATGCCGTACGGGATCTGGTACGACTTACCCTCCTTGATGGCGGACATGCGCGTCACCTTCTTGCCGCCCTCGACATCGTGCACGTCGACGGTCGCACCGCAGTACCCGATCGCATCGGGGAAGGCCCGTGCATCGAGGACGTCGCTGCCGGTGAGCATGTAGTCGCCGATGATTCGCCGCGTCTCACGCACGCCGACGATGTCCGCGACCTGCAAAAGGTAGGCATCTTCGAACCCCGGCATGAACTCCTGGAAATAGGCCGAGGTGCGCACGATGAAATCGCGCATCGACGCGATCGCTTCGCTGAGCGACCGGGCATCAGTCGCATCGACCCTGTAGGCCATGTCGATGTTGTGCATGGTGACGTCGTAGCGGACCTTGCCGCCACGCAGGACCGGACGGAAGAGGCTGGTGTGCGCGCGCGGATTAACCGTAGTCGCCCCGAACGGCACGGGGTACTTGCCCGCTGCCACCGCCTTCTCGCGGATTGAATTGATCGGCAGCACGGTCAGCGGCATCTGATTCGCAAGTAATTCCTGCAACTTGCGAATGTATCCTTCGCTGAAGTCGCCGCTCGCCGAATTCGCAACGATAAAGTGGACCGTCTTAGCGAGATCGACGCCGCCCATCAGGAAATAGAATGAGATCGGCTGCACATAGGTGCGGTCGTTGCCTTGACCCTGCTCATAGGACGCACCGGCAAAAGTGGCGACGTGGCCATCGCCGGTCGCATCGATCACGACGTCGGCATCCAGGTGCTCGCCGAACGCGAGATCAACGCCGGTCACCGCACTGCCCTGCTTGCGGACGCCGCTGACCTTGGTGTTGTAGAGCACCGTGACGCCGGCCTCGCGCACCATCTGGTCGATCACCCATTTCATCAGTTCGGGATCGAACAGCACGCGCACCGGCGCTTCGCCATCCTTGAGCGAGTAGGCTCCTCCGACGGCATTCAAGCGATCGACCATCCTCTGCGCGATGCCGCGGACGACCTGGTTGCCCGAATAGAGGGATTCAAGCTGGACGAGGGTCTCTTCGTCGCGCCACGGCTGGTGACGCATGGACACGATTCCGGGGACAAGCCCCCCGGTCATGGTGCCGCCGAGGTAGCTGTGCTGCTCCAGCAACGTGACGCTCGCTCCGGCTTCCGCAGCCGCTATCGCCGCAGCGAAACCTGCAGTCCCCCCTCCGACAACAAGCACGCTCGGCATTCCATTCTCCCGTTTGGCCACGCGGTTTGGCCTTTGCAGGCCAGCTTGGATCGCTTCTGCCAGAGCATAGCTGACTTGTAAAGCAAAAATTACAGACATATCCTTTAAAGTGCACTCGGACGGTTCTGCATTACCAGACCTGACCGGTTTGTGGAAAGGCCGCGGACGCAGTATCTATAGGTGACCTGGAAGCGGACAGATTCGTCACCCCTCGCTGTCGCGACGGAAAGCTTTGACATGGAACGAGCACTGCCCCGACGCCCCTCGCTCGCCGATCAGGTGTACGCTCAACTTCGCCGTCTGATTGAGCGCGGCGAATTTCCGCGCAATGCCCGGCTGCCGTCGGAGGACGAGCTCGGGCGCCGGTTCGGCGTCAGTCGACCCGTCATTCGCCAGGGTCTTGCGCGGCTGGCGGCGGAGGGGGTGGTCGAGACCAAAAAGGGTTCCGGCACTCTCGTCCGGCTCGGTCCGTCAAGCCTGCAGGCGCGATTTCCAGCGCTGGAGAGCGTCGCCGACGTTCAGCAATTTTACGAGTTCCGAAATCGACGTCGAGGGACGGACTGCCGCGCTTGCCGCCATCCGCCACACCGCCGCCCAGCTAGCCGAGATCGAGGAGGCGCTCACGCGTTCCGAACGCGCCATAGAGGCCGGCAACCTGCGCATGGCGGCCGACCTTAATTTCTCTTTCCACCGTGCGATCGCCAAGGCATCCGGAAACCGCTTTCATGAAACGGCGATCGAACTGCTTCCGAACATCATCGGGTATGTCGCCAGCGAATTTCGTATTGGCACGTCCGATGAAGAGTTTGAGCGGGCGAATGTCATCCTGGCGGAGCATCAGACGATTCTGCGTGCCATCCAGAAACGGGACGCGGAAGAGGCACGCCATCTGATGGTCGATCACATAACGTCGGCGCAAAATTACCTGTATGCGAGCATCTCGGTGAAATTCGAATCGTCTGCACACCTACGCGGAATTGCCGGCGATATGGGGGCCGGCCCGATCGAGCAGACCGTGCCGCTGCCCTGATGGCGATGATGAGCGGCCGAAGCGCCAAGTAGCATTTGCCGCCACTCGCTGCCGGCTGTCGCATTTTCACGTCAGTGACGCACAGCGCTATCCTATGACGAAAATGCTCCGCAATCAGCTTGGGCCGCTAGTGGATCAAATCTGACGGGTGAATCCGGCGGGGGATTCCCCTGGGGGTTGGCGCATGCGAGTTCTGGGCATGCGCCCTGGGATTTCGATTACGCTGACCCCATCCGATCGCCGCCGCCTGAAGGCGATCATCGGCAACCGCAACGCTCCGCAGAAGCACGTCTGGCGGGCCGCGATCGTGCTCTTGTCGGCCGATGGCTGGGGCACGGTGGAGATCATGCGCCAAACGCACAAGTCGAAGACCTGCGTCTGGCGTTGGCAGGAACGTTTTGCTGAAGAAGGGATTGACGGCCTCCTGCGTGACAAGACGCGGCCGTCCCGGGTTCCGCCCCTTGCCGCCAACATAGCGGAACGGGTGGTCGCCCTGACGCTCACCGATCCGCCCGTCGAGGCAACCCACTGGACGGGCGCCATGATGGCCGAGGCAACTGGCATCAGCGTCTCCTCGGTGCAGCGCATCTGGCGGGCCCACGGGCTGCAGCCGCATCGGGTACGGCAGTTCAAGCTCTCCACCGATCCGCAATTCGTCGCCAAGCTGCGGGATGTGGTCGGGCTGTATGTCGATCCGCCGGCGCATGCCATCGTGCTTTCGGTCGACGAGAAGAGCCAGATCCAGGCCCTCGACCGTACCCAGCCCGGCCTGCCGCTGAAGAAGGGGCGTACCGGCACCATGACGCATGATTACAAGCGCAACGGTACCACCACACTGTTCGCCGCTCTCAACGTGCTCGACGGCACCGTCATCGGCCGCAACATGCAGCGCCACCGCCACCAGGAGTTCATCCGCTTCCTCAACGCCATCGAGGCCGAGGTGCCGGCCGGCAAGCTGATCCATGTCGTCCTCGACAACTACGCTGCCCACAAGCACCCCAAGGTGCGCCAGTGGCTCAGCCGGCATGAGCGATTCACCTTCCACTTCGTGCCGACCTCGTGCTCGTGGCTCAACGCGGTCGAGGGCTTCTTCGCCAAGCTGTCGAAGCGACGATTGAAGCGCGGCGTCTTCCGATCCGTCGTCGATCTCCAGGTCGCCATCAACCGCTTTGTCGAGGACACCAATCAAATGCCCAAACCCTTCACCTGGACCGCCGATCCCGACAAAATCATCGCCGCCGTCAGGCGCGGGCACCAAGTGTTGGATTCAATCCACTAGCTAGACATTTCGCTGTCTCTTGTCCTAGATAAGAAATAGACGGCCGACGTCCGTCTGTTGTGGTCCGCCCGATTGCCGTCTAAGTAACGACAAATGAAGTTGGACGACCTGACCACAAGCCAATGGCAGAAACGCGATCTCGCGCACTTTCTTCATCCTTTTACTGACCATCATGGCCTGAGGTCCGAGGGCGCCCGCGTGCTGGTGCGCGGCGAAGGGCCCTACGCAACCCCGGACGAAGGCCGGGCCAGATCAGGCCCATCAGCCCGGATGCACCGGTATAGGCGATGACATGCTCGAACGGCGGCGGCAGCCCGGTGCGCTCCTGCCAGGATCCGGGAAGAATCGACAGGACGACGATGGCAAGAAGCGCCAGGAACACGAGCGCATCGGGTCGTTTTGCCCAGCCCGACATGCGCGTCATCCGGTGGGCGATGACAGGACGCGGCGCGTGCGCAGGCCGAGTCGCTCCGGGAAAGACATAGCCACACCCCGATAGACGGCGTCGCCCGCCGTGCCCGCGCAAGAGCCATTCCAATCGGGTCTTTACGAAGGGCCCGGCCGAGGACGTATCCTACCCTGACAAGAATTGCAGCTTAACTTTTCTTGCTACTTTCGGTAGCATGCGGCCCGCGGGCTGCCCCGCTGACCGCGCCGACCGTGCTAGCCGGACGACGCGTCTCCGAGGTTGCCTGCCTCAGGGCTGGGGTCCGCCGCCGCGCTTTTTTGGCGAGGGCGAGAAGAGAAACCGCCTTGCGAAACAGGGAGGCGTCGGCTCCGGAGGTTGCTCCGGACCGACGCTTTTCTTTTTGTCATGCCCAAGCCCCCGGCGCATGCGGCGGCCAAGTCGCGTCAATCCCGCTCCCGGATGCCGGAGGGACGATGCGGGCGGTTGCGACGCGCGAGCGGTGACTTTCGAATCAAGGCCGGACGACGGCGGGCGTTCGATCTCCTACCCGACGACCGCTTCCGCCTCGATCTCGACCATGTAGCCGCCGACCAGATTGGAGACCTCCACCAGCGTGTTGGCGGGCCGGACATGGCCGAGATAGCGGCCGTGGACGCGGGCGACGGGCTCCCACTGGCGCTCGTCGCGGACATAGATGCGCGTGCGCACGACGTCTTCCAGCGTGCCGCCGAGCGCATCGAGGCTCGCCTCGATCTTGTCGAGGATGTAGACCGCCTGGCCGCGCACGTCGCCCGCGCACACGATGGCGCCACTGCCGTGGGTGGCCGTGGTGCCGCTGACCAGGATGCGATCGCCGATGCGCATCGCGCGGCTGTAGCCGCAGACCGGCTCCCAGACGCTGCCGGTGTCGATGCGCAGGCGGTTCGGCCGGTCGGCAACCGGCACGGCGGTGAAGGCCTTCGGCAGGGTGGCGAGATGCTGGCTGAGGTCGCCGGTCGCCGTCAGGAAGGGCGGCCTTCGGTACTCGCTGCCACAGTCGCCGGGGATGCGCCGCGCCGATGCCAGCGCCGCCTCGATGCGGGCGCGGTCGGCATCGTCGAGGGTGAAGGAGAACATGGCGAGGTTGTCGTCGCGGTGCTCGCGCTCGCCGAGCCGCGCGCCGACGATGACGCCGCCGACGGCCGGCTGGTCGAGGACCCAGCGCGTCGCGACGTTCGCCATGGAAACGCCATGGCGCCGGGCGACGTCGGCGACGGCGCCGAGGATTTCTTGGAAGACGCTCCAGCCGCCGATCGCTCGACGAAGCGCTTGTATTTCATCGCGCTCCATTGGCCGAGGTCGTCGGTGGCGGGCTCCGGCTTGCCCAGCCATTTCTCGGTCAGCAGGCCGCCGGCGAGCGTGCCATAGGCGAGCAGCCTGATGCCTTCCGCGGCGCAGAAGGCCGCCATCTCCTCGCCGGCGCGACGGTCGAGCAGCGAATAGCAGACCTGGTTGGTGGCGATCGGGATGCCTCCCGCGCCAGGACGTGGAGGTGGTCGGTGTCGAAATTCGTGGTGCCGAGGTGGCGGACGAGCCCCTCCCCCTTCAGCCGCTCCAGTTCGTGCATGGCGTCGAGCCAGCCCGGGTGGCGGAAGGTCCACCAGTGGAACTGAAGCAGGTCGATCACCTCCGGTCTGCATGCGCCGGCGGCGCGGTCGACGGCGGCGCGCACCACGTCGGCGTCATCGGCCCGGGCTCGGGCACCACTTCGTGAAGGCTGCCGGCCGGCTGCCCGGCCGCGTGCGCGACGCGCCCCTCCGCCAGCATGTGGTTGAAACGGCCGGCGATCAGCTCGGCGCTGCCGTAGTGGTCGGCCATGTCGAAGGTGTCGAAGCCGGCCTCGGCGTAGGCAGCGAGATCGGCGGCGGCGCCGGCCGGGTCGAGCGTCTTGCCGTCGCGCTCCATGTCGGCGACCTGCCACAGGCCGGTGACGATGCGGCTGACGCTGAGTCCGGGCGCAAGCTCGGTGCGCTCGGGTACGGAAAGATCCGTCATGTCTGCTCCCGAAGGACAAGAAGGCGCCGCACGGGCCGCGGCGCCTCCGGTCGTGCTGTGCGGTTTGGCCTAGCCGCCGATCTTCGCCTTGATGGCGTTGACGTCGTCCGTCGACATCTGGCCGACCGTCGTCACCTTGCCGTCGGCGATCTTCCACAGCCGGAACGGCCCGGTGATGTCGCCGTATTCGTCGAAGGTGATCGGCCCGATCACGCCTTCGTACTTGATCGGCTTGCCGTCCTTGATGAGCTGCAGCGCCTTGGCGAATTCGTCCTTGCCGGCATGGATCGACCGTGCCGCTGGGATCGACCACCTTGCGCACCGCATCCTTGATCGCGGCGGCGTCGCCCTTGCCGGCAATGGCCGTGGCCAGTCCGACGATGGCGCCGGCGTCGTAGGCCTGCACCGCCGCCGGGCTTCCCGGATCGAGATCGGAGAAGGCCTTGTAGTTCGCCGTCGAAGTAGTCGGTCGACGGCGTCGCGGTCGGTGCCCGACGAGGTACCGTAGGCGTCGTTCAGGTATTTCGCGCCGACGGCGTCGATGAAGCTCTGGTCGTTCATGCCGTCGTTGAGCAGGAACTTCGGCCGGACCGCCCTTGCTGATCCAGGCGCGGGCGATGGTGGCGCCGTCGACCGGATAGCTGATCAGGTAGAGCCCGTCGGGATCGCCGGCCATGGCGGCGGTCACTTCCGCGTCGTAGCTCGACTGCTTCTCGTTGTAGGGCGTGTCGGACACGATGGTGCCGCCGAGCGCCTTGTAGGCCTTGGAGAACTCGGTGACCATGTTCACGCCGAAGTCGTTGTTGACGTGGATGATCGACAGCTTCTTCAGGCCCTGGTCGAGCGCATATTTCGCCGCCGCGGTGCCCTGCAGCGCGTCGGAGGTGATGGTGCGGAAGAAGACGCCGTTGGTCTTGCCGTCGCGGCCGAGCTGGGTGAGCGTCGGCGACGACGAGGCGGGCGAGATCTGCACGACATTGGCGGGCGCGGTGACCGAGGTCAGGATCGGGATCGACACCGACGAGATGATGCCGCCGACGATGGCCGGCACCTTCTTCACCTGGACGAGCTGGGTGGCGACGTCGACCGCGACGTTGCCCTGGCTCTGCGCGTCGCGGGTATCGGTGACCAGCTTGCAGCCGCCGACGCCGCCGGCATCGTTGATGTCGCGGAACGCCATCTCGACCGACTTGGCGCCGGCCTGGCCATAGGGACCGGCGGGGCCGGTCAGCGACATGACGACGCCGATGGTGATGTCGCAGTCGGCCGCCCTGGCGGCCGCCGTCGCGCCCGTCAGGCCGATCGCGGCCACCAGGGCGAATTTCAACGCTCTCATCTTCCCCTCCATTGCAGCGATCCGAGCAGACGGATCGCACGGTTTGAACCTTAGCCCGGCGCCATCCAGGTTTCCTGCAGATGGCGCCACACGACGCCATTGGGAGCTGCCGGCTGGTCGGTGAAAAGCCCGGTGGACCGCCTGCTGGTGGTCGCGCCCCCACGATACTGTTGCTCGACGAATTCCAGCAAGACGGCGTCACCGGTCTGCCAGACGGCGGTCGGCTGCAGGATGTCGATCGAAAAATCGGGGTCGGCGCTGCCCTTCGCGGCGCGCAGGCGGTCGACCACGGCGGCCCGGTCGTGGACGCGGCCGTCCGGCGTCACCATGCGGAAATCGGGCGCCAGCGCCGCCTCGCAGCGGGCGAAGTCCGCTGCCGGGCCGCCCGCGACGCGGAACCAGGCAACGAAGAAGGCGTGCAGGTCGCGGGTTTCCCGGATGGCCCGCGCGACGCGGTCGCCCGGCGCCATTCAGGCGGCCGTATTGAGGTTGTATTTCATGATGGCGCCGTGGCGGCCGTTGCGGTCGCGCTCGAGCGCGAAGGTATCGCCCGCCGGCCCCTGGCGTCGGGCGAGCACCGCGGCGATCTCGCTCCCGTCGGAGGCCGTCAGCGGAATCGTCGCCAGCGCCGCGTTGGCGGCGACATGCGCCCGGCTGCGCGCGCCGACGATGACCGCGGCGACCGCCGGCCGGTCGAGCATGGCGCGGCTGGCCACCGAGGCGATGTCGGTGCCGTGCCGGTCGGCGATGCGCCTGAGCGCGTGCAGCAACTCCTGGAACAGCGGCCAGCCGCCGAAATCGTCGATGATCAGCTTGTACTTGGTGAGCGACCGGTTCTCGAACGGCGGCACCGGTTCGGGCTTGTCCAGCCAGCGGTCGGAGAGGAAGCCGCCGGCCACCGTCCCGTAGCAGAGGAGGTTGACGCCGTATTCGAGGCTGAAATCGACGAGAGCGTTTTCCGGCCGCGCATCGAGCAGCGAATACTGCACCTGCATGCTGACCACATCGATGCCGGCCGCGACCAGCTCGGCCGTGTGCGGCGTGTCGAAGTTGGTGCCGCCCAGCCGGTTGATCTTGCCCTCGCGCTGCAGCTCCTTCAGCCAGCCGGCGGCGTCGAGGTAGCCCGGCACGCCATAGTCCCACCAGTGGAACTGGACGAGGTCGAGGCGCTCGCTGCCCAGGCGCCGAAGCGAGGTCTCGACAATGCGGCGGATATAGGCGCGGTCGACCTCGGCGAGCTTGTCGAGGTCGGGCACGCATTTGGTGTGGACTTTGATGGCAGCCGCGGCAGCGGCGCCGTGGCGGCGGCCGACTTCTGCCCGCGCCGCGCCGATCAGCTCCTCGACGCCGGTGTAGATGTCGGCGCAGTCGAAGGTGAAGACACCGGCCTCCGCGTAGGCGACGAGGTGCTCGATCGCCGCCGACCGGTCGACCGGACCGTGGCCGCCGGCGAGCTGCCAGCCGCCGCAGATGACCCGGGAAATCTCGTAGCCGGGGCGCAGGCCGATGGTCGGCAACGGCCATCAGGGCCGGTCCCTGCCCGGCAGCGGCACGGCGGTCACCGCTGCATGGCTGAAGGTGCGCTTGGCCGTCCGCGTGATGCGGAAGCGCGTCGAGCAATTGGGATCCGGGCAGGCGACCTCCGTGTCGGTCGACATCCAGTCGTTGGGGTCGCTGGCGCGCTGCTTGGCCGGAAGCAGGGGCAAGAGCGCCGCCAGCGAGTAGATGGAAAATCCCTGGCCGGGCGGCAGGGTGAGCATTTCGCCCTTCAGCTCGAAATAGTCGCCGGGCTTCGCCCCGCAATAGATCGGCCCGCCGGGCGGCGCGGTGACTTCGACCCTGAGGTCGTAGAGTTCGAATGAATCCGATGGCTTGGCGGTCATTTGGCGGTTCGGTCAGCGTTGCGCGGCCCTTGGCTTGGCCATATCGTCACGATAATCGTCTCCGCCGCAAGCCCGCCAGCGCCCTCCCGCCGTCGTCCCGCGCAACAAGGCCTTTTCTCCCCATGCTCGAAGTCTGCGAGGTGACGCGGCGGTTCGGTGGAGTGGCCGCCGTCGATGGGGTGTCGATGGCGGTCGGGTCCCGGCGACATCGTCGGGCTGATCGGACCGAACGGCGCCGGCAAGACGACGCTCTTCAACTGCATCGCGGGAACCGTGCGGCCGACGGGCGGCCGTATCCTGCTCGACGGCCGGTCGATCGAGCGCGAGCCGGCCCATCGCGCGTCTCGACCGCGGCCTGTGCCGGACGTTCCAGATTCCGCGTCCGTTTCCGCAGATGACGCTGGTCGAGAACCTGCTGGTTGCCGCCAGGGGACAGAGCGGCGAGCGGCTGCTGCCCAACTGGCTGCGGCCGGGCAGCGTCGGCCGGGAGGAGCGCGCCAATGTCGACCGCGCCATGGCGCTGCTCGAATTCGTCACGCTGGACGGGCTGGCCTACGAGCCCGCCCGCGTGCTGTCGGGCGGGCAGCGCAAGCTGCTCGAACTCGCCCGCGCCATGATGGCCGAGCCGACGCTGGTGCTCCTCGACGAGCCGGCGGCCGGCGTCAATCCGAGCCTGTGCGAGACGATCATGTCGCGCATCGTCGAGATCAACCGGCGCGGCATCGCCTTCCTCATCATCGAGCACAACATGGACCTGATCGCCCGGCTCTGCCGCCACGTCTTCGTGATGGCGGCCGGCCGGCTGCTGGTCGAGGGCGAGCCGGCCGCAGTGGTGCGCGACCCGCAGGTGATCGAAGCCTATCTCGGTGGCGGCGCATGAGCCCGGTGCCGGTCCTGCGCGTCGAGGACGCTGGTTCGCCGGCTACGAGCCCGGCGCACCGATCGTGCGCGGCGCCAGCATCGAGCGTGTCGCCCGGCGAGATCGTCGCCATCCTCGGGCCGAACGGCGCCGGCAAGTCGACGCTGATCAAGTCGGTCGCCGGCCTGGTGCCGAAATTCTCCGGCCGCGTGCGTCATGGAGGGCGACGACATCACCGCGCTCGCCGCGCATCAGGTGGTCCGGCGCGGCCTCGCCTTCGTGCCGCAGACCGAGAACGTCTTCGCCGCGCATGACGGTCGCGGACAATTTCGCTCTCGCCGCGGCCATCGTGCCGGCGGCCGACCGCCACGATCGCATCGGCGAGATGTACGCCTTCTTCCCGAGCCTCGCCGAACGGCGGACGACGCCGCCGGGCGGCTTTCCGGCGGCGAGCGCCAGATGCTCGCCGTGGCGCGCGCGCTCATCGTCAAGCCGCAGCCTCCTGGTGCTCGACGAAGCCTCGGCCGGGCTGTCGCCGAAGATGGTCGAGACCGTCTTCCGCCAGCTCGAAGACCATTCGCGAGACCGGCGTGACCATCCTGCTGGTCGAGCAGAACGTCCGCGCCGCGCTCGCCATCAGCGATCGCGCCTATGTGCTGGCCGAGGGACAGAACCGCCACGAAGGTCCGGCCGCCGAGCTGTGGAACGATCCGGCGATCGCCGAGCTCTATCTCGGCGGCGCGCCGGCGCGGAGAGCGCGCCGGTGAACCTGCAGTTCATCGCCGACGGTCTGCTGGTCGGGGCGATGATCGGCCTCGGCGCCATCGGCGTGTCGCTGACCTATTCGATCCTCCGCTTCGCCAATTTCGCCCATGGCGAATTCATCGCCTGGGGCGCCTATGCGGCGCTGGCGATCAGCGGCCTCATCGGCTTCCTGACCGGCCAGATCGATGACGCCGCTCGGGCCGTTCTCCTTCGGCTGGCCGCTGCTCGTCGCCGGCGCCGCGGCCATGGTGCTGACCGGCCTGCTGGCGCTCGCGCTCGACGTGGTCCTGTTCAGCCGGCTTGCGGGCGCGCGGCAACGCCATCATCATGGTGATGGCGAGCTTCGGCGCCTCGATGGCCCTGCGCAGCCTGCTCGAATTCATCTTCACCTCGCAGCCGGCCTATTTCAGCCGCGAGCTCCAGATCGCCATTCCGGTCGGCGGCGGCGTCCGCGTGACGCCCGACCAGCTCCTGACGCTGGCGCTGGCGGTCGGTGCTGGTCGTCGCCATGTTCTTCGTCATGAACCGCACGACCATCGGCCGTTCGATGCGCGCGGTGTCGGAGAACCCGGCGCTCGCCGCCGTGGTCGGCGTCGATGTGCGGCCGGTCATCCGCACCACCTGGCTGCTCGGCGGTGCGCTCGCCGCCGCCGCCGGCATCATGGTCGGCCTCACCGTCCAGATCCGGCCCTACATGGGCTTCGATCTCCTGCTGCCGCTGTTCGCCGCCGCTATCCTCGGCGGTATCGGCAGCATGCCGGGCGCGGTCGCTCGGCGGCCTGATCGTCGGCGTCGCGGAAGCGGCCGCCGTGCCGCTGGTCGGCGCCGGTTATCGCGGCGCCGTCGCCTTTGCTGGTGCTGATCGCAGTGCTCATCGTCCGGCCGACCGGCCTGTTCGGGCAGCGCGAGCCATGATCGACCTCCTCGGCTACGGCGCCTTCTTCCTGACCACCGCGCTCACCTACGGCATCATCTGCCTCGGACTGAACGTGCAATGGGGGCAGACCGGCCTGTTCAACGTCGGCGTCGCCGGCTTCGTCGCCATCGGCGCCTATACCTCGGCGCTGCTCACCACGCCGCCGACTGCCGATCACTTCGGCGGCTTCGACCTGCCGATCCTCGTCGGCTGGATCGCGGCCGCGGGGGCTACCGGCGTCATCGCCTTCGCCATCGGCGCGCTGACGCTCCGCCTGCGCGCGGACTATCTCGCCATCACCACGTTCGGCGTGGCCATCGCCATCCAGCTTCGTCGTGCTCAACGCCCAGGGCGTCACCGGCGGCCCCTTCGGCGTCGCCTTCATTCCGCGCCCCTTCGCGGCACTGCAGGGCAACGCCGTTCTCTTCAATCTGGCCAATCTCGGCACGGTCGTGGCGGTGACGGCGATCGTGTTCTTCGGGCTCGAACGGCTGGTGCGCGGACCCTGGGGCCGGGTGTTGCGCGCCATCCGCGAGGACGAAGCGGCGGCCGCCGCCATCGGCAAGAGCGCCAATGCCTTCCGCCTGCAGGCGTTCGCGCTGGGTGCGGCGATCATGGGCCTGGCCGGCGCCATCCAGGGCCATTTCATCGGCTTCATCGCGCCGGACAACTACGTCTCGGCGCTGACCTTTCAGGTCTGGGCGATGCTGATCGTCGGCGGCGCCGGCAACAATCTCGGGGCGCTCCTCGGCGCCGTCGTGGTCTGGGGTCTGTGGAGCGCATCGAGTGCCGCGGTCTCGGCGATCTTTCCGCCGGAGCAGCAGGCGCGCGCCGCCTCGCTCGAGATCGTCATGATCGGCGTCCTGCTCGCCCTCATCCTGGTGGTCATGCCGCGCGGGCTTCTCGGCGAAAAGATCACCGTCTCGCGCTTCGTCAAGCGCGGCAATCGTCCGAAATAGCGCGCCGCACGCGGCCCGATGGCGGCCCGACAGCGGCCATGACGGCGCCCGGAGGCCCTGCCGCGGCCTACGTCCCCCAGCGCAGGGCGGCGGTGTGCACCGGTGCGTCCCACAGCCTGTCGAAGCCGTCCTCGAGCATGGTCACCGTGATCGAGCAGCCCGCCATGTCGAGCGACGTCACGTAGGTGCCGACCAACGACCGCTTGGGCCGGATGCCGCGCGCCGCGAGACGCCCGCGGGCGGCATTGAACATGAGATAGAGCTCCATCAGCGGCGTGCCGCCGAACCCGTTGACCATGACGATGGCATCCCCCGACGCTGCGAGATCGTCGGCAATCGCGCCCACGATCTCGTCGGCGATGGCGTCCGCCGTGGCCAGCTTGACCCGGCGGCGTCCCGGCTCGCCGTGGATGCCGACGCCCATCTCCATTTCGTCTTCGCCGATGGCGAAAGTCGGCTTGCCCGCAGCCGGAACGGTGCAGCTGGTCAGGGCAACGCCCATCGAGCGCGTCGCGCCGTTGACGCGGTCGCCCAGCGCCTGCAGGCCCGCCAGATCCATCCCGTCTTCCGCGGCCGCCCCGACGATCTTCTCGACCACGAGCGTGCCGGCGACGCCGCGACGCCCGGTCGAATAGGTCGAGGCATCGACGGCAACGTCGTCGTTCGTGACGACCGTGCGGATGTCGCCGCCGGCCATCTCCGCCGCCATCTCGAAGTTCATCACGTCGCCCTCGTAATTCTTGACGATGAAGAGGACGCCGGCACCGGTGTTCACCGCTTCGGCCGCCGCCAGCATCTGGTCCGGGGTCGGCGAGGTGAAGACCTGGCCCGGGCAGGCCGCGTCGAGCATGCCGCGCCCGACGAAGCCGGCATGCAGCGGTTCGTGCCCGGAGCCGCCGCCCGAGATCAGGGCGACCTTGCCGGGGGTCAGCGTCCGTCGACGGACGAACGCCCTGTCGGCGCCGAGTTCGACGATGTCGGCGTGCGCCGCAGCGAAGCCGTCGAGGCTCTCCACCAGGACCGTTTCGGTTGCGTTGATCAGTTTCTTCATCGCGGACCTCCCCTCCGGCTCATGGCTCGTCGATCAGCTTCCCGAGGCGCTGGATGAAGTCGCCGACCGCGCGGTCGAGTTCGCGATTGCGTTCCTCGTCGCCGAGATCGGGAAGATAGATCATGTGCGGCCGCAGCCGCCGGTCGCTCCTCTCCGCTGCCATCCGCCGTGGATGCGCAACCGCGTAGGCGGCCAGAAACCGTTCGCGTTCGTCCGGCGAGAAATGACAGATGTCGAAGATCGCGTCGACATGCCGGGCCGGGATGGGCGTGGCGTAGCCCGGGTTGGTGATCTGCGACACGAAGCTGCGGTTCTTGCCGAGCGCCGTCGCCAGGCGCTGGCGCGTGCCCGACGGCCGGTTGTCGATGACGTGCCGGAGGATCGTCTTGTAGCGCGCGACGGCCTCCTCGGCGCTGCCGGGATCATGGTCCATCTTGACCGCCTACGATCCCCCGACGTCGATCGCGGCGATCGCCCGCTTGGTGCGGCCGACCAGCGGCGGCGCGACCGACAGCGACCGCAGGCCAGCCGCGATCAATCCCGGGATGTGGACCGGGTCCGCCGCCATGTCGCCGCACAGGCTGACGTCGCGGCCAAGCCGCTTTCCGGCCGCGGCCACCTGCGCGATGAGGGCGGCAACCGCCGGGTGACCGGCGTCGTTGAGATGGGCGACCGCAGACGTGTCGCGCGCGCTTGCCGTCACGTACTGGATCAGGTCGTTGCTGCCGATCGAGAAGAACGCGGCCCGGGCGAAGACATCCGGCACGATCGCAACCGCGGGAACCTCGACCATGATGCCGAGCGCCGGCCGGGCGCAGGCAACGCCGGCCGCCTGGAGCGCGCGCACCTCCTCGTCGAGCATCGTTGCGGCGGCGTCGATCTCACCCGGCTCGGTGACCATCGGCAGCATCGCCCGCACGTTGCCGGAGGCGGCAGCCCGCGCGATGGCGCGAAGCTGCGCCCGGAAGACATCCGGGCGTGCCAGGGACAGCCGCACGCCGCGCGTGCCGAGGAAGGGATTGGATTCGCCCGCGACGGTCAGGCCAGCCACCGGCTTGTCGCCACCGGCGTCGAGCGTGCGCAGGGTCACCGGCCGGGCGCCGGCCCATTCGGCGATCCGGCGGTAGGCGCGGTACTGGGTGTCCTCGTCGGCCAATCCGTCGCCGAACAGGAACTCGGTGCGCACCAGGCCGACGCCGTCGCAGATCGCCGGATCGATGCGCTCCAGTTCCGCCGGACCGGCGATGTTGATCATGACCGCCACCTGCACGCCGTCGCGCGTGCGGGCCGGTTGTCTGGCGGCTTCCGCTTCCGCCAGGGCACGATCCGCCGCGACCTTCCGCGCCGCCTCGAATTCGGTCCAGTCGCCGGGCCGCGGGCTCAACAGGATCCGTCCCGACGTGCCGTCGAGGATGGCGTCACGATGGCCGGCGAGGTCCATCCGGCCAAGACCGACCACCATGGGGACGCCGCGCGAGCGGGCAAGCATGGCGACGTGGCTGGACGGGCTTCCCGCGAACAGCGCAATGCCGCCCCCGCGGCTCCAGTCGACCGAGAGGAAGCGGCTCGGCGCGACGTCCTCTCCGGCGAGCACCGCTCCTTCCGGGAGGTCCGGTGCCGTCTCGCCGGAGAGGTGGCGCAGCACGGCGTCGCCGAGGTCGCGGAGGTCCGAGGTGCGGGCGCGGAAGTAGGCGTCGTCGGCCGCCTCGTAGTCGGCGATCAATGCCGCGATCGCATCATTCCATGCCGCCACCGCGTCGGCCCCGGCGGCGATCCGGCAGCGCACCGGTTCCAGCAGAGCCTCGTCCTCGAGCATGGCCACCTGGAATTCGAGCATGGCGGCGGCTTCGCCGTCGACGCGCGCCGCCAGCGCGGCGATCGAGGCGATCGCGGCGGCGACCGCCGCCTCGAGGTCGCCGCGCTCCCGCGCCGGGTCGCCGGTCGGCGCCCGCCGCGCCCGCGCCCGGTCGAGACGGAAGATCGGGCCAGCCGCGACGCCCGGGGCGGCAGCCCGGCCGATTCGCTCAACCGTTTCCGGCATTCGCCGATGCCTCGTCGAAATCGCGCTCGACCAGCCCGATCAGCGCCGCGACTGCGTCGTTCGCATCCTTGCCGGCGGCGCGGAAATGCAGCGCCGTGCCCTGCGGCACCTTGGCCGCCATCACCTTGACGATGCTCTTGGCGTCGATCCAGGGTCCGGACGGGCTCGAACTCAGCTCGATCGACGAGCGGAAGGTCTTCGCCAGCTTGGTCAGCTTCACGGATGGCCGTGCGTGCAGACCGATCGCATGTGTGAGCACAACGGTTCCGTGGGCTTGGACATCAGTCATTCGATACGACAACCGCCGTTACGCCGGCGAGAGCTCCTCTGCTGTACGCTTGACGTCGATCAGCGACGCGCCGCCCGACGCCTCCGTCGCGGCCATCACCGCGCCTTCGACAATCGGCGCGTTGCAGATCACGATATGGGACCGTCGCTCTTCCGGCTGCAACTCGATGGCCATTTCGCTGTTGGTTTCGGCGCCGCCGAGATCGACGAGGATGGCGATGCCGGCCTCCGACCAGGCCTGGTCGATGGCCGCCATGATCGCCTCGACGCTGGTGCCGAGCCCGCCATCGGGGTCGCCGCCGCAGAACGCCAGCGGAACCTCCTCGCCGACCATCTGCCGCACCATCTGGGCGGTCCCGCGCGCGACATCGGCGGAATGGGAGACGATCACGATGCCGACATTGCCGTTCACTGTCATCGCTGGCCCTTCTCCAACGCCGCACCGAGCGCAGCGATCATCAATGCACTCGACCGTGCGCCCGGGTCCATGTGACCGATGGAGCGCTCGCCGAGAAACGATGCGCGTCCCTTGATCGCCTTCATCGGAATGGTCGCCTCCGCCGCTTCGGCAGCGGCTTTCACCACGTCGCGGCCGGCGGCCAGTGCGTCGCGCGCCGGCTGCAGCACGTCCAGCATGGTCTTCTGTCCGACGTCGGACTTGCCGCGCGCCTTGACCGCGGCGATCGCGGCATCCGCCGCGCGCACCAGATCGGCGACGTCCGGATCTGCCGGCAGCTCCTTGCCCAATGCCATGAACAGCGTGCCGTAAAGCGGACCGGAGGCTCCGCCGACCTTCATCACCAGCGTCATGCCGATCGCCTTGAGCGCGTCGGGCAGCGGCTTCGCCGCGAGCCCGTCGATGTCGGCGAGCACCGCCTCGAAGCCGCGCTTCATGTTGAGGCCATGGTCGCCGTCGCCGATCGCCTGGTCGAGCGTCGTCAGCTCGTCCGCATGCCCGATGATTTCGCGCGCCACGGTATCGATGAGCGTGCGCAGCGTATCGGCCGCCAGCGTGTTCGTCGCACTATCCATCGCCGCCTCCGATGCGATTGCCCCCGGCATCGAAATAGAGCGGGTCGACCAGCGAAACCACCACCGCCTCGCCGCGGGACGGGGCCACCTCGGGATCGACCAGCGTGACGATGCGATGCTCGCCGATGCTGACATGAAGGTGGTTCTGGTCGCCGAGATGCTCCACCCATTCGACCTTCCCGTTGGCGTCGCCATTGGTGGCGCGCCGGATGTGCAGGTGCTCGGTGCGGGCGCCGACCGTCCTGGCGCTGGCCGGGATGGCGCCGTCAGCGATCAACCCGGCCGGAAAGAGATTGATGGCGGGCTGACCCAGGCGGGTCGCCACATAGATGTTGCGCGGACCGGTATAGATCTCGCGCGGCGCACCGATCTGCACGAGCCGCCCCGCCTCGATGACGCCGATGCGGGTCGCCATGGTCATCGCCTCGGTCTGGTCGTGGGTGACATAGAGGATGGTCGCGCCGAGCTCGTGCTGGATGCGCTTCAATTCGAGGCGCAGGCTGGCACGCAGCTTGGCATCGAGGGACGAAAGCGGCTCGTCCATGAGATAGATCGCCGGCCGGCGCACCAGAGCACGGCCGATCGCGACCCGCTGCATCTCGCCGCCGGACAGCCGCGTGGCGCGGTTCTGCAGCTTGCCGGTGATATGGAGCATGGCGGCCACCGCCTCGACCCGCCGCTTGATATCGGCTTCCGGCGTGCGCCGGGTCGGCGAGCGCAGGGGAAAGGCGAGGTTGTCGTAGACCGTCAGGTGCGGATAGAGCGAGAACTGCTGGAAGACGAAGGCGACGTCGCGCACCGTCGGCGCGGCCCGTGTCACGTCGACGCCACCGATGCTGATCGATCCGGCATCGGCCCGTTCGAGGCCCGAGACAAGGCGCAGCGTGGTGGTCTTGCCGGCGCCGGTCGGACCGAGCAGCACGACGAATTCGCCGTCGCGGATGCCGAGGTCGATGGCATCGACCGCAAGCGTCTTGCCGAAGCGCTTGGTGACGCCGGAAAGGACCACGTCAGCCATGGGAGGCCCCCTCGTGAAGGGCGGTGCGGATGGCCCGGCCGGACGCCTTGTCGAAGACCGACAGGCGGTCGGTGCGCAGGGTCAGCCCGACGATGTCCCCCTCGTTCACCGCGGCGTCGGCGGGGAGCCGCGCCTTGACCTGCCCGTGCTCGGTATCGACGGTGACGATCTGCGTCGTGCCGAGGTACTCGGCGCCGAAGACCGTACCGCGCAGGCGCGAGCCATCGTCGAAGCGGACATGCTCCGGCCGCACGCCGATGGCCAGCTCGGTCTCGCCCAGGTCCTCGCGCGCCGCCGGGATCGGCACGGCAGCGCCATTGACCTGGACCGCGGTCGCGCCGGACCGCAGCGCCGAGCGGAAATTCAGGAAGTTCATCGGCGGCGACCCGATGAAGTCGGCGACGAACATCGACACCGGGCGGTCGTAGATCTCCTGCGGCGTGCCGAACTGCTCGATCACGCCGTGGTTCATCACCGCGATCTTGTCGGCCATCGCCATGGCTTCGAGCTGATCGTGGGTCACATAGACGGTGGTCGCCTGGATGCGGTTGTGCAGCTCGCGCAGCTCGCGGACCATGAGGTCGCGGAATTCGGTGTCGAGCGTGCCAAGCGGCTCGTCCATCAGAAACGCCATCGGCCGCCGCACGATGGCGCGGCCGAGCGCCACGCGCTGGCGGTCGCCGCCGGCCAGCCGCGACACCGGCTGGTCGAGCAGGTGGTCGATGTGCAGGAAGCGGGCGGCCTCCTCGACGCGCGCCTGGATTTCGGAGTGCACAACGCCCTGACACTTGAGCGAGAAGCCGATGTTGCGGCGCACGTCCATGTGCGGATAGAGGGCGAAGAGCTGGAAGACGAAGGCGATGTCGCGGGCGGCCGCGCGGTTGAAGGTGACGTCCTCGCCGCCGAGCAGGATGCGGCCCGACGTCGGCAGCTCGAGACCGGCGATCATGCGCAGCGTCGTCGTCTTGCCGCAGCCGGACGGCCCCAGCATGACAAAGAACTCGCCGTTCTCGACGGTGAAGGACGATTGCTTCACCGCCGTGAAGCTGCCGAAGGCCTTGTGCAGGTTCTCGACGCGGATCTCGGCCATCCCGGCTACTCCCCGAAATGGCTGACGATGACGAACATCGCCGCCCCCGCGAGGATCGTCGCGAACGAATAGGTGTAGAGCACCATCGCGATCGGCTGCATCAGCATGATGAGACCGGCCGCGATGATGATGGTCGCCAGCCCCTCCCATGGGCCCCGGCGCAGGCGCAGGAACCGGCTGACCAGGCCGTCGCGGGGGCTCGCCGTGGTGCGCTCGTCGGTGCTCATTTGCGCACCGCGCCGAAGGTGATGCCGCGCAGAAGATGCTTCCTGAGCAGCACGGTAAACACCAGGATCGGAATCAGGAACAGCGTCGTCGCCGCCGCCACCGCCGGCCAGTCCTGGCCGCCTTCGCCGATGATGAAGGGGATGAAGGGCGGCATGGTCTGCGCCTGGCCCGAGGTGAGCAGCACGGCGAAGGCGTATTCGTTCCAGGCGAAGATCATGCAGAAGATCGCCGTCGCCGCGATGCCGGTCGCCGCCTGCGGCAGCACCACCTTGCGGAAGGCCTGCAGGCGCGTGTAGCCGTCGATCATCGCGGCTTCCTCGTATTCGCGCGGGATCTCGTCGATGAAGCCCTTGAGCAGCCAGACGGCGAGCGAGACGTTCACGGCGGTATAGAGGAGGATCATGCCGACATGGGAATCGGTGAGGCCGACCTCGCGGTACATCAGGTAGATCGGAATGGCGACGGCAATCGGCGGCATGAAGCGCGTCGACAGGATGAAGAACAGAAGATCGTCGGCGAGCGGCACCTTGAAGCGGGAGAAGGCGTAGGCCGCCAGCGTGCCGAGGAACACGGCCAGGAAGGTCGAGCCGAAGGCGATGATGATCGAGTTGGTGAACCGCTCGACGACGTTGGACGGCCCGGCGATCACCATGTTGCGGGAGCGGACCACCTTGTCGCATGCGCTCGTCGCCGGCGGCAGGGCCGCGATGTATTCGCTGGTCTGTCGGGTGCGCGTGGTGAAGAGGTTGCAGTAGCCCTCGATCGACGGCTGGAACAAGACCTTCGGCGGATAGGCGATGGCATCGGACGGCGTCTTGAAGCTGGTCAGCACGATCCAGACGAGCGGCACCATCGTCACGATCGCGTAGAGCACGACGAGCGTCCCGGCGATCATTCGCGTGCGGCGCGATGGTTCGACGACCGAATGAGCGGTGGTGATGCCGATCGCGCTCATCTCTGCTTCACCCGGTTGAGCGCCTTGATGTAGATGTTGGCGAGGCCGAACACGGCGACGAAGAGAATGATGGCGAAGGCCGAGGAATAGCCCGTCCGCCAGCTCTCGAAGGCGGCCCGCTTGAGCGTGATCGAGGCGACCTCGGTGGTCGAGCCGGGGCCGCCGCCGGTCAGCAGGTTGACCATGTCGAACATCTTGAAGTTCTCGATGCCGCGAAACAGCACCGCCAGCATGATGAACGGCAGAGCCATGGGCAGCGTGATCGACCGAAACTGCTGGAAGGGCGAGGCGCGGTCGACCTCGGCGGCTTCGTAGATGTAGTCGGGAATCGAGCGCAACCCCGCCAGGCAGATCAGCATCACGTAGGGGGTCCACATCCACGCATCGACGATGACGATCGCCCATGGCGTCAGGACCACGTCGCCGAGCATCTGGAACGACGAGGGATCGAGGCCGGTGAAGAAGGAGACCGCATAGTTGAACAGCCCGGTCTGCGGCTGGTAGAGGAACGTCCAGAAGTTCCCCACCACCGCCGGCGACAGCATCATCGGGATGAGGATCACGGTCGTCCACAGCCCGTGGCCGCGGAACTTGCGGTCGATCAGCCAGGCGAGCGCGAAGCCGAGCACCGTCTCGATGACGATCGTCCACACGACGAAATGCGCCGTCGCCTGCATCGAGTGCCAGATGTCGGGATCGCTCAGGATGTCGGAATAGTAGCCGGTGCCGACCCACTTGACCGCCGCGTTCGGCCGGTTGGCCCGGTAGTTCGTGAAAGACAGGTAGATCGTCCACAGCAGCGGAAAGATGTTGATGGCCAGAAGCAGCAGGATCGTTGGCGCAATGAAGATCCAGGCGATCGCCCGGTCGCCGAGGGCGACGACGCGGCGGGCGACGGTTGCGGGCATGGCGCCGGCCGCCCGCTCGATCGTTGTCGCCTTGGCTGAGGAACCGTTCATCGTTCTGAGCAACTCGGCAAGTGTTTCCGCCACCCGGAGAGCCCTCCCCGGCCATGACCGGGGAGGATCGTTGCATCGTAGGCGGAAGCCTACATCTTGCCATCGTCCTTGAAGACAGCCGTCCAGTCTTTCACCAGGCCGTCGAGGGCTTCCTGTGCGGTGCCCTGATCGGCGACGACGTAGTCATGCACGCGCTTCTGCATGGCCTGCAGGAGCTCGGCGTAGGTCGGCTCGGCCCAGAAATCCTTGACCATCTGCATCGAGGTCAGGAAGTCGGGAGCAAACGGCGCGCTGGTCGGGAAGGACGGCGCCTCGACCACCGCCTTGAGCGCCGAATAGCCGCCGATCTCCCACCACTTCTGCTGCACGGCGGGCTGGGCGAACCACTTGATGTACTTCAGCGCATCGTCCTTGTGGTCGGAATAGGAGACCACCGAGATGCCCTGGCCGCCGAGCTGGGTGAACTGACCGTCCGGACCGGCCGGGTTCGGGAAGAAGCCGATCTTGTCGCCGCCGACGTTGGGATCCTTGTAAAGGCCGGGGAAGAAGGCGAACCAGTTCATCTGCATCGCCACCTGGCCGGACTTGAAGGCGTCGAGACCTTCCGACATGTAGGCGTTGGTCATGCCCGGCGCGGTGCAGCACTTGTAGAGGTCCTTGTAGAACTCGAGCCCCTTCACCGCGTCGGCCGAATTGACGAAGCCCTCCATCTCGTACGGCTTCTTGGGATTGTCGTACTGGAAGCCGTAGTCGTAGAGGACGTTGGTCACGCCCATGGTGATGCCTTCCGAGCCGCGCTCGGTGAAGATGTAGGCGCCGTAGACCTTCTTGCCGTCGATGTCGCGGCCCTGGAAGAACTCGGCGATCTGCTTGAGCTCGTCATAGGTCTTCGGCGGGGCGAGGTCGTGGCCGTACTTGTCCTTGAATTCCTTCTGCAGCTCGGGCCTGGAGAACCAGTCCTTGCGGTAGGTCCAGCCGACGGCGTCGGCCATGGCCGGCAGCGCCCAGTAGTTCGGCGTGTTCTTCGGCCACTCCGAATAGCCGACCACGGTCGCCGGCACGAAGTCGTCCATGCTGATCTTCTCCTTGTCGAAGAAGTCGTTCAGCTTGACGTAGTGCCCGTTCTCGGCGGAGCCGCCGACCCACTGCGATATCGCCGATGATGAGGTCGCAGAGCTTGCCGTGCGAGTTCAGTTCGTTGAGGAAGCGGTCGGCGTAGCTCGTCCACGGGACGAACTCGAACTTCATGTCGATGCCGGACTCCTGGGTGAAGTCCTTCGACAGTTCGACAAGCGCGTTGGCCGGGTCCCATGCGGCCCAGCACAAAGTCAGGCTTGCTGCGTTGGCCTTCTCGACCGTCGTCGCGGCCAACAGGCCGGTCGCCGACAGCGCCAACGCAAGGGTAAGCAGCTTCTTCATGTGCAATCCCTCCCACTGTTGTGGCACGGCAGCGGAGCTGCTGCAGAGCCGTCTCCCGCATGTGTCCAGAGCCTCCCACGGTCTGAACTGCGTGCACTCACAAGAGGCAAAAACACCGGAATTCTGCCGGAATTTGTTTAGTGCCTTGTTTAGTATTGCGTCCATTCACTAAACAAGACAAGGACGCAATCGTGCTGCAACGCGGCAATTCGATTCCGCGACGCAGCGCTCCGCCGGCCGAGGCGACCGGCTGAATGGCGCATTTGGTTAACAGGAAGCCGTTGGTGTCAGGAGCAGGCAGTCGGCGCCTGCAAGGCTGGCGGCAGGCAGGCATTCGTTAAGTCTTTAGACAATTTCCTGCTCACGTCTTTGCAAGTTTTAAGGGACCTCTCGCTAGGGTTTCATCGCCAATTTCGCGACGCCCAGGAGGGACACGTGTCCCGGTCTTTTTCCCGCATTGTCTTCGCTGCCGCCATCCTCGTCTTTGCGCTGGTCGGCAGCGCCACCGCCGACCCATGGCACATCTCGCGTTCGAGCGGCGCCGTTTGGATCGGATCCAGTACCGCGCAGCTCGTGTCGCTCGGACCGACCACCGACGTTCCCGGCGGTGCGACGGTCATGACCGGTGATGGGGCTCGCGTCTTTCTGGCACGCGGGACCCAGACCATGCTGATCGGACCCAATTCGGTCGTCACTCTCCCTGACGGCGACAGCCATGGCATCACGACGGTTCTCGAGAGCGCCGGCGAAATCACATTCGATGTGGACCGGCAGAAGGTGAAGCATTTCGTCGTGGAAACCCCCTATCTGGCCGCTGTCGTCAAAGGCACCAACTTCACGATCCGCGTCGATGACGAAGGCGGAGCGGTTACGGTGAACCGCGGCCTCGTCGAGGTCGCAAACCTCGCCACCGGCGACACCGTCGACATTCCCGTCGGGCAGGCGGCCCATGTGAGCGGGCGCGGCGGACAGCTGACGGTTTCAGGCTCCGGCCCCCGCCCCACCATCCGCCCGGGCAGTCCGCGGGCGCCGATGGTCAAAGGCCTTTCGAACGAAACCGTTCACGCCCTGCAAGTTGCTGCGCTGGACCGTTCGGGCGACGCGCCGCGCGGCCTCACGCCCGTCACCATGAGCACGCGAAACGATGGTGCTGGCGTGGTGGTGGCGGCCGCCGGCTCCAGCGGTCCCGGTGGCGGCGATCCGGGTAGCAGCGCAAATGGCGGTAGCGGCGGCGCTTACGGCAACGACGTTCTCACGCCGCAAAGCCCCTCCCCGCGCAAGGCGAAGCGCGGTTTCTTCGAATCGTGGTTCGGTGGTGAAGACGGCGAGGGCTTAAGCCCCGGCGCCCTGGCGAGCATTTTCGGGCTGTCGATCGCGTTTGCATTCGGCCTCGCCTTTTTCAAGGGAAAATTCGGCTGAACCAATTCGCTTCGCGCCGCGGTCGTCGGCTTCACCGTCGTCCTAGCGAGTAGACGCTCATGCTTCGCCGCACAATTGCCGCCGCTCTCGTCGTCCTCGTCCCGATGGCGGCCGACCTGAGTGGCGTCTTGCGCCCGATCGAAGACCAGCAGGCTGCGGCCCGCATGGCGATGCACCGCCGTGCCCCGACCGGCGACGTTGTGGTTGTCGATATCGATGCCAAGAGCATTGCCGCGATGGGAAGCTGGCCCTGGCGGCGCACCGTCTTTGCGCAGCTGATCGACAAGCTCGTTGGGCTGCATGCCGGTGAAATCGCGATCGATGTCGACTTCAGCGCGCCGTCGGTTCCGGCTGACGACGCGGCGCTCAGTTCGGCGCTGAAGCGCGCCGGCGGCAGCGTCATTCTTGCTGCCTTCGCGCAAAAAGCGAGCGGCGCGGCAAATGCTGCACCCACCTACAACCAGCCGCTGCCGCAATTCGGTGACAACGCATGGGTCGCCAGCGTCAATGTCCGTCCGGACTCGGACGGTCAGATCAGGTCCTTCAGCTACGGATTGATCGTCGACGACACGCTGGTTCCTTCCATGCCAGCGGTTCTTGCCAGCGGACTGGGTCGGGCGGGAAAGGCCTTCCCGATCGACTTCAGCATCGATGCACGCGCGATCGACAGATTCTCTCTGATCGATGTCCTGCAGGGCGCCATCGATCCGGGCCGCATCGCCGGCAAGAAGGTGATCGTTGGCGCGCAAGCGGTCGAACTGCGCGATTTCTTCCAGGCGCCCGTTGCCGGAACGATTTCCGGCGCCTTGCTCCAGGCCGTGGCGACCGAGACGCTGATGCAGGGACGCGTGCTGCACGAAACGAGCCCGGCTGTCACGCTCGCGGGCTTGATCCTCATCGCCATCGCGGCCTTTTTCATCGGCCGCGCGAAGTGGCAATACCTGTTCGGAGGACTGTTTGTTGCCGCCGCTGCCGTCGAAGCGTCCGCGGCGCTGTTGCAGGCGAGCGCCGCGCTGGTCGTCAATACCGCGCCGTGGCTGCTGGCCTTTGCGACCTTCGCCATCATCGCACTGGTAAGCGAGATCGACATCCGACAGCTGCTCCAGACCATGTGGCGCGTGCGCGCCAGCAACGCCGAAGCTCTGCTCACCAAGGTCGTCGCGGACAACTTCGCCGGCATCGTGGTCGTCGACGAGGCGGGCACGATCCGGGCGGCAAGCCGCAGTGCCTCGGATCTGCTCGGTCACCGGAACAGCCTTGTCGGATCGAACGCGCGGGCAGCCCTGCCGCCGCAACTTGCGGCCGCGGTTGACGCCGTGCTGACCACCGGATTCGAACGTTGCGTGCGCCGTCCAAGCGTCGTTTCAATCCGTCGCGGCGACGGCGGGATTCGCACGCTCGAATATGTCGCGACCATCTCGGAGGTAGAGAGCGAGGCGGCCATCAACGGGAGCGCCGAAGCGAAGCATCGTGTCGTCTGTCTGACCTTCACCGACATCACCGAGCAGAAAGCGGCCGAGGCCAAGATCGCCCACATGGCCCGGTTCGATTCGCTCACCCAACTGCCCAATCGCCACCAGATGATCGAACGCCTCGAAGGGGTGTTCACGGCCAACAACACCATACTGCGCTCCAGCGCGGTGGTTTGCTTCGATCTCGACCGGTTCAAGACCATCAACGACACGCTCGGCCACCACATCGGCGACCTCGTCTTGCGCGGCGTCGCGGCGCGGGCCAGCGATCTGCTGCCGCACGACGCCATCGTTGCGCGCCTCGGCGGCGACGAGTATGCGGCGCTGTTTTCCGGGCCGAAGGCAGGCGACGATGCGGTCGCGTTTGCGACCCACATCGTGGCCACCGGCAGCAAGCCCCTGGACGTGGATGGGCGCCTGGTTCTGGTCGGCGCGAGCGCCGGCGTCGCGTTGGCGGATGCTCGCGACAAGGGTCCGGACGACATCCTCAAGCGGGCCGATATGGCCTTGTACCGCGCCAAGTCGAGCGGTGGCGGCGGGTTCGTGGTGTTCGACCGGACGATGTTGCGCTCGTTCATGGAGCAGCAGCGTCTTGAATTCGAACTCAGCCAGGCCCTTGAGCGCGGCGAATTCGAGGTCTGGTACCAGCCTCAGATCGAGCTGCGGACCAACCGCCTGATTGGCGCCGAGGCGCTGGTGCGCTGGCGTCACCCGAAGCGCGGGCTGGTCTCGCCGGAAGAGTTCATTCCGATCGCGGAGTTGACCGGGCTCATCGATCCGCTCGGCCGGTGGGTCCTGGAAACCGCCTGTGCCGAGGTGGCCGGCTGGTCCCCGCAGGTTCGGCTGGCGGTCAACGTCTCTTCGGCGCAGTTTGCGCGCGGTGACATCGCCGAGTTCGTTTCGCAGGTGCTCGAGCGGACGGGACTGCCCGCATCGCGGCTCGATCTGGAAATCACCGAATCGCTTTTCATGCAGCCGAGCGCGGCCGTCCACGGCGCTCTCAGAGCTTTGCGTGCCATCGGCGTCGGCATCGCCCTCGACGACTTCGGAACGGGATACTCATCCCTCAGCTACATTCAGAAATTCCCGATCACGAAGATCAAGCTGGACAAGTCGTTCGTGGCCGACCTGCCCGAGAACACGAGTTCGGCCGCAATCGTGCGCGCGGTCGCCCGCCTGGCGACCGACCTCGGACTGCACCTCAACGCCGAGGGCGTCGAGAACGCTGCCCAGGTCGCGTTGCTGAGTTCGCTGGGTGTCGACGAAGTGCAGGGCTTCCTGTTCGGACACCCGCAGACGGCGAGCGAATTCACCCACGCACTGAAGGCGATGAGCGACGTCGTACGATTGCGCGCCTGACGGCCGGCCGCCGTCGGACCACGCATGGCATCGGCAGCGATCGCCATCATCATAGCCACCGATCTGTCGTGGCCGGGGTTGGCAGCCGCGGCGCTTTCGGCGCAGCATCGACATCGGCCATCGACTCGAACCGCACGCCATGAGACACCCGACGATCCCTTCGCCCATCTCCACGACGAAGGCTATTCCGCCGCCTTCGACGCGCCGCGTACCGACCACCGCACCATGGTCTTCATGGGCGGCCGCCGGCGCCATTCGCTGAACGGCCGCTGGCGCTTCGTCCTCGACCTCTTCGACGGAGGCCTGCGGCAGCGCTGGTTCGCCGACGAGCCCGGCCCGCCGGAGAGCTGGGCGGTGCCGCGCGACTACGACGCCAGCATGGGAGAGGCGATCGACGTGCCGTCGTGCTGGACGGCGGCGCGGCTCGAATGGCGCTTCTTCGAGGGCGGCGCCTGGTACACGCGCGTGATCGACACGGCGGATTTCGACACCAGCCGACGCACGGTGCTGCGCGTCGGCGCCGCCGCGCAGGTCGCCCGTGTCTTCCTCAACGGGCGCTTTCTCGCCGCCCATTTCGGCGGCTCGACGCCGTTCTTCGTCGAGCTGACCGATCAGCCTCCGCGCAGGAGCGAACCGGCTCCAGATCCAGGTCGACAATCGCCGCGACGTGAAGCGCGTCCCCATGCGCCACATCGACTGGTTCAATCACGGCGGCATCCATCGCGACGTCGAGATCCTGAGCCTGCCGCAGGTCTTCATCGCCGACGCCGGCATCGCCTTGGCGCCCGGCAGCGACGGCACCGCGCTTGCCATCGACGTCACCCTCTCCAATCCGGTCGATGCGACGGCGGAGGTCCGGGTGCCGGAGCTTGGCCTCTCGGCCATCGTGCCGATCCGCGCCGGCCGCGGTGCCGCGCGCGTGGCGGCGAAGCCGCATCTGTGGTCGCCGGAGGATCCGCACCTCTACGACGTGTCGTTCGCCTGCGGCGACGATCGCGTCAGCGACCGCGTCGGCTTTCGCGATATCCGCGTCGCCGGCGAGCGCATCCTGCTCAATGGCCGCGACATCTGGCTCCGCGGCGTCTGCGTGCACGAGGACGACGCGGCGCTCGGCCGCGTCACCAGCGACGACGATATCCGCCGCCGCTTCGCGCACGCCCGCGCGCTCGGCTGCAATTTCCTGCGGCTTGCCCACTACCCGCACCACGAGCGCGTCGCCGAGATCGCCGACGAGGTCGGGCTCCTGCTCTGGGAAGAGATTCCGGTCTATTGGGCAATCGACTTCGCCGATCCGGCCGTCTTCGCCGATGCCGAGAACCAGCTCCTCGAACTGATCCGGCGCGACCGCAACCGTGCCTCGGTGATCTTGTGGGGCGTCGGCAACGAAAATGCCGACAGCGACGCGCGTCTCGCCTTCATGGGCGGTCTCGCCGAGGCAGCCCGGCGCGCCGATCCGACGCGGCTGGTGACCGCCGCCTGCCTGGTCAAGCGCGCTCCGTTCCGACTGGAAGACCGCCTCGCCGACCGGCTCGATGTCGTCGGCATCAACGAGTATTTCGGCTGGTACGAGCCGGACGTCGAAGGCCTGCGCACGCTGCTGGCCAATACCCGCCCCGGCAAGCCGGTGATCGTCAGCGAGACCGGAGCCGCCGCCGTCGCCGGCCTGCATGGGCCCGCGGACGCCTTCTTCAGCGAGGAACGGCAGGCCGCCTTCTACCGGAAGCAGTTCGCCATCCTCGGCGATTTCGCCACGGTGCGCGGCGTCTGCCCGTGGATCCTCTACGATTTCCGCTCGATGCGCCGGCTGACGCCGTTCCAGCAGGGCTTCAACCGCAAGGGCCTGATCGCCGAGGACAAGCAGACCCGGAAGGCCGCGTTCGACGTCGTTGCCGAAGCCTACCGGCGGATCGCCGGCGAGCCCGGTCCGACGTGAGCGACCTCACGGGTGGGGGCCCGTCCGTCGCAAGGACGATGAGCGTCGGCGGGCCCCACCCGATCAGAAGTTCACCTTGTCGGCGCCCTTCAGCTTGAAGGATCTCGCGCGCCTCCTCGGGCGTGGCGATCTCGAGGCCGAGGCCTTGGATGATCTCCCGGGCCCGGGTCACCTGCTCGGCGTTCGACGTTGCCAGCTTGCCCGCGCCGATCCACAGGGAATCCTCGAGGCCGACGCGGACGTTGCCGCCCATGGCGGCCGACATGGCGGCAATGGTCATCTGGTTCTGGCCGGCGCCCAGCACCGACCAGCGATAGGCATCGCCGAACAGGCGATCGGCCGTGCGCCGCATGTGCAGCACGTCCTCGGGATGCGTCCCGATGCCGCCGAGGATGCCGAACACGCACTGCACGAAGAACGGCGGCTTCACCAGCCCGCGGTCGACGAAATAGGCCAGCGTATAGAGGTGCCCGATGTCGTAGCACTCGAACTCGAAGCGCGTGCCGTTCTCGGCGCAGGTCGTCAGGATGTTCTCGATGTCCTTGAAGGTGTTCTTGAAGATGCGGTCCTTGGAGCCTTCCAGATAGGGCAGTTCCCACGCCTCCTTGAACTCCTTGTAGCGGGCGAGCATGGGGAACAGGCCGAAGTTCATCGAACCCATGTTGAGCGAAGCGACCTCCGGCTTGAAGACGGCGACCGGGCGCAACCGCTCCTCCACCGTCATCGTCGCGGCGCCGCCGGTGGTGATGTTCACCACGACGTCGGAGCGCTGCTTGATGACCTTGAGGAACGGCTCGAAGCGCTCCGGCGTCTGGTCGGGCGCGCCGGTCTTCGGATCGCGGGCGTGGAGATGCACGATCGCCGCCCCCGCCTCGGCCGCGCCGATCGCGGCGTCGGCGATCTGCTCGGCGGTGACCGGCAGATACGGCGACATCGACGGGGTGTGGATGGATCCCGTGACGGCGCAGGTGATGATGACTTTGCGTGCCAAAGCGTGGCTCCTTTCTTCGCATTCTTCTGGTGCAGCGCGGCGGGAAAGGCCTAGATCTGTTCGACGTTCCCGCAGACGCTGATCGCCTGGCCCGAAATGTTGGCGCCGCCCGGCGAGCACAGGAACAGCGCCATGCTGGCGACATCCTCCGGCCCGACCATACGGCGCAATGAGATGTTCTGCAGGTAGCGGGCTTCCATCTCCGCATAGGAGATCGCCTCGGCCTCGGCGCGGGCGCGGATGACGCCCTCGATGCGGGCGCCGCGGACGACGCCCGGCAGGATGGCGTTGACGCGCACGCCGTCGGGGCCGAATTCCTTGGCCAGGCTCGCCGTCAGCCCGACGATCGCCCATTTGGCGGCGGCATAGGGCGTCCGCAGCCCGTAGCCGAGGCGGCCGGCGACCGAGGCGATGTTGACGATCGACCCGGCGCTTTCGCGCAGCATCGGCGCCGCCAGCCGCACCGTCAGGAACTGGCCCATCAGGTCGATGTCGAGCGTGCGGCGGATGTCGTCGATCTTGAGCTCGTCAACCTTGCCGGTCGGGCCGGAGATGCCGGCGTTGTTGACCAGCACGTCGAGCCCGCCGAAGCGCGCCTTGGCCTCGCCCATGAGGGCTTCGACCGCGGCTTCGTCGGACACGTCCGCCAGCTTGGTCCGTACCTCCGGGTGGCCCTTGGCGAAGCATTCGAGGGCGTTGCCGTCGATATCGCAGATGAGCACCTTGGCCCCCGCCTCGAGGAACCCCTCGGTGATGGCCGCGCCGATTCCCGACGCACCGGCGGTGACCACCACCCGAAGCCCGGGCTTCGGGCGCATTTGTTCGAGCAAGCTCATGATTTTATGCACCATCTTCGGATGAGGCGACGCGGGCCTGGCGCAGCATGTCAGGCGACCTCCAGCCACTGGCGGCGGATTTCCGGCCGCTCGGCCAGTTCGGCCGGCGTACCGCGAAAGACGATCTCGCCGTGCCCCATGACCATCACCTCTTCGGCGATCTTGAGAGCGATCGTCAGCTTCTGCTCGACCAGCACCACCGCGACGCCGCGGCGGGCGATGTCGAGAATCACCTCCATCACCACTTCGACGATCTTGGGCGCGAGGCCTTCCGTCGGCTCGTCGATCAGCAACACGCGCGGGTTGCCGAGGAGCGAGCGGCACATGGTCAGCATCTGCTGCTCGCCGCCGGAAAGGTAGCCGGCGCGAATCGCACTGCGGTCCTTGAGCCGCGGGAAGTAGGCGTACATTTCGTCGACGGTCCATTGGCGCGAGCCGTTCGCCGCCTTCTGGACGCCCATCAGGAGGTTCTCCTCGACCGTCAGGTTGGCGAAGACGAGGCGTTCCTCCGGGACGAAGCCGATGCCCCTGCGGCATATGTCGTAGGACCGGCGACCGGCGACATCCGTTCCGGCTAGCAGCACCTCGCCGGCCGTCGGCGGCACCAGCCCCATGATCGCCTTCAGCGTGGTCGAGCGGCCGGAGCCGTTGCGGCCGAGCAGCGAAACGATCGTGCCGTCGCCGACCGAGAGGTCGACGCCTTGCAGGATATGGCTCTTGCCGTAGTGGGCATGGAGGCCCTTGACCTCGAGCACGCTCATGACGCCGCCTCCTCGCCGAGATAGGCTTCCTGGACCTCGCGGTTGGCGCTGATCTTCTCCGGCGTATCACTCGCCAGGATGTTGCCGTAGACCAGCACCGAGACGCGATCGCACAGGCTGAAGACGACGCTCATGTCGTGCTCGACCATCAGCAGCGTCTTGCCCTTGGTGACGTCGCGAATGAGCTCGACGGCCCTGGCCGTCTCCTCGCGCGACATGCCGGCGGTCGGCTCGTCGAGCAGGATCACGTCGGCGCCGGTGGTCAGCGTCATGCCGATCTCGAGCGCGCGCTGCTCGGAATAGCTGAGGTCGCCGGCGAGGTCGTGCGCGCGCGCCTCGAGGCCGACGAGGGCCAGCACTTCCTCGGCCTCGCGGTTGATCGCCCGCAGCCCCGAGACGAAGCGGAAGAGGCCGTAGCGGACGCCGTGGCGGGCGAGAACGCCGATGCGGATGTTCTCGAACACGCTCAGCCGATGGAAGATGCTGGTGATCTGGAAGGAGCGGGCAAGGCCCTTGCGGTTGATCTCGTGCGGCGACAGCCCGTTGATGCTGTGCCCCTTGAGGCTGATGGTGCCGTCGGACAGCGAAAACAGTCCGGAGATCAGATTGAAGAGGGTCGACTTGCCGGCGCCGTTGGGGCCGATGACGGCATGGCGTTCGCCTTGCAGGATGTCGAGATTGACGCCCTGGATGACCGGGATCGGGCCGAAGGACTTGGTGACGCCGTCAAGTCGCAGCGTCGGGTGGCGGGCGTCGCTCATGCCAGTCTCTCCGAAGCTTGCGGCGCCACCGCCTCGGCGGCATCGTCGTCGTCCCGGCGGCGCGAGTTCTCCCAGATCTCCGCGATCGGGCGGCGCACGCGGGCGATGACGAAGAAGCCCGCGCCGAGGAGCACGACGGGGATGACCCAGGTCAGCGGGCTCAACGGATTCCACTGGAAGCCGAAGGCGTCGAACGGCGGGAAGCCGCCGCCCATGTTGCGGCGCATGACCGCATATTCCTGGCCGAAGAGGACAGCCACCGACTCGGTCAGGAACACGACCCCCGCCCCCACCAGCAGGCCGCCGGCGGCACCCGCCGCATAGGGGCCCGCCAGCCGCGACCAGTCGAGTTCGCGCCGGTGGCGCAGGTGATGCTGGACCATGCCGCCAATACCCGCCGGTGCGTAGAGCATGACCAGGACGAAGATCAGTCCCTGGTAGAACAGCCAGGAGCGCGTCAGGTCCGAGATCAGGTAGGCGAAGAGCGTGAAGATGGTCGCGCCGACGACCGGACCGAAGAACAGCGTGGTGCCGCCGACGTAGGTCTGCACGACGACCTCCGACGACACGTTCATGCCAAACAGCGCGTAGTTGGCGATTTCGTTCGACATGACCTGCAGGCCGCCGGCAATGCCGGAGAACATCGCCGAGACGGCGAAGATGATGACCTTGGAGGTATGGGCGTTGTAGCCGAGGAAACGCACGCGCTGTTCGTTGTCGCGGATTGCCAGCGTCAGCCGTCCGAACGGCGTGCGGGTGTAGGCCCACAGCAGGAGGATGGAGACGGCCACCCAGCCGAGCACCAGGTAGTAGACTTCGAGCAGCGAACCGAACGTGATCCCCATCCACGGCATGCGCATCGACGACATGCCCGCCTCGCCGCCGAAGACGCTCTGCAGGTGGGGCGCGAGCGAATAGAAGAGTTCGGCGATGGCAAGCGTCACCAGGGCGAAATAGACACCGGAGCGCATGGTGGCGAAGTAGCCGGCGGCAAGGCCCGCGATGAGGCCGGCGGCCGCCCCCGCCAACGGCAGCAGCGGCGTCGGGAAGTCGAAGCCGTTCTCGACCGCCATCATCAGATGGAGGACGCCGAAGGCGCCGATGCCGAAGTAGGCGGCATGGCCGAAGGACAGCAGCCCCACCTGACCGGACAGGATGTTGAAGGAGAGCGCGAACAGGCTCGCGATCAGGATGTTGATGAGGACGTTCTGCCAGCCGAGCCCGAGGAAGGGAGGCACGGCGACGAGAAGCGCCAGGATGCCGATGATCAGAACGATGGTCGTGACGGGGCGCATCTCAGCTCCGCTCCCCAAACAGGCCGGCCGGCCGGACGAGAAGGACGATCAGCATCAGCGCGAAGGGGATGGTGCCGCTGACCGATGAGATGGTGAGCGTCAGCAGGCCGCCGACCGAGCGGGCCCAGTCGCCGAGGCCGACGAGGCCGAAGAGATCGGCCAGCGACCAGTCGATGCCGACGGCGAAGGACGAGAACAGGCCGATCAGCAGCGAGGCGACGAGCGAGCCCTTGAGCGAGCCGAGGCCGCCGACGACGACCACCACGAAGACGATGACGCCGAGTTCGATCGCCATGTTCGGATTGGTCGGATAGAAGGCGCCGGCAACCGCCCCGGCGAGGCCGGCGAGCGCCGCGCCGGCGCCGAAGACGCCCATGAAGACGATCGGAATGTTATGGCCGAGCGCCTCGGCCATGCGCGGCAGCCGCTCGGCGGCGCGCACCACGATCCCGATGCGCGTCCGCGACAGCAGCAGCCAGAGCACGACGAACATGACCACGGCCACCGCGCCGATGAACACGCGGTAGAACGGATAGTCAGTGCCGAAGACGGTGAACGCCGCAAAACGCAGGTCCGCGGGCATCTGGTAGTTGACCGGAAAGTCGCCGAAGAAGAGCTTGATCAGCTCCTCGATGATCAGCGCCAGACCGAAGGTCAGCAGCAGCTCGTGGCCGTGGCCGTAGGCATGCACCCGGCGCAGCAGGTAGCGCTCGACGAACATCCCGACGATCGCCACCAGGATGGGCGCCGCGATCAGCCCCACCCAGAAGCCGAACACCGAGGAGATGGCGAAGGCGATGTAGGCGCCGAGCATGTAGAAGGAGGCGTGGGCGAAATTGAGGACGCCCATCATGCCGAAGATCAGCGTCAGGCCAGCCGAAACCATGAACAGCAGCAGGCCGTAGATCACGCCGTTGAGGATGGAGATGACAACGAATTCCATGACACGCGCTCTGCAAGGGAGTTGCGCAATCGTCGGGCGGCAGGGCCCGGCCGCAGCAGGTTAAGCCGGCCGGGCCCTCCGTGGACGGCCTTATTCGGGCCGCTTCATCTTGCAGGACTCCTGGACCGGATAGATCGCCTCGTCGCCAGGAACCACCTTGACCGACTGGAAGCCCATATTGGTATCGTCGGCCGGATATTTCGGGTCCTTCACGACCTTGGAAACCACGACCGGACGGATCGTCTGGTGGTCTTCCTTGCGCACCGAGATCGGACCGACCGGGCTCTGGTAGGTGACGTTCTCCAGGGCCTCGGCGATCTTGGTCACATTGATGTCGCCGCCGCCGAAATCGAGGCCGGCCAGGGCCTCCTGCAGCGCGCCGACCGCGAAGACGGTCTGCGGTTCGACGAACACCGGGTAGTGGCCTTCCGCCTTCTTGTAGTCTTCGGCAAACGTGCCGTCGGCGGCGGAGTTGTCGTAGCTGTTGGCGATGTAGTCACCAAGGGCGGCGTCGCCGGCATTGGCGATGTTGCCCGGCTGGTCGAGGAAGGCGGTGCCGAAGCGCACCTTGAGACCCGAGTTGCCGACGGCCTTCATCAAGAGAAGCAGGTCGTTCGACCAGTTGGCGGTGATCACCGTGTCGGGATTGGCTTCCTTGATCTTCGCGACGAAGGGCGCGAAATCCTGGATCTTGTTGACGTCGTGCAGCACCTCGCCGACGACGGTGTAGCCATACTTCGGCGCTGCCGCCTCGATCGCCGCCTGCATGTCCTGGCCCCAGGAATAGTTCTGGTTGATCGAATAGACCTTGGTGCCGAGGTCGCCGGCTTCCTTCATCGCCGAGACCAGGCCGTTGAGGCGCATCGCCGCGGTGGTGATGAAGCGGAAGTGATAGAAGTGGCAAAGGTTGCCGGTCAGTTCCATCGCCTCGGCACCGACGTTGATGTACATCATCTCCTTGCCGGGGTTGCGGATGTTGTGCTTGCGAACGTCCTCGGTCAGCTCGCCGCCGATCGCCGACGAGGCCCCCTGGAAGATGACGTTGACGCCGTCGGCCTCGGCCTGGCGGAATTTGGCGGCGGCTTCGGTCGGGCCGCCGGCATTGTCGTACTCGATGACCTGGACCGGCTCGCCGTTGAACCCGCCGGCGGCGTTGATCTTGTCAACGCCGTAATGGACGGCGGTGGCGTAGAGCCGGCCGGACGAAGTCTGCGACCCCGACAAGCTCTCGATGATTCCGATCTTCAGCGGCGCGGCCTGAGCCGACGCGGCGCCGAGGGCGCAAATCGATGCAAAGGTGGCGAATAGAACGCGATGTCGCATGAGAATCCTCCCCAAAGACTGGCTGTTCGACGGGCGGCGTTGCGCGCCGATACGGACGGAGGCCCGCCGCGCTCCTCCTCGAGACGATGCGGGTTCCGGGAGAAAGACGTAGCTGGCAATCTTCCAAACGTCAAGATGTTTGATGTATGATCTGTGATCACAGATGGCGACTGCGACGATAATGCCCTCCGCCAGCGTCGTGGGAATTTGCCGCATCCGCTAGAGTTGAGGCCACCATGGATAGCTTGAACACGAAACTCGCTCTGGGTCCGATCGACGTCACGACCGTCCAGGAGAGAGTCTACCAAAGCCTGCGGCTGGCCCTGTTGAAAGGCCAGTTCCTGCCCGGCGAGCACGTCTCGATCCGCACCCTCGCCGAGGCGCTCGGCACCAGCGCCATGCCGGTTCGCGAGGCGGTGCGGCGTCTGGTTGCCGAGAAGGCGCTGGAGCAGTCCGCCGACCGCCTGTTGCGGGTCGCGCCCTACGCCGCCGCCGACCACGAGGAGTACATCCGCATCCGCATGCAGCTCGAAGGCTACGCCGCGGAAAAGGCAAGCATCTCCAAGCGGCGCGGTCTGGTCGATGCGCTCAACGGTCACAACAAGGCGATTCTGCGGGCGCTGCGCGGTGGCGATTTCGAAGCCACGCTGGCCTCGAACCAGGCGTTCCACTTCGAGATCTACCGCGCCGCCGAGTTGCCCCAGCTTCTCGACATCATCTCCAGCCTGTGGCTGCGTACCGGTCCGATCCTGGCGGCCTCGCAGAACCGGTCGGGCCTCTTCGAATGGCTGTTCGACAACGGCTACCACATCCATGAAGAGGTCGTCGACGCCATCGCCCGGCGCGATCGTGGCGCCGCCAGGCGCGCCCTCACCCTCGACATCCGGGCGTCGCACTTTGCCATCCGCCGCACGCTGAAGACGGAAGAAGAAGAGGATCTGGCCGTCGGCTAGACCGTCTTTGGCGGACGGCTGGAGGCGCTCCGGTGGAGCCCGCCGGACTGAAACAGGCCGGCGGGCGAAGGCTCGCTCCGCCGGCCGTTTCATGTGAACCCGCTGAACCCGCCCGCGGGGCCGCCGTTCGCGGCCCGCTTCGCCCGGATCATTTCACCTGGGCGTGCAGGGCGGCGGCGGCGAGCTTTTCGGCCTGCTGGAATCCTTCGGTGTAGACGTGCGAGTGGGCTTGGTCGCTGATTTCGGCGAAGTGCTCGGCGACGGCTTCCGGCGACAGCTCGTCCTGAGCGAAACTGACGCCTTCGGTCTCGGACACGTAGACCCGCGCGAACGAGCCGGCGCCGGCCGACAGCATCACCCGCGAGGGCGCGTCCTGCGACACCAGGAAGAGGACGCCCGGCGCCACCGCTTCCGGCGTCAGCAGCTTTTCGGCCTCGGGGCTGAGCAGTCCCGCCGTCATCTTGGTCGCGGCCATCGGCATGATCGCGTTGACGCGGATGCCGTACTTCTCGCCTTCCATCTGCAGCACGTTCATCAGGCCGAGCATCGAGGATTTCGCCGCCGCGTAGTTCGACTGGCCGAAGATGCCGAACATGCCGGACGCCGACGTGGTCAGCACGATGCGGCCGTATTGGCGGTCGCGCATCGTCGGCCATACCGCCTTGCACACGTTGACCGACCCCATCAGGTGAACGTCGACGACGGTCTTGTAGTCGCCGAGGTCCATCTTGGCGAAGGTGCGATCGCGCAGGATGCCGGCGTTGTTGATGGCGATGTCGATGCGCCCCCAGGCGGCAAGGGTCCGCGCGACCATCGCCTCGACGTCGTAGAAATTGGTCACGTCGACCTGATGCGCCTCGGCGATGCCGCCCTTGCCGCGAATCTCCGCGGCCGTCTTTTCAGCTTCCTCGCCGAGGTCGACGATGGCCACCTTGGCGCCGCGCGCGGCCAGCGCCTGGGCGTAACCGCGGCCCAGCCCGCGGGCGCCTCCGGTGACGATGGCGACCTGGTCCTTGAATGCAATTGCCATGGCATGTCTCCTATTCGCCTCCCGGTCGGAGCGCCGACGGTCCTGCGCGTCCGGCGTATGCGGACCGCCGGCGCACCGATTCACGGGAGGGAACCGATCGGTGATCTTTTTGCGGGGTGCGAGCAATCAGGCTTTTTCGACGGTCAGCGCGATGCCCATTCCTCCGCCGATGCACAGCGTGGCGAGCCCCCTGGCCGCGTCGCGCTTCTTCATTTCGTAGAGCAGGGTCACCAGCACCCGCGCGCCGGACGCGCCGATCGGGTGGCCGAGGGCGATGGCGCCGCCGTTGACGTTGAGCTTGTCCGGCGGGAAGTCGAGGTCGCGCGCCACGGCAAGCGCCTGGGCGGCAAACGCTTCGTTGGCCTCGATCAGATCGAGGTCGGCGATCGTCCATCCGGCCCGCTCCATCGCCAGCCGCGTCGCCGGCACCGGACCGGTGCCCATGATCGACGGATCGACGCCCGCCGTCGCCCACGAGACGATGCGGGCCAGCGGCGCGACGCCGCGGCGCCTGGCCTCGTCGGCAGTCATCAGCACCACGACGGCGGCGCCGTCGTTGATGCCCGAGGCGTTGCCGGCGGTCACGGTTCCGTCCTTGCTGAAGGCCGGACGCAGCTTGGCGAGGGTCTCGGATGTCGTCTCGGGCTTGGGGTGCTCGTCCGTGTCGACCACGATCTCCTTCTTGCGGTCCCTGACCGTCACCGGGACGATCTCGTCGGCGAAGCGGTTGGCCGCCATGGCGGCGGCCGCCTTCTGCTGCGACGACAGGGCGAAGTCGTCCTGCTCCTGACGGGTGATCTGATACTTCTGGGCGATATTCTCGGCGGTGATGCCCATGTGATAGTTGTTGAAGGCATCCCACAGGCCGTCCTTGATCATGGTGTCGACGAGTTCGCCCGGACCCATCTTGACGCCGCCGCGCAGGTTCATCGCATGCGGCGCCTGGCTCATGCTTTCCTGGCCGCCGGCGACGATGATGTCGGCGTCGCCGCACTGGATGGCGCGGTAACCCATGGCGACCGCCCGCAGGCCCGAGCCGCACAGCTGGTTGATGGCGAGCGCCGTCGATTCCTGCCGCAGGCCGGCGGCGATCGCCGCCTGACGGGCCGGCCCCTGCCCCGTGCCGGCGGTCAGCACCTGGCCGAGGATGGCCTCGTCCACCTCCACCGCGTCGGTCTTGGCGCGGGCGAGCGCCTCGCGGATGGCGATCTCGCCCAACGCGTGCGCGGGAACCTTGGCGAAGGCCCCGTTGAACGTGCCGATGGGCGTGCGCGCCGCAGCGGCGATGACGATCTCTTCCCTCATGGGACGTCCTCCTGGTCAGTCCAGTCGGCGGCCGCGCTGCATCGCGGGGCGCGCCGGCAATCAACAATGGCGGTCGGCAACAGCAGCGGTTGCCGGCGCCGGGCGTGGCGACGCCCGACGCGATTCGGGTGGCTGGCGGCGGCGCGTCACGCGGCCACGGCCATGACCGGCACGTCGCCGCGCACGATCAGCCTGGCTTGCGTCGCGGCGCGGACGTCGTCGACGCTGACGCCGGGCGCCACTTCGCGCAGCACCAGGCCTTCCGCGCTCGGCGCGATGACGGCGAGATCGGTGACGATGAGGTCGATGCGGCGCACCGAAGTCAGCGGCAGATCGCACTTCCTGACGATCTTCGGCGCCCCCTTGGCGGTGTGGATCATTGCCACGATCACCTTCTTGGCGCCGGTGACGAGGTCCATCGCGCCGCCCATGCCCGGCACCATCTTGCCCGGCACCATCCAGTTGGCGAGCTGGCCGGCCTCGTCCACCTGCAACCCGCCGAGCACGGTGACGTCGAGGTGACCGCCGCGGATGAAGCCGAACGAGGTGGCGCTGTCGAAGGCCGCCGCCCCCGGGATGAAGCTCGCCGGCGATCCGCCGGCATCGGTCAGGTCCTCGTAGGCCGCCGCCTTCTCGAGCAGCGCCTGCATGCCGATCAGGCCGTTCTCCGACTGGAAGAACACGCGGATGCCGGGAGGCAGGAACTGGGTCACCAGCGTCGGCAGGCCGATGCCGAGATTGACCAGGTTGCCCTCCGACAGCTCCTGGGCGACTCGCTTTGCAATCAGGGTCTTGGCGTCCATCTCAAACCTCCCGCCCCACCAGGTGATCGACGACGACGCCAACGGTCTCGACGTCGTCGGGTGGGATCATCCCGATCGGCATGATCTCGTTGGCCTCGGCGATGACGGTCCCGCCCGCCATGGCGATGATCGGGTTGAAGTTGCGCGCGGTGAGCTGGTAGCGCAGGTTGCCGAAGAGATCGGCGCAGAAGGCATGGACCAGCGCGAAGTCCGCCTTGATCGGAAGTTCGATCAGGAAGGTTTCGCCGTCGATCTCGATCGTGCGCTTGCCCTCGGCGACGACGGTACCGACGCCGGTCGGCGTGATCACCCCGCCGAGCCCGGTGCCACCGGCGCGGATCCGTTCGATGAGCGTGCCCTGCGGCACCAGCTCGACGTCGATCTCGCCGGCGATCATCCGCTTCTGCGTTTCCGGATTGAGACCGATGTGCGAAGCGACCAGGCGGCGCAGCGCGCCGGCGGTCACCAGCTTGCCGATGCCGACGCCGGGCATGGCCGTGTCGTTGGCAATGACCGTCAGGTCCTTCTTGCCCTGACGCACCATCTCGTCGATCAGATGGTGCGGCGATCCTCCCCCCATGAAGCCGCCGATCATCAGCGATGCTCCGTCGGGGATCATTTCCACCGCCTCTGACAAGGCCACGATCTTGGACATTGCCCTCCCTCTTCAGGTCATGCGTGTGCGCGGGGCGCGCGCCAAAAGCCCAGGCGCCCAACGCCACCGACAAGCCGCAGCCGGACCCGCCGGAGCGAAACCGGGTGCCGGCTCCGGCGGAGAAGAATGGTTGCGGGTGTGAGACGTCATGCGGTGAGCGCCGATGCCAGCGGAAGGCCGCCGCGCTCCTCCTCGAGCCGCTGCGGGTTCCGTGACAAACACCTACCGCGGCCCTCGCACAGCGTCAAGATGTTTGATGTATGATCTGTGATCACACTTTAGGCGGAGAGAGCCCGTTCACCGCGGTCCGGCCGGGCATCGGCAGGCGTTCCGGGGGCGCATCGCCGGAAAGCCGCGCCGCTGGCCGCTGATTCTGTCAGCCGTCAGGCCCCGGTCCCGTGAGCCGGCAGGCCAGTGATCCTGTGAATTGTCCGCTTTCGCCTCGCCTCGCTCAGGTATCACGGGCTATGACAAAATTGGCGAGGCCTTGAATTTCTGACAGCGCCGAGGCGAAGGTGGAACCAGAGGGACGACGATGGACACCGCCAATTCGAAGCTCACCCTGGGGCCGGTCGATGTAACGACCATCCAGGAGCGGGTCTACCAGAGCCTGCGGCTGGCCTTGCTCAAGGGCCAGTTCCTGCCGGGCGAGCACGTCTCGATCCGCACCCTGGCGCAGGCGTTGGGCACCAGCGCCATGCCGGTCCGCGAAGCCGTCCGCCGTCTGGTGGCCGAGAAGGCCCTCGACCAGTCCTCCGACCGGCTGCTGCGGGTCGCGCCCTATGCCTCCGCCGATCACGAGGAGTTCATCCGTATCCGCATGCAGCTCGAGGGCTATGCGGCCGAAAAGGCGAGCGCATCCAAGAAGCGCGGCCTGATCGACGCGCTCGACAACCACAACAAGGCGATTCTGAGCGCCCTCCATGCCGGCGATCTCGAATCCGCCCTGGCCTCGAACCAGGCCTTCCACTTCGAGATCTACCGCGCCGCCGAGTCGCCCCAGCTTCTCGACATCATCTCCAGCCTGTGGCTGCGCACCGGCCCGATCCTGGCGGCCTCGCGCAAGCGCGGTGAGCTCTTCGAGCGGCTGTTCAACAACGGCTACCGCATCCATGCCGAGGTGGTCGAAGCCATCGCCCGCCACGATCGCGCCGCCGCGCGACGGGCGATCGCCTTCGACATCAGGGCGGCGCATTTCTCGATCCGCCGCATCTTCCGCGAGCCGGAGATGGCGGACCTCGCCGCCAGCTAGGCTATCGGAGGGTCGGCCAAGACCGAGGGCCGCAGACAACGGCGCAAACCGGATATCCGTCCGGCGCGCGCCGGCCGCCGCCCCCGTCTCGACCAACGACCGGCCCGGTCTTCGCCAGCCGCGACGGCGGATCGCCCGAGCCGGGAGCGAAACGGCGTTGGGCGATCGGGGCGCACCGCGCACTGGGTGCGCGCCAAAGTCGCAGGTCGAGCGCATCCCCTGGTCGCGCCCTCCTCCGTACGTCGCCTCCCGGCCCGCGAACCGCCGGTCTGCGAGCCTTTTGCCGCCAGGCACGGCGCTCCGGGCCGCGGTCCAATATTAGCCGCATCCCGGATTGTGATCACAGATATTATATCATTGATCTTGACCCGCCGCGGCTGATGCCGGACCCTGACCAGGCTTTCGTTCGCTCTGGGGAGGGAGGACGGCGGGCAAAGCGCTGAAGCACCGGCTGCCCAAGGCGAAGGTGCCAGGTCCCGCGACCGCCGGGGCATGAAACCCACCCATCGCACGAACACGCGGACCGGGGTTGTCGCTCCTGCCGGCGTGTCGGGCGAATCGCACCAGCCAGCGTCGGAAGCAACGGCCGTTGCGGCAGAGCAATCGGCCGACCGCGACCGCACGAGGTCGTCAACTTGGGAGGTACTGATGAATCGGAAGAATCTCTTGGTGGTCGTCGCGACGAGCCTTCTCGTGGCGGCGGCTGTGCCAGCTCTGGCACAGCAGGCTCCGACCCTGGTCTACAACGACAGCACGCTGGGACCGGCGCCGATTCCCCTGTCGGAAAAGGGGCTGCAGACCATCACCGCCGAACCGTGGTTCAAGGTCTCCGACAAGGGCATCCAGCTGGAAGGCGCGTCCTTCGATCGGGACGGGAATCTTCTCTTCGTGGAAGTCTTCGGCGGCCGCGTCTTCCGCCTGACGCCGGACATGAAGCTATCCACCATCATGCCGGAGAACGACCGCGCCTCGGCCGGGCTCGGCATTCGCAAGGACGGGCGGATCTTCGTTCCCGGTCTCGGCAATTTCAAGGACACCGGGTCGGTCGTCTCGATCAAGCCGGACGGGTCCGACCTGCAGGTCGTCGTCCCGGCGTCGGACGGCTATCTCTGCGACGACCTGATCTTCGACAAGGACGGCGGCTTCTACTTCACCGACTTCCGCGGCGAGGCCAACGATCCGGCTGGTGGCGTCTACTATGTGTCGCCGGACCTGAAGACGATCACGCCGGTTCTGCCGAACGTCGCCATCGCCAACGGCGTTGGCCTCAGCCCGGATGGCAAGACCCTTTGGGTCACCTCGGTGGCGCAGGGCCTGCTCTATCGCGTCGAGCTTGCCGACGCGACCACGATCGCCCCCTTCGGTGCCGCGATCACCTATCACTTCACCGGCTTCGGCCCCGATTCGCTCCGCGTCGACGCCGACGGCAACGTCTATGTGGCGATGTACAGCCAGGGGCGCGTGCTGGTGTTCAACCCCAACGGCTTCCCGATCGGCCAAATTCTCATTCCCGGCCGTGACGCCGGCCACAACATGCGCACCACCAGCATGGCCTTCAAGCCGGGCACCAACGACCTCTACATCGTGACCAACGATTGGGACGGCGGCGAAGGATCGCAAATCTTCCATGCCAAGGGCTTCACCACCGGCGTGACCATGTATTCCCACCAGTAAGGTACGGGCGCCTGCGCTCCGCAAGCGCAGCGACGTTTGGCGACAACCGGAAGCCCCTCTTCGGAGGGGCTTCTTCTTTTCCGTCAGCCGACCTGCGGCAGCGACTTCAGCGCCGGATAGAGCGCCCGGTAGCGCGCGTAGATCTCGTCGTAGAGCGCCGATTCGCGCGGACGCGGCTCGATGCGCGTGCCCGGCTTGACCATCGCGGCGATGCCCTCGTCGATGGTGGCGAAATGGCCGGCACCCTTGGCCGCGAGCACCGCCGCGCCGACCGAGGGCGCGTCGCGCGAAGCTGGCACGGCGACCGGCAGCCCGGCCGTATCGGCATGGATCTGCAGCCACAGCGGCGAAGCGCTGGCACCGCCGCCGACCGTGATCTCCTCGCTGCGGTAGCCGGCCTCGGCCATGGTGTCGAGGATCAGCCGGGTGCCGAAGCCGATGCCTTCCATGATGGCGCGGAAGACGTGATGCGGCTCGTGGGCGAGCGTCAGGCCGATGATGGCGCCGCGCGACAGCGGATCGGTATAGGGCGTGCGATTGCCCTGAAAGTGGTCCTGCACGATCAGCCCGTCGCTGCCCGGCTCCAGCTCGGCGGCTTTGCGGTTGAGCGCGTCGAGATCCATCGTTCCGTTCATCAGCCGGCCGAGCCAGGCGACGATCGATCCGGACGATGTCTGCCCGCCCTCGACCAGGTAGCGGCCGGGATAGATGGTGTCGGCATAGGCACCCCACATGCCCGGCGCGTAGATCGGCTTGTCGGTGACGCCGAACTGGAGGTGCGACGAGCCGGTGATCAGCGCCAGCTGTCCCGGCCTGGCGACGCCGAGGCCGATCATGCCGACCAGCGCATCGACGCCTCCCTGCACCACCTTGACCGCCGGCGACAGGCCGAGTTCGTCGGCGGCCTTGCGGCCGAGCGGCGCAATAACATCGCCGGCAGCGACGATGCGCGACGGCCACTTCTCTTTCAGCGCATCCAGCCCCAGCTTTTCGATGAGCGATATCCGGCCGGCCGCCGCGGTCGCTGGAAAAGTGCCAGCGGAGCGAGACGTTCGACAGGCTGCCGGCGCGCTCGCCGGTGAGCCGCAGCGTCATGTAGTCCTGGTATTCGCAGATGGTGTGGGCGCGTTCGAAGGTCTCGGGCTCGTTGCGCGCGATCCACAGCGCTTTCGGCACCATCCATTCCGCCGAGACCGGCCCCTGCCCCGCCCCGTTGACAATCACCGCCGGATCGCCGGTCGCCAGCACCGCGTCGGCCTCCTTGCCGGCGCGCACGTCCATCCAGATGATCGCCGGCCGGAGCGCTTCGCCGTTCTTGTCGAGCGCCACCACGGTGCAGCAGGTCGTCGCCAGGGCAAGCGATTCGATTTCCGCCGGATCGATCGCGGAGTCGGCGATCGTCTTGCGCGCCGCGGCGACGAAACAGCGCCACCAGTCCTCCGGCGCCTGTTCGGCGCGGGCGCCGCTGGAGAAGCGGGTCTCGTAGGCGACCGCGTGGCTGGCGATGCAGGTGCCGGCGAGATCGTAGAGGCGCGCCCGGATGCTCTCGGTGCCGCCATCGGCCGTCAGGAAATAGGCCATCGCTCGTCCTCCCGCTTCGTCCCGTCCCGGTGCGCGGCCGTCGCCTGCGCGCTAGTTATCCCTTATCCCCCGCTGCCGCCGCCGACGACCGCGAGGAAGGCGCGTGGCTCGTCCCAATGCGGCATATGACCGGCGCCGGCGATCAGGTGAATGGCGACGGAAGCAGGCAGCGTCGACACCTGCTGCCAGGGAATGATCCTGTCGGCGACGCCGAAGATGACGCGCACCGGCATCGCCCGCGCCAGCTTGTCCACGGCGGGCAGGATGTCGACGCGCTGGCCGGAAGGGCCGACGGCATCCTCGGCGAGATCGCGCAGCCGGCCGGTCGCCATGGCGCGCGCAACCGCCACCCGCCCGACGTCCGAGAGCCCGACCCCGCGCGCCGAGATGCGGCGCAGCAAATGGCCGACCTCGGCCGCCGACGTGGCCCGCGCCATGCCCAGCACGAAGCCGCCATCGATCTCAAGGCCGAGGCCGGCGGGCGCCACCAGCGTGAGGCTGGCGACGCGGTCGGGCCGCGCGCCGGCCAGGGCGACAGCGGCGGCCGCGCCGAGCGAATGGGCGACCACCTCGAAGCGGCCGGCCGCCGGCAAACGGTCGAGCGCGGCGCCGAGCGGCGCGCCCAGATCGGCGACCGTCGCGGCCGGCAGCGTCGTGGCGCCGTGCCCCGGCAGATCGAGCGCAACCACGCGCCGGCCGGCGCGCGCCAGTTGCGTGGCCACCGCCGCCCAGGCGGTGTGATCCGCCGCAAAACCGTGGATGAGCAGGATCGGCGCGCCGTCGGCCGGACCGCTGGCGACATAGGCGAGCCGTCCCCCGGCGACCTCGACGAAACGCACGTCGTCGGCTTCGGCCGCGCCGGCAGGCGCCGCCGCTCCGGCGGCAGCCGCCAGCACATCCGCCTTCTCGATCCGCCCCCGGCGACCGGAGCCGGCAATCGTCTCGATGTCGAGCCCGCGCTGGCGCGCCAGGCGCCGTGCCAGCGGGGTCGCCCGCCGGCGCGCGTCCTGTGGCGGCGGCACGACGGGTGCCGGTGCCGCGGCCGCCGGTGCCGGGGCGGCCTCGCCTTCGCCGAAGATGTCGGGCCAGTCGGTCGCCTCGCCGATCTCGATGTGCGCCAGCGGCGCGCCGACCGCGACCTGATCGCCTTCGCCGGCCAGCGTCGCGGACAGGCGGCCGTCGGCGAGCGCCGGGAATTCCACGACCGTCTTGTCGGTCTCGATCTCGATGATCGCGTCGCCGCGCTTGAAATCCGCGCCGGGCTTGACCAGCCAGGCGACGATGCGGCCTTCCTCCATCGTCTCGCCGAGGCGCGGCATGGTGAGGATGCGGCTCACCATCGGACGAGCCGCTCGGCGACGTCGCGGATGATGTCGACCCCCGGCACGCTCGCCGCTTCCAGCGCCGGCGACACGGCGATGGGCACGTCCTCGCCGGCGACCCGCGCCACCGGCTGTTCGAGGAAATCGAAGCATTCCTCGCCGATGCGGGCGGCGAGCTCGGCGGCGACGCCGGCGGTAAGCGCGCCTTCGCTGACCACCATCGCCTTGCCGACGCGTTCGACTTCGCCGCGCACCGTGTCGAAATCGAGCGGATTGAGCGTGCGCAGGTCGATGACCGTGGCCTCGATGCCGACCTCGGCCAGCTTGGCGGCGGCGCCCATGCGCGTAGTGGACCTGGCGCGAATAGGTGACGATCACCAGGTCGTCGCCGGTGCGCCGGATCGCCGCCTTGCCCCACGCCGGGACCGGGGCCGCCAGGTCGACCTCCTCCTTGTGGGCGTAGAGCGCCTTGTGCTCGATGAAGACCACCGGGTCGGGCACGGTGAGGCTGTGGCGCAGCAGGTGATAGGCGTCGGCAACGGTCGCCGGCATGGCCAGACGCAGGCCGGGCGTGTGCATCACCCACGCCTCCAGGCTCTGCGAATGCTGGGCGCCGGCCGAACGGCCGGTGCCGCCCTGCATGCGCAGCACCATCGGCACGCCGATCTGGCCGCCGAACATGTAGCGGATCTTGGCGGCCTGGTTGGCGAGCTGGTCCATCGACATGCCGAGGAAGTCGACGTACATCAGCTCGGCGACCGGCCTCAGCCCGGTCATCGCCGCGCCGACCGCCATCCCCACGATCGCCGCTTCCGAGATCGGCGTATCGATCATGCGCTCAGGCCCGAACGTCTTGATGAGGTCCTTGGTCACGCCATAGGCGCCGCCGTAGCGGCCGACTTCCTCGCCGATGACGACGATGTCCTCGTCCTCCGTCATCGCCTCTTCCAGCGCGCGGCGCAGCGCATCGCGGTAGGTCAGGCTGGCCATGGCCTAGTCCCTCGCCAGAACGCGATCGAGCCGCACGCGCAGCGGCTCGGGCTCCGGCTCTCCGACCGCAAAGACGTCGCGGAACATGGACGTCGCCGGCGGCAGCGCCGCGGCGGCGGCAAAATCGATGGTTTCGTCCATTTCCGTGCCGATCGCCGCGTCGAGCCCGTCGAGGGCGTCGGCTTCCGCCAGCCGCTCGGCGAGGAGCCGCTCGCGGGCGTATTTCACCGGGTCCTTGCGGCGCCCTTCGCGTTCTTCCTCCTCGGAGCGGTACGGGCTCTTGTCCATGCGCGCGTGGCCAAAGAAGCGATAGCAGGAGACCGCCAAGAAGCCGGGCTTGCCGGCGCGGGCGGCATCGACGATGTCGCCGGCCGTGTCGCGCACCGCCTCGACGTCGAGACCGTCGACGGTTGCCCCGTTGAGGCCGAAGGCGATCGCCCGCTGGTGGAAATCCGGCGCCCGCGTCGCCTGATCGACCCGCGTCCCCATGCCGTACTGGTTGTTGACGCAGACGAAGACCACCGGCAGGTCCCACAGGGCGGCCATGTTCATGCTCTCGTAGAGGATGCCCTGGTGCATGGCGCCGTCGCCGAAGAAGGCGACAGAGACGGCACCGAGCCGCTTCCGCTTGCTCGACAGGCCGGCGCCGACGACCGCCGGAATGCCGCCGCCGACGATGGCGTTGGCGCCGAGATGGCCGAGCTGCATGTCGGCGATGTGCATGGAGCCGCCCTTGCCGTGGCAATAGCCGTCCATCTTGCCGGCGATCTCCGCCATCATGCGCTTCGGGTCGGCGCCGCGGGCGAGGAAGATGCCATGGCCGCGATGGTGGGTGGTGAAGGTGTCCTGCGGCTGCATGGCGGCCGTGACGCCGGCGGCGGCCGCCTCCTCGCCGATCGACAGATGCAGCATCGAGCCGGCGGTCTGGCCGCGCACGAACAGCTCGCCGACACGCTCCTCGAAACTGCGGATGCGCCGCATGGTGCGGTAGAGATCGAGGAGAGCGCTGTTGCGTCCGGATCGGCCGCTGGCGCTCTCCTCAGGTGTCGCCGTCATCTTTTCGTTTCCGTCTTCTTGGTCGACAGGCGCGGACGAATCCGGCCTGAACGCAGCGATGGTCGCCCCGTCCGACGGCGAGCGCGCCGGCCGCGATCGCAACCGCGCCGCAGCGCCTTGATATTTGTTCACCTCACGCACAAAAAGTCAACGAATTTGTGCTTTTGATCGTCTCATGCACAAATGCTACAGACTGCCGCACGGAGGACGCCGATGAGCGACCACGATCCATCCGAACAGGACCTGATGGTGCGGGCGGCATGGCTGTCCTACGTGGCTGAGCGCACCCAGAACGAGATCGCCGCCATCCTCGGCGTGTCCCGCGTCAAGGTCGCCCGCCTGATCGCCGACGCACGCGCCAACGGGCTGGTGACCATCGCCATCGACCACCGTCTGTCGGCGATGTGCGACCTCGAGGAATCGCTGCGCCAGCGCTTCGGCCTGCGCTTCTGCTACGTGACGCCGGCGCTGGCGGCCGACGTCCGCCCCGGCGGTGACGCCGCCGAGGAGCGCGGCAGCCTCGCCCGGCGCAGCGTCGGCATGGTCGCGGCGCGCACGCTGCGCGGCCTGCTCGCCCAGGACCAGGCGGCAGAGACCGTGATCGGTCTTGCCTGGGGGCGCACGATCAGCGCGCTCGCCGACGCCTTCCTGCCGCTCAACGCGCCTGCCACCCTGTTCGTCTCGCTGCTCGGCTCGCTCACCCGCTCGGCCTCCGCCAATCCCTTCGACGTCGTCCAGAAGCTCGCCTCGAAGACCGGCGGACAGGCGAAATACCTGCCGGTGCCCTTCATCGCCGACAGCGAGGAAGACCGCGAAGTCTTCATCCAGCAGCGCGTCGTGCAGGACGTCATCCGCACCGCGATGAAGGCCAAGGCGTGCTTCATCAGCGTCGGCGAGGTCGATGCCGAACTCGTTCCTGTCGCGCCACGGTTATCTTTCCGCCGGCGACATGACACGGCTGCGGCGCCTCGGCGCCGTCGGCGACACGCTTGGCCTGTTCTTCGATCGCAACGGCCGCTACATCGATTCGTCGATCTGCCGGCGCACGCTGGCGATCGACCTCCCGACGCTCAAGAACAGCGAGATCGTGCTGCTCTCCGCCGGCGCCAACAAGGTGCAGGCGACCGAAGCCATCCTCAAGGCGGGGTTCATCTCCGGCCTGATCATCGACGGCGACGGCGCGCTCGCGATGCAGACGGCGCTCGGTTAGTTGCGGTCGAGCGAATCGGCCAGCGTATTGGCCTCGTCGATCGACTGGATGCTGCCCCGGTCGAGAAGGAGATGGCGGCCGAAATAGAGCGCCCGCGCCTCGCATTTCGCCCTCAGATCGCGGTCCTCGATCAGCTCGAAATCGGCGTTGTGGGCGAGGCCGAGGATGCGCCGGTGGATGCCGACCCCGGCGAACCCGAGCATCTCCTCCCACATCGCGTGCAGCACCTGGTGCAGCGCCTGCTCGGCGCCGCGGGCATCGCCGCGATCCTCGAACAGCCGGCGCTCGAAGAGCATGCCGGTGCGCTCGTCCTGCCACAGGCGCGAGAACTCCTCGCGGAAGCACGACCACACCTTGGAGACCACCTTGAGCAGGTGGCGGCGCATGGCGTCGCGGCTGCCGCCCTGCTCGTGGCCGCGCTGCGAGAAGAACGACATCCAGAAATCGCCGATCAGCACGCCGACGTCGAAAGCCGCCGGCCCGCAGAAGGCGAACTCCGGATCGATGACCTTGCTGCTGTCGCCGGCAACCATGATGGAGCCGGTGTGCAGGTCGCCGTGGATCAGCGTCTCGGCCTTGGTGGCGAACACCTGCTTCAGCTTCTGCGCCTCCAGCCGCACCTCGGTATCGGCGCGCAGCGTCGCCGCCAGGCGGTCGAGCTGCGGCGCGGTGTGCCGGTTGTTCGGGGCGGCGGTGTAGGGATCCGAGAAGACCAGGTTTTCCGTGATGTTGCAGAGATCGGCATTGCCGGCGAAGAGCGCCAGGTCGCGCCTTGCGCTGGCGCGCGTCGATGTGCAGGTCGGATCCGCGGAAGAGCGTGCGCGCCATGAACACGCCGAGGTCCTCGGCGATCCGCTGGGGCAGCTGCTGCCCCTGGATCAGCGCCTTGCGCAGGGTGACGTAGCCCTCCAGGTGCTCCATGACGATGAACGCCTGCTGCTCGTCGAAATGGAACACGGCCGGCACCATGCCGGGCGCGCGCTCCTCCTGCCGGCGCAGAGCCTGATATTCGAAGAACGTGCGCCTGAGCGACAGCGGCCAGCTCTCGCCGACCAGGCGGAAATAGGGCAGCGCCTGCTTGACGACGACCGAGCCGCTGGCCCCCTTGACGATGAAGACGAGGTTCAGGTTGCCGTCGCCGACCTCGCGCACGTCCCAGCCCGCGACGTCGGCGCCGACGCGCTCGCGCATCACCGCGACCGCGCCGAGCCGCGACGGCAGCGTCTCGGCGGTCAGGGCCCGAAATGAACCAGAGTTATGCATTTCCGTCGTCTCAAGCACGCCACGTCCAGGCTCCGCGTTCCCAGGCACCGGAGCCTACTGTAGCGAAGATCGCCGGAGTTTCAGATGATTTCACAAATGGGCGCGGCAAACCCGCACGGGAGGCGGTCGCCGGCAAGGCGTCGCCGGCCGGTCTGACGCGCCAGGCGCGCCGTTTCGCAGGACTTGCTGCACTGCAGCGACCGCGGCCGTCCGACCGGCAGCGGCCGCCGCCGTCAGATCCGCCGGCGCACCTGGACCGCGTTGGCCACCATGACGACCAGCAGCAGGCCGCCCCAGATCAGGTCCTTGGCGAAGTTGGAGACCTGCAGCATGTTGAGGCCGCTCGACAGGAACTGCAGCGACAGCACCGCCAGCACCAGCCCGACGACACGGCCGAAGCCGCCGTACGGGTTGATGCCGCCGAGCACGCAGATCAGGATCGACAGCAGCAGGTAGCTTGAGCCGTAGTCGGCCTTGGCCGAATTGGCGCGGCTCATGATGACCAGTCCGGCGGAGGACGCGAACACGCCGGAGACGACATAGGTCTTCACCGTCACGCCGAAATCGTCGATGCCGATGAAGCGCGCCGCCAGCGCGTTGGTGCCGAGCATCTGGATCTTGAGGCCGAGTGCCGTGCGCTCGAGCACCAGCCAGACGATCAGCGCGAGGAGGACGAAGACGATCAGCGGCACCGGGATGCCGAAGACGTCGCCGTTGCCGAGAAAGGCGAAGGCGGCCGGAAAGCCGAGCACGGCGCTGCCTCCGGTCGTGGCGACGGCAAGGCCGGTGAAGACGAGGCCGGAGCCGAGCGTCGCCAGGATCGCCGGCAGGCCGAAGAAGCCGATGGCGATGCCGTTGGCGAGGCCGCCGAGCGCGCCGACGATGAGCGCCGCCGCCATGGCCGCCGCGATCGTCCCGCCGGCGAGCGCCCCGGTCGCGCTGTCGCCGGCGAAATGCTTGAGGATGAGGGCCGCCACCACCGCCGACAGGTTGGCGAGCCCGACCACCGAGAGGTCGATGCCGCCGGTCATCATGGCCAGCATCATGGCCAGCGACAGGATGGCGAACTCGGGAAACTGGAACGCCATCGAGCTGAAGTTGGCGAACGTCAGGAAGCGCGTCGGATCGAGCGCCGACATGACCACGAAGATGCCCACCGTCAGCACCGTCAGCCGGCCGATCTCGGAGGTCAGCAGGGCCGCGGGGCCGCCGGAGCGCTCGACTGGCATGGGCATGGGGGAGACGGCCATCGCGGGTTTCCTAGGCGGCTCTCAGGGCGGCGCGCTTGGCCTGGAAGGCCGGCAGGCCGGTGCCGAGCAGGATCAGTGCGCCGATCACCACGCTCTGCCAGGTCGACGGAATGCCGAGCAGGATCAGGCTGTTCGACACCAGCACGATCAGCGCCAAGCCGAGCAGCGTGCCGGTGATGGTGCCGTAGCCGCCGGTGAGCCGCGCCCCGCCGAGCACGACGGCAGCGATCACCGACAGTTCCAGCCCGACGAGATCGAACGGATTGGCGACCCGCGCCAGCGAGGCGTGGACGATGCCCGCCAGACCCGACAGCGCGCCGACATAGGCGTAGACGAAGATCTGCACGCCGCGCACGTTGATGCCGATGCGCCGGGCGCTCTCGGTCGATCCGCCGATGGCGTAGATCTGGCGGCCGAGCAGGGTCCTGTGGAGCAGGAACCAGGTGCCGACGACGACCAGCACCAGCGCCACGAAGGCCCACGGCAGCGAGTAGAAATAGCCCTCGCTGTTGGTGCCGCGGATCATGAACATGCGCGAGAAGTTGCGCATGTCGGGCGGCACGTTGGAGATCAGCTGGCTGCCGACGAAGGTCAGCAGGAAGCCGCGGAACACCGACAGCGTGCCGAGCGTCACGATCAGCGTCGGCAGGCGGAAGCCGGCGATGAAGATCGCGTTGATCAGGCCGAGGCCGGTGCCGATGACGATCGACACCACGAAGGCGGCGTACCACGGCACGTCGATGCCGGACTTCACCAGCATCAGCGTCGTCGAATACATGCGAGAAGGCGGCGATCGCGGTGAAGCTGACGTCGATCCCGCCGGAGACCAGCACGAGCAGGACGCCGATGGCGAAGATGCCGAGCACGATCGAGTTGCGCAAGAGATCGAACAGGGTCGGCACCGAGAAGAAGGCGGGGTCGACGGCGGTGGTCAGCGCGCAGAAGGCGATCACCACCAGGAAGACCAGCGTCTCGTTGCGTTTCCAGTCGATCCTCATGCCGCCACCTGCCTTCACGCCGCCAACTCGTCGGCCAGCGCCCGCTCGCTGGTCTCCTCGGTGGCGAACGCGTTGACGATGCGCCCGCCCTTCATGACCAGGATGCGATGGCAGCAGGCGATCAGTTCCGGCAGATCGTCGGAGATCACGATGGTCCCCAGCTTCTCGGCCGAAAGGCCGGCGATGATCTGGTGGATATCGACCTTGGAGCCGATGTCGATGCCGACGGTGGGACCGTTGAGGATGAGGATGCGCGGCTTCTTGGCGAGCCAGCGGGCGAGCACGACGCGCTGCTGGTTGCCGCCGGAGAGCCAGCGCACCGGCGCCGCGACGTTGGGCGCCACCACGTTCAGACGCTGCAGCCATTGGCGCGCCTCGGCGCCGAGCCCCGACCGGTCGAGCCAGCCGAGCAGCCCGGCAAAGGCGCCGACCCGGCCGACGGAGATGTTGCGGGCGACCGACTGGGTGAGGAACAGGCCCTCGGTCAGGCGATCCTCCGGCACGTAGCCGATGCCGGCATGGATGGCGTCGAGCGGGCTGCGCAGGGACAGGAGCTTGCCGTCCAGCCGGATCTCGCCGCGGTCCGGCGGCAGCAGCCCGAACAGGGCCTTGGCCAGTTGCGTGCGCCCGGAGCCGAGGCGGCCGGCGACGCCCAGCACCTCTCCCGGCTTGAGCGTGAAGCTGATGTCGTGGAGCTGGTCTTCCCAGCCGAGGCCGCGCACCTCCAGAACCGGATCGACGCCGCTGTCGTAGGGCACCGCCACCGAATCGAGGAAGTGGCGGCCGGTCATGTGGAAGGCGAGCGAATCGAGATCGAACTCGGCCGTCGGTCCGGAGGTCACCACCGCGCCGTTGCGCAGCACCACGATCGTGTCGCAGACCTCGAAGATCTCGGCGAGCTTGTGGCTGACGAAGAGCACCGCCACGCCTTCCGACTTCAGCCGCCGGATGGTGGCGAGCAGCGAATGGACCTCGCGCTGGGTCAGCGCCGTCGTCGGCTCGTCCATGATCACCAGACGGGCGTCCAGCGCCAGCGCCCGCGCGATGGCGACGAGCTGCTTGTCGGCGACCGGCAGCGATTCGACGCGCGCATTGAGCGGAATGTCGACCTCGATGCGCTTGAGGACGGATTGGGCCAGGGCGCGCATGCGGCGCCGGTCGACCAGCGTCCTGTGCAAACCGATTTCGGCGCTGAAGGCGATGTTCTCGGCAACCGACAGATTGGGGAAGAGCGCGAAGTCCTGGAAGATGACCTGGATGCCGCGCGCCACCGAGGTGCGCGGGTCGAGCTCGGTCGGCTTGCCGTCGATGACGATCTTGCCGGCCGTCGGCGGTTCGACGCCGGCGAGGATCTTGATGAGGGTCGACTTGCCGCTGCCGTTCTCGCCCGCCATGCAGACGACTTCGCCCGCCTCGATGGCGAAGCTGACGTCGCTCAATGCCTGGATGCCGGCATACGACTTGGAAATGCTGTCGAGCCGAACAAGCGACGTGGAAGGCATTGGCGGACGGGACCCCGGAAAGGGCACCTCCGGCAGGCGAACCTGCCGGAGGGCGATTGCATCTGACGACGACTAGAACGGATAGTCCTTGGCGTTGTCCTTGGTGACGTCGACCCACGCTTGGCCGTAGATCACCTTACCGTCCAGCTCGACCTTGTCGTAGCCCGGAATGCCGAGATCCATGCCATCGGTCACCTTCTCGCCGTTGAGCAACATGACCGCGATCTTGTCCATCGCATAGCCCGCCAGCGACGGATCCCAGAACGAGATCATGTCGACCGCGCCGGTATCCAGGTACTGCGCCGAGATGGAGGGCAGGCTGGTGCCGACCACGCAGGTATCGGCGGCCATGCCGCGTTCCTCGAGCGCCAGGCCAATGCCGGCCACGTCGGTCGAGGCGCTGCCTTCGAAGCCGCGCACGTTCGGGAAGGCGCGCAGCAGTTCCTGCGTCTTGGCATAGGCCTGCTGCTGGTCGTCCGCCGTCTCGTTCTTCGAGCCGACCATCTTCATGTCGGGGAAGTTGGCCTTCTGATAGGCGATGGCCGCGTCCACCCATTCGTTATGCGACTTGGAGGTGAGCGAGCCGACGAACACGGCGTATTCGCCCTTGCCGCCCATGCATTCGCCGAGCTTCTTCATGAAGTGCTCGCCATAGGCGGCGTTCTTGAAGGCCTCGATGTCCCAGTCGGCGTTTTGATGGTCGAGGCTTCGTGCGACACGACCTTGATGCCGGCGTCCATCGCCTTCTTGAGCACCGGCTCGACCGCCTCGACCGAGAACGGCACGACGGTGATGGCGTCGACCTTCTGGGCGATGGCGTCTTCGAGGATCTGCACCTGCAGCTGGGCGTCGGCCTTCGCCGGTCCGAGCTGATAGGCATTGTTGCCGGTGTCGGCGGCGAACTTCTTGATGCCCTCTTCCATGCGGTTGAACCACTGGATGCCGCTGATCTTCACGACGGTGATGATGTTGTACTTCTTGTCCGCCGCATAGGCGCCGGCGATTCCGGTGATCAGCAGTGCGGCCGCGGCGACACTCGCCAGATATTTGTGCTTCCTTGTCATTGGTCTTCCTCCTTCGGGCTTCCCCGGGTCTACCTTCGCCTTGCCGTGCACGGCTTATCTGCGAAGGAATGCGTCGCCTTCCGGCGTGACGCTATTTCGCCTTCACGCCGGAATGTTCGAATTGCAGCTTGTGCAGGGCGGATGCGTTCAGCTCGCCGAGGCCCTTGTTGACGGCGGCCTGATAGAGCTCGGCCGTGACGCTGGTCGACGGCACCGCGACGCCCAGGCTGCGCGCATAGTCGCCGATCAGGCGGGCGTCCTTGAGCATGTGCTTGAGATAGAAGTGCGGGTCGAAATCGCCCTTGAGCGATGCCCGGCTGACGCCGCGGATGAGGCCCGACGAGAAGTCGGTGACGTCGAGATAGCCGGTCAGCGCGTCGGTATCGATGCCCGCCTTCTGGGCGAGCGACAACGCCTCGCCGAGCGATACCATCTGCGCCGAGACCAGCAGGTTGCCGACCAGCTTCGCCGCGGCGCCCTTGCCGGCCGAGCCGATGTAATGGACCGTCGCCGCCATCGTCTCGATGACCGGCCTGACCGCGTCGAAGGCCTTGCGATCGCCACCGCAGACGAAATCGAGGCGCCCTTCCCAGGCCTCGTTGCGCGAGCCGAAGACCGGCGCATCGATGTAGCTGAGGCCGTGCGTGCCGGCCTCCTTGGACAGCTCCAGCGCCAGCAGCGGATCGGTCGTCGTGGTGTCGACGATCGTCGCGCCCTTTTCGGCGACGGCGAACAGCCCCTCGGGGCCCCTCAGCACGTCACGCTGCGCATCCGGCCCGGTCAGCGAAGCGATGACCAGCTTCTTTCCCGCAACCGCTTCGCGGATCGTCGCGACCACCTTGGCCTTCGCCAGGTCGCCCGGCAGATCGCGCTTGGTCCGGTTCCATGCCGTCACCGCATGTCCGGCCTTCAAAAGGTTGCGGACCATGCCGCGCCCCATGATGCCCAGACCCAGAAATCCGATATCGCTCACGACAACCTCCTGAACTGCTTCCGCCGGCCTGGCCGGCTCACGCCCCCAGCGCCTCGACCATGCGCACCAGCGCCAGCTGGCCGGGATCGTAGCGGCCGATGCTGGCCTCGCCGAACATGCGGGCACGGCCGAGCCTGTTGGGTTTGTCCTTGAACCCTTCGAGGGTCGAGCGCGCCGCCTCGAGGCTGCGCTGGTAGGCGACCCCGTCGGGGGCGCCGCGCATCGCCTCGGCAATCGCGTGCAGAACGTCGAGCACCGTCTTGTCGCCGAGCGATCCCTTGCCGCGCGCCATCATCGCGGCGACGGCGCTTTCGACCAGGCCGGGGGTCTCGGAGATATCGACCTCGGTGCGCCCTTTCAGCGTCTTGGCCGCCGACATCGCCGCCGTCGCCAGCAGCGTGCCGTAGGACGAGGAGGACACGCGCTGGATGGCCTTGGCGCATTCCATGAAGGCGAGCCCGAGATCGTCGGGCAGCTCCGCCTTCGCCGCTTCGCTGAAGCCATGCGACACGGTGATGCCGAGATCGCCGTCGCCGAGCGCGGCATCCGCCGCATTGAGGTCTTCCGCCGACGCGTTCATGGCGGCGGCGACCCGCACAAGTGCCTGATGAAGATCCTTCGACGTGATCATGACGACCCGTCCGTTCCTTTGTCTGTTGCGGGGGTCCCGACTGCCTCACTTCTTCCAGTACGGGCAGTCGCACGGCGCTGCCAGCAGCCGCTCGATCTCGCTGTCGAGGCGGCAGATGGTGAGCGTAGCGCCCGCCATTTCCATCGACGTGGCGTAGCGCCCGACCAGCGGATCGACGATGGTGATGCCGGCGTCGGCCAGCCGTGCGTTGAGCCGCCGGTAGACGATGTAGAGCTCTTCCAGAGGCGTTGCGCCGAGCGAGTTGACCAGCACGGCAATGCGTTCGCCGCGGCCGATGCCGGTGTCCGCCAGAATGCGGTCGAGCATCTCGTCGGTGACCGCGTCGGCGGGCTTCAGCGTGTCGCGCCAGATCCCCGGCTCGCCGTGGATGCCCATGCCCATTTCCATCTCGTCCTCGCCGATCGTGAAGGTCGGCTTGCCGGCCTGGGGCACGATGCACGGCGTCAGCGCGAAGCCGATCGAGCGGCAGGCGTCGGCGGTCTTCTGGGCTGCGGCGGTCACCGCGTCGAGGTCGCCGCGCTCTTCGGCGCGCGCCCCGGCCGCCTTGAAGGCGAAGACCATGCCGGCGACGCCGCGGCGCTTGGCGGCCTCTTCCGGCGGCGCCGACGCCACGTCGTCGGCGAGCAGCACGGTGGTCGAGCGGATGTCCTCCATCTCGAGCATCTCGCCGGCCATGTCGAAGTTCATGACGTCGCCGCCATAGTTGCCGTAGAGGCGCAGCACGCCGGCGCCGCCATTGGCCAGGCGCATGGCGCCCGCCATCTGCTCGGCCGACGGCGAGGCGAAGACGTTGCCGATGGCGCAGGCGTCGAGCAGGCCCGGACCGATGTAGCCGGTGAACACCGGCAGATGGCCGGAGCCGCCGCCGGTGACGATGCCGACCTTGCCGGGGACGGCGCCGCCGGCGCGCGTGATCACCCGTTTTTCGGGCTGGGCAAAATACGAAGGATGTGCCGCACACAGACCATCGAGCATCTCGTCGACGTAGTCGGCGGGATCATTCATGACTTTCTTCATCGTTCCTCCCTGCCGCGCATCGCCGTCCAGACGCCTTCTCAGCCGCGTCTTTGTTCCAGACATACGCGCATCCAACGCATTTCTGCGCGCCGATGGTCACCGGGTCAAGGGCGGATTCTGCCTAACAAACAGGCGAAATGACGGGAAATTGGGGAGGAGCGGCCAAACCACGCGCATACATATGCGCGTGGTGCGCGCATATGTAACGGCCAGGCGGGGACAGCGCGCGCCGCTCAGGCCGGGCCGATGTCGAGCCCTTCCGCCTTGATCTGCTCGTCGAGCTCGATGATCAGGCGGACGTTGCCGACGCTGGTCGCCAGCGTGCCGATGATGCCCGAGCGCAGGGCGCCGAGCAGCGGCAACGTCTTGTTGCGCTCGCTGGCGACCGCCACGACGTTGGGGATCCAGCGCAGGTCGTCGAGCGACAGGCCGATGACGCGGTCCTCCAGCTCGGGTGCCGAAGGCTGGCCGTTGATGTCGAGGAACAGGTAGCCGGAGACGTCGACGACGGTGCCGTGCAGGCGCGCGTCGGCGATCTCCAGCGGCGTGTACCAGCCCATGCGCACCAGGTAGCTCGACTCGGTCAGGTCGCCGATGCCGATCAGGGCGACGTCGGCGCGCCGCGCCCGGTTGAGGGTCTGCTGGACCGTCGGATCGGCAAGCAGAAGCTTGCGCAGGCCCGGGTCCGGCACATGCGCCGGCGCATAGAGCGTCTCGCTGAGCCCGCCGAAGGCGGCGGCGAAGCGGCGCGCGATGTGATCGGAGTTGAGCCCCTCGCCGGCTTTCAGCGATCCCCCGATCGAACTGACGAAGGTGCAGGGACGCTGCGACGGCGCACCGAGGTGGCCGGTGACGGCACCGAGGTTGCGGCCCATGCCGATCGCCACCGTCGTCTGGTCGGTCAGCGTCTCGGTCAGGTAGTCGGCGACGCGCTGGGCGACCGCGCTGCGCTGCTGGATCTCGTCGTCGTGGTCGACCGCGATCAGCGCCCGCTCGATGCCGAAGCGCGCCTTCAGTTCCTGTTCGAGCGCCGAGAATTCCGCCGGGTTGAGGTTGATGCGGATGGTGACCAGGCCCAGCTCGCGCGCCCGCTTGAGCAGCCGGCCGATCTTGGTCCGCGACAGCTTGAGCGAGTGCGAGATTTCGTCCTGGGTCCTGCCTTCGTAGTAGTAGAGCTTGGAGACGAGGGTGGCCAGGTTGATCTCGTTGCTATCGGTGGCCATCGTAAATGATCCTCGCTCGAACCGGCCGCCCGCCGGATGCCCTGGTCCCGTTGCGCCCGCTGTCGGAGGGACGAGCCTGCCGAGGTTTCTGATCCATTTGGCGTCGCTTGGCAAACGCGCGCCCGGTGCCGCGATCCCGCCGACCGCCGGATCATCGGCGTCACGGGCGGCGTGCGAAGGCCGCGCGACCGGAGGCCAGCAGTGCCGCCACGTCGTCGACGCTGCGCAGGCGCGCGCCATCGGCAAACAGCCAGCTTCCGCCGACACAGAGGACGTTGGGCAGCCCGGCGTAGGCCGGCAACACGTCGGCGGAGATCTTCCCGGTCGGCATGAAGCGCGTCTGCGGGAAGACATTGGCGTAGTCGGCAAGGACAATGGAGCCGTTCGTCGGCTCGGCCGGATAGTACTTCAGCAGGACGTATCCGAGGCGGTTCGCCGTCATCACCTCGGACGGCGTCAGCGCGCCGGGGATCAGCGGCATGCGTCCCCTGCGGGCATGGTCGGCGAGGCCGGCCTCCAGCCCCGGACTGATCGCGAAATCCGCGCCGGCCGCGACCGCCGCGTCGTAGAGGGCGGCATCGAGGACCGTGCCGGCAGCGAGCCCGACCCTGGGGTGGCGCGCCCGTGCCTCCGCCAGCACCTGCAGGGCAAGCCGAGACCGCAAGACGATCTCGATCACGCCGGCGCCGGCCGCGACCAGCCGGTCGACCGTCTCGCGGCCCTGCTCCTCAGAGCGAACGCTCACCACCGGGATGACCCGCGCGGCGCCGAGTCGCGCCTCCATCTCCGAGGTGTCCATGCGTCCCTCCGCTGTCGCTCAGAGCGGCGGTCTGCCGGCAAGCGCCCAGGCGAGATGTTCGTCGAGCGCCTGGCCGATCGGCGTGGCGGGAACGTCGAGCTGCGCCGCCTGCGCCTTGGCCATCGCATAGACCCGGTGACAGAGCGTGAAATAGTAGCGGCTGTCGGAGGCCGCGAAGGCTTCGACCGAGGCTTCGCGGATGCGCGCCGGCTTGCCGAGACGCTCGCCGAGGAGCTCATAGTAGCGGCGCGACTCGACGATATCCGGCCCCACCGCCATGAAGATCTGGCGACGCGCGGCGGCAACGCCATGGGCGCTCAGCGCCATCCGCGCGAGATCGCGGGCGAGCACCGGCTGCTGCAGGAGAAAACCGTTGGCGATCAGCGCCAGCTCCTCGCCGCGCCGCATGCGCTCGATCAGCTCGGTGTCGCGCAGATGCAGGGGCGAGCAGCCGAACTCCGACCCCGGACCATAGACGTGGGAGGGCCGCAGGATCGTCCAGCTCGCCTCGGGCGGCGAGGCCTCGAACACCTGTTCGCAGGCGCGCTTGCCGCCGCCGTAGCCCTCGCTGACGAAGCGGCCGAAGGTTTCGTCCTTCATGTAGTCGGAGGTGCGATAATCGAAGACCGCGTCGGTCGAGATGAAGACGAGGTGGTCGGCGTAGCGCGGGACCAGCGCCACGTCCTGTTCGGCGTCGGCGGGCTGGTAGCCGATGCAGTCGATGATCAGGTCCCAGCGCCGGCCGCAGCCGGCGACCACGGCAGCGAAGACGGCCTTGTCCCTGCGGTCGGCGGTCAGGGCGACAGCCCCCTCAGGCACGTTGCGCGACGACCGCGTCACCGCCCAGACCCGGTGGCCGGCGGCCAGCGCCGTGCGGCACACCGTGCCACTGACGAAACCGCCGCCGCCCACGACCAGGATATCGAGGGCCGCGCCCGCCGCTTCATGGCTCATGGTGTCTTCCCTCCGACCACCCGCGAGCGGTCCCCGTTCATGATGGTTGCGGCACGCCGAAGTCCATCGTGCAGCGGCGCGCAAGCGTCTCGCCGGAAGCGATGATCGCGATATGGCCCTTGTCGGTGAGCGCGCCGGTGAAATCTTCCCGGTCCGGCAGACCCTGCCAGGGTTCGATGCAGAGATACGGACACGGCGGCTTGGTCCACAGGGCAAGGTCCGGGAAGCCGCCGAACGAAACCGCGACCCCGGGAGCGCCGCGACGGCCATACCAGACGCTGCGGCTCGTCACGTCGCGAAAGAGAATGCCGCCATCGGCGAACACCGCCGGCGACACATCGATCGCGCCGCCCACGGCCGGGTTGGGCACCCGTTCGCACCGGTAGCCGGCGCGCAGACGATCGACCTCGGGCGCCTCGTCGGTCTCCAGCACCGCCACCGGCAGCGCGTCGCCGGCGGGCAGGACGAAGCCCGGATGAAGTCCGATCTGGACGGGAAGCGCGTCGGCGGACGGATTGGAGACGCTGACCGTCTGGGTGAGCCGTCTCCCGGCAACGGCGAAAGCCACGCTCAGGACGAAATCGAAGGGAAACACCGCCCGCGTCGCCGCCGAGGCGGTCAGCCGGAAGGCGCACTCCGCTTCGCCCGTGGCAAGTCCTTCGAATTCCGCTTGCGCGGCGAAGCCGTGGATGGGGACGGGATAGGCCTTGCCGCCCCACCGGAGCGCGCCGCCGGCGCTGGCGCCGATGACCGGAAAGAGCAAGGGAGCGCTCTGCCGCCAGAGCGGACCGGCGGGCCAAATCCACTGGTGGCCTTGGTGGTCCCTGACCGATACCAGTTCGGCGCCGCGCGCCGCGACCGTGACGGTCAACGCATTCGAACGGATGGTTGCGGTCATGGCAGGTGCGTTGCGCTGCGTGCCTGCGACCACATCGACGAATAGAGCCCGGCGGCGTGCTCGCCGCCGTCGATGGCAATGATCTGGCCGGTGACGTGGCTGGCGCCCGGCGAAGCGAGGAAGGCAATGACCGCGGCGATCTCCTGCGGATCGGCCAGCCGTCCGGAGGGGATCGGCTGCGCCCGCGTGGCGATCGCCGCCGCGCCCTTGGCGGCGCGGTAGTTGTCGGTGACGACCGGGCCGGGGGCCACGGCGTTGACGCAGACGCCCTGCTCCGCCACCTCGACGGCGAGGCTCCTGGTGAACGCGATCAGGGCCGCCTTCGACACCGAATAGGGCAGCAGGCGGCGCGGTGCACCGAGCCCGGCGGTCGATGCGACATTGACCACGCGGCCCCATCCGCGCTGGCGCATGGCGGGCAGCAGTTCCAGGCACAGGAAGGCCGAACCGAACAGGTTGACCTCCATCGTCTGCCGCAGCCCCGCGAGGTTGTGCTCGTCGAACGCGCCCGGCGGAACATTGCCGCCGGCGTTGTTGACCAGCACGTCGACGTCGCCCCATCGTTCGCGCAGCCGCGCGATCCCGCTGCGCATCGAGGGTTCGTTGCCGACCTCCATCGCGATGAGCAGGAGCCGGTCGTCGGGCACGCCGCGCGCCTTGAGGGCCTCGCCCGCAGCCGCCAGGTGCTTTGCCGAGCGGCCGGCCAGCGCCAGCCGGTGATCGCTGAGCGCGACCGCGGTGGCGAAGCCGATGCCCTGGCTGCCACCGGTGATCAGCACCGTCCTTGGCTGGTCCGCCATCGCCGCCTCCCTAGACCGTCTCGACCCGGCCGGACGCCGCGGCGCGGTACGCAGCCTCGAGCACGCGCATGTCCTGCACGCCCTGCTCCGGCGACACCGGCATCGGCGTGCCGTTGAGGATGGCGTCGATGAATTGCCGGTGCTGGTTGTAGGGATTGTTCCAGTCGTCCATGGCCGGCGCCGTCCGCCCGTCGATGAACGCCCGCTTGCCTGGGGTCGTATAGCTGACCGCTTCGCCCGCGAAGGGATTGGCCGATTTCATGCTGATCTGCAGGTTGTCGATATAGGCAAGCGATCCTTCCGATCCGTGGATCGAGAACTGCTCGCCGCTGACGCACCATGCCGATTTCGATCACGCCCAGGGCCCCGTCGCCGAAGGCGACCAGCGCGCTCATGATGTCGTCGCCCTCGATGTGCGGGCTCATCAGGTTCTTGCCCGTCGCCTGTACGGCGACGATCGGCTGGCCGAGCAGCCACTGACAGAGGTTGATGTAGTGGTAGGCGAGCATGGCGAAGCTGCCGCCGCCGACCGCCGCCTTCGACTGGCGCCACACTTCCTTTCCGTCCGCCTTCCAGCGCGAGGCGGTGCCGTTGGCGAGCTTGGCGTTGACCGCGCCGATGCGCCCGAGCGTGCCGCCCGCGATCATCGCCTTGACGTCGCGGAACACCGCGTTGTCGAGGCTGTTCATGTAGATGCCGAGGCGCCGGCCGGATCGTGCGGCGACCTCGGCCAGTTCCGCCGCCTCCGCGGCGGTGACGGTCATCGGCTTCTGCAGGAGAACGTGCTTGCCGGCCTTGAGCGCGGCGGCCGTCTGCCGGGCATGCAGGAAGTTGGGCGTGTTGATGACCACGGCGTCGATGTCATCCGCCAGCAGCGCTTCTTCCGAATCCGCCACGCGGGCGCCGGTCACGCCTGCGGCGCTTTCCGCCGCCGCTTTCGAAACGTCGTAGACCGCCACCAGACGGCTGCGCGGGTATTCCGCGTAGAGCTTGACGTATTTCGCCGCCACGGCACCGGCGCCGAGCATTGCCACTCGCAGATAGTCGCTTGCCATTGTCCTTCCTCGTCTGGGCGCCGTCAGCGCCCGTACGGCCCGGCAACCCTGCCGGCCATCGGGTCCCCGGACTCACGCATCGGCGTGAGCTGCGAGCAGTGCGTCGAGTTCGGCGCGATACGGCGCGCCGATGCGGCCACCGAAGCGCGTGCATTTGATGGCGGCGGCGGCGGCAGCGAAGCTGAGCGCCGCGATCATGTCGCGCCCCTCGACCAGAGCGAGCGCGAAGGCGCCGTGAAAGACGTCGCCGGCAGCCGTGGTGTCCACCGCCGCCACCGGAAGGGCGGGCACCTCCCGGACGGCGCCGGCAGCGCGGTCGAACCAGTAGCAGCCCGCCGCGCCGGCGGTGACCACCGCCTCGCCGGCGAAGCGCGCTGCCAGGCTTCGCACCAGCTGGCGCGGCGCGGCCGGGCCGAGCAGCGCGGCGGCGCCCTCGGCCGAGGCGACCACATGGCTGGCCAGCGGCGCCAGACGCTCGACGACGTCGCGGTCGGCAACATCCGCATCGAGCACGGTGAGGCTTCCGGCCGCCCGCCCGGCGCGCAGGGCCATCTCGCCGGCCTGCGGCCAGCGCACATCCGACAGGACCGCGGCGAATTCGCCGCGCCCGATCGCCGCCGGCAGCCGGGGATTGGCCAGCAGGTCCTCGGCGTAGAAGGCGACGATCATGCGCTCGCCGGCTGCGTCGACCATCACCGTGGCGATGGCCGAGGTGGCGCCGGCGACGCGCTCGACCTGGCTGCAGTCGACGCCCTCCGCGGCGATCGCCGCGACCAGGCGTCCGCCGACGCCGTCGTCTCCGACCGCCGCCCACAGCGACACCGCGCCGCCCAGCCGGGCGATGGCCGTGGCCGCGTTCGACGCCATGCCGGAGATCACCTCCTGCGCCGCGAGCGGCAGGAACTTGCCGGGCCCGTCGGGCAGGCGCGCCATCGTGTAGACCGTGTCCATGGTCAGGGCGCCGACGCTGAGGATGCTTGCGGCCACGCTACCCCCAGGTGAGCGCCGCGATGGCGCCGTGCAGCTCGGCCAGCCCCTTGAGACGGCCGATGGCGGAATATCCCGGTCGCGTGTCCGTCTTGGCGATGTCGTCGAGCATGAGATGGCCGTGATCCGGCCGCATCGGGATCTCCGCATCGATGCGGTCCTGGCTCCGCCGCGTCTGCTCTTCGGCGAGCAGCGCCCGCAGGATCGCGATCATGTCGGAGCTGCCGCCGAGATGCTCGGCCTCGTGGAAAGAGCCGCCCGCCTCGCGCCGCACGTTGCGCAGATGGGCGAAGTGCACCCGCGGCCCGAACTCGGCCAGCATCTCGACCAGATCGTTCTCCGCCCGCACGCCGAGCGAGCCGACGCAGAAGGTCAGCCCGTTGGCGAGGCTGGGGACGTCGCTGAAGATGCGCCTGAGCTGTGGCGCCGTGCCGGCGATGCGCGGCAGACCGAACAGATCGATCGGCGGATCGTCGGGATGGATGCACAGGCGGATGCCGAGGTCTTCGGCAACCGGCACCACCTCCGTGAGAAAATCGGTCAGCGCAGCGCGGTAGTCGTCCTCCGACATGCCGTCGTACTGGTTGTAGGTACGGAAGAACTCTTCACGGCCATACGCGACCGTGCCGCCCGGCAGCGGCGCCAGCACGACCGCCTCGAGCGCCTCGCGCCGTGCGGCATCCATACCGCGGAAGCGCTCCTCGGCCGCCGCCACGACGGCGGCTTCGTAGTTCTGCGCGGCGTTCGCCCGCTTGAGGATGAACACGTCGCAGGCGACGAAATCGACCATGTCGAAGCGCAGCGCCAGCCCGCTGCGCAGCGCATAGCGCATGTCGGTGCGCATCCAGTCGACCAGCGGAATGAAGTTGTAGCAGACGACCTGGATGTCGTTCGCCGCCAGCGCCCGCAGCGAATCCTTGTAGTTGTCGAGATGCCGGCGGTGCTGCGGCCCCCGCGTCTTGATATCGTTCGACACCGGGACGCTTTCGACCACCGACCATTCGAGGCCGGCCGCCGCGATCAGGGCCTTGCGCTCGGCGACCAGCTCTTTCGTCCACAGCTCCCCGTCGGGCAATTGATGCAGCGATGTGACGATGCCGGTGGCCCCGGCTTGCCGTGGGGTCTCCAGATCAACCGGATCGGCTGGACCAAACCAGCGCCATGTCGATTTCATGTCTTGAACCTTGCGATTAGCGAACCGCGGATTGCGGCACGTCAGTCATACCATCACCAATCGCCCGGATTGCATCGGCGCGATCAAGAATGATGCTGCCCGACTTGAGCAGGTCGTCCTGCAAGGCGCGGATATCGAGGCCGCGCGAATCGGTCCCGCGGGCATGGGCCATCGCCGCGGCGGCGCCGGCCGCCTCGCCGAGGCCCATCGCCGTGACCGTCACGCGGCTGGAGGCCAGCGCCGCGCTGTCGGCGGCGTGGCAGCGTCCGGCCACCCAGACGTTGCCGATGCCCTGCGGCAGCATGGTGCCGTAGGCGATGTCGTAGGGTCGCACCATCTCGTGGATGTGGTAGCCGGAGCCGCCAGGCGGGTGCCGGTCGAGCCACCAGGCGCCGAGGCCGATCACGTCCGGCCGCGCCACCTGGCCGGTGATGTCGTCGATGGTCAGGCAGCTGTCGCCGACGATGCGGCGCGTCTCGCGGACACCGACGAACGGTCCGGTGGAGACGAAATAGGAATCGGCGAAGCCCGCCACCTCGGCCTTGAAGGCCCGGAACATGGTGTAGGCGTCTTCGCGTCCCTGCATTTCGGCATTGCTCAGGTCGGTCGGGTTGAGGCCGCTCCCCGGCGCCCGGCAGGCATTGACGTAGACCTCCGAGTTCGACCTCGAGACGGCCGAGCCATGGCCCGCCGTAAAGGCCGATCTCGCCACGCTCCTGCGCCTTCTTGACCGCGGCGGCGCACTGATCGCGCGTGTCGGGACCGACTTTGACGTTGCCGATGCGGAAATGCAGGCTCATCGGCTGCGGCGTCTGGTTGAGGTCGAAGGGGGCGCCGGCCCATGCGGCGACGTCGGCGTCGCCGGTGGCATCGACGATCTGGCCCGCCCGGATGACGCTGAGGCCGGCCTTGTTGGCGACGATCACGCCGACCACCCGGTCGCCCTCGCGCACCACGTCGACGACCGAGGTGTAGTAGAGGACGGTGACCCCGGCCTCGCGCAGCTTGCGGTCGGAACTGCGCTTGAAGCCTTCGATGTTGAAGCGGATGCCCTTGCGGTGGGGCGTCTCGCGCATCTCGCGCAGCTCGTTGCTGGGGCTGAAGGACTGCGCCATGACGTCGTCGAGCCCGCTGATCTCGCGGGCATATTCGGCGACGATGCCGCCGACCACCGGGATGCCGCTGCGCAGATCGACCCAGCCGTCGAGCGAGGCGCCGATGACGCCGGTGATGTAGCCGCCGGCAAAGCCGAAGCGCTCGACCAGAACCACCGAGGCGCCGCGGCGCGCCGCCGCCAGCGCCGCGATCGTGCCGGCACAGCCGGCGCCGCACACAAGCACGTCGGGCGTGGCGCTGGTGTCGAGTTCACGTGCAAACCGCATGTCATGGTCCTCTTGATGTGCAGATGGCGGCTGTCAGGAAACCCCCGACCGGGAGCCGGCCGTCGTCGACGGTCCGGCGGCTATCCCTTGAGCCCGGACAGGGTGATGCCTCTTGCGAAGAATTGCTGGGTGAAGACGAAGATGGTGATGACCGGCAGGACCATGACCATGGCCGCCGCCATCACCAGGTTCCAGTTGTTGGCGACATCGTCGGCGCCGACCATGTTGAAGATGCCGAGCGGCAGCGTGTATTTGCTGGTGTCGTTGAGGTAGAGCAGCGGCGGCAGGAACTCGTTCCAGCTCTGCTCGAACGACAGCAGCGCCACCACCGCCAGCGCCGGCCGCGACAGCGGCAGCACGATGCTCCACCAGATCCTCAGCTCGTTGGCGCCGTCGACGCGGGCCGCCTCGATCAGGGCATTGGGAATGCCCTTGAAGAACTCGTGCAGCAGGAAGACGAAGAACGCATAGGTGCCGAAGTAGGACGGCACGATCAGCGGGTAGTAGGTGTTGATCCAGCCGATGTGCTTGAACAGCAGGAACAGCGGGATCATGCGGACCGCGAACGGAAACATCATGGTCGAGATCATGACCATGAACAGGAAGCGGCGGCCGGGGAAGCGCAGCCGGGCGAACCCGTAGGCGATGAATGCGCTCGACAGGACATCGCCGATGACCGTGCCGAAAGACACGATCATGCTGTTGCCGAGATAGCGGCCAAAGGGAAAGCGCTCGGTGAAGACCGCCAGATAGTTGCCCAGCGCCAGCGGATTGGGAACCAGCTCGGTCGGCCTGAACAGCTGCGCCTGCGTCTTCAGCGAGGTCGAAATCATCAGCACCACCGGCATGAGCCAGAGGGCGGCCAGGGCAAGCATGACGATGGTCTGGGTGGGCGTGCTGCGCCCGCTGCGGTGATCGACGGCGGCGGCGGCCACGATCTCCGGTGCGCTGGCGACATCAGTAGCGGTCATAGGTCACCCACCGGTCCGATGTCTTCATGATGACGAAGGTCAGCGCCAGCACGATGGCGACCAGGATCAGCGCCATGGTGGAGGCGTAGCCCATCTGCAGGAACTCGATGCCGCGCCGGTAGAGATACATGACATAGACCAGCGTGGCGTTGACCGGCCCGCCCTTGGTCATGATGAAGACGGCTGCGAACACCTGGAACGACGTGATGATGTTGATGACGATGTTGAAGTAGATCGTCGGCGTCAGCATCGGCACGGAAATCGCGAAGAAGCGGCGGATCGGGCCGGCGCCGTCGATCTCCGCCGCTTCGAGCAGGTCCGACGGGATCTCCTGCAGCCCGGCGAGGAAGATCATCATCGTCTGGCCCATCTGCCAGACGCTGAGCGCGACGATGGCCGGCAGCGCCCAGGTTTCGTCGTGCAGCCAGTTGGGCAGCGCGATGCCGAAATTGTCGAGAAAGAACGGACCGATGAAGCCCTGCAGCGGGCTCAGCAGCCACAGCCACAGAACCGACGCAGCGACCAGCGGAATGATCGACGGCAGGTAGAAGGCCAGCCGGCAGAACGTCACCAGGACGCCGCGCCGGTTGATCAGCACCGCCAGCAGCAGCCCGACGACGACGATCGCCGGCACCCGGTAGACGGTGTAGGCGACCGTCGTCAGGATGCTGTGCAGATAGAGGCGATCATGGCTGAACAGGTTGACGAAGTTCTTCAGTCCGACCCAGGCCGGCTTCTGGATGACGTTGTATTTGGTGAAGGCGAGATAGATCGTGGCGACGATCGGCCCGAGCGAGAAGGCGACGAAGCCGACGATCCACGGCAGGATGAAGAAGTAGCCCCAGAGCGCTTCTCTCGTTCGTGGTGACATTGCAGCCCCGGCTTGGTTCCGATCGGACACGTCCCTGCCCGCCGCGCTTCGGATCGACGCCCCGGCAACGGGGCTTTTCGGGCCCCGTTGCCGGTTTCGAAGTCGACAGGTGGCAGGCTACTGCTGCGCCAGGATGTCCCGGGCGTCGCTGGCCGCCGCCTGGATGGCCTCTTCCGGCGACTGCTTTCCGAGCAGAGCGTTCTGCTGCATCTCCTGGATGCGCTTCTTGATCTGCGGATAGCTCGGCGGCGTGACCCGGGCGACGGTGACGTCCTTGTTGGCGATCAGTGCCGGGGCCAGCGGTCCCGACAGACCCGCCTCGCAGCCGCGCATCGGCAAATCCGGCCGGTTCTGCATGGTGAAGAAGGCGCAGGCGCCCTTGTCCGACATGGCCAGGAACTTGAGCAGCTTGAACGACGCCTCGGGATGCTTGGCACCCTTGGGGATCGCGTAGCCGCCGACGCCGTAGCCGTTGAACACCTGCTTGGCGTCGGGGTTGTCGCCGTTCACCGGGGCGACGAAGACGCCGACCTTGTCGAGCATGTCGGGCGCATCCGCCTTCATGATGTTGAGCAGGTACGGCCCGTCGATGACCATGGCCAGCTTGCCGGCATAGAACGCCGGACGCAGGTCCTTGTAGTTGTTGCCGAAGGCATTGTTGGCGGCTTGCCAGCTGCCGGCGGTCCGGTTGGAGAAGTCGACCATCCACTTGAGCGTGGCGACGCCTTCCGGGCTGTCGAAGGCGATATCGCTGCCGTCGGCGGAGAACAGCTGGCCGTTGTTGCGCGACAGCCACTCGTTGAACATGTTCTCGGCGCCGCCGCACTCGGTGCACAGATTGATGCCGAGCTGGGTGACGGTATCGCCGCTGCGCTTGGTCAGCTTCTCGGCGGCCGCCTCGAGTTCCTGCCAGGTCTTCGGCGGAGACTCCGGATCGAGCCCGGCCGCCTTGAACATGTCCTTGTTGTACCAGATGGCCAGCGGCGAGGTCGCCTTGAACGGGAACTGGAGCAGCTTGCCGTCGTAGACCGAGCCCTCGATGCCCGATTTGTAGAAGGCCTTGTCGAGGTCGATGGCGTCGTCCTTGATGTACTGATCCAGCGGAATGAACGCACCGAGGCTCGCCCACTGCGACATGTCGTTGGCCGAGGTCATGTAGAGATCGGGCACGTCGCCGGAGGCGACTGCGGCGAGCATGCGCTGCGTCGTCGTCACGTTGGTGAGGGTGACGTTGTTGACCTTGATGCCGGGATTTTCCTTCTCGAATTCGTCGAGGACGGAGCGCAGTTGCGCCGCCCGATTGCCATCCCAGTTGTTCCAGAACGACAGCGTGACGTCTTCGGCGTGGGATATTGCCGGCGCCAGACCGGCCGCGGCGGCCGTCAGCACACCGGCGAAGACGGAAGCGGCCCAGCGGGCCCCTCGAGTTTTGGACATGGTTTCCCTCCCCTGTTTGCTTTGCTCGAAACCTGTTCGAGGATGGCTTAAATCAATTCCCGGGCTGTTCTGTCGGGGCACCTCCACGCTTTTCGTCGGCTCGGCCGACGACGCCTAGGCGGCGCCGCCGCCGCGCCGCTCGTACAGGATGCGCCGCTGCTGCGACGCGCGAATGTGCTTCTGCATGGCACCACGGGCGGCGACGCCGTCGCCGGCCTTGATCGCCTCGTACACGGCGGAATGCTCGGCGTTGCCGGTTCGCAGAGCGGCTCGTGCGGGCCATCTCCTCGGCGAAATTCGCGTTCATGCGCAGCCAGTGCGGAACGGCGACTTCGAGCATCTCCTGGAGCAGCGGCAGCCCGGTGGCGCGCGTCACCGTCCGGTGGAAGGCGATGTCGTCGTCGAGCGCTGCCGCCCAGTTCTCGTCCTTGACGTGCAGCTCGGCCAGGTCCAGCGCGCGCTTCATGTCGGCAAGCTGCGCGCTGGTGCGCGCCGACGCGGCGTAGAAGGCCGAACTCGCCTTCCAGGATCATGCGCACGTCGTAGAGGTCGCTCAGCCGGTGCCGGTTCATGTCCGACAGCACCTTGAACGACTGGGCCAGCGGAAATTCCGCGACGAAGGTGCCGCGTCCCTGCTCCACGCTGATCACGCCATTGGCCTGCAGCGTCTTCACCGCTTCGCGCACCACCGTCCGGCTGACCCCGAACGAGCTGGCCAGAACGTGCTCCGGCGGCAGCCGCGAACCGGGCTTCAGTTCCGACGAGCGGATGACGTCGAGGATCTGCTCGACGACGAATTCACGCAGGCCCGCATCTGGTGCTCTGACGACCAGCATTGGGAATTCCCCTTCCATTCGACCGCTCCTTTTAGTGATTATACATATGATGTATGATGTCAATACGGAACGCATGCGGCGGGCATGCGCGTCAGGGCTCCTCGGCGATGCCCGCCTCCGTCCACCGGTAGGCAGCCCGGAAACCGAGGTCCCGCTCGGCCTTGTGCACCGCATAGGCCGGCGCATCGGCGGCGACGCGCGAGCGCCGTTCGACCGGCCCGAAGGACGCGGCGATCAGGCCGTTGATGTCGGATTTGCAGAAGGGCCAGCGCGCCGACACATTGAGCACGGTGCTGCCGGCCAGCTCGGCGGTGAGCCCGAGCGCCACCGCCCGGGCGGCATCGCGGACGTCGATATAGGACCACAGGCTCTTGGCCGCCTGGATGTCGTCGCCGGTGCGCTTGCCGACGTGGGCGGCGAAGGCCTCCGGCGCCCAGATGACGGGCAGCCGCAGGCTCAGCGTCGGCAGGCCGAAACGGTAGCTCGCCACGCTGCAGATCTGCTCGCCGGCGAGCTTGGAGGCGCCGTAGCCCTCGGTCAGGTGGCAGCGGTGCGCCTCGTCGACCGGCAGATAGTCGGGCGGAATGATCGACAGCGCCCGCGAGAAGCCGAGTGCCGACTGGCTGGAGGCATAGACGAGCCGGCGCACCCGCGCTTCGGCGGCGGCATAGACGATGGCCGCGGTCGCGGCGACGTTGCCGGCGAACACCGCCGCTTCGGGTGCCAATTCGAGGTCGGTGATGGCCGCGACATGGACGACGGCGTCGACGGCGGCGACCGCCTTCTTGAGGTCGGGCCAGTCCTCGAGGGCCGCCTCGCTGAAGTCGTGGGCGCCGTCCCATTGCGCGGGCAGCGTCCGGTCGACGCCGTGAATCGCATAGCCGCGTTCGGCCAGCGCCGCGACCACCCGGCGCCCGAGAAGCCCCGACGCGCCGGTGACCAGCACCCGCCCTGCCGATGATGCCGCCATGCCTTCCCCGCCGGCCGGATCCGTAGTTTCGGCGCGAGTATCGCCGCCGTCCCGCTTGAAGGCAACAGCACATAAGACGTAGGATGATTTGAACCCGCGGCGGCGCCTTTCCTCCGTCCGTGGCTTTCATCAAACCGGCGATGCCGACCCGGAGAGGACGCCCCTGCGGAGCCTGCCGGCAGGTGCGGCACGCTCAAGAAAAAGGGGGAACGACATGGACATGGGTCTCGCGGGCAAGGTCGTCGTGATCACCGGCGGCGCCAGCGGCATCGGGCGCGGCATCGCCGAAGCCTTCGCCGCCGAGGGCGCGCGGGTGGTCGTCGCCGACCGCGACGAAGCGGCGGGCGCGGCGACCGCGGCGGCGCTTTCCGGTGAGACCGAGGCGCGCTTCTTTCCTCTCGACGTCACCGACCGCGATGCGGTTGCGCGGACCGTCGCCGAGATCGAAAGCGGCGTCGGCCCGATCGCGGTGCTGGTCAACAATGCCGGCATCGTCAGCCTGACGCCGCTCGAGGAGATGACCGGCGACGAGTGGGACCGCATCCAGGCGGTCAACGTCAAGGGCATCCTGTTCGGCATGCAGGCGGTGGTGCCGGCCATGAAGCAGCGCCAGGGCGGGCGCATCATCAACATCTGCTCGCAGACCTCCAAGATGGCCGGGGCGATGAACTATGCCCACTACACCGCCTCCAAGGCGGCTGCCTGGAACCTGACCATGTCGGCCGCGCGCCGCTACGCGTCGATCCCGATCAACGTCAACGGCGTCGCTCCCGGGTCGGTCGTCGAGACCGAGTTCTCCCGCGACTTCAACCTGCCGATGGACCGCGCAACCGTTTCGATGAGCATCCCCCTCGGCCGGCGTGCGACGCCCAAGGACATCGCGCCGGTCGTGGTCTTCCTCGCTTCGCCCGGCGCCGCCTACATCACCGGCGAGTTGATCGACGTGAACGGTGGCGCGCTGATGGACTGACCTGGCGCGGCCGCGGCTTGGGGCCGCCGGCCCGCGCGGCAGCCTCGGCCGCACCGGCACTTTCGCCAGCGATTTCAAGGCTCAGGCGCAGGCCGCCGCGTCGGCCGTCCAGCGATTGTAGGTCGGGTCCTGCCGTTCGGCGAGCGCCCGCCGCGCCGCGCGCCACGATTCGGCCCACACCGCCGGGTCGCGCAGTTCGCTGGCGGGATTGGCGCGGCTGCGCGCGACGAAGCCCGGGAAGACATCGCGACCGCTCGGCTGGCCGATCGGGTTGAAGCGCAGGTCCATGCTCCAGCGGATGTTCTGGCTGCGATTGATCATCGAGCGGTGGCAGGTGCGGTTGTGCATGAACAGGGCGTCGCCGCGCTTCATCGGCACCGGCACGGCGGCCGCTTCGTCGAACAGCGTCGTCGGGATCTGCAGGATGCCGTCGCGCGGACAATGGGTCAGCAGTCCGTCACGATGGCTGCCGGGGACGAGTTCGAGGCAGCCGTTGTCGACCGTGGCGTCCGACAGCGGAAACCACACGGTAAGCATCTGGGTCTCGTCCGCCTCGGGCAGGACGACGCCGTTGTCCTGGTGCCAGTTGGCATTGGGCACCAGTGGCCGGCCGGTTTCGGGATTCTTCGGCGTGCGATGATCGGGCGTCTTCAGCCGCACATGCTGGACCGGGTTGGAGAAGATCTCGGGGCCGACGATCAATTCCACCGCATCGAGCAGGCCGTCGTTGACGAGGATGGCAAAGACGGCCGGGCCGAGCCAGATCGGCGTGTCGGCGCCGACGTTCTTCATCGGCAGGCAGAAGTCGAAATGCTGGGTGTAGTCCTTGCCGCCGTCCTCGTAGACGCGGATCAGGCGTTCGCCGAAGGGGAGCGCCGCATAGGTGGAGCCGATCTCGCCGCGCGCGAACAAGGCGTTGGCCAACCGGTCGAGCACGCCCGCATACTCGGCGACGATCGGATCGAGATCGCGGGCGGGATCGAACAGCCCCGCGACGACCAGATATCCCTGCTCCCGGAAGCGCTCGACTTGCGTCGCGCTCAATGCGCTCATGCGGTCCTCCCCCGGCGCACCATCGCCGCCCCAAGACATCATACGTCTTATCGATAGGCGGTCAAGAAAGCGCGCAGCGCGGGGGCGCCGTCACCGGCAGGCGGGCCGCCTCAGCACGCGCACCTGCGAGGGACCGTCATCCCGTTCGAGCACCTCGTCGATCACCTCGACGGCGCCGTCGACCATCCGCTTCATGCGCAGCAGCAGGTCCGCCGGGATCGCCTGCGCCGTGGCGAAGCGCGGCTCCCAGCCCAGCATGCGGGCGAGTTCGACGCCGAGCTCAGGCCCCAGCAGATGCTCGAGCCGATAGTATTTGGAGAGATTGGGACAGGCGACGCCGTGCACATAGGACTGCAGCGTGCGCGGATCGATGCCGGTCGCTTCGGCGACCTCCGTCAGGCTCCAGCGCCGGCCCGGACCGATCAGCCGGCGCAGGCGGTAGCTCAGCCGCCGCGTCACCGCTTCGGTGGTGATGTCTTCCACGGCGAGCGGCTGGACGAACTCGCTGAGCGTGCCGGCTTCGCCGTCGAACGCTTCGGCGGGCTCATCGAAGACCTGCGGCTTGTTCATTGCTGTCCTCCTCCCGGGCGGGCCGGACGGTGCCCCACGGCGGTGCACCGTCCGGCGTCTCCTGCGCCGGCTTCGTGCGGCCGGTTACTGCGCGTCGGCGAACTTGCCCTCGGCTTCCTTGAGAGCGGCCATCGGATCGATGTGGTCGATGAGCACGCGCGAGGCGGCCTCGTTGAGATCGCCCTGCATGGTGCGCGTGTTGCACTCGGTCGGCTCCATCCAGCTGTTGGCGCTCCACGCGTCGACCATGGTGCGCGTCCACGCGTTCGCCGGCTTGTCGAAGAACGGATCGGCGAGGATCGACTTGCGCGTCGGCACCTGTCCGCCGACTTCCGACCACAGCTTCACGCCTTCCTTGCTCACCATGTAGTCGATGAACTTGGCTGCTTCGGCGGGATGCGGCGACTTCGCCCATTCGGCCACCCACCAGCCCGACACCGGCATCGGCCCGGTGCCGTTGCCGTCCCAGGTCGGCCACGGCAGGACGCCCATGTTCTCCACGCCGAAGTCGGCGTTCTTGGCGATCACGCTGAAGCGCAGGATGGAGGTGATGGCAATGGCGTAGCGGCCGGCGGTGAACTGGTCGGTGACGTCGTCGACGTTGTAGACGAGCGCGTCCTGCGGCGTCACCTTGTCCTTGTCGATCAGGTCGACCGTGTACTGTAGCGCCCGGGCGCCGGCGTCGGTCGCCCAGTTGGCCTTGCATCCGTCGAAGATCGGCTTGCCGCCTTCGATCATGCCGATCAGCGCCGGCGTGCTCTCGGTCTTCAGCGGTGCCAGCGGCATGCCGAAGCCCCAGACGTCGACCCGGCCGTCCTTGTCCTTGTCGACCGTCAGCGTCTTCGCGGCCGCGCGGATATCGTCCCACGTCTTGAGCGATGCCGGGTCGATGCCGGCCGCCTTGAGAATGTCCTTGCGGTAGTAGATGACGCTGGCGCCGTGGAACAGCGGCAGGGCGACGAGGTGTCCGTCGCTCATGCCGGCATTCCAACCGGCGGCGACGAAGAAGTCGTCCTTCTCTCCGGCCGGCCACTTGCTGACGATCAGATCCTGCAGGTCGGCGCCGGCGCCCGACTGGTGCAGGCCGCCGAGATTCTTGGCATCGATCCACACGATGTCGGGATCGGTCCCGGTGCGGTTGCCGAGGAAGAACTTCGACGGCATCTGGGCGAAGTCCTGCGGCTCGACCTTGATCGTGATGTCGGGGTTCTTCGCCTCGAAGTCCGCGATCATCTGCTTCAGCGCGACCTCGCGCGGCGACGTCTTCTCGGGATTGAGAAACGTCCACATCGTCACCGTCGTCGCCGCCTGTGCGGCGGCGGTCATCGCTGCAGCGGCAACGGTGGCCGCGGCGAGCACGGTGGCGAACTTGCTGGCTGCCAGTTTCATGGCTTTCCCTCCCATGCCTCGTTTTCCGTCAAGTCGCGAGACGTCCCCGCCGCCGAGGCGAACCGGCGGAGGCCCCCTGTTCATGCGTGCACGGCAAAGGCCTGCTCGGTCCGCGGATCGAAGACCTGCAGGCGCTCGGCGATCAGCGCCAGGCGAACCGGCGTGCCGCGCGCCAGCGTCGTGCCGACGTCGGCCCGACAGCACAGTTCGAGGCCCGATTCGGTTTCGGCGAAGACGACGACGTCCGGTCCCGCCGGCTCGACGACGGTGACCACCGCGGCCACGCCCTCCGCCGCCTCGGGCGACACCAGCCGGACGCCCTCCGCGCGGATGCCGAGCGTCACCCGGCGCCCGTCGAGCTGGGCGTACCCCGCCGCGACCGGCGCCACCGCGATGTTCAATTGCCCGGATTCGAACGTCAGCCGATCACCTGCAACACGGGCGTCGCCTTCGACGAAGACGATCTCGCGGTCGCCGACGAAATTGGCGACGAAGGTGTTGGCCGGCCGGTTGTAGATCTCGAACGGCGAGGCGAACTGCTGCAGGCGCCCCTTGGCGAACACGGCGATGCGCGTCGACATCGACATCGCCTCGGCCTGGTCGTGCGTCACGTAGATGATGGTCGAGCCGATGCGGTCGTGCAGCGCCTTGAGGTCGTGGCGCATGCGGATGCGCAGGCGCGCGTCGAGGTTGGACAGCGGCTCGTCGAGCAGGAACACCTCGGGGTCGCGCACCATGGCGCGGCCGAGCGCCACGCGCTGCTGCTGCCCGCCGCTGAGCTCCTTCGGATAGCGGTGGAGCAGCTCCCCCACGCCGAGGATGTCGGCGACCGACTTGACCCGGGTCTCCAGCTCGGCCTCGCCGATGTGGCGCCGGCGCCGCGCCCGGAGCGGAAACGCGATGTTCTCGAACACGGTCATGTGCGGGTAGAGGGCATAGTTCTGGAAGACCATCGCCAGATTGCGCTGGTCCGGCGTGACGTCGTTGACGACGCGCGCGCCGATGCGGATTTCGCCGGTGTCGGCCTCGAGCAGGCCGGCGAGAAGGTTGAGCGTCGTCGTCTTGCCCGATCCCGACGGGCCGAGCAGCGAAACGAACTCGCCCGAACTCGATGTCGAGATTGAGGTCGGACAACGCGGCGACCTCGCCGAAGCGCTTGCTGATGTTGCGGAAGTGAACCGAGGTCATCTGCGTTCTTCTCCGTTCAGCTCTTCACGCCACCGCTCGTCATCCCGCTCAGGAAGAAGCGCTGGAAGACGATGAAGACGGCGATGACCGGCAGGATCGAGAGCATGGCGGATGCCGTCAGCGGGCCCCATTCGCGGCCGTAGAATCCGAGGTAGCCGTAGATGGCGACCGGCAGCGTCTTGACCTCCTCGGAAGACAGCATGACCACCGCCACGACGAAATCGTTCCAGGCGAAGGTGATGACGAACAGCGCCGAGGCGACGAGGCCCGGGCCGGACAGCGGCAGCACGATCTTCCACAGCGTCTCCAGCCGCGAATAGCCGTCGACGCGCGCGGCGTTCTCCAGTTCGATCGGCAGCGACAGGAAGTAGGCGTAGAGGATCCACACCACGATCGGCAGCTGATAGGCCGTGTAGAGCAGCGCCAGGCCGGTGCGGCTGTTGATCAGGCCGAGCTGGGCAAGGAAGGTGAACGTCGGCACCAGCAGCGAGGGCAGCGGGATGCTCATCAGCGCCACGACCGAGAACAGGATCGTGCCGCGCCCGCGGAAGGGAATGCGCGCCATGGCGTAGGCGGCGAGGCTGCCGAGGGCGAGGCAGCCGACCACCGCCGCCGCGGAAACCATCACGCTGTTGAGGATGAAGTACTGGACGCCGGTCCTGAACAGCAGGATGTAGTGCTCGAGCGTCGGCTGGCTGGGGATGAACTGCGGCGGGAAGCGCAGGATCGCCTTCGAATCCTTGAACGAGGTCGACAGCCCCCAGAGGATCGGGAAGAGCGCGACGAGGACGATCACGGTGCTGATCGCGGCGTCGGCCAGTCGTCGCGTGCGCCGCCGCGCGCGCCAGCTTGGGCTGCCGCTCATTGGCCCCTCCGGCGCTGGCGGAAAAGCAGCAGGTTGAACGCGATGAGGATCAGGTTGAGCAGGAAGACCAGGATGGCCAGTGCGTTGGCGTCGCCGAGGCGGAAGTCGACGAAGCCCAGGCGGTAGAGGGACAGGCCCAGCGTCTGCGTCGCGTTGTTGGGGCCGCCGCCGGTCAGGATGAGGGCGAACGTCAACACGTTGACGAAGTGGATCATCAGCCGGACGAGCGTGATCAGGATCGGGATGCGCATCAGCGGCACCGTGATCCGCCGGAACCGGTAGAAGGCGCTCGCCCCGTCGACGCGGGCGGCGGCGTGGAGCTGCGGCGGGATGCTCTTCAGGCCGGCCAGCAGCAGGATCATGGCGAAGGCGCTGTCGCGCCACACCGCGTTGAAGATCAGCGCCGCCATCGCCGCCTTGGGATCGGCGAGGATGGTGAGGCCGCCGAGGCCGAACGGGCCGAGGACCACGCCGATGATCCCCGCGTCGCTGGAGAACAGCCAGCGCAGCAGCATCGAGCCGACCAGCATGGCGATCACGTAGGGGACCAGCGCCACCGCCCGCACCGCCACGCTCCAGCGCGTGTCGCGCTCGAGATGCAGCGCCAGCCCCATGCCGACGGTGAGCGTCAGGACCAGCGCGCCCAGCGTGAACACCACGGTCGCGCCGAGGGCGGCGAGGATGGTCGGCGACGTCAGGATGCGGACGTAGTTGCCGAGGCCGCGAAACTCGGTCAGCTCGAAATAGTCGACCCGAAACAGGCTGTAGTAGGCGCCGATCGCCAGCGGAACCGCGACGAACAGGACCTCGATCGCGACCAGCGGCAGGACGAAGCCGAACGCGCTGATCTCCTCCCGCCGCAGCCAGCGGCGGGGCCGGGGGGCGTCAACGGCCGTCAACGCCATCGCCTCCATGCGGGACGTCGTCACGCAAGCGGACCTCGTTTCCTCTCGTCTTGTTCTTGGTCACAGGACACGGGACGCGCGCGTTCAATTCAATGATCGAACCGCGCAAAACGCCGTCGGCCACCCGGCGGCGCCGTCACGGGCAATCCTCCGTCGCCGTCGCTTCGCGCGCGGTGGCCGCCTCGGTCAGGACGCTGGCCAGCGTTTCGGACGCCTGCATCAGCGTTTCGCGCAGGTGGACCAGGTCGATCGCTTCCGGCGGAACCTGGTCGGCGCGCGGCTGCCAGCCCTGCATGGTGTTGAGTTCGGCCGAGAGCTCCGGGCCGAGAACCGCCAGCAGGCGCTTGTATTTTGCGAGATTCGGACAGGCGGTACCGTGGGCATAGGCCTTCAGCGTGCGCACATCGATGCCGGTGCGGCTGGCAACGCCGGTGTAGCTCCACCGTCGGCCGGGGCCGATCATGCGACGCATGCGGCTGCTCAGCCGCTCGGAGATCGCCTCGGTGGTGATCTCATCCATGGACAGCGGTCGTGCGAACCGCCCGTTGGCCGTTTCCATCTTCCCTCCCTTTCACGTTCCTCCGCCGGCGCCCCCTTCAACGCTCAGGTCTTCGATGCCCGCCGCGGTCCACCGGTAGCGCGAGCGGAAGCCGATGGCGCGCTCGGCCTGCCGCCAGTCGAAGATCGCCGCGTCCGGCGCCTCCCTCAGCGCCTCGGGCAGGTCCATGCCGTACCATTCGCGCACCAGGTCGCCGATCGGACGGTCGCAGAAGGCGAATTGCGAGGTGATGTTGAGGACCGTGTTGCCGGTCGCCGGCGCAGCCAGCGCCAGGCGCACGCCCCGCGCCGCGTCGCGCCCGTCGACATAGGCCCAGTTGCTCTTCGCCGCCTGCTGCGGACGGCCGATACGGGCCGCCGTGTGGGCGGCGAACTGCGCCGGCGCCCAGATCACCGGAAAGCGCAGGCAGAAGGTCACCATGTCGCCGCGTGCCGACATGACGCGGCACAGCGCCTCGCACGCCACCTTGCTGGCGCCGTATCCATCGAGCGGCCGGCAGGGGTGCGTCTCGTCGACCGGCAGGCGGTCCGGTGCCCGCACCGTCGGCGAATACGGCAGGCCGAGAGCCGACTGGCTCGACGCGACGATCACCCGGCCGATCTTGCAGGCCTCGGCCGCGTAGAGGACGTGCGCCGTGGTCGCGACGTTCGCCGTGTAGACGATATCCTCGCGCGCGGCCGTCGGGGTCGGCAGGGCCGCCAGGTGGACGACCGCCGCCGTCCCCGGCAGCATCGATTCGATCAGGTCGCGCGAGGCGAGGTCGTCTTCGATGAACGTCGCCACCGGCAGCGGCCGATCCGGGCGAACGCGGTCCAGACCAACCACCCGGTAGCCGTGTTCGGCAAGCTCGTTGACGACGAAGCGGCCGAGATGTCCGGCTGCGCCGGTGACCAGAACCTTGCCTGAGGTCACGCCCGCGGTCATCGCCGCTAGAACTTTCCGAACTTCTGGTAGAGCTCGGCCAGCGACGCGTTCTCGTCGATGGCGGCGCGGATCCTGTCCTCGGTCTTCAGCACGCCCTCGGCCTTTTCGAGCACTTCGAGAATGAGGTCCCTGGGCACGATGACGACGCCGTCCTCGTCGCCGAAGACGTAGTCGCCGGGGTTGACGCGCACGCCGCCGATCGACACCGGGCAGCCGAAGTCGACGATGTTGAAGCGCCCGACGGCGTCGCCCGGCACGTGGAACTTGCGGAAGATCGGGAAGCCGACGCGCCGGATATAGCGGGTATCGCGGATGCCGCCGTCGACCACCGCGCCGACGCAGCCGCGCTTGGCCGCGCCCGCGCTCCACAGCTCGCCCCACACGCCGGTCTCCTCCTCGCCGTTGGTCTCGTAGACGGCGACGACATGCGGCACGAAGCTGTCGATGACGCGCGGTCCCACCCGCTTGCTGATGTCGCGGGTGGCGTTCGACATGCCGACGATGGTGAAGGCCGGCCCGGCGACCGGCAGCGTCGGGTCGAGCGGGCGGATCGAATGGTGGACGAACTGGTGCCGCAGGTCGTAGCCATCGAGCACGTCGCACACCGCCGGCGTGTACAGCCGCTTGAAGCGTTCGGCGATCGCCGGCCAATCCATTTCAGTCATCGTCTTCTCCACTCTTCGCCTCACCAGGCCGGCGACTTCGGGTACCAGTCGGCACGCGCGCTGTCGGCGAGCTTCGGGTTGAGGAAGCGGTCGGTCGCCGCACCGCTGGTGGCGAGCTTGTGGTACTTGTCGAGCTTCGCCTCATCGATCTCGATGCCGAGACCGGGCTTGTCGGGTGCCGAGATGTAGCCGTCGCGCGGCACCCGCTTGCCGCCGACGATGATGTCGTCGACGAGGTGGAGGTTCATGTTGTCCGCCGCCAGCCGGAGGTTCGGCATGGCTGCCGCCGCATGGGTCATCGCCGCCCAGCCGATGCCGAGTTCGCCGCCGGAATGCATGCCGACATCGATGCCCGTCGCCTGGCCGATGCGATCGAGCGCGATGGTGTTGCGCATGCCGCCCCAGTACCAGAGGTCGGCGAGCACCACGTCGACCGCACCGAGGTGGAAGGCCGGATAGAACTCCTCGAACTGGGTGACGCACATGTTGGTCGCCAGCGGACTGGTGACGCTCTTGCGCACCTGCGCCATGGCGGCCGCGTTGAACACCGGGTCCTCGTAGTATTCGAGGCCGATGGCATCGAGCTGGCGGCCGATGCGGATCGCCGTCACCGGCGTCCAGCAGCCCTGCGGATCGAGGCGCAGCCGCATGTCCTTGCCGAAGGTGTCGCGCAGCGCCACCAGCGTGTCGCGGTCGACCTCGGGGCGGAAATAGCCGCCCTTCAGCTTGATCGCCTCGAAGCCGTAGTCGGAGACCTGCTGCTTGGCGAAGGCGACCGCCTGATCGACGGTGTGGATCTCGCCCTTGCCCTCGCTGTTGGCGTGCCGGAAGAACAGGTAGGAGGCGACGGCGATCCGGTCGTGGGTCTTGCCGCCGAGCAGGCGGTAGACCGGCTCGTCCACCGCCTTGCCGACGATGTCGAGCAGGGCGATCTCGAGTGCCGCCATCAGCGGCTCGGGCTTCTGGTAGGGATAGTAGTTCCAGTGCTTGACCCGCTGGATGAGGCGGCTCAACTCCCACGGCGATTCCCCGCGCAGGACGGCGGCGAAGGCCTGGAACGCTTCCGGCCGATAGCGCGCCGCCACCTCGCTGTAGCCGACGATGCCGGTATCGGTGGTGATGCGCACCACCGTGCGCGGATAGGCGGACAGCGAGCCATAACAGGTGAGGATGGGTGCCTCGACCGGGATGGTGACGGGGATGGCTTCGATCGTGTCGATCTTCATGGTCATGCGTGCTCCTGCTGGATCGCCTGGCCTCAATCCATCAGGAGGCCGCCGTTGACGTCGATCAGCTCGCCGGTCATGTAGCGGGCGCCCTCCGACGCAAGGAACAGCACGGCCGGCGCGACATCGTCCGGCAGGCCGCGGCGGGCGAGCGGGATGGTTGCCTTGAGCACCTCCGGATCGTTGCTGAGCCCGAACGGCTTGGAGAACGCGGTATTGATGATCGAGCCCGGGGCGACGCCGTTGACCAGAATGTTGTCGACGGCGAACTCGCGCGCGGCGGCCATGGTGATCGCCCACACCGCCGCCTTCGACGAGGAATAGTGGCCGTACGGCAGCCCGCCGCCGGTCTTTCCCGAAATCGAGCAGATGTTGATGATGCGGCCGCCGCCGAGCTTCTTCATCACCGGCGCGATCGCCTGCATGCAGAACAGCTTGCCCTTGATGTTGACGCCATAGACGCGGTCGAATTCGCTCTCGGTCAGGTCGACGATCTTGGCGAGGCCGACGACACCGGCGTTGTTGACCAGGACATCGATGCCGCCCTGCTCGCCGACCACCCGGTCGACGACCCGGAACACGTCGTCGCGCCTGGTGACATCGAGCGCATGGGCGGAAGCGGCGCCGCCGGCGGCGACGATCTCGCCCTTCACCGTGTCGGCGGCGGCCGCGTCGATGTCGGTGACCACGACATGCGCGCCCTCGCGCCCGAAATGCTGAGCGATCGCGCGGCCGATGCCGCCGCCCGCGCCGGTGATGAAAACGACCTTGCCCGTCAACCCGTAGTCCATGGCCCTGTGGCCTCCCATGACAGTGAAGATTTGCGGCGGCGCGCCATCGTCGTCAGCGCCCGCCGGTTACATCGACGAAGGCGCCGGTCATGAACGAGGAGCCTTCCGAAGAGAGAAAGAGAACGACGTCGGCGACCTCCTCCGGCCGTCCGGGACGGCCGAGGGGGATCATGCGGCCCATGCGCTCGTAGTGGCCGGGGCCGTCGGCGGCATGCGCCTCGGTGACGATCGTCGCCGGGCGCACGGCGTTGACGCGGATGCCCTCGGCAGCGACCTCGGTGGCGAGGCCGAGCGTGAAGCCGTCGATCGCCGCCTTGGCGGCGCCGTAGAGCACGATGCCCGCGGCGCCGTCCTTGCGCGCCACCGCACCGCCGCGGCGTCCGCAATCCGACGAGATGTTGACGATGGTTCCGCCGTCGCCGCCGCGGGCGGTCGACATGCGGCGCACCGCTTCGCGCGCGCACAGCACGGTGGACGTGACGTTGAGAGCCAGGATCCGCTCGATGTCGCGACCGCTGACGTCGGCGATCTTGCGGCCCTCGGGACCCAGCACGATCTTGGCGCCGCCGGCATTGTTGACCAGCGCCGTGACCGGTCCGAGCTTGCGGTCGACGGTGGCGAACATGTCGCTCACCTGCGCTTCGTCGGTGACGTCGGCCTGCACGGCGATGGCGCGGTTGCCGGCCTTCTCGATTTCGCCGACGATCATCTCCGCCTCCTGGCGCGACGTGAGGTAGTTGACGGCGACGTCGAAGCCCGCGGTCCCGGCCTTCCGGCAAATGGCCGCGCCGATGCCCCTGGCGCCGGCGGTGACCACGCAAACCTTCCCCATTGTCCTGCTCTCCGTGGCATTCGGTATGCCGCGAGTATGATTGGCGGATGGGCGCAATTCGCTGTGTGAATGGGGCAATGCGGCCGGCTCCCGGCGACGTCGATCGTGCCGCTCATGAGGCGGCACTCCCCGGGGCGTCGGCGGCCGGCGCCGGCGTCTCGCCGGCCGGCGCCGCCATGCCCCGCAGCGACAAGTCCTCGGCGTAGTGGCAGGCCACCGACTGACCGTCGGCGAGCGTTCGCAGGGCGGGGACTTCCGTGCGGCAGCGGTCGCTGGCGTAAGGACAGCGCGGATGGAAGTGGCAGCCCGGCGGCGGCGCCGCCGGATTGGCGACATCGCCCTTCAGGCGAACGTGCGGGCGCCGTCCGCGGGCGTTCCAGTCGGCCGATGGCACCGCCGACAGAAGAGCCTCGGTATAGGGATGGCGCGGCCGCGCGAAGATCTGCTGCGCCGTGCCGATTTCGACCAGCCGGCCGACGTACATGACGGCGACCCGGCTGGCGATGAAGCGCACGACGCTGAGATCGTGCGAAATGAACACATAGGTGAGCCCGAGCGACGTGCGCAGATCGATCAGCAGGTTGATCACCTGCGCCCGGATCGACACGTCGAGCGCCGACACGGCTTCGTCGGCGACCAGCAGGCGCGGCTCGGTGGCGATCGCCCGGGCGATGCCGATGCGCTGGCGCTCGCCGCCGGAGAAGGCATGCGGATAGCGCTCCAGGTATTCCGGCCTCAGTCCCACCCGCTGCAGCAGTTCGGCCACCCGGTCCTCGATCGCCGCCGGCTTGACCAGACCGAAATTGCGCAGCGGCTCGCCGATCAGATCGACCACGCGCATGCGCGGGTTGAGCGAGGATTGCGGGTCCTGGAAGACCATGCGCACCTCGCCGAAATAGCGCGAGCGCTGCGCCCGCTTCATGGCGCCGAGATCGACCACCTCGCCCGATCGCGTCCGGTAGCGCAGTTCGCCGGCCGTCGGCCGGCGGGCGCCGACCAGCGTCCGGCCGATCGTGCTCTTGCCGCAGCCGGATTCGCCGACCAGTCCCAGCGTCTCGCCCGGCGCCAACGCCAGGCTGACCCCGTCGACCGCCCGGATGGCGGCGTCGTTGCGGCGTCCAAAGCCGGCGCGTCCGCCGTAGTGCACCTTGAGGTCGCGGACGTCGAGGATCGGCTCAGGCATGCGCCACCTCGGGCCGGGCGGCCGGCTGTCCGTCCCACAGATGGCAGGCGACCGAGCTGCCGTCGCCGAAGCCCCGGTCGGCGGGCACAACGCGCTCGCACAGGCCGGCGATGCGCTCGCTGCAGCGCGGGTTGAACGGGCAACCCGGCGGCCGGTTGAGCGGATGGGGCACGATGCCGGGGATGGCTTCCAGCCGTCCGCCCGGCGACAGGTCGGGCACGCACCGCAGCAGGCCGCGGGTGTAGGGATGGCGCGGCGCCGTGAACACCTGCTCGGCGGTTCCGCGCTCGACCACTTCGCCCAGGTACATGACCACGACGCGGTCGGCGATCTCGGCGACGACGCCGAGATCGTGCGTGATGAACATCAGGGCCATGCCCAGCGAGGCCTGCAGCTCGCGCAGCAGGTCGATGATCGTCGCCTGGGTGGTGACGTCGAGCGCCGTGGTCGGCTCGTCGGCGATCAGCAGCGTCGGCCGGCAGGCGAGCGCCATGGCGATGCAGCACGCGCTGGCGCATGCCGCCGGAAAGCTGGAACGGATAGGAATCGAGCTGGCGCATCGCATCCGGCAGGCCGACGCGGTCGAGGATATCGGCGGCGTGGGCGCGCGCGGCCCTGCCCCGCAGCCCGAGATGGATGCGGATGTTTTCCTCGATCTGGCTGCCGATGGTGTGGACCGGCGACAGCGCCGACATCGGCTCCTGAAAGATCATGCCGATCTCGCCGCCGCGGATGCTGCGATAGATCCGCCCCTTGGTCGGCAGCTGGGCGAGGTCGACCAGCGAGCCGTCCTTGCGGCGGAACAGCATCTCGCCGGCGACGACCCGGCCCGGCGGGCGGATGATGCCGAGGATCGAGCGGGCGGTGATCGACTTGCCCGAGCCCGATTCGCCGACGACGCACAGCGTCTGGCCCGGCATCACGTCGAAGGAGGCGCCGTCGACCGCCTTCACCACGCCGTCGGGCGTGGCGAAGTGCGTGCGCACACCGCGGACGGAGAGGAGTGGCTGGTCGGCGCTCGCCATCACCGGCCTCTCATCGCTGGTAGGGGTCGGCGGCATCGCGCAGACCGTCGCCGAGGAAGCTGAGGGAGAGCACCGCGATCACCACCGCGATGCCGGGCAGGATGAGCCACGGCGCGGTCGCCAGCGAGCGGATGTTCTGCGCCTCCTTGAGCAGCACGCCCCAGCTCACCAGCGGCGGCTGCAGGCCGAGGCCGATGAAGCTCAGCGCCGTTTCCGACAGGATCATCACCGGAATCGCCAGCGTGCTGGCGGCAATGATGTAGCTCACCATCGAGGGCAGCATGTGGACCACGATGATGCGCAGCCGGCTGGCGCCGTCGAGCATCGCCGCGGTGACGAAATCCTCCTCGCGCAGCGACAGGAAGCGGCCGCGCACGATGCGGGCGATGTCCGTCCAGCCGACCAGCGACAGGATCAGCGTGATGGCGAAATAGACGGCGAGCGGATCCCACGACAGCGGCACCGCGGCGGCGAAGCCCATCCACAGCGGGATCGTCGGGATCGAACGGATCATCTCGATGCTGCGCTGGATGAGCAGGTCGACCAGGCCGCCGAAGTAGCCGGATATGCCGCCGAGCAGCGTGCCGATGACCAGACTGAGGAAGACCCCGACCAGGCCGATCGACATGGAGATGCGGGCGCCATGGATGGTGCGGCTGAGCACATCGCGGCCGAGGCGGTCGGCGCCGAGGAAGAATGCCGGCTGGGACGGATCGACCGGGCCGATCAGGTGCCGGTCGGTGTCGAAGAGGCCGAAGAAGCTGTAGGCGTCGCCGTGGACGAAGAAGCCGAGCGGCACCACCTTGCCGGGGTCGACGACGAACGTGCGGCGCAGCGCCACCGGATCGATCTTGACGCCGTAGCCGTAGATGTGCGGCAGGAAGTGCCAGCCGTCGGCGTCGCTGACGAAGAGGTGGATGCCCTGCGGCGGCGCGTAGGTGTACTGCGTGCGTGTCGTTTCCGGCTCGGTCGGCGCGATGAAATCCGCAAAGATCGCGATCAGGTAGATCGCCAGCGTGATGATGGCGCCGGTCATCGCCAGCTTGTGCCGGCGGAAGCGCCACCAGACGAGCTGCCACTGGCTGGCGAGCGCGACGCGATCGCTGGCAACCGCGTCCTCGGGCGGCTGCTCCTGTCCGGCCGTGGCCGGCCGCGTCGCGCTGCTGTCGCTGGGCGTGGCCAGGCTCATGAGTAGCGGATCCTCGGATCGAGCAGCACCAGCAGGATGTCGGAGACCAGCGTTCCGACGACGGTGACGAAGGACAGGACGAGGATGATCGCGCCGGCGAGATACATGTCCTGGGTGAGCAGCGCGCGCAGCAGCAGCGGTCCGGTCGTCGGGATATCGACGATGACCGAGACGATCGTTTCGCTCGAGACGATGATCGGGATCATCCAGCCGAGCTTGCTGACGATCGGATTGAGCGCCAGGCGCACGGGGTACTTGGCGATCAGCCGCGCCTCCGACAGCCCCTTGGCCCGCGCCGTCTCGACGTAGGGCTTGTCCAGCTCGTCGAGCATCGTCGCGCGCATGACGCGGATGACTTCCGCCGTGCCCGCCAGGGTCAGCACGGTCAGCGGGATCCACAGGTGCTTGCCGAGGTCGAGCACCCGGCCGAACGACCAGGCGGCATTCTGGTAATGGCGCGAAAACAGGCCGCCCGGCTCCAGTCCGAAATAGACGAAGGCGACGTAGAGCAGCGCCAGGGTGAGCAGCACGTTGGGGATCGCCAGGCCGATGAAGCCGAACAGCGTGGCGAGGTGATCGCCGAGAGAATACTGGCGCACCGACGAATAGACGCCGATCGGGATGGCGATGGCGCTGGTCAGGATGAGGACGGTCACGCTGATCGCCAGCGTCAGCCAGATGCGTCCGCCGATCAGCTCGGCGACCGGCTTGTTCCACTCGAACGACTGACCGAAATCGCCGTGCAGCACGATGCCCTTGATCCATGTGAGGTACTGCACGGCCATCGGCTGATCGAGGCCGTAGCGGGCCTTGAGCACGAGCAGCTGCGCCGGATCGATCCGATCGCCCTGCGAGGCAAGCTGCGAGACCAGGCTTTCCAGGAAGTCGCCCGGCGGCAGCTGGATCACGACGAACACGATCAGCGAGATCGCGACCATCATCGGGATCATGATCAGGATGCGCTTGACGACGTAACTCAGCATCGATTCCGGCCTGATGACTTGGGTGCCGCGGCGGCGGCAGTCGCCCGCCGCGCGAACGCGGCGGGCGATCGGAGCCCTGGGCGACCTACTCGCTCTTGTAGAACTGCTCCGGGTTGGTCACGCCGATGTAGGGGATCGGCCCGTAGTTCACGATCTCCTGCGGCACGTTGTGCATGGCGTTGCTCTCAATGCCGTAGCCCGGCGCCGGAAGCGCGATGCCGATCGTGTAGAACTGCTGCTTGGCGATCTGCACGATCTCGTCCATGGCCTTCGCCTGCACCTCGGGGTCGCCGCTGCTCAGCACGCGGCGACGCGCGTCGAACTGCTTCTTGACGTATTCCGGCGGCTCTTCCGACGGCTGGCGGCCGTCGAAATAGTTGGACCACAGCAACGCGAAGGTGCGGTAGCCGGTGACGTCATGCGGCATGAAGTTGTCCGGCTCGAGCATCATGTCGAGGTCGAGCCCGCCATTGCCGAGGAAGACGAAGGCTTCGTTGTCGTTGGACTGCGAGCGGTTGAAGATCAGGGCACGGCCGAGCGGACGCACCTGAAGGTCGACGCCGACCGCCTGCCAGTCCTGCTTCACCAGTTCGACGACGTCCGTCCAGTCGGGACGGAAATCGGTTGGCACCGCCACGGCCACCGCCAGGCGGTCGCCGTCCGGCGTCAGGCGGAAGCCGGAGCCGTCGCGCTTGGTGTAGCCGAGATCGTCGAGCAGCTTGTTGGCCTTGGCCGGGTCGTGCTCGGTGTACTGCTTGGCCATCTCCTCGTCGTAATGCACCGACTGCTTGCGCGGCGCCGACTGCCAGGGCTCGCCCTGGCCGAGATAGACGGTGTCGATGATGCGCTGGCGGTCGATGGCGTAGCTCAACGCGATGCGGAAGTCCTTCTGGTTGAACAGCGTCCGCTTCTTCTGGTCCTTGTCGTTGAGGTTGAAGTAGATCGTCATCTGGTTGTGATCGGGCGTCGGCACATCGAAGAAGTGATAGTCGCCCTTCTGCTGGTTGTCGTAGAGCACCGCCTTGTTCTTGAAGGTGGCGATGGTGCGATCCTGCAGGTCGATCTCGCCGGCGATGGCGCGCAGCACCATCGATTCGGGATCCTGCACGACGCGGAAATCGTAGCCGTCGAGGTAGGGCAGCTGGTTGCCCGCCGTGTCGACCTTGAAATAGTAGGGATTGCGCCTGCTGGTGATGTGGCCGTTCTGGTCATAGGGCGAGGTCAGCACCCATGGCAGCATGGTCGGCATGCCGGTGAAGCGCCAGCGGCTGAGCGGCCCGGTCAGGTTGCCGAAATACTCGACCCAGCCGGAGGCGCCGGCCTCCTTGGCCAGCTTGTCGGCATCCGGGTTGTAGGTCGGCAGGAACTTCGACAGATAGTGCTTGGGGTAGAGCTGCAGCGGCGGCGCGTCGCCGATATCGGAGTTCGAGGCGAGCTTGAGCAGGAACAGGCCGTTCGGTTCCTTGAACTTGAACTTCACCGTCAGGTCGTCGACCTTCTCCACGCTCACCGGTCCGCCCGGCGTCCTCAGCCAGTCGGGGACCGCAGTGTTGAGGTCCTTGTTGTTGAGGACATCGTTGTACCAGAACAGGATGTCGTCGGTGGTGTAGGGCTCGCCGTCCGACCACTTGAGGCCCTTGCGCAGGGTGAAGGTGAACTCGGTGGCGTCGGCGTTCGCCTGGAAGCTCTCGGCCAGATTGGGGATGAGCTTGCCGGTGTTGGGATCGAAGCGGATGAGCGATTCGTACGAGACGGTCTTGATCAGCCACCAGTGGTCCGACGGTCCGAGCATCGTGGCGTGCCAGGTGCCGCCATAGGTGCCGACCGAATCCTGCGGCGTGACCACCATCGGATCGTCCGGCAGGCGCTCTGCGACCGCCGGCAGTTTTCCTGCCTTGACCATGTCGGCCAGGTCGGGCGCCTCCTGATAGGTCGCCGCCCAGGCCGCGCCGGCGCAGGCAAGCGCCAGGGGCGCCGCCAGAACGGCGGAGCGCAGGAACGCAAATCGACTGATGTTCATCAGTATTCCCTCCCATTTGGAACGACGACAGGTCGGCGACGGAGCGCTTATGCGGACGGCTCTTCCTCGCCGAAGTAGCGGGCCTCGGCCCGATCGAGCAGCGCGTTCATCGCGGCACGCGCCTCGCCCGGATCGTGATCGCGCAGGGCGGCCACGAGCCGGCGCCGGTCCTCGACGACCTTCCGGCGATTGTCTGGATTGACGACGCGGCGGCGCAGGCGGCGCCACATGTCGCTGTCGCGGAGATCCCACAGATACTGAACCAATTGGGCGAGCACGCCGTTGCGGGCGGTGCGCGCCAGAGCGGTGTGGAACTGGTGGCCGAGCTTGTCGTCGAAGTCGCCGAGCGTCGGATAGACGCGCGCCATCTCCTCGACGAGCTGGTCGAGATGATCGATCTCGGAGCCGGTCGCCATCACCGCGGCGCGCGTCGCCAGTTCCGGCTCGACCAGGCGCCGCGCCTCGAACTGCTCCAGCGGACCCGGTCCCGGGTCGCGGTCGCCTGCCCATGGCACATCGATCCGGCGCGCCTGCGGATCGCGCACGAAGCTGCCCTCACCGGTGCGGATCTCGACGAAGCCCGCCCCCTCCAGCGCGATCATCGCCTCGCGCACCGAGGGCCGGCTGACGCCGAGGGTGGCCGCCAGTTCGCGCTCGGCCGGCAGGCGGTCTCCCGGCGCCAGATCGCGGTTGAGGATGAGGTCCTGGATCTGCTGCGCGATCTGCTCGTAGACGCGCTTGGGACGCACCACGCGGAGCTTCTCGGTCGATGCGGCGTTGGATGATGACATGGCGCTTCTGGCTATATGGCCTGACCACTCAAGCTGGTGGCCTGACCATAAATCGCGTTTTCACGGCGTTCAACCCCCTTTTTTCGGTCATTTTTCTGGGAGGCGTTGGTCAGGCCAGTGGAGCGCGCGGCGGCTGGTCAGACCAGCGGCGATGGCGGCTCCCGCCCCCAGGGCGACCCGGTCGGAGCGGCGCGGGCGGCTCTGCCGCGGGGGCGCCACGCGGGTTCGATCAGCCGGCTGCGGCCAAGAATGCGCTATCGGCGAGCGGGCTGCGGAGCCGCCGCACGCACCAGATCGAGCATCAGCTTCTGCGCCACCGTCGGCGTCCAGTTGCGGCGATAGGTGAGACCGATGGCGCGCCCCGGCCTATCGGCGCCGCGCGCGAACCTCCGCCAGCACGTCGGCGGTGTTGTGCTGGGGAATGTCGCCGATTTCGGCCATCTTGGCGTCCAGCTCGTGAACCAGTTGCACGAAGATCTCCGCATAGGCCGGATCCTCGGCAACGTTGAACAGCTCGAGCGGATCGGCCTGGCAATCGAACAGCTCCCATTCGGGCGGTTCGTCGCCTTCCGTCGTGCCCGGCTGGCCGAGGGCGGAATTGTACCAGTAGATCAGCTTGTACGTCTGGTTCCTGAGGCCGTAGTGCGCCCAGGCGTAATGGTGCTCGTCCTTGTGCATCCAGTAGCGGTGATAGGCGCTGGTCTGCCAGTCGGCCGCGACCGTGTCCTCGAGCAGCGGGCGCATCGAGTGGCCCTGCATGTAGGACGGGATCGGCGCCCCGGCGTAGTCGAGAAACGTCGGGGCGAAATCGACGTTGGTGGCGATGTTTTCGGACACCGAACCGGCCTTGATCGCCGCCGGATAGCGGATGACGAACGGCATCTGCAGCGATTCCTCGTACATGAAGCGCTTGTCGAACCAGCCGTGCTCGCCGAGGAAGAAGCCCTGGTCCGAGGTGTAGATGATCATGGTGTTGTCGCTCAGCCCGGCCGCGTCGAGCCAGTCGAGCAGCCGGCCGACGTTCTCGTCGATCGACGCCACCGTCCGCAGGTAGCGCTTGATGTAGCGCTGGTATTTGAAGGCGGCCAATTCGCTTTGCGTCTCGAAGCGGAAGTGCTCGCCGGTCAGTTGATCGATGAGGACCAGATCGCGCACGTCCTCCGGCTGCGGCACCTTGCGCTCGGGCTGGCCGGCGACCGCCAGCGTCCCCACCTCGCTGCCGCCCTCGGGCTGCACCAGGCCGAGGTCCTTGTAGGTCATGTCCGAGCGGATGCGCATGCGCGCCGCGGCCGCCGCCCGCGCCCGGTTCTTGTAGTCGTCGTCGAAGGTGTCCGGCATCTTCACGTCTTCGTCGGCGTAGAGGCCGCGGTATTTCGGGTGCGGCTCGAAGCTGCGATGCGGCGCCTTGTGATGGCACATCAGGAAGAACGGCCGCGCCGGATCGCGCTGGTCGAGCCAGTTCAGGCATTTGTCGGTGATGATGTCGGTGGTGTAGCCGGCCTCGACCTTCTCCCCGTCCGCGTCGATCATGACCGGATCGAAATAGTCGCCCTGCCCGGGCAGCACCGACCACTGGTCGAAACCGGTCGGCTCGTGGGCGCGTCCCTCGCCCAGGTGCCACTTGCCGAAGATCGCCGTCTGGTAGCCCGCCTGGCGCAGATGTTTGGCCACGTTCGGCCAGCGATTGTCGATGTGCGTCGCCAGCGTCGTGACGCCGTTCACGTGGTTGTAGGTGCCGGTCAGGATCGACGCCCGGCTCGGCGTGCAGATGGAATTGGTCACGTAGCAGTGGTTCAGCCGCATCCCCTCGGCGGCGATCCGGTCGATGTTCGGCGTCCGGTTCAGCCCGTAGCCATAGGCCGAGATCGCCTTGGCGGCGTGATCGTCGGCCATGATGAACAGGATATTCGGCTGCATGTACGCCTTCCCTCCAGGCGGCTGAACCGTGCGCCTTGCTTGACGCATTCTCATTTTTGAGAATACAATTCCCATTAGTGAGAGACAAGATGGCAGTTGTCGGAAGCACCGCACGCGTGTTGGCGATCATCAAGGCCCTGTCGACCGACGCTGAAGAGGGCCTGACGCCGCAGGCTGTCATCGAGCGATCGGGCGTACCGGCGTCCACGGTCTACCGGTTGCTGACGGAACTGGAAGAGACCGGTCTGGTCTATCGGACGGTCGACCGGCGGGTGCGCGCCAATTTCACCTTCGAGCGGCGGCTGTCCTTCGAGCAAATCTCGCCGGCACGGCTGACCGCGGCCTGCTCGGCGATCTCCAACCGGCTGGAAACGGCCTCCGAGATCATCGTGCTGCAGGGGCAGAACCTCGCCTGGCACGAGGTGCGGCAGCATCCCGGCCAGGCCATCCGGCTGCGCGCCCATGCCGGCTTCGTGCGCGCGACGTTCGAGCTCGATTCGATCACGCGGATGGCCCTGGCCTATTGCTCGATCCATCTGATCGAGAAGTACTGGGACACGACGGCGTTCTATGATGTCGGCATCGCCGGTTCGCGCTTGGCCTGGGACGATGTCCGGGCGGTGCTGCAAGGCGTCGACCGCGACGGCATGCAATTCGATCTGCAGGGCAATGCCAAGGGCGTTCGCCGGTTTTGCGTGGCGGTGCGCGACGGCCAGCGCATCGCCTGTCTGCTGACGGTCGCCGAAGCCGCCACGCCGCTGCGCGACGAGGCCGCCCATACCGGGCGCATCCGCCAGGTGCTGACAGAACAACGAGACGCAATCGAATTGGCGGGGCCCGCCGCGCCAGTTGAATTGCCGGAAGTGGGAGCGGCCTGACGCGCCACAAACAGGAGGGAGGAACCGATGAAAATGAGTTTTTTGAGCACGGCATGCTGTTGCCGTGGCACTCACCGGCATGGGTATCGGCCAGGCGGCCGCCGATGACATCGTCCTGTCGATCGGTGCGCGCGGCTATGGCCCGTCGGTCGAGGCGAACCTCGCCGACTTCAAGAAGGCGAACCCCGATATCAACGTCGAATGGAACAAGGTCTCCGACGTCCCCAACGACTCGCGCAAGCTCTATGTCACGTCGTTGACGGCGAAGAGCCCGACCCCCGACGTCTTTGCCATCGACGTGATCTGGGCCGGCGAGTTCGCCCAGCGCGGCTGGCTGGCTCCGCTCAACGACCTTCTCGGCGCCGACACGCTTGCCACCTTCAACCAGTCCCTGCTCACCGCCGCCCAGACGGGCGGCAAGACCTTCGCCGTGCCGCTCTATGTCGACGGCACGCACCTGTTCTACCGGACGGACCTGCTCAAGAAGTACAATCTCGAGGTCCCCAAGACCTGGGAAGAGCTGATCGCCGATTCCAAGACCATCATGGACGGCGAGAAGAATCCCCAGTTCTACGGCTTCGTCTCGATGTGGGCCAAGATCGAGGGCCTGTTCATGAACTGGCTGTCGTTCACCAACGCCAACGGCGGCGGCTTCTACGACGCCAGCGGCAAGGTCGCGGTCAATTCGCCGGCCAACATCGCCGCCACCCAGACCATGGTCGACATGATCTACAAGGACGAGATCGCGCCCAATTCGATCCTCGACATGAAGCCGGACGATGCCCGCACCCTCTTCCAGCAGGGCCGCGCCGCCTTCCTCATGGTGCAGGACTTCGTCTATGCGCCGCTCAACGCCGATGACAGCCCGGTGAAGGGCAAGTTCGATTTCACCCGCAATCCCTACTTCGCCGCGCATCCGGAAGGCCACTCGACGGCCATGGGCGGCTGGTTCCTCGGGGTCAATCCGAACTCGCAGCACAAGGAGGCCGCCGCCAAGCTGGTCAAGTTCTTCACCGGCTACGATCAGGAGCTGAGGGCGGCCGTCGACCAGAACCGCGCGCCGACCCTTCCGGCCGTCTATGACGATGCGGCGATGGCCAAGGCGCCGGTGCTTGCCAAGCTCGGCAAGGATTTCGACGTCGGCGTCGTGCGGCCGTCGGCCACCACGGGCAGCAACTACCCGAAGGTCTCCGACATCATGCAGCTCGCAATCACCAGCGCCCTGCACCAGCAGAAGTCGGTCGAGCAGGCGCTGAACGACGCCCAGCAGCAGATCGAGGCATTGCTGGCCAACTGAGCGGAAGCCGCTCAGGCTCCGGTGGCGGCCCGCGCCGCCGGAGCCTCGTTCCCCGGTCCCGGACATAGCCAAACGTGCACACGGCCAACGCCCTCGATCGACGCAGACACGTCACCGGCTACGCCTTCGTCACGCCGACCGTGCTGGTCGTCGTCGCCATCCTGGTCTACCCGGTCCTCCAGTCGTTCGTCCTCAGCGTCGGGCAATCCAGCATCGACGGTTCGGGCGGCTATCAGTTCGTCGGGCTGAAGCACTATGTCGACCTGCTGCAAACCGGCCGCTTCTGGAACGCCCTCAAGGTCACGCTGACCTTCACCGCCCTGTCGGTTCCGCTCGAACTGGTCCTCGGCATCGGGCTCGCCGTGCTGATGAACGAGCACTTCCACGGCAAGGGCCTCGCCCGCCTGGCGGTGCTCTTTCCGTGGGCGCTGCCCACCGCGCTCAACGCCCTGATCTGGCGCTGGATGTACAATTCCGACTACGGCCTGTTCAATTCGGTCGCCCTCCAGGCCGGGCTCGTCCATCGCCCGATCAACTGGCTGGGCAGCGAGACCCTGGCGATGATGTCCATGGTGATCGTCGCGGTGTGGAAGACCAGCTCCTTCATGGCGCTGATCATCCTCGCCGGCCTGCAGGCGATTCCGCGCGATCTCTACGAGGCCGGCCGCATGGACGGCATGAGCCGCTGGCAGGAATTCCGCGAGATCACGCTGCCCCTGTTGCGCGGCCCGATCCTGGTGGCGCTGGTCCTGCGCTCGATGGATGCGCTGCGCACCTTCGAGCTGCCGTTCAACCTCACCGACGGCGGTCCGGTGACGGCGACGGAGAGCCTGTCGCTGTACGCCTACAAGGTCATCTTCTCCTTCATCGACTTCAATTTCGGCGCCGCGATCGTCGTCGTGCAGTTCCTGGTGATCTTCGCCATGAGCGTGATCTACATCCTCACCCTGCGGGCGCGGGACTAGTCCGATGCGCAGCCGTCCCGGTGTCGCCCTCTACACGCTCGTCATCCTTTCGGTGGTGATCTCGTTCCTGCCGATCGTCTGGCTGATTCTGACGTCGCTGAAGACCTCGGCCGGCATCTACGCCTGGCCGCCGCAATACTGGCCAAATCCGTTCACGCTCGACAACTACGTCAAGCTGTTGACCGATTCGCCGGAAATGCTGCGCTACGTCCTCAACAGCTTCATCGTCGGCATCGGCTGCACGACGATCACGCTCGCGGTCGGCGGACTGGCGGGCTATGCGCTCTCCCGCCTGCGGCTGCGCTATGCCGGTGCGCTGATGGTGGCGATCCTGGCGGTTTCCATGTTCCCGCCGGTATCGCTTCTGCCGGCGCTCTTCCAGACCTTCCTCAATGCCGGTCTGCTCAACACCTACGGCGGCCTGATCCTCGCCCACAGCGGCATCTTCCTGCCCTTCAGCGTGTGGATGCTGGCCAGCTATTTCGCCACGCTGCCCATCGAGATCGAGGAAGCCGCCAAGATGGACGGCATGGGCTACCTGCGGATATTCCTCACCGTCGTCATTCCGCTGTCGTGGCCGGGCTTCGTCGCGACCGGGCTCATCGTCTTCATCTTTTCGTGGAACGAATTTCCGCTGGCGCTGGTGCTGATGACCCAGAACGCGATGCGCACCGCGCCGGTCGGCATATCCCTCTATCCCGGCGAATACGCATTCCCCTGGGAGACGATTTCGACGGCGACGGTGATCGCCATCGTGCCGATCCTCGTCATCACCGCCATCTTCCAGAAGCAGATCGTCGGCGGCCTGACCGCCGGCGCCGGAAAGTAGGGCCCGCCATGGCTGAAGTCACCCTGAAGCAGGTCCACAAGTCGTTCGGCAGCATGCCCGCCGTCAAGGACTTCAACCTCGAAGTGCGCGACGGCGAGTTCCTTGTGCTGCTCGGGCCCTCCGGCTGCGGCAAGTCGACCACGCTGCGCATGATCGCCGGGCTGGAGAGCATCACCTCCGGCGACCTGCTCATCGGCGGCAGGCGGATGAACGAAGTCGAGCCGAAGGACCGCGGCGTCGCCATGGTCTTCCAGAACTACGCCCTCTACCCGCACAAGACCGTCTTCGACAACATGGCCATGGCGCTCAAGCTGCAGAAGCTGCCGAAGGCGGAGATCAAGGGGCGCGTCGACGCGGTCGCCGAGATGCTCGGCCTGACGCCGTATCTGGCCCGCAAGCCCGCCGCCCTGTCCGGCGGCCAGCGCCAGCGCGTGGCCATCGGCCGTGCCATCGTGCGCACGCCCGAGGTGTTCCTGTTCGACGAGCCGCTGTCCAACCTCGACGCCAAGCTGCGCGTGCGCATGCGCATGGAGCTGGAGGAGCTGCATCGCCGCCTGGGCGTCACGGCGATCTACGTCACCCACGACCAGATCGAGGCGATGACGCTGGCCGACCGCATCGTCGTCATGAACGCCGGCCTGATCGCCCAGGTCGGCACGCCGCGCGAGGTCTACGAGAGGCCGGCCAACGAATTCGTCGCCGGCTTCATCGGCAGCCCGGCGATGAACTTCATGACCCTGCGCCGGACCGGCACCGGCGGCTGGAAGGCCGACGACGGCGAGCTGGCGTTCGACGATCTGCCGTTCGCCACCGGCAGCCGCGCGACGCTGACCCTCGGCAGCCGTCCGGAACACCTCGCCATCGTCCCGTCATCCAGCGACATAGCGCATGCGTTCGACGCGGACGTGAAGCTGGCGGAGCTGCACGGCGCCGATGCGCTGCTCAATCTGACGGTGGCCGGCGTGCCGCTGCTGGCGCGCGTCGGCGGCTCGAACCATCCGACCGAGGGACAGAAGCTGAAGGTCGTCATTCCCCCCGACCTCATGCATGCCTTCGATGCGGAGACCGGCGAGGCGCTGCCGCGCCGCTAGCAGACGACGTGCCGCGGCCGGGGCGGCGCGCCGTCCCTGCCCCGCCTCTGGTCAGAAATCTCAAGTTTCTCGCGCGAATGCTCAATTACGACGCCCGCCGGCCGGCCTAGACTGACAGGTGGGGAGAAGATCGTCGCGTGCGACGCGCGGCTGCGGGTTGCGCGTTTCCGGGAGGCGGAAACCATGAAGATCGGTGTGAACACCTGGGTGTGGACGTCGCCGTTCAGCACGAAGGACTTCCACCTCATTGCCAAGGTGAAGCAGATGGGGTTCGACGTCATCGAGGTCGCGCTCGACGATGCCTCGATCATCGACGCCGGACTGCTGCGCAAGATGACCGAGGACAACGGCCTCGCGGTGACGGTCTGCGGCGCCTTCGGCCCGACGCGCGACATCTCCAGCGACGATCCGGCGATCCGCAAGAACGGCGTCGCCTACATCCGCGACAGCATCCGCTTTGCCGAGGCGGTCGGCAGCCATGTCTTCTCGGGGCCGGTCTATTCGGCCGTCGGCAAGACCCGTCTGGTGCCCGCCGAGCAGAAGAAGCAGGAATGGGCGTGGTGCGTCGAGAACCTGCGCGCCGTCGGCAAGGCAGCCACCGACGCCGGCGTCACCATCGGCGTCGAGCCGCTCAACCGCTTCGAGACCGACATGATCAACCTCGCCGAGCAGGCGGTCAGTCTGCTGCGCGACGTCGGCAGTCCGGCCTACAAGATCCACATCGACACCTTCCACGCCAACATCGAAGAGAAGAGCATCCCCGACGCGATCCGCTCGCTCGGCAAGGGCATGCTCGGCCACTTCCACGCGTGCGAGAACGATCGCGGCATTCCCGGCAGCGGCCACCAGGACTGGGCGGGAATTCGTGATGCGTTGCGCGCGGTCGAATACGACGGCGCCGCGGTCATCGAATCCTTCACCCCCGGCGCCGTCGAGATCGCCAAGGCGGCCTCGATCTGGCGGCCGCTGGCGCCCTCGCAGGACGAGTTGGCGAGCCAGGGCGCGCGCTACCTCCGCGAACTGCTCGGCTGATACCCGCACCGGTATCGTAGTCAACCGACCGAACTGGCGTGTAGTATTCACGTCGGTTCGGTGCCGTTTTCGTGACGGACCATCCGGCACGCGACGAGCGGGAGGGCGCGATCGTGGACGAGAGGAACGTCGCGGTCATCGTCGAGACGTCCAACAGCTACGCCCGCGGCATTCTGCGCGGCATCCACGACTATGCCCGTACCCGCCACGGCTGGACCCTCTACCTCACCGAGCACGGCCGCCATGAGATCGACGAGTCGTTCGCCGGCAGCTGGACGTTCGACGGGGTCATCGCGCGCATCGAGACCGATCGCATGGCGCGCATCATCACCGCCATGGACGTGCCGACGGTCGACGTCAGCGCCGCCCGCCTGATCGAGGGCATCCCCTGGGTCGAGACCGACGACGAGGCGATCACGCGCCTCGCCCTCGACCACCTCCAGGACTGCGGCCTGCAGAACTTCGCCTTCTTCGGCGATCCGTTCTACAACTGGTCGATCTGGCGGCAGCAGAACTTCGAGCGCGTCCTCGGGCGTCCCGACATCATCCGCTCGCGCATCTTCAACCTGCCGGCCCGCAAGGAACCGCGGGTCCGCTGGTGGACGCTGCGCGAGGCCATCCGCGACTGGCTGGAGAGCCTGCCCAAGCCCGTCGGCATCTTTGCCTGCTACGACGCCTGCGGCCAGCAGCTGCTGGAGATCTGCCGCTACTACAACTTCATGGTTCCCGAGGACATCGCCGTCATCGGCGTCGACAACGACGAGCTGCTGTGCGAGCTCGCCACGCCCAGCATGTCGAGCGTCACGCCCAATTCATTCCGGACCGGGGCCTACGCCGCCGAGATTCTGGATCGCATGATGCGCGGCGAGAAGCTCGCCGGACGCAAGCATTCCATCGAGCCGCTCGGCGTGCGCAAGCGCGTTTCGACCGACGTGCTCACCGTCGGCGACCATCACGTCGCCGAAGCCATCGCCTTCATCCGGCAGAACGCCCACAAGAACATCCGCGTCGAGGACGTTCTCGCCATCGTTCCGATGTCGCGCCGCGTCCTCGAGGCGCGCTTCCGCCGGGCGCTCAACCGCACGCCGCACCAGGAGATCCTGCGCGTGCGGACCAGCGCCGTGCGCGAGCTGCTGCTCGAAACCAACATGTCGCTCTCCGAGATCAGCGAGGCCCTCGGCATCGAGCACCCCGAATACCTGAGCGTGTTTTTCAAGAAGGAGACCGGCCTGACGCCGCGGGAATATCGCGACCAGGTCCGCGGGCGCTCCTTTCTCCAGGTGCCGGACTGACGCCGCACCCGCCTCGGTAAAAAAACTCAATATTCTCGCGTGAATGCTCATGTTCAATTTCCATGATCCGATCCAATACTGTCGTCACAGGTGGATTGGGGAAATATCATGGAGAAAGCACGCGTAGGACTTATCGGACTTGGCTTCGGTTCCGAGTTCATTCCGATCTATCAGGCCCATCCGAAGGCCGAGGTCACGGCGATCTGCCAGCGCACCAAGAGCCGGCTGAAGGAGGTCGGCGATCGCTTCGGAATCGCCACACGCTACACCGATTTCCGGGAGGTTCTGACCGATCCCGAGGTGGATTTCGTCCACATCAACAGCCCGATCCCCGATCACGCCCCGCAGACGATCGCGGCGCTCAAGGCCGGCAAGCACGTCATGTGCACCGTGCCGATGGCGACGACCCTGGACGAAGCCAGGGAAATCGTCGGCCTCGTCCGCGAGACCGGGCTCAAGTATATGATGGCGGAAACCGTCGTATACAGCCGCGAATACTTGTTCATCAAAGAACTCTACGACAAGGGCGAACTGGGCAAGATCCAGTACATGCAGGCCTCCCATCCGCAGGACATGGACGGCTGGCCCGACTATTGGAAGGACATGGTCCCCATGCACTATGCGACCCACGTCGTCAGTCCGCTGATGGCGATGGTCGGCGGCATGGCGGACTACGTCAGCTGCTTCGGCTCCGGCACCATCAACGACGAGTGCGCGCGCCGATCCGGCTCGAAGTTCGCCGTCGAATCCTGTCACATCAAGATCAAGGATTCGGACGTCGCGGCGCACATCTGGCGCTTCCTCTGGGACACCGCGCGGCAGTACCGCGAGAGCATCGACGTCTACGGTTCGAAGAAATCGTTCGAGTGGCAGCTGGTCACCGACGAGAACCCGGTGCTGCACACGGCCAAGAAGCCCGAGCCGGAGATCGCCGAACGCGTCGATGTTCCGGACTATGCCGATCTGCTCCCCGAGGAGATCCGCAAGTTCACGCGCAGCATCGCCGACGCCGATCATCTGTCGTTCATCCAGGGCGGCGGCCACGGCGGTTCGCACCCGCACCTGGTCAACGAGTTCCTCTCCGCCCTGTTTGAGGATCGCGACCCCTTCCCCAACGTCGAGCAGTCGGCGAACTGGACCTCCGTCGGCATCTGCGCCCATCAGTCGGCGCTCAAGGGTGGCGCGATCGTCAACGTGCCGGACTTCGCGACGCGCTGATGCGCGCCGCGGCAGCCGTCGTCCGCCCGAGTGAGGTGAAGCATGGATGAAATTCTGCGCTTGTCTCACATATCGAAGACGTTCCCCGGTGTGCGCGCACTGGAGGACATCTCCTTCGATCTGAAGCGCGGCGAGATCCATTGTCTGTGCGGCGAAAACGGCGCCGGCAAGTCGACGCTGATCAAGATCCTGTCCGGCGCCTATCAGCCCGACGACGGCGGACAGATCTTCTTCAACGGCAAAGAGGTCTCGCTGCGGCCGCACACCGCCCTGCAGATGGGCATCCACACGATCTATCAGGAGCACATCGTCTTCAGTGCCCTGAGCATCACCGAGAACATCTTCTCGGGCGCCGAGATCACCCGGCGCGGATTGCTGCAGCGCAAGGAGATGCGCCGCCAGACCGAGGAGATGCTGCGCTACCTGAAGAGCGATCTGTCGCCGGACCGGCGCATGAGCGACCTGACCAGCGGTCAGCAGAAGATCGTCGAGATCGCCAAGGCGCTCCTCTTCAAGAGCAACGTCGTCATCCTCGACGAGCCGACCGCATCGTTCTCCTCGCGCGAGATCGACACCCTGCTCTCCATCGTCAAGACCGTCCGCCAGGACGGCATCGGCGTCATCTACATTTCGCACCACCTCGACGAGGTCTTTGCGATCGGCGACCGCGCCACCGTCCTGCGCGACGGCCGCAAAGTCAGCATGTACCCGATCGCGGGACTGACCAAGACGACGCTGATCAAGGACATGGTCGGACGCGACCCGTCGACCTTCTACCAGCGCGAGCGCGTCGCCCGCGGCGAGGTGGTCCTCGAAGCGCGCAACGTCACCGGCAACAAGGTGCGCAACATCTCGTTCGCGCTGCATCGCGGCGAGATCCTCGGGATCGCCGGCATGGCCGGATCGGGACGATCGGAACTCATGGAGGTGCTCTTCGGCAGCGCCGCCCTCGAACACGGCGAGATCGTCATCAACGGCAGGCCGGTCAGCCATTCCAGCCCGAAGAACGCGATCCGCAACAAGATGTGCTTCATCACCGAGGATCGCCAGAACACCGGCCTGTTCCTGCCCAAGACGATCGCCGAGAACATCGCCGTCGCCAACATGGTGAACACCCGCCAGTTCGTCATGCGGCCGGCGAACGACGTCGTCGTCGGCGAGAGGTACGTCAGGCTGCTCGACATCAAGACGCCGAGCGCGCGCACCCGGGTCGTCAATCTCTCCGGCGGCAACCAGCAGAAGGTGGTGCTCGGCAAATGGTTCAACACCGGCGGCGAGATCTACATCTTCGACGAGCCCTCGCACGGAATCGACGTCGGGTCGAAGCAGGAAATCTACAAGGTCATGGTCGACCTGCTGAAGCAGGACAAGGCCATCCTCATGGTCTCCTCCGACATGCCCGAGGTGATCTCGATGAGCGATCGCGTGATCGTCCTCAAGCGCGGAGAGATCGCCGGCGAGCTGGCGGGTGAGGAGATCACCGAAGAAAACATCCTCACCCTTTCAATAGGGGATCAACAAGCGTGAGCAAGCCCGAGATCTCGAACACGACGGTGCTGGTCAAGGAGTCGCTCTTCAAGCGCCACGAAAACCTTGTCGTGCTGTCGATCTTCGCCAGTTTCGTCGCGATCATTGTTCTCCTTCAGGTGATCTCGACGGGCGGCAGCAAGTTCCCGACCTTCATCAGCCCGGTCAACATCGTCAACATCCTCCAGCAGGTCGCCGTGCCGGGGATCGTCGCGGTCAGCATGACCATGGTGATGATCTCCGGCGGCATCGATCTGTCGGTCGGCATGCTGGCCTCGCTGGTCTCGATCGTGGTGGCGCTGGGCATCTCCAAATGGGGCATCGGCGTCGGCCCGTCGATCCTCCTCGGCATCGCTTCGGCGGTCGTCCTGGAGACCATCATGGGGTTCATCATTTCCAGGACCCGCATCGAGCCGTTCATCATCACGCTCGGCGGCATGATCTCGTTCCAGGGCATCGCGCTGCTGCTCTCCAATTCGCGCGAGGTCGTCATGAAGGGCGAGCTCGACTTCCTCACCACCAACCTCTTGGAGGGCGCGCGCGATCCGGTCACCGGTCTGATCCTGCGGGTGCCGCCGTACGTTCTGATCTTCTTCGCGATCGCGGTCATCGGCGGGTTGCTGCTCACCTTCACCAAGTACGGCAGGCGCATCTACGCCGTCGGCACCAACCCGCGTGCCGCCTTCCTCGCCGGCATCGACGTCAAGAACATGCGTCTGTCGGTCTACATGATCCAGGGCCTGCTCGTCGGCATCGGCGCGACGATGCTGCTCGCCCGCATCAACACCGGCATCATCACCCTTGGCCAGGGCCTCGAGATCGACACCATCGCCATGGTCGTCATCGGCGGCACGGCGCTCAGCGGCGGCCGGGGCAACATCGTCGGAACGCTGATCGGGGTCTTCTTCCTCGGCTCGATCGCCAACGCGATGAACATGCTGCGCTTGCCGTCCGAAGTGCAGTTTCTGGCCAAGGGTCTGGTCGTCATCGTCGCGGTGTCTGCGGGCGACGTTTCCTCGCAGATCTCCGATTTCCTGGCACTGAGACGCGAGCGGGCGAAGGCGCGCATCGCTGCGGCGTCGACGAAGAAGGGGGGCCCGTAGGATCAAGACAGCGCGCAGGCAGCAAACAGCCCCCGTCCGTGGGACGTCTCGCGACGGGAGCACAAGAAGAACGAAAGAAGGAAGGAAAGGGAGTAGGTGAAATGAAAAGATTCGCACTCGCATTGATGGCCACGATCGCCCTCGGCTCATTGCCGTTGGCGGCTGGCGCTCAGGCGGAATCCAAGGTCATCGGCTACTACATGGACGCCTCCGATGACTTCTACAAAGCCGGCTTCGAGGTCTTCAAGACCCTTGCCGAACGCGAAGGCTGGACCGTCCTCGACGTCGTCGGACAGGGCACCGCACCGGAACAGATCGCCGCCGTCGAGAACTTCATCACGCAGGGCGTCGACGCGCTGCTGGTCGTTCAGAACTCGCCGGAAACGACCTCGCGGACCCTCAAGCTGGCCAGCGACGCCGGCATTCCCGAGTTCCATCTGACGCACAATCCGCCGAACGAGCCCGGCCTCGCCGGTTTCGCCGGATACGATTGGGTGTACATCGGCGAACTCGCCGGCAAGTCCGCCATGGAACATCACGTGAAGAAGGTCATCATGATCGAGGGCAAGCTCGGTCAGGGGACCGCGTCGGGCCAGACCGAAGGCTTCCTGAAGTCCTACAAGGAAGCCGGCATGGACATCGGCAACCTGGCCGACAACGTCGGCGTCAAGGGCGCCGGCGGCAAGGACCTTCAGGTCGTGTTCTGGGGTTCGGGCGGATGGTTCGCCGATCCCGCCAAGAAGGTCATGCAGGACGCGATCACCAGCCTCGGACCGGACGGATTCGACGGTGCCTACGTTGAAAACGACGAGATGATGGCCGGCGCCCTGCAGGCGATGGAAGAAGCCGGTCTCGATCCGAGCAAGTACTGGCTGGGCTCGAGCAATGGCAAAGAGAAGTCGTGGGACTGGGTCGAGAAGGGCATCACCACGATGGACGTGAACGAGACCGCGACGCTGGAGGCGGACATCGCCCACCAGCAGATCAAGGCCTACTTCGCCGGCAAGCCGTACAAGAAGGCCGTGTTCGTCTCGGTCATCCCGTTCAATAAGGGCAACATCGACCGCGACAAGCTGGTTCCCTTCTTCCATGACGACTACATGAAGAAGCGGGACGCGGGCGCCTTCGTGTTCGACATCAACGATCCGTCCTTCCGCGAGAACCCGGGCTACTGATCTCTCCGGTTATTTCTCCCGACGGCACTGCAGGAGGCTGCTTCGGCAGCCTCCTTTTTTCGTTGCCGGGCACGCCCGGTCGCCGATGCCCGGCGCGGCTCTGCCGCGCGATCGCTGTACGGTGCGGCGGGTGCTTGTTCAGATCCGAAGACAGTGACCCGAATGCCGCCCGGGCGGCAGGCGGGGCCCATATCCGGCGACGCGGAGGGCGGGCCGGGCGGCGCCTCGGCCGGGCCTTGTCGGGCAGGCCGTTGAAGAACTCAGCCTGCTCGCGGACGAAGCCCGGGTCGGACCACCGTGGACAAGAACGTGGCCGGCGACACGACCGTTCCCTTACGGTCCAGCAAGACCGTCGTCGTCGTCGACGTCCCCGGGGCCAACGTCGTTGTCGCGGCGGCCGTCGTGGTCGGGACGACCGTCGTTCCGGTGCAACCCGTTGTCGCCGGCGACGACGCGGCGTGGGCCGGTACGACGACCATCCTCACCACCGGCCGCACCCAATTCGACGGCAGCACCAATGCACCCAGCGCACTCGCCGAAAGCGCGCCAACAAGGCCCGGCGACGATCGATATTCACTCCGACCCCCAAGGTTCACGCATGGCGTAACACGAGTTGTTGCTCAACGTTCATGGATACGGCAGCTTGCCGTCATCGACAATAGCCGCTTGCGGGCTTCGGCAGGCTGCAGGCGAAGCCCGCGTCGGACCACCGTCGACAAAGACGCAGCCGGCGACCGAACCGTCCTTCCAACATCCCGTCCGGCAGCGACATTGCCTGCCGCTGTTCCGACACCGCCACCGGCGGAGTGGGTTACGTAACCGTCGTACTCGGAGCCGGCGTCGTTCGTCGTCGTCGTCGGCGCAACCGTCGTTGTCGGCCACCGTCGTTGTGGCCGGCGACGACGCGGCGTGGGCCGGGACGACGACCATCCTCACCACCGGCCGCACCCAATTTGACGGCAACACCAATGCACCCAGCGCGCTTGCCGAAAGCGCTGCCAACAAGGCCCGGCGACGATCGATATTCACTCCGACCCCCCTAAGGTTCACGCGTTGCGCAAGACGAGTCGTTGCTCAGCGTTCATGGATACGGCAGTTTGCCCTCATCGGCAACTATGACTGGCAGGCGACACACCGTTGAACCAGAAAACCAGAGCGATCGTCTGTTTCGTTGAAGACGATCGGCACCTCATTCAACAGGTGCTGGCGCTGCGCCGATCATGGCTCCATGTCGCCAGTCCCGACACGGATATGGTCGTCTTCGGCCCTGCGTCGGTTCTTTCGCGCCTGCCTGATGATCTCGTCCGTATCGAGCAGCGTTCCGTGGCAGATGATCCCGAATGGCGAGGCTACCGCTATGCAAACGGCATCGCGTATCTCAACGGGCGCGAAGCGCATCGCCTGGACGGCTACGCTCATATTCTCCACACCGACGTCGATACTTTCATAGCACCGGGATGGAATGACTTCCGCCCACCGGATTTTGTCTGCGGCAACGGCGGCTATTCCAACAACGACGAGGTCCGGGCCAAGACTCCGTGCCGTGGCGGCCGAATTCGGATTCGTCCATCGGGGCCTGACCAACACCGGTGCGACCTGGTATGGCCCGACCGCCCTCGTGCGCCGGGTAGCCGCGGCAACGGAAATGCTGACGCGCTATATCCTCGACCGGCACTTCCGCGACCAGGCGGGCGCCTGGCCGGGCTGGTATCGGGGAGTATCCTCGCTCTACGGAGCCGAAATCGCGATCAACCACTGCGCCCCGCAAGCAGCAAAGACGCCGCTGCTCGACATGGTCAGCACGTCGCGCGCGCCGATCGCCGACTGCGTCCATATTCACTGCTGGCATACGGACGACGATTTCTCAAAACACAAGTTCATGGCTGGCGGATATCGCAACATCGACGAACGCCGCCTCGACGATCGCATTGTCGCCGACTATGCGCTTTCGATGTCGTTGCAATCCTTGCGGGATCTCCCCCGGGGTGCTTCGCATGCCGCGCCCGTGGATTCGGCCGCGGCGGCTTCGCCCCAGCCTCCCGGGAAAAGCGAAACCGACGCGAGCCAGCTCGTTCGCCAGTTCGTGAAGGTCCACCTCCAGGCGGCACCGGCCACCGCGGTCGCCCCGCTCCTGGCGAGCGTCGCGCCGGCGAAGCTGGCGCAGGCGGCGGAGTATCACGGCGTTTCGACGCTGATCGCGCCTCTGGTCGCCTCGTCCTCGACCGCCATGACGACCGCGGCCGCCGACGAGGCGCGGCGCATGTTCAAAGCGCTGGCAAGTCGACACCGTCATGCCACTGCGGCGCGAGAGAAATGCCTCGATGAGCTGCTCGACGCCTTCGCGGCCGCTGAGGTTACGGTGGTGGTTCTCAAAGGGGCCGCTCTCGGGCATATGATCTACGCCGAACCGGCCATGCGCCCGACGGTCGACATCGACATTCTGGTCAAGAGCAGAGACGCCGGCCGCGCCGCCGCGATTGCCGAGGCCAATGGGTTTGCGTTCGCTCGCGACCACCACTCGCGCTACAGGGGACGGATTCATCACTTGCCAGGTGCCACCAAGTCCGCCGGCGGCTTCGAAATCCTGCTCGAGATTCACGACGATGCAGTCGCTCCCGACCTGCCCGAACGAATTACCCTCGACAACCTTTCCGCACCGCCACGCCGGTTCGAGCGCGGCGCCGGCCGGCCGGCCCTGGCGCTCGGCCATGTCGACATGTTGCGCCACCTGACGCTTCACGCCTTCGAGCCGACGTCGGAGATTCGCTTGAAACATCTGCTCGACTTGTGGCTCTACAGGCAGGCGTTCGACGCCGAAATTCCCTGGCAGGAACTCGCGCGTCGCTCTCCCAGGACGATGGTCGCGCTCGACATGGCCGCATTGGTGTTCCGTTCCGATTACGACAAGCTCGGCCTTTCCGCCGAGTTCGTCGCCGGAATCGGACAGGCCATGAGTGCCTTGTCGCTCGTCGCCAAGCTGCCGATCAGGCAGCGGTTGGCGGCTCTGTTCGAACCGCCCGAGTGGTGGCTGCGCGGCTACTACGGCATACCGCTCGGTTCCTCCGTCGCGCGTTGCCGCATTGTGGACCACCCGCTCACGCTTGCCGGCTGGTTTGGCCGACGGATGGTGGCGGGCCTGGGGCTGTCGAAACCCAACTTTGCCGCCAAGGGATGAGTGGCCATGGCTCCTAGCAAGACGATACCCGGCAATCCGCGGCAGGCCGCCGACGTTGTCAGCGAACTCATCGACGACGAGGTCCTGCTTTATCATCCCACGTCAACGACCGCCGTCTACCTGAGTGCGACGGCCGCACTGGTGTGGTCCCTGTGCGATGGCAGCCGATCCGTCGACGAGATCACGGAAATCATCGCCGGAAACTTCCCGGCCTCGGCGGGCTCCGTAGCGGCGGACGTCGCGGAGGCGCTCGCGCAGCTTCAGCAGGCAGGAGTTGTCGTTTGCTGAGCAAGCGCAGACGGGCGGTGGCGCGACTGGAGACGGCGAGCATCGCGATCGAGTTTCCGGCCGATCTCTCCGGCTGGTTCGAATCTCTGGTTCGGCCGACCGAGCCTGCCGTGAAACCGAACATCCGGCTGATCCGCGAGCGCGACACCGACACCTACACCATCAAGGCTCCCGCGGGGATCGTCGCCACCGGCCTCGAACTCGGCGAAGCGCTCGCCGTCTTCTGGGAGCGGATGGCCTACTTCCTCATCGATGGCGTCACCAACGGACTGGCGCTTCACGCCGCATCGGTGCGCCGCGGCGGCCAGGTCGTCCTCATCGCCGGCGCGTCCGGAGCCGGAAAGACCCATCTGGCGCTCTGGTATCGCGACCAGGGGTTCGATCTCGGCAGCGACGAGATCACCACCGTCCGTTCGGAGGGGACCGGCGCCGATGCACGGCTGACCACATCCACACTCTCGCGGCCCGTCGTCCTGAAGACCTCGGCCGATATTGCCGGACACCAAATCGCCCCGCGCGTCCAGCCGTTCTACGGCGGCTCCATGCTGTTCCCCGATCGCGCCACCGGCTGGGCGTCGGAGAGCATGGAGCGCGGGATCCTGCTGTTGCCGCGTTTCTCGGCCGGAGCGGCGTTCGAATTGCGCGAGCTCACGCCCGGCGAGGCGGCTCTCGAGATCCTGAACCATTGTCTCAATGTCAGGAATCTGCCGAAGGGCGGCCTCCCGCTGGCTGCCGCGGTGGCGAGGCGGGTGAAGGGCATTTCGCTCGTCTATGGCGACTCGCGTCAGCTTAAGGGAAAGCTCGATGTGCTGACCCGCGTGCTCCTCGCCGGGCCGGTGTCGCCTGCGGATCTCGCTGATCTTTGTCGGGCCTTCAATTCGATCGAATCGGCCGACCCCGGGCGCGATGCATCGCAGCTGTCGACAACGACGGCCGCCGCGACCACACGGCGCCCCGCACCGGCGACGACCGCAAAGCGCTTTCCGCGACGCCTGACCATCGGCATGGCGACCTATGACGACTATGACGGCGCCTATTTCACTTTACAGAACATACGCTTGGGGAATCCATCCATCGCCGGCGACCTGGAATTTCTCATCGTCGACAACAACCCGGGCGGGGTTTTTTCCGAGGCCTTGAGCCGGCTTGCGGAGCATGTCGACGGCTGTCGCTACATCGCCCGCGGCGACTGGAGCGGCACCGCGATCAGAAATGCGGTCTTCGAGGAAGCATCGAGCCCGTATGCGCTCTGCGTCGATTCCCATGTGCTGATCGCCCCCGGCGCCGTCGCCAAGCTCGTCGATTATTTCGAAGCCGACCCGGACACGCGCGATCTGCTTCAGGGCCCCATGGTGCACGACGATCTTCTGCGCCTGCACACGCACATGGAGCCGCAGTGGCGCGCCGGGATGTTCGGCACCTGGGGCTTCGACGAGAGAGGGATGGATGCGGACGGACCGGCATTCGAGATCCCTCTCCATGGGCTCGGCCTGTTCGCGGCGCGCAAGGACTGCCTGGGTCGGGTTCAGCCCGCGCTTTCGGGGATTTGGCGGCGAGGAGGGCTACATCCACGAAAAGACCCGTCAGCATGGCGGGCGGACGCTCTGTCTGCCCTTTCTGCGATGGCTGCACCGGTTTGAGCGCCCGGCCGGCATTCCCTACAAAAATCGCTGGGAAGACCGCATGCGCAACTACGTGATCGGTTTTCAGGAGGTTGGCTGGGATCGGCGAGAAATGGAGAGTCATTTCGCTGAGCTGCTCGGCGAGCAAACCGCGGAGCGCATCTTCGCCGACATCGATGCCGAACTCGGTCTCGACAGAATCCCGGCCGCACGGTCGGCGTAGCCCGCCTCGTCAGGACGTCGCGCGGCCGCGGGCGGCGCCGGGATCGTGGCGCAGCGCGCCGCGCCACAGGTTGGCCTGGAAAAGGCGCGCGACGATCTCGCCGATGGCGTCCTGCACCGCCAGCGCCGCCCGCGATGCGCGGCCCTTGGGCGAGGCATCGAGCACCATCGATGCAATTCATATCAAATCAATATAGCTGATCGACGACCCTGGGTCGCGCTATTTGCCCGCGCGCCTGTCGAAGTCCGCCGCCCGATCGATTATCATCCCGCGCTTCGCCGGCCGGCCCGGCCGTTCGGCGCCATCAGGGGAAACGCGCGATGACAACCTGGATCGTGCTTGCCGTCGTTGTTGTCGTCGTCGTCTACGGCGTCATCCTCTTCAACCGGCTGGTCAAGTCGCGGCAGATGGCGGCGGAGGGCTGGAGCGGTATCGACGTGCAGTTGAAGCGCCGCGCCGATCTCGTGCCCAATCTGGTCAGCACCGTGAAGGGCTATGCCGCCCACGAACGCACGGTGATCGAACAGGCAACCGAGCTGAGGACCGCGGCCGGCCGCGTGCCGGAAGGCGATGTTGCCGCCCGCGCCGCCGCCGAGGGCAAGCTCACCGCGGCAATCGGCAGGCTCATGGCGCTCGCCGAGGCCTATCCGGACCTCAAGGCGAACGACAACTTCCTCGACCTGCAGAAGCAGCTCGCGACCATCGAGGACGAGATCCAGATGGCGCGCCGCTACTACAACGGCGCCGCGCGCAATCTGAATGTGCTGGTCCAGTCGTTCCCGAGCAACCTCGTCGCCGGCTCGTTCGGCTTTCATCAGCGGGCGTTCTTCGAGATCGACGATGCCGACCGGGCGGTGCCCGAGGTCGCGTTCCGGGGGGCGACCCCATGAGGCGGCTGGCGCTGGCGTTCGCTGTCGTCGTTGGCTTCTTCGCGGCCCCGGCGCTCGCCGCCGAATCCATCGGCAATTACGCCTCGGCGGTGGTGGTGCGGCCGGACGGCGTCCTCGACGTCATCGAGACGATCACGGTTGCCGCCGAAGGCGACAGGATCCGCCATGGCATCTACCGCGACTTCCCGCTGACCTTCACCGACGCCGACGGCCACAGCCATCGCGTCAGCTTCACCATTCGCGGCATCACCCGCGACGGCAAGCCGGAACCCTGGCACACGGCCAGCAACCAGGACGGCATCCGCATCTACATCGGCGACGGAAACGTCCTGCTCGATCCCGCCACCTACACCTACCGCATCCACTACGAGACCGGCCGCCAGATCCGCTTCCTCGCCGATCACACGGAGCTGTTCTGGAACGTGACCGGCAACGACTGGGAGATTCCGATCGTCAAGGCGACGGTGCTGGTCACCCTGCCCGACCATCGGCCTCCGACGCGCTGGACGGCCTATACCGGCCCCTACGGCGCGCGCGGCACGGCCTACGACGGCGCGCTCACCGCGGACAACCAGCTCCAGGTGGCGACGACCAAGACGCTCGATTCGGGCGAAGGGCTGTCGGTCGTCCTCGAGATTCCCGCGGGGCTGGTTCTTCCGCCGAGCGGCATGCAGGCGTTCTCCTACTGGTTCCTCGACAACCGCCACCTGGTGTTGGGCGTCGGCGGCCTGGTCAGCGTGCTGATCTTCTACCTGCTCGCCTGGCACGCGGTCGGCCGCGACCCGCCCAAGGGTCCGATCATTCCGCTGTTCCATGCCCCGCCCGGCATTTCGCCGACGCTCGCCGGCTACATTCGCGACTACGGCTGGAAGGGCGGCTGGCGCAAGTTCACCGCCGCCGCCCTGTCGCTGGCGGTCAAGGGGCTGCTCGTCTTCGACGATTCCAGCGGCGACATCGTTCTCACCAGAACCAAGCTGGCGCGGCCGCAGGAGAAGCTGCCGCCGGGCGAGAATTCGCTGCTCAGATGGGTGGAAGACAAGGGCGGCAATGTCACCATCGACAAGGCCAACGGCAAGAGCCTGCAGACCGAGTTCGCCGCCTTCAAGTCGAGCGTCGAAAACGAGAGCCGCAACCGCTTCTTCCGGCGCAACCTCGGCTATTTCATCATCGGCGTGCTGCTGACGGCGGCCTCCATCGCCGTCGTGCTCTTCTGGGGCGGGCTGCGCGACAACCAGATCGGGCTGCTTTTCGGCACGATCTTTGCGGGCGTGTGGCTCGGCGCGTTCATCATCCCGATCGTGCGCGCACTGACCACCACCCTCAGCGTCAGGTCGATCGTCAGCGCCGGCTTTGCCATCGCCATCATCGCGCTGATCGGCGTCAACTTTGCCTCGATCTTCGGCCAGATGGCCCGTTCGTTGCCGCGCGACTTCGGCTGGACCATCCTCGACGCGCTCGCCAACAACGGCTTCCCGCTGGCGCTGGTCGGCAGCTTCGCGGTGATGAACGGCCTGTTCTACTATCTCCTGCGCGCGCCGACGGCGGCCGGGCGGGCAATCATGGACCAGATCGAAGGGCTCGAGCTCTACATCCACACCGCCGAGACCAACCGGCTCAACCTGGCCGGCGCCCCGGACCTCAACGCCACCCAGTTCGAGCGGATCCTGCCCTATGCGGTGGCGCTCAATGCGGAGAAACCCTGGTCGGAGGCGTTTGCCACGGCATTTGCCCGCGCCAATCCGGGCCAGGACATGGCGACCGCCTACAACCCCACCTGGCATGGTGGCACCGGCTGGAGCGGCGGCAGCTTTGCGCACTCCATTTCGTCGGCCGTGTCGTCGGCCGAAAGCTCCTTCGCAAGCTCCATCCCGGCGCCGTCGTCCTCCTCGTCCGGCTTCTCCGGCGGCGGTGGCTCGGGCGGTGGTGGTGGTGGCGGCGGCGGTGGCGGCTGGTAGGACGGCCGCGCCGCAACGGGTTTCACGACGGGCGATGCGGCGCCGCGGAGGCGCCGGTCGCCTGCGCCTGTCCCCGGCCAAGCGCCCGTGACTGCAAGTATTTCAGGATGGAGTGCGCTTTACCTGTGACAAGGGTCGTTTAAAACATGGACAGTATAGGAGAAGTTTATAGATCCAGCGACCACCAATTTTCTTCTGATTTTCATCGATTAAATAGATCATCTACCTTTGGAGTTCTGGCGGAGCGAACCGATCATAAGATCGGAACTCGTTCAAACCAACGATGGACTCGGGGTCTCTCGCGGACGCCGCCATTAATCCTCGTGAAAGGCAGCGCGGCTAAAGTTGCCGTCTGATGGACAACCCTCTCCGATAATGCCTCTCGAGGTTAGCGGGCGGGAAGATGGCTAAACGTCGACCAACCAAGCCCGATATCGACCCGAGCGGCCCCGTCGAATCTCCGCTCGAGCACCTTGTCTCGGCCAATGCACAGGTGCAAGCGGATGCCCAGGAGCGGCTCGCCGCCGAGCTGAACTGGCAAGTCGAACGCTTCGCCCTCAGGGCAATCATCGGCCAGCTGCCCGAACTCGTCTACGCCAAGGACGTCGACGGCAGGTTCCTTGCGGCCAACGACGCCGTCGCCCGAGACATCGGTCTGCAGCGGTCGGCCGATCTGATCGGCAAGACCGACTTCGATCTGTTCCCGCCGGACGTGGCGCAGGGTTTCCGCGACATGGAACGGGAGGTGATCGCGTCCGGAACGCCGATGATCGACAGGGAGGAGCAGAGGGTCGACGAGACCGGCGCGTCCAAGTGGCTGCGGACGACAAAGCTGCCGATGAGAGACGACCGCGGCGAGATCATCGGGCTGATCGGCGTGGCACGGGACATCAGCGAGCGCAAGCGCGCCGAACAAGCCTGGAAATCGGAACGCGCCCTCTACCGGGCCATGATCGATCAGGTGCCGGATTATCTCTTCGTCAAGGACATCGACAGCCGCTTCATCGTCGTCAATCGCGCCGTGGCCGCAGATCTTGGTCTGCAGCCGGACGATGTGATGGGCAAGACCGACTTCGAACTCCACGCGCCGGACCTTGCCCGAAAGTTCTTCGCCGACGAGCAGAAGGTGATTGAATCCGGAAAACCGCTCCTCGACATCGAAGAATTCGTGCTTGACGCCTCGGGCAACGAGAAATGGCTATCCACGTCGAAAGTGCCCTTGCGCAACGACAAGAATGAGATCGTCGGCATCGTCGGCGTCAGCCGCAACATCGGCGAACGTAGGCGCATCGAGGCCGCCCTTGCCGAGAGCGAAAGCCGCTGGAACTTCGCCCTCGAAGGCGCTGGTCAGGGTGTCTGGGACCATGACCTGAAGCGCCAAACGGCCTTCTATTCGCACATGTGGCGCCAGATGCGCGGCATCGGTCTGGATGAGACGGTCGACCCTTCGCGCGAGGCGTGGCTGGCGCGCATCCATCCCGACGATCGCCAGCGCATCCTTGAACAGACGGATCAACAGAACTCGGGCGTGTTGGCCCAGAATTCTTTCGAATACCGCGAGCGGCATCGCAGCGGGCACTACATTTGGATCTTGAGCCGCGGCAAGCCGGTTGAGTGGAACCCCGACGGCAGCGTCTCCCGGATCATCGGTACCGACACCGACATCACCACCATCAAGGACGCCGAGGCACGCGCGGCTGAGGAAAAAGAGCAGACCTATCGCAAGCACGTCGCCGCGCTCGAAAAGGCGCACGAGGCGGCAGAGGCCGCCCAGAGGCTGGCGCAGTCACTTGCCCGGCATGACGCCCTCACCGGTTTGCCCAACCGGCAAGTCTTTGCCGAAGTGATCGACGCCGCGAGACTGCAGGTCCGTCGTGGTGGTGCGCGGTTCGCAGTTCTGAGCCTCGACCTGGACCGTTTCAAGCCGATCAACGACATCTACGGTCATCAGGCCGGCGATGATGTCCTGCGCGAGGTCGCGACCCGGATCGGCGGAATTGCCAGAGCGGGCGACACGGTGGCGCGCCTGGGAGGCGACGAATTCACGCTGATCATGCACTGCGCCAATTTGGATGAAGAGCCTGCCGCCGCGGCGGCTTCTCTCGCACATCGGATCATTGCTGCTGTCGGACGCCCGATCCGCATTGGCGATCGATGCGTCGATGTCGGTGCCAGCATCGGGATTGCCATCTGCCCGACGGACGGAACTGATCCCGAAACGCTGCTTCGCGCCGCCGATATGGCGATGTATCGCGCCAAGGAAGAAGGCCGGGGCACGCATCGCTTCTTCGAGCGGCGCATGGAGGATGCTCTGCGCGACCGGCTGGCATTGGAAGCTGATATCCGTTCGGCAGTCGCCAAGGAGGAAATCGAGCCGCACTATCAGCCACTGATGTTGCTCGCCGAACAGCGCCTCGTCGGCTTCGAAATCTTGGCGCGCTGGCATCATCCGACACGAGGAGACGTCGAGCCGGAGCGCTTCATCCCGGTCGTCGAGAAGCTCGGCCTGATCGCGGACCTGACCTATTCGCTGCTGCGGCACGCCTGTCTCGACGCACGGAACTGGCCGCCCGAGATCACCATCGCCCTCAACGTCTCGCCCAAACATCTTGGCGATCCTCTGCTGACCGCGAAGATCCTTTCGATCTTGTCCGAGATGGCGTTTCCGCCAGAGCGCCTTGAAATCGAGATCACCGAATCGGCGCTGGTGAGCGATCTTCCTGCTGCGCGAACGACGCTCGTCGCCCTGCAGGAGCTCGGCATCAAGATATCGCTCGACGACTTCGGAACCGGCTATTCCAATCTCTACAATCTCCACGAGATTCGTTTCGACAAGATCAAGATCGACCGCTCGTTCGTGCTGTCCATGGAGACCAATGTCGAGAGCGCCAAGATCGTGCACTCGGTGATCAGCCTGGCGAAGAGTCTTGGATTGCCGACCATCGCCGAGGGCATCGAGCATCTCCAGGCGATGAACCAGATCGTGCAAAGCGGTGGTGAGTACGGTCAGGGGTATTATTTCTCAAAGGCGCTGCCTGCGGCTGAAGCGACCAAGCTTGTCGAAGGTGGACGATCAGCCCCCAAGGTTCGCAAGCCGACCTAAGCTCAGGCATCGGGGTCACCTTCGGCTCCAAACGCCAAATCGGCGTGAGCCCGTCGGCGTCGGTTTCCATCCGTTCGGTTGCTCGGCGGAGTTTCGGGTCCTACAAGGGCTTCCGTAACCGACAAAGACAAACACCATTGTCTGGAAGATCGAGAACTCCGGGAGGATACGTCCTCGCCTACAGAGGTTTGATGACCCGATGAAAACCTATACCGTCCCCCGCACCGACCTAACCGTACCGAGCGTCGTTCTCGGCCTTATGCGCATCGCCCAGATGAGCGACGCCGAGATCGAGCGGCTGGTCAGAGCCGCTTTCGATGTCGGCATCACCATGCTCGACCATGCCGACATCTATGGGGGTGCGCGGCACCGCTGCGAGGAGCGCTTCGGCGCCGCCGTGCGCCTGTCGCCCGACGAGCGGGCGCGCGTCCTCATCCAAAGCAAGGTCGGCATCCGGCCCGGATTCTTCGACTTTTCGGCCGAGCACATCCTGCGCACCGTCGACGAATCCCTTGCCGCACTTCGCACCGATTACCTCGACGTGCTGCTTCTCCATCGCCCCGATACCCTGGTCGAGCCTGAGGAAGTCGCCGGTGCCTTCGACAAGCTCAACGCGGCCGGAAAGGTCCGGCACTTCGGCGTGTCCAACCAAACGCCGGGCCAGATCGAGCTGCTCAAGACAGCCGTCCGGCAGCCGCTGCTGTTTAATCAAGTTCAACTCAGCATCACGCACGCGAACCTGATGTCGCAAGGCACGGCCGTCAACATGGCGGGCCTGGATCAGTCGGTGGACCGTGACATCGGCTTGCTCGACTATTCGCGGCTGAAGGGAATGATGCTGCAGGCGTGGTCGCCGTTCCAGAAGAAGTTCTTCGACGGTGTATTCATCGGCGACCGCGAAAACTACCCCGAACTCAATGATGCGCTGGACGAACTGGCCGCGACCCACGGCGTGACGCCGACCGGCATCGCGGTAGCGTGGATCGTCCGGCATCCGGCCAATATCCAGGTGGTCCTGGGCACCACCAAGCCGGAGCGCGTCGTCGAGGCCGCAGCCGGCTCCGACGTGTCGCTGAGCCGCCAGGAGTGGTACCGCCTGTACACTGCGGCGGGCCACATTCTTCCGTGATTGGCATCGTCGGCACGCCAACGAGTGACCCGAGTCGGAGCCGCGTGCCTTCTTTCGACATTCACCCCGGGCGGCAGCCTCGCCCGGGGTGGCCGAGAACCGATCCCCGGAATTTGACACCCTGACGTCTGCGCCGGCCGCGGGGAAACCCGCCGCGACCGGGCGCGGACAGGCGTGGCCGGCCCCTCTCCGATAGCCACGCGTCGTCCCGGGGACGCCTCCTCGTCTGCAGTCTGCTTCAAGCAACCGCACCGCTGATCGCCAAAACGGTTGGGGATCGTGCCGTATTGCGCTTGCGCGATTGACGAAGAAAATGCATTGGTATTAGATTGGACTGCACCAAATTAAAGGAGGGTCGCACAATGCCAACGCACGGATTTGCCTCTTTGAAGGGGAAAGCGAAGCGAAGTGGTATGAGACTGGATGGGCTGTTTTTGGCGGCACTGTCAGCGACGATGCTAACGGCATCGGCTTCCAGCGCAATCAGCGCCGAGGTCAACTACCCGGGGGACATGACCAACGGCAAGCACCTGACGATCTATGTCGAAGGGCTCGCCGACCCGAGCTCCGGATTCTTCCGCGTGCTGAACAACGGCGCCCAGCAGGCCGGCAAGGACCTCGGGGTTGACGTGAAGTATGTCTATCCGGCCAGCGTCGATCTCGCCTCGTACACCCAGAAGATCGAGGCGACGATCGCGGCCAAGCCCGATGGCATCCTGATCCTCGGCATCGGCGATCTCGACGCGGTGGCGAAAGAGGCCACGGACAAGGGCATCGCGGTAGCCTTCAACCCGGCGCCCAGCGTCAAGGACAAGCCGCTGCGCGACCCCAACGACGTCTACATCTCGCGCGTCGGCGCCGACGAATACGCCGCCGGCCAGATGGCCGCCGAGCGCTTCGTCTCCAAGGGCGCGAAGTCGATGATCTGCGTCCAGGAAGAAGTCGGTGACGGGACCCAGACCGAGCGTTGCGCGGGCATGGAGCAGGTCGCCAAGGCCAACAACATCAAGTACGATCACGTTGCCGGCGACCCTGATCCGGGCAAGACGGCATCGATCGCCGAGGCTTATCTGCGTTCGCATCCGGACGTGGATGCCATGGTTGCGACCGGCCAACCCGCCACGGCCGGCATTGTGGCGGCCAAGAAGGCAGTCGGACGGGCGGTGCAGACCGCCGGCTTCGACGTCAGCCCCGACATCATCTCGATGATCCAGGCCGGCGATCTCGACCTCACCATGGACCAGCAGGGATGGTGGCGCGGCTACATCTCGGTGCTTGAGATCGTCCATTACGTCCGCTATGGCCTGATCCAGTCGAACTACTTCCTGACCGGCCCGCAGATCGTCGACAGCAGCAATGCCGATTCGGTCGCCAAGCTGGCCGAAGCGGGAGTGCGCTAACATTGACAGGCCCCGACGTCCCGGCTAGGTCCGCCAATTCCAGCGGCGCGGCCCGCCGGGCCGTCGGCTTGCTGCGCCGCCCGATGCAACGCCCCGAACTCGCTTCGCTCGGCGGCCTGGTCGTTGCGTTCGCGGTCTTCTCGATCCTGCGTCCGGACCTGTTCCTGACGCAGGAAAACGGCATCAACGTCGCCAGCCTGGCCGCGCAATACGGCATCGTTGCCGTCGGCGTCACCGTGCTCATGATTGCCGGCCACTTCGACCTCTCGGTCGGCACCATCGTCGGTCTGACCGGCTGGGCGATGTACTACTTCGGCAACGTGCTCGGCCTGCCGCCGACCGTCACCATCCTGCTCACCCTCGCATTCGGAGCCTTCCTCGGTTCCATCAACGGCATAATCCAGGTGCGCACGGGGCTGCCGTCCTTCATCATCACCCTGGCAACCTCGCTGGTCTATCGCGGCATCCTGACGATGGAGACGAGCGGCTTCCCGGTCGTCGTCAAGTTCCCCGATGCCTATGCGCAGGTGATCGCCGGCAAGCTCCTGTTCGGCTATCGCATGTCGCTGCTCTGGTTCCTCGTGGTTGTAGCGCTGGCAACGCTGTTCCTGCTGCGCACCCGCATGGGTAACTGGACCTTCGCCATCGGGCAAAACCCCACCGCGGCCAAGAATCTCGGCGTACCGGTGGCCCGCACGACGGTGACTCTCTTCGCCCTCTCCGGCCTCACTTCGGGCCTCGCCGGGATCGTGGTGGCCGTCCAATACTTTTCGATCGACGCCAATCGCGGCGTCGGCTGGGAGTTGATCGCAATCGCCATGGCCGTCATCGGTGGCACGCTGCTCACCGGTGGCTACGGCAGCGTGCTCGGCACGGTGCTCGGCGCCATCATGTACGCCATGGTCACCGACGGCCTGCTGCTGGTTGGCCTGCAGGGCTACTGGGTCAACATCTTCCTCGGCGTCGTCGTGCTCGTCGCCGTTCTCATCAACCGCGTGGTCATCAACCGCGTCGTGATGAGCCCCGACCGGCCGGCAGTCGAGGCGACGGCCGGCACCGACGAGAGCGATCCCCCCGATGGCGGCTCGCCCGGCGAGGCCGCTGCAACCGATGAGGTGTCGCGGTGACCGCTCCCGTCGTAGCCCTGCGCAACGTTACGATGACCTTCCAGTCGGTGACGGCGCTCAGGGACATCTCGATCGAGGCGTATGCGAACAAGGTGCTGGCGCTGGTCGGCGACAACGGCGCCGGCAAGAGCACACTGATCAAGGTGCTGTCGGGCGTCTACCGGCCGACCTCCGGCACGGTTGAGGTCGACGGTCACCCGGTCAGGCTGCGCAGCGCCCACGACGCGCGCGCCGCCGGCATATCGACGGTGTTCCAGGACCTCGCCGTCTGTGACCTGATGTCGATTTCGCGCAACATGGTGCTCGGCAACGAACCGCTCAAGCGCTTCGGGCCGCTGCGCGTATACGACGCCAAGGAGGCCGACCGCATCACCGGACGGGCCCTCGCCCTGCTCGGCGCGGATCTCAGGCGGCAGTTCAGCGATCCGGCGGCGACGCTGTCCGGCGGCCAGAAGCAGGCCGTCGCGATCGCGCGGGCCATGGTCTATGGCTCGCGCTGCCTGATCCTCGACGAGCCAACGGCGGCGCTGGCTGTCCGCCAGACCCGCCAGGTGCTGGACCAGGTGCTGCGGGCGCGCGACGCCGGCCAGGCGGTCATCCTGATTATGCATAACCTGCAACAGGCGTTGTCGGTGGCCGACGATGTCGTCGTGCTCGCGCGCGGCCGCGTCATGGGCCAGTTCGCGAAGGATGACGCCGACATCGACGAAGTCACCGCGCTCGTCGCGCGAGGCTGACGGGCGCAACGGCGGCCCGAGTCGCCGCCAGGCTCCGGCAATCGTGCCGGGCGAGGAAAAGAGGGATTCCGTGTCGGATAGCCAGGTCATCGGATCGAGCCCGCGCACCCGTGCACCCACCGCCAGCGGGCGCTTCGATCTCAACGGTCGCGTCGTGATCGTCACCGGCGCCTCGAAGGGAATCGGGCGCGAACTGACGATCCTGCTGGCCGAGACCGGCGCGATTGTGGTGCCGACGGCACGCACGGACGCCGATCTCGCCGACATTGCCGCGGCGGCGCAATCGCACGGCCTTACCGTGCACCCCCAGCGGCTCGACGTGCGCGACCGTGCCTCCATCGATGCGGCCGTCGCGGCCGTCGTTGCGGCGCATGGCCGCGTCGACGTGCTCGTCAACAACGCCGGTCTTGGCTTCGCGCGCGCCGCCTTCGATGTCAGCGAAGCCGACTGGGACGAGATGATGGGGGTGAACCTGCGCGGCGTGTTCTTCATGAGCCAGGCAGTCGCACGCACGATGGTTGCGGCCGGACGCGGCGGCCGCATCGTCAACATCAGCTCGCAGGGCGGCCTCGTCGGACTGCCGGACGCCGCCGTCTATTGCACCAGCAAGGGCGGCGTCAACATGATGACCAAGACACTCGCCCTCGAATGGGCAAGGCACGCGATCACGGTCAACGCCATCGCGCCGACCTTCATCTACACGCCGGGAACGGCGCCGATCCTCGACGAGCCGGTAATGCGCGCCTCGGTGCTCGGCAAGATTCCGCTGGGCGAGTTCGCGCTTACCGACGATGTCGCCAGCGCAATCATCTATCTTGCTTCGGATGCCGGCCGGATGGTCACCGGAACGGTTCTCGTGGTCGACGGAGGGTGGACTTCGCAATGAGTTCGATCGTGCAGTTATCCGCAGATGGTTGCGCGGCAACCTTCAATCCTGAAGATGGTGGCCGGCTCACCTCGTTCCGTGTGGGCGACCACGAGCTCCTGGTGGCACACGGGAGAGACGTGTTCCACTTTGGCAGCTTCGTCATCGCTCCCTGGGTCGGCAGGTTGCGCGACGGACGGCTGAACTATGGCGGTGCCCAATACGAGTTTCCGCGCAATGGCGGGCCCCATGCCTTGCACGGACTGGTCACCACGCGACCGTGGCAGGTGACCGGCGACGGCGAGCTCAGCATCGAGCTCGGGGCGCCATGGCCATGGCCGTGCCGGGTGGTGCAGCGGACGGAACTTGCCGCCGGGCGGGCTGCGTTCCGTATCGAGGTGCACGCGCAGGCGGCCATGCCAGTGGCTGTCGCGTGGCATCCCTGGTTCGTTCGCCGCCTGGCTGGAACGCCCGCATCGGCCGAGCTCGAACTGATCGTGGAGCCGGAGCTGATGTGGGCCAATGACGACACGGGGCTGCCCTCGGGCGAGTTGACTGCACCCGTCCCGCGGCCATGGGACTATTGCTTCCGCGATCTCAAGGCGGACCCGGTCGTGCGGTGGCCCGGCGAGCTTGAACTTACGGTCAGCTCGGACTGCGAGAACTGGGTCCTTTATGACATGGAAGACACAGGGGTGTGCGTCGAACCATGGACGGCGGCGCCGAACTCGCTGAATATGCCGAACCCGCAAATCGTGGTGCCAGGCAAGCCGCTTGTAGCCACGATGAGCTGGACCTGGCGGTAGGCGGGACCCGCGCCCCGCTGCCGTGCGCCAAAGCCGGGCTGGTAGGCTGGTCGTCTTGAGCTCGCCGACGCGATGTTCGATGAGATCGCAATCAGCCGGCGCCAGGCAAGGGACCACTGGCAATGACGGTCGATATTTCGGTCATCGTACCGGTCAGGAACGGCGCAGCGTTGCTGGGCGAAGCGCTCGCATCCGCCATGAATCAATCGGTCGCGCCGATGGAGGTCATCGTCGTTGATGACGGCTCCACGGAAAACATAGCCGACGTCGCCCACGCCGCAGGCGCGGTCTATGTCAAGCAGGAAGCCTTGGGTCAGGCTGCGGCACGCAACGCGGGCGTTGCCAGCTCGCGAGGAGATTTCATCGGCTTCCTCGACGCTGACGATATGTGGCCGCCGGAGAAGCTCGCCATTCAGGCCGAAGCGATCAGAAGGGATCCGTCCCTTGACGCCGTCTTCGGCCATGCAATCGAATTTCGCGAGTGCAATGCCGGGCAGCCAATTCCTTTGAGCGCTCCGGTGCCCGCCCACCTGCCCGGGGCCATGTTGGTGTCACGGGCCGCGTTTGCACGGACAGGGCCCTACCGCTCCGATTGGCGGGTGGGCGAAGTGCTCGACTGGTACGCTCGGGCCATCGACCTTGGCCTGAAGATGGTGACGCTGCCGGAGACGGTTCTGTGGCGCCGGATTCACAACGACAACCTCGGACGGCGCACGAAGATGCCGGAGGTCGACTATCTCAGCGTCGTGCGCGGGATCATCGCGAGGCGTCGCGGAACTTGAACCGCTCCTCCGATCGGTGGCGTTCTTCGCCGGGATGATGGCCGACCTCGGCCTCTCGGGTGCCGATGCACCGCAACCGGTCGGTCCCGACGAAGCTTCGCCATCCGATTTCCACTGCCCAGAGACCAGCGGGCATCAGATGGTCGCTCCCGTCACTCTCCGGATTTCGGGGACGCGCTCAATTTGGCCCGCCCCGCCCGCAGCTTGCTTCGCGTCAATCGCAGAAGCTCGACCGTGTTCTCGGCAGCGTTGAGCGACAAATTGGCGCCGTGGATCCGCTTCAGAAGGACCAGGTGCCGGAACTCGCACAACTGCCATCCAGCGTCCAGAACACGTCCGACCCAATCGACGTCCATGGCCAGCCGGTATTCGGGATCGAACAGACCGACCGTGGCGAAGACCCGACGGGGAACAACCAGCGCTCCCGGTATGGGAGAAATCCGTTCCTCCGCAAAAAGCTCCGGCTTGAGTGATGGCGGCCGGGGACCCTCGGAAAAGTAGCGCACCATTCCCACCGTGATGTGCCCGGTGTCACGGGCCAACTGCACGCGCTGGGCGAGCGTCCGTGGCGCCAGCAGGTCGTCGCTGTCGAGAAGCGAGATGAAGTCCGATGTCGCCGCTGCAATCCCTTGAATTCCACGCCCGGCCAAGGCCGCTACTGGTCTGGGCGATGACTCGGGCACCGAATGACCGCGCAATCGCCAGCGTATCGTCAGTCGAGTCTTTTGTCGACGACGATCAGTTCTGCGGAAACTCCCGGCTGGGCTCGCAACGAAGACAGCGCCTGTGCGAGATAGCGCCCGGAATTGCGCGTTGCGACGATGACCGCTACGGTCATGTGGCGAAGTGTGGTTTCAAGGTTGACTCCGTCTGGGGTAGGCTGAAATCCCAAGGATTATGCCACATCAATCCGCAACCGCTGACCTGGACGCGCTGGAGGATGCGATCGCCCCCCGTTGTTCTCTTCATTTTCAACCGGCCCGATCTTACCCGCCAGACCCTGGAGGCAATCTCGAGAGCCCGGCCGTCGCGCCTCTTGGTGGTCGCTGACGGACCGCGACGCCAGGTCCCCGAAGATGCCGAGCTCTGCCGACAGGCGAAGGCAGCGATAGAAGCAGGTATCAACTGGCCCGTTTCAGTCCGATGGAATATTTCCGACGTCAATCTGGGCAACCGGAAGCGCCTTCAAACCGGGCTCGACTGGGTCTTCGAACACGAGGACGCCGCAATCATTCTGGAGGACGATTGCGTGCCCGATCCTTCCTTCTTCCGCTATTGCCGGGAGCTTCTTCGGCGTTACCGCGAAGACGCGCGGATTGCCACCATCGCCGGCTCGACAGCAGTCGCCGAGGAGGGACAGGGAGCAAGCTATGTCTTTTCCCGATATCCCCTGATCGGCGGTTGGGCGACCTGGTCGCGAGCCTGGCGGTCCTATGACCGTGACCTCGCGGGATGGCCCGGTCTCCGCGACACCGATTGGCTCCAAAGGACTCTCGATGACCCGCTGGCCTGCGCTCACTGGGCGGTGGTGTTCGATGAAACGCTGAGGGGTGCCAACACCTGGGACTTCCAGCTCACGTTCTCCTGCTGGCGAGCCGGGATGCTCTCAATACACCCGGTGGTGAATCTGGTGGCCAACGTTGGCGTGGGTCCCGATGCGACGCACATGAAGGAAGACCCGCCCTACGACCTTCCGCCCCGCGCCAGCATGCGATTTCCACTTGTTCACCCGCCCGAAGTCCAGCGCAGCCCCTCACACGACCTGGCGCTGGAGAGACTCCTGTACAGCGGAAAAATGGAGGCCCTCATGGGGCGCGTGCGTGAAAAGATCCAGCGCGATCGGGGGCGCGGCGGGTGACGGCACTTCGCGTCGTCCATCTGATATACGCCGTCGGCGCCGGTGGCGCGTCGAGAGCGATGCAGACCCTCGCTGTGCGCCAGGCGGCGGCGGGGCATGCGACGTCAGTCGTTGCGCTTGCGCCGGGGGGCAGATTGCAAGAGCAACAACTCCTCCGGCAGGGCGTTGCCATTCTTCACCCGACCGGTCAGGCCGAGGTGCAGGCTGCTCTTGCCGCCGCCGATATCGTTCACGTCCACACCTGGAACAACCCAGACCTTTTCGAGCTGCTGACCGGACCGCTGCCTCCCGTCCGCCTGCTCCTTTGGTTCCACGTCTCCGGCCGCGCGATCCCCCAGATCTTTCCGTCGCAACTGGTTGCCAGGGCCGATGTCGTGGCAGGCGCCTGCCGGGAAGCGCATCGGCGGCTCGCCGCACTGGCGAGCGCGTGCCCGCTGCCCGCCCGGTTCGTGCCGCCAGCAACCGAAATCGACGCCTTTTCCGAAATCGTCCCGACCGCGCACGAAGGCACGCGCCTGGGTTATGTCGGTTCGCTCGACGAAATCAAACTCCATCGTGATGTGATCGGGTTTTGCCGGAGGATCGCTTCTCCGGACGTATCCTTTGAGTTTGTAGGGGACGGAGGCCTTCGGCCCGCGTTGGAGCGGGAAACTGGCGACGCCGGCCTCGCCGACGTGGTGACCTTCGCTGGCAATGTTGCGGATGTGCGGCCGCACCTTGCCGGCCTGGACATCCTCTTCTTTCCGCTCTCCGATCATTCGGCTGCCGCATCCGACCTCGCGGTGATGGAGGCGATGGCAGCCGGCGTACCGCCACTGGTCCGCAGCCCCGGTGCCTATGACCTGATTGATCACGGCACAGACGGATTGCTCACCACCAGCACCGAAGAATTCGTCGGCCTGGCGAACACCCTCATCCGCGACCCGGCTCTCCGACATCGCCTCGGCGCCGCAGCGCGCCGCGGGGCAAAGGCAAAATTCGACCCTCAGAATACGTTCGAGGCATTCGAGCGCATCTACCAGGAATTGATGACCCTCCCGCCGCGTCCACGAACGCCGCTCGGCCAGTCCGGCGGTTCACGCGCAGGACCGCTTCGAGGCGTGGAAGCCCTGTTGTTCGCGCTTGCCGAAGCGTGGCCGGCTTTGCGCTGCAGCTATCACCAGCGCGGTGCCGAAGCCGCCCGGGCCGACGCCGAGATCGCCGCAGCCGACCGCACCTGGATGGGAAAGGACACCGGCGGCCTCATGCACTATCTCCGGCGCTTTCCCGACGATCCATGGTTGCTGTTCTGGCGAGCCCTTCATCTCGCCGGTCGCGGGCTGCCGGTGCGTGCACTGGCGCTCCTTGCCGAGGCGGAAAAGGCGGGCTTCCCCGACACCACGAGGGCAACGGAGGTCCGCTCAATCCTTGTCGCACTCGCGCAGATGCACGCGCGTGCCCGCCGACCAATTCGCGACCATGCTGGCCGCGCGGGCGAAGTCACACTGCGCACCGCAATGACGCTCAGCATTCATCTGGTCGAGTTCGGTTGCTATGGGCATCGGCCGAGCTTCCTCAAAGAACTCGCCAGCGCTTGGGCCAGGCATTCAAGCGGCCACACTCTCTGTGTAACCGTCTCGCCGCGCTTCGTGGCGGCCCATCCCGACGTCACGCGTTTGCTCGCCGCCGCGCAAAATGTCGTGCTGGATGTCCTGACCGAATCAACCGACGCCCAACTTCAGCAGCTGTCGTGGCCGTCCGCCGCTCCCATGGGGTGGATACTCGGGTCAGGGCCTCCGGTTGGCACGCTGCCGCGAGCGCACTGGGACATCGCGATGCAACGCAGCGCGGATCTGGGATCAAAGAAGGTGGTCTTCATGGAGCTGGACCTCGTCCTGCCCGCGATCGCAGCGCAATTCAGCACACCGGCGCGCATAGCGGGCATCTGGTTCAAGCCCGGCTTCCACATGGAGCATGGCACGGGTCGGCCCACCTACGTCCTGCACGAGAAGCTCCTGCTCGGCCGCTGTCTCCAGCATCCCAACCTTCATCGCATCCTGGTCATGGATCCCGAGGCACTTCGCCGACTGACCGCCGGAACAAAGGGCGACATGTTCCGCCCTTTGCCCCACATCGTCCCCTCGCATCCAATTCGCAAGACACCAGCCGAAATCCGCGCCGAACTGGCCATTCCGGCTGAGGCAACCAGTCTCCTTTTCTTCGGCCAGATTTCGCGCCGAAAGGGGTTTCTCGATATCGTGGCGGCGCTGGCGAGGCTCGAGGCGTCCGTGCGGGCGCGAATCTTCCTGATCGTCGCCGGGAAGCTCGACGACATCGATGCGGCAACCTTTGCCGAGTGTCGCAGAGCAATCGACGAACTCGGCGTCAAGAGCCTGATCCGCGATGCCTATGTCAGTGACGAGGAGATGGACCGGTTGTTTGTCGCAGCGGACGTGGTGCTTGCTCCCTATGTCGATCATGTGGGGACCAGCGATATCGTGGTCCGCGCCGCTCTGCATGGACGGCCCGTCATTGCCCAGCGGTCCGGCATCGTGGGCAAACTGGTAGCGGAACATCGGCTCGGCCTGACGGTGCGCTCAGGTGACGCAACGGAAATTGCGCTTGCTGTCCACGCATGCGTGACGGGGCCCCTCGACGCGCGCTTCGACGGAGCGGCGGCCAGAGCATTCGCAGCCAGCCATGCCGATGCAGATTTTGCGCAGAGTTTCTTTCGCGCGCTAGATATCGACTAGTCGCCGCTGCCGGCAAAACTCTCGCCAGTTGACGACGGTTGTCGCAATGGCGGCGAGGGCCGCCGCGGTGGTCTTCCCGGAGACGATTGCGGCAAGTGGTCCCGCCGCGGCGCCGACAATTCCCGGTTCGCCGGTGAACACAGCATTGTCGGATGTCTCGACCAGCGAGGCCGGGCCGAACGCGATGCGCCACGGGCCATGCGACATCGGTTGCGAGGGATTCCAGATGGCATTCCCAACGAAGCGATTCGACGAAGGGTATACGATCGACTCGTTCCCGATCGAACGGAGTTCGGGATAGGCGGCAAGGTGGGCAAAACCATCGGCGGCCAGGGCGATCAGGGCAGCCTCCCGGGCGGCCTCGTACTCAGGCAGCAGGGGCGCTGCCCAATCTGCAAAGAAGAACTGGACGTCGAGCGGAATTGCGCAGTCGACAAAGAGATTCTGCGTGACCGCAAGCCACGACGGTCCGTTGGCGTAGACCGCGGCGGAAGTTTTGCTGGCAGGACCAATCCCGATGAACAGGTTGCGTCGAACTGTGAGCCCGCAAGTCCAATTGTCGGAATAGACCGCATGGTTCATCTCGTTGCGACCGCCGATCTGCTGGAAGATGTTCCCTTCCACGCGATTGCCGCGCATCAGCGGATGGAGCCCGTCGTTGACATAGATCGCCCCCATGTCGGCAAACTCCCGCACGACATCGGCGAAATGGCTACGACAAATCACGTGGTCGTTGCCGCTGATCTCAATCGCCATGTGGGGGCCATGTTCCACGACACAGTCGTCGACGATCGAACCCACGCCTCGCAGACGAATGGCGGGCTCGTAAACTGGCTTCCATTGCGACCAGCGCTGGACGTGGCAACCACGGATTTCCGACCCGCCCGGCGCCAGCGTGCGGGGCTCGCCCGAGGTGAGGCGGATGCCGGAGGTACCCACATCGGAGATGTCGCAATCAAGAATCCGGATGCCGGTGCCGGTAGCGTCAATCCCGGCAAATCCCAGATCGCGGAACGTGCAGTTTTTGATGACGATGGAGGACGAATCCTCAATATGGATTCCCGCGGCCAGCCCCCCTCGCAACAGGAGGTTCTCGATGCGTACGCCCGAGGCTCCCGCCATCTGGACGAGAGGCGCCGGGTTGACGCAGAGGGCGCAATCTCCGGGGCCGGAGATCGCGTCGTCCTGCGGCCGAAAAACGATCCTGTTGCTCCCGGGAACGAGAACGCATTCTCCTGGAGCAATCTTGCCGTCCGTGTTGAGGAACCGTATTCGCCGGACGTCGGTTTCCGCCGAAAGCCGATCGCACGCCAGATCTGTCGCCAGCACGCCGGTGGATGCATCAATCGCGGTAACGCGCGCCATGTACCACTTCCACGGCTCTCCCAGAACGAACTCCACCCAGATGGTGGACTCCTCCAGGAGCAGACGTGCGACCGTCGGATCGACATGCAAATTCAGCAAAGGCCGTTCTGCTGCAGCGGGGTGCGATGTTGCCGTTCCGGTGAGCTCCGGCTCGAACTTGCGCCGGGTCCACTGAAGTCGCCGGTCGCCGCTGAAGATCATCGGCGGAGCATGCGGAAGGCGCATCGCAACGCCGAATGTGCCCAAATCCAGCGGCACAGCCGGAAGCTCGGGGACGTCTACTGAAAACAGCCCGTCTCCGGTTTGAACCGGCACCGCCGCCACAGGCCGGCAGCCGGTGAGGACGGTGGAAGGCCCCTGCCCGCAAATCGTGAGTGTTGCGCTGCCATCAGCCGCCTCGGGCCCGATGAAGGCGGGAGCGTCCAGCCTGTATTGTCCCGGCGCAAGGACGATCTTGCGGTCGCGTGGCCCAAAACGGCGGTTGTTTTCGGCCACGCGCACAAGCGCGCGCTGCAGCGTGGCGTAGGGAGCCTTCGAAGTCCCTCTGCCTGAATCTGATCCGGACGGATCCACGAATGTCGTGTGCGGCAGACGCCGCAGAACCGGTCGTGCCGCGCGGCTAGCCCGTGAGAGCAGCCAAGACACCGGCGGCGACCTTTTTTGAATCAGAGCCAGCCTCCAGCCTGTAGACAGGAACCTTCGCGCAGATTGACCGCAAGATTGACAGCGACCGAACCGCGGTGGAAGGGGCATGACCGACGATCTCGGCGACGAGATGGCGAATTGCTATTGCGGGCGAGATCGGCACAAGGCGCGACGCCACGCTGGGGACACGCCGGGGCAAGACAATGGCGGACAGCGCGGCGAACTCCGGGACACGGCCGGGCAGCACGCGATCCATGTAGAGCAATGTCTTCTTGTCATCCGGAGTAACCGGAGGAAGCGACGCAGCCTCCAGGCCTGGAATCGCGAAACGGCCAACTTCGTTGGTGTGGACCTTGGCGCTGGAGAAGACATTGTACATCGTCGGCCGGGCGCCGTCGGCCACCAAGCAGCGGTCGTCGCCGATGTAGTCGAACCCGGCGGCAACGCACGACAGGCAGGTCGTCGACTTCCCCGCCCCCTTCTCGCCGATGATCAGTGCGCCTCTGCCGTCCAGCGCGACGCCGCCGGCGTGGACAAGCGCCGCCCCGCGATCGATTGCCCAGCGGTGCAGCAGGCTGCGCAACGGTCCCGCAAACTCGTAGGATGGGAGCGCGTCCGGTCGTCTGTTCCAGTAGAGCGCCTCACCGCCGGAAATGGTCAGCCCCGCCGTCGGCACGTCGATGTGCACGTACACGCCGTCGGCGTCCGACGCGATCTCGCCGCAGGCGCGGTATTGCGACCAGTCCCAGGGCAAAGGCGGCAGATCCGGCAGCGATGCCGGATCCCACAGGGAGACGACGAGATCCGGGGGGTCACCCCGAGTGCGCTCCACGAAAGAGGGCGCGAACAGGCGTTCGAGCACGGATGAAGCAAACCGCAGCTCGATCGACGCGCCGCCAACCCGAAAATATCGAGAGGTCAAAGGGCGGCGTCTCTGGCTGAGCGCGGCTAGTTCAAGTGCTTCCGCCGCGAAATGGGAGACGGCGCTCGAACGCATGACGTCTCAGGCTGTCGGTCGATTTGGCCAGCCACGTTCATCCACATCATGGATTGGATCGAGCAACAGCAGCGCCTCCATGTCCGTGAACTTCTCCAGCGTCGGCGCCGCGTATTTTTCCGGCTGGTGAAGAAGCGGCAGTTCAGAAGAGACGAGCGCGCCCCGATCGCGGGGCCAAATCAGATCCTCATCCGATAGCGTTTCGACGAACGCCCGGACGTCCGCCGCTGCTGACGCCAGCGTTGGCGGGATATTGGTTGCTCAACCGGACGGCGATGGCAGCCTCGCTCTCTCCGGCCAATAACAGCGTCCATACGACACAGCCCAATTCGCGAATGCTGAAATAGGTGCCGCGCCCCAAATGGATAACGACCGCCTCGTCGTCTATGGTTTCCGCGGCGACGTTCGGGGCATTGAGCTCGTAAGCGTTGTCGGACAACACGCCTCCTTGTTGGATTGTGGGGATTTGAGGTTGGCGTCGCGAGATTGCCCCAGCGATCCGAGTTTGGCAATCGGAGCCGAGCGTAGTGAAAAGCGATCCACAGGCTGCAGCGTTCCGACGCGGCGTCTCCCTGACCGGTCCCGACTTGCACCTTTTGCGGGCCGCTGTTCTGGATGGCGATTGTGCGGTCGCGAACTTCCGTGCGTGGCGCGACAATCTCGACTGGAATGCAATGTCCGAGGTCTGGCAGCGCATTTTGCCGCTGCTTACCGCGAACCTCACCCGAATCGGCGTGAGCGATCCTTTGCTTCACAGGCTGCGTGGCCTGCGCCGGTATTTCTGGGCGCAGAATCTCCGTCACGTGGAAACCGCGAAACGCGTCTTCGCCGCATTTACCGCTGCCGGGATACCCGCGGTCGGGCTGAAGGGAATTGCCATCGTCGCCGCCGGCTATGCCGACCGCAGCGCCCGACCGATGGACGATATCGATATCCTGGTGCGCCAGGAGGACCTGCGTGCCGCTGTCGACCTGCTCGAGACCATGGGGTTCTCGCCAGCATGGGTGTCACGACAGCGATTCTTCGAACGAATCGTTCCGCATAGTGGTCTGCCCGGATGGAGCTTTCGCAGCGTCGACAGGGGCGAGGAGGTCGACCTTCACTGGAACTCGATGCGGCTCGATCAACGGCGCCACGCGGACGATTCGGCGTGGGACAATGCTCGTTACGTCGACTTCGACGAAGGGACGGTGCGGGTGTTTTCTCCATCCGACCAGTTGCTTCGCGTCCTTGCGCACGCGGCCCTCGACGGCGACACGCGAGGCATTCGCTGGATCACCGACGCGCTCGCCATCGTGCGCGGCGGGGTCGATTGGTCAGCCTTCAGAGGGGAGGCCCTGCACCATCGGATATCGGCGGTGTCCGCGCGTCTGCTGACCACGGTCGAGTCGGTTGCCAGTGGCACCATTGCCCCGGCAGTTGTCGCCCAACTTTCGAACGACGCGACGATCGGCGAGCGATGGGAGGCCCATCGCTTCTTGTCCGGGCAGCCATCGTCGCCGCTGCAGCACCACTTCAAAACCGCTGCATTGCTTCGGCGGCGTCGTGACGACCTTTTCGCAAAGAACATCGCGGCGGTCGCGCTTCCCTACTTCCGAACAACGATGGGCACGCGCTCGATCTGGCACGCCGGCCTTCGTGCGGGTTTTCTGGCGATCGGGCGGCCGCCGGCGCTGCGCCGGGTCCTCGCATCCGACCGACATCTGGCTTTGCCGAGTTCAGACCTGCTGCCCGTCTGGGGAGCCGGTTTCGGCATTCCGGACGATACGATATCGGAAGCCGCGTTCGTCCGGGGCTGGTCGGTCGAGGAGGAAGGCGGGCGGTGGACAGACGGGCCTTCGGCAACGATTGCCTGGACGGTATCGGAAAACCGACCGGAAGAAATCCGGCTGACCGGCGTGCCGGCGCTTCATGAGGCCCACCCATCGATCACGCTCTCCTGCTTCGTTGACGATGTCTCCGTCGGGACCGCTCGTTTTGAACTGGGCAAACCAAACGAAATCCTGGTGCTGCAAATTCCGCCCGATCTGCCGCGCGGTCGAATCGCGACCCTGACCCTCGACATAGATCGGCCGTTCGTCCCCAAGGAGCACCAGACATCGACCGACACGCGAGCGCTTGGATATCTTCTGCAAGAGGTGCGCTTTGCCTGAGCTGCCGAGTCGCGTGGTGCGTCGATCTGGATCGCATCCAAGGCGACGAGGCCGCCCTGCCCCATTTGCTGATCGAAAAGCCCGTTCAAGGGCTTACTTGTGGTTTGGCAGGCGCCGAATGCGCAGCGCGTGGTCGTCGCGCGCGGTGCGTGCCGTCCGTGCGTGCTAGTCACCCTTGTAGGTTCGGGCGATCTCTCGCGCGTGCCGCAGCAGGATCGCGGCGTCGACGTCGACCGCCGTGAAAACCGTTCCGAGCGTGATGCAGCGGCGCACGAAATCCGGGTTGAGGCTCAAGATACCGGCGGGCTTGCCCGTCTTGCCGATGCGCGCGATGGCATCTTCGATCGTCGCTACGACGTCGGGATGGTCGGGATCGCCAGGATAGCCGAGGCTCGCGGCCAGGTCCGACGGTCCGATGAAGAGTCCGTCGACCCCGTCGAGCGCGGCAATCGCCTCGATATCGGCGAGCGCCGATTTCGTCTCGATCTGAATCAGCAGGCAGAGCTCCTCCTCGGCGCGCTTGGCGTAGTCGTCCACCAGGCCGTAGCGCGTCGCGCGGGTAATGCCGGCGAGCCCGCGGATGCCGCGCGGCGGATAACGCATGGCGGCGACGGCCGCCTGCGCTTCGTCGACGTTCTGGACTTGCGGGATCAGCAGCGTCTGCGCACCGGCATCGAGAAACCGCTTGATGAGCACCGGGTCGTTGGCGGCAGGGCGCACGGCCGCATGCGTCGGGTAGGATGCGATCGCCTGCAGCTGTTCGAGAACCGTCAACGGATCTCCGGGCGAATGCTCGGTGTCGAGCAGCAGCCAGTCGAAGCCGCAGCCAGCAAGCGCCTCCGCGGTGAAGCTCGAGGGCAACGTGCACCAGAGGCCGATTTGCTGGCGCCTTTCGGCGAGGGCACGCTTGAACGTATTGCGGGGAAGATCCATGCGACGGTCTCGCGCCTCTCAGGCGATGTGGGAAAGTTCACGCAGCGTTTCCGGCGAGGCCGCCGGATAGCCGAAGAATTCCAGATAGGCTGGAATCTGCTCGAATAGCATGTCGGTGCCAATCTGGATCCGACAGCCGCGCGCCCGAGCGGCAGCAAGAAACGGCGTTTCGCTCTGTCGCATGACGACATCGCCCACAAACGACGATGCCGCCAGGCGATTGACATCAACCGGCAGTGGATCGCCGTCGGTCATGCCGAGCGGGGTCGCATTGACCACGATGTCCCAACCTGTCGGGTCGTTCGATCCGATCTCGAGTGCCAGCGCCGGATAGTGCCGGCGAAGGTTTTCGGCCAGTTGCGCGGCGAAGGTCTGGTTGATGTCGAAGAGACCGATGCGCGCCGCGCCCGCTTTGGCCAGCGCACTGGCGATAGCCGATCCGGCGCCTCCCGTGCCGACAACCAGCACGCTGGCGCTGCCAATCGTGCGTCCGTGTCGCGCCACGCCACGGACGAAGCCCTCGCCGTCGAACATGTCACCGACAAGCCGCCCCTCGCCGTCGCGCCGGACCGCGTTGCATGCACCACAGATCTGGACCGCTACGCTGGCCTCGTCGAGCAAAGCGACGGTCGCCCGCTTGTGCGGCATGGTGACGAGCGCGCCAGCGATGTTGCGCAGGCGGAACAGCAGGCGCAGGAAGTCCGGATAGTCCTCCGTCTCGCAGCCCATGGGCACGACAACGGTATCGATGGCGGTGGCCTCGAACCACGGATTGTAGATCATCGGCGACTTGAACGATTCGGTCGGCACCCCGAGGTGGGCGATGATTTTCGTGCGGCCCGTGATCATGCCTCGGTCCGAGGCCGGCGGCGCGCTGGGGATTTGGCGTTGCGGGAAATCATGGGGACTGCCATGCTGCGACTTGCGATGGCCTACAAAATCCGATTTCTATTACGGTTTCAAGTTCGCCATACGAAATGCATGCGAAGGAGCCGAAATTGTCCGTCAGTGACTTGGACGTCGAGGGTATTGGCGACGTGGCCTATCGGGCCATTCGCGATGACATCATCTTTGCCTGCCTGAGGCCTGGAGAGCGGCTGCGCCTTGAGCCGATCCGCCGCAAATATGGCGTCAGCGTCACGACATTGCGCGAGATTCTCAACCGCCTCACGTCCGAGGGCTTCGTTACCGCAGAAGGCCAGCGCGGCTTCGAGGTGACCCCGGTCTCCGACGTCGATCTCGAGGAGCTTGCCGCCCTGCGCATCCTGCTCGAGGGGCATGCCCTCAAGCAGTCATTTGAACTGGGCGATCTCGACTGGGAGGCGCGGATCGTCGCCGCACACCATAAGCTCCACGTTCTGGAGCAGCGCATGATGGCGGGCGACGAGTTGGTGCGCACCGCGTGGAAGCACGCCGACTGGGCGTTTCATCACGCCCTGATCCAGGCCTGCGGCTCGCGCCAGCTGCTGCAGACCCACGGCGCCGTCTTCGACAAGTACCTGCGCTACCAGATGCTGACGCTGACGTTTCGCGGCGAAGTCGCGGCCCGCGAACACCGGCAGATGATGGAGGCGGCGCTGGCGCGCGACGCCGAGGCGGCGACCAATGTGCTCGCCCGTCATATCCGCGGCGGCGTCGAGCACAGCATCAGTGCACGCACCGCCGGGGCCCCGACGCCAACGACTACTAAACTCAAGAACGTAGGATAATCGTCAGTTCATATGTTGAGTCGCCCGAAGAAATGTGCGACCAAATATCTGTCTGGGAGCGCGGGACATCGAACGTTCCCGCTGAAATAAGGGGAGGAAGTGATGAACCTGACCGTTAATCGTCGGGCATTTCTGGGCACCGCGCTCGCCGGTGCATCAATCGCGGTGCTGGGGCGCAGCGCCCTGGCCGCAGACAAGATCACTCTGCGGCTATCGACGCCGGCGACGGCAACCGACCAGCGCTCCGTCGCCCTGGCCGACGTCTTTGCGCCAGGGGTTCAGGATTTTGCGATCTACGAGCCGCACTACAACGCGACTCTCTTCAAGCAAGGGACCGAGCTTGAAGCGATCTCGCGCGGCAACCTGGAAATGTCGATCACCTCGCCGCAGGAGCTGGCGACGATCTTCCCCGAATGGTCGATCTTCACCGCCGGCTATCTCCTGCGCGACGCCGAGCATCAGAAGAAGGTGTTCGAGAGCGACATCATGGCCGACATGAAGAAGAACGTCGAAGACAAGCTCGGCGTCAAACTGCTCACGGTCATGTATCTGGGCCGGCGCCAACTCGACCTGCGCATGTCCAAGGCCGACAAGACCGTGATGACCCCGGATGATCTCAAGGGCGTGAAGCTCCGCATGCCCGGCACCGACGCCTGGCAATTCCTCGGCAGGGCGCTCGGCGCCAATCCGGTGCCGATGGCCTTCACCGAGGTCTATACCGCGTTGCAGACCGGGGCGATCGACGGTCAGGACAATCCGCTGCCCACCGACAAAGACTCCAAGTTCTACGAAGTGACCAAACAGATCTGCCTGACCAGTCACCTTGTTGACCAGAACTATCTCGCCTTCTCCAAGAAGGTTTTCGATGGATTCTCGGCCGACCAGCAGGCGGCCGTCCAGAAGGCGGCGGACGATGCCGCCGCAAGCGGGCGCAAGAAGCAACTCGCGCTCGAGGACGAGCTGGCCGCGTTCTTCAAGGACAAGGGGCTGGACGTGTATACGCCGAACGTCGACGCTTTCCGCTCGCACGTGCAGGCAGAATACCTCAAGTCCGACTTCGCCAAGGATTGGCCGAAGGGCATGGTCGACAAGATCAACGCGCTCTGATCGCGCGGGACTGCCCGGCGTGCACAAGCTGCTCGCATGGCTGAGAAGCCGGGCTGACAACGTGGCGGTGGCTCTGCTCACCGCCATGTTCGCCACATTCGTCGTCCAGATCGTCTCGCGCTATGTGCTCGACGCGCCGGTCGGCTGGTCGGTCGAGGTCTGCCTGACGACGTGGCTGTGGGTCGTGTTCTGGAACGCGGCCTTCTGTCTCGACGACCGCGATCACGTCAAGTTCGAGATCTTCTATCAGGTGGCCAGTCCGCGCCTGCGCCGCATCTTCGCCCTGGTATCGGCGATTGCGATCGTCGTCGCGCTGCTTGCCTCGCTGCCGGCCACCTTCAACTACATCACCTTCTACAAGATCAAGAAAAGCGCGATCCTCCACCTGCGGCTCGATTACGTCTTCAGCGTCTACGCCGCCTTCGCCATCGCCGTGATCCTGCGTTACCTGTGGCGGATCGTCGGCATCCTGCGCGGCAGGCCGCCGGACGCCAGCGACGCCGACCATGAAGCGCTCATCGAGGGTCAGTAGGTCGAGGCCATGTCGTCTGCATTCGTCCTCTGCCTGATTGTTCTCCTCATCCTTGCCGGCATTGGCACACCGATCGGCCTGTCGATGATCGTTGCGGCGATCACCTATGTGGCAATGAAGGGGCAGGACCTGTCGTTGCCTGCCGAACAGATCATCCAGGGGCTCTACGACAGCTTCGTGCTGCTCGCCGTACCGCTATTCATCGTCGCCGCCAACATCATGAACGCGGGCACGATCAGCGACCGCTTGCTGCGCTTCTGCGTGGCCCTGGTCGGACGCTTCCGCGGCGGGCTCGGCCACGTCAACGTGGTGGCCAACATGATCTTCGCCGGCATGTCGGGATCGGCCGTCGCCGACGCAGCCGGCATCGGCAAGATCATCATCGAGATGATGCGCAAGGACGGCCGTTACCCGCCCGGCTATGCCGCCGCCATCACGGCGGCCGCATCAACGATCGGACCGATCATTCCGCCGTCGATTCCGATGGTGCTCTATGCGCTCGTCTCGGACACCTCGATCGGCTACCTGTTCCTCGGCGGCATCGTGCCCGGCATCCTCATGGGCCTCGTGCTGATGGGGCTCAACGCGTGGATAGCCCGGCGGCGCGGTTTCATGGTCGAAGAGGGCGTGCCGCTGAAGGATCTGCCGCGCCTGACCTTCAATGCCTTCCCGGCCCTGTTGACTCCCGTGATCCTTCTCTACGGCATCTATGGCGGGGTCACGACGCCAACCGAAGCCGCCGCCGTCGCTGCCGCCTATGCGCTGTTGCTCGCCGGGTTGGTCTATCGCGCCCTGAGCCTGAAGTCGCTCTATCACATCATGCTGCACAGCGTGCGCTCCTCGGCCGCCATCGGCCTGGTCATCGGCGGCGCGCTCATCTTCAACTACATCGTCGCCAGCGAAAACATCCCGGCCAAGATGCAGATCGTGGTTGATGCCTGGCAGGTGTCGCCGCTTGCGTTCCTGCTGATCGTCAACGCCATCTTCCTGATCCTCGGCTGTCTGCTCGATGCCTCAACCATCATTCTGGTGATCGTGCCGCTGTTCATCCCGGCCTGCCGGCATCTCGGCATCGACCTGGTGCATTTTGGCGTGGTCACCGTCGTCAACTGCATGATCGGCCTGATCACGCCTCCCTACGGGATCGTTCTTTTCGTCATCAACGCGGTGACCGGCATTCCGCTGCGCGACATCATCCGCGAGGTCTGGATCTTCATCCCCATCCTCGTGGCCGCCCTTCTGGCCATGATCCTGGTGCCCGAGACGGTCCTGTGGCTGCCCCATTTGCTGGGCTACGTCGATTGAGGGGAAGCTCGACATGCGCACTGCAATCGCCACCGTTTCGATCAGCGGAGACCTGAAAGAGAAGCTGGCGGCGATTGCCGCAGCCGGATCTACGGCGAAGGCTTCTTCTTCGAGATCGTCGAGCGACGCAACGGCTACGACGGCTACGGCGCTGCCAACGCACAATTCAGAATTGCCGCTCAGAAACGGCTTCTGCGGCCGAAGGATATGCCGCGGGCGTAGTCGCAGCACGAGCGCTGCGCCGGCGCCGACTTCCCAGGCCTCCCCAACCGCTGCTTCAGTCGGCGGGAAGGGCCAGCCGCAGCGACGGCCTGCCCTCGATCAGTGTCCCTCGGTCGCTGTGCGTCGTCTCGCTTTCCGTGCACGTCACGTCGTTGCCCACCACCAACAGACGCCAGGGTTTGCTTCCCGAAGCGGCGATGACAATTTCCCTTCCCCGCCGCCGTGCCGTGACGGCTAGCGCCTCGCCTCCGGTGCCAGAGACGGCGCACATGGTGGAGCGCCCGTCGCCAAGCGCATAGAGCTCGAGGGTGACTCCATCGGCATGGTCGTAGACGACCGTGTCGTCACGCGTACCGACCGCGAGCAGGGTGTTTTCGCGGACGTACAGGGGCAGGCTGAATACGTCGTGTACCTCGTGGTGCCATCCACCCGTCTTCTCGACACCGGAGAGAAGATGCGTCCAGCGCCCCGGCGGCAGATAGACGTGGACCTCGCCGTCGCGGCTGAATACCGGGGCGACCAGCAAGGCGTTGCCCAGCATGTATTGCTGATCGAGGAATGCGGCACCGGGATCTTCGGGAAACTCGAGGACCATGGCGCGCATCATCGGGATGCCCGCCCCGCTGGCCTGTTTTGCCGTTTCGTAAAGGTAGGGCATCAGGCGGCATTTCAGCTTGGTGAAATGCCTGAGAACGTCGACCGCCTCCTCGTCGAAGTTCCATGGAACGCGGTAGCTTTCCATTCCGTGCAGCCGGCTGTGGCTCGACAGGAGGCCGAAGGCGCACCAGCGCTTGTAGAGATCGGGCGACGCGGTGCCCTCGAAGCCGGAGATGTCGTGGCTCCAGAAGCCGAAGCCGCTGAGGCCCAGCGAGAGGCCGCCCCGCAGGCTCTCCGCCATCGACTCGTAGTTGGATTCGCAGTCGCCGCCCCAATGGACGGGAAACTGCTGGCCGCCCACGGTGGCAGACCGGGCGAAGACGATGGCATCCTCGCCTTTCTCCCGTTGCAGGAGCTGGAAGACGGTCTGGTTGTAAAGATAGGTGTAGTAGTTGTGCATGCGCTCCGGATCGGAGCCGTCGTACCAGACGACATCCGTCGGGATGCGCTCGCCAAAGTCCGTCTTGAAGCAGTCGACGCCCATGTCGAGCAGGCGCTTCAGCTTGCTGCAGTACCAGTCGACGGCCGTCGGATTGGTGAAATCGACGAAGGCCATGCCCGGCTGCCAGTGGTCCCACTGCCAGACGTCACCGTTCGGGCGCTTGAGCAGGTATCCCTTGTCGCGACCTTCGATGAACAGTGGTGAGCGTTGCGCAATATAGGGATTGATCCAGACGCAGACATGGACCCCGCGCGCCTTGAGACGGGCGATCTGGCCGGCGGGGTCGGGAAACATCTCGGGATCCCATTCGAAATCGCACCAGTTCAGCCCGCGCATCCAGAAACAGTCGAAATGAAACACGCCGAGCGGGATGTCGCGCTCGAGCATGCCGTCAACGAAGGAATTGACGGTCGCTTCGTCGTATTGCGTGGTGAACGAGGTGGAGAGCCACAGCCCGAATGACCAGAGCGGCGGCAGCGCCGGCCGGCCGGTAAGGCCGGTGTAGCGGGTCAGCACCTCTTTCGGCGTCGGGCCATCGATGACCAGGTATTCGAGCCATTCGCCTTTCACGCTGAATTGCGCCTTGGTGACCTCCTCGGTGGCGATCTCGAACGAGACGCGGCCTGGGTGATTGACCAGCAGCCCCCATCCCCGGTTGGTCACGAAGAAGGGGATGTTCTTGTAGGCCTTATCCGTCTGGGTACCGCCATCGTCGTTCCAGATATCGACACTCTGGCCGTTCTTGATGAAGGGCGTGAAGCGTTCGCCAAGGCCGTAAACGTTCGTGCCGACGGTCAGATCGAGGCGCTCGAACATGTATGGAAAAGCAGTGTTGCGATCGACGGCATAGCCGCCCGCCTTGGCAGCGCTGCCGGTGATGCGCTTGCCGCCGCGCAGAAGATCGAGCGTGTAGGGGCCGGACTTCGGCAAGGTCGCGGTCAAGTCGCCGGAGTGGAGCGTGACCGAGTGATCGTCCTGTTCAATAAGCGCCGCACCCGGCTGCCGGTTCAGCGCGAATTCCGGTCCCGGCCGGCGTCCACCCTCGAAGTGGGCGATGTGGACGCCGATGATGCCTTCCGCCGGCGCGAACAGCCGCAGGGTGAAGACCGTGGCGTTGATCTGATCGAAGCGCGTCCTGAATTCCAGCGCCGCCACCTCGGCAACCACTTCGTTGCCCGCGACCGTCACCGCGTGGACGTGGAGCGGATGTTGCACGCTGAGATTTTCGGGGATGCGCCAGTGGCCGTCACTGAATTTCATTGCAGGTGTCCGCTTGTTCTGGTTGCGACGAAGCCGCGCCGCTTGGCCGTGCATGGAACACGGCAGCGCCGCTGTCGCGATGCATGGACGTCGCCATGTTGGGGAGCTTCGGCCGGCGATCACGCCTCGGCCGAAAGCGTGTCGCCGTGTTCATTTCGGCGTCTCAGGCGGCATGCCGTTGACGCGCAGGCTGCGCAAATCATCGGTCACGATCCGGTCAATCGCCCGTTCGTCGAGGTCGAGATCGCCGCGTGCGGCCATCAGCATGCGTCCGGCCAGCCTGTCGAAGCGGCCGCTGGCGATCTCCACGCTCAGCCGGGCGGCAAGCGTCGGCGGCACGTTGATGCCTTGCCTGAACCAATCCTCGACACCGGGTAGATACCGCTGGCCCGCCGCACTTTGCAGCTGATACTCGGTCATGCTCGTGCGGACGAGGCCGGGATCCATCGCGAAGACCAGCACGCCGGTTCCGGCAAGTGTGTCGCCGACACATTCGGTGAAGCGCAGAATGCCCGCTTTGCTGGTCGCGTAGCCGGAGCCATGCGGGAAGGAACCGGCCGTGCCCCCGCCCGTCATGTTGATAATGCGGCCGCGCCCGCGCCGCATCATTCCGGCGACGGCGGCGCGGCAGCAGTTGAACGTGCCGCGGAGATTCGTTTCCACGTCACGCCACCACGTTGCCGGGTCAACGTCCCAGATCGGGCCGATCCCCTGGAAGGCGCCGGCGTTGTTGACCAGCACCGTCGGCGGGCCGAGGTGCTCCTCGACCTCCGCAAAGACGCCGTTGACCGCATCGAGGTCGACGACATCGACAACGTAAGCCTGCGCCACACCGCCCTCGGCCGCGATGGCTGCGGCAACCTCTTCGATCTCGCCTGCCGTTCGTGCCAAGAGCGCGACTCTTGCCCCCTGCCGAGCATGCTCCAGCGCGATTTCCCTGCCGATCCCGCGACCGGCGCCGGTCACCAAGCTGATTTCGCCTGCAAGCTTCATGGTCCCTATCCGGTCTACCTGTAGCGCACCTGGTTCCAGCGGTGCCCAAGCAAGGACAGGATGATGATCATCCCGTAGAAGAACTGGACGTAGAAGCCCGACAAACCGGCGCCGACCACACCGGTCTGAATGAACGACACGATGAGGGCGCCAATCGCGCCGCCCGCGACGGTCCCGATGCCGCCCCATGTCGGCGTACCACCAACAAAGACCGAGGCGATGACCGGCAGCAGGTAGCCGTCGCCGGAGGTTGGCCACCAGGTGAAATTGATCATGGTCGAGAAGACGCCGGCGAGGGCAGCTCCGATGCCCATGAAGGCGAACACCTTCACGCGCACGAGCTGCACATTGATCCCCATCTCGTTGGCGCTATCGGGATTGTCTCCGACGACGTGCACCTGTGCACCGAAACGGTGGCGGTTATAGAGCAATGCACAGAACACGACGAAGGCGAGGGCCCAGAACATCTGCACCGGCACACTGAACACGTTGCTCGAGAACACCTTGAAGGCCAGGCTGTCCGCGAGTTGCGGCATGGCGATGGATTTCGACTGGGTCAGGATGAGGATGGCGCCGCGCAGCATGAAGTTCATGCCAAGCGACGCAACCAGCGACGACAGGCCCCCGTAGACGATGAGCGCACCGATCCCGAAGCCGAGCGCTCCCCCGGTTGCGATCGCCGCGACGATCCCCAGAAACGGGTCGAACCCCGCCTGCACGACGACCGCGAAGGCCAGCGAGGCGAAACCGAACACGGCCGGAAAGGACAGGTCGATTTCGCCGGCGGTCACGACGAACACCAGAGGTGCCGTCATGAACAGCGCCACCGGCAGCGTCGTCATCACCGATACGTAGAGTCCCCACGTCGAGAACACCCGCGGATTGGCGACGAAAAAGAAGAGCAACATGAACACGAACACGCCGAGGGAACCCAGCGCCGCGCGGTTCGCCAGCAAACTCCTGCGCAGTCGACGGTCACCGGGGTGCGTGTCGGCGCGCTTGCCGCCGAGGGCCCTGGCCGTGTCCGACATCACGCTGTCTCTCCCATCTGAATGCTCTCCTCCCGCGCCACGTCTTCCATGAACTTGATGAGGTCCTCGACCGAACCGACTTGGGATTTTGGCTTTTCCATTGCCACCTTGCCGCGGTCGATCACGACGAAGCGTTCGGCGATGTCGTAGACATGATGGATGTTGTGCCCGATGAAAACGATCGAGCGGCCCGCGTCCCGCACCTGACGAACGAAGTGGAAGACCTTGGCGGTCTCGGTCAGCGACAGAGCGGTGGTTGGCTCGTCGAGGACGATGAGACTGGCATCCTTGAGGATGGCACGCGCGATCGCGACGCCCTGGCGCTCGCCACCGGACAGCTGGCCGACGATTGAGCGCGGCGAAAACACCCTGGAGGTGAAGCCGATCTCGCGCATCAGACGCTCGGATTCTTCGATCTGCTTGCGCGTGTCGAGCCAGCCGAGAGGACCGGCGAGTTCGCGCCCCATGAAGATATTGCGCACGATTGACTGCTGAACGGCGAGCGCGCGGTCCTGGTAGACCGTCTCGATTCCCGCCGCGCGCGACCGCGCCGGGCTCCAGTTGCTGACCGCCTGACCCTGCACCAGGATTTCGCCGGAGGTCGGCTTGATCACGCCGGCGAGAATCTTGATGAGGGTCGACTTGCCGGCGCCGTTATCGCCGATCAGACCGACCACTTCGCCGGGATCGACGTGCAGACTGACACCACCGAGCGCGTAGACGCTTCCGAACGATTTGGTGATGTTTCTCAATTCGATGAGATGCTGGGCCATGTCCTCGTCCCGGCTTGTGCGTCGTCCGCCGGATGGCGGACGACGCAACAATGGTTCTAGCGAAGGCCTTCGGTGGCCAGGTTCGCGACAGCCTCATAGTTGTCGGAGTTCACGAAGCCGGCGCCGGTGTCGACGTTGATCGGCGCGAGACCGTAAACCACCTGCTGGCAGAGGCTCAGGATGGGCATGTAGCCCTGCAGGAAGGGCTGCTGGTCGGCGGTGAGCTGCACCCAGCCGTCCTTGAAGGCAGCCACGATCTGCGGGCTCGTGTCGAAACCGATCTGGATGACTTCGCCGGGCTTCTTGCCCGCGGCCTTCATGTAGACCGGCGCGTTGCCGAGGAGCTGACCACCGGGATAGATGATCGCCTTGGTGTTCGGATTGTTGGTCAGCGCCGCGGTGATCACCGGGATGGCGAGGTTCGGATCGGCGGCCCATTCGGTCGGCGACGGAATGCGGATGACCTTGAGCCCTGCGGCTTCCAGCGCGTCTGCCGTGGCGCCCTCGCGCACGTAGCGCTCAGGCTGCTGGTCGAACGGACCGAACACGATCGCCACATCGCCGGCCTTCAGCCCGAAGCGGCGGACCGCCTCCTCGCCGAGCGCCTTGCCTTGCGGGGCCTGCTGGGCGCCGACGTAGCCGCCGCCGTACTTGGCAACCACGCCCGGCAGCGGGACGTTCTGGTACATCATCTTGATGCCCGCCTTGGAGGCCTGTTCGGCGAGCGGCATGATCGCGGCCTCGCCCGGGTGGCCCATCATGGCGATTCCGTCAGGCTTGGTGGCGATGGCTTCGCGCAACTGCTGCACCATGGTTTCCGCCTTCCAGCCGGAGAAGACGTATTCGACGTTCGCGCCGAGATCGTGCGCCGCCTGCACCGCGCCGTTGTAGACGATCGACGCAAAGGCATCGCCTTCCGCACCGCCGGCGAAGAACCGCAGATGCACGTCGCTGCACCACTTGTCGCGCAGTGCATCAGCGCTCGCGGTCACTGTCAGCGCCAGAACGCTTGCCGCGGCGAGCAGCCACGCTGCACAACTTGACCTTCATTCCCTGTGTCATCATCTACTTCCTCCCTTTTGCCCGATGCGGGCGCCAAAACCTCTTGCTGCCCGGCTTGCTGCCGATGTTGTTCGTGTCCGGCCGAAAGGGGCCGAAGCGTTCGATCAGGTCACACCTGGACGTATTGGCTGCCTCCGCGACACTGCTTCAGGTATTCAAGCGCGCGCACCTGGCCGTTCATTTCGAGCGCGTTGCGGTAAACCGGGTCGTGCCAACCTTCGATGGTGATCGAGCCCTTGAAGCCGGCCAACCGCAATTCGCTGATGACGCGCGTCCAGTCGCTGTCGCCGAAACCCGGCGTGCGCATCTGGACGAACGGGACCTTGCCGAAGATGCCGTGCTCGCGGATCACGTCCCAGCGGACGGTCGCGTCCTTGCCGTGCACGTGGAAGATCTTGTGGGTCCACTTGCGGATCTGGGGGATCGGGTCGATCAGGTAGACGAGCTGGTGACAGGGTTCCCATTCAAGTCCGAGATTGTCGTTGGGCAGCTCGTTGAACATCAGCTCCCAGGCGTCGGGATTATGGGCGATGTTCCAGTCACCGCTCGCCCAGTTGCCGTCCATGGCGCAGTTCTCGAAGGCAATGCGCACGCCCTTGTCGGCGGCACGCTTGGCGAGTTCGCTCCACACCTCCCTGTAGCGCGGCAGACTGTCGGGCAGCGGTTTGCCGCGAATGCGGCCGGTGAAGCCGGTCACGATGTCGGTATCGAACAAATGGGCATTGTCGATGAGCGTCTGCCAGCCCTTCAGCGTCTCGCGGTCAAGCTCGCGATCCTCAAGCGGATTGCCGAACATGCCCAGCGCGCTGATCTTCACGTCGGCGTCGCCGATGGCCTCCTTGATCTGGCCGGCAAGGCGCGGAATGTCCTTGTCGCCCATCGTCTGCCAGAAGTACGGCTGGATGCTCTCGAAGCCGTATTGCAGGATCGAGGCGACATAGGCGGCCGGATCGGCCGCGTTGGCCTTCACCATGGTTCCGATGCGTACATCGAGAAGAGGGTCTGTCATGCGTGACGTCCTGGATCTTCGATTGCGACGGCCTGGCCGCTCTCGGCACTTCTGATTGCGCCGAAGACCATCGCCAGGCTGTTCAGGTTGTCGGTGCTCACCGTTTCTGGCAGCGGGCCGCCGCCAACCGCGGTGACGAACTCCTTCATGACGGCGAGGTGGCCGCCGATCGCGTCGGTATCGTGGAGTGGAGGAACCTCTACCGGGCGTGTCTGGTCGAACAGCCCGTCCCGCGCGTCGTCGGCGACCACCTCAACACTGATCGCGTCGTGTCCATCCCACACCAGCGTGCCGCGCTCGCCGACGATACGCCAGGCCGCCTCCCAGCTCGTCCGCGCACCGTCGGCGCACCAGCTGCCGCGATAAACGAAGACGACGCCCGCGCTCATGTCGAAGATGGCGGCGGCCGACGCCCCATGTCGGTACCATGAGTTGGCCGGGTTCCATTCGTGGCAATAGACCCTGTGGCCTTCGAGGCCGGTCACGGCGCGGGCGGTATCAAAGGTATGGATGGCCATGTCGAGCAGCAGCACATGGTCCATTTCTTCCCGGAAGCCGCCGAAATGCGGTGCCAGGAAGAAATCGCAATGGATGCTGGTCGGCTTGCCGATGGTGCCGCTGTCGATCAGCCGGCGGATCCGGCGGACCGGCGCGATGTAGCGGCGGTTCTGGACAACGGCATGAATCCGCCCGGCGTCGCGCGCCGCGGCGATCATGGCATGTGCCTCTTCCAGGCTGGGGGCCAGCGGCTTTTCACTGAGCAGGTGGCAACCGTGCTTGAAAGCGGATGACGCCACCGCGGGCCGCGCCGAGGGAACGACCACATCGAACACGACCGCCGGCTTCGTCTGTTCGAGAATTGCGTCGAGCGAGCCGCCGATGGCGACGCCGTCGAGACCGAACTCGGCGGCGCGCGAGCGGGCGCGCGAAACGTCGATATCAACCAGGCCGACAAGCGACAGGCCGTCGATCTGGCGGGCGGCTTCAAGCCACGCGCGGCTCATGGCGCCGCAGCCGACGAGCACTGCTTCGAGCACGCTCATCCCCTCCCCGAACGTGCCGGCCGTTCTTCGGCGGCCAGTCACCGGCTTCCGCTCGTAAACGTTTGCGGAAACGTTTACGAGCCAATATCACTGGCGCTAGATTGTCAATGGGTTGGCGCCGTGCTTAACAGCGCCGGGAGTTCTACAGGGGTCAAAGATCTTGGATATTCGCGACCTTGCCCGTCATCTGAACATTTCGATCGGAACCGTCTCGCGCGCGCTCAACGGCCGCTCCGGCGTCCACCCCGAGACGCGCAAGCGTGTTCTGGACGCGGCAGCCAAACTCAACTACGCGCCCAACCAATCCGGCCGCAGCCTGCGCAAGGGCCACACGCACGCCATCGCCTTCTTGCTGCAACCGCATCCCGGCGACAACGAATTCGGCGAGCCGATCTTCATGCCCTTCCTCAAGGGCGTCCAGGCAGTCTTCGCCAGACACGGGCTTGATCTCATCGCCGTGATGGACGATCCCGGCGAAGCCCAGGAGCGCTTGCACCGGATCGTCGAAGCGCGCTGGGCCGATGCGATCATCCTCGCCTGGACGCGACGGATCGACCCGCGCATCGACTATCTCACCAAGGTCGGTTTTCCTTTCGCCACGTTCGGCCGCAGTCGTTCGGGCGGCAACACCTATCCTTCGATCGATTTTGACTTTGTCACCGCCGGCGGCGAGGCCGTCGACCGTTTCGTCGGCCTTGGTCACCAGCGCATCGCGGTGGTGACCCCCTCGCCCGGTCTGAACTTCGCCCATCTCTTCCGCCGGGGCTATCGCAACGGCATCAAACGCAATGGCCTCATCCACGATCCAAGCCTGGTGGCGACGGGCGAGGTTAACGAAGCGGGCGGCTATGTCGTCACCAAGGCGCTGATGGATCGGTGCGACGCGCCGAGCGCGATCATCTTCAACAATGACGCCATGGCGCTTGGCGGCTGTCGCGCGCTCGGCGATCTCGGGCTGGAACCCGGCACCGACGTCGGCCTGATCGTCGCCGCCGGCAGCCGGTTTGCCGGCTATTTGTCACCGGCATTGACCAGCTTCGCTGCGCAGCTCGAACCGATCGGTCGCCGGCTGGCGGAGATGCTGCTGGCCTCGATGCCGCGCTACGCCGGCGCCGAGGGACCACGGATCGAGCGCGAGGTCTGGCCGCTCGAACTGACGGCGCGCGAGAGCGACCCACCACGCAAGACCATTCCGGGTGCACCAGATGCCGCGGTCGGCGCCAAAGGAAATGGCAGGCACTCCCTCGCGGTTCACGGCAGCGCACTCGCGGTACGGAACCGGTAAATTCAGCCGGACGGTCGAATTTCACGTCTGTTCGCGGCGCATCTCGGACGCCGACGTCCGCACGAACGGGTGTCTGAGTTCGCGGGATTGGCGGACTGGCTGACCCGGGTATCGCGCCTTCGCTGCTTGCCCCCCTTCTCGAAGTGCCCTGTTAGCTGATTTCGATCAACGCTTTGATGAGGCCCGACCTGTCGGAAGCCCAACGCGGGATGTCCTTGACGGCCTCCTCAAGGGTGGTGCGGTGGGTGAGCAAGCGACCGATCGGAACCAGCCCGTCGCGAATGGCTGCGATAACCCGCCCGAAGTCATCGTTCGTGGCGTTGCGGCTGCCGTAGAGGGTCATCTCCTTGCGATGAAAATCAGGATCCGCAAAACTGATGGCGTTCTTGATGACGCTGACGAGGACATAACGTCCGCCGTGCGCGACGAAATCAAAGCCATTCTCCATCGATTGCTGGCTGCCGGTCGCGTCGAACACGACATCAAAGCTCTCGCGCTCCGCCACCGACAGGCCGCGCGCAGCCGTGATTGACGTTGCCACCTCAGCCCGCGCCGCATCGCAATCGAAGATGGCTACATCGGCGCCGGTCGAAAGCGCAAACAGGCAGACGCCCAGACCGATCGGGCCTGCGCCGACGACCAGCACCCTGTCACGATCGGTCACCGCGCCGCGTCGCACAGCGTGCGCCCCGATCGAGAGAAATTCCACGGTTGCACATTCGTCCACGGACAGGCCCGGCGCGCGGATGAGGTTGGCTGCCGGCAGTGACAAGAGGTCCGCCATGCCACCGTCCCGGTGAACGCCGAGGACCGCGATCTCCACGCAGCAATTCGGCTTTCCGGCGCGGCACGCGACACAATGGCCGCAGGAGATATACGGATTGACGACGCACACGTCGCCCGGTGCCAGGCTCGAGTCAAGCGGCGCTTCGATGACTTCGACCGCGAGCTCGTGGCCCATGACGCGTGGATAGCTCAGATAGGGATGCTTGCCCTCATAGATGTGAAAATCGGTGCCGCAGATCCCGACGCGCCGCGGCCGCACCAAGGCATCGTTCGGAGCCGGCTGCGGGTCCGGCCGCGGAGCCAATTCCAGGCGACCCGGCCCGACGCATACCAGTGCATTCATCAGCTGCATTGTCGGGGCCTCTCCTCGGAGTTGCCGGATCTTGTTGCGAGCGGCGAGGTTTGGAGGGGGGCGAGAGCCGGACATGGTCCGACCCTCGCCCAAGCGTGCGCTACTGGAAGTCCGCCATGTTGTCCTTGGTGACGAGAGCGGCCCCGGAGTCGATCAGCGATTCGACCTTCTCGCCGTTGATCGCCTTGACCAGCGCATCGACGCCGAGCTCGGACATCTTCGCCGGGAACTGCGCCACCGACGCGTCCTCGTCGCCGGCGGCAATGGCTTCCGGCTCGCCGCAGCAGAAGTCGAAGCCGACCAGGATGATGTGGTGGTCGAGCTTGGCGTTCTTGATCGCCTGCGCGGCACCGGCTGCGGGCGGGCCGCAGGCCGAGTAGATCGCCTTGAGTTCAGGGTTCGCCGTCAGGATGTCCTGCGCGACGTTGACGCCCTTCTCTTCCGTGCAGTCCGTGGCGCCCTTGCCGACGATGTCGGCGTTGACGCCCTTCAGGCCTTCCAGCATGCCGTTGACACGGTCGTCCAGAGAAGGAACGCCCGGAACCCCTTCGAGGATGCCGAGCTTGTCGCCGTCCTTGAGAACCGTCTTGAGGTAGCCGCCGGCCAGCTTGCCGGCCTCGAGATTGTTGGTGGTCGCCAGCGCCGTGACGTTCGCCCAGCCGGGAATGTTGTTGTCCATGAGGACAACCTTCACGCCCGCCGCCACGGCCTTGTCGAGCGTCGTCGCCACGCTTGGATCAACCGGCGTGATGGCGATGCCTTGCACGCCCTGGGCAACCATCTTCTCGATGAGCGCGATCTGGCCTTCGATGTCAGTCGCCGACTTGCCCTGGCCGTAGACGATCTCGACGTTGGGATGATCCTTGGCCCAGGCTTTGGCGGCGTCTTCCATCGTCTGGAAGTAAGGCACCGGGAACTTGGTGATGTACCCGATCTTGATCTTGTCGGCTGCCAGGGCAGGTCCCGCCATCGCAATTGCGAGCGTCAGGCCCCCCAGCATGAGTCTCAGTCTCATGGCTCCATCTCCCGTTTTGGGTCGGCCATCAATGGACCGACTCCGTGCATTCGCCGCTCGGTTGGCGGCGAATCTCGCTAGACCTCCGCGCCGACAATCATGGAGACCAGCTCCTGCCGGTTCGAACGGTCCGGTTTCAGTTCGCCCACCTTGCGACCCTGGCGCAGGACGACCGCGCGGTCGGCAAGTTCGACGACGTGTTCCATGTTGTGGGTGATCAGAATCACGGCATTGCCCTCGGCGCGGAGCTGCTTGATCAGGTCGAGGACCTTGCGCGACTCGCGCAGGCCGAGGGCGGCAGTCGGTTCGTCGAGGATGACGAGCTTGCCGGCGAAGACGGTCGCGCGGGCGACGGCGATGGCCTGACGCTGGCCACCGGACATCAGCGCCACCGGCGCGTCGAACTTCGGCAGCTTGACCTTGAGGCGGTCGATCACCGCGGCCGCTTCGCGGTCCATGGTGCGCTTGCGCAGGAAGCGCATGCCGCGCGGCAGCCAGCGGGGGAATGCGATCTCGCGCCCGCAGTAGAAATTTTGTGCCGGCGTCAGATTGTCGAAGAGAGCGAGGTCCTGGTAGACCGTCTCGATCCCCGCGCGACGAGCGGCAGCCGGCGAATGCAGCGCGGCTTCCGCGCCGTCGAGCAGGATGCTGCCCCCATCGAGGGAGTGAACGCCGGCGATGCACTTGACCAGCGTCGATTTGCCGGCGCCGTTGTCGCCGAGCAGCGCCAGCACCTCGCCACGATAGGCGTCCAGGCTGACGTCCTTCAGGGCATGCACGGCGCCGAAGTGCTTCTCGGCGTTGCGGACCGTGAGAACGGGGGCGACCGGCGCGGAGGTCATTCTGTCCTCGCCGCCTGGATCGTTCGGGCATGCGCTTCCAGATGGTTGCGCAGAACGTCCGCCTCGACCGCCAGGACAATGACCAGGCCGATGGCGATCATCTGGAAGAAGACGTCGACGTCGAGCAGGTTGAGGGCGTTGCGGATGACGCCGATCATGACGGCGCCGATGAGGGCGTTGCCGACGTGGCCGCGGCCACCGAGGAAGCTCGCCCCGCCGATGATGACCGCGGCGATGGTGTCGAGCTCGAGCAGGTTGCCGTAGAGCGGCGAACTGGCTGCCGTGCGGCCGGCGAGGACGACCGCGCCGATCCCCGCGCACAGGCCGGAGATCACGTAGGTCGACAACAGCACCCATTTGACCGGGATGCCCATCTCGACGGCCGCTTCCGGCTCGCCACCGACGGCGTAGGTCCAGCGGCCCCAGACCATCAACTTCGCCATGACGAAGATGGCGATCGCGACCAGGACAACCACAAAGAAGGCATTCGGAACGCCGAAGGTCTCTCCGCTGCCCACGGCGACGATGGCGGCGGGCATGCCACGCATGGTCGTGTGCCCGATCGACAGTTCGAGTGCGAGACCCCGACAGACGCTGAGAGTTGCCAGCGTGATGATGAAGGGATGCGGCAAGCGCCCGAAGACATAGACGGCGCCATTGACGAAACCGACGAACGCACCGGCAGCGAGGATCGCCAGAACGACCAGCACCGCCGAATCGGTGACCCGGAACAGGAGGCCGCCAACGACGGTGGCCAGCGCAAGGTTCGAGCCGACCGAAAGGTCGATGCCCCTGGTCAGGATGACCAGGTGCTGACCGAGCGCAACAATGGCGATGACCGCCGTCTGCGCCAGAATGTTCCTGATGTTGATGGCCGTCAGGAAATACGGCGTCAGAAGACTGATCAACCCGACCAGAACGATGAGGATCAGCAGTGGGCCGACGCTCACCAGCCGCAGGCTGAGCGCGATGAGGATCGTGCTGCCCGTGGCCTGGCCATCGGGCGAGACAGCATGCGATGCGTCGCGTCGTGCCTCTGTCACCCTTCCCCCACCAACGCTTTTGTGATTGCGCAAACAGCGTTTGTTATGGAGAAAAGCCATAGTTTGGAATAAGGTCAAACTGTATTTTGTCGAGTAAACGACCGAATTGGCCGGGAGGTGATGGACATGAAATCCGACACCGTCTTCAAATGCGCCTTCAACGATGCGCTCGATCTGATCTCGAAATTCGAAGACGGACAGCGGCTTCCGTCAGAGACCAACCTCGGCGCACAGCTCAGCGTCAGTCGCGCGACCGTTCGCAAGGTTCTCGACGTGCTGTCCGAGAATGGCGTCGTGAAGGGAGGCGGTCGCGACCGCTTCGTTCACCTTTCAACACGATCGATCCGTCGTTTTCCCCAGGCCGAGACGGTCTCCACGGCCGCCAACGTCGAAAAACGCTTCATGGAATGGATTCTGAGGGGAAACGCACATCCGGGAACAGCCATCAACGAGCTGGAACTCGCCCGGCAGTTTGGCGTGGCCACCAGCAGCGTGCGCGAGTTCCTGAACCGCTTCCAGCGGTTCGGCCTCATCAAGAAGCGCCCGAATGCCGGTTGGGTCTTCAGCGGCTTCACAACGGCGTTCGGTCTCGAGCTTTTCGAGATTCGCGAGATGTTTGAATTGCGCTCGGCCGTGGCTTTCGCACTGCTACCGGAAAGCTCGCCGCGCTGGGCTCAATTGAGCGCAATTCGTGCGGAACATCTGGCGCTGCTCTCGGAGATCGACGACCGCTTCCATGACTTCTCGGACATCGACAGCCGATTTCATCGCCTGATCAACACCGCCGATCCGAACCGATTCATCGACGGTTTCTACGAGATCATCACCCTGATCTTCCACTATCACTACCAGTGGAACAAGCGTGACGAACGCCAGCGCAATGAGGTCGCGCTACGCGAACACCTTGTCTATATCGAGGCTCTGGAGACCCGGAAGCCGTCGTTGGTGCGACTGGCGTGTGCGGCGCATCTGGCCTCCGCCAAGGAGACCCTGATGCGCTCGATCGCGGAGCCGTAGTCCGACCGCAAGGTCGGCTCGCTCCCGAGCCACGGCGCGCGACGTTGCGCCCGGCGGTGATTTCCGTCTAGGTTCCTTTGGTCTGTCTCGTCCGAGCTGGGCGCTGCGGTTCAACATGCGCCTCGATCACCAGAGCCCGTGGGAACGCCGCATCGAGCCGCGACGTCTGCCCGCAGAGGGGCCGTGGGTCGAGCGCCGGAAGTCCGATAAACGAGCCTCACGGCCCCAGAGACGATGAAGATGCCTCGCGGCCGGAAATCGAAGGTAACGCGCGTCAGCGAATGGCCCGCGCGCCGCATGCCAACGACCTACGATGTGGCACGGCTGAGCGGCTTCTCCCAAATGACGGTTTCGCGGGCGTTTCTGGACGGCGCACCAATCAAGCAGGAAACGCGCAAGCGCATCCTCGAGGTCGCCAAGGAGATCGGCTACTACGGGAATCGGGCGGCGTCCCACTTGGCATCGCAGCGCACGCGCACCTTCGGTGTCGTCGTGGCGACGCTGCAGGATTCGGTCTACCTGCCGTTCATCGATGCGGTGCGCTCGGTTTTTGAAGAGGCCCGCGCCGACTTTGTGCTGCAGACGATCAACTACGACAAGAAACGCGAGCCGCAGACCGTTGCCGCGCTTCTGGCGCAGCGTGTTCAGGCAATTCTCCTGCCTTCCATCGGCCATACACCGGAAAGCACAAACCTCATACGGTCGCTGCCGGTGCCGCCGATCGAAGTCGGCAACCTGTCGAAACAGCCGATCCATTTCGCCGTCGGGCACTCCGACTTCGAGGCAGGTTATGTCGCAACGCGGCGGCTGATCGCCACCGGCCGCAGGCGAATCGCCATCGTCTGCGGCCATGTCAAGCAGACGACCAATGCACGCGACCGCCTTGCCGGCTATCGGCGGGCCCATCGGGAAGCCGGTCTTGAAATCGCGGCGGAGCGGATCGTGCAGGTGGACCATGGCGTCGTCGCCGGCCAAAACGCTGCGATGCAACTGACGCAGCACGTCACGTTCGACGGGCTCGTCGTAGCCGGCGAGATCTGGACCCCGGTGACCCTTCTCCACCTCCTCAGGGAAGGCGTAAGGGTTCCCCGGGACGTTGCGATTGTCGGCATCGGCGAGGTTGAGCTCAACCGGTACCTGCCGGTGCCGCTGACCTATGTGAGCATTCCCAGGGCGGAAACCGGAACCAGGGCTGCGGAACTCGCCATCGCGTTGTCCCTGAAGCTCGACATCGAGGAGCCGGTGATCAGGCTGCCGGTTCGCCTGATCGAAAGCGACAGCGGCTGACCGTGTTGCGGGGCTTCAAACACGATGACCGCTCCTGGCGCAACGCAGCCTCGATGAATGGGGGTCAACCAAAGTGCTCTTGTATATTTCAGCGCACTAGAATTGTAGATCACGCATGATGGACCGACGCCTGACCACCATCCTGGTTGCCGATATTGTCGGCTTCAGCCGCCAGATGGCTGCTGATGAAGAAGGCGTCGTCATGCGCCTGAGGGCGCTGCGTGCCGAAGTCATCGACCCAAGGATCGCGGCCGCCGGCGGGCGCCTGATCAAGACCATGGGCGACGGATTCCTGATCGAGTTTCCTTCGGCTGTTGCCGCAGTGCGGGCGGCGCTCGCCATTCAGACCGACATGCGCCAGCGCGGCGCCGGAGACCCGGAAGACCGTCGGCTGCGCCTGCGCATGGGCATCAATGTCGGCGACATTGTCATCGACGGCGAAGACATCCTCGGCGACGGCGTCAATATTGCCGCACGGCTGGAGCCGCTCGCACCGGCCGGTGGCGTATGCATCTCGCGCGCCGTCTACGAACAGGTGCGCGGCAAAGTCGATGTCGAGCTGACGGCGATCGGGCCGCAACGGCTCAAGAACATCCCCGAGCCCGTGGACGTCTGGCACATCCACGTCGATGAGGTGGCGGGCGCAACCGCGCTTCCGGCGGCCGCTATCGGCGCCAGCCGTCCGGCGGCGGCGGAAAGACCCTCGATTGCCGTCCTGCCTTTCGACAATATGAGCGCCGACCCCGAACAGGGCTACTTTGCCGACGGCATCACCGAAGACATCATCACCGAGCTGTCGCGATTGCCGGCGCTTCTCGTCATCGCCCGCAACTCGACCTTCACCTACAAGGGAAAGGCGACGAAGGTGCAGGACGTCTGCCGCGACCTGCAGGTGCGCTACGTTCTGGAAGGCAGCGTCCGCAAGGCAGGACAGCGGGTTCGGGTGACGGCGCAGCTCATCGACGGCAGTTCGGGCGGGCATGTCTGGGCGGAACGATACGAGCGCGACCTTGCCGACATTTTTGCCGTGCAGGACGACGTCACGACACAGATCGTGCGCGCCCTCGCGGTGCAACTGACCGATGCCGAACGCGATCCGTCATCGCGTGGAAAACCGGAGAACCCCGAAGCCTACGATTGCGTGTTGCGCGCGCGCGAACAATACCGGCTGTTCACCAAGGAAGGGAACACGGCCGCGCAGCAGCTCTACGAGAGGGCGATGGCGCTCGCCCCGGACTACGCCGAGGCCTATGCGGGCCTTGCCGAAACCCAGGTGCAAGACTGGTTTTTCGAAGTCCCCGGGGCGCTCGATCGGGCCTTCGCCTCGGCACAGGCCGCCGAGCGTCTCGATCCGTCGCTGCCGCTGGTCTATGAGGCGCTCACCACGGTTCATCATTTCATGGGGCAACACGACAAGGCGCTGGCGGCGGCGAAACGCTGGATCGAGGTCGAACCGGGCATGGCAGAGGCCTATGCCAACCTCGCCAGCACACTGCTGTTTTCAGGCGAGCCGGAGCAAGTCGAGGGGCTGATCGAGAAGGCGATGCGCCTCGATCCGTTCTACCCGTTCTACTACCCGCTCTATGTCGGGCTGGCGCAATTCACCATGCGCCGCTTTGCGGATGCGGCGCGATCGATCAAGCGCAGCGTCACCCGCAACCCGGACGCCTTGCCGCCGTATTACTTTCTTGCGGCCACCTACGGACAACTCGGCGAGGATGCCCTGGCGCACGACGCGCTGCAGCAAGCCAGGCGGATAAGTCCCGATCTATCGATGGCCCAGGTCCGCAAGATCGCGGTGTATCGGCGCGCCGAGGACATGACGCTTCTGGTCGATGGCCTACGCAAGGCGGGGCTGACCGACTGAACGCCGGACACCACGACGGCTATGCGGCGGCGTTGACATCGGCAGACGCACCGGGCCGCGCACGGCCAGAACGCGAAGTCCGCTTGGGGGCGATTGCGGCCGTCGGCGAAGCCGCAAGAACTTAAGGCGAAGGCGGAACGCGAGCCCTCTTTGGTCAAGGCTTGCCAATCGAGGCAACTATCCCAACAAAATCAAATAGTTAAACAAAAGATTGGCGCTCCCTAGGGGACTCGAACCCCTGTTTTCGCCGTGAGAGGGCGACGTCCTGGACCGCTAGACGAAGGGAGCCGCAGCGGCGCGCGACGGTACGCGCGGACGCCACGATATAGCGGGCGCAGCCTGCCCTTGGCAAGGCAATCTCACTCGCCCGCAATATCCAGCCGGCCGGTCACCTTGAGCGTCGCCAGATCGACGAAGACCAGCGACGTGCCGCCGTCCGGCCGCCCGTAGGTGAGGATCAGCCGCCGCCCGTCGGACGCCGTGGACGCCAGGGTGGCTCCCGCCGGCAGCCCCAGCTCGGCGCGGGCGAGCGTCGGCACCGGGGCGCCCGGCCGCCAGGCGGCGGGCAGCGCCGCCTTGTCTGTGCTGCCGGCGATCTTGTAGAGGATCGCCGCAAGGACCGCGAGGATGCCCAATCCCAGCGTCAGGCCGGCGATCAGCATCAGCCGGCGCATCTTCGCCTGGACGCGCACCATTGCCGGGTCGAGCGGTTTCTCGTCGTCGTCGAAGGAAGAACTGGCCATGGTGTCGAACGGGCCCGGCAGGCAGGTTGAACGGACCGTCGCCGAAGAGGCCGGCGGCACGCGCCTCGATGCGTGGCTCGCCGGCGCGGTCGCCGATCTCGGCCGCAACCGCGCCAAGAAGCTCATCGTCGACGGCCACGTGACGATCGCCGGGCGGACGATAGTGGAGCCGAAAAGGCCGGTCAAACCGGGCGAGCGCGTCATCGTCGACCTGCCGCCGCCGGTCGCCGCCGGGCCGGCGGCGGAAGACATCCCGCTCGCCGTCGTCTACGAGGACGACGACCTCATCGTCATCGACAAGCCGGCCGGGCTGGTCGTCCACCCCGCCGGCGGCCACCCCGGCGGCACGCTGGTCAATGCGCTCATCGCCCATTGCGGCGACAGCCTCTCCGGCATTGGCGGCGTCGCCCGCCCGGGCATCGTCCACCGGCTCGACAAGGATACCTCCGGCCTGATGGTGGTCGCCAAGACCGACCGCGCCCACCAGGGGCTCGCCGCCCAGTTCGCCGACCACGGCCGCACCGGCCCGCTCGAGCGCGCCTACCTGGCGCTCGTCTGGGGCGTCCCCGACCGGCCGCAGGGCACCATCGACCTGGCGCTCGCCCGCTCCACCCGCAACCGCGAGAAGATCGAGGTGAAGCGCACCGGCGGCCGCCACGCGGTCACCCATTATGCCGTGGAGGAGCGCTTCGGGCCCGCCGCGCGCCCGCTCGCCGCCCTGGTCGAATGCGCGCTGGAGACCGGCCGCACCCACCAGATCCGCGTCCACATGGCGGCGATCGGCCATCCGGTGGTCGGCGACCGGGCCTATGGCTCCGGCTTCGCCACCAAGGCGGGTCTGTTGCCCGAGCCGGCGCGCAGCGTGGTCTCCGCCTTCCCCCGCCAGGCGCTGCATGCCTACCTGCTCGGCTTCGCCCACCCGGTGAGCGGGGCGGAAATGCGCTTCGAGTCGGACCTGCCCGGCGACATGGCGATTCTGCTCGGCGCCTTTAAGTCCTTGTGAACAATATTTAATCTCGATTGCTGCCGGACGGGCGTGTTTCCGCCAAAATCCACCCTATATGATACCGACCGGACGTGCCGCTTCACGGACGCCCGGACGGAACTCGCCGGAATCGGCCGGGGGTCCAGGAAAAACGAAAGGGGCGCATTGCACATGGCCCGTGTCGCACTGCCAGCGATTGCCGCCGGTGAGTCCGGTCTTTCGCACTATCTATCCGAAATTCGCAAGTTCCCCATGCTCGCGCCTGACGAGGAGTACATGCTCGCCAAGCGCTTCAAGGAGCGTGGCGACCGCGACGCCGCCCACCAGCTGGTGACCAGCCACCTGCGGCTCGTCGCCAAGATCGCCATGGGCTATCGCGGCTACGGCCTGCCGATCGGCGAAGTCATCTCCGAGGGCAATGTCGGCCTCATGCAGGCCGTCCGCCGCTTCGAGCCGGAGAAGGGCTTTCGCCTGGCGACCTACGCCATGTGGTGGATTCGCGCCGCCATCCAGGAATACATCCTGCGCTCGTGGAGCCTGGTGAAGATGGGCACCACGGCCAACCAGAAGCGGCTGTTCTTCAACCTGCGCAAGGTCAAGGGCCAGATCCAGGCCCTCGACGACGGCGACCTGCGTCCCGAGCAGGTGCAGCAGATCGCCACCAAGCTCGGCGTCACCGAGGACGACGTGGTGTCGATGAACCGCCGGCTCGGCGGCGACGCCTCGCTCAACGCGCCGCTGCGCGCCGATGGCGAAGCCAGCGGCGAATGGCAGGATTGGCTGGTCGACGAGGAACCCAACCAGGAAGAGCGTCTGGCCGAGGACGAGGAGCTCGACAACCGTCGCCAGCTTCTGCGCAACGCCATGAGCGTGCTCAACGAGCGCGAGCGGCGCATCTTCGAGGCGCGCCGTCTGGCCGAGGACCCGATCACGCTGGAGGAGCTGTCGAGCGAGTTCGGCGTCAGCCGCGAACGCGTCCGCCAGATCGAGGTGCGCGCCTTCGAGAAGGTGCAGAAGGCCGTGAAGAAGGGCGCCAAGGAGCTCGAGGCGCCCCACGCCCAGATCGAGGCCGCCGGGGCCTGACCTGATTCGCCGCTGGCCTGACCGAGGAGCCGCGTCAGGCGTTCACAAGTTCGCGTTCGTCCGACGCAACGGCAGGGCTTGCCGGGGCGGCGGCCGTCGTCGTTGCGGGCGCCGCCGCCTGCCCTGCTTCCAGCGCCGCCTGCAGCCGGTCGAGCTTGGTGTGCAGCCCGGCGATGGCGAACTCCGCCTTGAGGTTCACCTCGTAGTCGAGCGCCGCCGCCATGCGGTCCTTCGCCACCTGCCGGTTCTGGCTCATCATGATGATCGGCGCCTGAAAGGCGGCGAGCAGCGACAGCATCAGGTTGAGGAACATGAACGGATAGGGGTCGAGCGCATGGTTGGCGAGAAGCACCCCGTTCAGCCCCGCCCAGCCGATCAGGAAGGCGGCGAAGCCGATGATGAACCGCCACGAGCCGCCGATCGCGCCGACCCGGTCCGCCAGCTTCTGGCCGAAGGTCAGATGCTCCTCGAATTCCTGATTGAGGTTGCGCGTGTGCAGGCGGCGCGCGACGCGGGCGATGACGCGCCGGTCGCGCTCGGGCAGCGGCCCGAGGCCGCCGTGGAGAAGCTGCTGCGCAAGGACGCGGATTTCGGAGTTCATGGCACACCGCCTTTCACCGGCCGCTTTCCGGCCGGTCGCGGTGCGCCTACCTCGACCGGGTGAGACGCCTCGCGATCGCCGCAAGCGGCACGCGCTGTCGAGGTCTACTGCCGTCGCTGGGCATCGTTCTCACCGGTTGCTGTTGGCCGCCGAGACATAGGCGTTCCGCCGTCAGGGTCAAGTCGAAACCGGCGGGCCCGGTCCCCCGAGAACCGCGCCCGCCAGGCGCCTACTTCGGCACCACCGCGTAATCCTCGACCGGCGGCACCGTGTCGATCAGCCCGGCCTCCTTCATGAACGCGGCGAAGCGGGCATAGCGCGCCGGGTCGAGCGCCGCCGGCCGCTTGGCGAAACGCGGCAGCGTGGCGAAGAAGGCCTTGCGGTTGAGGTCGTCGGCGAGGTCGGTGTGATCCTTGAGGAACATGGCCAGCGCCTCGTCGGGATGGTTGGTGATGAAGATCGTCGCCTCCTCCACCGCCGCCAGGAAGCGGCCGAGGCGCGGATCGTCCTTGAGCTTGGTGCTGGTGGCGTAGATCAGTTCGTCATAGGGCGGCACGCCGTTCTCCTCGGGGTAGAAGGCGGTTCCGGGCATCCCCTGCAGGCCGAGCTGGATCAGCTCGAAATTGCGGTAGCCGTCGATCGCCGCATCCACCTGGCCGGACATCAGCGCCGTCACCAGGTTGAAGTTGACGTTGACCAGCGTGACGTCCTTGGCGGTCAGCCCCGCCGATTTGAGGATGGCGCCGAGATAGGCCTCCTGCGGCCCGGCAACCGAATAGCCGACCCGCTTGCCCTTGAGGTCGGCGAGCGTCTTCACCGGTCCGTCCTTGAGCACGATGAGGCAGTTGAGCGGCGTCTCGATCAGCGTGCCGAAGCGCAGCAGCGGCAGGCCTTCCTTGATCTGCAGCATCAGGTCCGGCTGGTAGGTGACGGCGACGTCGGCCTTGCCGGCGGCGACCAGCCGCGGCGGCGCGCTGGGGTCGGCCGGGGCGATGAGATCGACGTCGAGGCCGTGGCGGGCGAAGTAGCCGCCCTCCTTGGCGATCACCAGCGGCGCGTGGTCCGGGTTGACGAACCAGTCGAGCAGCACGGTCAGCTTGTCGGCGGCCTGCACTTGAAGTGGATTCAGAAGGGCAAGAAGCGCAGCCAAACCCAACAACCAACTCATCATTTTCATGTCATGGATTCCTTTATTGGCTTTCCGCCGCCCACGGCGTGAGGTTGGCGGTGAGGAGATCGACGATGCCGCGCAGGATCACCGACATCGCGATGAGCAGGATCAGCGCGGCGAACATGACGTCGGTCTGTGCCCGCGCGTTGGCCAGCAGCATGGCGTAGCCGAGGCCGGAGGAGGCCCCCACCCATTCGCCGATCAGGGCGCCGATCGGCGCATAGACGGCGGCCAGCCGGAGCCCGGTGACCAGCGCCGGAATGGCGCCCGGCAGGCGCAGCAGCGTCACCACCTGCCAGCGGCGGGCGCGATAGAGGTGCGCCAGATCGAGCAGGTTGGGCGTCGGCGCGGGCGAGCCCGTCGGCGAACGCCGAGGCGACCGGGAAGAAGATGGCGATGGTCGCCATCACCACCTTGGAAGCGACGCCGAAGCCGAACCACAGCGCCAGCAGCGGGGCGATGGCGAAGACCGGGATCGCCTGGCTCACCACCATCACCGGCAGGAGGACGCGGCGGGTGAGCGGCAGGAAGCTCATGGTCAGTGCCAGGCCGGCGCCGAGCCCGGCGCCGCAGACGAGGCCGATCACGGTCTCGGTGAGCGTCGTCACCGCGTGCACCTGCCAGAGGTCCGGCCGTTCGGCGAGCGCCGTGAGCACCCGCGCCGGCCCGGGCAGGAGGAAGGGCGGCGGCTGGAAGACCGTGACGATCGCCTGCCAGATGACGAGCAGCGCCGCGCCGACGAAGAGCGCCCTGAGCGCCGTCATCGCCGACCGCCTTGACCCGCCACGAAACCCGACGCCATCGACCGCTCCCGGTGGTCCGGTCGCAGCGGCGAAGTTGATAGGCGGAGAAAAGTTCCCGTCCCTTCGCCGGCATGACCCGGATCAGGTTCGAAGGGTTCGGCCTGCAAGGCCATCTCAGCTCGGTGACGAGCACCCCTCGGAACGGGCGAACCATCGCAGGCTTGCCGCGCTGCGGCAAGCCTTTTTCGGCATGGCTGCTCTGCCGATCGCCGCTAGCCGGTGCCCCAGGCGGCCATCGCCTGCGCCAGCGCACGGTCGCCGGGCGTGCCCTTCTCGAAGGTCAGGATGGCGCGCTGGCCGGTCTCGTAGACCAGCGGCAGGTCGATCCAGTCGCGGTCCTTGAGCAGTGCCATGTTGCTGTCGACGTCGGCCGGCAGCGCCGACAGCGCCACCCAGAAGAGACCGTCCTGCGACCTTGGCCGTGGCGCCGATCAGCGGCTGGCCGCGGGCGTCCTCGGAGGGTTTCAGCACCAGACGCGGAATGCCGGTGACGCTCTTGCCGGGAAAAGCCGGCGTGGTCGTGACGACCACCTCGATCAGGTGGCTCGCCGGCAGCGACTTGTCGTTGTTCTTGTGGAAGTTCAGCCGCACCTTGAGGCCGCGGTCGGGCACGTCCAGATTGGCGACCACCTCGGGACCGTTGGTGCCGTCGTTGACGAAGTCCCAGGTGACCGCGGCATTGATCTGGGTAACCCCGTTGGCCGCCTTGGCACTGTCGAGCGGTTCCTCGTAGAGAACCGCCTTCTGCGCCACGAGCACCTGATCGCCGGGTGGCGCCGCCTCCGGCTGCTGCGGCTGGGCGGTGTCGGCGGTGGCCATCGGCGGCGCAGCGCCGTTGTCCATGGCCGGCGCATTGGCGTCTGCCGGCGCGCCACCGGCATCGCCGGCGTCGCCGACGACGCGCACGCCCGGCGTCGTCGCGATGGCGTTGCCGCCTTCGAGCATCCGGTCGCTGCTCTTGGCCGCCGCATCCTCCGTCGGCGACGGCGCCACCGCCGGCGGCGGCGCCGAGGCGGCCGGCTCGCCGCTGCCGGACGCGCCGCTGTCCAGCGATGCCATCAGTTTGGAAAGCTCGCCGCGCTGCGACCAGGCGAGTGCTCCCAGGCCGCCGACCAGAGCGACGATCAGCACCAGCAGGAGAATGATCGGCAGCCGCGACGGGCGCGCAACCTCCCTCTCCTCGAAATCATCATCGACGTCGCGGCCGGGGTCCCGGTCACGATCACGATCTCGGCCGCGATCCCGGTTGCGCCCGCCGCGGCGGCGGCCATCCCGGATGCGGGCCGACCGTTCATCGTCGTCGAGCTGGGGGGTCGGCGCATACCGTGCCGGAGCGGCGTCGGCCACCGGCACCGGCGGCTCCTTCTCCCACGGATAGTCGGGGGCCAGTCTGAGCTCGGGCTCGACCTCCGCCCGCCGTGCCGGGCGGTATTCGGGCGGCACATAGGGTGGCGGCTCAGCCGCCACCGGCGGCGGCGGCGCCCGGCGTGGACGATCGGCGACGTGAAATTCCGCCCCCATGTCGCCAACGGCTTCCTCGCGGCTCGGCGCCCGTTCGACCGCCGGCGGCGGAACGCTGCCGCGCGTTTCGGCCTCGCGGATCGCCCGCCGGAAGACCTCCTGCGGCGAGTTGGCGGCAGCCTCCTCCGGCTGGCGCGGCTCGGCCATCGGCGGCGGCGCTTCCGGCGCGGGTGCCGGTTGCGGCGGGGGCGCCGGCGGCGGCTCGGGTGCCTGCGCCCTGGGCGGTGGTGGCGGCGGTACGGCCGGCCGTCTCGCCGCTGCCCGCAGGGGCGCCGCGGCGGCGCCGCCGGTGGCTTCGCGCTCGGCCCGCCGAATGGCTTCTTCCAGTTCCAGGCGCTGGCGCGATATCTCGGACGTCGGCAACGGCGGAACGATGGCCTTCAACTGCCCGATGAGCGCGTTGCGCGCCTTGTCGTACACGGCGCGCCGCGATTCCGGCGTGTTTGCCTCAAGGCTGGCAACCGCCCGGCTCAGTACAGCGTAATATTCGGCCATTTCTTCGCTCTGCCGACCTCTCGCCTAATCGCACTAGCCTTGAAAAGGATCATGCACAAGGATTGTATCGTCACGCTCGGGACTTGTCGAAAGTAAGGCCACAGGAACGCCAATCAGCTCTTCGACGTGGCGAACGTATTTGATCGCCTGGGCGGGCAGATCATTCCATGTCCGGGCGCCGGCCGTCGAGTTCCTGCCAACCTTCCATTGTCTCATAAACCGGTTCAACCGCCGCCTGTTCCTGCTGGGCCACCGGCAGGTAGTCGAGCGAGCGTCCGTTTAGGCGGTAACCGACTGATATCTTTATCGTTTCGAGCCCATCCAGGACGTCGAGCTTGGTCAGCGCGATGCCGTCGATGCCCGAGATGCGCACCACCTGGCGGACCAGGGCCGCATCGAACCACCCGCAGCGCCGCTTGCGCCCGGTGACCGTGCCGAATTCCTTGCCGACGCGGCCCAGCCGCTCGCCCATCTCGCCCTTGTCCTCGGTCGGGAACGGCCCCTCGCCGACCCGGGTCGTATAGGCCTTGGTGATTCCCAGCACGTAGTCGCCGGTGTGGGTCCCCAGCCCCGAGCCGGTTGCCGCCTGGGCGGCGACGATGTTGGACGAGGTGACGTAGGGGTAGGTGCCGTGGTCGACGTCGAGGAGCACGCCCTGCGCCCCCTCGAACAGGATGCGCTTGCCGCCGCGGCGGGCCTCGTCGAGCCGCTGCCAGGCGGAGCCCATGAACGGCAGGATCTTCGGCGCCACCTCCTTCAGCGCGGCGAGCAGCGCCGCCGCGTCGATCTCCTCGGCGCCGGCGCCGCGGCGCAGCGCGTTGTGGTGGGCAAGCAGCCGATCGATCTTGGCCGGCAGGCTCGCCGGATCGGCGAGATCGACGACGCGGATGGCGCGCCGGCCGACCTTGTCCTCATAGGCGGGGCCGATGCCGCGCTTGGTGGTGCCGATCGCCTGGGTGCTGTTGGCGGTCTCGCGGGTGACGTCGAGTTCGCGATGCAGCGGCAGGATCAGCGAGGCGCTGTCGGCGATGAGCAGGTTGTCGGGCGTTACCGCGATGCCCTGCCCTTTCAGCTTCTCGACCTCGGCGATGAAGGCCCACGGGTCGACCACCACGCCGTTGCCGATGACCGACAGCTTGCCCGGGCGCACGACGCCGGAGGGCAGCAGGCTCAGCTTGTAGCTGACCCCGTCGATGACCAGCGTATGTCCGGCGTTGTGGCCACCCTGGAAGCGCACCACGATATCGGCGCGCTCGGACAGCCAGTCCACGATCTTTCCCTTGCCTTCGTCGCCCCATTGAGCTCCGACGACCACGACGTTCGCCATTTCCTATCCGGCTTCCTCACATTGCGGCATCCGCGCGCGGCATTTGCCAGCAACGAATCGCCCCGGGACATGCCGGGGCGACCATCGGCGCGGACTATAGCCTCTGGCTTCGGCCGGTGCGAGGCGAAAACACGGCGTTTTCGCGCTCTTTGCGGAGCCAATGCCGGCGTTGTCGGCTGCGGACGCCTCGTCTATGAAGACAGCGGCCGCGGCTGCCTGCAACCCCCCGCGGCCGAAATCCCTGCGTTCCACCCGGATCCGCCCTTGACCGCACCGCCATCGGCCAGCCGCAACCTGTTCGACCGGCCCTATCTGCTGCTGTCGCTGACCTCGCTGTTCTGGGCGATCAACATCGTGCTCGGCCGCTTCATCGCGGGCACCGTTCCGCCCGCCGCGCTCGCCGAGATTCGCTGGGTCGGCGCCGCGCTGCTCGCCGTACCGCTCGCCCGCCGCCGGCTCATCCGCGACTGGCCGACGATCCGCAGCCACATCGGCATCATGTTGCTGCTCAGCTTCACCGGCGTGACCATCTACAACACGCTCGCCTATCACGGGCTGGAATACACCACCGCCCTCAACGGTTCGCTGATGCAATCCTCGGCGCCGCTGATGATCGGCCTGTGGTCGCTGGTCCTGTTCCGCGACCGCCTGACGGCGGCCCAGCTTTTCGGCATCTGCGTGTCGCTCTTCGGCGTGCTGGTCATCATCGCCCACGGCGACCCGGCGACGCTGGCACACCTCAGGCTCAATCCCGGCGACCTCTGGTTCCTCATCGCCATGGTGAGCTACGCGCTCTATGCCAGCCTGCTCCGCCGGCGGCCGGCGATCCACTTTCTGTCGTTCCTCGCCGTCACCTTCGTCGCCGGCGCCATCATGCTGGCGCCGGTCACCGTCGCCGAATACGTCGCCGGCCGCCGGATCGACGCGACCCCGGCCGCCTTCGCCGTGCTCGCCTACGTGATCGTCTTCCCTTCGCTGCTCGCCTATATCTTCTTCAACCGCGGCGTCGAGCTGATCGGCGCCAACCGCACCGGTCCGTTCTTCCACCTGATCCCGGTCTTCGGCTCGGCCATCGCCATCGTCTTCCTCGGCGAGCGGCCGCAGCTTTACCACGGCATCGGCTACGCGCTGATCATCGCCGGCATCGCCGTGGCGCAACGCGGCGCGAGGAAAGCGCTCTAGTACCCGAGAGCAGCCCCGGCGGGACGGCGGTCGTCGTTAGCGCCGTACAGCATGCCCGGCTTCATTTTCGCGCTTGCTGCGGGATCAGGCGGGCCCTGCCCGGGTGCTGTCGGTGGGCTCGCCGCGTCGGGCGTCACCTCGATGCCTTCGGCGGCGCCCCATGGAGATTGTTCGACGATCTTGTAGCCCATGTTGATCAGCGCCTGTTGCGTGTCGGGCGAGAGCGTCAGTGGTTCTACGTCGATCTCATCGGGCAGCCATTGATGATGGAAACGCGGAGCGTCAATCGCCTCCTGCGGATCAAGGCCATAGTCGATGACGTTCATCACCAACTCCAGCGTGATGGTGATGATGCGAGAGCCGCCGGGACTGCCGATGACCATGAAGATGTGACCATCCTTGGCGATGATCGTCGGGCTCATTGAGCTGAGTGGGCGCTTGCCCGGCTGGATGGCGTTCTTCTTGCCCTGGACGAGGCCGAAGAGATTGGCTGCACCCGGTTTCGTCGTGAAGTCGTCCATTTCGTCATTCAGGAAGAAGCCGGTGTCGCCGGCGATCACCTTGGCGCCGAACAATGCGTTGATGGTGTAGGTCACCGACACGGCGTTCCCGGCCTTGTCGACGATTGAGTACTGGGTCGTCTGGGTTCCCTCGTGGGGCGGTACGCCGGGCGCGACATCCTTCGAGTTGCCCGCCTTGCCGGGAACGATCTTCGCCCGAATCGCGGCCGCGTAGTCCGCAGACAGAAGCCGGTCGAGGGGATTGCTGACGAAGTCAGGGTCGCCCAGCGCGAAATTGCGGTCGACATAGGCATGGCGCATGGCCTCGACGGCGAGCTGGATGCCTGCCGCCGAATGGAAGCCCAGCTCCTTCATCGGATAACCCGCAAGCACGTTGAGGATCAGGCAGAGTGTGGTGCCCCCGGAACTCGGAGGCGGCGCCGAGATCAGATCGTAACCGCGATAGCTGCAGCGGACGGGAGGCGTCTCGGTCACCGTGTAGTCGGCGAAATCCTGCTTGGCCAGGATACCGCCGTGCGCAGCGCTCGCGGCGACGATCTTGTCTGCAATCGGTCCCTTGTAGAAGGCATCCGGTCCGTCCTTCGCGATCGCCTTCAGGGTCGCGGCAAGGTCCTTCTGAACCAGCCGCTGCCCCGCCTGCCAAGGCTTGCCGTCATTGAGGAAGATTGCGCTGACGTTCGGCTCGCCGGCGAAGGCCTTGGTACTGCGGCTGAGGATGTCGACGTCCGCTTGCGTGAGCACAAAGCCATCCTCGGCAAGCTTGATCGCCGGCGCCATCACCGTCTCCCGGCTCATGGTGCCGTATCTGGTCAGAAGCGTGTCGAGCCCGAGGACACTGCCGGGAATGCCAACCGCCTTGTACCCGCGCAGGCTCAGATCCGGAACGACCTCGCCGGCAGCATCGAGGTACATGGTCTCGGTCGCGGCTGCGGGAGCCTTCTCGCGGAAGTTCAGGAACGTATCCTTGCCGTTGGCGAGATGGAGGGTCGCAAAGCCACCGCCGCCCAGATTGCCGCAGCAGGGATGGACGACCGCGAGCGCGTAGCCGACCGCGACCGCAGCATCGACTGCGTTGCCGCCTCTCTTCAAGATATCGACACCGATCTCGGAGGCGAGGTGCTGGGCCGTGACCACCATGCCGCTAGCGGCTTGGACCGGCGGCGGCGATACGGCATTCGCTGTTTGGTCGTAGCCGGCCAACAGCGCTAGCACGGCGACCACATAGATCCTCTTGGCAGCCACAGCAGGCCTCCAACTCTGGCGATGGGATTCGGCTAGCCTCTCTCTTTGGCCGCCGCTGTGCAACGGAAAGAGTGGCGTTCCGAGCGGAGTGACCGGAGGCGACATCTCATGCCGCCCCCCCGGACGGGGGAGCATCCGCAAAGACAACAACTCCGTGCCTGCTGCGGGGCAGGCACGGAGTCCCTTGCCGCTGTGCGCGAACGCCAGCGTGGGGAGGAGCCGCTTTCTAGAACATCAGGCGCTTGGCCTGCACGACGCCGTCGAGCTTGCCGACCTTCTCGAGCACGTCGTCGCTCATCGGCCCGTCGATCTCGACCAGCGAGATGGCGTCGTCGCCCGGCGCCGCGCGACCGAGATTGAAGTTGGCGATGTTGACCTTCTCGTTGCCGAGCAGCGAACCGAGGCGGCCGATGAAGCCGGGCTTGTCCTTGTTGGTGACGTAGAGCATGTGCGGCGCGAAGCCGGCATCCATGTTGATGCCCTTGATCTGGATGAAGCGCGGCTTGCCGTCGGAGAAGACCGTGCCGGCGACCGCGCGCTCCTGCCGTTCGGTCCTCACCGTCAGGCGCACATAGGTCTCGTAGATGCCGCGCTGGGTCTGCCGCACCTCGTTGATCTCCATGCCGCGCTCGCGCGCCACGATCGGCGCGTTGACCATGTTGACCTCGGACAGCATCGGCCTGAGCAGGCCGGCGAGCAGCGCCGCGGTCAGCGCCTTGGTGTTCATCTCGGCGACGTCGCCGGCATATTCGATCGTGGCGCCGAGGATGGTGGTCTCGGTGAGCTGGCCGGCGAAGGAGCCGAGATTCTCCGCCAGCTTGACGAAGGGGATCAGCCGCGGCGCCTCTTCCGCCGTGATCGATGGCATGTTGAGCGCGTTGGCGACGGCGCCGTTGACCAGGTAGTCGGCCATCTGCTCGGCGACCTGGACGGCGACGTTCTCCTGCGCTTCGCTGGTCGAGGCGCCGAGGTGCGGCGTGCACACCACGTTGGGCAGGCCGAACAGCGGGCTGTCGGTCGCCGGTTCCTTGACGAAGACGTCGACGCCGGCGCCGGCGACCTTGCCGGTCTTGATCGCCTCGGCGAGGTCTTCCTCGACGACCAGGCCGCCGCGGGCGCAATTGATGATGCGCACGCCGTCCTTCATCTTGGCGATCGCCGCCGCGTCGATGATGTTGCGGGTCTTCTCGGTGAGCGGCGTGTGCAGGGTGATGAAATCGGCCCGTTCGAGCAGTTCGTCGAGCGTGACCTTGTCGACGCCGATCTGCAGGGCGCGCTCCTCGGAGAGATAGGGATCGTAGGCGATCACGCGCATCTTCAGCCCGATGGCGCGCTCGGCGACGATCGAGCCGATGTTGCCGCAGCCGATGATGCCGAGCGTCTTGGCGGTGATCTCGACGCCCATGAAGCGGTTCTTCTCCCACTTGCCGGCCTGGGTCGAGACGTCGGCGGCGGGGATCTGGCGGGCGACGGCGAACATCATGCGCGATGGCGTGCTCGGCCGTGGTGATGGAGTTGCCGAAGGGCGTGTTCATCACGATGATGCCGCGCTGGGTGGCGACCGGCACGTCGACATTGTCGACGCCGATGCCGGCGCGGCCGATGACGCGCAGCTTCTTGGCGGCGCCGAGGATCTTCTCGGTCACCTTGGTGGCGGAGCGGATGGCGAGCCCGTCATAGTCGCCGATCGCCGCGAGCAGCTTGTCCTTGTCCTTGCCGAGATCGGGCAGGTAGTCGACCTCGACGCCGCGCACCTTGAAGATCTGGACGGCGGCCTTGGAGAGCTTGTCGGAAACCAGAACGCGAGCAGTCATTGTGAGTGCCTTTCCTTCGCGTCGCGCCAAAACCGTTCGCGGGGCGCGCCGACGCGAATCAAACCGATGGGGTGGTTGCGGAGGCGGCGGCCGGCGTCGGGGAGTCGGCCACCGCCCGGGATTGCGAGGTTCAGGCCGCTTCTTTCAGCGCCGCCTTCTCGATGGCGAAGGCCCACTCGAGCCACTTGGTCAACGCCTCGAGATCCTTCGCCTCGATCGTGGCGCCCGCCCAGATGCGGAAATGCGGCGGGGCATCACGATGGTAGTTGATGTCGTAGGCGATCTTTTCCTTGTCGAGGCGCGCCGAGATGGCCTTGAGGAAGGCCTCCTGCGCGGCCGGCTCGCGCTTGACCACGTCGGGATCGACGATCTTGAGCGTCACCGAGGTGTTGGAACGCACCGCCGGATCTTCGGCGAAGAAATCGATCCACGGCGTCTTCGCCGCCCAGTCGGCCAGCACCTTGAAGTTGGCGTCGGCCCGCGCCATCAGGCCAGTGAGGCCGCCCTCGCCCTTGGCCCAGGCGAGCGTGTCGAGATAGTCCTCGACGCACAGCATCGACGGCGTGTTGATCGTCTCGCCGACGAAGATGCCGTCGATCAGCTTGCCGCCCTTGGTCATGCGGAAGATCTTGGGCAGCGGCCACGGCGGCGTGTAGGTCTCCAGCCGCGCGACGGCGCGCGGGCTGAGGACGATCATGCCGTGCGCCGCCTCGCCGCCGAGCGCCTTCTGCCAGGAGAAGGTGACGACGTCGAGCTTGTCGAAGGCGAGGTCCTGGGCGAAGGCGGCGGAGGTCGCGTCGCAGATGGTCAGGCCGGCGCGGTCGGCGGCGATCCAGTCGCCGTTGGGCACGCGCACGCCGGAGGTCGTGCCGTTCCAGGTGAAGACGACGTCGTGGTCGAAGTCGACCTGGGTGAGGTCGGGCAGCTTGCCGTAGTCGGCCTTGATGGTGCGCACGTCCTTCAGCTTGAGCTGCTTGACCACGTCGGTCACCCAGCCGAGGCCGAAGGATTCCCACGCCAGCACGTCGACCGGCCGTTCGCCGAGCAGCGACCACAGCGCCATCTCGACGGCGCCGGTATCCGAGGCCGGCACGATGCCGATGCGGTAGTCCGCCGGCACGTGCAGCACTTCGCGCGTCAGGTCGATGGCTTGCTTGAGCTTGGCCTTGCCGATCTTGGCGCGGTGCGAGCGGCCGAGCGCGGCATCGCGCAACGCATCCAGCGACCAGCCGGGACGTTTCGCGCAAGGACCAGAGGAGAAGTTGGGATTGGCCGGCCGGATGGCGGGCGTGGCAGGTGTCGTCATCAGTCTACCCTCTCAGATAGAAGCCCCTCGTTGGGGAGGGGTGTCCCGGCGCGCGAGATACGCTGGGTCGTTGAGAGAGTCAATCGGCAAACGCATGCGACAACCGCGTCGGCGCGCGCCGCATAGCCGGCGTGACCGCAAGGTCACATCGACGAGGACACCAAGAGGCGCGGACGGCCGCCGGCCGGACGGGGAAGAAGACAAGAGGCGTGGAGCGCGGAACGCGCGACGGGGAAGAAGACAAGAGGCGCGGAGGCCGCAGGCCGACAGGGAAGATAAAAAAGAGCACCGCCCGCCGGGATGGCGGACGGTGCCCTCAGAGCGCCCCGGAGGAGACGATCAGTATTTGGCCATGACCGGGCCGGCGTAGTCCGGCGCACCGAAGGCGTAGCGCAGACCGACCTTGAAGTCCTGCGAGGTCAGGTTGTGGAACTCCATCGGATTGTCGACCGAATTGGTTCCGTCGTAGGCGACCAGATCGCCGGACTGGGCGTTGCCCAGGTTGATGTAGCGGTAGGCGGCCTCGAAGGTGACATTCGGCGAAACCTGGAACGCCATGCCGGCGGTGAGCTGCCAGGCCAGCGACCACTGCGAGAAGTCGGCGCCATAGGCAACGCCGTTGGTCGTCGTGTTGACGTCGGTGAAGCCCTTGAGGGTGTTCAGCGACGTGCCGACGCCGCCGCCGACGAACGGCGTCACGCCATGCCACGTGCCGATGTCCCAGTAGGCGTTCGCCATGAATGCCCAGCTCGACAGGACGGCGGTGTATTCGTCGGTCCCCGATCCGCCGTCGTAGTGGTAGACGTCAAGACCATGGAAGGTGCCGTTGCCGCGGAATTCGCCGGTCACGTCGAAACGCAGGTGATCGCTGTGGCGGAAGCCGACGCCCAGGCTGAACAGCGGCGACGATTCGAAGTTCTTCGAGACGTTGTCGATGGTCGTGCCTTCGCTGTCGTAGAGAACGTTGTAAAGGCTGTCGACCGAGTAGTTCGTCATGCCGATATCGCCGCGCAGGTACCAGGTCTTGCCGACCTCGACCTGCGGCTGCTGATAGGGCGGAATTTCCGGCAGATCGGCCGCCCACGCACCTGCCGATAGCGGCAGCACGAACGCAGCGCCGACCAGCGCGGTAAGACGTGTGCGACCCATGACACTTTCCTTTCCTCGATTGGCCCCTAGCGGCCGGGCTCGACCGCTTATGGAAAGGAATTGTCGACTATAAATCTTAAAGCCCCGTAAACCACGTTGATTAACCACGTTTCTTTACGTTAACGAAAGGTAAACGCGGGCGACCGTTGCAGAAATGGCACTCGAATAGTTCCGGCGACGAAATCTGCACTCGGAAATGGCTGCCGGCGGCCACGCATAAACGAAAACGGCCGCCGAAGCGGCGGCCGTTTCTTGGGATCTTTCGTTCGTGCGGTCGGCTCAGCCCTGCGGCTGCGGCGCCATGCCGCCTTCCGGTTCGCCGGGCGAGCCCTTCGGCCGGCTCTTGGTGACCGGCACCGCCGACCCCTTGGTCGCGGTCGGTTCGTCCGGCGTATCGCGCACCGGCGGCTTGCCGGCGAGCAGATTGCGGATCTCTTCGCCGGACAGCGTCTCGTATTCGAGCAGGCCCTGCGCCAGCCTCTCCAGTTCGTCGGCATGCTCGGACAGCAGACGCCGCGCCTCCGACAGGCCCTCTTCGACGTAGCGGCGGATCTCGGCGTCGATCTTCTGCGCCGTCTGTTCCGACACGTTCTGCTGGCGCGACACCGAATGGCCGAGGAACACCTCTTCCTGGTTCTCGCCGTAGGAGACGGTGCCGAGTTCCTCCGACAGGCCCCAGCGGGTCACCATCATGCGCGCCAGGCGGGTCGCCTGCTCGATGTCGGAGGACGCGCCGGAGGTCACCTTCTCCTTGCCGAAGATCATCTCCTCGGCGACGCGGCCGCCCATCATGATGGCCAGCCGCGAGGTCATCTGCTCGAGGCTCATCGACAGCTTGTCGCGTTCCGGCAGCTGCATGACCATGCCCATCGCACGGCCGCGCGGGATGATCGTCGCCTTGTGCACCGGATCGGTCGCCGGCACGTGCAGCGCGACGATGGCGTGGCCCGCCTCGTGATAGGCGGTCAGCCGCTTCTCGTCCTCGGTCATGACCAGCGTGCGGCGTTCCGCACCCATCATCACCTTGTCCTTGGCGTCCTCGAACTCCGCCATGGTCACCAGCCGCTTGCCGCGGCGGGCGGCGAGCAGCGCCGCCTCGTTGACCAGGTTCATCAGGTCGGCGCCGGAGAAGCCCGGGGTGCCGCGCGCGATCACCTTGAGGTCGACGTCGGGCGCCAGCGGCACCTTGCGCACGTGCACCTTGAGGATCTTCTCGCGGCCGACCACGTCGGGATTGGGCACCACGATCTGGCGGTCGAAGCGGCCGGGGCGGAGCAGCGCCGGGTCGAGCACGTCGGGCCGGTTGGTGGCGGCGATGAGGATGATGCCCTCGTTCGCCTCGAAGCCGTCCATCTCGACCAGGAGCTGGTTCAGCGTCTGCTCGCGCTCGTCGTTGCCGCCGCCGAGGCCGGCGCCGCGATGGCGGCCGACCGCGTCGATCTCGTCGATGAAGATGATGCACGGGGCGTTCTTCTTCGCCTGCTCGAACATGTCGCGCACGCGGCTGGCGCCGACGCCGACGAACATCTCGACGAAGTCGGAGCCGGAGATGGTGAAGAACGGCACGTTGGCCTCGCCGGCGATGGCGCGGGCGAGCAGCGTCTTGCCGGTGCCGGGCGGGCCGACCAGCAGCACGCCGCGCGGGATGCGTCCGCCGAGCCGCTGGAACTTCTGCGGGTCGCGCAGGAACTCGACGATCTCCTCGAGGTCTTCCTTGGCCTCGTCGACCCCGGCGACGTCCTCGAAGGTGACGCGGCCGTGCGCCTCGGTCAAAAGCTTCGCCTTCGACTTGCCGAAGCCGAGCGCCTTGCCGCCGGTTCCCTGCATCTGGCGCATGAAGAAGATCCACACCGCCAGGATGAGGAACATCGGGAACCACGACACCAGCATGCCGAGCAGCGACTGGCCGCCCTCGCTCGGTGCCTTGGCGGTGATCGAGACGCCCTTGTCCTCGAGCCGCTTGACCAGCTCGGGATCTTCCGGAGCGTAGGTCTGGAAGGCGGTGCCGTCGGTATAGATGCCGGCGATCTGCTGGCCGGCGATGACGACGCTGCGCACGTGGCCCTGGTCGACCTCGCTGACGAACTGCGAATAGGCGATGTCGACGCCCGCCGACCGCTGTCCGGTGTTCTGGAAAAGGTTGAACAGGGCGATCAGCACCAGGCCGATGATGACCCACAGGGCGAAATTGCGGAAGTTGGCGTTCATTCGCGTCCTTTTGGGTCAACGGGGTAAAGGCCGCCGCTCACCCGCTTCAGCGTCGGAGTTGCTTCGTAAGATAGGTACTGGGCGTTACGAAGCCAATAAGACTTTCATGAGCATCGTGCTGGAATTACGGCGGCGTGAGGGTTGGGCCGGTCACAATCCGCCAGAAAGATCGGGAAACAGCGGCGGCGCCGCCAGCCGCTGCCCCAGGATTGGGCAGATCGTGACGTCCAACCCCTTGGCAGCCTTGGCAAAATAGCCGAGGGTCGGCACCGCGACCAGGCGCCCGCGCCGGCTGACGGCGGGCAGTGCGGCCAACGCCCCGCGCGGCGCCGGGCCGCGACCAATGGCGCGGCGCCCGTCCTCGCCCAGCGCCGCCACGGTGAGCCCGGCCGGCGCCGACCGCCCGGCCCGGATCCGGAACCGGCCGTCCCACACCACCGTCGCGCCGGGCCTGACGGCGACGGCGGCCGGCCCGTCGCGGCCAAGTTCGCGGTAGATGACGAAGGCGCCGTCCCGCCGCTCGATGACGCAGCCGGCGAGCGTCCGCTTGAACCGCCCGGCGCCCGGCGCCGCCGTCATCGCCCCGGTGAGCGCCGCCAGGCGGTCGAAGCGGGGCGGGTAATCGCCATCGCCGATGGCCATCAGCAGCCGCACCGCCACCCGGTCGCGCACCGCCGACGGCGCCGCCCGGAAGCCGTCGGCGTCGAGCCGCGCCACGGCGAATTCGTCGACCGCCACGGCCGCCGCGATCAGCGCGCTGGCGGCGGCGTCGATGGCGTCGGCGGCATCCGCCAGCCGGCGCGCCGCGGCCGCCAGGTTCGCCGGGTCGAGGCCCTCGCGGGCGAGCAGCGGCAGCAGCGTGCGCATCCGCGTGCGGGCGAAGCGCGGATCGCTGTTCATCGCGTCGACCGCTGGCGTCAGGCCGGCCGCCGCGGTGGTAGCCGCCAGCCGGGCGCGCGGCACGGCGAGGAACGGCCGGGCGAGCACGATCGCGCCGGCGTCGACGGCGCCGCGCATGGCGGCCAGGCCGAACACCCCGGCACCGCGCTGGAGGCGCAGCAGCAGCGCCTCGGCGAGATCGTCGCGATGGTGGGCGGTGAGCAGGTGGCTTGCCCCCGCGGCGGCTGCCGCATCGAGCAGCAGGCGGTAGCGGGCGCGGCGCGCCTCGGCTTCGATGTTGCCGGAGGGCGCCTGGCCCTTGCGCACCAGCATGCGGGCGGCGAGCCCGAGGGCCGCGGCCGCCGCCACCACGCCGGCGGCGTCCTGCCGCGAACCGCGGCGCAGGCGATGATCGACGGTCAGCACCACGATGTCGGGCGCGCCGCCATGCCGCGCCTGCCAGCGCCCGGCGGCAACCATCAGGGCCAGCGAATCGGCCCCGCCGGAGACCGCCAGCGCGATCGTGCGCGCGTCGGCGAAGGCGGCGAAAAGGTCGTCGAGTTCGGCGTCGCTCAGGGGTTTGTCGGCCGCCTCAGCATCCCGCATTGGCTTGTTCGGAGATGACGCGCTGGCGCAGCGCGTTCGACATGGTCGGATATTGCTTCAGCGCCGCCGCGAAGGTCTGGCATGCCGCCTCGCGCTCGGGGATGCCGGCCAGCGACTTGCCGAGCAGCAGCATCGTGTCGGCCGCCCGCGGGCTCTTCGGATAGAGCTTGTGGCCGTTGACGAACTCGAGCGCCGCCTCGCGGTACATGCCGCGCGAGAACAGGCTCTGGCCGAGCCAGTAGATCGCGTCCGCGGCCCGCGCATCGCCCGGATAGGCGTCGAGGAACTGGCGGAATGCCTTGTCTGCCGCCGCGTACTGGCCGGAGACGAAAAGCTCGTAAGCCGTTTTGTAGTCGGCCGCCGGATCGCCGCTCGGCGGCCCCACCTGCTGGGCCTCGGCCATCGGCGCGGCACCGCCGCCGGCATCTGCGGCGCCGCCTTCGCCACGCGCCAGCGCCGACAGGTCGAGCGGCTGTTGTCCGTCGGCGGCCCCGGGCGCCGGCAGCGCCAGGGTTCCCAGCGGCTGCGGCGGCGCGCCGAGCTGCGGTTGGCCGTCGGCGGCGGGCGCCGGCTGTGCCGCGGCTGCCGCCGTCTCGGCCGGAGCCGGTGCGGCGCTGGCGCCGGCTGCGGCGCCGCGGCGGCCCTGCCGCCTCCGCCGCCCTTGCCGCGCTCCAGCTCGCTGAAGCGGAACTCGTTGTCGGCCTGCATCTTCTGCAGCGCATTGGTCAGCTCGTCGACCTGGTGCTGCAGCGTCTCGACCTGTCCGGTCAGATCGCGGATCGTGTGTTCGAGCTGGTCGAGGCGTGCCGTGTCGGCGCCCGACTGAACCAGGGTGACGCCCGCCCCGCCCGGCTGCCCCGCGTTGTTGCCGATGCCAAACCAGCCGGCGTCGGCGACGGGAGCCATCATCAGTCCGATGGCGACGACCGCCGCCCCGGTCAGCCCGCGATGCATCAGAACCATGTGCAAATCTTCCCGATAGCCATCCGTCCACCGCGCGACGGCGCTGGAACCGTTATCCGTTTCCTAGCATGGAACAGGGCAGTTCGGCCAAAATTGGGCGCCGGACGAAGCCGGCGGGCGGCCCGCTCAGGGGTCGCCCGCCGCGGCAAGACGCTTGGCCGGGCTACATGCCGGCGGTGTTGAGCACCGTCACGGCGCGCCGGTTCTGCGACCAGCAGGAGATATCGTTGCACACCGCCACCGGACGCTCCTTGCCGTACGAGATCGTCCGCATGCGGTTGGCCGCGACCCCGCGCGAGACCAGGTAGTCGCGCGTCGTGGTGGCGCGGCGGGCGCCCAGCGCGATATTGTATTCGCGCGTGCCGCGCTCGTCGGCATGGCCTTCGATGATGAAGTTGTAGCGGCGATTCTGGTTCAGCCACATCGCCTGCTTGTCCAGCGTGGCCCGCGCCGTGGCGCTGAGCTCGCTCGAATCGGTGTCGAAGAAGACCCGATCGCCGACGTTGACCACGAAATCCTGCGGGCTGCCGGGAGTTGCCGACGTGACCCCGCCCCCGACGCCGCCCAGCCCACCGAGGTCGCCGCCGGGATTGCGCGCGCACGCGGACACCAGCAAGACCAGACCAAGCACCGCGATCGGCAGGATTGCGCGGGTAATGCTCGGCATTTTCACCATTTCGGTAACTCCTCGTCCACCATACTGACGGTGTAGCAATGCGTGGTTAAGCGGCCGTGCAGGAGGTTGGTTAGTTTTGGGTTAAGCCGGGATTATCCGGAGGCTCACATGCACCTGTGTCGCCGGTCCGTCGACCGGCCGCGCGCCACCCTGCCCGGTGGGCAAGCTATCCCATGCGCCGAGTCAGGGAAACCCGCCTTGCGCGGTTTTCCGCCCTGCCGCGGTTCAGTTGATCAGCGGCGACCATGCCGGATCGGAGGCAAAGCCGTCGAGCGGGATGCGGTATTCGTTGTAGCCGGTGAGGTCGATGGTCCACAGCTGCGGCCCGCCGTTGGCGCCGGGCGTATCGCGGAAGAACATGATCACCCGCCCGTTGGGCGCCCAGGTCGGTCCCTCGTTGTGGAAGCCTTCGGTGAGGATGCGCTGGCCCGAGCCGTCCGGCCGGATGACGCCGATGGCGAACTGGCCCTTGTCGCGCCGGGTGAAGGCGATGAGGTCGCCGCGCGGCGACCACACCGGCGTCTCGAAGGTGCCCTCGCCGAAGGTGATGCGCTTCGGGTTGGTGCCGTCGGCGCCCATCACGTAGAGCTGCGGCGAGCCGCCGCGGTCGGAGGTGAACACGATCTTGCGAGCCGTCGGGCGAATAGGACGGGCTGGTGTCGATGGCGGCGTCGTCGGTCAGCCGCGTCGTGCGCTTCGAGCGCAGGTCCATCGCGTAGATGTTGGCGTTGCTGCCCGGCTGCAGGCTCATGATCACCTTCTGCCCGTCGGGCGAGAAGCGCGGTGCGAAGGTCATGCCGGGGAAATCGCCGACCAGTTCGCGCTGCCCGGTCTCGATGTTGAGCAGGTAGACGTGCGGCTGCTCCATGCCGCGATACGACATGTAGGTGATTTCCTGCGCGCTCGGATTGAAGCCGCGGCGTCAGCACCAGGTCCTTGCCGTCGGTCAGGTAGCGCACGTTGGCGCCGTCCTGGTCCATGATCGCCAGCCGCTTGACGCGGTTGTCCTTGGGGCCGCTCTCGGCGACGAAGACGACGCGGGTGTCGAAATAGCCCTTCTCGCCGGTGAGCCGCTGATAGATGGCATCGGCGATGATGTGGGCGACGCGCCGCCAGTTGTCGGGGGTGGTGAAGAACTGCTGGCCGGCGATCTGCTGCGTGGCGAACACGTCCCACAGGCGGAACTCGGCGCGCAGGCGACCGTCCGGCTGACGGGCGATGCCGCCGGTCACCAGCGCCTGGGCGTTGATCACCCGCCAGTCGGCGAAGCGCGGCGTCTCGTCGGGACTGATCGCCTTCTGCACGAAGGTCGACGGATCGAGCGGCAGGAACAGGCCGGAGCGCTTGAGGTCGGAGGCGATGACGTCGGTGATGTCGGCGCCGAGCTTGGCGTCTGCGCCGGCGCCGACGAAGCCGGGCAACGCGATCGGCAGCGGCTGGACGTTGCCGCGGGTCACGTCGATCTCGATCATGGCGCTGGCCGGGCGGGCGGAAGCGACCGCGATCAGCGCCACCGCAATCACGGCGACCGCCCGGCAGATGCGGCGGTGAACGGCGGCGGCGGGGGCGGGCGTCGCTGGCATTGTGTCACTCCTCATGGCTTCCTCGCGTCTGTCAGCCGCCGCCCATCTCTGTCGGATCGAAGGTGATCTTGACCTGCTTCCACGATTCATACTTCTCCGGCGGCAGTGCGTAAGGGGCACACCTGCGCACGGCGCGCAAGGCGCTCTCCGGCGCCGCCTGCTCGTAGCGCCCGTTCGGCCGCTCCAGCACCTGCGGGTCGCCGGCCACCGAACCGTCCGGATTGAGCGACAGCATCAGGATCACACGCACCTCGGCCGGGTCGGTCCAGCCGATCGGCGGCGACCAGCATTGGGCGAGGCGCGCCCGCAATGCGTCGAGCTCGGTCGCGGTCATCTGCGCGTCGATCGCCGCCGTCGTGCCGCCCAGTGACGGCTGCGGTGTCTCCGCATCGGCCGGCGCCTTGTCCTTGTCGAGGAGCGCCGCGATCTTGTCGGGATTGAACGCGTCGGGCTGCTTCTTCGGTGCCTGCGCGATCATCTTCGGCCGCGGCTTCGGCTCAGGCACGTTGTCCGGCTTGGGCTGGATCTCGACCTTCTCCGCAGGCGGCGGCGGCTCGGGCGCGGGCGGCGGCGGCGGCTCCGGCGGTGGCGGTTCCGGCTCGGGCGCGGCTTCCGGCTCGGGCGCCGGCTCCGGCGGCGCCGGCTCGGGCGGCGGCGTTTCCTCGGGCGGCGGCGGTTCGGGCGCCGGTGGCGGTTCCGGCGGGGTCGGCTCCGGCGGGGTCGGTGGCGGCGGGGCGACCGGGGCGGGCTCGGGCGCCTTGGGCTCGGGCGGCGTCGGCTCCGGCTCGGGCAGCGGCGGCGGTTCTTCGACCTTGGGCTTCTCGACCACCGGCTCGGGCTTGGGCTTTTCGACCACCGGCTTGGGCGTCTCCTCGCCCTTGGGAATGCTGGTGACGTCGGCGATGGTGACGAAGTTTACCGGGATCGCCTCGATCTGGCTGGCATCGAGCGCCTTCGGCGACGGCAACGACAGCAGGGCCCACACCAGCAGTGCCGCATGGCCGAAGAGGGAGACTGCCAGCCCATCGCGCATGAGGGGATCAGCTATTCGGTTCCTTGAGCGAAACCAGCCCGATGTTGCGGAAGCCGGCGCCGTTGATGTCGCCCATCACGCGCATGATCGTGCCGTAGCTGACCGAGCGGTCGCCGCGGATGTAGATGCGCTGGTCGAGATTGCCGCCGACGGCGTCCGTCAATTTGCTGATGAGCTCGTCGAGCGGCACCTCGGCGTCCTTGACGAACACCCGTCCGTCGCCGTCGATGGTTATGGACATCGGCTCCTTGTCGACCGCCAGCGGCTTGGCGTTGGCCTCCGGCAGATTGACCGGTACGCCCGCCGACAACAGCGGCGCGGTGACCATGAAGACGATGAGCAGCACCAGCATCACGTCGACGAACGGCGTGACGTTGATCTCGCTCATCGGCCGCGCCCGCTGGCGCCGGCGACCGGAACGTGACCTCAGCGACCCGACGGGAACGGCCATGGTTCAGCCCCTCTCGTCGACCTGGCGCGACAGGATGGCGGAGAACTCGTCGCCGAAGCCCTCCAGCCGCTGTTCGATCTTGGCCGCCTCGTTGGACAGCTTGTTGTAGGCGATGACCGCGGGAATGGCAGCGAGCAAGCCGAGCGCGGTGGCCAGCAGCGCCTCCGCGATACCCGGCGCCACCACCGCGAGGGCCGTGTTCTTGGAGGCGGCGATGGCCTGAAACGAGGTCATGATGCCCCATACCGTGCCAAAGAGGCCGATAAATGGCGCCGCCGAGCCGACCGTCGCCAGGAACAGGAGCCGCCGCTCGAGCCGCTCGGTCTCGCGGCCGATGGTGACGTCGAGCACCTTGTCGATGCGCGTCTGCAGGCCGATGGGCGAGCGCGCCCCCGATTCGAAGCTGCGCTTCCATTCGCGCATCGCCGCCACGAACACCGAAGCCATCGCCGTCGGCGTGCGACCGGTGAGCGAGCGGTACAGCTCTTCCAGCGACTGCCCCGACCAGAACAGCTTCTCGAAGCGGTCCATCTGGCGCCGCACCCGACCGTAGAGGATCGTCTTGTCGACGATGATCGCCCAGCTCCATATCGAGGCGAGAAGCAGCCCGATGATGATGACTTTCACGACGATATGCGCCTGCAGGAACAGGGCAATCACCGATACTTCACCACTTGTAGGAACTGCGAGAGCTGCCTGCGTGACCGCGTCCGGCATAAAACCCTGACCTTTCGGATGTCATCCCCGCCCAGCGTCTGCGGCGAGACATTCCGCGACCACGGCCCCCGATTTGCCCCAACATTTCAGGCGAAATCCCTGGTGGGGCTGGCATTTCCGAAGCGGGTGTCTCGCCGGTAATCTTGTCAAAACAAGGGCGTGCGTCAATCCTTGGGGAGCCCGAAACACAAGGGAGTCCTAAGGCTCGGACGGTTAACCGACCGTTAAGCAGTCTCCTCGCCGGTCAGCACCGCGCGCACCGCGTCGGGCAGCCGCCGGGCCTGGCCGGCGGCATTGATCATCACCACCGTGACCTCGGCGGTGACCAGCACCTCGTCGCCGCGCCGCACCGTCTGGGTGAGGACGATGCGGGCGCCCCCGAGCGTGCCGGCGCGGGTGTCGACCTCCAGCACGTCGTCGATTCGCGCCGGCCGCAGGAATTCCACCGCGATCCGGCGCACCGCGAAGGCCAGCGGCTCGCCATGTTCGCCGCGGTCGAGCGCATCGTGGCCGACGCCGAGCTGGCGCAGGTAGTCCGAACGGCCGCGCTCCATGTAGCGGATGTAGGCGCCGTGGTAGACAACGCCGGAGAAATCGGTGTCTTCGAAATAGACCCTGACCGGCAGGACATGCCCGCCCGGGATCAGCCGGCCCGCGAGATCGGGCCATTTGTCGGCAGCGCTCATTCACGCCTCGCGCGGTGGAGTCCTCATGACGGACATCTCTATCAGACCTGTCGCCGAAGGCGACCTCCCGGCGGTCGCAGCGCTGGTCGAAGAACTCGGCTATCCGACCACGATCGACCAGATGCGCGCCCGCCTCGACAGGATCGCACGGCATCCCGACCACGCAACCCTGATCGCCGTGGCCGATGGCCGCGTCGTCGGCATGGTCGGCGCCTTCCTCACCCCGTCCTATGAACAGGACGAGCCGGTCGGCCGCCTCACCGCCATGGTGGTCAGCGAACCGATGCAGGGGCGCGGCATCGGCGCGCGTCTGGTCGCCGCTGCCGAGGACTGGGTGCGCGACCGCGGCGCCCGGCTGATGATGCTCAACAGCCACAGCCGCCGCGCCGGCGCCCACGCCTTCTACCGGCGCCTCGGCTACGCCGAGACCGGCAAGCGATTCGTCAAGACCCTCTAGGCGTCCCCGAGGGCTAGGCAGCGAACGGCGCCCGGCGTCATGCCGCTGTTGCAGGGATCAGGCCCGCGATATCGTAGCCGCCGTTTGGTTTTCTCGGGGGGAGAGCCGGATGAAACGCGCTCTGCCATCGCTGGCTGCCACTTTGGCGCTCATCTGCGGATCGGCCGGTGCGGCGTCGGCCGCCGGTCTTGCCATCTGCAACAGCACCGGCGGAACGGTGGGCTATGCGCTCGGCTATGTCGGTGCAGAAGGCCTGACCTCCACCGGCCCGTTCAAGAGCGAACCCGGCCAATGCGCCACCCTCCTGACCGAGGTCGCCAAGGGCCCCTTCTATATCTATGGCGAGGAACTGACCGGAGCCATGGCGTGGACCGGCCAGGGCGACGGATTGGCGCAGGCGTTCTGCCTTTCGCGAGCGCCAGACTTCGTCTTGCGCAACAAGGACTACATGAAGGACGGCAAACTGGTCTGCCCGGAGGATGCCGCCATTCAATTCATGCTGGTCCCGGATGTACCGCGCGGCCGGCCGCAATTTACCTTCAGCGAAGACAACGCCGACCGGCCCTGACCGTCGTTTCTAGGCCTGCTCCTGCTTCTTCGCCTCCTCGGGCTGCGAGCGCGAGGCGCGCTGCTCGGCCGGCCCGCTGCGCGAGGCAAGGTTGTTGGCACTGTTGACGATGCCGATATGGGAGAAGGCCTGCGGGAAGTTGCCAAGCTGGCGCCGCGCCCTGGGGTCGTATTCCTCGGCCAGCAGGCCGAGATCGTTGCGCATGGCGAGCAGCCGCTCGAACAGCTCGTGGGCGTCGTCGCGCCGGCCGATCATCGACAGCGCGTCGGCCATCCAGAAGCTGCACACCAGGAAGGTTCCTTCGTTGCCGGTGAGGCCATCTTCGGTCTCGTCCGTGTGGTAGCGCAGGACGAGGCCGTCGTGGGTCAGGTCCCGGCGGATGGCCTCGACGGTCGAGACGATGCGGGGGTCCTCCGGCGGCAGGAAGCCGACCAGCGGCATCAGCAGCAGCGAGGCGTCGAGGGCGTCGCTGCCGTAGCTCTGCACGAAGCTCTGGCGCTTGTCGCTCCACCCGTTGGCGAGGATGTCGTCGCGGATCCTGTCGCGCATCCGCCGCCACTCGTCGCATGGCCCGGTGAGGCCGTGCTCCTCCACGGCACGGATCGCCCGGTCGTAGGCGACCCACGCCATCAGCCGCGAATGGGTGAAGTGCCGCGCCGAACCGCGCACTTCCCAGATGCCGGCGTCGGGCTTCATCCATTTCGAGGCGAGGTCCCTGAGCAGGACCTGCTGGAACTCCCAGGCGTCGTGGGAGGCGTCGAGCTGATAGCGGCGTGCCGTGTGCAGGGCGTCGAGGATCTCGCCGTAGACGTCGAGCTGCAGCTGGGCGTGGGCGGCATTGCCGATGCGCACCGGCTGCGACCCTTCGTAGCCCGACAGCCACGGCAGGGTCTCCTCGGTCAGCCGCCGTTCGCCGGCCAGCCCGTACATGATCTGCAGCTGCTCCGGATGGCCGGCGCTGGCCCGCAGCATCCAGCGGCGCCACGCCCGCGCCTCCTCGCGATAGCCGGAGGAAAGCAGTGCAAAGAGCGTCATGGTGGCGTCGCGCACCCAGCAATAGCGGTAGTCCCAGTTGCGCCCGCCGCCGATCTGCTCGGGCAGCGACGTGGTCGCCGCCGCCACGATGCCGCCGCTCGGCTGATAGGTCAGTCCCTTCAGCGTCACCAGCGAGCGCACGACGGCGCCGTACCACCGGTGGCTCGAACCGCCGACGAAATTGCATTGCCCGGCCCACTTGCACCACCAGTCCTCGGCCTCCTTGAGCCGTGCCAGCGGGTCGACCGCCCGCTCGCGGGGACGGTGCGACGGGTGATAGCAGAGCGAGAACGGCACCGTCGCGCCAGCGCCGACTTCGAATTCGGCCGACGTGCACATGTTCTCGTTCTTGAGCTTGACGTCGGTGTGCAGCTCGAGGCCGTCCGGACCGGCAATGGCGCTGAGGCCGAAGTCGCGCCGGCGCACCCAGGGGATCGCCGTGCCGTATCCCAAGCGCAGGACCAGTTCCATGCGCATGCTCACGCGGCCGCGGTCGCCGCGCACCAGACGCATGACGTCGACATGATCCTCGTCGTCGCCGAGCGGCATGAAGTCGATGAGCGTCACCGCGCCGTCGGCCGTCTCGAAGGTCGTTTCGAGGATCGTGGTGCCGTCGCGATAGCAGCGGCTGACGGTGTAGTCGCCGGCCGGCGCGATGCGCCAGTAGCCGTTCCGCTCGTCGCCGAGCAGCGCCGCGAAGCAGGCGTCCGAATCGAAGCGTGGCAGGCACAGCCAGTCGATCGACCCGTCGCGGGCAACCAGTGCGCAGGACAGCATGTTGCCAATGAAACCGTAGTCCTCGATCGGCTTGCTCATTCCGATGATCGTCTCCTCTTGGCAGCTCAGGCCGGCCAGTGTCTGGCGCGGTTGGTCAACAGCCCGTTATCGGCGGACGCGCGGCGAAGATATGGTCCCGGGTGAGGGGCGCGACCACCACCGGTGGCGGATTTTTCGGGTCGAACCACAGGAGTTCGGCGATCTCGGCGCGGGGCGCGGCGATGCCCTCGACCGCCACCTGATAGACCGCCGCCACCACCTCGCGGCCGCGTTCGTTGGCGGCGCGGGCCCGGAACGAACCGAGACTCCGCACCGAGTCAACCACAACGGCGAGCCCGAGTTCCTCGTCGAGTTCCCGCCTGAGCGCCGTCAGGTCGTCTTCGCCCGGCTCGCGCTTTCCCCCCGGCTGCATGAAGACGGCGGTATGGCGCTTGCGCACCAGCAGGTAGCGCCCGGCGTCGTCGCGGATGACCGCCGCCACGATCTCGATCGGCGGGCTCACGGGTCCTCGTCGTCGAACAGCGGCATCTGCGGCCCGCTACCCGCCGGCGGCTGCAGGCCGAGATGGCGGAACGCCGCCGCCGACAGCATGCGCCCGCGCGACGTGCGCTGGACGAGCCCCTGCTGGATGAGGAAGGGCTCGACGATCTCCTCGATGGCGTCGCGCGGCTCCGACAGGGCCGCGGCGATCGTCTCGATGCCGACCGGCCCGCCGCCGAAGCTCTCGGCGATCAGCTTCAGGTAGCGCCGGTCGAGAGCGTCGAGACCGAGGGCATCGACTTCGAGGCGTTGCAGCGAGCGGTCTGCGACCCGGGCATCGATGGCGTCGACCTTCTCCACCGCTGCGAAATCGCGCACGCGGCGCAGGAGCCGCGTGGCGATGCGCGGCGTGCCACGCGAGCGCCGCGCGATCTCGGTGCTGCCGGCTTCGGTCAGGTTGGCGCCGAGGATGCGGGCGCCGCGCCGCACGATGTGCTCGAGCTCCGGCACCTCATAGAAATTGAGCCGCACCGGAATGCCGAAGCGGTCGCGCAGCGGCGTGGTGAGCAACCCCAGCCGCGTCGTCGCGCCGATCAGCGTGAACGGCGCCAGCCCGATCTTGACCGAGCGCGCCGCCGGCCCTTCGCCGATGATGAGGTCGAGCTGAAAATCCTCCAGCGCCGGGTAGAGGATCTCTTCGACCGCCGGCGACAGGCGGTGAATCTCGTCGATGAACAGCACGTCGCGCTCTTCCAGATTGGTGAGCAGCGCCGCCAGGTCGCCGGCCTTGGCAATCACCGGGCCGGAGGTGGCGCGGAAGTTGACGCCGAGCTCGCGCGCCACGATCTGCGCCAGCGTCGTCTTGCCGAGGCCGGGCGGGCCGACGAAGAGCACGTGGTCGAGCGCTTCCTGGCGCCCGCGCGCCGCCTCGATGAACACCTTGAGGTTGGCGCAGGCCTGCGCCTGGCCGACGAACTCCGAGAGCAATTGCGGACGTAGCGCCGAATCGGGCGCGTCGTCCTCGCGCAGGGCGCCGGCAACGATGCGCTCGGCGCTCATCGCGGCCCCGCCAGCAGGCGGGTCAGCCACCAGCACACCGGCGTCGCCACCGTGGCGCCGACGAAGGCGAGCGTGCTGAGCGTGCCGGTCGCTCCCTCGCTGGCCAGGAACAGGCCCCAGATGACGCCGACGACGGCGCCGAGACCTGCGGCAACGGCCGCCGCGACCGGCCGCGCCATCGCCTGGCGGGCGGCGACCAGCGCGCCGACGAGCGCGCTCGGCAGGGCGACCGTCAGGCAGGAATAGAAGAAGGCGCCGCCGGGATCGTGGGCGAAATCGGGCGGGATCGCGCCGAGGGCGACCAGAGCGAGGAAGATCGTGCCGCCGCCGACGAGCGGGCCGACGACCACGAAGACCAGGAAAGTGGCCGCCGCGCCCGACAGCCGCCTGCCTTTGCCGGTGATGTGGTCGCCGTCCTCCACCGTCGTCATCCCTGCCTCCGTCGCCCGGCAGTCATGGTGTCTACCCCAGTTCGCCCGTCGCCCACACCCCGCCCCTCATGCCGGCCGCGACGGACGCGGCAGCAGGCGGGTGATCCGCCAGACCAGCAAGGTGCCGATCGCCGCCAGCAGCAGTTCGGCGGCGTAGCCCGGCACGAACCCGCTCTGCGGATCAAAGGTGACGATGGCGAGGGCCACCACAAACACGACGCCGCCGGCAAGCCCCGCCAGCAGGACATAGCGCCAGCCGGCGCCGCCCGGCCGCCGCTCGCACAGGCCCACGGCCACGCCGACGCCGGCGGCCGGAACGACGCCGAAGGCGAAGCCCACCTCGCCCAGCACGGCGACGATGTCATCGAGCCTGAGCATGCTGCCCGGCTCGTTGTCGAAGATCATCGCCGCGATTCCCGACACCACCGCGACACCGAAGGCCGGCACCAGGATGGCAAACGCGATCACCGTCACGACGAGCCGTAACGCCGGGGTCATCGCGCCAGCTCCTTGAGGCCGAGGCGGATGAGCGTCTCGGCGGTCGCCGCGTCGCCGGCGGCGCGCGAAGCTGCGGCCACCGCCGCGCTCGCCTGTACCTGGGCATAGCCGAGATTGGTCAGCGCCGAGACGGCGTCGGCCACCGGCCGCGGCGCGCGATGCTCGGCAAGATCGGCCTGCAGGTGCACCACCGCCGGATCGGCGCTGGAATACTCCGGCGCCTTGTCGCGCAATTCCGCCGCGATGCGCTCGGCCACCTTCTTGCCGACGCCCGGCGCCCGGGCAAGCGCCGCCTTGTCCTGCAGCGCGATGGCGGTGGCAAGGTCGCCGGGCTTGAGGGTGCCGAGCACCGCCAGCGCCACCCGCGCGCCCACCCCCTGCACCGTCATCAGCAGGCGGAACCACTCGCGCTCCACGTCGCTGGCGAAACCGTAGAGGCGGATCATGTCCTCGCGCACATAGGTCTCGATCGACAGCGTCGCCGCCTCGCCGACCGCCGGCAAGGCCTGCAGCGTGCGTACCGAGCAATAGACGAGATAGCCGACGCCGCCGACATCGACGATGACCCAGTCCTCGCCGTAGGAATCGATGACGCCGCGCAGCTTGCCGATCATGGGCGCGTTGTTAGCACGGATTCGGGGCGCTGCGGCAGCGCCGGCGCCGCCACGCCGCTCCGCCGCGCCGGTTAGCTCGCCACCAGCAGCACCGGCCGCGCGCTGGCGGCGACGACGCTGTCGGCGACCGGGCCGAAGGACAGCGATCCGCCCGGCCGCCGGTTGACCCCCATGACGACGAGATCGTGGCGACCGCTGCGCGCAACGCGCAGGATCGCCTGGTCGGGCGCGACGCCGGCGCGCACGGCGGTCCTGACGTTGGCGCCGCTACGCTCGCCGAGCATGGCGATGTCGCGGAGGATTGCTTCCTCGCTGCGCAGCAGGCCGGAGAGGGAATCGCTGAGGCGGCCGCCGCGCCGGCGCGAGGGCGACACGTAGAGCGCGGTGACCCGGCCGCCGCTGGCGCGGGCGAGCGCGAAGGCGACCTCTGCCGCGCGGCGGGCAACGCCGGTGCCGGTCACCGGGACGAGGATGCGCAGAGGGCCGCCGGGTTGGTCGTCGCCACAGGCATGGGCCAGCGCCAGCGGCCCCTCGAAAGCTTCCGCCGCCCGGGCGACATCCTCAGCCACCGGGCTGTCGCTCTCGCCGGTGCCCTCGACGCCGACGAAGAGCATGTCGTAGCCCTTCTCCGCCTCCGCCGCGACAGCCTCTTCGATCACGGCGTCGGCGACGCGGGTGGTGACGTCGACCTTGGACGGCCCCTCCCCGGCATGCGTCTCGGTGATGCGGGCGGTTTCCGCGGCCGCGCTGACGGCGGCGGCGCCATCGTGCGCCGTGGCAGCATCGGAGGACGGTGCCGGATCCGGCCCGACCTTGTGCCAGCGCAGCAGCGTCGTCGGCAGGCCGCGCTGGCCGGCGATGAGGCCGGCGAGCCGCGACGCGAGCTTGCCGTTGGCGCTGGCATCGGCGGTGAGCAGCAGCCGCTCGAGATTGGTGACGAAGCCCTTCTCCTCGAAGGCCTCGCGCTCGAGTCGCAGCTTCTCGTCGTCGGCCAGCGGCAGGCGTCCGAGCGCCCAGCGCAGCATCGGCGGCATGGCGAGCGTGGTGACCACCGCCATGGTCACGATCATGGTGTAGAGGTTGCGGTCGAGAGCGCCGATCGACAGGCCGATGGTCGCCACGATGACCTCGGTCGAGCCGCGCGCGTTCATGCCGCAGGCAAGCGCCACCCGCTCGCCGAACGACAGCCCGCCGAGCCAGCCGCCGAGGAAGGCGCCGGTGAACTTGCCGAGGCTGGCGATGAGGATGAGGCCGACGGTCAAGGCGAGCAGGGTCGGGTTGGCGAGCACGGTCAGGTCGGCGCTGAGCCCGGCGAGGCCGAAGAACACCGGCATGAACAGCGCGGTGATCAGGCCGCGCAATTCCTCGTCGATGTGCTTCGTCAGGATCGGCGACTCGCCGATCAGCACGCCGGCGACGAAGGCGCCGAGCACCGTGTGCACGCCGATCGCCTGGGTGATCAGCGCCATGACGATGGTGACCACCAGGATGACGCTGATCACCGGCATTTCGCCGACCAGGGTGTCGTTCGACCAGCGGATGAGCAGCGAGACGGCGCGCCGGCCGAGGGTGAGGCTGGCGACGATGAAGACGGCGACGCCGAGGAGCGTGACGAGCACGCCGGAGAGCCTGAGCTCGCCGTAGGCGGCGAGGCCGGAGATGACGCCGACGATGATCCAGCCGAGCGTGTCGTCGAGCACGGCCGAGGCGAGGATGATCTGGCCGATGTTGCGCCTGAGGAAGCCGAGCTCGCGCACCACCATCGCCACGATCTTCACCGAAGCGATCGACAGCGCCGTGCCGAGGAAGAGCGAGGTGACGAGGCGCTGGCCGGGATCGGGCAGGATCCACTCCGGCGCGATCTCGCCGACGGCGAAACCGAGCCCGAAGGGCACCGCGATGCCGGCGACGGATACGAACAGCGCCGGCATGCCGACCCGCCGCACGAGGCGCAGGTCGGTCTCCATGCCGGTGAGCAGCAGCAGCATGATGATGCCGAGCTGAGCGACGGCGTCGATCATGCCGTGCTGCGTCGCCTCCGGCGGGAACACCGCCGCCTGGAGGTTGGGCAGAAGCACGCCGAAGACGGTGGGGCCGAGCACGATGCCGGCGAGGAGCTGGCCCATCACCGCCGGCTGGCCGATCCGCTGCATCAGTTCGCCGCCGATGCGGCCGGCGGCGACCAGCAGCACGATCTCGACGAAGAAGAGGACTTCGGCCGCCGGCGGCGTCGGCGGCGCCTCGGCGGCCGCCCACGTCGGCCCGGCCGCCGCCAGCGCGAAGGCTGTCGCGAGGAGCGGGACGGTCTTGCGCATCAGGCGACGGAGAAACCGGCTCTCGCGGACTGGCGGTGGTGGGCGTGGCAGATGGCGATCGCCAGCGCGTCGGCCGAATGCTCGCTGTCGAAGGTGGCCAGCGGCAGCAGCACGCGCACCATGGCCCGGATCTGGCCCTTCTCGGCGTGGCCGGCGCCGACGATCGCCTTCTTGACCGCGTTCGGCGCGTATTCGGCGACCGCCAGGCCGCGCTGCGCCGGCGCCAGCAGGCAGATGCCGCGCGCCTGGCCGAGCTTCAGCGTCGCCGTCGCATCGCGATTGACGAAGGTCTGTTCCACCGCCGCCTCGTCCGGTTGCCAGCTGCTGCAGCACCTCGGTGAGCCCGGCGTACAGAACGCTCAGCCGGCCCGCAAGTTCCCCGTCCGTCGGCGCCTTGATGGTGCCGGCGGCGATGAAGGACAGCGCGTTGCCCCGGATCGCCACCACGCCCCAGCCGGTCGCGCGCAGCCCCGGATCGATGCCGACAATGCGAATCGGTGCGTCTCATCCTGCCGTCAGGGGTAGCGCGCTCAGGCGCCGCTGGCCACCGCGCGCCGGCCGCCGAGCTTCACCGCGCCGGTCGCCAGCGCCACGCCGACGACCACCAGAACCACGCCGCCGAGCGTCGTCGGCGACGGTACCTCGCCCAGCATCGGGATGGCGAGCAGCGCCGCCACGGCCGGCGGCAAGGCGGCGATCAATGCCGCCCGCGAGGAGCCGAGGATGCGGACCGCCGTGCCGTAGCAGGCGAGCGCCACGATGCCGGAGAGCACGCCCTGCGACAGCACCTCGCCGACGAGCACCGCCCGGCCCCACCGCAAACAGCGCCGCGGTGCCCTCACCCAGCGCGAACGGCAAGAGCAGGAGCGTCGACCATGCCGCGATGATGCCGGCGGCGGGAAGCGCCGCCAGCCCGCTCCGCCGATAGGCGAGCGTGTAGACCGCCCACAGCGCGGCGCCGACGAGCACGAGCAGCCGGCCCGCGCCCTGGCCGTGCACCACCGCCGCGCCGCCGATGGCCGCCATGGCGACGATCACCAGCGCAAAGCCGACGAGCCGGCCGCGGCCGAAGCGCTCGCGATCGATCGCGGCGGAGAACAGCGCGGCGAAGAGCGGCATGGTGCCGCCGAGCAGCACGCCGCTTTCGGCGGCGCTGGCAAAGTGCATCCCCGTCGCGACCAGCACGAAGTAAGGGCGCGCCGGCACCGGCGACCATCATGGCCATAAGCTGCAAGGGCACGCCGCGCGGCAGCAGGCCGAGGCGCCACCAGAACGGCGCCAGCGCCACCGCCGGAACGGCGAAGCGAATGATGGCCAGCCAGGCGACCGGCAGATGCACCGTTGCCGCCTGCCGCGTGGTGACGATCCACAGCGACCAGATCAGCACGGTGACCAGCGCGGCGGTGAGGCCGTTCGCCATCTGCCGCGCGCGCCCCGTCCTGTGCGGTCGATTGCCTTCGTGCGCATGGGTCTGCCTCCCGTGTTGAGACAGATCCACACCTATGGCGCATGACGCGGCATTTCCTTGCAAAGATTGCGTACATGAACGATAATTGGCAATGTCCTGCCAATTCGAGAACCATGTCGATGAAGAATGCCAAAGCTGCACCGGACCGGATCGACCAGCGGATTCTCGCCACGCTTCAGGCGGACGGGCGGCTTGCCAATGTCGACCTCGCCGAGCGCGTCGGCCTGTCGCCGTCGCCCTGCCTGAGGCGCGTCAAGCAGCTCGAGGACGCCGGCATGATCGACGGCTACCGCGCTATCCTCAACCGCAAGGCCATCGGCCTCGGCCTCACCGTCTTCATCGAGATGAAGGTCGGCAAGCACAGCCGCGACAACGCCGCCATGCTGCAGGAGGCCCTGAAGGCAATTCCCGAGGTGGTGTCGTGCCACATGGTGTCGGGCACCTCGGACTTCCTGGCCGAGGTGGTGGTGCCCGACCTCGAGGCCTATGAGCGGCTGATGACCGACAAGATCCTGACCCTGGAGACCATCGAGGACGTGCGCTCCAACTTCGCTATCCGCACGATCAAGAGCAACGGACCGTTGCCGCTCGGCTATCTCGCCTGACGGTCGCCCGCCGCCACCTCGACCGGCGGCGCTGTGACCGCCGCCACAGCGCCGCCGTCGTGCGCCTGCCAGAGTGCGGGCGGGCGACACACCTTTCGAGGCGTCAAGTCATGAAGATGTCGTGGACCATTCTGGCCGCTTCCGCGGCAGCCCTTGCCGGTGTCTCCATCGCGGCGGAAGCCGCCGGGATCGACCTGCCGGCGCGCAAGCCTGGCCAATGGGAGATCAAGGTGACGCCGAAGACCGCCGGTGCATCTCCCACCATGACCACGCAGCTCTGCCTCGACGCCGCCAGCGACGCGGCGCTGATGGCGCAGGGCCTGTCGATGAGCACCGGCTGCACCACGCATCAGTCGAGGGACGCCGCCGGCAACATGGTATTCGACGCGACCTGCGACATCGGCGGCCGCAAGACGAAATCGCACGCCGTCATCAGCGGCGATTTCCAGTCGCGCTACGTCATCGACGTCGTCGCCGACAGCGAAGGCGGCAGTCCGAGCCTGCCCAAGCACTCGGAAGTGCGGCAGGAGGCGGCCTGGAAGGGGGCCTGCGCCGCCGGCATGAAGCCCGGCGACATGATGCTGCCCGGCGGCCGCAAGGTGAATATTCTCAACGTGCTCAAACCGCACGGATGAGGTATCCCTGCGGATCGACGTGTCCTTCGATCCCGCCTTCTTCGCCTCGCCCGCCTTTCTGGTGACGGTCGCCGCCGCGGTGGTTGCCGCGCTGGTGCGCGGCTTCGCCGGCTTCGGCGCCGCGCTGATCTTCGTTCCGGTCGCCAGCGCCGCCTACGGACCGACGGTGGCGGCGCCGACGCTGTTGATCGTCGATTTCGTCCTCACCCTGCCGTTCTTCGTCGGCGCCGCCGGCGCGCTGCCGCTGGCCGACGATCCTGCCGACGGCGATCGCCGCCATGATCGTCTCGCCGCTCGGCGCCTGGGCGCTGACGACCGGCGACAGCACGACGCTGCGCTGGGCGATCTCGGCGGCGACGCTGGCGCTGGTTGCGCTGCTCGCCTCCGGCTGGCGCTACCGGTCCGAGCCGAGCGTGCCGGTCTCCGCCAGCGTCGGCGCCGCCGCCGGGCTTCCTCAGCGGCTTCGCCCAGTTCGGCGGACCGCCGGTGATCGCGCTCTGGGTCAGCGGACCGCTGCCGGCCGCGATCGTGCGCGCCAACTTGTTCGTGTTCTTCACCCTGATCACCATCGCCTCGTTCACCGCCTATCTTGTGAACGGCCTGTTCACGGCGCAGGTGCTGCTGCTGGTCGTCGGCGTGGCGCCGGCCTACGGGCTGGCGCTGTTCGTCGGCTCGCACATCTTCGGCCGCACCGCCGGGGCCGGGTACCGCCCGCTCGCCTATGCCGTGGTGGCGCTGGCCGCGGTCAGCAGCCTGCCCGCCCTGGACGGGATCTGGCGTTGACCGCTTAGCTGGACTGGGCCGCCGTCAGCTTCTCCAGCATCTCGTCGGAGACCTCGAAGTTGGAATAGACGTTCTGCACGTCGTCGTCCTCTTCGAGCAGATCGAGCAGCTTGAGCATGGTCGCCGCCTTCTCTTCGTCGAGCGCCGTCTGGGTCTGCGGCAGCCACACCGCCTTCACCGTCTCCGCCTCGCCGAGCGCCGCCTCGAGCTGGCGCGCCACCTCGCCGAGGTCTTCGAAGGCACAGGTGATGACGTGGGTCTCGGCGTCGCTCTTGACGTCATCGGCGCCGGCCTCGATCGCCGCCTCGAGCACCGTATCGGCATCGCCGGCGCTCGCCGGATAGACGACCTGACCGACCCGGTTGAACATGAAGGCGACCGAACCGGTCTCGCCGAGCGCCCCGCCGTTCTTGCTGAGATAGGCGCGCACGGCGCTGGCCGTGCGATTGCGGTTGTCGGTCAGCGCCTCGACGATCATCGCCACGCCGCCCGGTCCGTAGCCCTCGTAGCGGACCTCCTCGTAGTTCTCCGAATCCCCGCCCAGCGCCTTCTTGACGGCGCGCTCGATGTTGTCCTTGGGCATGTTTTCGGCGCGCGCATTCTGGATGGCGAGGCGCAGGCGCGAATTCATGCCGGGATCGGGCGCGCCGAGCTTGGCGGCCACGGTGATTTCGCGGGCGAGCTTGGAGAAAGCCTTCGAGCGCCGCGCGTCGGCGGCGCCCTTGCGGTGCATGATGTTCTTGAACTGCGAGTGGCCGGCCATGGGCTTCCCTGACTGAATGCAGATCGTGCGAGCCGCGCTTGGCCAGCGCGGTCAAGCCGCCACGAACCTGGTTCGGATATTCGGCCGCGTTATAAGGCCGCAACCGCCGGAAGGAAAGTCCGGCAGCCGCGGTCTTGTCAGGGTTCAGGCGCGGGGGTGCGGCCCGGCCGCGGCAACCGCCGGGTCGATGTCTCGCCCGACCTTGCTGAAGTTCTCCGCGAACATCCTGGCCAGCTTGTCGGCCGCCTGGTCGTAGGCCTCGGGGTCCGCCCAGGTCGCCTTCGGCGTCAGGATCTCGCTCGGGACGCCCTCGATCGACGGGGGAGTCCGGAAGCCGAAGCGCTCGTCCTTGCGCAGGTCCGCCGTGTCGATCGCGCCGTTGAGCGCCGCATCGAGAAGCGCCCGGGTGACCTTGATCGGCATGCGCCTGCCGACGCCGTAGGGGCCGCCCGTCCACCCGGTATTGACCAGCCAGCAGTTCGGCCGGTGCTCGCGGATGAGGCCGAGCAGCAGCTTGCCGTAGTCGATCGGCCGGCGCGGCATGAACGGCGCCCCGAAGCAGGCGGAGAATGTCGGCTCCGGATCGCTGATGCCCTTCTCGGTGCCGGCAACCTTGGCGGTGAAGCCGGACAGGAAGTAATAGACCGCCTGCCGGGCGGTCAGCCACGCGATCGGCGGCAGCACGCCGAAGGCATCGGCGGTGAGCATCACGATGTTGGTCGGATGGCCCGCCTGTCCTGTCGGCGAGGCGTTGGGGACATGCGACAGCGGATAGGCCGCCCGCGTGTTCTCCGTCTTGCTGATGTCGGCGAATTGCGGCTTGCGCGTCTCCGGCGACAGCACGACGTTTTCCAGCACCGTGCCGTAGCGGTTGGCGGCGGCGTAGATCTGCGGCTCGTCTTCCGCCGACAGGCCGATGACCTTGGCGTAGCAGCCGCCTTCGAAGTTGAAGACGCCGGCCGTTCCCCAGCCATGCTCGTCGTCGCCGATGAGCGTCCGGTCGGCAGTCGCCGACAGCGTCGTCTTGCCCGTCCCCGACAGGCCGAAGAAGATCGCCACCTCGCCGTTCTCGCCCACATTGGCCGAGCAATGCATTGGCAACACGCCTGCCTCGGGCAGGATGTAGTTGAGGAAGGTGAAGACGGCTTTCTTGATCTCGCCGGCATAGCTGGTGCCGGCGATCAGGATCGTCCGCCCCTCGAAGTCGCAGGCGATCACCGTCGGCGTGCGAACGCCGTAGCGCGCCGGATCGACTTCGAATCCGGGCAGCGAGACGATCGTCAGCCGGTCGGTCGCCGCGTCGACCTCCTCTGCCGACGCCGGAGCGCTCAACAGCGTGCGGATGAACAGCGAGTGCCACGCCAGCTCGGTGAACACGCTGACATGGATCTGGTACCGCGGGTCGGCGCCCGCCACCAGATCCTGGGCAAAGAGCTCCTTGCCCTGCACGTAAGCGAGCATGTCCGCCCGCAGCCGCTCGAACGCCTCGCGCGTGATCGCGGCATTGCTGTCCCAGGCAACCGTGTTCTTCGGTGGCCAGCTCGCGCACGATGAACTTGTCCTTGGGCGAGCGCCCGGTATGGCGGCCGGTATCGACAACCAGAGCGCCGTCGCTGGAAAGCTCGGCCTCGCTGCGGGTGAGGGCCAGTTTGTGAAGCGTGTCGTTGTCGTGATTGCGTTTGAGGACGGTAGTCGATCCAAGGAGACCAACGAAACCGGCCTGACGACCGCCAGCACTCGCCTTCACCTCGTCTACTACGTCCATGTCGCAGCCCCTTGCTCTCGAACCCATCGGCGCCATGCAACAGAGCCGGCCGCGATTGCGCCGTGAGGACGATCAAGCGGAAGACAATGGTGAGGCTCGCCCGATTTCGATTTTATTATAGCAAGAACAATGGCTTAGGCGGACAGTGCGGCAACCTGCGACAAAAGAACGCTGCTCGCGCTTCGTGCGCCCGGCGCCCCGGCCTAGCTCCAGAAGGCCGGCGCCGTCTCCGCCAGGACGCCGCCGATCCTCAGCGGCGCCACGTGGACGGCGAGTCCGCTGGCGTCGTCGATCTCGACCGCCAGCCCGGCGATGGTCGCCGGCCCGTCGGCCGGCGAGAAGCGGTCGCCCGGCACCTTGTGCAGGAAGCGGCGCACCGGCTCCTGGTGGTTCATGCCGATCACCGACTGGTAGTCGCCGCACATGCCGACGTCGGTCTGGAAGGCGGTGCCGCCGGGCAGCACGCGGTAGTCCGAGGTCGGCACATGGGTGTGGGTGCCCACCACCAGCGACACGCGGCCGTCGAGGTGAAAGCCGAGCGCCTGCTTCTCGCTCGATGCCTCGGCGTGGAAATCGACGACGATGGCATCCGCCTGCTCGCCCAGCGGGCAGGCGGCGATCTCGCGGTCGATGACCGCGAAGGGATCGTCGAGGGCATCCATGAACACGCGGCCCATGGCGTTGATCACCAGGACGCGGGCGCCGCTGCGCGCCATGTAGAGGCCGCTGCCGCGGCCGGGCGTCCCCTCCGGATAGTTGACCGGCCGCAGGAACCGGTCCTGCCGTGCGGCGAAGACCAGCGCCTCGCGCTGGTCGAACACATGGTTGCCGGTGGTCACCACGTCGGCGCCGGCGCCCAGCACCTGGCGCAGGATGTCCTCGGTGATGCCGAAGCCGCCGGCGGCGTTCTCGCCGTTGACCACCACGAAATCGAGCGAATAGGCGACGATCAGCGCCGGCAGGCGGTCGATCACCACCTGGCGGCCGGCGCGCCCCAACAGATCGCCAAGAAACAGAAGTCGCACCGGCGCCTCACTTGCCCGGACGCATATCGAGCGTCTCTTTTTCGGTCACGATCCAGTCGAGCCGCACGTCGTGCGGCTCACCGGGGATTACCTCGACTTCCTGCACCGCGAAAGCAATTCCGACAAGCCGCGGCCTGAGCCCGCGCGCCGCCAGCCGGGCGAGCGCCCGGTCGTAGTGGCCCCTGCCGTGGCCCAGTCGGGTTCCCGTCCGATCGAACGCGACCAGCGGGATGATGATCAGCTCCGGATCGACCACCGGCTGGTCGGGCGGCGGCGCCAGCGTGCCGAAGCCGCTGGCGGTGAGCGGCGCGCCGGGCGCGTAGCGCCGGAAGACGATGGTGCTGCTGTCGACGACGGCGGGCAGTGCCAGCGCCATCCCCGATGCCGCCAGCCGTTCGATGATCGGCCGGCTGTCGCATTCGCTGCGGATCGGCAGATAGGCGGCCACCAGGCGCGGCCCGACCGCGGCGACGATCGCCAGGGCGCGGCGGGCGATCGCTTCCGCCGCAGCCGCCCGCGCTGGCGCCGTCAGCCGGTCGCGCCGGGCGAGCACCTCGGCCCGGATGTCTGCCTTGGCTGGATGGGCGGCGGGGGCCGTTGGCATCGATTTCGGCCGGTTCAGGAAGGGAGCGAGGCCACAGCAGCCGGTGGAGTTTTCGATCCCGGAGACCTACTGACGTAGGTGGGCGCCGTGTAAACGAGCCCACGGGCCCGCTCAGGGACAGCTCCCTTTAGGATCGTAAGGCCCCGGGGATACATGTCTCCTGCCGCACCCCGCAGCCTCGCCGCATCGACATATAGGCCGGCAGCCGGCCGTACGCCATAACACCCGGCCACTTTCACGCCGGCTGATCGCGCCCGTCGGTGCCGGCGACCCGCTCGGCCAGCGCCTCGATCGCGGACGCCACCGCGCCGATCGCCTGGGCGACCTCCGCCTCCAGCCCGGCCTGACGTTCGACCACCGCCGCCCGCGCCTCCTCGAGGCCGGCGACCTCCGCCCGCAACTGCTGCAGCCGGCGCTCGCCTTCGGCGTTCTGGTCGGCCAGCGTGATCGCCGCCATCACCGTCAGCCGCTGGTCGCCGATCTCGCCGAAACGGACGCGCAGCTGCTCGATCAATTCGTTGAGCTGCTCGGCCATGCCGACCAGATGCTCCTCCTGGCCGTCCTCGCAGGCCATGCGATAGGTCTTGCCGCTGATGGTGACGTTGACCTGCGCCATCGTCCTCTCCCGCTCCTCAGCCGTGCCGCGCCAGGACCTCGCGGATCGATTCCATCGCCGCCACCAGGCGGCGCGAAACCTCGCGATTGGCCTCTTCCAGCCGGGCGGAACGCGCTTCCGCGGCGTCGAGTGATTGCGCCAGCCGCGAGCGGTCGGTGCCGAGCTGGTGCAATTCGCCTTCCAACGACGTCACCTGATTGGCGGTTTCCAGCCGCCGCTCGATCGCACCCTCGAGCCGCTCGAGAGCGCCGGACAGGCGTCGCAGGGCCTCGTCGATAGGGGCAGAGCCCGTCATTACACCGCCTCGCGATGGGGCCAAACGCCTGCTGCGCCGCCCCCGGTCGGCAGCGCCCGCGGAGCCGCCGGTCCTGGCCCCCGGGACCGTCGACCGCTCGCAGCAGTGGCCGAACATTAGGCAGTGCCGCTCCGCCCCGTCAATGGCGCCGCGTCCGGCCGCCACGTCGACGGACCCGCTACCAGTGCGATTGACTAACCGGGCACACCTGATATTTGTCACCGGCCTCGTCCGGACCGGTCCCCGGTGCTCGGGGGCGCGACGATCCGAGCGGGCCGATTTCCGGCTGGTGTCTGCGTAACGGCCGCTCCGAAATCGTCGCCACCACGCCACCATACCGGATCAGGGATTCATGTCCGACCTCGCCAAGCACGAACGCATGGCCAACGCAATTCGTGCGCTGACCATGGATGCCGTCGAAAAAGCCAAATCGGGCCACCCCGGCATGCCCATGGGCATGGCGGACGTCGCCACCGTGCTGTTCACGCGCTATCTGAAATTCGACCCCACCGAGCCGCACTGGCCCGACCGCGACCGCTTCATCCTGTCGGCCGGCCACGGCTCCATGCTGCTCTATTCGATCCTCTATCTCCTCGGCGTCGAGGACATGACGATCGACGAGATCAAGCGCTTCCGCCAGCTCGGGTCGAAGACGCCCGGTCATCCGGAGACGGGCCACACCGTCGGCGTCGAGACGACCACCGGGCCGCTCGGCCAGGGCATCGCCAACGCCGTCGGCTTCGCGCTCGCCGAGCGCATCCTCGCCGCCCAGTTCGGCGGCGAACTGGTCGATCACCGGACCTATGTCATCGCCTCCGACGGCGACCTGATGGAGGGCATCAGCCACGAGGCGATCTCGATCGCCGGCCATCTCAAGCTCAACAAGCTCATCGTGTTCTTCGACAACAACGGCATTTCCATCGACGGGCCGCTCAGCCTGGCCGAATCCGGCGATCAGGTGGCGCGCTTCGCCGCCGCCGGCTGGAACACGATGAACATCGACGGGCACAATCCCGACGAGGTTGCCGCCGCCATCGAGGCGGCGCAGAAGAGCGACCGGCCGACGATGATCGCCTGCAAGACGATCATCGGCTTCGGCTTCCCGACGCGCGCCGGCACCCAGAAGGCGCACAGCGATGCGCCGGGCGAGGAGGAGATCGCCGGCGCCCGCAAGGCGCTGCACTGGGATTCGCCGCCCTTCGAGATTCCCGCCGACGTCCGCGATGCCTGGCGCATTGCCGGCCTGCGCTCGAGCCCGGTCCGCAAGGAATGGGAGAAGCGCCTGGCCGCCGCCGACAGCACCATGCGCGGCGAGTTCGAACGGCGCATGCGCGGCAACCTGCCGCCGGGCTTCGACGACGCGATCACCGCCTACAAGAAGACCCTCACCGCCGAGGCTCCCAAGGTCGCCACCCGCAAGGCCTCGTCGATGGCGCTTGAGCTCATCAACCCGATCGTGCCCGAGACCGTCGGCGGCTCGGCCGACCTGACGCCTTCGAACAATACCCACACCAAGGGGCTCAAGGACATCAAGACGGGCGACTTCGACGGCCGCTACATGCACTGGGGCGTCCGCGAGCACGGCATGGTCGCCGCCATGAACGGCATGGCGCTGCATGGCGGCCTGATCCCCTACGGCGGCACCTTCCTGACCTTCTCGGACTATTGCCGCCCGGCGATCCGCCTCGCCGCCCTGATGGGCATCCGGGTGATCCTCGTCATGACCCACGATTCGATCGGTCTCGGCGAAGACGGACCGACCCACCAGCCGATCGGGCAGCTGGCGGCGCTGCGCGCCATCCCCAACCTCATGGTCTTCCGCCCGGCCGACGCCACCGAGACGCTGGAATGCTGGCAGCTGGCGCTGCAAAGCCACAGCGCGCCGAGCCTGCTGGCGCTGACCCGCCAGAACGTGCCGCTGCTGCGCACCGAGTTCGTCGAAAACAATGCCTGCGCCCGCGGCGCCTACGAGATCGCCGCCGCCGAGGGCGACGCCGAGGTGACGCTGTTCGCCTCCGGCTCCGAGGTCGAGATCGCGCTCGCCGCCAAGGCGCTGATCGACCAGGCCGGCTACCCGGCACGGGTGGTCTCGGTGCCCTGCTTCGAGCTGTTCGAGGCGGAGAGCGAGGACTACAAGGCCGAGGTCATCGGCGACGCTCCGGTCAAGGTCGCCATCGAGGCGGCCGTGCGCCTGGGCTGGGACCGCTTCATCGGCCCCGACGGAATCTTCGTCGGCATGCATGGCTTCGGCGCCAGCGCGCCCTATCAAGAGCTCTACAAGAAGTTCGGGATCACCGCCGAGGCCGCGGCCGAAGCGGCTTTGACTAGGGTCAAGGCGACCACCTGACCCCTGTGGTTTGTCACCGCGGCCCGCTCGTTGAGCGCTCGGCTGCATGCATTAAAGGAGATATGTCATGACCGTGAAGGTCGCGATCAACGGGTTCGGCCGTATCGGCAGACTGGTGCTGCGCGCCATCTACGAGACCGGCCGCAAGGACATCGACGTTGTGGCCATCAACGATCTCGGCCCCGTCGAGACCAATGCCCACCTGTTGCGCTACGATTCGGTACACGGCCGCTTCCCGCACGAGGTCAAGGTCGACGGCGACGTGATCTCCGTCGGCGACGAAAGCTTCAAATGCTTTGCCGAGCGGGATCCCTCCAAGCTTCCGTGGAAGGACCTCGACATCGACATCGTCATGGAGTGCACCGGCATCTTCACCTCCAAGGAGAAGGCTTCGGTCCACCTCGGCGCCGGCGCCAAGCGCGTGCTGGTGTCGACCGCCTCGGACGGTGCCGACGCGACGATCGTCTACGGCGTCAACCACCAGATCCTCAACAAGGACCACGTCGTGGTCTCCAACGCCTCGTGCACTACCAACTGCCTGGCGCCGGTCGTCGACGTGGTCAACAAGACCTTCGGCATCGACCACGGCATGATGACCACCATCCACTCCTATACCGGTGACCAGCCGACGCTCGACACGCTGCACAAGGACCTCTATCGCGCCCGTGCCGCGGCGCTCAGCCAGATCCCGACCTCGACCGGCGCTGCCAAGGCGATCGGCCTGGTGATTCCGGAGCTCAAGGGCAAGCTCGACGGCATCTCGATCCGCGTGCCGACCCCCAACGTGTCGCTGGTCGACGTCAAGTTCATCCTCAAGAAGTCGGTGACCAAGGAAGAGGTCAACGAGGCCTTCGTCGCCGCCTCCCAGGGACGCCTCAAGGGCATCCTCAACGTCACCAAGGCCCCGAACGTCTCCAGCGACTTCAACCACGATCCGGCCTCGTCGACCGTTGCCCTGCCGCAGACCAAGGTCATGCAGGGCACGATGCTGACCGTGCTCTCCTGGTACGACAACGAATGGGGCTTCTCCAACCGCATGAGCGACACCGCCGTCGCCATGTCCAAGTTCCTCTAGGGGAGCAGAACCCATGAGCGCGTTTCGTACCCTCGACGGCGTTGATCTCAAGGGCAAGCGCGTCCTCATCCGCATCGACCTCAACGTCCCCATGGCGGATGGCAAGGTGGCCGACGACACGCGTATCCGTGCCAGTGCCCCGACCATCCGCGAGGTCACCGAGAAGGGCGGCAGGGCGATCCTGCTCGCCCATTTCGGCCGCCCCAAGGACGGACCGGATCCCAAGTACACGCTGAAGCCGGTGGTGCCGGCGGTGGCTGCCGTTCTCGGCAAGCCGGTCGCCTTCGCCAGCGACTGCGTCGGGCCGGAGGCCGAGAAGGCCGTCGCCGCCATGAAGGACGGCGACGTGCTGGTGCTTGAGAACACGCGCTTCCACAAGGGCGAAGAGAAGAACGACCCGGCCCTGACGGCCGAGATGGCCAAGCTCGGCGACATCTTCGTTGCCGACGCCTTCTCGCTCGCCCACCGCGCCCACTGCTCGACCGAAGGCCTGGCGAAGGCCCTGCCGAGCTACGCCGGGCGGGCGATGCAGGCCGAAATCAGCGCGCTGGAAGCGGCGCTCGGCACCCCGAAACGGCCGGTGGTCGCCATCGTCGGCGGGGCCAAGGTCTCCACCAAGATCGATGTCCTCACCCATCTCGTCGAGAAGGTCGACGCGCTGGTCATCGGCGGCGGCATGGCCAACACCTTCCTGCTCGCCAAGGGCGTCGCCATCGGCAAGTCGCTGGCCGAGCCGGACCTCGCCGGCACCGCGGCCAAGATCATCGAGGCAGCGGCCAAGGCCGGCTGCAGCATCGTCCTGCCGGTCGATGTCGTCGTCGCCGCCGAGCTCAAGCCAGGCGTCGCCACCACCACCGTCGCGGTCGATGCCGTGCCGTCCGGCGAAATGATCCTCGACGTCGGGCCGAAGTCGATCGCCGTCGTCAACGGGTGGATCGACAAGGCCGCCACGGTCGTGTGGAACGGTCCGCTGGGTGCCTTCGAGGTGCCGCCCTTCGACAAGGCGACGGTCGCTGCCGCCCGTCACGCGGCGGAGCGCACCAAGACCAACGGGCTGCTCTCGGTTGCCGGCGGCGGCGATACCGTGTCGGCCCTCAACAAGGCCGGTGTCGGCGACGACTTCTCGTTCGTGTCGACTGCCGGCGGCGCATTTCTCGAGTGGATGGAAGGCAAGGCCCTTCCCGGTGTCGAGATCTTGCGCAAACGCTGAACGGTGGTCTCACAGCCCCATCGCGAAGATGAGGGCGATGACCACCATGCCGGCCGCCAGTGTGACCGGCAGGACCAGGACCTGGACCACCGCGGCGCGGCCGGAAATCGTGCCGGTCGCGATGGCCACCCGGTCATCGGCCAGCGCGCCGTCGTCGCCGCGGCGTCTGGCCCCGCCCGCCCAGCGCGGATCGCGCGCGGCCTGCGATGACAGGCCCAACGTCAGGGTGAAGAAGATGACCGCGAATCCGGCAACGCCGAACAGATTGAGGTCCATGGCGAGATTGCTGGTCATGAACGAGACGGTCGCCAGCAGGAACACGATCACCATGCTCGCCGCGAGCCCGACCAGACGTGGGCGCACGCCGCCCGCCGGTGGGTCGGCGGCAGCTCCCGGCGCGGCCGGCGGCAGAGATCCGCGCGGCCGCCGCGCGCTGTCCGCCGGCGCTTGCAGCGGCGGGTGGTGAACCTTGGGCAGGGGCTTGGCCATGGTCCGTCCTCCTTGTCCAGTGGACGGTCGGCTGTCAGGGCGCCGGCCGGTCGCCTCTCGTGCGAACTGGGGCACGCGACCGCCGGCATCAACCCCTCGCTTGATGAACTTCGCGCCAGATTTCGCTATATTCCGTAGAAACCTCAAGAACAGTGGATAGACCAATGTCCGAACGTCTCGAAGACATCGCTGCCCGTCTCGTCGCCCCCGGCAAGGGCATTCTCGCCGCCGACGAGAGTTCCTCGACCATCAAGAAGCGGTTCGACGTCATCGAGCTCACCTCGACCGAGGAGAGCCGCCGCGACTACCGCGAGCTGCTGTTCCGCGCCGAGCCGGCGATGAGCCAATACATCTCCGGCGTAATTCTCTACGATGAGACCATCCGCCAGAAGGCCAAGGACGGCACCCCGCTGACCAAGATCATGCAGGCGGCCGGCGCGATCCCCGGCATCAAGGTCGACAACGGCGCCAAGCCGCTGGCGCTCGCCCCCGGCGAGGTGATCACCGAAGGCCTCGACGGCCTGCGCAAGCGCCTCAATGAGTACTATGAGCTGGGCGCCCGCTTCGCCAAGTGGCGCGCCGTGATCGACATCGCCGCCGGCATTCCGACCGACAACTGCATCCATGCCAACGCCCATGCGCTGGCCCGCTATGCGGCGCTCTGCCAGGAAGCCAAGATCGTGCCGATCGTCGAGCCGGAAGTGCTCATGGACGGTGCCGTGGCGACCCACGACATCGACACCTGCTACGCGGTCACCGACAAGGTGCTGCAGGCGGTGTTCGCCGAGCTGGCGATCGCCAACGTCAGCCTGCCCGGCGCCATCCTGAAGCCCAACATGGTCATCGCCGGCCAGAAGTCGCCGAAGCAGGCGTCCGCCCAGGAGGTCGCCGAGAAGACCGTCGAGCTGCTCAAGGCGCGCGTACCGGCAGAGATCGCCGGCATCGCCTTCCTCTCCGGCGGCCAGTCGGACGAGGCGGCGACCGAGCACCTGTCGCTGATGAACGCCATCGGCGGTCTGCCGTGGCCGCTGACCTATTCCTACGGCCGTGCCCTGCAGGCGGCGGCGATCCAGGCGTGGGGCGGCAAGCCGGAGAACGTCGCGGCTGGTCAGCGGGCCTTCACCCACCGTGCCCGCATGAACAGCCTCGCCTCCAAGGGCCGCTGGTCGGCCGCCGCCGAGAAAGAAGCCGCGTAGCCCGCAAAAAACCCGAATGCGGTTGCATTGAATCCCCGGCCTTGCGCAATGTGGGGCCGGGATTCGATCGAACGAGGCGGAGGGCAGCCCGGGGGCGACCTGGGGCCTGTGCCATGGCGAACGAGACCGCAAGCCGTTGCCGCCTGTGTCTGGTGGCCCCCGCCGGCGTTGACGCCGGAACCTTCGCTCCCCTTGTGGCCGAGGCGCTGTCGGGCGGCGACGTCGCCTCGCTGATCATCGCGGCCCATCCCGCCGATCCGGCCCGCCTGCAGCGGGTGGCCGAGGCGCTCGTGCCCCTGGCCCAGCAGGCCGACGTTGCCGCCGTCATTCATGGCGACACACGCGTCGTCGGCCGCACCCATGCCGACGGCGTGCTCGTCGACAGCGGGCCCGCCGATGTCGCCGCCGCCGTCACCGCCATGGGACGGAAGCGCATGGTCGGCGCCGCCGGCGTCACCTCCCGCCACGGGGCCATGGCCGCCGGCGATGCCTCGCCCGATTTCCTGTTCTTCGGCCGCCTCGACGGCGACAGCGACGACGGCATCTTCCCCAAGGCGCTCGACCTCGCCGGCTGGTGGTCGTCGGTCACCGTCATCCCGGCGGTCGTCATGGGCGGCCGCACGCTCGCCTCCGTCGACGAGGCGGTCCGCGAGGGCATCGAGTTCGTAGCGCTGTGCCACGCCGTCTGGGACGATCCCCGCGGCCCCCGCGCCGCCGTCGCCGAAGCGTGCGACCGCCTGGCGGGGAGCGGCGGCGGGGCAGCCGTATGAAGCGCCTCCTCGCCGCCACCGCCGCGCTCTGCCTCGCCGCGCTGCCGGCGCTGGCCCAGACATCGGCGGAAAACGGTCCCATGGTGCTCACCCCGCCGGCGGACGCGGCATCGTCGCCGCCACCGGCCGCCGATCCGGTTCCGCTGGTTCCCGCGCTGCCAGCGGCGCCGGCCAGGCCCGCCGCGCCTTCGACGGCGGCCCCGGCCAAGGCCGCCCCGACCGTCACCGCCGAGCCCGAGCACAAGGTTCCGCCCGTACCGACCGCGCGTCCGGACGTCGCCGGCATGGCGCCGGCGGCCGCGCCGCAGCCAGCAGCCGGGCTCACCACCGGCCAGCCGGCCGACACGATGGCCCCCGCACCCGACGCCACGGGTCCCCTGCCCGACGCCACGGGTCCCCTGCCCGGTTTACTGCCGGCGCCACCGCCGCCGCCCGATGCGGCAGCCGCCCCCGCCGCTCCGCCCGCTGCCGCCGACGACGGCCAGCCCGACCTCGCCTACGGCGCCTTCCAGCGCGGCCTTTACATCTCCGCCCGCCAGATCGCCCTGCCCCGCGCCGAGGCCGGCGATACCGCCGCCCAGACCCTGCTCGGCGTGCTCTACGAGGGCGGCTACGGCGTGGCGCGGGATTTTGCCCAGGCGGCGCAATGGTACAGCCGCGCCGCCAGCGGCGGCGACCCCCAGGCCGAGTTCGCGCTCGGCAACATGTATCTCGAAGGCCGCGGGGTGCCGCCCGACCGCAACAAGGCGGCGGACTATTTCGAGGGCGCCGCCGCCCATGGCCAGGTCAGCGCCATGTACAATCTCGCCCTCCTTTACATCGAGGGCACGGCGCGTCCGCACGACATGAAGCGCGCCGCCGCCTTGCTGGAGCGCGCCGCCGCCGCCGACAATGCCGACGCCGAATACGTCCTCTCCCAGCTCTACGATCACGGCGACGGCGTCGCCGAGGACAAGCAGCACGGCACCGAGCTGCTCGCCGCCGCCGCCCGTCAGAACCACATTCCCGCCGAGGTCGAATACGCCATCCGCCTGTTCAACGGCATCGGCGTCGCCAAGGACGAGGCGGCCGCCGTGGTCTGGTTCCGCCGTGCCGCCAATCTCGGCAACGCGATCGCCCAGAACCGGCTGGCGCGCATCCTGGCCACCGGCACCGGCACCCCGGCCGATCCGGTCGAGGCCGCCAAGTACCATTTCCTCGCCAGCCGCGCCGGAAAGACCGATGCATTCCTCGACAATTTCGTCGCCGGCCTGACGCCCGACCAGCGCCAGCAGGCCGTTGCCGCCGCCGAGCGCTGGCCGGCGGACTGATCTGCAACACATTGCCTCTTGAAGCCGGCCGTGAAGTGTGGTGCGAGAGGCGCGCCCTCCCAACCGGAATCTCCCCGACATGGCCCGCACCGCCCTCCTCAACGTCATGGTCCAGGCCGTGCTCAAGGCCGGCCGCGGCCTCGCCCGCGATTTCGGCGAGGTCGAGAACCTGCAGGTCTCGCTCAAGGGACCCGGCGATTTCGTCTCCGCCGCCGACCGTCGCGCCGACGAGGTGCTGATCGCCGAGCTGCGCAAGGCGCGGCCGGCCTACGGCTTCCTCACCGAGGAAACCGGCGTCATCGCCGGCAGCGACGACAGCCACCGCTGGATCATCGACCCGCTCGACGGCACCACCAACTTCCTGCATGGCATTCCCGTGTTCGCCGTCTCGCTGGCGCTGGAACGCGACGGTCAGCTGGTCGCCGGGGTGATCTTCAATCCGATCCTCAACGAGCTCTATGTCGCCGAAAAAGGCAGCGGCGCCTTCCTCAACGATCGCCGGCTGCGCGTCGCGGCGCGGCGCAATCTCGCCGACTGCGTCATCTCCACCGGCCTGCCGGGGATCAGCCGCAGGAGCCACGAGAACGTCTTTGCCGAGATCAGCACGATCATGCCGAAAGTGGCGGGATTGCGCCGTTCGGGATCGGCGGCGACCGACCTCGCCTGGGTCGCCTCCGGCCGCTTCGACGGCTACTGGGAGCGCGGCGTCAAGGCGTGGGATCTGGCCGCCGGCATCGTGCTGGTCCGCGAAGCGGGCGGCACCGTCACCGACGCCGCCGGCAAGAACGACATGTTCGGCAGCGGCTCGGTGGTCGCCGGCAACGAGCCCGTCCACGCCGCCCTCATCGACAACATCGCCGCCGCCCGCACCACCGCTTGATCACAGCCGGGCCGGTTTTTCGCGGTCCGCCGCGATTTTGCCGTTTCTCTGGGGTCACAAATCACGCTAAAACTCGTGCCAAGCAGAAGAGGCACCGATCTTGCGTTTTTTCCGTAGAGCCCGGACGCGCGAATACGACCCTTATAAGCTAGCCAGCCCGCAGGTTTACCTGTGGCGCATGACCATATTTCTGATCATCGCCGCCTTCATCACGCTCGCCCTCTATCGGCAGGTCATCGCCGCCTACACCGCCAATCCGGCCCTGAACAGCGTCATCATCGTGGTGCTGTTCATCGGCATCGGCCTTGCCTTCCGCCAGATCGTCCGCCTGTTTCCGGAAATCCGCTGGGTCAACACCTTCCGCGTTGCCGAGCCCGGCATCGAGGTCGACCGTCCGCCGATCCTGCTGGCGCCGATGGCCACGCTCCTCGGCGACCGCATCGGTCGCATGGCGATTTCCACCCAGACGATGCGGTCCATCCTCGAATTCGATCCAGATGCGGCTCGACGAGGACCGCGACATGGGCCGCTACCTGACCAGCCTGCTGATCTTCCTCGGCCTGCTCGGGACCTTCTGGGGCCTGTTGCAGACGGTCAGCGCGGTCGCCGACACCATCCGCGGCCTCGACGTCTCCTCGTCCAATACCGGCGTCATCTTCGAGGACCTCAAGGCCGGTCTCGCCGCGCCGCTGAACGGCATGGGCACCGCCTTTTCGTCCTCGCTGTTCGGCCTCGCCGGATCGCTGGTGCTCGGCTTCCTCGACCTTCAGGCCGGCCAGGCGCAGAGCATGTTCTACAACGACCTCGAGGACTGGCTGTCGACGGTCACCGATCTCGATCCCGACAGCCTCGACCGCGGCGGCGCCACCACCGCCGAGGACCTGCGCGTCGCCATCGAGCGGCTGACCCGCACCATTCACGAGGACCGCGTCGGCGAGCATTCGTCGGCGGCCGCCAGCGGCACGACCCGCGCTACCACCGCCATGGCGAATCTTGCAGAGGGCATTCAGGGGCTTGTGCAACACATGCGTAGCGAGCAGCAGGTGGTCAGGAGCTGGGTCGAGACCCAGTCCAAGCAGCAGCAAGAAGTCCAGACGCTGCTCGAGACGATCGCCCGCGCGCTGCAGACGCCAGCTCCCGGAGAATAGTCCTTGGCCCGTGCCCGCCGCATGGTCGCCCGCGCCGAATATTGGCCGAGCTTCGTCGACGTTCTGACCAACCTGCTGCTGGTCTTCATCTTCCTGCTGTCGATCTTTGCGCTGGTCCAGTTCCTGCTCAGCCGCGAGATCACCGGCAAGGACACCGTGCTCCAGCGCCTCAACGCCCAGATCTCCCAGTTGACCGAGATGCTGGCGTTGGAAAAGGCGAAGAGCAGCGATGCCTCCGATACGCTGGCGGCGCTTCAGGCGAGCCTGTCGGCGACCACCAGCGAGCGCGACCGGCTGCGCAACCTGCTCGACAACCAGGCCGGCGCCTCGTCGGCCGCCGATACCAAGATCGCCGCCCTCAACACCGATCTCGACAACGAGAAGCAGGTCAGCCAGCGGGCACTGTCCCAGGTCGAACTGCTCAACCAGCAGATCGCCGCGCTGCGCAACCAGATCGCCGCGCTGGAGGGCGCCCTCGACGCCTCCGAGCAGAAGGACAAGGACAGCCAGACGCAGATCGCCGATCTCGGCCGCCGGCTGAATGTGGCGCTTGCCCAGCGCGTCCAGGAGCTGTCGCGCTACCGCTCCGACTTCTTCGGCCGCCTGCGCCAGATCCTCGGCGACCGTCCCGACATCCGTATCGTCGGCGACCGCTTCGTCTTCCAGTCGGAGGTCCTCTTCGCCACCGGGTCGGCCGATATCAACGACCAGGGCAAGGTCGAACTCGACAAGGTGGCCGGCGCCATCTCCGATCTGATCAAGGAGATCCCCGACGACATCCCCTGGGTGCTGCAGATCAACGGCCACACCGACAAGCAGCCGATCAGCGGCGGCGGGCGCTTCAAGTCCAACTGGGAGCTGTCGGCCGCCCGCGCCATCTCGGTGGTCGAGTTCTTCATCTCCCAGGGCATCCCGGCGGAACGCCTGGTCGCCGCCGGCTATGGCGAGTTCCAGCCGCTCGAAGAGGGCGACACGCCGGACGTTTACGCCAAGAACCGGCGCATCGAGCTGAAGCTGACCGAGCGCTAGGGCGGGGCTCCCGGGCGGTTCCCTGCCCGGGCTTGCCGGCGGTCTTGCCCCGTCCCGGCGGCTCCGCTATACCCGCCGCAACACGCGGCGGCCGCGGCCGGCGCCCCCGAGACATCCGAGGCTACAGGCCATGAAGAAAGACATCCATCCCGACTACCACGACATCAAGGTGGTCATGACCGACGGGACCGAATACGTGACCCGCTCGACCTATGGCGAGGCCGGCGCAACGCTGCATCTCGACATCAACTCCAAGACCCATCCGGCGTGGACCGGCGGGACCCAGCACCTGGTCGACCGCGGCGGCCGCGTGTCGCGCTTCAAGTCGCGCTACAAGGGCCTGATGGGCGGCGACAACTGAGCCCGGGACGAACAAGCCTGGCAGGACGTCAGCCCCGGCTCCGGCCGGGGCTTTGCTTTTCGGGGTGCCTGTCGCGGCCCTATTTGCGCCCGGCGAAGGCTTCGGCGATGCGGCCCAGGTCGCGCGCCACCTGGTTGTCCCCGGCGCTCGCCTCCGGCTCCTGGCGGAGCGCCGCGTCCAGGCGGATCACCCTTTCCTGAAGGCGCAGCGACCGGTCGATCAGCTCTTTCAGGTGCACCGGCAGGTCGTCCCAGCCGGTTCCGTCGGTCGACGAGGACACGCCGCCGAGCTTGACCTTGGCGCGTTCGTGGCGGGCCTGTTCGGCGCTGATGTCGCCCTCGTTCACCGCCCGCTGCAACAGCAGCCAGGAGGCCAGTTGCATCAGCCGCGTGGTCAGCCGCATGGATTCGGCCGCATAGGACAGCGAGCCCGCCCGCGACAGGCGCTTGGATTCCCGGCGCCCCTCGCGATCGAGATAGCTTGCCGTCTCCTCGACCAGCCCCATGCCTTCGCGGAACATCACCTTGAAGGCCTCCGAGCCGGCAAGCCGGCGCCCGAAGGCGACGGGTTCGCTTGCGCCCCGCCCGGCCGAATTCCTGTTGTCCATCGCCTGTGCCCCGCCTGAAGCGGTCGCCTCCCACGTCACCGTCCCGAACCGAAACCGTGAGGATGGTTCCAGCAAGTCCCGTTCCGTCGTGAGTCTTCTCACTCCCGGAGGGGACGGGCAAGGCTTGAAAAGGACCGCAAGAAAAAAGAGCCGCACGAGGCGGCTCTTGGGAGTTTTTTTGACAGGGAGGCGTCAAGAGTGGACAGGAGCCACTCGGTCCAGATGACTGGACGGCCTTCAGTTAAACTCCGTAAAGCCTAAGGAATGGTTAACAACGGCACACCGATTGTCCGCAAAGCGGCGCAGGAAGCCGTGCCGTCGTGCCAAAACGGGAGGGTTCCCGGCCCTTTTTCAGCGCTTGAAGAAGGAGGCCGCCACGTCGGCGCTCGCCCGCTTGGCCGCGATCGCCGCCTCGATGCGGGCGATCTCGTCCGTGAGCAGCGCGATGCGCTCGGCCAGCTCGTCAAGCGACAGGGCCGACAGGTCCTCGCCGACCTCGTGCTTCAGCTTCTTCTTGGGGGCGTCTTCCTCGTCGCTGATCGGCATGGCGTCTTCTCTCTCCGGCCGCCGAGCCTAATTTACCAAGCCGCGATTGTCAGCGCCTCCGGCACCCGCTAGGACGCGGACCAACGAACGCGAGCGAACAGGACGCCATGCCGACGCTTCCCCAAACGATGACTGCCGCCGCCATCACCGGACCCGGCGGCCTCGACAAGCTCGCCGTGGTCACCCGCCCGCTGCCGGTGCCCGGGGAACAGCAGATTCTCGTGCGTGTGCGCGCGGCCGGCGTCAACCGGCCGGACGTGCTGCAGCGGCTCGGCCATCATCCGGCGCCGGCCGGCGCCCCGGCCGATATTCCCGGCCTCGAGATCGCCGGCGAGGTCGCGGCACTGGGTCCCGGCGCGGCGCGCTACCGGCTCGGCGATGCGGTCACCGCGCTCGTCCCCGGCGGCGGCTATGGCGAATATTGCTGCGTCCACGAAAGCAATGCGCTTCCCGTTCCCGATGGCTTCTCGCTGGTCGAGGCAGCGGCGATCCCCGAGACCTTCTTCACCGTCTGGCCCAACCTCTTCGACCGCGGCCGCCTCGTGGCCGGCGAGACGCTGCTCGTCCACGGCGGCACCTCGGGCATCGGCACGGTGGCGATCCAGCTTGCCAAGGCCTTCGGCGCCCGCGTCATCGCCACGGCCGGCAGCGCCGACAAGTGCGCCGCCTGCCGCGCACTCGGCGCCGATGCCGCGATCGACTACCGCACCGAGGATTTCGTCGCCCGCGTCGGCGCGATCACCGGCGGGCATGGCGCCGACGTCATCATCGACCTGATCGGCGGCGACTACGTCGCCCGCAACTATGCCGCCGCCGCCGAGGACGGCCGCATCGTGCAGATCGGCATCCAGCACGGCAACACGGCCGAAGTGCCCCTCGGCCTGCTGCTGGTCAAGCGGCTGACCCACACCGGCTCGACGCTCCGCCATCGCCCGGTCGCCTTCAAGGCGGCGGTCGCCGAGGCGCTGTTCAAGAACGTCTGGCCGCTGCTCGCCGCCCGCACGGTGGCGCCGGTGATCGACTCGACCTTCCCGCTGGCCGAGGCGGCCAAGGCCCAGGCGCGCATGGAAGCCTCGCAGCACGTCGGCAAGATCGTGCTGACCACCGGGTGATATCCGCCCGTCCGCCCGTGCATCCGCCGGCGGCGCGGGAACCTGCCGGGCGCGCCCCGACAAGCGGTTTGCGTCGGCCCGGTCGAGGCCCTATATAGAGCGCACTTCCCTCAATCTTTGTACGAGGAAACGGTTCGCCGGCAGAATTCCGGCGGAACGACCGGGAGAACCACATGACAACAGCCGTCCCCCTGATGCCCAAGGCGACCGCCGTCTGGCTGGTCGAGAACACCGCCTTGTCCTTCGAGCAGATCGCCGATTTCTGCAAGCTGCACCCGCTCGAGGTGCAGGCGATCGCCGACGGCGAATCGGCCCAGTCGATCAAGGGGCTCGACCCGATCCTCACCGGCCAGTTGAGCCGCGAGGCCATCCAGCGCGCCGAGGCCGATCCGTCCGTGCGTCTGGGGCTGGTGCAGCAGAAGGTCCGCGCCCCGGTCGCCAAGCGCAAGGGCCCGCGCTATACGCCGGTGTCGCGCCGCCAGGACCGGCCGAACGCCGTCCTCTGGCTGCTGCGCAACCATCCCGAACTGAAGGACGCGGCGATCATGCGTCTGGTCGGCACCACCAAGCCGACCATCGAGTTCGATCCGCAGCCGCACCCACTGGAACGCCAACAACCTGCAGCCCCTGGACCCGGTGACGCTGGGCCTGTGCTCGCAGATCGACCTCGACTTCGAGGTCGAGAAGGCCGCCAAGAACGCGCCGCCCCAGGAAGCCGCCGCCGAGGGCGCCACGCTGCTGCCGGCAAGCGAGACCACCGCCGCCGCGGCCCTCGCCGAGGCTGCCGCCGCCAAGGACACCCCGGCCGACGAAGAGCGCCAGGCCGATGCCGTCTTCGCCAAGCTCAAGTCGATGACCGCGCCGGCCGACGACGACGACGAGCAGTAGGCCGCTTCACGGCGCCCGGGTGATGCGGGCGAGATAGTCCTCCAGCGTCTTGCCGGCCTCGCGCTCGAAGCGCTCGCCGCTCACCTCCGGCCGCTCGGTGCGGTCGACGCGGAAGGTGCGAAAGTCGTCGCGCAGCTCGCACCAGGCGGCGAGCGTCCACACCTGCCCCCAGAAGTGCAGCGCCAGCGGCCGCACCGTGCGCCGCGTCGCGCTGCCCTCCACGTCGCGATAGGCGAAGCGCACCTTCAGCCGCCCGTCGATGGCCTTGCCGAAGGCGTCGAGATTGTCGCGCTCGCTATCCTGCAGGCGCGTGCCGAGGGCAAACACCGGCACCCGCTGCGCGGCGCGCATGCGCTCCTCCGGCACCACCGCGGCGATCTTGACCAGCGCCTCCGCCGCCGCATCGGAGATGCGCCGGCCGGCCCATGCCTTGACCATGCGGGCGCCGACGATCAGTGCCTCGATCTCGGCCGGCAGGAACATCATCGGCGGCAACTGGTAGCCCGGCCGCAGCAGGTAGCCGACGCCCGCCGCGCCGTCGATCGGAACACCCGAGGCCTGCAGGTCGCGGATGTCGCGGTAGACCGTGCGCACCGACACCTCCAGCTTGCCGGCAAGCGTCTGCGCGGTGACCAGACGGTCGCCGCGCAGCTGCTGGATGATCTCGAACAGGCGGTCGGCGCGGCGCATCGAGCCGTTCCTCACGACGCAGCGTGGAGCCCTACGCGATTACCCTCGCTGTCGCGAATATGGAAGTAGGCACCCATGCCCGGCGGCAGGTCGATGCGCGGGGTGAGCAGTTCGCCGCCGGCCGCCGCGACCCGGCCGACCACCGCGTCGAGATGGCCGGTGCAGTTGATATAGATGATCGTGCCGCTGTCCTTGCCGGCCCGCTCCGGCGCCTCCATGACGCAGCCGGATACCTTCGGCCGGTCGTAGGGGAACACCGCCATCGTCGGCCCGCCGAAGGTTTCCCGGTTCAGCTTGGTGTCGAAGATCGTCTCGTAGAAGGTTGCGGCGCGGTCGAAATCGGCCGCCGGTATCTCGAACCACACCACGACGTTGTCGTGTTCCGCGATCATGCCCATGGCAGTGTCTCCGCTTGCGGCCGCCCCATCGGCGGCACCCGCAGAGACTAGCGAAGGCCCACTGACAGCCCTGTGTCAGTAGCCGCGCCGGCGGAAGACGTCGTCGAGGTAGGCGGTAACGTAGGCGGTCATGCCGGGCACGTAGTCCGCCGGCGAGCGCACGATGTGAATGTCGGCAAGCTCGGGCTCGGCGACCGAGGCAAAGTTGGCAAGGATGCGCCGGCGGCAGGCTTCGGCCGGCTCGGCCGCGCGCACGGTCCGGAAGAGCGCAATGCGCGGTCCGTCGAAGACGGCTGTCCAGCCCGGTTCGAGGGTGACGTCGCCGGCGCCGAGCCCGGTTTCCTCGCAAAGCTCGCGCCGCAGGTTGCCATCGAGGTCGACCCGGTCCCCGGCGATATCGCTGGTGTCCGGCATGCCCGAGGGGAAGTAGAGATCGCCGGCGTTGGCGGTATGCGCACCCATGACGCCGAGCAGGAAAGCGCCGTCCGCCGCCACCAGCGTCGCCTGCGGAAACACGTCGCGCACGAAGCGGTCCGCGAAGCCCCAGTCGCGCCAGGCGATGAAGCTGGCGTAGTCGGTTTCGAGATAGGCGCCGGTCATCACGCGGTCGGCGATCGCATGCTCGTAGGCGAGCAGCACGCGCCCGTTCCACAGGGCCGGCTGGGCCGCCTGGACCTCGCGAAAATGGTCGGCGATCTCCGCCCGGCGGGCCTCGGCGAACGGCCATGTCCGCTGGCGGTAGCCGAAATCGACGCGATCGAGCGTGACGATGTCCATCGACGGCTCAGGACGGGCTCGGGCTCTTCACCGGAACGGTGTAGTTCAGCGGCAGCCGGCCACCGTCGGCATAGATGGTCTGCCCGGTGATGTAGCTGGCGTCGGCGGAGACGAGGAACGCGGCGATCGACGCGATCTCCGACGGCTCGCCGACGCGGCCGAGCGGGGTGCGCGACAGGATGCGCTTGCGCGCTTCCGGATCGTCCATGGCGCTCACCAGCATGTCGGTCATGATCGAGCCGGGCCCGATGGCGTTGACCCGGATGCCGTGCGGGGCGAGCGCCAGGGCCATCACCTTGGTGAGCTGGTTGATGCCGCCCTTGGACACCGTGTAGGGCACCTGGTTGGTGATGGCGAGGACCGCATTGACCGACGACATGTTGACGATCGCCCCGGGCGCCCCGCCCGCCGCGACGTGTTCGACCATCGTCCGCGCCACCGCCTGGCCGCACAGGAAGGCGCCCTTGAGGTTGGTGCGGATCACCCGGTCGAAGACCGCCTCGTCGAGGTCGAGAAACTCGCTGGCGACGAGCACGCCGGCATTGTTGACCAGGGCGTCGACGCTGCCGAACGCATCGACCGTTGCCGCCACCAGGTTGTGGACGTCGAGCCGCTCGCCGACGTCGCAGGCGACGAAACGCACCGCGCCGTATTCACCCAGCTCCTGCACCGCCCGCGACCCGGCATCCTCGTCGATGTCGGCGATCACCACGCGAGCGCCGTCTTCCAGGAAACGCCGGGCAACCGCGTAGCCGATACCGCGCGCGCCGCCGGTGACGATGGCGACCTTGTTCTCGAGGAGCATCGGATTGTGCCTCCGTTGGCTGGCGTGATCGGCGCCCAGCGTTAGCCAAAGCCACCGGCGGTGTCCACGGTTGTACGGCGGCGGATTGAAGCATAAAGTCGCCGAGCGGCGCCGCCCGCGAACTCACCCAACCCAAGCCTTCCTCCGATGATTTCCGATCCATGGTTCTACGTCGCCGCGATTCCGGCGATGATCATCCTTGGCCTGTCCAAGGGCGGCTTCACGGCGATGGGCCTGCTCACCGTGCCGATCCTGGCGCTGGTCATCTCGCCGGTGCAGGCGGCGGCCATCGTGCTGCCCATCCTGGTGCTCAGCGACATGGTCGCGGTGGTCTCCTATTGGGGCATCTACGACACCCGGACGCTGTTGATCATGCTGCCCGGCGCCATGGTCGGAATCGTCATCGGCTGGTGGACCGCCGCCTGGGTGACCGAGCACGAGATCCGTCTCATCGTCGGCGCCATCTCGGTCCTCTTCGCCCTCAACTACTGGTTCCGCCATCGCCTCAGCCATCACCCGCACGGACACAACATCGTCAGCGGCAGCTTCTGGGGCGCCGTTACCGGTTTCACCAGCTTCGTCAGCCACGCCGGCGGACCGCCCTTCCAGATGTACACGGTGCCGCTGCGCCTCGAACCGCGGCTCTTCGCCGGCACCTCGGTGATTATGTTTGCCGTGGTTAATACGGTGAAGCTCATCCCCTATTTCCTCCTCGGCCAGTTCGATACGACCAACCTGGAGACCTCGGCGGTGCTCCTGCCGATTTCAATTCCGGCGACGGTTCTGGGCGTCTGGCTGGTCAGGCGGATGGACGCCACCCTGTTCTACCGCGCCGTCTACGTTCTCATCTTCGTCGTCGGCGTCTATCTGGTCTGGGAAGGCCTGACCGCGCCCGGCTGAGCGGCGCCGCTTGTTGACGTGCCCTGCCGGCAGGGCCAATCTGCGGCCGATCGACAGGCCTGCGGATAGCCCGACGGGGGATGCGGTGGCGAGCAAGGTCAAGATCTTCATCAGCTACAGCCACAACGATTTCGTCAATCGCTATGGCTACAAGTACAGCCGCGCCGGCTTCATCGTGCAGGAGATGGCGCAGGATATCCGCGCCACCGACAGCCGTCTCTTCTTCAAGATCCTGCGCGATCGCGACAACATCCTGCAGATCTCCGACGAGATCGACGAGCGCCTCAACACCGCCCTCGACGAATGCGATATCGGCGTCGCCTTCCTGTCGATGAGCTATTGCGTTTCGGAGAGCTGCTGCGACGAGTTCAACCGCCTGCTCGAAAGCAAGAAGCCGTTCTTCATCGTCGAGCTCGAGAACGTGTGGGACTCGCTCGACCACCTGCTCACCGCCGAGAAGGCGCGCATCGACAAGTTGCTCCGGGTGTCGTTCTGGGGCCGCGTCGAGGGCGAGGCCAATCCGACGCTGTTCGGCTACCCGCTGCCCAACGAAGCCACCAAGGGCCGCAAGGAATATTACGACGCGCTCGAGCAGCTCGTCGGCGGCGTCAAGAGCCGCGGCGTAGAACTGCTCAAGGAGCGTCAGGAAATCGGCATCTTCCCGGAGAAGCCGCTGACCAGCCCCTATGCCTTTCTGGCGCTGCCGACGCCCGATGTCCGCGACCAGGCCAATCGCCTGCTCATGCGCCTGCGCAAGGCCGGGTACACGGTCTACATGCCGAACGAACAGGCCGACATGGCCGCCGCCGACTATGCCGCCGTCCCCGAGCACGTCCGCAAGGTGATCGCCGAGTGCGACCTCTACCTTCAGCTCTTCGGCGGCACGCCGGGCCGCGCTGTGCCCGATGCCGACGGCACCCGGCTCGCCCGGCTGCAATGCGAGGCGGCAATGGCCGCCCGGCGGCCGACGCTGCTCTGGCAGAGCCGCTCCTTCGACCCCGGCAAGGCCGACGCCGACTATGTCGCCTTTCTGCAGCGCGTCGCGCCGCACATCCTCAGCTTTGAGGAATTCGAGACCTTCGCCGAGAAGGAGATCGCTCGCACCTTCGCCATGGTTGCCGCCGGCCAGAAGCGCGAGGCCCGCGCCGCCGCTGCCGCCGAGGCCGCTCCCCCCGGCGACGCCGGCGACGCCCCGGCGCCGCCGGTCATCAAGAGCATCGCCATCGACGCCGCTCCCGAAGACGCGGCCTTTCAGCAGGCCCTCAGCGAAGCCCTGCAGAACTACGTCGGCGTCGACAATGTCGACTACGAGCCCGACACCGAGTTCCTGCGCAACCTGGCGCTCGCCAACGACGCCGTCATCTTCGTGTGGGGCGGCAGCAAGGCCGGCTGGAACCGGACTCGCGCCCATCTCGGCCTCTTCCGCCGCTTCGTCGGGCCCGACGGCGTGCCGCCGAAAAAGGCGATCGGCGATGCCGCGCCGCCGCCGCCGACGGCACCGCCCTGCCCCACCGGACCGGACGTCTCGGTGGTGCCGGTCAAGGACGGTGTCGATCCTGCCGCGCTGTCGGCCTTCCTGGAGAAACTGGGCATCCCCGCAGCCCAACGGCCGTCGAGCTGACCGGCGCAGCCGCCATGTTCAGCCGTGAACCCTATCCGGGCCTGCGCTCATTCCATAAGGACGAGAGCGACATCTTCTTCGGCCGTGACGATCATGTCGCCGGCATGGTCGAGAAGCTGGCGGCGACGCACTTCCTGTGCGTGACCGGCAGCTCCGGCTGCGGCAAGTCCTCGCTTGCCCGCACCGGCCTGCAGAACGCGCTGGAAGCCGGCTTCCTCAAGGGCGAAGGCTCCGACTGGATCTTTTGCGATTTCCATCCCGGCAACCGCCCGCTGGGCGACCTGCTCGACACTCTTGCCGGCGCCATCGCCGGCCGCGCCGGGATCGGCGACGGGGCCGCGCTGGCCGAGCGCAAGGCCAGCCTCCGCCGGCTCGTCGCCGACCATATCGAGCGTCACGCCCACGACCTCAACGAGGTCCTGTCGATGGTCAGCGATGCGGTCGACCGGCCGGTGCTGCTGCTCGTCGACCAGTTCGAGGAGCTCTTCCGCTACGCCCTCGACGAGCCCGACGAGGCAGTGACCTTCGTCGACGTGCTTCTCGCCGCCGCCGCCGCGAAGAAGAAGGTCTACGTCGCCATCACCATCCGCACCGACGAGCTCGACAAGTGCTCGCGCTATCCGGGCCTGACCGACGCCGTCAACACCGGCCAGTTTCTCACCCCCACGCTTGACCGCTTCCAGATCAAGGAGGCGATCGAGGGCCCGGTCATGCTCTTCGGCGGCACGGTCGAACCGGCCCTGTCGACCTGGCTCCTCAACAGCCTCGAGCGCGAGGAGGACAAGCTGCCGCTGATGCAGCACGCGCTGAAATTCCTCTACGCTGAAACCGCCGCCGAAACCCCGGAGGGCGAGCGCATCGTGCTCACCCTGGCCGGCATGCACGCTCTCTTCGGCGGCGATTCCGGCGCCCGGTCCGACAGCCGCACCGCGCTCCGCCGGTTCCTCTCCGACCGCATGGACCGCTTCTACCAGGCGCTGCCGGAGCGCCTGCGGCGGGCGGCGCCGGCGCTCTTCTGCGCCCTCACCGACATCGACAGCCAGGGACACGACATCCGCCGCGCGGTGCCGTTCAAGAGCCTGCAGAAGATCGTCGACCTCGGCGAGGCCGACCTCGCTGCGATCGTCGAGGTGTTCCGCGCCGAAGGGTATCTGCGCCCGCCGCCGGGCACCCCGCTGGCGCCCGGCACCAACATCGACGTCACCCACGAATGCGTGCTGCGCACATGGGGCCGGCTGCGCAACACCTGGCTGATGGACGAGCAGCGCTCGCGCGACCATTTGCGCGAATTCGTGCGCGACGCCTACAGCTACGAGGCCGATCCCGCCGGACACGGCGCCTTCCCGGCACTCACCGGCCACGACCTGCTCACCGGCGAGCGCTTCCGCCGCTGCAACGACTGGTTCACCCGCGCCCGGCCGACGGCCGCCTGGGCGGAACGCTATCTCGAATCGAACGCCTATACGCTGCCGCGCATCCCCGACGGCAAGCCGCTGGCGACCGACGCCGACAGCCTGTTCGCCTATCTCGTCCGCTTCTTCGCCCGCTCGCGCGCCTTCGCCGCGTGGCGCCGCTGGCGCAATGTCGGCATCGCAGCGGCGTTGCTGATCGTCTTTGCCGGCGGCACCTACGGCTATTTCAGCTACCAGAACCAGTTGCGGCTGGAAGGACTGATCGACGCCGTCAAGGTGCTTGCCGCCCGCGACGCCATCTCCATCCCCACCACGCCGACCGGGCACATGGTGCTCGGCGACGACGATGCCTTCGCCAGGCAGCTTGGCGAACGCGCCGCGGCCATCGACGCTGGCGTCGATCCTGTCGCGGCGGCGCAGACCGGCATCTGCCAGGGCCTGGCGCCGGCCGCCGACCCGGCAACCCTGGTCGACAACCCGCCGCGCGCCTTCGGTTGCGACGGTTTCGCGCCCAACCCGGATTTCCAGGCCGAATTCAGGAGCGGCACCCCCGCCCGCGAGCAGTTCGACGCCGGTGCGATCATGTCGAACGTCGGCCAGATGCGCGACGCCGGCCGCAGCCTGATCGTCGCGGCCTTGAGGGCCGAGCCCGGCGTCCCCATGGGCTATCGCTATCTCGCCTGGTCCTACGGCAACGACACCTCGCGGCCGGAGGGCACGATGCTCGCCGAGGCCGGCCGCTGCCTTGCCCGGTCCATCGAGGTGTCGTGCGGCGACCGCAGCGGCATCACCGACCTCGCCTACGGCGTCGAAGCCCTGTCGGACGTCTTCGACCAGTACAAGCTCACCTTCCAGCAGGCGATTCTCCACGGTCAGCTCAGCCACGAACTGCTCGCCGCCTCGCCGCAGGCGGCAACGCTTCCCGTATCGCGGCAGGTCGAGCGCCGCCGGCGCGGCGCCGAGGCGCTCGCCTTCGCCGCACACTATCTGCGCCTGTCGCCACGCTGTGCCGCATCCGCGTCGCCAGCGTGTGCGGCGGCCGCCGACTGGTACGACACCGCCGCCACGACCTTCCTCAGTGTGCTCGACGGCATCGCCACGGCGCCGCTCCACGACGACACATCCACCGAGCGCGCCTATGGCGCCGGCATGTTCGGCCTGTTCTGGGGCGAGGACCGCGCCTTCCGCACAGCGGTCCGCAGGCATGCCAGCGACGACCAGACGATCCTGATTCTGGAAACCGCGCGGGCGATTCGCAGCGCCGATTTCGCCTCGCTGCCGCGCTACAATTCGGCGCTCGCCATGGCGCAATGCATCGCCGGAAAGGCGGACGAGGCCAAGGCCACCGCCGAGCGCATCGACCGCACGCTGGCGAAATACCAGCACATCTACGACCGCATCCAGCGCTGCGGCACTGGCGACAACGAGACCCTGTTCGAGAACGACGAAATCAGCAAATGACCGCGGCCGGCGCATGCGAGCGCGGCCGAATGCCGCAAAACCGGCGAACGCGGGCGCGCAGCGCCTGCGTGCATCGAAGTTATTTTAATTTGTTGGGGAAAACGCCTGCGCAGCGGTTCGGTCGACCGCGAGGCGCCGCTCGCAAAACCCGTTCGTCAGCGCCCCGCTGCCGAATCCCTTGCGGTCCGTGACCGCTATGATGCCGAAGGTCCTCTCGGCTAGTGCAGATGCTCGCCGGTCAGGCGGGCAATCTCGTCCTTTACGTGAAGCTTCTTGCGCTTGAGCTCGCGCAGTTCCAGCGAATCGACGCCCGGATGGGCCAGCGCTTCCTCAAGCTCCTTCTCGAGCATCTGGTGACGGCGTTCGAGCTCGGCCAGATGCGATTCCATAGCCATCAGTTAAAGCCTCCTGTTGACTATCAATCCGACGACGTGAGTTTGACACAGGATCGTCAGACTGTGAACTGCGGCCGCTGTCTTGTGCACTGCACAAACACTCACTTTGCACATCGCAACGGCACACTTTGGCATCTGGGGCCGGGACCGTCGGTGATCAAGACCTCGCGCCGCGAGTGGGCGCGGCGGCCGACGATCTGTGGTAGCTTCGCACCGGTCGGGCGCGGGCGTGACGACCCGATTCCGATGGGCCGAAGACGACGATGAACACCCGGGACCGCCGCCTGACGGACGAAGAGGAGCGTGAAATCCGGCGCGAGCTTGCCGAGCTGCGCCAGGAGCACCGCAACCTCGATCAGGAGATCGCCGCGATCATCGAGTTGGGCGCCATCGACACCATCCGCATCCAGCGCATGAAGAAGCGCAAGCTCGCCCTGAAAGACCGCATCGCCGCGCTGGAAGACCGCCGTCTGCCCGACATCATCGCCTGATCCCCGGCTTCTTGCGGTCAAGGGCCCCGCGCCTATAATCCGCCGCCTCAGCAACGTGCCCCGCGGGCCGGAACAGGATCACATGGCCGCCCCCTCCCCTCCGGTTGCCATCATCATGGGCAGCCAGTCCGACTGGGCGGTGCTGTGCGAGGCCGCGCGCACGCTCGACGCGCTCGGCGTCGCCCACGACGACCGCATCGTCTCCGCCCACCGCACGCCCGAGCGCATGGTCGCCTTCGCCAAGGGCGCCAAGGCCGCCGGCTACAAGGTGATCATCGCCGCCGCCGGCGGGGCCGCGCATCTTCCCGGCATGGTCGCCTCGCTCACCGCCCTGCCGGTGCTCGGCGTGCCGATCGAGACCAAGGCGCTGGGCGGCCAGGACAGCCTCTACTCCATCGTCCAGATGCCGGCCGGCGTGCCCGTCGGGACGCTCGCCATCGGCCGCGCCGGGGCGATCAACGCCGCGCTGCTGGCCACCGCCATCCTGGCCACTGCCGACGCCGCGGTCGCGGCGCGACTGGAGACCTGGCGCGCCGAGCAGAGCGCAGCGGTCGCCGAACGCCCCGCCGATGGGTGAACCCTCGGTGATGCCCGGCATGACCGTCGGCATTCTGGGCGGCGGCCAGCTCGGCCGCATGCTGGCGGTCGCCGCGGCCGAGCTTGGCCTCTCCTGCCACATCTACTGCCCCGACCCGCAGAGCCCGGCGTTCGCGGTCGCCGCCGCCCGCACCGTCGCGCCCTACGACGACGCCGCGGCGCTCGCCGATTTCGCCGCTGCCGTCGACGTCATCACCTACGAGTTCGAGAATATCCCCGCCGCGACCGTCGAGTTCCTCGCCGCGCGGACCGCCGTGCTTCCCGGCGCGCGCAGCCTGTCGGTGTCCCAGGACCGCCTGGCGGAGAAGCAGCTGATGGCCGAACTCGGCATCGCCGTACCGGCCTTCGCCCCGGTGTCGGCGCTCTCCGACATCTATTCGGCCCTCGGTCGCACCGGCCGCCCGGCGGTGCTGAAGACCCGCCGCTTCGGCTACGACGGCAAGGGCCAGGCGCTCGTCCGCGCCGGCGACGACCCGGTGCCCGCCTGGCGGGCGATCGGCGAGGTCCCGGCGGTGCTGGAAGCCTTCGTTCCCTTCCAGCGCGAGATCTCGGTGGTCCTCGCCCGGACCCGCGACGGGACCACGCGCGCCTGGGACGTGACCGAGAACCGCCACAAGGCCGGCATCCTCGACACCTCGACGGTGCCTGCCGGCGTCGCCCCGGCGGTCGCCGCCCGGGCCGTGGCGATGGCCGAGCAGATCGCCCTTGCCCTCGATCATATCGGCGTGCTCGCCGTCGAAATGTTCGTTCTCGGCGAGGGCGACACCGCTCGCCTGATGGTCAACGAGTTCGCGCCGCGCGTGCATAATTCCGGGCACTGGACGGCCGACGCCGCCTACTGCTCACAATTCGAGCAGCACATCCGGGCGATTTGCGGCTGGCCGCTCGGCGATACCGGCCGCCACAGCGACGTGGTGATGACCAACCTCATCGGCGACGACGTCGCCCGCTGGCGGGAGTTTGCCGCCGAACCCGGCGCCCGGCTGCACCTCTACGGCAAGGCGGAAGCTCGCCCCGGCCGCAAGATGGGCCATGTCAATCGGGTCGGACCGGCGACGAAACCTTGAAGAAAAACTGCCGCCGGGGCTGCCGTTGCTTTTGACTGCCGCCGTCCGCTCTGGTAAAGGAAGCGCCCAATCCGGGGCGTGCAACGCCGGCCGCCGTATGTCGTATGCGCCGCTTCCGGGGTGAGATCAGCGACACCACTAGAGGACGTTTCGCTTGCAGGTACTCGTTCGCGACAACAATGTCGACCAGGCGCTGAAGGCCCTCAAGAAGAAGATGCAGCGTGAGGGCCTCTTCCGCGAAATGAAGCTGCGTAATTATTACGAGAAGCCGTCCGAGCGCCGCGCGCGCGAGAAGGCCGAGGCCGTTCGCCGCGCGCGCAAGCTCGCCCGCAAGCGGGCCCAGCGCGAAGGGCTGATCGCGGCTCCCAAGCCGCGCATCGGCGCGCGCCCTTGATTCGCCGATATTCGGCGGTTTGTTGATTGCTGAGTGGCCTTGGCCCGTGGCGAAAGCGGGCCGGGCCGATACGGAAGATGGGCGCAGGGGCCGGGGACTTAAGTTGCAGGCGTTGATCCCGACCGAAGATCTCCATCGCGCGGCGACCGCGCCCCGTCGCACGACGGGCGTCGTTTGCGTGTTGCTGCTCGGCGCGCTCGCCCTGACCGGTTGCCAGTCCAGCCGCGGCAGTTTCAGCACCGGCAACGTCAACACCTCGGCCGGCTCGCAGGTCAACATCGCCTCGCTGACCCAGGTGGTGAAGCAGAACCCCAACGATCCCGGCGCCTACAACGTGCGCGGCACGGCCTACGGCAAGGCCGGCGACCTGCGCTCGGCGGTTGCCGACTTCGACACCGCCATCAAGCTCAACCCGTCGTTCTATCAGGCCTACGCCAACCGTGCCCTGGTCGAGCGCCGGCAGGGTCACGACGACCTCGCCTTCCAGGACTACAACAAGGCGATCTCGATCGATGCGACCTATGCGCCGGCCTATGTCGGCCGCGGCAACATGTACCGCCAGCGCAATCAGATCGATCTGGCGCTGGCCGACTTCAACAACGCCATCCAGCTCGATCCCACCGACCCGCGGGCGTTTCACAATCGCGGTCTGGTCGAGCAGGCCCAAGGCCAGCACACCACCGCCATCGCCGATTTCTCCAAGGCCATTTCGCTCGCCCCGGCGGCGCTCGAGCCGTACAACGCCCGCGGCCTCTCCTATCTGGCGATCAACGACTATCGCGCCGCCCTCGACGACTTCAACGAGGTCGTGAAGCGCGACCGCAATTCCTACGAGGGCTGGACCAACCAGGGCCTCGCGCTTGAGAAGCTCGGCGAGCCCAAGAAGGCCTTCGACGCCTTCGCCCGCGCCAGCACCCTCAACCCCGGCTATGGGCCGGCGCGTGAGGGCATGCGCCGCACGGCCCGCAGCAGCAGCGCCGCCGCCAGCGTCGTCTACGGCAACGGCTGAGCGGCCGCGCCGCACACCCGCCTTAGGCGATCGGGTCGCGGTCCTTGACGATCCCACCGAGGCTGAAGCCGGCGACCGCCGCAACGATCCCGCCACCAAGGGCGGACAGGACCGCCGTGGCCAGGTGGCTCTGGATGGAGTCCGCATAGCCGCCGATCCACAGGGCAAGCAGCGAAGCAACCCCACAGAGCACGCCGACAACCGCGGCAAAGGAGACGGCCGCCCGCGTCCACCGGCGCTGGGCGAAGCCGGCCCCGGCGACGAGCACCATCAGCAATGCCGCCCACGAAACCGCCTGGTCCCTGAGATAGAGAAGGCCATAGCGGTCCAGCTGCAGAAGCGCGATCCAGAAGAGGGCGGTCAGGGCGGGCGGCGCGATGACGAAGAGCGCCATCCAGCCTGCAGCCGGCCCTGGCGGCCACGCCGATGTTCGTACCGGCGGTGCGCTGGTCGTCACCGGCACGCCGGCCGCTGATGCCGGGTCGGCCGCCACGGGTTCGGCACCGGTGATCTTCTCGATCGTCTCGAAGAGCCGCGTGACGTCCTCGTAGAAGCGCGACCCCGCCGACGAGACCGGCAGCGCGTTGATCTCGGTGATCTCGCGCAGGCTCGCCGGCAGATCGTCCGGCTGCGGCATCTCCGCGTTTTCGACCAGAACCGGCAGCACCGGGATGTCGAGTTGCAGCGCCGTTTCGACCTCGACCCGCACCCAGTCGTTGACCGCGTTGATGCGGCTCTGTCCGGCCGCATCGCGTCCGACCCAGTTGGGCCCGATGACCGCCAGGACGAAATCGCTGTCGCGCAGCGCCCGGCCGATGCGCTTGCGGAAATTCTCGGTCGGCTGGATCGAATCGATGTCCTGGAAGACCGCTTCCTTGCCGTAGCGGTCGACCAGCTTCTCGTAGAGCCAGCTCGTGATCGTCAGCGAGTCGCCGCGACGGTAGGAAAGGACGATCTTGGTCATGCGCCCGAACCGAGGAAATCCGCCGGCGGGAGGCTAGGGCAAATGTGGCGATTTGTCATGGTGGACCGGAAGAGCGAAGGGCCGGTCCCCGCTTCGCGGGAATCGGCCCTTCGAAAGCCCCGGGTTCCCCGGGGGCGCGGGAGCGGACCCGCGCCCGTGGCGTCCTACAGCGACTTGACGATACCGTTGCCTATCTACTTCGCCTTCAAGGCCGCGACGACTTCGTCGAGGACCTTCTTGGCGTCGCCGAACAGCATCTGGTTGTTCTCTTTGTAGAACAGCGGGTTGTCGATGCCGGCGTAGCCCGAAGCCATCGACCGCTTCATGACGATGGACGTCTTGGCCTTCCAGACCTCGAGCACCGGCATGCCGGCGATCGGGCTGGTCGGGTCGTCCTCCGCCGCCGGATTGACGATGTCGTTGGCGCCGATCACCATCGCCACGTCGGTATCGGGGAAGTCGTCGTTGAGCTCGTCCATCTCGAGGACGATGTCGTAGGGCACCTTGGCTTCCGCCAGCAGCACGTTCATGTGCCCCGGCATGCGCCCGGCGACGGGATGGATGCCGAAGCGCACGTTGATGCCCCTTGCGCGCAGCAGCTGGGTCAGCTCGAACACCGAGTGCTGGGCCTGCGCAACCGCCATGCCGTAGCCGGGCACGATGATGACGCTCTTGGAGTCGGCGAGCAGGTCCGCCGTCTCGGCCGCCGTGATTGGCCTGACCTCACCGCCCGGCACCGCGGCAGACGCCGCCGCCGCGCCCTCGGCCGCGCCGAAACCGCCGGCGATCACCGAGATGAAGTTGCGGTTCATGGCGCGGCACATGATGTAGCTCAGGATCGCACCCGAGGAGCCCACCAAAGCGCCAACCACGATCAGCAGATCGTTCGACAGCATGAAGCCGGTCGCCGCCGCCGCCCAGCCGGAGTAGCTGTTCAGCATCGAGATCACCACCGGCATGTCAGCGCCGCCGATGGCCATGACCATGTGCACGCCGAAGGCGAGCGCGATCACCGTCATCACGACGAGCGGGAACATGCCGCCGCCGGTCGATTCGGCACCGACAAAGAAGTAACCGAACACGATGACGAGGATCAGGCCGGCAAGATTGATCCAGTGGCGCGCCGGCAACAGGACGGGCTTGCCACTGATCCGAGCCGAGAGCTTGCCGAAGGCGATCACCGAGCCGGTGAACGTCACCGCACCGATGAGCACGCCAACATAGATCTCGATCAGATGGATCGTGTGCTCGGCATGGGTCGGAAACACCGTCGAGGTGTCGATGTAGCTGGCGAAGCCGATGGCGCAGGCGGCCAAGCCGACCAGCGAGTGCATGATCGCCACCAGCTCCGGCATCTGCGTCATCTTGACGATGCGCGCCGCATAGAGCCCGAGGCTGCCGCCGATGCCCATTGCCAGGACGATGATGAGGATGCCCACGACACCGCTGACGATCGGCTCTTCGCCGTTTGCCAGCAGACGCGAGCCGAACACGGTGGCCAGCACCGCAATTGCCATGCCGGCGATACCGAACCAGTTGCCGCGCTTGGCGGTTTCCGGGTTCGACAGGCCGCCGAGGCTCAGGATGAAAAGAATCGTGGCCCCGATATAGGAGACCGTGACAAGACTGACAGACATAGTTCCGGGCCCCTTATTTCTGGAACATCGCCAGCATGCGGCGGGTCACTGCGAAACCGCCGAACATGTTGATCGAGGTAAGGGTCAATCCAACGAAGGCGATCACCAGGATCCACAGATCCGGACGCCCCTCTGCGGCCGGTGGCCAGATTTGCAGAAGTGCGCCGATGGCGATGATCGAGGAAATCGCGTTGGTGACGCTCATCAGCGGCGTATGCAGCGCGGGCGTAACGTTCCACACCACCATGTAGCCGACGAAGATCGCCAGCACGAAGACGGTGAAATGGCCGAGGAATGCCGGCGGGGCTCCAGCGCCGACCAGCAGCAGGATGATGGCGCCGATCCCGAAGGTGATGAGCGTGGAGCGCAGCGACGCCGGCGCCCCGGCGCCATGGCCATGGCCGCCCTTCTTGTCCGCCGCCGCGACCGCCGCGGCAGGCTTTGCCGGCGGCGGCGCCGGAAGCTTCAGCGGCGGGGCCGGCCACGTGATGTCGCCGTCCTTGATCACGGTGAAGCCGCGGATCGCGTCGTCTTCCATGTTGACGACGATCTGGCCGTCCTTGGCCTTGCACAGTTCCTCGGTCAGACGCAGCAGGTTGTTGGCGTAGAGCGTCGAGGACTGCTTGGCCAGGCGGCTGGGCAGGTCCGTGTAGCCGACGATGGTGACGCCGTGCTTGACGACGGCCTTGCCCGGCTCGGTCAGCTCGCAGTTACCGCCCTGCTCGGCAGCAAGGTCGACGATGACGCTGCCCGGCTTCATCGAGCGCACCATGTCGGCGGTGATGAGCTTGGGCGCCGGCTTGCCCGGGATCAGGGCAGTGGTGATGATGATATCGACGTCCGCCGCCTGCTTGGCGTACATCTCGCGCTGGGCCTTCTGGAAGCCTTCGCTCATGACCTTGGCGTAGCCGCCGCCGCCCGAGCCTTCTTCCTCGTAGTCGACCTTGACGAACTCGCCGCCCAGAGACTTGACCTGATCGGCCACTTCCGCGCGCGTGTCGTTGGCGCGGACAATGGCGCCGAGACCCGCCGCCGTACCGATGGCGGCAAGACCGGCGACGCCTGCTCCGGCGACGAACACCTTTGCCGGCGGGACCTTGCCCGCGGCGGTGATCTGGCCATTGAAGAACCGGCCGAAGGCGTTGGCCGCCTCGATGACGGCGCGATAGCCGGTGATGCCGGCCATGGAGGTGAGCGCGTCCATCTTCTGCGCGCGGGAGAGCAGGCGCGGAACCGCGTCCATCGCCAGCACAGTCACCTTGCGCGCCTTCAAATCGTCCATCAGTTGCGGGTTCTGGGCCGGCCAGATGAAGGAAATCAGGGTCTGGCCCGCCTTCATCAGCGCCACTTCACCCGCGGTCGGGGCGCGTACTTTGAAGATGATGTCCGACTTCGACCAGAGATCGGCGGCCGTCGGCGCGATTGTGGCCCCTGCCGTGACGAACACATCGTCGTAGCAATCCGCCCCGTCGCCAGCCCCCTTCTCGACGGCGACGGCGAATCCGAGCTTGATCAGCTTGGTCACCACCTCCGGCGAGATCGCGACCCGCTTCTCACCGGGATATATTTCCTTAGGAATACCAATAACCTGAGGCATTCTGTTGATTTTCCGATTCTCCCCGCCGCACATGGATACGCCGGCATTGGCGCATTGAGAACGGCAGTCCCTGCGCGAAGGCCGGGATTAGCACAGAACCGAACAGCCGTGGCCCCCAGCAATGGTACTACGCGCTGGAATACCTACGCCGCCCGGAAGGCGCGCGGTCTTCATTGGATGATCGCGGCCCGGAAAGCGTTGACGTTCGTCAAAGTCGGCCCGTCTGGCTGGACAGGAAGTCCATCGCCTGCGCGCGCGTGATACGCGGCATCAACCCGGCAGCCCCGGGGCGTCGCACCTTGAGGACGACGTCGGCAGCCTTGAGCGTTTCCTGAGCAGTCTTGCCGATGGTGGCATCGGCTTCGGCGGACGCGCCGTGAAGAATGCGCGATTGAACGCCTGCGCCCGCCTGCACCACGACCGTGGCACCCAGCTTGACGGATTTCTTGACGGTGTCGGGCGTCGCCGCTACCCGGGTCTCGCCCTTATGGCTTCCGCCGGCACAGCGATCTTCCTGCGGAAGATGTCCTGGTCAGGCGGGGCGGGCGCGCCCCGCGATGTGCATGCGGTCGGTCGCGTGGCGGAGGAGCCGGCCACCGGCCAGCTCGAAAGTCACAGCAGGAACAACGCCATCAGGATAAGCAGGATGACGATTCCCGATGCGACGTACTTAACCAGCTTGAGAAAGCCCACGTAGGTGTGAAGGTGGTCAGCGTAGTCTGTGCCGGTTGCGACGCCGAGTTCGACGGTAGCCTGCTCAGCCATTGCTTCTGCTCTCCTGTGCCCGGTTAAGCCCCGGCGATTTATAGCAAACAATGTCGTCGGGGCAATCGGCTCTCTGCGTGAGCCGGACGGCTGTTTCCCCGGCAGTTCGCAGCACGGCCTCGCCGGCTACAGCCCGACCTGCTTCAGCGCCCCGGCCTGCCGCTCCGCCAGGGCGTCCACGTCGAAATCGGCGATGGCGGCCTCGAACAGGCGGTGGAAATTGAGCTCGGCCTTGAGGTGCAGCATGACCGCGCCGAGGCCGATGGCGGCGCGCTCGAGGAAGACGAACTCGCGCGGCACGGTGATCGCCTTCTTCGGCTTCAGCCGCTGCTTCACCTCCCACGCCTCGCGCCGTCCATAGGCGTGCGGCGCCACGTCACCGGCAATCGTGCGCACGCGGTCGTCCATCAGCGGGCCATAGATGAAACGGGCCCACAGCGTCAGCGTGTCGATGGTCTCGTCGTCGATATCGCGGAAGCCCCAGGCGCGGTAGGCTCCGGCGATGCCGGCGCGGTCGTCCGTGCGCAGCGCACGGTAGAGGGCGATGACCCCGGCGACGAAGGTCGGCGGGAAGATGCGCACGCAGCCGAAGTCGAGCAGGTTGATGCCAGCCGGCCGGCCCGATTTCTCGAACACCGTGTAGTTGCCCAGGTGCGGGTCGCCGTGGATGACGCCATAGGCGGCGAACGGCTTCCACCAGGCGGCGAACAGCGCCTTGGCGATGGTGTTGCGGTCGGCGAGGTCGTGGCCGAGATAGGTGAGCAGGCGGTTGCCGTCGAGCCAGCGCATGGTGAGCAGCCGGTCGGTGGACAGGTCCGCATAGGTCTCCGGCACGCGCACGCCCGCCTCGTCGGCGAGCATGATGCGGAAGAGCGCCGCGTGCTTCGCCTCGCGCCCGTAGTCGAGCTCCTCGCGCAGCCGCTCGCCGAGCTCCTTGGCGATCTCGGTGGTGTCGATCTCGGGACTGAAGCGCCGCTGCAGCCCCAGTACGACGCCGAGCTGGCCGAGATCGGCTTCCACCGCCGACTTCATGTCGGGGTATTGCAGCTTGCAGGCGACCAGCGTGCCGTCGGGGGCGACCGCCCTGTGCACCTGGCCGAGCGAGGCGGCGGCGGCCGGCGTCCGGTCGAAGCTGGTGAAGCGGCGCTCCCAGTCCGGCCCCAGTTCGACCATCATGCGCCGCCTGACGAAGGCCGGGCCCATCGGCGGCGCCTCGGCCTGCAGCTTCTGCAGTTCCACGGCATATTCCGGCGGCAGCAGGTCGGGGATGGTGGCCATCATCTGCGCCACCTTCATCAGCGGTCCCTTGAGACCGCCGAGCGTGGCGGCGATGTTGGCGGCGTTGCGCGGATCGGAGAGATCGCGGCCGAACAGCCTGGCGCCGGCGATGCGCGCCGCCGTGCCGCCGACGCCGGCGCCGACGCGCGCATAGCGCGACAGGCGTCCGGAGAGGCGGTTCTGTTCGGGGTCGTCGGGAGGGATTGCCATGGCGGCTATGTAGGTTGCCGCCGGCGCGGCGGGAAGCGGCACCGCCCGGCGCTCAGCCTTTGCCGCCCTCGTCGCTTAGCCGGTGGCCGACGCCCGCCGCGCTGGCGAAGGCCCGGCACAACGCAAGGGGCGGCAGGCACGGGACGATTCAATAGCGCGCCAGGTGGTGATGCCGGTTTCGCCGCCGCCCGGAACGGATGGCGAAGTGGAAGTAGAGATAGCCGCCGAGCAGCGGCACCACCACCAGCCACAGCGAATAGCCCCACAGGTAATCGCTGAGGCCGAGGTGATAGGGCGGCAGCGGATCGGGCAGCGTGCCTTCCTTCTGGAACTCGGCCAGCATGGCCGGCGGCGGCATGTCGACATAGTGCTTCGGCTCGGACCGCAGGCCGAGCACATAGCCATCGTCGTTGACGAAGACGCCGAGCAGAAAATAGGCGGTGGACGTCTTGTGGCCGATGTAGAGCGCGTCGCCGGCCGGCGTTCTCAGCGCCACGTCCTCGAGCCGGCTGATGTGCTCGACGGTACCGAACGGCGTCCACGCCCGCGCCTCACCGGCGAAGGCGAGGAGTAAGACCACGAAAAGCAATCCGATGCCGCGTCTGGTCATGGCCCCGATCCGGCAGGGCGTCAGGTGTGCGGAGCTTACAGCGGTGAGCGGCATCGGCAAGGCGACCTTCGGTCTTTTTGCGGACTAGCTGTCCATCGCTTCCAGTTCGCCGATCAGACGATCGATGACGCCGAGGCCGCGGTCCCAGAAGGCGGGGTCGCTGGCGTCCAGTCCGAACGGCTTGAGCAGCTCCGTGTGGTGCTTGGTGCCGCCCGCCCTGAGCATGGCGAAATACTTCTCCTGAAAGCCCTGCTCGGCCTCCTCGTAGACCGCATAGAGCGAGTTCACCAGGCAATCGCCGAAGGCGTAGGCGTAGACGTAGAAGGGCGAATGGATGAAGTGCGGGATGTAGCTCCAGAAGGTCTCGTAGCCGGGACCGAGACGGATCGCCGGCCCGAGGCTTTCGCCCTGCACCGCCATCCACAGCTCGCCGATGCGCTCGGCGGTGAGTTCGCCTTCGCGGCGTTCGAGATGCAGGCTGCGCTCGAAGCTGTAGAAGGCGATCTGGCGCACGACCGTGTTGATCATGTCCTCGACCTTGGCGGCGATCATCGCCTTGCGCTCGCGCCGGTCGGTGGTGTCGGCGAGCAGCGCCCGGAAGGTCAGCATCTCGCCGAAGACGCTTGCCGTCTCCGCCAGCGTCAGCGGCGTCGGCGCCATCAGCGCGCCCTGCGGCCCGGCCAGCACCTGATGCACGCCGTGGCCGAGCTCGTGAGCAAGCGTCATCACGTCGCGCACCCTGCCCTGGTAGTTGACCAGCACGTAGGGGTGCACCGACGGCACCGTCGGATGGGCGAAGGCGCCCGGCGCCTTGCCCGGCCGCACCTCGGCGTCGATCCAGCCGTATTCGAAGAAGCGGTCGGCGATTTCCGCCATCTCCGGCGCAAAGGCGCCGTAGGCGCGCAGGACCTTGGCGCGCGCCTCGCTGAACCGGATCACCTGCGTCGGCCGATCGGGCAGCGGCGCGTTGCGGTCCCAATAGTCGAGCACGTCGCGACCGAACCAGCGCGCCTTCAGCGCGTAATAGCGATGCGACAGGCGCGGATAGGCCTTGCGCACCGCCTCGGTCAGCGCCGCCACCACCTCCGGCTCGACGCTGTTGGCCAGGTGGCGCGCGTCGGCGACGTCCTTGAAGCCGCGCCAGCGGTCGGAGATCTCCTTGTCCTTGGCCAGCGTGTTGGTGATCTGGGTGAACAGGCGGAGGTTCTGCTTGAACGTCGCGGCGAGCGCCTCCGCCGCCGCCCGGCGCTTCGCCCCATCCTCGTGCTGCAGCAGGTTGAGCGTCGGCTCGATCGCCAGCTCCTTGCCCGCGACCGAGAAGCGCAGCGCCGTCATCGTCTCGTCGAAGAGCCGGTTCCAGGCGCCCCGCCCGGTCACCGACTTCTCGTGGAAGAGCAGTTCCACCCGGTCTTCCAGCTGGTAGGGCTTCTCCTTGCGCACGTCCTCCAGCCACGGCCGGTAGTGGCCGAGCGCGGGATCGCCCATCGCCGTCTCCAGCACGTCGTCGGCGATGCGGTTCAGCTCGAGCGCGAAGAAGAGCAGGTGGGCGCTCGCCGCCGTGATCTTCTCCTGCACGTCGCCGTAGAACTTGGAGCGGGCCGGATCGCTGGTGTCGCCGGCATGCAGCAGGCCGGCGAAGGAGATGATGCGGCCGATGCGCTCGTCGAGCTTCTCGAAGTCGACCACCGCCGCCGCCAGCGCCGCGCCGCCCTGCTGCGCCAGGGCGGCGAGCTTGCCCTTGTAGGTCTCGGCGAAGGCGACCGCCTCGCTTTCCGCCAGCGCCAGGTCGCGCTTCAGCACCGGATCGTCCATGCCGGCATAGAGGTCTTCCAGGTTCCATGCCGGCAGCGTGCCCAGATCCTCTGCCGCTTCGGCGGCAAGGGTCTGGGACCGGGCGAATTCGGTCGGGGTCATGTCGATTTCCGCATTGTCGGGATCGGGGAACGAGACTGGTCGCCAAATAGGGCGGGGAGACGGCGCGATGCAACCGCCGAATCGCCAAAATTCGGTTACCCGCCCCGGCCGGGCGCAAGCGCCGAATGCCTCCGGTGCCCGCTATCCCCAACGCGCGCCCGATGCGGCCGCCGCGGGCCTGCCGGTTAAGAACAGATTAACTGACCGGTCCGATCATCGCCTCCGGGACGTTCACCACAACCCTTGATTCCATTGGGATTTCGCAGCGGCAGCGACCAATATTGTGCCGCAAAGAGACAATTTTCACCCCGACAGGGAGCCTGCCGCCGCACAATGTCGACCACTGTCCTCATCGTCGACGACGATCCCGTCCAGCGCCGCCTGCTTTCCGCAGCGGTGGAGCGCATGGGCCACACCGCCATCACCGTCGACGGCGGCCAGGCCGCCCTCACCCTGCTCGCCGGCGCCGACGGCGACGCCGTGGCGCTCATCATCCTCGACCTGGTCATGCCCGACCTCGACGGCATGGGCGTTCTGGCCAGGCTGCGCGAGATGGAGCGCCCGTTGCCGGTCATCGTGCAGACCGCGCATGGCGGCATCGACACGGTGGTCGGCGCCATGCGCGCCGGCGCCGTCGATTTCGTCGTCAAGCCCGCCTCCGCCGAACGCCTGCAGGTGTCCATCGAGAACGCGCTCAAGCTCGGCGCGCTCGAAGGCGAGATCGCGCGCATGAAGCGCAGCGCCACCGGCACCCTCACCTTCCGCGACATCATCACCCGCAGCCCGGCCATGGAGCGCGTCATCCGCCTCGGCCAGCGCGCCGCCGCCTCGCAGATTCCGATCCTCATCGAGGGCGAATCGGGCGTCGGCAAGGAGCTGATCGCCCGCGCCATCCAGGGCGCCGGCGACCGCCGCTCGAAAGCCTTCGTCACGGTCAACTGCGGTGCCATTCCCGACAATCTGGTCGAGAGCATCCTGTTCGGTCACGAAAAGGGCGCCTTCACCGGCGCCGCCGACAAGCATGTCGGCAAGTTCCGCGAGGCCCATGGCGGCACGCTGTTCCTCGACGAGGTCGGCGAGCTGCCGGCGGAGGTGCAGGTCAAGCTCTTGCGCGCGCTGCAGGACGGCGAGATCGACCCGGTCGGCGCCCGCCGGCCGCTGCGCATCGATTTCCGCCTGATCTCGGCCACCAACCGCAGCCTCATCGATCTGGTCAAGGCGGGACTGTTCCGCGAGGACCTCTACTATCGGCTGAACGTGTTCCCGATCCGCGTGCCGCCGCTCAGGGAGCGGCGGGAGGACATCCCCGAGCTCGTCCGCCACTTCACCGCGCGCTTTGCCGCCGAGGAAGGCAAGACCGGCCTCCGTGGCGTCTCGGCGCCGGCCATCCAGGTGCTCACCCGCCACAACTGGCCGGGCAACGTCCGCCAGCTCGAGAACGCCGTCTTCCGCGCCGTGGTGCTCGCCGATGGGCCGATGCTGACGCCCGACGAGTTCCCGCAGATCACCGCCCAGCTCGACGGCGCCGCGCTGCCGGAGGAAACGCCGCCGGACACCGCCCAGCCGATCGAGATTGCCCTGGCCGCACCGGCCCCCACACCGGTCGAAGGGGTCGCCACCTTCGATGCCAACGGCGACGTGCGGCCGCTGGCCGAGGTCGAGGAAGCCATGATTCGCCTGGCGCTGGAGCGCTACGCCGGGCGCATGACGCTGGTTGCACGCAAGCTCGGGATCGGCCGCTCGACCCTCTACCGGAAGCTGAAAGACCTTGGCATTTCCGACACAGTCCCGGGAATTGCGGCCGAGTAGTGGTAAATTCCGCTTGAGGTGTGACCGACGTCATTGAAATCGTGGGTTAACCTGTCGCATCTCAAATGCTCACCCGACGCCGCACCATAATGAGGCCGTTCCCATGCCCTTTCGCAAAGCATTCCCGACGCTGATCGGCGTTGCCGCCCTGTTCGTCACGGGGGGCGCCATGGCCCAATCGGCGCAAGGCGAAGGCAAGGTCGTTCTCGCCAGCTACTACGCCATGGGCGATCGCGCCGTCGATCCGTTGAGCGAATCGATCCGCGCCGTTCTGATCAACGTCGCCGATCAGGGCAATTTCATCGAAAAGAAGAACGTCGGGGCGCTGACCGCCTTTTATCGGGCGCAGAGCTATGCGCCGTCGTGGACCCTGGACGGCAAGTTGACCGAGCGGGCGCTGTCGGTCATCGCCCGCATCAAGGCGGCCGATACCGACGGTCTCGATGCCTCCGTCTACCACCTGCCGCACGTCCAGATCGGCCTCGCCATGCCGGCGACCGACGCGGCCTTGGCGCGCACCGACGTGATGCTGAGCCAGGCAGTCATGGACTATGTGCACGACGCCCATTCCGGCCGTCTCGACCCGGCCGACATCAGCCAGAACCTCGACTACAAACCCCACATCGCCGATCCGGTCGCTGCCCTGACGCAGGTGTCGCTTGCCGACGACGCCGCGAAGGTGCTGGCCTCGTACAATCCGCAGCATCCCGAGTTCAAGGCGCTGCGCGCCAAGCTGGCCGAGGCGCGCGCGGCCGAGAAAGCCCTGCCGCCGGTCATCCCCGAAGGTCGCAACCTGAAGCTCGGCGACAGGGACCCGCGCGTGGTGATCCTGCGCACGCGGCTCAAGGTCGTCGAGCCGCCCGCCGCCCCGGCGAGCGACGTGATTGCCGAGCGGCCCGCCGCAACGCCGGACGGCACCGCGATCACCCCGGTTTCGGCGACCGCCGGCGACGCGGCTCAACCCGCCGTCGACACCACCGAGGTGGCGACCGCCGCGCCTGCCAAGCCGTTCGATCCGCAGCTGTTCGACGAGAGCGTCGACGCCGCCGTCAAGGCATTCCAGGCGCAGGCCGGCCTCAAGCCGGACGGCGTCATTGGCCCGGCGACGCTCGGCCGCCTCAATGCCGCCGCCGACGATCACGTCGACACCATCCTGGTCAACATGGAACGCTGGCGCTGGATGCCCGAACACCTCGGCCAGTTCTACGTCCGGGTGAACATCCCCAACTTCAACCTCGACATCTACAAGAACGGCAAGGTCTTCTACACCACGCGCATCGTCGTCGGTCAGCCGACCAAGCAGACGCCGATCTTCTCCGACGAGATCGAGTACGTCATCGTCAACCCGACCTGGAACGTTCCGGCCTCGATCGCCGTGAAGGAGATGCTGCCGCAGATCCAGGCCAATCCGGGCAGGGCGCTCGCCGGCTATCAGGTCTTCGCCAGCATCGGCGGACGCTTCCGCGCCGTCGACCCCTACACGGTCGACTGGCGCAGCGTCGACATGCGCCGCATCCAGATCAAGCAGCCGCCGGGCGAGCGCAATGCGCTGGGCTCGATCAAGTTCATGTTCCCCAATCCCTATGCCGTCTACCTGCACGACACCCCCTCGAAGAGCCTCTTCGCGAAGGACTACCGGGCCTACAGCCACGGCTGCATGCGGGTGATGAACCCGTGGGATTTTGCCGCAGCCCTGCTCACCTACGATCCGAACGTCTCGGCGGCGAGCCTCAAGAAGCTGGTCGGCGGCAAGGAGACGCAGGTGAACCTGTCCCGCCACATTCCGGTTCACATCACCTATTTCACGGCCTGGGTTGACGATTCCGGCAAGCTTCAGCTGCGTTCCGACGTCTACGGCCACGACCGCGAGATGGAACAGGCCTTCGGCCAGCCCTCCTGAGACTGCCGCCTGCGACACCGGAAGCCCGGGATTACCGGGCTCTCCGGGCCCCAGGCCCTTGCCCATTTGCCCCGCAAATGCCACGATCCATCGTTAGCCGGGGGTCCAGAGGGATCCTTGGCCATTGGGCGTGGCGCTTCCCGATGGATCTATACCGGGCGTTAACCATACGCTCGCACAATGCGCTTGATTGGTAGCCTGTTTTCTCGGGCAGGGAACGGCGGGAAGAGTATTGTTCTGGCGGGGCACTCAGCAGTCCGCGGATAGACCGCGACCGGCAAACGGTCGAACCCATGCGTTGGTCGCGATCGGGGCTGCGGCCCTGTTATTCGTGGTGGCGTCGGGCGGGCGCAGCTTTGCCGAGGACCGCGCCCTCAAGCTCTTCAATCTCCACACCCACGAACGCGCCGTCATCGTCTACAAGCGCAACGGCGTCTACGACCGCCAGGGTCTCGCCCAGCTCAACCAGTTCCTGCGCGACTGGCGTCGCGACAAGGTCATCCGGATGGACCCGCACCTGCTCGACCTGATCTGGCAGGTCTACCAGCAGTCGGGGTCAACCGATTACATCCAGGTGGTGTGCGGCTACCGGTCACCGCCGACCAACGCCATGCTGCGCCGCCGCTCCAACGGTGTCGCCCAGCACAGCCAGCACATGCTGGGCAAGGCGATGGACTTCTACATTCCCGACGTACCGCTGGCCAAGCTGCGCGCCATCGGCCTGAGGATGCAGATCGGCGGCGTCGGCTTCTATCCGACGTCGGGCTCGCCCTTCGTCCACATGGACACCGGCAGCGTCCGTCACTGGCCGCGGATGACGCGCCAGCAGCTCGTGCGCGTCTTCCCGAACGGCAAGACGCTGCACGTTCCCTCCGACGGCCGGCCCCTGCCCGGCTACGCCGAGGCCCAGGCCGCCTACCGGGCGCGCATGGCCGGCGAGACCCCGACCACCAAGGTCGCCGACTTCAGTGGCTCGCCGGTCCTTCAGGACGTGAAGAACGGCAAGGTGTTGGTCGCCGCGGCGGATGTCTCCGACGGAGAGGTCGACGACGACGAGGTCGCCAGCGACGCTCCGGCGCCCGCCGCTCTGGCAGCCGACGCTCCGGCACCCGACGCTCCCGCACTCGCCGCCCCCGCCCCTGCCCAGCGCGCGGTCGGCACGGCCGTCGCTTCCTACGCGACCGCGGCGGTGCCGATGCCACGGCTGGCCCCCAGGCGGCCGCAGCCGGTGGCGGTCGCTGCCGCCTCCGACGTGCGCGATATCACGGCGCCGGAACGGCCGCCGTACGATATCGCTTCGCTGATCAACCAGCCCTTGCCCAACGATACCTTCGGCAATCCGCAGGACTGGTCGGCGCCGGCGGTTCCCGCCGCGCTCGCCGCCGCCATGGCCGAACGCGACCAGACCCGCCGGGGCGCGTCGTTGCCGATCGCGCCGACCGCCGTCGTGGCGACGATCGATGTGACGCGGCCGCTGCGCGCCGAAGCCATCACCACCGCGGTGCTGCGCCATGGTGGCGACGCCGACGACAACGCGGCCCTGCCGACGCTGCTCGCCTATGCCCCGGCCACCTTGCCGGAAGGCCGGCCCGCGCCCGGCGTGCCGATGCCGCGCATCAGCCCGCTGCGGGCCTCGGCGGTTGCCTCTGCCTCTGCCCCGGCCGCGCCGCACGTCAGCCCGGCGGCCCGCCCGATCATGACGCCGCAGCTCACCATGACCGCGCTCGACACCCACAGCCTGCGCATGTGGATCGGCGCGGCTTCGACGCGGCAGAAGTCCTACGCCGTGCTGACCATGCCGGACTTCACCAGCAACGGCGGCCTGATGGACAAGCCTGACGTCGCCTTTGCCGCCGGCTTCGGTCGCTACGCCTATTCCGACCTGCGCACCGACCATTTCTCCGGCGCCCTGGTCGAGCAGCCCTCGGTGGTCGATCTCAGGCAGCCGGCGTTCGTCGCGTCGAACCGCTAGGCCGGCGCCGCCGCCTCATTCGGACGGCAACCGCATTCCCAGAGCCAGCATGTAGACCTCGAGCAGGGCCTCCTGTTCTTGCCGCTCGTTGGTGTCCTGCTTGCGCAGGCGCACCACCGTGCGCAGCGTCCTGGTGTCGAAGCCGTTGGCCTTGGCCTCGGCGTAGACCTCCTTGATGTCGTCGGCCAGCGCCTGCTTCTCCTCCTCGAGGCGCTCGATGCGCTCGACGATGGATTTGAGCTGGTCCTTGGCAAAGCCTGCCGAGTCGGCCATGTGCGTGTGCTCCTGCTAGCGATGATGCGGGCGTGAGTGGTTCTCCGAGTCGCGCTGCCCGGTCAAGCCCGTGCTGGCACCGGCTGCGCTGCGCGGCTAGGGTCGGCAGGGTAGATCAAGCTTTCGTACCGACACGCCCGACCTCATGCCGTCCTACCTCGTCACCTTCAAATTCGGCCGCAATGCGGACTTCGCCCGCCGGCTCGACGATTTCATCGCCCGCGTCACCATCGGCGACTGGTGGGCCGAGACCGGCACCACCATCTTCGTCCATTCGGACGAGCCGATCGACGCCTTCAGCCGGCGCATCACGGCGCCCTCGGTCTTCGACGAGGGCAACGACATCGTCGTCGTGGTCGATCTCGACAATCGCGAGGGACGCGCCCGCGGGCCGTTCACCGACGGCGGCCTGTTCATGGCCGCGCCGTGGGTCATCCGCATCTAGAACAGGCGCCGCCTCAGTGCGGCGGCCGGTTCCTGTCGAAGGCGGCGAGGTCTTCGGCGCTCGCCTCCTTCTGATGCAGCGCCTGCCATTCCGCGTAGGGCATGCCGTAGACCAGTTCGCGCGCCGCTTCCTTGCTCATCGCCACGCCGGCCTCGGCGGCGGCGTCGCGATACCAGTTGGCGAGGCAGTTGCGGCAGAAGCCGGCGAGATTCATCAGGTCGATGTTCTGCACGTCGCTGCGCGTCCTCAGGTGCTCGACCAGGCGCCGGAACACCGCCGCTTCCAGTGCCGTGGTGAGGTCCGCATCGGTTTCGCCGGTCATCGGGGCGCTCCTTCCTGTTCGCCGCCGCCGTCGGCCGCGAGGCCGCCGGCATGCGAGCCGTAGTGGCGTATCTGGTGGACCCCGGCCAGCCGGTCGAGGTCCGCGACGATCCTCGCCAGCCGCCCGGCCCAGGCCTCCGCTCCCGCCGCCTCGCCGATCAGGTCCTGGCGGATCTCGATCAGGGCGTGGGCGAGGCCGCGGCGCGAGGCGTGGCGGTACATGCAGTCGTTGGCCAGCGCCCCCTCGTAGGGTTCGTTGTCGCCGACCACCAGATCCCCCGTCGGCCCGAAGGGCCGCGATCAGCGGTTCGGCGATGCGCGGGTCACGGTCCCACAACACGCCGGCATGCCATGGCCGCATGAACCCGCGCCACACCGGCGTGAAGCTGTGCACCGAGATGATGACCGGCGGCTTGCCGGCGGCGAACGCCCGTTCGATCGCCGCATCGATCGCGGCATGATAGGGCGCGTGGAAGCGGGCGATGCGCCGCGCCCGCTCCGCCGCGTCGACCGCCGCATTGCCGGGAACGACGGCGCCGTCCGACAGCCGCATGATGAGGGTGGGGTCGTCCTCGCCGCGATTCGGGTCGATCAGCAGGCGCGAGAAGGTGGACAGCACCGCCGGCACGCCGAGTCGCCGCGCCAGGCCGATGGCGACCGCCGCCGCGCCCGGATCGTAGGCGATGTGGCGGCGGAACTCGGCCGGCGGCAGGCCGAGATCGCCGTATTCGGGCGGCAGCCGCGCCTCGGCGTGGTCGCAGACGACCAGCACGCCGGCCGCCGGGTCTCCGTCGACGAGGCTGAATGGCTGGAAGTCATCGGCCACGGAGGGCACCGGCACGGCGGAGGCGATGTTCATGCAAGAGCGATCATAGTGGGCCGTCCGCGGCCGTTCCAGTGTCCCGCCGGCCACGATGCTGCCGTCTTCTCGCACGACAAGTTGCGGCATTCATGACCACCCATCCGGGCCAGGAATCGCTTCCCGGGCAAACGCGGATGGCGCGTTGACAGGTCGAAAGGCCGCGCGCCATAAGTGCCGGAGAACGCACCTGAAATGAATAACCCCCCGATTCCCTGACCGTGGCCAAACGATCGCGCAATCCCTCATTGCCTCGCCTGGCGGTGGTCGCCGCCAGCCTCGTCGGGCTGCTTGCCATCGGTGGCATTCTCTTCGTGCTTCTGCATCAGAACGGCGGCGACGACGCCGGCGCGCGGCTGCTGACCGAGACCACCGTGACCGCCGGCGTTTCCGGCGCCGGCGCCGACAACGGCTCCGGCGGCCTGCGCCTGTGCAACCGCACCGCGAGCCGCGTCGGCATTGCCATCGGCTACAAGGAAAACAAGCGCTGGTCGACCGAGGGCTGGTGGAACGTCGCGCCCGACACCTGCGAGACGCTCGTCGCCGGCGCTCTGGTGTCACGCTTCTATTACGTGTATGCGGTCGACTACGATCGAGGGGGTGTTTGGGGTGGCAAGGCGCAGATGTGCACACGCGACAAGATGTTCACGATCCACGGCATCGAGGATTGCGTAGCCCGCGGCTACGAGAAGAACGGATTCTTCGAAGTCGACACCGGCGAACAGAAGAGCTGGACCGTCCAGCTCACCGAGCCCGATCAGCAGGGAGCGGGCGGCTAACATGCGGCGGACGCGGCGGACCAAGATCCTCGCCACCCTCGGACCCGCCTCGACCGACAAGACGGTGATCGCGAAGCTGTTCCGCGCGGGCGCGGACGTGTTCCGCATCAACATGAGCCACTCCAGCCACGACCTCATGCGCCAGCTGGTGGCGACCATCCGCGCGGTCGAGGCCGAGGAAGGCCACCCGATCGGCATCCTCGTCGACCTGCAGGGACCCAAGCTGCGCATCGGCACCTTCGCCGAGACGACCGTCAACCTGACGCTCGGCCAGAGCTTCGTCCTCGACTGCGCGGCCGAGCCCGGCGATGCGACGCGCGTCGAGCTGCCCCATCCGGAAGTCCTCGCGGCGCTCGAAGTCGGCCACCGGCTGCTGCTCGACGATGGCAGCGTGCGCCTGCGCGTCACCAAGGCGACCAAGGATCGCGGTGGTGACCATCGTCGAGGTCGGCGACCATCTCTCCGACCGCAAGGGCGTCAGCATCCCCGACACCACCATCTCCTTCGGCGCGCTGACGCCGAAGGACCGCTCCGACCTGGAGGCCGCGCTCAATACCGGCGTCGACTGGATCGCGCTGTCCTTCGTCCAGCGGGCGGAGGATCTCGCCGAGGTGCGCAAGTTCGCCCGCGGCCGCGCCGGCATCCTCGCCAAGATCGAGAAGCCGCAGGCGGTCGAGCGCCTGGCGGCGATCGTCGAGCACAGCGATGCGCTGATGGTCGCCCGCGGCGACCTTGGCGTGGAGATGCCGCTGGAGCGCGTGCCCGGCATCCAGAAGCAGATCACCCGCGCCGCCCGCCGCGCCGGCAAGCCGGTGGTGGTCGCCACCCAGATGCTGGAATCGATGATCGCCGCGCCGGTGCCGACCCGCGCCGAGGTGTCCGATGTCGCCACCGCCGTCTTCGAGGGCTGCGACGCGGTCATGCTGTCGGCCGAATTCGGCCTCCGGCGCCTTCCCGGTCGAGGCGGTCGCCACCATGGACAAGGTGGCCACCGAGGTCGAACGCGACCCCAACTACGTCAACATCATGCGGGCGCAGCGCACCGAGCCCGAGGCGACCTCATCGGACGCCATCTCGGCGGCGACCCGCCAGATCGCCGAGACGCTGAACCTGGCCGCCATCTGCTGCTACACGGCCTCCGGCAACACCGCGGTGCGCGCCTCGCGCGAGCGGCCCAACACGCCGATCCTGGCCCTGTCGCCGGTGGTCTCCACCGCCCGCCGCCTGTCGCTGGTCTGGGGGCTGCACTGCGTCTTCGGCGAGGAGCCGGACAATCTCGACGACATGGTCGTCCACGCCAGCTACATGGCCCACCGCGAGGGCCTCGCCGGGCCGGGCGACCGCGTCATCATCACCGCCGGCGTTCCCCTCGGCACGCCCGGCGCGACCAACATGCTGCGCATCGCCTACGTGCCGACCGCCGGTTTCGGCAACGAGTGAACCCCGGCCGTGCGCCCGCCCGGGGCGCGGCGGCGGCGGCTCTGCCGGACCGGATCGGACCCGCTAGATCCCCTTGCCGAGCTTGTCCTCGAGCAGCCTGAGGGCGACGCGCACGTCCTCGCGGTTGGGATCGATCGCCAGCGACTGGCGGAAGGCCGCGATCGCCTCCCGGTCCTTGCCGAGATCCTGCAGGATCATGCCGCGCCCGGCGAGCGCCCCCCAGTGGCGCGGTTCGAGCGCCAGCGTCCGGTCGATATCGGCCAGCGACCGGGCATAGTACGACTGGTCGGATTCGCCCATCAGCCAGTAGACCGTCGCCCGCTTGTTCCAGCCCTCGGCGTAGTCCGGCTTCCTGAGCACGATCGAATCGAGATAGCCGATCGCCAGCGTGTAGGCGCGCGCGTTGACCGCGGCGATGGCGAAGTCCATCAGCCGGTTGACTTCGGCGTCGCCGGAATCGAGCCACAGCGCCTGGATCCTGGCCTCGACCGTGCGCGCGTCGGCGTCGTCGGTGACCACCTTGAGAGCGGCGAACAGGCTGTCGAGCTCGGCCGCCTTCGCCGACGGCGATGGCGCGGCCGGGCCGTCCGGCGTCGGCCCGGCCGCCGACCCGGGCACCGGGGCGAGCCATATCGCCGCAGCAAGGGCAAGCGCGATCCGCATGCCGTCGAGCCTATGCAGGCGGCCGCGACCGGTCAAAACACACGGCCGTGACTCCGGCGTGCGCCAGAGCCGGCGGCAGCCGCCGACGCGCCGCTTCAGATGTCCCGCCCGGTCTTCTTTTCCAGGTCGCCGAGGACCTTGCGGGCATTGGCGAGATAGGGATCGAGCGCCAGCGCCTGCTGATAGACGGCGATGGCCTTCTGGTCCTCGCCGAGCGCGCGGAAGATCGACCCGAGGCCGATCATGGCGCCGAAGTGGCGCGGTTCGAGCGCCAGCACGTGTTCGATGTCGGAGACCGCCTCGGCGTACTTGTCGTCGAGGAAGTAGACCGTCGCCCGCTTGTTCCAGCCTTCGGCGTAATCGGGCTTGAGCGTGACGATGCGGTCGAAGATGTCGAGCGCGCCGGCGTAGTCCTTGTTGGCGATGTCCTGCACGCCCCACGACATGAGCAGATCGACCGTGTCGCTGCCCGACTGCAGCCAGAGGGCGATGATGGCGTCTTCCGCCGGCTGGGCGGTGGCAGCGTCCGGGGCCGCCTTCAGCCTGGCGAAGAGCGCGTCGAGTTGCTCGGCGCGGCTCGGCGTGGCGGCTGGCGCCGCCGGTGCATCGGGCACGGCCGCCGGCTCCCCGGCCGCCAATGCGGACGGGCCGACGGCGAGCGCCAGGAAAAGGGCAAGCGCCGCTGCAACGGTTTTCATGAGAAAAATGATAGGGCGGGCCGCGCGGCCCGTCAAAGCCGGTTTTGCCGGCCCGCCGAAAAGACCCTAACCCTGCCGCGCTTTGAAGCGGCGGTTGGTCTTGTTGATGATGTAGACGCGCCCCTTGCGCCGCACCAGGCGATTGCCGCGGTGGCGCGTGCGAAGCGATCTCAGGGAATTACGAATTTTCATCGGGGGCGGCCCGCGCATCACTGGAACGAAACGAGCGCGGAAATCCGCGCCCTGTCGAATTGGCGCGGGAAAATATGGACGCGGCGCCTGCAAGTCAAGCGAGGCTTGGCCGGACGCCGCGCGCGGGCCCGGCCGGCCGGCGCGGCGCCTCTCCGAGGCGCATCAAACCGGTCAAAATTCTAAAATATCTAATATACTAGTTGCAGATTCCTGTTATATCTGCCGAAGCCTAAAGGCCCGCCTGTCGGGCTCGGGAGCGCGCACCGCGCGACCGGTTCCCAGCGCGACAAGCACCCGAACGAGAGCATGGTTGCTCATGCGCAAGCTGGATCGTGATTTGGCTCCGCCGGCACTGGCCGCGCCGCCGCCCGCGCTTTCCGGCCATGCCCTCGATTGCGGTCCGGCGGGACGCCATCGCCAACACGGCAGATCGATCCCTACCGGCGGCGAAAGCCGGCTCGGCCAGCAGCCATCGGGTAGGCAAATACGCCCTCAAACGGGGTGATCCAGGTCATGCAACTGGGAGGATCTCACATGACTGAACTGAAGCACGTCAATCGCCGCCAACTCCTCAAGGGAGCGGCCGGACTGGGGGCGCTGAGCCTCCTGCCCGGTTCGGCGCTCGCCGCCGGCTATCCGAGCCGTCCGGTGGAGGTGATCGTTCCGTGGAGCGCCGGCGGCGGCACCGATGCCACCGGCCGCATGATCGCCGCGCTGCTCGAAAAGAAGCTCGGCCAGACGTTCAACGTCGTCAACCGCACCGGCGGCTCGGGCGTGGTCGGCCATTCGGCCATCGCCAACGCCAAGCCGGACGGCTACACGATCGGCTTGGTGACCGTCGAGATCACCATGATGCACTGGGTCGGCCTGACCAAGCTGTCGCCGGCGGACTACACGCCGCTTGGCCTGATGAATGCCGACAATCCGGGCGTCACCATCGCCGCCGGCAGCCAGTACAAGGACATCAAGGCGCTGTCCGAGGCGATCAAGGCGTCGGCGCCGGGTACCTTCAAGGCGTCCGGCACGGGCCAGGGCGGCATCTGGCACCTGGCTCTGGTCGGCTGGATGCTGGCGCTCGGCCTCGACGCCAACCACGTCACCTGGGTGCCGTCGGAAGGGTCGGCGCCGGCCATGCAGGACCTGGTGGCGGGCGGCATCGATATCGTCACCGTATCGCTGGCCGAGACCAAGGCGATGGTGGACGCGGGTCGCGCCGTCAATCTCGCGCTGATGGGCGACGAGCGCGTCGCGTCCTACCCGGATGTGCCGACGCTGAAGGAAAACGGCATGGACTTCACGCTGTCGACCTGGCGCGGATTCGGCGGCCCGCTGAACATGCCGCAGGAGGCCGTCGATGCCATTTCGGGCGGATTGGCCGACGTTGCCAAGGACCCCGACTTCGTCGAGTTCATGAAGAACCGCGGCTTCGGCATCAAGTATCTTGCGCCCAAGGAGCATGCCGCTTTCATGGCGCAGACCGACAAGGTGATGGGCGAGGCGCTGCAGGCGGCCGGGCTCGCCAAGGCCTGAGCGAGATCGCGGCGGGGCACCCCCGGGTGCCCCGCCCCCATGGGAGGACGGCATGCGGGTAGCCGATGGAGTTTTCGGCGCGCTTTTTGCTGCGCTGGGCGCGTACATGATCTACGCCGCCACGGGATTTCCACCCTTTCCCGGACAGCCCTACGGCGCGTCGCTGCTGCCGACGCTTCTCGGCGTCGCCTTCATCGTCTGCGGGATCGGCCTGGCCCTGCGCGATTTCGCCGCGCGCCGCCACGCCACCGAGCCGCTGCCGGTCGTTGCCCTGTTGCCGGCACTGCGCGATCCCCACGGCGCCATCTCCGGCGCCCTCGTCGTTGCAACCGTGCTGGCGCAGATCCTGTTCGGCGACGCCATCGGCTTCATCCCCATCTCGCTGGTCACCCTGACGGTGATCTTTCTCTGGTTCGGCGTCCGCCCCGTTCAGGCGGTGGCCTTTGCCGTCGCCGGAACGGCGCTGTGCTGGTGGCTCTTTGCGATCATGCTCAAGGTCCCCCTGCCCCGCGGACTGCTCGACGGGATGCTGTGACATGACTTTCGAGGTTCTCGAACGGGCGGCGGCGCTGGCCTTCAGCCTGCAGACGCTTCTCATCGTCATCGCCGCGGCCGCCTTCGGCATGTTCGTCGGCGCCATGCCCGGCCTCACCGCGACCATGGCGGTGGCCCTTCTCGTGCCGATCACCTTCTTCATGGACCCGGTGCCGGCCCTGTCGGCAATCGTCGCCGCCAGCGGCATGGCGATCTACGCCGGCGACATTCCCGGCGCCCTCCTGCGCATGCCCGGCACGCCGGCTTCGGCGGCCTATGTCGAGGACAGCCACCAGCTCGCCCTCAAGGGGCAGCTCAACCTCAGTCTCGGCACCAGCCTCACGGTTTCCGCCCTCGGCGGCCTGTTCGGTGCCGCGATGCTGATCCTGTTTGCGCCGATCCTCGCCGAGTTTGCCCTCAACTTCACGTCGTTCGAATATTTCTGGCTGGCGACGCTCGGGCTGTCGTGCGCGATCTTCATCGCCGCCAACGATCCGCTGAAGGCGGCGGTCTCGCTGTTCATCGGCCTGGCACTATCGACCGTCGGGCTCGATCCCGCCTCGGGCACGCCGCGCTTCACCTTCGGCAGCGTCGATCTTCTCGCCGGCATCGAGTTCGTCCCGGCGATGATCGGCCTGTTCGCCATCGGCGAGATCATGCGCGGCGTCATCCGCCTGCACGCCGCCGATCCGGTTCCCCAGGTGCCGCCGACGCGCGGCTCGCTGTTCAAGGGCATCGGCGGTCTGCTGATGAAATACCCGAAGAACATCCTGCGCTCCTCGGCGCTCGGCACCTTGATCGGCGCGCTGCCGGGGGCCGGCGCCGATATCGCCGCGTGGATGGCCTACGCCGTGTCCAAGCGCTTCTCCAAGCACCCGGAGGAGTACGGCAAGGGCAGCGTCGAAGGACTGGTCGATGCCTCCTCGGCCAACAACGCGGCGGTGGCAGGCACCTGGATTCCGGCTCTCGTCTTCGGGATTCCCGGCGACAGCATGACCGCGATCATCATCGGCGTCCTCTACATGAAAGGCATGAACCCGGGCCCGACCGTCTTCCTGCAAAGGCCTGAGCTGATCTACGCGGTCTTCATGATCTTCATCCTGTCGGTGGTGATCATGATCCCGGTCGGCTGGCTGACGGTGAAGGCCGCCCGCAACGTGCTGACCGTGCCGCGCCGCGTGCTGCTGCCCCTGGTGCTGAGCTTCTGCATCGTCGGCTCGTTCGCGCTCACCAGTTCGCCGTTCGGCATCGTGCTCATGCTGGTGATCGGGTTGCTCGGCTGGGTGCTCGAGGACAACGGCTTCCCGGTCGCGCCGATCATCCTCGGCCTCATCCTGGGCGGCATGTTCGAACGCACCTTCTTGACCTCGATGATCAAGGCGAACGACAACCTGGCGGCGTTCTTCGAGCGACCGATCGCCGCTTCCCTGGGCGTGTTCGTCTTCCTCGTCTGGGGCGGTGCGCTGATCGGCGCCATCCGCTCGGCCATGAAGGCGCGCGCCGCAGCGCGGTGCCGGGAGCGGAGTGAGCGGGCGCTCTCACCGGATGCATGTTGCTGCGACCAGGCGGCTGACCCCGCCCCGTGTCGCCGGGCCCTCCGGCTGACACCGCCCCGGCCGATGCGCCGTGAAGCGGAAATACCTTATGCAATCAGATGCTTAGGCCTGAGATTCGCCCGAGCCGGCCGTCCGCTTTCTGCGCTTCTGCACGGGTTCCGGATGCTCGCCGCCGGCGTGTCCGGCGTGTGCCAGGCTTTGGCCGGCTGAGCCACCATCTGGCCGGCCGGTCTCCTCGGTCAGGCCGCCGGCCGCACCGGGCGCCGCGACGGTGGCGGGACCCGAAACCCCGGGTTCCCGGCCGCTCCCGGGAGGGGGCTCAGGCGCGCCGGCCATGAGCCTTGACGCACGTCGAAAGATCGGGAAAGACGGACGCGACAAAACAAAGGCGCCCCTCCAACGCCCGCGACGCTGGTGCCGGGGCAGTAGGTTTTGATGTCAGCTCTTCGCACTGGGGCCTGATTTGAGCAGTATTGGATCCGCGTGGAAACGGTCGGCGCTCAACAAGCGCGGGAATGGATCATCGAACGTCCGCATCATTACTGCCAATCAACTGGCCAATGAGGCGATTGCCGATTTGCTGGATGGGCTGCTGGCTTACGAAGTCTGGAGCAGCATGGCGTTTCACGAGATTCGCCAACGCTTTCAGCGGTCGTTGCTCGGTCCGTTCTGGCTGACCCTGTCCATGGGCATCATGATCGCGGCGCTGGGACTGGTCTTCTCGACCCTCCTCGGGCAGGCCCTCGGCGACATGCTGCCCTTCATTGCGGTCGGCCTGATCTTCTGGGGGTTGCTCACCGGTTGCATCAACGATGGCTCCAACGTCTTCATTGGCGCCGAGTCCTACATCAGGAACGTGCCGCTGCCCGTGAGCGTGCATTTCTACCGGATGGTGGCGCGCAACATCATCATCTGGGTCTTCAACATGGCGATCTATCTGATCGTCCTGGTCGCCTTCCGCATCGAGTTGGGCTGGCAGGTGCTGCTCTTCATCCCGGGCTTCGCGCTGTTTCTGCTCAACGCCGCCTGGATGGGCCTGGCCGCCAGCATCCTGGCGACGCGCTATCGCGACATTCCGCAGGTGATCGCCAACGTCGTGCAGGTGGTCTTCTACATCACACCGGTCTTCTGGTCGGCCGACCGCCTCCCTCGCCGCTTCGCCTTCATCGACTGGAATCCGCTGTACCACGTGCTCGAGCTGGCGCGGGCACCGCTGCTCGGCCACGACATTCAGCTGGCCAACTGGCTGTTCGGTCTCGGCCTCGCGGCCTTCGGCGTCCTGATTACGGCCTATCTTTACCGTCGGGCCTATGCCCGCATCGCCTATTGGGTATGACATGGCCCGCATCTCGATCCACGACCTGACGGTCGAGTTCTCGATTTTCGGGGCGAATGCGCGTTCGCTGAAGAACACCGTACTCGCCCAGGCGACCGGCGGGCGCATCATGCCCGGCGCCCGCAACATCATCACCGTGCGCGCCATCGACCAGCTCACCCTGGAAATCAACGAGGGCGATCGTCTCGGCATCGTCGGTCACAACGGCGCCGGAAAGTCGACGCTGCTGCGCGTGCTGGCGGGCATCTACAAGCCGGTGTCGGGCAGCGTGCGCATCGAGGGCAAGGTGGGCACGCTCCTCGACCCGTCGGCCGGTATCGACCTGGAGGCGACCGGCGTCGAGAACATCTATCTGCGCGGCCGCATCCTCGGCATGAGCAAGCACGAGATCGAGGAACAGCTCGAGGATATCGCCGCCTTCAGCGACCTCGGCAACTTCATCGAATTGCCGATGAGGACCTACTCGGCCGGCATGCAGGCGCGTCTTGCCTTCGCGATCTCGACGGCGATGAAGAGCGACATCCTGCTGATCGACGAAGGCATCGGCGCCGGCGACCAGGAATTCCAGGAGAAGGCATACGACCGCATCGTCAACCTCTTCACGCGGACATCCATCGTCCTGCTGTCAAGCCACTCGCCCCAGCTCATCGACCGATACTGCAACCGTCGCTTGCGGATGGAGCACGGGCGGATCGTCGACAATGTTGCGATCGAACGGCAATCGAAAAGCCAATCGAACAGCCGAGCGTCCAGGCGTCTTGATGGCGGTGGCGGGTGAGCCCGCCGGCCGTGCCGTGGCTTGGCTTGGCTTGGCCGGCTGCGATGCCGCGATCAATTTGCTGCCAAGGACGCGGGGGCGCTGACGGGGGTGCTAGCTTTCGGTCTGTCCACCAGTTGCTCAACCAATCGTCTCAGCTCTGTCGGAGTTGTCTGACCCGCCAGTACCTCGTGATACCCAATCCCAGCGCGTCGAAGAGCTTCCCGCTTGACTGCATCCCTTGCGGCCGCAGTACCTTGATAATGACCGGTGCCGTGATATTCGATGACATGCCGGGGGTGGCAGTCACTGTCTACGAGCAACAAATCGACCCGCTTCGAATTGATGCAGCCGTAGGCCTCGGCATCCTTGCTGCGCAAAATCTCACCTAAAGAAACTTGCGCCATAACCTGCCAATCGGGGTTACAGCCAATCACGAACCGATCTAGCTCCTTGAACAGGCGCGCCTCAGATTTGTTGAGCAAAGGCTGAACGGCGAAGGTCGCGCCCATCACGATACGCAACTGATCCGCGGCGTCAGGAGGACCGGTCTTGACCGACGGGGGTCCAGCCCATTTCCCGGTCTCGCTCCGCTGCCAACGTGAGCGATGGGTGGACCGCCATAGCCACCGTGCCTCTTGTTGCTTGTTGGAAAGGACCTGCTCGATCGTCATCCCGGCCGCAACGCCAGCGATAGCAATAGCGGTAAAAGCGACAACCAGCAGTCCGGGCCTGTCGAACAGCTCAGTGAGTTCGGGTAGCATGCCTGCAAACTAGCGATGCAGGCTTAACGCGTCATTAGCATGGCGCACCAACCTAACCGAGTGGTAACGCCAGAATTAAGCGGCCAGCAAACGTTGCCAGGATGATCATGCAAAATCATTGATTCAGCTTCGCAGCGATAAGGCTCCTGACAGAGTGCGTATAGCGGTAGAGCATTCGCAGTTCCCTATGCCCGCTGACCAGGGCCACCTCTGGTGTCGTCAACCCAAGCTCGAAAAACCTACTGATCGCTTCGGCTGGGGCGCCGACGACGCGGCCGACCTGATCGCCGTGCCGGGTAGTCCGCCCGTCGGCGATCGGGCGGCCCTCCGGCACCCTTAGCACCGCTTCACGTCAGGCCTGGCGGGCCACGCCCTCCTGCACCATGAGCTCGCCCGCCAGCAGGGGCAGAAAACCGGCAAAGCGATTACCCGGTACCGCCGGCGAGAACAGGAAGCCCTGTGCGCGGCTGCATCCGAGCGTCTGGAGCATGGCCCGTTGCTCCTCCGTCTCGACACCCTCGGCAATCACCGTGATGCCCAGAGCCTCGGTGAGCGACGTGATATTGCGCACGATGGCCTCGTCCCTCGGGTCGGTGGCAATGTTGCGGATGAACGAGCGGTCGATCTTGAGAACGTCGACAGGCAACCGCTTGACGTAGGAGAGGCTCGAGTAGCCTGTTCCGAAGTCGTCGATGGCAATCCTGAAGCCATGCTCCTTGAGCCGCTTGGTCATGGCGATCACCATGTCGGGATTGCGGATGAGAACGTTCTCGGTGATCTCAAGCGATATCGTCGAAGGATCGATACCGTAGCGCTGCGCCGCATCGATCAGCTCTTCTGCGAGGTCCTCCCTGGATAGCTGCCGCGGCGACAGATTGACATGAAGGGGAAGTGACCACCCCCTCATCCGTCGCCATTGCTCCAGACGTGCGAAGGCCAACTCGATCACCCGCCGCCCGACATCGACGATCAGGCCGGTGGTCTCGGCGATGGTGATGAATTCGGTCGGGCTGACCAGCCCGCGCTGCGGATGATGCCAGCGCATCAGCGCCTCCGCCCCCAGCAGGTGTCCATCCGCCAGCGACATGATCGGCTGATAGAACACGTCGAGCTCGTCGTGCGCCAGGGCGCGACGCAGATCGGTCTCGGCCTCCAGGCGCTGCACGGCGGCAACTTCCAGCGTCTCGTCGAACAGCGTGCAGGTGTTCTTGCCACTCGCCTTGGCGTGGTACATGGCGACATCGGCCTTGCGCAGCAGTTCATCCGCGCTCGCCTGCCCAACCTCGCCCACGGCGATGCCGAAACTGCCGCCGACCACGACCTCGCGCCCGCCGACCGAGATCGGCACGCGGATGGCATTGAGCAGGCGGCAGCACACGTTGCGCGCTTCCGCCACGGCAACCTCGGTCTCAAGCAGAACGGTGAACTCGTCGCCGCCAAAGCGTGCGCCGACGTCGCCGGCGCGCAGGACATGCCGCATGCGTTCGGCCACCGTCTTGAGAATCAGGTCGCCGGCATCGTGGCCGAGGCTGTCGTTGACCACCTTGAAGTTGTCGAGATCGAAGAAGATCACCGCGACCGATCCTTGCGGCCGGGCATCCGCCGACAGGGTGAGCCGCAGCCGCTCCTGGAAGAAGGCCCTGTTGGCAAGCCCGGTCAGCGGATCGCGGAAGGCCATGTCCTCCAGACGCAACTCGTAGGATTTGCGGTCGGTCACGTCATGGAACGTGATGACGATGCCTGCTACCGCCGGATCGCGCAGCAGGTTGGTCAGCACCACGTCATATTCGTGCCGGCTGTCGTCCGGCCATACCAGCCCGACCGAGCTTGTCCGTGTGGTCCCGGGTGAGGTCTCCAATTCGGCGACAGTGGCGCGCAGCCGGTTTCTGTCCCGGGTGCAGACGCGCTTCCAGAAGTCGTCCCGCGTGCCGGCGTCACCGTCCTCGCGCCACACCAGCGTGGCGGCGGGGTTGCCGAATCTGACCTCGCCCATCGGCCCGAGCACAACGATGAGGTCGCGCACGCTGCGGATCAGGGCGCCAAGGCGTTCTTCGCTTGCCTTGAGCGCGCGCTCGGCGCGGCGGCGGTCGGCAAGTTCGCTGTGAACGGCGCGATAGAGTCGCCCGTTCTCGAGCGCCGCCGCGCTCTGGCCGGCGTAGAGCATGGCAATGGTGTGCAGATCCGGATCGAAGGGGGTCGGCAAGGCGCGGAAGGCAAACAGCAGACCATCCAGCCGGTCGCGCCCGATCGGCAGCGCCAGCAAGGCGCTGCGTGGCACAATTGCTCCGCCCTCCACTCCTCCAGCGGGCGGCACCTCGATCATTTCCGCGTACGATTCGAACCGCCTGAGTCCCGTGCTTGCGAGAAGCCGCGCCACAAGATCGGCAAGCTGATCGTCGGTCAGAATTGGAGCACCATGATCGGCCCGGCTCTGGATGACGCCGGCGTTGTCGATGAGGACGAACGTCGCGCTGTCGGCGCCGACCAGTCCCGGGAACTCCTCGACCGTCCGCTGCACCACGCCATTCTGTTCGAGATCGATGCCGATGGTGCGCTCGGAGCGGACGATGCGCTCCAACTGCGCCCGGCGTTGCGCCTGCTCGACCGCCTGACCGATGCGGTAGGCCATCGCGGTCAGCAGCCCGACCTCGGAGAAGATGAAGGGCTCGGCGCGGCAGCGCGCCAGAATGAGCACGCCCCGCGCAGCATGGCTGGCGGAGACAGGAAGATAGAGGACGCTCCCCACCTCGAGGTCGCGCAATTGCCCCTCGACCATCGCATCCTGGGTCGCATCCTTGACGAGAAGCGGGCTGCCCTCACGCATCGTTCGCGCGACATTGCCCTCCGTCTCGGTGGAGAAGGGCAACCTTGCCGAATCTTCGGGCAGGCCTATGGAGGACAGTGGCACGTAGGAGCCGGTCCCTGCCGGGTCGAGCAGAATGACCACCTCCGCTGCGAACAGCTCGGAGAGCGTCAGCAGGATGCGCTCAAGCAGCGCGTCGAGTTGGCCCGAATCGTTGATCGCCGTCAGAAGCCTGGTCAGGCGCGTTGCGTCGCGCACGGCCAGGTTTGCGGCGTGCATGGCCGCATCCCTCGACAGGCGAAGCCTGTTGAGGCTGTCCTCCTCGGCCACCGGCAAGGTGGCCGAGGAGGCGCACTCGACCTGGATGTCCATGGTATCCTCAGAGTGCGAGGGCCGTCAGGGTGCAGTTGTGCGTGCCGAGGACACCCGACGTCCGCGCAAACTCGCCGCAACAATAGACACCGAAGCTCGGCACGTCGCCGGCAGCCTCCTGCAGGCGCGCCGACTCCTCCTTGGTCCGTTCGCCCAGCAGCATGGCGCGCGCAGCGCAGCTGAAGGAGAGAAGCACGGCCGTATCCTCACGCCTGTGGGCAATGGCGCCGACTTCCGCGGTGACGGCGAGAAGCTTGTCCCGCGTGCTGGCCATCACCTGCACGGCGCTGCCGGCCTGCGGCACGCAGCCCTGGATGCGCAACCAGCCATTCGGCGACTTGGCGCGGGCGGCACGGATGATGAAGCTACCGTCGCTCTGCATCAGACCGAGCGGATGGTTGACCGACGTGCCCCAGAAATTGGCCGCGTCCAGTTCGCCAGGGGCGATGCCAAGCTGCTCCTCATAGACGGTGGCCGCCGGCCGCCCGTCGAGTTCCATGACATCGACCCCTTCGGCGCGGGTGACCAGCAGCGGCACGCCGATGGGCTCCCAGCCATGTCGCGTGATCACCTCGAACGGCTCGTCGGATGAGATCCAAGCGGCAACGGCACCCTTTTCGACCACCTTGTCATCGTGGAAGACGAAGGTCGCAACGAACTTCAGCTCGTCGCCGGCCGCGCCGCCGACGATCGGCACGCGCGGGCCGGTCACCCGGTAGACGCCATTGAACAGCTGCTGGAGATTGCCAGCCAGGCAGTCCGCCAGGAGAATGACGGCACCGTGGCGACCAGGCCCGGCCTGGTCGCGCGCTTGGCGGGCGATCTGCTGCCCGACGTCGGTCAGGCGCTCCCAGATGTTGGCGGCCGAGGCGACACCAAAGCGGTAGCTTCCAGCCGAAAGGACCATGACTGCGACGCCCACGCCGAAACCCACATAGGTCTCGCGCATGATCTCGCCGGAGCCCGTGGCCCCCACCAGGTGCGCCTTGCCGGTGACGCTGCGGATGCCTTCCAGAAGCTTCGGCAGGTCGTAGCGGGGAGACGTGAAAACAAACACCATGGCCGGCGCTTCGCTGCCGAGCTGGTTCACCGCATCCTGCGCCGCCGACCGTCCGGCCTCGTAGGCATCGGCCTTTGAACTCGAACCCGTCCCCGCATGCACGTTCATCTGTCGCCTCCTGCTCGCGACGTCGCCCCGGCAACGTCGGCACGGAAGGAAACGCTATAATCCAGAGGTGAATATTCCGGATATATCTATGGAAACCAAAGACTTATCTTTGGAGCTGCTCCAAAAGGGGATTGGCGCGGGGATGGAGGGGGATGGTGGGCGGTACTGGGATCGAACCAGTGACCCCTACGATGTCAACGTAGTGCTCTCCCGCTGAGCTAACCGCCCATCCTGGCCTGCCGGGACCGAAATCTTCCGGCGCGACGGGATGGCATATATCAGGCTGTCACCGGCCCCTTCAAGCCTCGTCAGCCGGCTTTTCGCCGGCGGCCCTCAGGCCGCCAGCAGCTTCTCCACCTCGTTGACCAGATCCTTGAGGTGAAACGGCTTCGACAGGACCTTGGCGTCCTTGGGGGCATTCGAATCCGGATTGAGCGCGACGGCGGCAAATCCGGTGATGAACATCACCTTGAGATCGGGATCGAGCTCCGTCGCCCGCCGCGCCAGCTCGATGCCGTCCATCTCCGGCATGACGATGTCGGTCAACAGCAGCGTGAACGGCTCTTCGCGGATGCGCTCATAGGCGGAGCGGCCGTTGTCGAACGACACCACGTCGTGCCCGGCATTTTGCAATGCCTTGGCCAGGAAGCGGCGCATGTCGTTGTCGTCTTCGGCAAGCAGGATTCGGGACATCGTCGGAATTCGGAAAGCCTCGCGATTCGTCCGGCCGAAACGGCCTGACCGATTATCCTTACCCGAGTAAAGATCGCGTGAATAGCGGCAGAAACGGGGGGCTTGAGCGTTGTGGACACGCCCCCGCGATCTTGGCAACATCAGCCTCCACCGGCGTCGGTGCCGTCTTCCTCCGGGTGTCCGAGACCATATGGAAACGCCCCTCGATTTCTCCGGCCGGCCGGCCTTCGACATCATCGCGCCCGCGCGCCGCAACCTGCCCGTCGTCCTCAGTTCCCCGCACAGCGGAAGCTGCTATCCGGAGGACTTCCTCGCCGCCTCGCGCCTCGACGCGCAGGCGATCCGCCGCTCGGAGGACACCCACGTCGACACGCTGATGCTGGAAGCCGCCGCCCTCGGCGCGCCGCTGCTCAGGGCCAACTTCCCGCGCGCCTGGCTGGACGTGAACCGCGAGCCCTACGAGCTCGATCCCAAGATGTTCGCCGGCGCGCTGCCGACCTACGCCAACGTCCGCTCGGTGCGCGTCGCCGGCGGCCTCGGCACCATCGCCCGCATCGTCGCCGAGCGCGAGGAGATCTACGACCGTCCCCTGCCGGTCGAGGTGGCGCTGGCCCGCATCGATCGCGTCTACAAGCCCTATCACCGGGCGCTGCGGCAACTGGTCGCCGATACCCATGCCGCCTTCGGCGTGGCGATCCTCATCGACTGCCACTCCATGCCCTCGACGGTCCGCGGCAGCTACGGGCGTCAGCGCCCCGACGTCGTCCTCGGCGATCGTTACGGCACCAGCTGCGCGCCCGAGCTCACCGACCTCTCGGCCCAGATCCTCACCCGCCGCGGCTATGGCGTCAGCCGCAACAAGCCCTATGCCGGTGGCTTCATCACCGAGCACTACGGCCGGCCGGCGCCGCGCCATGCACGCCATGCAGATCGAGGTGAACCGCAGCCTCTACATGGACGAGCGCACGCTCGAGCCTCACGGCGGCTTCGCCCAGCTCTCCGCCGACCTCTCCCATCTCGTGGGCGAACTGGGCAGAGCCTTCGAAGCCGGACTTCCTGTCGCGGCCGGAGGCAGCCGAATAGCCGCTGCCGCTTGCGCCGCATGGGATACAGGAAAGAAAAAGGGCCGCTCGCTTGCGCGAGGCGGCCCAAGTCTAGGGAGGAAACGCCCAAGGAGGGCAGTGCGATATCGCTATCGCACTGCAACATTTTGCCCCCGCAGTGCGAAAAATCAAGCCCTTAGGGGGAGAATATGTAATCGGTTACAAACTGCTGGAATTATGCCACACTCACCGATTTAATGGTGTCATATCAATGAGTTCGCTAGAGAAGCTCAGGCGCCTCCGGCGGTTTGCGGCCCTAACACATCGGCGTGAGATTCCATGACTTCAGAGCTTTTCGGTGCCCTCGCATTCGTCGACGAATTGGCGAACGCTGCCGCTGATTCGATCATGCCGCATTTTCGAGCAACCCTTTCGGTGGACAGCAAGGGCACCGCTGGCTTCGATCCGGTGACCGTCGCCGACCGCAATGCCGAGGCCGCCATGCGCCGGCTGATCAACCGCACCTATCCCGACCACGGCATCGTCGGCGAGGAGCACGGCAGCGAGCGCCCCGACGCCGAATTCGTCTGGGTGCTCGACCCGATCGACGGCACCCGTTCCTTCATCACCGGCCTGCCGACCTGGGGCACGCTCATCGGTCTCCTGCACAAGGGCGCGCCCGTCTTCGGCATGATGGCCCAGGCCTTCACGCGCGAACGCTACTGGGGCGACGGCCGCCAGGCCTGGTATCGCGGGCCCGCCGGCGACACCGTGCGGCTCGCCACGCGCGCCTGCGCCCGTCCGGCCGAGGCGGCGCTGTTCACCACCACCCCCGCCCTGTTCACGGGCGCCGACCGCACCGCCTATGACCGCGTCGAGGCGGCCGTGCGCCTCGCCCGCTACGGCACCGACTGCTACGCCTATTGCATGGTCGCCGCCGGCCATGCCGACCTGGTCATCGAAGCCGGGCTGAAGCCCTACGACATCGTGGCACTGATCCCGATCATCGCCGGCGCCGGCGGCCAGGTGACCGACTGGCAGGGCGGGTCCGCCGCCGCCGGCGGCCGCATCGTCGCCAGCGGCGACGCCCGCCTGCATGCGGCGGTGCTGGAAACGCTGGCCGAAGCCTAGCCGGATCCCGGCACGAAGGCCTCGAAGGCCGCCCAGAACTGCGCCCGGATCGGGTCCCGTTCCATCAGGATTTCGTGGCGCGCGCCGGGGATGACCACCTGCCCGCCGGCCCGCAGCGCCGCCGCCAGCCCCTCCGCCGCGGTCAGCGACACCAGCCGGTCGAGCGCGCCGCTGACCACCAGCGCCGGCACCCGCACCGACGGCCCGAAATCCGGCTCGGTCGCCTCGTTCATCGCCCGGCAGGCGGCATAGAGCCAGCCGAAGGTCGGCGCGCCGACGGCCACCTGCGGCAGGCCGGTGAAGAGGTCGACGGTGCGCTGGTAGCGCGCCGGATCGCCGGTCAGCACATTGCCGTCGAACGGCACCTTGTCGACGGTCAACGCCTGGTTGCCGGGAATGGTCATTTCGCCGAGGCCGATGGCGGTCATGAAGGCGGTCATGCGGTAGACGTTCGCCTGGCTCGGGCGGCGTCTGGCCGAGGCCGACCAGCGGCGACACCAGCACCAGACGCGAAAAGCGCACCTTGCCCTCGCGCGTCGCCCTCAGGCAGACGAGCGCACCGGTCGAATGGGCCAGCGCGAAATGCGGTCCCGGGCAGTCGGGCAGCGCCACGTGCTGCATGAAGGTTTCGAGGTCGCGGTCGTATTCCTCGAAGCTGTCGACGTGGCCCTTCATCGGGTTGCGCAGGCGTCGCTCGGAGCCGCCCTGTCCGCGCCAGTCGAAGGTCGCCACCGCGAAGCCGCGGCTGCGCAGGTCGCCGACCGTCTCGAAGTACTTCTCGATGGTTTCGCCGCGCCCCTGCATCAGGCAGATGGTGCCCAGCGTCTTGCGCGCCGTCGCCCGCCAGCGCGCATAGCGCAGCCGCACGCCGTCGGTGGTCAGGACGCTGCCGACCGTGGCGCCGGGCGGAACCGGATTGCCGTCGATTTCGTAGAGTTCCATGCCCACCGACCGTGCTGCCGCCGCTCCACCCCAGCGGCCCGGCCCATTGTGATTAGAGCAGACACCGGGGGCGCTCAAGCGAGGCAGCCGAAAATGCGTCGGCGGCGCCCCTTTCGGAAACGCCGCCGACCGTCACAGGACCCGGCATCGGAGGGGGGCGGGATCGATGCCGGACCTGTTGCCGCGATCGGGGGCGGTTGCGTGTGTCGGGGAAGCCGCCCGCCGATCGAACTTGCCGCCAGTATGCCCATCGGGCCTGAACGCGGCCCGAAGCGGCCGTTCATGTGGCGTTCAGTTTCGGCCGCCGCCGGAAGCGGATTCGGGGCGTTGCCGGGGGCCTTGACTCGGCATTTCGCCATTCCCACCTATTGCCTGCGGACGCCAAACGGGTCCGCGGGGAACGGCATTCAGCCCGGCCAAAGACGGCGGGCCTAAGGTTCCTCAACTCTTGTCGCTCATCTGGAGGACCAGAAAATGCGTACTTTCGATCTCAGCCCGCTCTATCGCTCCACCGTCGGCTTCGACCGCATGTTCAATCTGTTCGATTCGCTGTCGGGCAGTGACGGCACCGTGCCGACCTATCCGCCCTACAACATCGAGCGCACCGGCGAGAACGCCTACCGCGTGACCATGGCCGTCGCCGGCTTTGGTGAGGCCGACCTTTCGATCGAATCGAAGGAGAACGTGCTCACCGTGAAGGGCGAGAAGAAGGCCAGCGAGGAGCAGAAGGAAAACGAGTTCCTGTATCGCGGCATCGCCTCGCGCGCCTTCGAGCGCCGCTTCCAGCTCGCCGACCACGTCGAAGTGAAGGGCGCGCTGCTGGAGAACGGCCTGCTTCATGTCGACCTCGTCCGCAACATTCCCGAGGCCATGAAGCCGCGCAGCATCGCCATCAACACCGGCACCAGCAAGCCGGCGCAGATCGACCAGGTCGCCGCTTAACCTCTCGCGCGACCTGTCTCGAACCGGAGAGCGCCCCGCCCGGCGGGGCGCTCTTTGTTTGAGGGGGCGGTCCGCCGCGGGGCTCGCACCCCACGATGGGGCGCCACTCCCCTCTTCCCGTCGCTCCTACAGGTCAGCCGCCAGGAAGCGGATGATCCACCGCTGGTCGCCGTCGACATAGGGATTGTCGTAGTACGGCGCCACGTCGCGGAAGCCGAGTTCCTCGTAAAGGCGCGCCGCCGACGCCATGAACGAGGCGGTGTCGAGCAGCGCCCGGCGGTAGCCCAGTCCGCGCGCCGCCGCGACGATGGCGCCGCCGAGCGCCCGACCCACCCCGGCGCCGCGCGCCGCCGGTCGCACGTAGAGCCGCTTGATCTCGCAGGTCGCCTCGCGGAACGGACGCAGCGCAATGCAGCCGAGCGCTTCTCCCGACGATCCCCAGGCGATCAGCAATTCGCCCGCCGGCGGCGCGTATTTGCCCGGCAGATCGGCGAGCTCGTCGGCAAACCCCTGGAAGCAGAGATCAATTCCCTCGACCGCATACCAGTCGGCGAGCTCCTGAAAGAGCTGCCGCGCCATCGCCACCTCATCCGGCGTCCGCGCCGGTCTCAATGCAAAATCGCTCATGCAACGCGGTTTCCGGCAGAAGGCCAGAGGTGGAGCGGGAGGCCGCCTCAGCGCGGCAGATTATCCTGCGCCAGGATCGCGGCAAATGCCTCGATCTCCTCGGGCCTGGTCTGCCAGCTGCAGATGAGCCGGACCAGAACCTCATCCGGCCCCGGGCGGGATTGCGCCGGCAGGGTTTCGGCCGACCACGGATAGTGGACAATGCCGGCGGCCGTCAGCCGGTCGTCCGCTGCTTTCTCAAGAACCGCGAAGATCTCGTTGCCGTCGGGGTCGAACGCCGGTCGCCCGACGCCCGAAGCCGCGATCGCCGCCGCCAGCCGCGCCGCCATGGCGTTGGCGTGGCCGGCAAGCGCCAGCCAGTGGCCGTCCTTGAGATAGGCGTCGAACTGGGCGGCGATGAACCAGTTCTTGGAAAACCCCTGCCCCGCCCGTTGCCGTTGAAAGACGGCATCGCGCACCGGCGCCTGATCGAAGAAGATCACCGCCTCCGCCGCCAGGCAGCCGTTCTTGGTACCGCCGAAGGCGACCACGTCGACGCCGGCCCGCCAGGTGATGTCGGCCGGCGAACAGCCGAGCGCCGCCACCGCATTGGCGAGCCGCGCGCCGTCCATGTGGACGGCACAGCCATGGGCATGGGCGACGTCGGCAATCGCCCGCACCTCGGCCGGGGTGTAGAGGGTCCCCAACTCGGTCAGCTCGCTCAGGCTCACCGCGACCGCCTGGCCGCTGTGGGGGACGTGGTCCTGCATGTGCGCCAGCTTCGCCGCCAGCACCGCCGGGTCGAGCTTGCCGTGCGGCCCGTCGAGCGGCGCCAGGGTGATGCCGCCGCCGAAGAACGACGCGGCGCCCGCCTCATCGACCGCGATGTGAGCGTACGGATGGCAGAAGACGACGCCGCCCGGCCGCGCGTAGGCCGAAAGCGCCAGCGCGTTGGCAACCGTTCCGCTGGCGACGAACATCGCCGTCACCTCGCGCTCGAACAGGTCGCAGAACCGGCGCTCGACGGCCTTGGTGATGTCGTCGGCGCCGTAGGCGGGATGGCCGCTGCGGGCCGCTTCGGCGAGCGCGTCGATGACGTTCGGCGAAGCGCCCGCCCAGTTGTCGCTGGCAAAGATCATGCGCTCCTTTAGGGGCGGAGCCCATGCTTGCGCAAGCGGTCAGCGCCGCATGAGCCGTGCGACGAAATGATCGAGCGCGACGCGGCCGGGGCCGAAAGCGATGATTGCCAGCGACATCGCTGCCCATGGCAGGCCCTCGCTCGGCCAGTGCTCCGGATAGGTCAGGAAGATGATCGCCGTCATACCGAGCGTGCCCAGCGCCGCAAAGCGCGTGGCCAGCCCGAAGACCAGCAGGATCGGGAAAAGGATCTCTCCCGTCGCCGACATCAGCGCCATCACGTCCGGATAGGGGAAGGGATATTCGGCGCCGAAGAAATGCAGCTTGAACTGGTTTTCGAACAGATAGCTGGTGGTCGGCGCCAGCGACAGGAAGCCGTCCCACTTGGTGAGGCCGGACCGGTAGAACGGCACGGCGAGCGCGAAGCGGAGCGCCAGCGACGCCAGCGACTGCAGCCACAGAAAGGCCGTGCGCCAGCCGGGATGGTCCATTGCGCCCGCCATCGCCGGCGGTGCCTCGCTGATAGTGCATGGTCATGGCGTTGCCCCAGGTTCGCTAGTGAACATTGCGGTGATGGCGCCGGCGGCGATGAGGCCGGAGATGTTGCCGGCAAGGTCGAAGCGGCTGTCCTCGGCAAGCGCCTCGGCGGCCGCCTCGCCGAGCGTCGCGCCCCGCCCGAGCGCCGCGACGAAGGCGGCGCCGCCGGGCGGCACCCGGCGCACGGTGACCTCCGCCTCGGGCCGGACGATCAGCGTGTCTTCCGCCTCCGCCAGATCGACCGGGCGGACCGCGCCGTCGGTCGCGTTCATCGTCCAGATGGTCTGCGGCGGGAAAGCGCGATCGGAGAAGCCGCAGCGAGGGATGCAGCGCCAGCCGCAGGTCGGCGACCGCGTCCGCAGCGATCGCGGCAAAATCCGCAGGCGCCAGCGGATCGGCGTCGGCGGCGTGATAAGCCTCGCGCCACGCCCGCTCGATGCGCGCGACGTCCGCCAGATAGGGCAGCGAGGCGGCCGGCGCGAAGCCGGCGACGAAGTCCGCGAAGGTCGCGCCGTAATCCATCAGCACCGGCGAGCCCGGCGGTTCGGCGAGCGCGTAGGCACGCGCCATCGCCTGGAAGAAGTCGGCGCCGACGATGCGCTCGACCACCGGAAAGGCGGCGCGGAGCGCGTTGACGAAACCGACGATGACGTTGTTGCGATAGACGGCGAAGCGGCGCGGCGCCGCCTCGCGATCGGGACCGACCAGGCCGGCGGGTACCGCGGTCATCGGGTCGCGCAGGGCGGCCGCGAATTCCCTCTGAACCTCAGCCAGCGAACGCAAGGGTCTTCTCCCGGCCCGCCGCGGCCGCGGCCGCCGCCAGAACCGCGTCGGCGCGCTGCGCCTCGGCGAACAGCACCGGCCATTCCGGCACGTCGTTGTCCCATTCGATGAGGGTCGGCAGCGGACCGGTCCGCGCGATGGTGTGCTCGTAGAGCCCCCAGACGGTGGGGTCGATCGGCCGGTCGTGGGCATCGATCAGAAGCGGCTGTCCCTTGCCGTCGTCCTCCGGTGCGTAGCCGGCCAGATGGATCTCGCCGACATGCTTGACCGGAAAGGCATCGAGATAGGCGATCGCGTCGATCCCCAGGTTGACCGCCGAGACCTGCACGTTGTTGACGTCGAGCAGCAGGCCGCAGCCGGTGCGCCGCGCCACCTCGCTCAGAAAATCGACCTCGCTCATCGTGCTCTCGACGAAGACGAGGTAGCTCGACGGGTTCTCCAGCAGCATCCGCCGGCCGACCGTCTCCTGCACCTCGTCGATGTGGTCGGCAACGCGCTGCACCGCGGCCGGGTTGTAGGGCAGCGGCAACAGGTCGTTGAAGAAGACGGTCTCGTGGGTGGACCAGGCGAGATGTTCGGAGAACATGCCCGGCCGGTAGCGCCGGTCGAGCGCCTTCAGGCGCATGAGGTGGGCGCGGTCGAGCGGACGGTCGGCACCGATGGACAGCCCGACGCCGTGCAGCGACAGCGGATAGCGGTCGCGGATGGCCGACAGATAGCGGTGCGGCGGCCCGCCGGCGCCCATGTAGTTCTCGGCGTGGATCTCGAACCAGCCGACATCCGGCTCCTCGCCGAGGATCGCGTCGTAATGCTCCGGCTTGAGGCCGACGCCGGCCCGCGGCGGCAGCGGCCGGTCGCTCCAGCGGCTTTGGTCCTGTGCGGCCATGCTTCGCCTCCCCCGTCTTCCGTTCTTGGATCGATTGCGGGCGGGCGACGCTGCGGCCGCCCGCCCGTCATGCGGCGATGCCGCCTTACATCGGCTGCAGCGTGCCGTGGCCGCCATTCGGGGTCATCATGCCGGTGCAGGTGCCCTTCGGCACCAGCTTGAACGACGCCGGGTCGTAATCCATGGTCGCGGTGCCCGCACAGGAATGGGCGCCGGCGGCGCAGTCGTTCTGGCCGGCGAGCGCCACGCCGTAGCACTCCTCGAACTTGCCGGTCGCCATCTGCGTCTTGGTGTTGTCGGGCGTATGCATCATGTCGTCGGCGCTGGCCACCGACACGCCGCCGAACGAGCCGAGGGCTGCAGCGAAGGCGCTGGCGAGAACGGCGGTGGAAACGGACTTGGCAATCGTCGTCATGAAACTTCTCCTCCAAGCAGGCCAGAACGGCCGTTGCTGACGGAGGGCAGTCTTTCGATCCGGCCCTTCAATGGAAAATCAAGACGGTGTGCGCCATTCGCACGGCGACGTCACAGGCCCGTCACCGCGACGTGACCATGCCGGCGCGCCGGGCCTGTCGACAACCGTTCCAAAAAGGCCCAGCGGGCCAAACAGCGTTTGCGCTCGGCGGCCTGTCACAACATAATTGCGGCCACCGTGCCGCATCTTGCCGATGGGGGCGAAATCTGTCATGTTGTGTCGAATAGGACAGGACTACTGTCCAATTGGCAGCCGCAGCGGGACGGCCTGCCGGCGGGGTCGCAAGGAAACGACTTCAGCCGGTGCCGCGGTCTGCCGGGGGTAGGGTAAAAGGCGCAAGCCGCTGGAGCGGCAGTCTATGTTCACATGCGACGGGCGCGACCCCGGATGTCGATCTTCACGTGATCGACCGGGACAGACGACGCTCGGCGGGAAATGAGAGGGCGGGTATGTCGAGGTTGGTGGAAGGCAACGGCGTGGTTGTCACCGGCGGCGCGAGCGTGCGCCCGGCGGCCAAAGCGACCGAACTCCCCGCCGCTGCGACCGCGCACGGCCTCTACGATCCGCTCCATGAACGCGATTCCTGCGGCGTCGGCTTCATCGTCAACCTGCACAACCGGCAGTCCCACCGCATCGTCCAGGACGGCTTGCGCATCGTCGAGAACCTGACCCATCGCGGCGCCGTCGGTGCCGATCCCAAGATGGGCGACGGCGCTGGCATGCTGGTCCAGATCCCGCACAAGTTCTTCGCCCGCGAGGCGGAGCGGCTGGGCTTTGCCCTGCCCGCCCCCAGCCAGTACGCGGTCGGCCACATCTTCATGCCGCAGGATGCGCGCCTGCGCGCCGACATGGAGAAGATCGTCGCCGAGGGCATCGCCGACGAAGGTCAGGTGCTGCTCGGCTGGCGCGACGTGCCGGTCGACAATGCCGAGCTGTCGCACGCCCCGGAGATCGCCATCACCGAGCCGTATCACCGCCAGGTGTTCATCGGCCGCGGCCCCGGCGTCAGTGACGAGGACGATTTCGAGCGCCGGCTCTACCTTGTCCGCAAGGTCATCTCGGCGCGCATCTTCGACGCCTATACCGGCCTCAAGAACGATTTCTACGTCGTCTCGATGTCGTGCCGGACGCTGGTCTACAAGGGCATGTTCCTCGCCTATCAGCTGGGTGCCTACTACCGCGACCTGCACGATCCGGATTTCGAGTCGGCCCTGGCGCTGGTCCACCAGCGCTTCTCGACCAACACCTTCCCGTCCTGGCGGCTGGCGCATCCCTACCGCTTCGTCTGCCATAACGGCGAGATCAACACCGTGCGCGGCAACGTCAACTGGATGGCGGCGCGTCAGGCGACCGCCTCCTCGCCGCTGTTCGGCAACGACATCTCCAAGCTGTGGCCGATCTCCTACGAGGGCCAGTCGGACACCGCCTGCTTCGACAACGCGCTCGAGTTCCTCGTCCGCGGCGGCTATTCGCTGCCGCACGCGGCGATGACGCTGATTCCCGAAGCCTGGGCGGGCAACCCGCTCATGGACGAGGACCGTCGCGCCTTCTACGAGTACCACGCCGCGCTGATGGAGCCGTGGGACGGCCCCGCCGCCGTCGCCTTCACCGACGGCAAGCAGATCGGCGCCACGCTCGACCGCAACGGCCTGCGCCCCGCCCGCTACATGGTGACCGCCGACGACGAGGTGATCATGGCGTCGGAGGCCGGCGTGCTGCCGGTCGAGGAGAGCCGCATCGTCCAGAAGTGGCGCCTGCAGCCGGGCAAGATGCTGCTCATCGACCTCGAGCAGGAGCGCATCATCGACGACGCCGAGATCAAGGCGCAGCTGGCCACCGCCAAGCCCTACAAGCAGTGGCTGGGGCGCACCCAGATCGTGCTGGAGGATCTGCCGCCGGTGCCGGTCACCGAGGCGCGCGACGACGTCACCCTGCTCGATCGCCAGCAGGCCTTCGGCTACACCCAGGAAGACCTCAAGCTGCTGATGACGCCGATGGCGGTCACCGGCCAGGAAGCCATCGGCTCGATGGGCAACGACGTGCCGATCTCGGCCATGTCGGACAAGCCCAAGGTCCTCTACACCTATTTCAAGCAGAACTTCGCCCAGGTCACCAACCCGCCGATCGATTCGATCCGCGAGGAACTGGTGATGAGCCTCGTCTCGTTCATCGGCCCGCGCCCGAACCTGTTCGACATGGAGGGCGGCCGGCGCAAGCGGCTCGAGGTGCGCCAGCCCATCCTCACCAACGAGGACCTGGAGAAGATCCGCGCCATCGGCGACATGGACGGCAATCCGTTCCAGTCCGAGACGCTCGACATCACCTATCTCGGCCGACAGCGGCGCCGACGGCATGTCCGCCGCGCTCGATGCGCTCTACGCCAAGGCCGACGAGGCGGTGCGTAACGGCATCAACATCATCATCCTGTCCGACCGCATGGTCGGCCCCGACCGCATCGCCATCCCCGCGCTGCTGGCCACCGCCGGCGTGCATCATCACCTGATCCGCCATGGCCTGAGGACCTCGGTCGGTCTGGTGGTCGAGACCGGCGATGCGCGCGAGGTGCATCATTTCTGCGTGCTCGCCGGCTACGGCGCCGAGGCGATCAACCCCTACCTTGCCTTCGACACGCTCGCCGCCATGGCCCGCGACCTGCCGCAGGATGTCGACGCCGAGGAGGCCATCCATCGCTACATCAAGGCGATCGACAAGGGCCTGCTCAAGGTCATGGCCAAGATGGGCATCTCGACCTATCAGTCCTATTGCGGCGCCCAGATCTTCGACGCGATCGGCCTGAAGAGCGATTTCGTCGCCCGCTATTTCACCGGCACCGCCACCACCATCGAGGGCGCCGGCCTGGCGGAGATCGCCGCCGAGACCGTCCGCCGCCACCGCGACGCCTTCGGCAATTCGCCGGTCCTGGCCGAATCCCTGGAGGTCGGCGGCGACTACGCCTTCCGCTTCCGCGGCGAGCAGCACGTCTGGCGGTCGGAAACGGTGTCGACCCTGCAGCATGCCGTGCGCGGCAACGCGCAGGAGAAGTACCGCGCCTTCTCCAAGCTGGTGAACGAGGACGAGCAGCGCCACATCACCATCCGCTCGCTCTTCCGCATCCGCTCGGCCGAGGAGGACGGACGCCAGCCGGTGCCGCTGGCCGAGGTCGAACCGGCCAAGGAGATCGTCAAGCGTTTCGCCACCGGCGCCATGAGCTTCGGCTCGATCAGCCGCGAGGCGCACACCACGCTCGCCATCGCCATGAACCGCATCGGCGGCCGGTCGAACACCGGCGAGGGCGGCGAGGAAGCCGACCGCTTCAAGCCGATGGCCAACGGCGATTCCATGCGCTCGGCGATCAAGCAGGTCGCCTCGGGCCGCTTCGGCGTGACCACCGAGTACCTGGTCAACGCCGACATGATGCAGATCAAGATGGCGCAGGGTGCCAAGCCCGGCGAAGGCGGCCAGTTGCCCGGCCACAAGGTCGACGCGACCATCGCCCGCGTGCGCCATTCGACCCCCGGCGTCGGCCTCATCTCGCCGCCGCCGCATCACGACATCTATTCGATCGAGGACCTGGCGCAGCTCATCTTCGACCTGAAGAACGTCAACCCGACCGGCCTCGTCTCGGTCAAGCTGGTCTCCGAGGTCGGCGTCGGCACCGTCGCCGCCGGCGTCTCCAAGGCGCGCGCCGACCATGTCACCATCGCCGGCTATGACGGCGGCACCGGCGCCTCGCCGCTGACCTCGATCAAGCACGCCGGCAGCCCCTGGGAAATCGGCCTTTCCGAGACCCACCAGACGCTGGTCGCCAACCGGCTGCGCGGCCGCATCGCCGTGCAGGTCGACGGTGGCATCCGCACCGGCCGCGACGTCGTCGTCGGCGCGCTGCTCGGTGCCGACGAGTTTGGCCTGGCCACCGCGCCGCTCATCGCCGCCGGCTGCATCATGATGCGCAAGTGCCACCTGAACACCTGTCCGGTGGGTATCGCCACCCAGGACCCGGTGCTGCGCAAGCGCTTCACCGGCAAGCCCGAGCACGTCATCAACTATCTCTTCTTCCTCGCCGAGGAAGTGCGCGAGATGATGGCGGCGCTCGGCTACCGCACCTTTGCCGAGATGATCGGGCAGATGCAGATGCTCGACAAGTCGGCGGTCATCGACCACTGGAAGGCGAAGGGCCTCGACTTCTCGCGCCTGTTCCACAAGCCGCAGGTGCCGCCCGAGGTCGCCATCTGGCACTCGGAGGAGCAGAACCATCCGATCGCCGACATCCTCGACCGCAAGCTGATCGCCGAGGCCCGGCCGGCGCTGGAAAGCCGCACGCCGGTGACCATCACGGCGGAGATCCGCAACACCGACCGTTCGGCCGGGGCGATGCTCTCCGGCGAGGTCGCCAAGCGCTACGGCCACGCCGGCCTGCCCGAGGACACCATCGCCATCTCGCTGACCGGCACCGGCGGCCAGAGCTTCGGCGCCTGGGTGGCGGCCGGCGTCTCCATCGATCTCGTCGGCCAGGCCAACGACTATGTCGGCAAGGGCCTCTCCGGCGGCCGGCTGGTCGTGCGCCCGCCGGACGATTCCGGCATCGTGCCGGAGGAATCGATCATCGTCGGCAACACGGTGCTCTACGGCGCCATCTCCGGCGAGTGCTACTTCCGCGGCGTTGCCGGCGAGCGCTTCGCCGTGCGCAACTCCGGCGCGGTGGCCGTGGTCGAGGGCACCGGCGACCACTGCTGCGAATACATGACCGGCGGCGCCGTCGTCGTGCTCGGCCGCACCGGGCGCAACTTCGCCGCCGGCATGTCGGGCGGCGTCGCCTACGTGCTCGACGAGGACGGCACCTTCGAGACCCGCTGCAACATGGCGATGGTCGACCTCGAGCCGATCCCGGAGGAAGAGGATCTGTCCGAGCGCGAGCTGCATCAGGCGGGCGACATGGAGACCGGCGGGCTGGTCGAGATCCTCGGCGACATGACCCGCAACGACGCCACGCGGCTGCGCACGCTCATCCTCCGTCACCGCCAGTTCACCGGGTCGCGGCGCGCCGCCGAGATCCTGGAGAACTGGGATCGCTATCTGCCGAAATTCCGCAAGGTCATGCCGGTTGAGTATCGCCGGGCTCTCGCCGAGCTCGAGGCACGCGAACGGGCCGAACCGCTGCGTCTGGCCGGCGAGTAACATCATCATGGGCAAGATCACCGGATTTCTCGAAATCGACCGGCGCGACCGGCGCTATGCGCCGGCCGCCGACCGCACCCGCCACTATCGCGAGTTCGTCATCCCGCTGTCGCAGGAGGCGACCCGCGACCAGGCGGCGCGCTGCATGGATTGCGGCATCCCCTACTGTCACACCGGCTGCCCGGTGAACAACCAGATCCCCGACTGGAACGATCTGGTCTATCGCAACGAGTGGCAGCGGGCGCTCTTGAACCTGCATTCGACCAACAACTTCCCGGAATTTACCGGCCGCGTCTGTCCGGCGCCGTGCGAAGCCTCGTGCACGCTCAACATCATCGAGGAGCCGGTCACCATCAAGACGATCGAATGCGCCATCGTCGACCGCGGCTGGCACGAGGGCTGGATCAAGCCGCTGCCGCCCGCCGCCAGGACCGGCAAGTCGGTGGCGGTCGTCGGCTCCGGCCCGGCCGGTCTCGCCTGCGCCCAGCAGCTCGCCCGCGCCGGCCACGACGTCCACGTCTACGAGAAGCTCGCCAAGCCCGGCGGCCTGCTGCGCTACGGCATTCCCGACTTCAAGATGGAGAAGGTGCACATCGACCGGCGCGTCGCCCAGATGGAGGCGGAAGGCGTCACCTTCCACTGCAACGTCCATGTCGGCATCGAGCTCGACGTGGCCGAGCTGGTCGCCGGCCACGACGCGGTGGTGCTCGCCGGCGGCGCCGAGAAGCCGCGCGACCTGCCAATTCCCGGCCGCGACCTCGACGGCGTCCACTTCGCCATGGAGTTCCTGCCGCAGCAGAACCGCCGCGTCGGCGACGAGCCGCTCGGCAACGTCCTGCCGATCCTCGCCGACGGCAAGCATGTCGTCGTCATCGGCGGCGGCGACACCGGCTCCGACTGCATCGGCACCTCCAATCGCCAGGGCGCCGCCTCGGTCACCCAGATCGAGATCCTCCAGCGTCCGCCGGACCGCGAGAACAAGGAGCTGACCTGGCCGGACTGGCCGCTGAAGCTGCGCACCTCCTCCTCGCACGAGGAAGGCGTCGAGCGCGATTTCGCCGTCATGACCCAGCGTTTCGAGGGCAAGGACGGCAAGGTGACGGCGCTGCACTGCGTCCGCGTCGACGAGCGCATGAAGCCGGTGGAAGGTTCCGAATTCGCGATTCCCGCCGATCTCGTGCTGCTCGCCATGGGCTTCCTCGGCCCCGTGCAGGACGGCATGATCAAGGACCTCGGGCTCGACCTCGACCAGCGCGGCAACGTTCGCGCCAACGTCGTCGACTACCGGTCGAGCAACGACAAGGTGTTCTCCTGCGGCGACATGCGCCGCGGCCAGTCGCTGGTGGTCTGGGCCATCCGCGAAGGTCGCCAGTGTGCCCATGCCGTCGACAAGCAGCTGATGGGCGAGACGACGCTGCCGAGATAGGGGGCGTCGCCTTGACCGACCCCGCCACATCGCTGCGGACGCTGGTCGAGCGCTTCTACACCGAGGTCTGGAACCGCGGCGATGAAGACGCCGCGCGCGCCATCCTGGCCCAAGATTTTCGCTTCCGCGGCTCGCTCGGCGTCACCGCCGACGACGTCGACGGCTTCCTCGCCTATGTGCGCTCGGTGCGCGGCGCTCTCGGCGACTATCGCTGCATCATCGACGACATGATCGTCGACGGCGGCAATCGCGCAGCCGCCCGCATGACCTTCACCGGGGTCCATCGCGGCACTCTGCTCGGCGTCGCGGCAACCCACCGCACCGTCGCGTGGTCCGGCGCCGCCTTCTTCACGATGGCGGACGGCCGCATCGCCGAACTCTGGGTCCTCGGCGATCTCGACGCCCTCAGGCGCCAGCTTCTCAGTACCACTTGAGCAGGCGCACGTCGGCGGCGTTGCCGACCATCGTCTTGAAGGCTTCCACGTCGCTGCCGGCGTAGTGGTACGGATAGACGATCTTCGGCCGAAAATCGCGCACCGCCTGCGCCGCCTGCGCGATGTCCATCGTGTAGGGCAGGTTCATCGGCAGGAAGGCGACGTCGACGTCGGTGAGCGCCTTCATCTCCGGCGTCTCTTCCGTATCGCCGGCGATGTAGATGCGCTTCCCCCCGAGCGTCAGCACGTAGCCGTTGTCGCGCCCCTTGGGATGGTACTTGGTCCGCTCTTCCGTCGTGTTGTAGGCCGGCACCGCCACGATGGGCACGTCCTTCACCTTGGCCGTGTCGCCATTGGCCATCATCGTGGTCTTCGCCTTGAGATCGTCCGGCAGCTTGTCGGCCACCGACCGCGGCGTCACCAGCGCCGTATCGGCGCCGGCCACCGCCTGCAGGATCTGAACGTTGAAATGGTCGCCGTGCTCGTGGGTGACCAGGATCAGGTCCGGTGTCGGCGCCGCCCTGTATTCCGCGGTGATGTCGTCCGGCTTCGGCCCGCCGACCGGCGGCGCCGGATCGACGAGGATGTGCACGCCGTTCCAGGTCAGCATCATCGAGGCATGGTGGAAGGGGTGGATGACGAGATCGCCCTTGTCGGTGGCGATCTGATCGTCGGCGAAGGCCGGCACGGCCAGCGCTGCCAGGGCGATGGCGGCGAGCGTTCCTGCGGCAGCATGAAGCATGAGTATTCTCCCTGTAGGGTTCGCCGGAGGGCCGTTGTCGCACGGCACCGAGCGCACGCGCGATTCACCGTGTCGTGAGGCGAGCCGCCCGAGCGCCGTGCTCAGTTTGCCGATGCTGCCGGCCGCGCCGCCGGCAACGGCGGCTCGCCGGACCGGGTCGCGCTCACCGGCGTCGGCGACGGCGTCGGCGTCGCCCGTTGATGCGGCGGCCAGGTGAAGTCGTCGGCCCGGCCCGGCACGGCGGGCGGCATGTCTCCCTGGACGATCAGCTTGTATTGCGGCGTGTCGGCGGCCATCGCCGGGTCGGGGTTTTCGGCGCCGCCGGCAAGCGCGCGGCTGGCGCCGGGCAGCGGATCGGACAGCGAGATCACCGGCCCGACCAGACGCTTGACCCCGTCGGGGCCGATCTCGATCTGACTGGCCTGGCTGGCCGATGTGGCAAGGTCGACCGAGCCGGTGCCGATGCCGGTCTGCTTGCGGATCTCGCGCTCGACATAGAAGGCGAGCTTCAGCCGTCCGGCACGGGTGAAGTTGATGCCGTCGCTGTTTCTGAGCGCCCTCAGCTGGCCGTCGACGTCCGGACCGGACGAGGCGTAGTTGCCGTTGTCGTCGGTAAACCCGTTCCAGATGTCGATGTAGTGGCCACCGGCCGCAGTCACCGCCGTCTTGTAGAGCCCGTTGATGTAGTCCATGTCGTTCGTCGCCGCGGACGAGCGCATCGGCGGCGCGCTCACCCAGAAGAACGGCCGGCCGAACACCTTGAGCGTGTCGGCCATGGCAGTGACGCGGGCGACATAGGCCTTTTCCCAGCCGTCCGAATGCGGCGCCAGGCGGTCCTTGCCGGAGCGGAGCTGCTGCCGGTCGTTGGCGCCGAGGGCCACGACCACGACGTCAGGCTTCTGCTGGTTGAGGATGACGGGCAGATTCTTGTTCCAGTCGTAGTAGTCGTCGCGGACCAGGCCGGAGGCATTGTTCGATTCGTCGAGCACGGCGATCTTCGGCTCGTCGGCAAACGTCTGGTCGAGGCCCCAGGCGACCCCGCCGGCGACGAAATCGCCGACCACCAGGATCTTGCGGGCGTTGTCGTCCTTCGGCGTCACGTCGGCCACCGCCAGCGGCGGCTCACTCGGTTGGCGCGGTTGGCTGGGTTGGCTGGACCGCCGCGGCGCCTGACGGCGCGGCTGTTGCTGCTGCGGGGGCGGACGCACCGGACGCGGACCGAACAGGAAATCGAAGAAGCCGCCGGGTCCGGCGCGGGCACCGGACGGCCCGCCGATCAGGCCCGGCGGCTGCTGCGCCAGGGCAACCTCGAACGACGCCGCCAGCAGCAGCGCCAGTATCGCGGCGGAGAGAAAGGTCAGCAGTCGGCGCACGTGTGCCCAGAACCCGTTTTTCAGCGGCCAAGCCGATGTTTTGCCCGCCATTGCGTCAATTGCGCGGCGGTATGCCGGCGCCATCCTAGCGGGAGGCTTCCAGTCGCTGCAACAGGTCGCGGCTCTCCACGCCATCCGGCGTCAGGCCGAGCGAACGCTGGAAGTCGCGGATCGCCGCGCGGCTGCCGCTGCCGATGTCGCCGTCGATGTCGCCGTCGTAATAGCCGCGCATGGTGAGCAGCAGTTGCAGCTTCTTGCCCTCCTCCAGCGTGAACGGCTTTTCGTGCGCCGGCCAGTCCGCCACGAACGGCCCGCCGCCGCGCAGCCGGTCGGCCAGATGGCCCACGGCCAGCGCATAGAAATTCGACGAATTGTAGCGCTTGATCACCTGGAAGTTGCGCAGCAGCAGGAAGACCGGTCCGTGGGTGCCGTTGGGCAGCCACAGCCGCGCCCGATCGCCCGGTCGCGGGAAGTCGGCCCCGTCGACCCGGCGCACGCCGAGCTTGGCCCATGAGGCCAGCGACCGCTCGCCACTGCGCCGGGTGCTGAAACCCGCCGGCAGCTTCACCTCGTATCCCCAGGTCCTGCCGGTCTCCCAGCCGGCGCGCTTCAGGTAGTTGGCGGTCGAGGCCAGCGCGTCCGGCACCGAGGTCCAGATGTTGCGATGGCCGTCTCCGTCATAATCGACCGCATAGGCTTCGAAGGTGGTCGGAATGAACTGGGTCTGGCCCATGGCGCCTGCCCACGAGCCGCTCATCGCCGACGCATCGACGTCGCCGCGCTGGAGGATCTTGAGGGCGGAGACCAGCTGCTTGCGGCCGAATTTCGCCAGGCGGCCACCCGACCAGGCGAGCGTGGCCAGCGAGCGGATGGTGTTCTTGACGATCTTCGGGTTCGTCAGCACGGCGCCGTAGTGGCTCTCGATGCCCCAGATCGCTGCCACGATATAGCGGTCGACGCCGTAGCTGCGTTCGATGCGCGACAGCAAGGTGCCATAGGTGGCGACCGCCGTCTTGCCCTCCGACAGCCGCTCGTCCGAAACCATCTGGTCGAGATAGTTCCAGATCTTCATGTTGAATTCGGCCTGCGATCCCGCCCGCTTCAACACGTCGGGATCGGGCGAGAAATCGCCCAGCGCGCGGTCATAGGTGTGCCACGAGACGCCGGCGGATTTGGCCGTCGGCCAGAACGCCTTGACCCAGCCCGCGGGGGTGTCGCGGGCATCGGCCGACGCCCCGAGAAAGACCAACGTCGCCACCACTGCGACGACAAAAGCCGCGGAAACCGCGGCTTTTTCTGCCATGCCGGTGAGGAAGCGCATTCCGCTCCGTCCCTTGCCCTGAGCCCCCGTCCTGATCCAAATCCCCCGATTCGCGACCCGACCTTAACATCGCCGGCGGGGGCGGTCGCAACCCGCCCGCCGAGCCCGGCCCTTCAGTCGCGCCGGTTGCGCCGCTCCAGCGCCATCTCCCAGGCCAGAGCATGACGCACGATTTCGGCAAGATTGTCGTACTGCGGCTCCCAGCCCAACTTTTCCATGATGCGCGCCGGCGAGGCGACGATGGACGCCGGATCGCCCGGGCGCCGGGGACCAAGCTCCACTGCAAAATCGCGCTCCGACACCGCCTTCACCGTGTCGATGACCTCGAGCACCGAGTAGCCACGCCCGTAACCGCAGTTGGCGACCAGGCTGTCGCCGCCGGCGCGCAGATGCGCCAGCGCCGCACCATGGGCGGCGACCAGGTCGCTGACATGGATGTAGTCGCGGATGCAGGTGCCGTCGGGCGTCGGATAGTCGGTGCCGTAGACGGTGATCGACCGGCGCTTGCCCAGCGCCGTCTCGCAGGCAACCTTGATGAGATGGGTGGCGGCCTTGGTCGACTGGCCGGTACGCCCGGCCGGATCGGCGCCGGCGACGTTGAAGTAGCGCAGCGCCACGAAGCGCAGGTCGTGCGCCGCGGCGGCGTCGGCGAGCATCATTTCGCTCATCATCTTGGAACGACCGTAGGGCGACTCGGGTTTGAGCAGGGCGTCTTCGCTGACCGGGCTCACCGCCGGCGTGCCATAGACCGCCGCAGTCGAGGAAAAGATGAAATGCTTCACCCCCCCGGCAACCGCGCTGGCGATCAGCGCCCGGGCCTTCACCGTGTTGTTGAGATAGTAGCCGAGGGGATCGGCAACCGATTCCGGCACGACGATGGACGCCGCGAAATGGATGATCGCCTCGACGCCGTGCTCGCGGATGAGCCGGCCGACCAGCGCTTCGTCGCCGCTGTCGCCGCGGACCAGTTTGGCCTCCGGCGCGACCGCCCAGTCGAACCCGGTGGTCAGATTGTCGAGGACCACCACCTTTTCGCCGGCGTCGACCAGATGCCAGACCATGTGGCTGCCGATATAGCCGGCGCCGCCGGTGACCAGGATGCTCATGGGTGTCGCTTTGCCTTCTCGCTCTGTTCCCCGTAATCATGGGGAAAGTGTATTGACGTCCTGTTTCAACCCCCCGACAGACAGACGGGTTTTCGCCGCCTCAAAACGCAAGAAGGACGAATGACCGCGCCCCTCCGTAAAGCCGTGTTCCCCGTCGCCGGCCTCGGCACCCGCTTTCTGCCCGCCACCAAGGCGATGCCGAAGGAAATGCTGACATTGGTCGACCGGCCGCTCATTCAATACGTGGTCGACGAGGCCCGCGCCGCCGGAATCGAGCAGTTCATCTTCGTCACCGCCAGCGCCAAAAGCGTGCTCGAGGATCATTTCGACACCCAGTTCGAGCTGGAGGCGACGCTGAAGGCGCGCGGCAAGACCGCGGCCCTGGAGGAGCTGGCCAGCTTCATGCCCGAGGCCGGCCAGGTCAGCTCCGTGCGCCAGCAGACCCCGCTCGGCCTCGGCCACGCGGTCTGGTGCGCCCGCCACCTGGTCGGCGACGAGCCCTTCGCGGTGGTGCTTCCCGACATGATCATGCAGGGCGAACCCGGTTGCCTTTCGCAGATGATGGCGGTTTACAACGAGACCGGCGGCAATGTCATCGCGGTCAGCGAGTGCAATCCCGCCGAGACCGACAAATACGGCATCGTCGGCGTCGGCGAAGCGGCCGGTCCGGACGGCGACGCCTTCCGCCTCACCGGCATGGTGGAAAAGCCGGCGCCGAAGGACGCGCCGTCCAACCTCTATATCAGCGGGCGCTACATCCTGCAGCCGCAGATTTTCGGCCTTCTCGCCGAGCACAAGCGCGGCGCCGGCAACGAGATCCAGCTCACCGACGCCATGCTGGCGTTGGCCGAACGGCAGCCGTTCTACGGTTGCCGCTTCCGCGGCCGCACGCATGATTGCGGCGCCAAGCTCGGCTTCCTCGTCGCCAGCGTCGCCTTCGCCCTGCAGCGCGACGACCTCGCCGACGACCTGCGCCGGGAGATCCGCGCGCTGCTCGACGGATGACCGGCGGCTACTTCTGCAGCCGCAGTTCGACCTTCAGCGCATCCGACTGGTAGCGGCTGCCGGCCGCCGTGCTCATCGCCCAGGTGTGAGTGTAGCCGCCGGTGAGCCAGGTGCGGCGGCTGAGCTTCCAGGTGGCGCCCAGGCCCGCCTTGACGGTGGTGTCGATCTGGCCGGTGCCCTGGAACGTCTCGCGGGTGACGCTGCCGGTGGCGTCGACCGTCGCGTCCGGCCGCCAGGCATAGGCCACGTCGACCGAACCGTTGTAGGCGACGGAGCCGGACGAGCCGGCAGCGGTGCCCGGATTGAACGCCGTCGAGCCGTCGAAGGTGGCGGTGTAGAGCCGCGTCGGCGACCACACCAGCGAGCCGTCGACGGTGAGCGCCCTGAGCGCGGCCAGCGCCGCATCGTCGAACGACTGCACGCCGTAGCCGAGCGCCAGTTCGCCGGTGAGCACCGGCCCGCGATCGAGCGCGACGCCGGCACGGCCGATCGTCGCCACGCTCGACCGCCTCAGTCCGTTGTCGTCCAGGCTGCGGTCGTATTGGCGGCGCGACACCTCGCCCTCGACGAAGGGGGTGACGCCCAGCGGCGAATCGTAGCCGAGGCGCAGCCGGCCGCCGAAGTCGGTGTTGTTGCGATAGCCCTGGTCGACCACCGCACCGCCCGAGGTGCCGTCCTCGTAGAGCGAACGGTCGAGCGTGCCTTCGAGGGTGAAGACCTTGCGGCCGAAGCGGCCGTCGAGTGCCGCCGATCCCTTGAAGTCGTGCACGCCCGGCGGATGGTCGACGCCGGCGGGGAAGCTCGGATCGGAGATGCTCTGCTGCGAATAGGCGTAGCCGCCGGTGAGCCCGATGTCCCAGCCGGGCTTGAGGTCGATGCGCCCGGTGCCATCGACCGAGCCCGACGGCTGGTCCGGGCTGCCGCCGGCATAATCCTTGGCGTAGGCGCCACGGAGCGTCAGCGTCGCGGCGTGCCGGGCCCAGTCCGACTGCACCGTCAACTCCGGCGTCACCGTGATCGTGTCCGAGCGCCCGTCGCCCGAGCCGTTGGTTTGATGCTCGAAGCTGGTGGTCAGCGATGGATAGAGGATGTAGCTGCCGGCGCGAATGCCGACCGCGGCGAAGGCATCGTCCTCCGGTGCCCGCGTGTGACGGATGGTCCCGGTCGCCGTCGGGTCGAGCGGGTCCGGCTCCGGGCCCTTGGCCTCAGGCTGCTGCCGCGAGACCCGGCTGGTGTCCGCCTGGTCGGTCTCCGGCGTCGCCGTGCCGGCCGCGGCGGCGGGTGCGGCCGAATTCCCCGCGCTCGCCGGGGCCGCCGGATCGGAGGCGGCGGGCGTCAGCACCAGCGGCAGCGGGTCCGCTTCGGAATTGCCGATGCGCAACGGCGACGTCGCCGCGTCCTGCGCCCACGCCCCGTGCGCCGAGGCCGCGGCGACGACCGCGACCGCCATCAGCGAAGGGAGGCGGGAACCCATTGTCTGGCCGGACCGTCTGAACTCGCGGAAATTGCGTTTCCAGAAGGTAAAGATTGATGGTTAACGCAAGGTTGCGAACCGGGCGCTGTTCCGGCTCTGGCGGAAACCTGCTAGACCGGCGCCGCAGGAGGAATCGGGACCCTTTCATGGCGGTGACGCTCAAGAATCCACCGAAACTGGCATCCGATGCCGGCCAGGTCGCCGCCTCGGCGCTGCGCACCATCGTCACCGAGCGCGCCGGGCTCGACGCGTTGCTTGCCGCCCTCGAGAACGGCCTCTCCGCCCCCTTCGCCCGCGCCGTCGAGATCATCCGCGCCGCCAAAGGCCGCGTCATCGTGACCGGCATGGGCAAGAGCGGCCATGTCGGCCACAAGATCGCCGCCACGCTGGCCTCGACCGGCACCCCCGCCTTCTTCGTCCATCCGGCCGAGGCCAGCCACGGCGACCTCGGCATGATCACCCACGAAGACGTCGTGCTGGCGCTGTCCTGGTCGGGCGAGACCAGCGAGCTCAGAAGCCTGGTCGAATTCACCCGTCGCTGGGACATCCCGCTGATCGCCATGACCGCCTTCGTCGACAGCACGCTCGGCCGCGAATCTGACCCGGTGCTGGCGCTGCCGCCGGCCGACGAGGCCTGCCCGCACGGCCTGGCGCCGACCACCTCGACGCTGATGCAGCTCGCCCTCGGCGACGCGCTGGCCATCGCCCTGCTCGAAAGCCGCGGCTTCACCGCCGAGGAGTTCCACCTCTTCCATCCCGGCGGCAAGCTCGGCGCCAGCCTGCACTTCGTCCGCGACATCATGCATCGGGGCGACGCCGTGCCGCTGGCGACGCCCGAGACGCCGATGCCGCAGGCGCTCGCCATCATCACCGAAAAAGGCTTCGGCTGCGTCGGCGTGGTCGATGGCGCCGGCCTGCTGGTCGGCGTGGTCACCGACGGCGATCTTCGCCGCCATATCGGACCGGCGCTGATGGAGCAGACCGTCGGTACGATCATGACACGCATGCCGAAGACGGTGCCGCCCGACTGTCTGGTCGGCGAGGCGCTGGCCATGATGAACCAGGCCACCCGTCCCTTCACCGTCCTCTTCGTCATCGAGCACGGCAAGCCGCTCGGCATCGTGCACATGCACGATTTCCTGAGGCTGGGTGTGGCTTAGGGCGAGGACTTCGAAGACTGCAGCCGCGCATCTGTGATGCGTAGCCCATCATGGAAATAGATCTTGGCGACCGGCAGTTGGCCGGTCAGCGGATCGCCAGACACTATCTCGATGGTGCCATCGTCTTTGATCACGAACTCACTTGTGAAGAGGACCGAGCCGTAAAGCACATTGGCCTTGGCCTTCCACCCTTGTTCTGTTCGGGCGATCGAAAAAGGAACCAGCTTTTCCTGCGTGGCAGCGATCACGTCGCGGCTCGCTGAGGAAAGCCAAGGCAGGTCGGCGCCGCTATCAACGATGGTGAAAGGGCCCTCTCCGCCCGCAACATAATCACAGAAAAAGCGGAGGTAAGAAGCCGCCTGATCGGGCCGCTCTAGCAAGAGGGAAGATTTGCGATTCAATTCGCGAATGCCGTCCGAACCTCCATCAACCAGTAGGGACCTATCCCGCGTAGTAACAATGAAATAAGTGCCTACGCTACCGTCTTGGAGTTGGCCATCAACAGCCATGAGCCATCCATCGTCGTAGAATGGCTGAGGTTGACGACGGACCGCACCGATTGCGCCAACCGCGTAGGAATGCTGACGCAGCTGTTCTCGCAGGAGAGCTAGGATTTTTTCAGCCGAGGTCTGAGGTACAGGTTCCCAACCGGCTGCCGTTGCTCGACCAGCGTCCGCGGATCCGGACAGAGGTGGTCTCGGCGGCGTGGTCTTTGGAGATTGCCCAATCTGCTGGTCGAAACCGCCGGTTTTCGTACCCCTGTCTGCTGGCAGAACAGCGAGCTTGCCTTCAACAAAGCCAATCCAGCCTTTCTGCGTCACCGTAAGCTGTCCTCGAGCATCGAGCGCTCGGAGAATGTTGCGTGCTTCCAAGTAGTACTGCCTCCGATCATCCGACACACTGGCTATCGCGGTGAGCGACACGACCAGGTCGCTCTGGGCCTGGGCGTTGCTCTTGTCCTTGGCAAGGTCGCGGGCAATGCCGAGGCTCTCCTGATAGGCCGCCAGCGCTCCCGTCTGGTCACCCGCCTGCAGCTTCACGTCGCCGATCTTGTTCAGGCTGATCGACAGGTCGCGCTGCGCCTGGGATTGCTCTTGTCCTTGGCAAGGTCCCGGCGAATGCCGAGGCTCTCTTCATAGGCCGCCAGCGCTCCGGTCTGGTCACCCGCCTGCAGTTTCACGTCGCCGATCTTGTTCAGGCTGATCGACAGGTCGCGCTGCGCCTGGGCGTTGCTCTTGTCCTTGGCAAGGTCCCGGGCAATGCCGAGGTCCTCCTCATAGGCCGCTAGCGCCCTCGCCTGGTCGCCCGCCCGCAGCTTCACGTCGCCGATCTTCTCCAGGCTGATCGACAGGTCGCGCTGCGCCTGGGCGTTGCTCTTGTCCTTGGCGAGGTCGCGGGCGATGCCGAGGTCCTCCTCATAGGCCGCTAGCGCCCCCGCCTGGTCGCCCGCCCGCAGCTTCACGTCGCCGATCTTCTCCAGGCTGATCGACAGGTCGCGCTGCGCCTGGGCGTTGCTCTTGTCCTTGGCGAGATCCCGGCGAATGCCGAGGCTCTCCTCATAGGCCGCCAGCGCTCCCGTCTGGTCGCCCGCCTGCAGCTTCACGTCGCCGATCTTGTTCAGGCTGATCGACAGGTCGCGCTGCGCCTGGGCGTTGCCTTGTCCTTGGCAAGGTCCCGGCGAATGCCGAGGCTCTCTTCAAAGGCCGACAGCGCCCCCGCCTGGTCGCCCGCCTGCCGCTTCACGTCGCCGACGTTGTAAGCTGAACGCCAGGTCGCGCTGCGCCTGGGCGTTGCTCTTGTCCTTGGCAAGGTCCCGGCGAATGCCGAGGCTCTCTTCGTAGGCCGCCAGCGCCCCCGCCTGGTCGCCGGCCTGCAGTTTCACGTCGCCGATCTTGTTCAGGCTCACCGCAGGTCGCGCTGCGCCTGCGCGTTGCTCTTGTCCTTGGCAAGGTCCCGGCGAATGCCGAGGCTCTCTTCATAGGCCGCCAGCGCCCCCGCCTGGTCGCCCGCATGCGGCTTCACGTCGCCGATCTTGTTGAGGCTCACCGACAGGTCGCGCTGCGCCTGGGCGTTGCTCTTGTCCTTGGCAAGGTCGCGGCGAATGCCGAGGCTCTCTTCGTAGGCTGCCAGCGCTCCCGCCTGGTCGCCGGCCTGCAGTTTCACGTCGCCGATCTTCTCCAGGCTGATCGACAGGTCGCGCTGCGCCTGGGCGTTGCTCTTGTCCTTGGCGAGATCCCGGCGAATGCCAAGGCTCTCCTCGATAGGCCGCCAGCGCTCCGGCCTGGTCACCCGCCTGCAGCTTCACGTCGCCGATATTGTTCAGGCTCGCCGACAGGTCGCGCTGCGCCTGGGCGTTGCTCTTGTCCTTGGCAAGGTCGCGGGCGATGCCGAGTTCCTCCTCATAGGCCGCCAGCGCCCCCGCCTGGTCGCCGGCCTGCAGCTTCACGTCGCCGATCCTGTCAGGCTCCCCGACAGGTCGCGTTGCGCCTGGGCGTTGCTCTTGTCCTTGGCAAGGTCGCGACGAATGCCGAGGCTATCTTCATAGGCCGCCAGCGCCCCCGCCTGGTCACCCGCCTGCAGCTTCACGTCGCCGATCTTGTCCAGGCACGCCGACAGGTCGCGCTGCGCCTCGGCGTTGCTCTTGTCCTTGGCAAGGTCCCGGGCAATGTCGAGTTCTCTTCATAGGCCGCCAGCGCCCCCGCCTGGTCGCCGGCCTGCAGCTTCACTTCGCCGATCGGTCCAAGCTGACCGCCAAGTCGCGCTTCCAGGAGTCATTGTTGGGCTTCTGCTTCAGACAGTGCCAGCATGATGTCGCGGACTTTCTCCGCGGCAGCGAGCGCAGCGTTCGTATCACCGATGGTGAGCAGCGTATCGGTCATCTCGCTAAGGGCGGACGCCTGACTGTGGCGCAGCCCAGGATCGTTCTCGCCGGCATCGATCAGATCGTTCTGCAGCTTCAGAGCCGGTTCAAGAATCGATTGCAAAGGGAAGCCGGCATCCCCGTGGCGTCACGAAATTTGTCGGCGAGATCGAAGATCAGCGTATTCGCGGTATTCGTGGCGGTCGTCAGCGCACGCTGGGCACGGGCTTGCTGCGCCTGTGCTTCCTGGTCTTCTGCTCAGCGATCTGCTTCTGCGCCCGCGCTTCCTGGGTCTTCTCCTCGGCGATCTTCTTCTGCGCCTCGGCGACGGCCGCCTGCTGGCGCGCCTCGGTGGCCTTCTCGAACCCGAACACGGCGGCGCCGACGGCGGCAACCGCGAGAAGGCTCGCTGCGATCAGGCCGAGGCGCGTGCGCTGCGCCACCTGCTTCTGCCGGTCGGCGGCCTCCTTCTGCGCCGCCGCGAGCTGCCGCGCCTCCTCCAGTTCGCGGTCGCGGCGGGCGGTCTCGGCCGTGCGCGCGGCGGCGAGATAGGCGCGGTCGGTCGGCTCCAGCATGCCGGCGAAGTCGTCGCGGCGGGCAACCGCCTCGGCATCCTCCAGCCGACCGGCGGTGTGCGCCAGCCACGCTTCGTCCTTGTCGTTCGCCGCCCAGTCGCGTGCCGCCCGTTTGACCCCTTCCAGCGCGGTCAGCGCCGCGAAGTCCTCCTCCAGCCAGCCCTGCAGCAGACCCCATTGCCGGAGCAGCGCCTCATGCGCCGGCTCCACCGTGCGCTCGCCCGTCTCCGGCGCCACGTCCGTCGACAGCAGCCGCGCCGCGATCAGGTGCTCGACCAGCGGCCGCGCCTCGGCGGGAATCTCGGAGAGCCGGGAGACCCGCCGGCGCGGCGCGCCGGTCTCCGGGTCGATGCCTGCCAGCCACGGGATCAGCGCCCGGCGCAGCAGCGTCAGCCGCGCCTCCCTGTCCTTCGGCACCGCCGGGTCGCCATCGGCCGCATCGAGCGCACCCTTCACCGCCGCCTCGATCGAGCCGCGGATGCCGCCAAGCGCCCGATACTGGGCCAGCGTCAGCGTCACCTTGCCGCCGGTGCCGTATTCCTCGTAGAGCCGCTGCAGCGTGAAGGCGAGCAGCGGCAGCGCGTCCTTGCCGCCACCATCCTCGATGTCGGCAAGCAGCGCCGCCGTCAGCGCCGGCTCGATGGTGAGTGCCGGTCGCTATCGGCGAGCCGCTGCGCCGGTCCCTCGATCACCGTCTGATAGGCGCCCCGCGGCATCGGCGGCAGGCTGAAGGTCTGCAGGCTGAGCCCATCCAGCGCCGGCGCCGTCTGCAACTGCTCGAAGGCGTCCGAGCGGATGGTGAACAGCACGATCAGGTTGGCCCGCTCGCCCGCCGCAAGATCGTGGATGAGGGCGAGGAAGGCGGTCGCCTCCTCCGCCCCCTCCGACAGGAACAGCTCCTCCCCCTGATCGACCGCCAGCACCACGCGCGGCGGCTTGCCCGCAGTGTCCGCATCGAGATCCGGGACCGCCGCCTTCACCGCAAGCGCATCGAGCAGCGCCGCCACCGCCCCGGCGCCCGCCGCCACCGCACTGCGGATGTCGGCGCGGCTCTTGCCGAGGCCGTGGGCCTTTGCCGCCTCTTCCAGGCAGCGCACCAGCCCGGCTTCGCCGGACAGCGCCGCCCGCTCCGGCCGCACGATCGGCAGCATCAGGAAGGCGTGGTCGTCGCGCTTCAGGCGCGGCGCCAGACCCGCCCGCAGGAAGGACGACTTGCCCGCCCCCGACGCTCCCAGGATCGCCATCAGCCGTGACGCCGCCGTCTCGGCAAGACCGCGCAGCTTGTCGAGCGCCTCGATGGTCGGCGCCTCGCGGCCGAAGAAGATGCCGGCGTCCTCTGCCTCCATCGGCTCCAGCCCGCGATAGGGCGAGCGCTCCGGTTCGCCCTCCGGCGGCCAGGCGAAGAAGCGGGCATCGAGCCCGGCGCGCATCAGGCCGGTCTTCAGCTTCGCCAGTCCCGACTGCGAGAAGGTGACCCGCACCTCGCTACCGTCGCGGCCCCGGCCGCCCAGCATGACGTGGTCGCTGCCGGCGGCCAGGTTGACCAGCTGGTGCGTGGCGGTGAGGTCCGCCGGCAGCTCGGCAACCGGAATGTCCTCGACGAGCAGGCCGAAGATGCGCTTGTTGAGCTTTGTCGCCAGCGACAGCTCCTTCAGGCACCAGCGCGACGCCAGCCACGCCCGGCTGACCAGGAACAACACCGCCTCGCAGCGGTTGGCCGCCTCGTTCAGCGCCAGTTCCCAGCGCTCGCCGGCAGCGATCCCCCGGGTCGGGTCGAGATCGAGGAAGAGGTCGTCCCAGCCCTCCGCGGTCAGCCACCCGCGCAGGGCGACGGCTTCCGCATCGTTGTCGCTGGAATGGCTGAGGAAGATGCGCGCCAACAAACAGGTCTCCGGCAGCAGCGGCAGGCGAAACACCGCATCCGCAAACAGCCTAGGGGCCCGGCAAAAATGAGGCAACCCGCGATTGCGCCGCCACGCCCCGGCCATCCATGCCGGACGCACCGTGCGCGCGGCGCCCTATGCGGCGCGGTCGACCTTGAGCACGGCGCCGTCGGCACCCACCACCTTGACCAGCGTGCCGGATGGCAGGTCCGGTCCGGTCACCCGCCAGTTGGTGTCGTCGACCCGCACCTGCCCGTGCCCGTCGACGATCGGCGCCGCCAGCGTGTAGGTGCTGCCGACCAGCCGATGGGCGCGGTCGTTGAGGAAGGGCTGCTCGCCCGGCTGCACCGTCCGGGCGAAGACGCGCCGGCCGGCGATGACCAGCGCCACCGCCAGCACCACGAAGACGATGAGCTCCACCTGCCAGCCGAAATCGGCGACCAGCGCCAGCCCGCCGGTCAAGAGCGCCGCGACGCCGAACCAGACGAAGACATTGCCCGGCACGACGATCTCGAGGGCAAGCAGGATCAGGCCGAACACCCACCAGCTCCACGGACCGAGCTGATCGATGGTTTGCAGGATCATGACGCGCCGCCTCCGGTCGTCGGCACGCTGCCGCCACGCCGCGCCGCCCGCGCCTCGGGCGAGAAGGTGTCCTTGGCGATCTCGGCGATGCCGCCGAGCGAGCCGATCAGCGCCGCCGCCTCGATCGGCAGCATCAGCACCTTCTGGTTGGGTGCCGAGGCGAGCTTCTCGATCGCCTGGGTGTAGCGCTGGGCGACGAAATAGTTGATCGCCTGCACGTCGCCATCGGCGATCGCCTTCGACACCATCTCGGTCGCTTTTGCCTCGGCTTCGGCCGAGCGCTCGCGCGCCTCGGCATCGCGGAAGGCGGCCTCGCGCCGGCCCTCGGCCTGCAGGATCAAGGCCTGCTTCTCGCCTTCGGCCTTGAGGATCTCCGACTGGCGCAAGCCCTCGGCGTCGAGGATGACGGCGCGCTTCTCACGTTCCGCCTTCATCTGCCGGCCCATCAATTCGACGATGTCGCGGGGCGGATCGATCGCCTTGATCTCGATGCGCGTCACCTTGATGCCCCATGCCGACGAGGCCGAAATCGACGACGTGCAGCAGCCGGTCGTTGATGTCGTCGCGCTTGGACAAGAGCTCGTCGAGGTCCATGCCGCCCATCACCGTCCTCAGGTTGGTCATGGTCAGCTGCAGGATGGCGTTCTCCAGCCCGCGCACCTCGTAGGCGGCGCGCGCCGCGTCGAGCACCTGGAAGAAGGCAATGCCGTCGGCCGAAACCGTGGCGTTGTCCTTGGTGATGACCTCCTGCGTCGGCACGTCGAGCACCTGCTCCATCATGTTCATCTTGTGGCCGATGCGGTCGATGAACGGGACGATGAGGCTGAGGCCCGGCGACAGCGTGCGGGTGAAGCGGCCGAAGCGCTCGACCGTGTAGTTGTAGCCCTGCGGCACCGTCTTGACGCCGGCCAGCAGGACGAGAATGACCAGAATGACGAGTGCGATGACGACCCAGTCGAATCCCATCGTTCAGTCCTCCGTGTGCGCCGCCGACCTGACGTCTGCGGCGTGGCTTCCCCTCCACCGGCCGGCAAATCGACGTAGCCCGCCGATCGCAGCCGTTGCACATGTAAGGTCGGCAAAACGGCTCCACCAGCCAAATCGGCCGGGGTGGCAAGGAGCACCCGAAGCCACCCGAACGCCTGCGACGGGTTCAAGCCGGCGATTGGCCGATGTCGCGGCGCCGAACCGGAGCACGAAGAGCCAAGTCCTCAACTTCCGCGGGCGCCCGCCGTTTGCTATCGTTAGAACGCTTCCAGAGTTCATCTGGGGACTGTGCGCCAAAGGCCGGCCGGACCCGATCCCGGCCGATCGCGCGCCCAATGTGCGAGTTGCGACCTCATGAAGGCGATTTTGGCGGTGGGGAAATTCCTGCAAAATATATCGGACCGCAGTTACTTCATCATATCCCTCGCATTATTGGTGATTTTTTCAGCATTCTCCGTATTCAGGTTCGCTCCGGAATTTATAAGTTCCGATATCATGATGAATTCCATCATGTCGTTGCGGCATGTGACGCTCTTTTATTGGGGGCAGAACCGCATCCTCAACGTCTTGCCTGCGCTTTTGTGGCCCGTCCGTGACCCGGCCGCCAACCTCTGGCTCGTTCTCTTCACAAGTGCATTGAGTTTTTTTGGAGTGCTCCTGGCTTCGTCTTATGTCATCGCCAAGCTAACGACGAAGAGGAATATTGACGGCCTTTGTCTTTTTGCCATTTCTTCGGCTTTTGCGGTCTTGGTATTCGACAAAGGTGGGATTGCCGGCATGGCGATCGGCCATGTCGAATATTCATTACCAGCACTTCTGGTCGTTATCTGTATCGGCCTGCTTAGACTTTCCAATATCCGGTTTTTGGTACTTATTCTGCTACTTTTCGTGTTTTTTGTACTCGCGCTCGGCATGAACCCTTCAGTGATACTCGCGATTGTTTTTCTTGTCGCCGCGTTCGCATGGACCGAAAAGCGCATTCGGCTCAAGGATGTCGTCGCGATCCTGCTCGCGGTTGCCGTATTCGCAGGGTGGACTGAGATCGCCGGACACTTTGCCAATCGCTCGTATGGCAGCTTCGACGTCTCGATCATTCCGGACGGGACGCGGCATTTCATCCTGAACCTTCTGGAACGGGTTCACCTCGTCGCGCTTCTGGTTATCCTCATCGCAATGGCGGCTTACCGCGTCTTGGCCCCGCGCAGGCCGGAGGCCGCCTCGAATTTTCTGCCGCTTTTCATCGTCTTTTCGGCGGCCTGGATTCTGTTCTTTTCCGGAAATACCTGGGTCGTCGCCAACAAATTCCACTGGCGCTATCTGACGCTTCCGGTTTTTGCAGCGATTGTCCTCATGGCGTTTTTCGCGTGGCAGGCAATCATGGCCCGAAGCGCCGTTCCGAAACTGGCAATAACACTCATTGCCGCGGGCGTTGCAATATTCCAAATATACGCCCCGCCCAAGAGCCTTGCAGATTATCCCGTCGTTCCATCAGTGGGATTCCGTCAAGCCCGGAAGTAGTTCGCTCTACGCCGGAAACTACTGGAGGGTTTGGCCGGTTGTCATGCGCGACGCCATGCAGGGCTATCGATCCTACGGCCTCTCCGAACGCGGCGAAGGAAATGCCGCCGCGGCAAGGCGTGAGGTGGAGAGGCAGACGGCCAAAGATGGCCACGCCTCATTGATGTGTCTGGCGGACCGGGTCTCCGGTTGCCAGGTCCAGATCAAGCGCATTCTGGGTTCGGTGCAGTGGCTGGATGACAAGGCCTTGGCGGACGGATTGTCCGAAATCGACTTCATCCTTTCCCCCGACAACCCCTCCGGCGGCTAGCGACACCCATCTTGGCCGGTCGGGCTGAATGGAAGACGGCCATCCCGTCTGGCGGGAGAACTCCCCCGCCGCCGTCAACGAGATCACACCCAGCCGCTCAACTCGCGCCGCACCACCGTCTCCAGCACCCGCATGCCGGGCGCGCTGTCGTTGAGGCAGGGGAGCGCGGCGTAGTCCTCGCCGCCGTTCTCGCGGAAGGTCTCGGCGCCGCGGATGCCGATCTCCTCCAGCGTCTCCAGGCAGTCGGCGGCGAAGCCGGGCATGACCACCGCCAGCCGTTTGGTGCCGCTCTTCGCCAGTTCGGCGATGGTGATGTCGGTGTAGGGCTGCAGCCATTCGGCCTGGCCGAAGCGCGACTGGAAGACGATGCGCAGCTTCTCCTGCGGCCAGCCGAGCGCCTCGCGCAAGAGCCGCGCCGTCTTCTGGCAGTGGCAGTGGTAGGGGTCGCCCTTGTCGAGGTAGGCGCGCGGCAGCCCATGGAAGGAGGCGAGCACCACCTCGGGCGCGAAGGAGAGGCCGGCGAGCGACGTCTGGATCGATTCGGCCAGTGCCGCGATATAGACCGGGTCGTCGTGCCAGGGCGGTAGCGTGCGCACCGCCGGCTGCCAGCGCATGGTGCCAAGCACCGCGAACGCCTTGTCGTTGACGGTCGCCGTCGTCGCCGCGGCATATTGCGGATAGAGCGGCGCGATCAGGATGCGGTCGCAGCCCTGCTCCTTCAGCGCCGCCAGCCGCGAGGCGATCGTCGGCTCGCCGTAGCGCATCGCCCAGTCGACCGCGACGCCGTCTCCGGCCAGCGCCTGCGCCAGCTTCTCCGCCTGCGCCCGCGTGATGGTGACCAGCGGCGCTTCATTCCGCTGCTTGTTCCAGACCAGCGAATAGGCGTGCGCCGTCTTGGGCGGCCGCGTCGTCAGCACGAACAGGTTGAGGATCAGCCACCAGACCGGGCGTGGCACCTCGATGACCCGCGGGTCGGAGAGGAATTCGCGGAGATAGCGGCGCACCGACGCGGTATCGGTGGCCGGACGGCGAGCCGAGGTTGACGAGAAGCACCCCGACGCGGCCGAAACGGACGGGCGGATGGCCGGACGGCAAGGCGCGGGTCGGGGCGGGTGATGGCGGGTCGTCGGTCATCGCCGCATTCATAGTGCCCCGGCGGCGCATGTCCACCGTCAGCACCGGGACGCGGGGGGCGGCGAGGCCGCCCCCCGCGTCGTCGGATGGCGCCGGTCACTGCTTGACGATGCGGCCCTCGACCTTGGCGTCGACCTTGCCGGCGGCGGCGATGAAGTCGATCACGGTGTTGGCCATCAGCTTGCCTTCCAGCGGGTCGATCAGCACCTTGCCGGCGGCCAGCGCGGTGTAGCCGTCGCCGCCGTGCAGCATGAAGTCGTTGGTGGCGACCTTGTAGGTCGCCGCCGGATCGAGCGGCTGGTCGCCAACCGTCACCGAGATGACGCGGCTGCCCGGCGGCTGCTTCAGGTCGACGACCATGGTCAGGCCCGACACCTGGGGAAAGCGCCCGGCGCCGTCCTCGACCTGGCTGACGCCGTTCTCCAGTGCGTCCTTGACCTGCTGTCCGGTGACTTCCGTCACCACCGTGACGTTGCCGAAGGGCAGCTCGGTGAGGATGTCGCGGCGGGTGAGCACGGTGCCCGCCGCATACTGCTTGTCGCCGCGGATGCCGCCGCCGTTGGTGATGGCGATGTCGGCGCCGTTGGCGCCGCGCATGGCGTCGGCGATCAGGTCGCCGATCGCCGCCTCTTCGGTGCGCACCACGTTGCGCCGCGAATCGAGCGGCGTGTCGGTCGTGCCGATCTCGACGTTCAGGTTCTTGTCGAGCTTGTCCTTGAACTGGTCGACCAGGGCCTGCGTCTCGGGATCGGGCGTCACCGTCTTGGTGTCGATGAAGCGGAACGTCGGCTCCCACGAGATCTGGCGCTTGCCGTCTTTCTCGGTGATCGTCACCGCCAGGTCGAGGGGATCGAGATACTTCGCCTCGGTCGACGTCTCGACGTAGGCGGTGATGCCGTCATAGGCCGTCATGTAGTCGTGGTCGTCGCCCGACATGATGACGTCGAAGGCCTGGCTCGCCATGATCTCGCGGTCGTCGGTGTGGTTGGCCTGGATGACGCCGATGACCAGGTCGGCGCCGGCGGCGCGCGCTGCCTTGGCGGCATCGATCGCCGACTGCACGGTGTCGCCGAACTTCCAGTCGCCCGGGCTCGACTTCACCGGCGTATCGTCCTCGGCGACCGGCACCAGGGCGATCTTGAGGCCGGCGATCTCCTTCATCATGGTGCCGCCGAGCTCGGCGATCGGCGAACCGTCGGCATGGGTGATGTTGACCGCCGCCCACGGATATTTCGACGCCTTGACGTTGGCCAGGAACGCATCGACGCCGAAGTCGAATTCGTGGTTGCCCGGCACGGCGATGTCGAACGGCACGACGTTGGTCAGTTCGACCGTGTTGCCGCCCTTGTCGAAGCCCGAGAGCAGCGAGGGCGAGAACATGTCGCCGTCGAAGACGTAGAGGGTGTTGGGGTTGGCTGCCTTCTCCGCCCTGGCGACCGCATTGAGGCGGGCGAAGCCGCCGCGGTCCTTCACGCCGGCGAAATTGTAGATGTCGCCGACGCCGAGAATGGTGAGTTTCACCGTCTCGGCGTGGACCGGGGCGAACACGGTCGTGGCAAGGATCGCCGCGCCGAGGGCGACGGCGGCTTTTGTCATGCGCATGGGCCATGCCTCCTCATCAAAAACCGGTGCCGGCCCGTGCGGCCGGCATGCGGACACCGCTTAGCGGAGTTCTGGTGCAGTTTTCTGACAACGCCATAGCAGCACGCCCATGCGGGCGGCTCAACTGCCACCCGCCCCAATTCCTGCCCGATTCCTGTCCGATACTGTTTCCGGTCTCCGCGCCCGGGCCTGGCAGACGGCGCGGCGCTTCGGCGCTTGCCATCGCCGTGTATCCGTCGCAGGTTTCCTGGTGGGAAGGAAGCCGGACGAAACCGGCATGGGGACGCTCTATGGGAGCTTTGCTGCGCGTCAGCGGCGCTATCGACCGCGCCACCGCTTTCATCGGACAATCGGTCACCTGGTTGATCCTGCTGTCCGTGCTGGTCAGCGCCGGCAACGCCACCTCGCGAAAACTCTTCTCGCTCTCCTCCAACGGCTGGCTGGAACTGCAGTGGTACCTGTTCGCCGCCGCCTACCTGCTCGCCGCCGCCTATACGCTGCAGCGCAACGACCACATCCGCATCGACATCATCTCCAACATGCTGCCGCGACCGGTGCGCAACTGGATCGACATCTTCGGCCATGTCGTCATGCTGCTGCCCTTCGTCATCCTGATCATCAAGGAAGCCGCGCCGTGGTTTCTGCGTTCGTTCCAGATCGGCGAGATGTCGAGCAACTACGGCGGCCTCATCCAGTGGCCGGCCAAGGGGCTCATCCTCGCCGGCTTCTTCCTGCTCGCCATCCAGGCGGCCTCTGAACTGATCAAGCGCATAGCAGTGATGCAGGGGCGCATACCCGATCCCTACGATACGCCCGATCCGACAGCTCCGATCGAGTAGCCGCGATGACCGCATTCATCGTCGCCAACATGGCGCCCCTGATGTTCGCATCGCTGGTCGTCGTGCTGCTGCTCGGCTACCCGGTCGCCTTCGCGCTCGCCTTCAACGGCCTCGCCTGGGGCCTCATCGGCATCGAGCTCGGCCTCTTCGCGCCGACCTTCTTCCAGGCCCTGCCCGACCGCATCTTCGGCGTGATGAGCAACGAGACGCTGCTCGCCATTCCCTTTTTCACCTTCATGGGCCTGATCCTCGAACGATCCGGCATGGCGGAGGAATTGCTCGACACCATCGGCCAGCTTTTCGGGCCGGTGCGCGGCGGCCTGGCGCTGGCCGTGGTCGTCGTCGGCGCCCTGCTCGCCGCCACCACCGGCGTCGTCGCCGCCTCGGTCATCGCCATGGGCCTGATCTCGCTGCCGATCATGCTGCGCTACGGCTACGACCGGCGCCTGGCCACCGGCGTCATCGCGGCATCCGGCACGCTGGCGCAGATCATCCCGCCCAGCCTGGTGCTCATCGTCATGGCCGACCAGCTCGGCCGTTCGGTCGGCGACATGTATTCCGGCGCAGTCGTGCCGGGCCTCGTGCTCTCCGGCCTCTACCTGACTTATGTCATTGCGATAACTGTGCTTTTCCCCGGCGCCGCGCCGGCGCTGCCGAAGGAATTCCGCACCTACAGCGGCCTCCAGCTCGCCGTCCGTGTCGTCGTCGCGCTGATTCCGCCGCTGGTGCTGATCTTCCTCGTGCTTGGCACCATCTTCATTGGCCTGGCCACGCCCACCGAGGGCGGCGCCATGGGCGCCGTCGGCGCTCTCGCACTCGCCGCCCTCAAGGGCCGGCTCAACTGGACGATGGTGCGCCAGGCGCTCGATTCGACCACCAAGCTATCCTCCTTCGTTCTCTTCATCCTCATCGGCTCGCGCGTCTTCAGCCTCACCTTCTTCGGCGTCAACGGTCACGTCTGGGTGGAGAACCTGCTGACCGGCCTGCCCGGCGGTCAGATCGGCTTTCTCATCGTCGTCAACATCCTGGTCTTCGTCCTCGCCTTCTTCCTCGATTTCTTCGAGCTCGCCTTCATCATCGTCCCGCTTGTCGGTCCGGCGGCCGACCATCTCGGCATCGACCTGATCTGGTTCGGCATCCTGCTCGGCATCAACATGCAGACGGCGTTCATGCACCCGCCGTTCGGCTTCTCGCTCTTCTATCTGCGCTCGGTCGCCGCCCGCGAACCCTATGTCGACCGCGTCACCAACGCGCAGATCGCCCCCGTGACGACGGCGCAGATCTACTGGGGTGCTTTGCCCTTCGTCGTCATCCAGGTGATCATGATCGCCCTCACCCTCACCTTTCCCGGCATGGTCATGCGCTACAAGGCCGACCAGGTGCACATCGATCCCAACCAGATCCAGACGCAGCAATCCGGCGGGCCCGATTTCGGCAACGGGAGTACGCCGAACTTCGGCGGCGGTGCCCCGGATTTCGGTTCGGCAGGCGGCGGTGGCGGCGGACCGAATTTCGGCGGCGGTACGCCCGCCGCACCTCCCGACGGCGGCGGTGCCCCAGGCCCGAACTTTGGCGGGGGCGGTAGCGGCGCTGGTGCTGGCGGCCCGAGCGGCGGCGCCGCGGGCCCGAACTTTGGCGGCGGCGGTACGCCCACCGCACCTGCCGACGGCGGCGCCGCGCCGAACTTTGGCGGCGGCGGCAGCGGCGCCGGTGCTGGCGGCTCGAGCGGCGGTGCCCCAGGCCCTAACTTTGGCGGAGGCGGCGGCGCCACCGGCGGCGGTCCGAATTTCGGCAACGGCCAGTAGCCCACGCAAAAGGCCCCGGGGTTTCCCCCGGGGCCTTCGCGTCTGTCGGTCTCTGTCGTTCAGCCGGTCTGCAGCTTGCCGGCGCGCTGCTGCCCGAACATGAAATTGTCGAAGGTGCCGTCGGCGATCTGGAACCAGAGGTTCTCCTCGTTGCGGAACGCCTTCATCGAATCGAGCATCGTCTTGAAGTCGGCGTTGCTGGCGCTCATCTCGGCATAGGTCTTCTCGGCCGCGTCGAAACAGGCCGACAGGATCTCCTGCGAGAACGGGCGCAGCTGGGCGCCGCCGGACACCAGACGGCGCAGCGCCGCTGGGTTGAGCGCGTCGTACTGCGCCTGCATGTCGACGTTCACCGTCGCGCAGGCCGCCTTGACCACATCCTGATAGACCTTGGGAAGTGCATTCCACTTGTCGACGTTGACGAGCGTGTGGAGCGTCGTGCCGCCTTCCCACCAGCCCGGATAGTAGTAGTACTTGGCCACCTTGTAGAAGCCGAGCTTCTCGTCGTCATAGGGTCCGACCCACTCGGCCGCGTCGACCGTGCCCTTCTCGAGCGCCGGATAGATGTCGCCGCCGGGAATGTTGGCCGGAATGACGCCAAGCTTGGACAGCACCGCGCCGCCGAAGCCGCCAACGCGGAACTTGACGCCCTTGAGATCGTCGACCGAATTGATCTCCTTGCGCCACCAGCCGCCCATCTGGCAGCCGGTGTTGCCGCACGGGAAGCCGATCATGTTGAACTTGCCAAGGAACTTGTTGAACAGGTCCATGGCGCCGCCGTAGTACCACCAGGCGTTCAGCCCGCGCGCATTGAGTCCGAACGGCACCGTCGAGCCGAAGGCGAAGGTCGGGTCCTTGCCGAAGTAGTAGTAGGTGGCGGTGTGGCCCATCTCGACGGTGTTGTTCTGCACCGCGTCGACGATGCCCGGCGTCGGCACGATCTCGCCGCTGGCGAACGTCTGGATCTGGAACTTGCCGTCGGTCAGGTCGCCGACCAACTTGGCGAACCGTTCACAACCGCCATAAAGCGTGTCGAGCGCCTTCGGGAACCCCGAGGTGAGGCGCCACTTGATTTCCGGCATGGACTGGGCAATGGCCGGCGCCGCGATGGTCGTGGCCGCAGCACCGCCTGCCGCGAGGCCGGCCTTCTTAATGAATGAACGACGATCCATAGGTGATTTCCCTCCCATAAGCACTCAGGTGTAGATACGCAGGTCCCTCCCGGAACTGGCATCTCGCGAAACGGGACGCTATTGCCTGGAAACTGTCAAGCAAGAAGGTTGGGCATCGAAGGTATTGGACGACCAGCATGAATCGGGGCACGAATAGTGTGACGATAGCCGACACGCAGGCGCCGTTGATCGTCGTCCCCGCCGACGTCCGGCCGGGCGACGGCTACGTCTGGCACGCCGCCCCCGAGACCTATCTCGGCGCGCTTGTCCACGGCTTCGGTGCAATTCCGCTGATCCTGCCGGCGCTCGGCGCGGCGCTCGATCTCGATGCCCTGCTCGGGCGCGTCGACGGCGTGCTGCTCACCGGCAGCCGTTCCAACGTCCATCCCGCGCGCTACGGCAGCGAACCGACGCCGAAGAGCGAGCCGCACGATCCCCGCCGCGACGCCGTCACGCTGCCGCTGGTCGACGCCACCCTGCGCCACGGCGTTCCGCTGTTCGCCATCTGCCGTGGCATGCAGGAGCTGAACGTCGCCCTCGGCGGCACCCTGATTGCCGAGGTGCAGGAGGAACCGGGCCGCAGCGACCACCGCGCCCCGGTCTCCGACGACGCCGACGTGCGCTTCGCCATCCGCCAGGATGTGACGGTCGTCCCCGGCGGCCGGCTCGCCGGCATCCTCGGCACCGACAGGCTGCGCGTGAACTCGCTTCACCGCCAGGCAATCGGCCGCCTCGCCGAAGGTCTTGCGGTCGAGGCCACGGCGGCGGACGGCACCATCGAGGCGGTGAGCGTGCGCGAGGCGCCCGGCTTCACGCTGGGTGTACAGTGGCACCCGGAATACTGGGTGCGGACCGACCTCGCCTCGCAGAAGCTCTTCGCCGCTTTCGGCGCGGCGGCGCGCCGCCATCGGGCGCGCGGATCCATCGCTTCATAAGGAAAAGGGCGCCGCCGCATGGTGCGACGACGCCCCTCACGCCCCCCGGCGCGCGCCCCGCGGGCCCATGCGGCCCGGCTCAGGCGACCAGAGGCTTGAAGCCCGGATGGCTCTTCAGCCACGGGCTCTTCTCGATCCAGCCATCGAGGCCCCAGACGTGTCCGGCGCTCTTGACGATCAGGAAGGTCAGCACCCCGGCGTAGACGATGTGCTCGTCGATCAGGAAGTTGTTGGTGTCGCTGATGTAGGGAAAGTTCATGTGCGCGGTCCAGTAGACCAGCATCAGCAGGATGCCGAAGGAGGCGCTGACGCGCACCATCAGGCCGGTCAGCAGCGACAGGCCGATAAGCAAATGCCCGTACTCGACCAGGAAGGTCAGGACCGCGCGCGATGCCGGGGCCGGTCAGCGCCGAATAGAAGGAATGGAAGGTCTTGGTCGAGTTGAGGAAGCCGGCGACGCTCCAGCCCGGCACGAAGACCTGGTGTGAGGCCGCATAGAGGAAGGTCCACGCCATCGCCAGACGGAAGAAGATGATCAGCGCCCGTTCGGATTTGTTGTCCGTCATGAGAGTTTCTCCACCACAAGATGAAGCCAGCTTCGGCGGGCGCCGCGGGCCGGCGGATGGTCGTCTTCGGCTTTCGACATCCCGACGCGAAAGGTCGGGAGGTTGCAGGCCGCAGGGCGATCCGACGCCGGCCAGACTAGCGGTGGGAACAACCTCCGCATTGATCACACTCAAATTAGAAAAATGCTAAGTGTGCAAGTTGACCAACGCGCCGCCGAGCATGACAAGTCCGAGAACCAGCACCGCCGCGGCGGCGAGGATCTCGACGCCACGCACGATGCGCCCGGTCACCGGTGAATCGATTCCCGACAGGCGGATCGCCACGCTGCGGGCGGAAACCGCCAGCACCGCAAGCGATGCGACCGTCAGGCCGGTGCCCAATGCCATGACGAAGGTAGCGGCGACCCCGGCCAGGAAAAGACCCTGCGACAGTGCGAACACCAGCACGATGATCGCGCCCGAGCAGGGGCGCACGCCGACTGCCAGGATCGCCGTCCACGCCTGAGCCAGCGTCTGTCCCCAGGTGCGCGCCACGCTGCCGAGCGCGGCATGGGCGTGATCGTGCTCATGGTGATCATGATCGTGGTGATGGTGGTCATCCCCACGCGCGTGATCGTGCTCGTCGTGCTCGTGGATTGGTGCGGGTCATCGTGCGGCGAGCGTGATGCTCCTCGCCGGGCGCACCGACATGGTGGTGGTGATGATGATGATGGCCGCCGCCGACGGTCTTCGACCACAGCAGCCAGCCGCCGACCAGCGCCACCAGCGCGTAGCTCAGGATCTCGAACCAGTCGGTCGCCTTGGTCATGGTGACCGCGGTGACGCGGAAGATCACCGCCGCCACGCTGACGATGAGGATCGCGCTCAGCGCCTGCACGAAGGCGGCCATGAACGACAGCGCGATGCCGCGCTTCGCCGTCTCGCCGGAGGAGACCATGTAGGCGCTGATCACCGCCTTGCCGTGGCCGGGTCCGGCGGCATGGAAGACGCCGTAGGCGAAGCTCAGCGCGAGCAGCAGCCACACCGCCCAGCCGTCGGCCTTGATGCCGGAGAGCGCGTGGGTGAGGCCCTGGTAGAAGACGCTCTGATAGTAGGCGACGCGCACGAACAGCGGCCCGAGCGGCCCGCCGAAACCGGCCCCGCCGGGGGAATCGGGCGTGGCGATGCCGAAGGGGCTCGCCGCGTCGGCGACGCCGGTCGCCGCGGCCAGCACCGCCAGGGCGGCGGCAGCGGCGGCGGCGCGCGATCCGGCGGTCCTCATCGCGCGCGCCTCAGATTGCGCTGCAGGAAGAAAGCGGCCACCGCGATGCCGACGACGAGCAGGACGGCGAGAGCGATCGCGCCGATCAAGGCCATGTCCGATTCGTCGGTCGCCGGCCTGATCCGCGCTGCGCGGCCGCCGGCGTGGCGGCAGTGTTGGCGTTGTCGGCGATCACCAGCGTCGTCGGGCTGGCGGAAGCCGCCGGTGGCGGCGCGGCTGGCGGTGCGCTGCCGCCCGGCGCGGCGGCAACATCGGCGGCCGTCAGGTTGCCCGCCTTCTCCCCGGTGGCCGGCGCCGCCGGCGGCACGGGCGGTTCCGGCGCCGCCGCGGGCGGTGCAGCGGCCGGCTGGCCGTTCCCCCCCGCCATCACCGCCTCGAACGGATCAGCCGCCGATCCGGAGCTCGCCCGGGCACTCCAGCGAGATCAGGTTGGCGAGGCCCGCCGCGGCGTCCTGCAACTCCGGCGGCAGGTCGTGTTGATCGGCAGGGATTGCCGACAGCGCCGCCATGGTCTGCGTGTCCAGCACGTGCGGCGGATGATATTCGGCCGTGCACCCGGCCGGCGCGTCGGTGAGCGTCACCGCCTGGTGCTTGGGGAAGGTGAAAGCGACGAAATACTCCGGGTCGAAGACCTCGAGCGTCGCCTTGCCGTGGATCGCCACCGGCTTCTTCAGCGGCAGCGTGTAGAACAGGGTCAGCCGGCCGCCATGGAACTCGAGCCAGTATTCGGTCGGCGGCACGAAGGGATAGGATTTCCGCCCCTGCCTGAGCCAGGTGAAGAAGGCGTACTCCTTCAGCGAATCGACATTGACCTTGGCCAGCGGCGCCAGCTCCGCGTCGCTGAGCTTGCCGTCGTTGTTGGCGTCGAGGCCCTGGATGGCAAAGGCGGTGAAGGCCTCGTCGAACTGCCAGATATGGCGGATGGATGCGACCTCGCCGGCCTTGTCGAAGACGATCTCGGCGCGCGCGTCGACGAAGACATGCGGGTGCGCCGTCGCCGGCCGCGCCATCGCGACGATCAGCAGTCCGGCGATGGCGAAAGCGATCCGATAAGCGGCGATCAAGGCACGGCCCTTCCCCGCGTCAGCGTTTTCATGACGATTGCGGCCTATTGGCGGCACGATTGCCCCCGCGCGTCGAAACGACGCGGAAGCCGCGGCCGCCGCCTCATGGCGGCGGACCGGCCGGGGCCTTGAGCCGCACTTCGGCTTGCGCCAGCGCCCGTTCGATCTCGACGATCCATGCCACATCCTCGCCGCGCGACTGGCGTTTTTCGCAGATGAGCCTGAGGTTGCGCGCCGTGGTCGCCGGCTCCCACGGTTCACGCACGACCGCCAGCGCGTTCGCGGCGTGGTCCACCGCGGCGTCCTCGTCGCGCGCCAGCACCGCCAGTTCGAGCAGCGTTGCATGGTCCCAGTAGTCGCCGCCGCCCTTGTCATCCTTGCGCACGCGCTGCTGGGCGGCATAGCGCACCACCGGCAGCATCTGTTCGAGTTCCGCCCCCGGCTTGTCCTCCATCTCCATCAGCGTCACCGCGTTGATCCCCGGATAGGGGTCGCGCCAGTCCGCCTCGAAGCCGGCGCGATAGGTGGCGATGGCGCGCTTGAGGAAGCCGCGCGCCGCGAAATCCTGGCCCGCCTTCTTCGCCGCCTCCCACTGGTCCTTGTAGACGCGGCCGAGCAGCCCGTTGGTCTCGCTGCTCGCGCCGCTTTCCGCGATCACGGCGGTGAGCACCTCTTCGGCATCCTGATGGCGGCCGATGCGGTTGAGCGCGAAGCCGAGCTGCTCGCGGATCATGCGCGCCTTCTTCAGCTCCGGCGGCATGCGCTCGTAGAGCTTGACCATCTCCTCGCAGCCCTCGGCATTGCCGACCGCCCGGAACGACAGCATGAGGTCGACGATGATGCCCGCCTCGACGCTGCGCAGGTCGCCGAGGTCCGGGTCGGCGGCGACCGCGCGCACCGCCTCGACGCCCTTCTCGCGCGCCTCCATCAGGCGCTTCTTGAAGTCCTGCGAGAAGGTGACGCGGTCGCGGAAGACGTCGGTCTTGATGTGGTCGACCTCGTTTCGCGGCATGCCGTCGATGAGCTGGAACAGCGGGCTGTCGTCATGGACATCGGCATAAGCCGCGCTCAGCCGTTCGGTGATGCGCTTCACGTCGCCGGCGACGTCGGTGAGCGTCGCCGCTCGCGTCGAGACGGTAGGGCGTGCCGCGCTGCGAGGCGACGTCGAAGGGCAGCGTCGTGCCGTCGGCAAACACCATCACCGTGCTGCGCGGCCGCAGCGCATGACGGATGCCAAGCTCGTAGTAGACGTTGGGGTTGGCGCCGGTGACATCGGCCACGGCGAAATCGGAAAGCATCAGCCGTTCGTACATCGGCTTGTGGATGGTCCCGCCGACCTGCTCCTGGTCGGCGCGGATGACCTCCATGCCGGCGGCCTCGGCGGCGGGCGCCAGGATCTGCTCATAGACCGCGTCGAAGTCGACCAGGCGTCCGCTGCCATGGGACTTGCGGCCAAACTGCATCAGAACGAAGCAGAGCGGTTTCACTGGGCTCCCCCGTCGCAATCCTTCCCGCCTGAGAGTGTAGCGATTTTGCCCGCGCGATCACCTCATCCGGCGAGAATCCTGGCGGCGAGGTCGATCAGCGCGCGGTCGCGGCCGGGCGGGCCGATCAGCGACAGGCCGACCGGGCAGCCGTCCACCGACATCATCGGCAGCGATATCTGCGGAAAGCCGGCCAGCCCGGCGATGCACAGCATGGAGATCGCCCGTCCGCGAAAGGCCTCGAAGGTCGCCTCGTCGGCGTCGAGCCGCGGCGCGATCCCCGGCATGGTCGGCAGCACGACGACCCGGTCGTTGCCGACCAGGTCGGCCACCCGCCGCGCCGCCACCCGGCGGAAGGCCGCCGCCGCGTCGTAGTCATCCTGGGTCACCGCCCGCGCGGCGGCGAAGCGCGTGACCACCGCCGGGTTGAGGGCGGGATTGCGGCGCTCGATCCACGGCCCGTGCGCCCGCCAGGCGTGATAACCCTGCAGGACGCGATAGGTGCGGTGCCAGCGCTCGAGCCCCTCGCCGTCGGCCACCGCGACGCCGCCATCGGACGCCAGTTCGGCGGCGACGCGGCCGATCGCCGGCGCCAGAATTGCGGGATCGTTGTCCGCGCCGAACAGGGCGCACGCATCCTCCGCCACGATCATGCGGGCAAGCGGCGGGCCGGCGGCGTCATCGCCAAGCAATACCGCGCCGACGCGCCGATAGAGATCGATGGAGCGCGTGAACCAGCCGACCGTGTCGAAGATCGTCGCCAGCGGCATGGTCCCGGCGATATCGATGCGCCCGAAGGTCGGCCTGAGACCGATGACGCCGCAGAACGAGGCCGGCCCGCGCACCGAGCCGCCGGTGTCGCTGCCGAGCGCGAAATCGACCAGGCCCGCCGCCACCGCTGCCGCCGATCCGGATGACGAGCCGCCGGGCACGCGCCCCGGCGCCGCCGGGTTGAGCGGCGTGCCGTAGTGCTCGTTGCGCCCGTCGAGCGAAAAGGCCAGTTCGGCGGTGTGGGTCTTGCCGACGAAGATGGCGCCGGCGGCAAGCAGCCTGCCGACGCACGCGGCGTGTTCCGTCGGCACCGGATCCTCGGCTGTCTTCTCCGGACTGCCGCAGCCGGTCGGATAGCCGGCGACATCGTAGATGTCCTTGACGGCAAAGGTGACGCCGGCGAGCGGGCCGGAGTCCGCATGGGCCACCGGCACATCGGCATAGTCGACGAAGGCATGGACGGGATCGGCGGGAAGGAGCATGCGTCAGGCTTCCTCGGGGACGTCATTGGTGGGCCTGACTGTATCTCCCCACCGGCGGGGGAGATAGCAGCCGGATCTGGCGAACGCGAAACCGTTGACGGAACGAGAGGGGACGAAGGCAAGCCCGTGCCAACCCCCCTCACCCGCCCCGCTTCGCCTTGGCCATACGGCGCCCTCGACCTCACACCGCTACCGCGGCGCCGTCGGAGCGCGGATCGGCGGCCCCGAACAGACGGCCGTCGGCGCGGCGGACGATGGCGCCGGCGTGGCCGAGCGCTTCCGAATAGGCCTCCGGCAGCTGGAAGATCCGGTGACCGGCGCGCTCCAGCGCGGAGATCAGGTCCGGGTCGAACCGGTTCTCGACCATCACGCCGAAGTCGTCGGCGCCCCAGCTCCGCCCCAGCCGCCAGCGCGGCGCGTCGATGGCCTCGCCGAGGTCCATGCCGAAGCGGGCGGCGCGGGTGAAGACGGCCGCCTGGAACTGCGGCTGGCCGTCGCCGCCCATGGAGCCGTAGGGCATGATCCGCCCGTCGCGGAAGCGGGCGAAGGCCGGGTTCAGCGTGTGGAAGGGCTTGCGCCCCGGTTTCAGCGGGTTCACCGCCTTGGGATCGAGCGAGAAGCTGGTGCCGCGGTTCTGCCAGGTGATGCCGGTGCGCGGCAGCACCACGCCCGAGCCCCATTCCCAGTAGGTCGACTGGATGAAGGAGACGGCGAGCCCCGAGCCGTCGACCGTGGCCATGTAGACGGTGTCGCCGTCGGCCCCGCCGCCCCATGGCGCCGCCCGCTGCCGGTCGATCGTCAGCGCCTCGGCGTCCAGCCAGTCCGCCTGCAGGAAGCGCTTCACGTCGCCGCCGAAATCGGGGTCGGTGACCTCCGCGTCGCGCACGATGAAGGCGCGCTTGGTCGCCTCCAGCAGGCCGTGGATATGGTCGAAGCTCTCGCCGCGGGTCACCTTCAGCCGGTCGAACAGGCCGAGGATGATGAGCGACGCCAGTCCCTGCGTCGGCGGCGGCGCATTGAACAGCGTGCAGTCGCCGGTGGTCAGCGACAGCGGCGCGCGCAGCCGCGCCGCGTGGCGGCGGAGATCCTCGCGCGTCACCGGACTGCCGACCGCCTCGAGGTCGGCGGTGATCTCGGCCGCCACGTCGCCGCGGTAGAAGTCGTCGAAGCCGGCATGGGCGAGCTGCTCGAGCGTGGCGGCCAGCTGCGGCTGTCGCCACAGGGTGCCGATGTCCGGCGCCTTGCCGTCGGCGAGGAAGTGGGCGGCGAAGCCCGGTACGTCCTTCAGCGTCTCGACGTTGCCCACGGTCTTGCGCCACTGCGACGGGCTCACCGGCACGCCGTCGCGCGCGTGGCCGATGGCGTCGCCCAACAGGTCGCGCCGCGACAGGCGTCCGCCGAGGCTGGCCGCCGCCTCCATCGCCAGGGCCCAGCCCGAGACGGTGCCGGCGACGGTGATCGCCGCCAGCGGTCCGCGCGACGGCAGCACGTCGTAGCCGTCCTTGCGGTAGCGCTCGATGGTCGCCAGCGAGCCGGCCGCCCCGCAGGCATCGATGAAGCGCGGCGGCCGCCCCGGCTCGGCGATGATCATGAAGCCGTCGCCACCGATCGAGTTCATCTGCGGATAGACGACGGCGATCGTCGCCGCCGCCGCGATCATCGCTTCGACCGCATTGCCGCCGGCGCGCATCACCTCGGCCGCGGCTTCCGCCGCCGCCCGGTGCGGCGCCACCGCCATGCCCTTCTCGCCGACCACCGTTTCGTTCATCTGGATTCGTCTCCTCAGGCTCGGGCGGACTTTTGCCGCTTCGGCACGGCCTTGCCAATGGGGCTTGACATGCAACTAAATGGTTGCCTATTCTCGAAGCCATGGACGAGGTGTTCAAGGCGCTGGCCGATGCGACCCGCCGCGAGCTGCTCGACCGGCTGAGGGCCGAGAACGGTCAGACGCTGGGCGAGCTGTGCGAGCGGATGGCGATGAGCCGGCAGGCGGTGAGCAAGCACCTCGCCATCCTCGAGGCGGCCAACCTCGTGGCGACTGCCTGGCGCGGCCGCGAGAAGCTGCACTTCCTGAACCCGGTCCCGATTCGCGAGATCGGCGAACGGTGGATCGCGAAGTTCGAACGGGGGCGTGTCGATGCCCTCGCCGATCTCAAGCGGAACCTGGAGACGAAGAGATGGCGAAAGTGAGTTCGTTTACGTGACCTATATCCGCACCACGCCGGCGAAGCTGTGGCAGGCGCTGACCGACCCGGACTTCAACCGCCGCTACTGGTACGGCACACGGCTCGAGTCCGACTGGCAGGAGGGCTCGCCGATCCTCTTCCGCAAGCCGGAGGGCATGGGCGAGCCCGACACCGACACGGTGCTGGTTGCCGACAGGCCGAAGACCCTCTCCTTCTCGTGGCACGTCTGCTACGGCGAATTCGCCAGGCAAAAGGACTCCCGGGTGACCTTCACCATCGAACCCGACGGTGACGGCCGCGTGAAGCTCGCCCTCGTCCACGACCAGTTCCAGGAGGGCAGCGCCCTCAAGGAGACCATGGCGAAGGGCGGCTGGCCGCCGATCCTCGCCAACCTCGTCAAGGTGCTCGAAGGAGTCGGACAATGAGCAGCACGTTTGTCTATGTGACCTATATTCGCGCGACACCGCAGAAGGTGTGGGATGCCCTGCTGAAGCCTGAGTTCACCCGACAGTACTTCTTCGGGGTCACCTTGGATTCCGACTGGAAGGTCGGTTCCCCGTGGAAGATGACCCACCCGGACGGCACCGTCAGCGACAGCGGCGAGGTCGTCGAGAACGATCCCCCGAAGCGCCTTGTCCTGAAGTGGCGCAACGAATTTCCCAATCTCAGGCCCGAGGGCTTCACCCGCTGCAGCTTCGATATCTCCGCGGAAGGCGACCTGACCAAGCTGCAGGTCATCCACGAGGCCGACATGGACAATTCCAAGACAATCGCGGCGGTGTCCGGCGGATGGCCGAAGATCCTGTCCGGCCTGAAGACGCTGCTGGAAACCGGCACGGCGCTCGATGCCCCAAGCGGCCGCCGCTAGTCGGCCTCGTCCTACCAACCAAGCTGATCCCCACAGGAGACCACCGCCATGAATGCCATTTTGCGCGGCATCGAAACCAGCACCGCAACTGACAGCGCCTACGCCGCGCTGATCGAGCCCACCACCCTTGTGCTCCGTCGCCGGTTGCCCGGACCGGTCGAGCGCATCTGGGCCCACCTGACCGACAGCAAGCTGCGTGGTCGGTGGCTGGCGTCGGGGGAGATGGTGCTGGATGTCGGCGCCACGTTTGAACTGACCTGGCGCAACGACGAACTCACCGACCCGCCCGGCCGCCGGCCAGAAGGGTTCCCCGGCGTGCACACTAACGAAAACCGGCTGCTGGCGGTCGAACCCGACCGGCGCCTGAGCTTCGCCTTCGCAACATACGGGGAGGTGACGTTCGAGCTGGAGCCGCGGGGCCACGACGTGCTCCTGACGATGACCCATCGCGGAATAGCCGATCGCGGCCTGCTGCTGATCGTGGCGCCGAGCTGGCACAACCACCTTGATCTGCTGGCCGACCGCCTCGCCGAGCGCACACCCGACGAGCCCTACTGGGACAAGATGACCCGCCTGCAGGCGGACTACGAACGGCGGATGCCCGCCTGACCGACAGCGACCACACTGCGGGTTAGGCGCGACCGACGGCTGCGCCTGAATTCGCTCTCCGGACGATATTCGCCGAAGTGCTCGCGCGCCCCGCGGAGGACTCCGCCCGAACCCTGTGCCCCGATTGCAAGGACCGCGCGTCCCGGCCGGACGCTCTGGGCCGGCTCGACGCCTGTTGCCCCGCCACATCCGAATGGAGACAAAGATGACCGCACACGTCACCGGTACCCGCGACGAATGGCTTGCAGCACGGCTCGATCTGCTCGAAGCCGAGAAGGACTTGACCCATCGGAGTGACGCGATCGCTGAGCGGCGGCAGGCCCTCCCCTGGGTGAGGATCGACAAGGGCTACCGCTTCGACACCGACGAAGGGTCCGTTTCGCTTGCCGACCTCTTCCGGGGGCGCTCACAGCTCATCGTCTACCACTTCATGTTCGGCCCCGACTACAAGGCCGGCTGCCCGTCATGCTCGTCGATCGCCGATGGCTTCAACGGCAACGCCGTCCATCTGATGAACCATGACGTGATGTTCTGGGCGGTGTCGCGGGCGCCGCTGGCCAAGCTACAGGCGTTCAAGGAGCGCATGGGCTGGTCGTTCCCGTGGGCGTCCTCGTCCGACAGCGACTTCAATTTCGACTTCGCCGTCGGCCTCACCGAAAAGCAGCAGCGCGAGGACGGCGCCGAATACAACTACCGGCGCGAGGCGCCCAATCCCGATATCGGCAGGAAGGGGCCGACCTTCCCGCCTGCGGCACAGGCCGGAACCGACAACGCCACCTTCCTGCGCGAGCGCCCCGGCATGAGCGCTTTCGTGCGCGAGGACGGCGTTGTCTACCACACCTACTCGGCCTATGCCCGCGGGCTCGACGGCCTGTGGGGCGTGTACCAGTGGCTCGACCGCACCCCGCTCGGGCGCAACGACAGCGGCTTCTGGATGCGCCACCATGACAAGTACTAGATCGCTAGCCGCGAGCGTCGCCGCCCTTTTGGCGACGCTCGGACTGGCCGCAGTGTCCTGGGCAATCGTGGTCCACCGCACGGGCGGCATGGACATGGGGGTCATGGCGCCGCTGGGCCCCTTCACGTCCTTCCTCCCGATGTGGATCGTGATGATGGCGGCGATGATGCTTCCGGGGCTCGTCCCGACGCTGTGGCAACAGGCGAAGGCCAGCGGCGGCATCCACGACGTCCTGCTGTTCGTCCTGTCCTATCTTGCCCTGTGGACGCTTGTCGGCCTGCCCGTCTACGCGGTCTATCGGCCCCACGGCACGCTGGTCGCCGGCCTGATCACCATTGCCGCCGGTGTCTACGAGCTGACGCCGCTCAAGCGAGCCTTCCGCGATCGCTGCTGCCGCGACGGCCATTCCGGATTAGCCTTCGGCCTCTGCTGCATCGGGTCAAGCGCCGGGCTGATGTCGATGCAGATCGCCCTCGGCATCATGAGCATCGGCTGGATTGCCGTCGCCTCCGTCCTTGTCGTCGGCCAGAAGCTGCTGCCCGCGAAGGCATCGATCGACATCCCGGTCGCCCTGGCGATCGTCGTGCTGGGCGTGCTGACGATCATCGCATGATTGCTGGTGCGGGGGCTCAGCGACTGGCGCACGTAACCGGCGCCGCGTCACGTCGGCGAAGCCAACTATTTTCGCCCTAGCCTCAAATCGTTCTTGATTGTGAAACCATTTAGCCCTACCTACCGCGCTGCCCAAATTCGCACGTGCCTGTGGTCGCACCAGTCCGAGGGCGAACCGCCGGGAAGGTCCCGGACGCTTCGAAGGACGCGGCTTAAAGCAACGACGTAGCGGGCTTTTTTGGTCTCTGCCGGCTTTCCATCCGCTGGCGTTACTGAAGAGGCATCTACTTCTTGCCGGGCGTGCGGATCGGGGCCTCCCCGCTCCAAGCGAAGGCAGCGAAAGACCGGACAGCCCTGTCCGCCTTGTCGACTGCCACCCGCAAACCAGCCGGACAATCCGGCAAACCGGGACGCTCATGTCCGGAACGATCGGCTCCACATCGATCGTCCGGGCGCAGGTGCTCCGGCGGTTCGCAACGCGAAGCTTTTCGCTTGGGGAGTGCCCGAGAATGACCGACCGCATCCGCGATTTTCTGCGCGACCGACGACCCGAGGGCCCCTGCCTGGTCGTCGACCTCGACATCGTCCGCGACAACTATCGCGCCTTCGCCACCGCCATGCCCGACAGCCGCGTCTACTACGCGGTGAAGGCCAACCCGGCGCCGGAGATCCTGACGCTGCTCGCCGGGCTCGGCTCCAGCTTCGATTGCGCCAGCGTCGCCGAGATCGACATGGCGCTCGCCGCCGGCGCCGCGCCGGAGCGCATCTCCTACGGCAACACCATCAAGAAGGAGCGTGACGTCGCCGCCGCCTACGAGCGCGGCGTCCGCCTGTTCGCCGTCGATTCGCGCGAGGAAGTCGACAAGATCGGCCGCGCCGCGCCGTCGGCCCGCGTCTTCTGCCGCATCCTGATCGCCAACGACGGCGCCGAGTGGCCGCTGTCGCGCAAGTTCGGCTGCGCCCCGGCGATGGCCGTCGACGTGCTCGAGCACGCCCACCGCCTCGGCCTCGACGCCTACGGCGTCTCCTTCCACGTCGGCTCGCAGCAGCCGAACCCGGAAGCCTGGGACGGCGCCCTCGCCGCCTCGGCCGAGATCTTCCGGACGCTGTCGGAGCGCGGCATCCGCCTGCGCATGGTCAACCTCGGCGGCGGCTTCCCGGCCAGATACCTGAAGCGGATCCCGGTGGTGAAGACCTATGGCCGGGCGATCTCCTCGGCCCTGCGCAAGCACTTCGGCAACCGCATCCCCGAGACCATCATCGAGCCCGGCCGCGGCATGGTCGGCGATGCCGGCATCATCAAGGCCGAGGTCGTGCTCATCTCGCGCAAGGAGGAGAACGATCCGCTGCGCTGGGTCTATCTCGACATCGGCAAGTTCGGCGGCCTCGCCGAGACCATGGACGAGGCGATCCGCTACCCGATCCGCACGCCGCGCGACCGCGACGCCCGGACGCCGTGCGTCATCGCCGGGCCGACCTGCGATTCGGTCGACGTGCTTTACGAGAAGGTGCCCTACGAGCTGCCGGTCTCGCTGTCGATCGGCGACGAGGTGCTGATCGAGGGCACCGGCGCCTACACCACGACCTACGCGGCCGTCGCCTTCAACGGCTTCGAGCCGCTGAAGTCGTACGTGATCTAGGAAACCGAGGCCCGCCCCCACCCAGTCCCTCTCCCCGCCGGGGCGAGGGACCGCAGGCGCCGCCGCCCGCATCGCCTCTTCCTTGCGGGGAGCGGCCGCGAGCGCAGGCGGGCGGGTGAGCGGGTTCCGACCTCAGCGATTCGCGCAGCGCGCAGAAACGAACACGACGATGATCCACTTCGACACCGAACGCCCGGCCGACGCAGCCGCCCGCGAAGCCCTGCTCGACCGCGTCATGGGCCGCGAGCGCCTGTTCAAGCCATCCGAGCGCCTGCGCCGCGGCCGCAAGCCCGCCGCGGGGCTGGCCCTGGTCGCCCGTGATGCGGCCGGCGGCCTCGTCGGCACCGTCCGCCTGTGGCATGTCCGCGCCGGCGATGCGCCTGCCCTTCTGCTCGGGCCATTGGCCATCGACACCGCTGCCCAGGGCGAGGGCGTCGGCGCCAGCCTCATGCGCCTCGCCATCGCCCGCGCCGGCATGATCGGCCACGCCGGCATCATCCTGGTCGGCGATCCGGAATACTACGCGCGCTTCGGGTTCTCCGCCGCGCCGACCGCCGGCCTGGTCATGCCGGCGCCGGTCGAACGGCGGCGGTTCCTCGGGCTGGAACTGAAGGTGGCGGGTCTGGCCGCTGGCGCCGGTCTGGTCACCGCCACCGGCGAACCGTTCGCCGAGCGCCTGCCGCTGGCCGCCTGAGCCTGCCGGCGACACAAGCGAGACGTCCCGGAATTCGCGGGGTCGCCAGCCCCGGCGATCAGGCCCTGCGCGCGTTTGCCGGGCGCCACCCTGAGCCCTTCACACGGCAGATGCATCCTTCGACACAGAGTGATATCGTTTGGAATGGGTCTAAACGCCGCCGGGGCGCGGGCCCCATTCGCCCGTACGCCGGACTCCGAGGCGCAGACTCTCTTGCATGCGGCGGCCCAGGCGCGTTCTTCGCCGCCGATCCACGCAGCGACAAGAACAAACGGGGAGGTATCCATGTACAGATTGCTTATTTCGGCTGCGGCGCTCGCGCTGATGGCTTCGGCCCAGTCCACCTTCGCCGAGGATCTCCAGGCTGGCGGCGACCTCTTCAACGATAATTGCGCGATTTGTCACGGTGCCAAGGGGGAAGGCTATCCCGCGTCGGTGGTGCCGAACGGTGCCGTGCGAATCAAGAAACTGGCCGGCGATTCCGCCTATTGGGACTTCGCTGTCTTCAAGAAGGCCGTCATGGAGGGCAAGGACGATCACGATCGGCCGATGCGGGTGATGCCCGTCTTCGGAAAGACCGGACTCTATGAGCCTCCCGGCCAGATGCTCACCGACGACGATCTCCACAATATTCAGGCCTACATGCAGACCTTCGGCCCCAAGGAATAGGCGGCCCCGAGCGACATCGCGACAAGACTGGCGTTGCGCGGCGTTCTTTCGCCGGTTCGTTGAACCCGGCCGGGCAACTCGTCTTGGCCTCTGACGGACGCACTGACCGGGCCGCCCTGACGGCAGGTCGGGTCCGGCGCGATCATCCGACGTGCTCGTCCGCTGTCGGCACGAGCGCCCCGCACGATCGCGCCGCGCGTCGTGGCGATCGGATCTCTGCCGCCGAAGACCGGGTTGCCGCTACGCAATCGTCGCCGGAGGAGACCCGTCGGGGTCCGCCTCCCTGGAATATTTGTACAACCAGATCTGGTACATCGAGACGAACCACTGAAAGGCAAAACTCAGCCCCATCAGGATCCCGCTGACGATGATGATCCAGGCGAATTTGGGATTGAGCTTGGTCAGGTACCACGAGCCGATGTCGGTGATCATGGTCACGAACGGCAGGACGATGACGGCGGCCTTGAACCACACCGGGCGCACATAGGCGTGGCTGAAGATCAGTCCGATGATGAAGAAGATGAACGTCATGCCGAACAGATGGATGTGCGAGACGCGCACCAGCGTGGCGAGGCTCATGCCGGTGTCCGGCTTGGCATATTCGGCGAATTTCTCAAAGGTCGTGAACAGGGGAGCGCCCGGTTCGGTGCCGTCGTGGCAGCGCAGGCAGCGGTTGTCCAGGATCGGCTTGATGTCCTTTTCGAACTGCGCCTTGTCGGCACCATCCGAGGCCCAGTCCATGATGGCGCGCCGCTCCCTCGACGGGGCCATGCCCATCATCGGCCCGGTCAGGGCCACCTGAAGCCGGTTGCTGGCCTGGTTTCCGCTGTAGGCGATGGCAATATCGTTGGCGTCGATCCCCGGCTTTCCGTCCAGCCCGGCGTGAACCGTGTAGACCTGGATCATCGCGAAGACGTAGCCGAAGCCGAGCGTGATGAGCGCCGCCGTGAACAGCGCCCGCAGGCTGAACGGGAACTCGCTGTAGTGGAAGAACATGCGGTGGACTTGGGGCATTTCCCGCCTGCGCCTGGCTATTTTCTCTTTTTTCTCTTTCTAAATTACCGCCATCGTCGGCACTGCACCAGCGCGAACCATTCTCACGAGCGTCTCGCCCGATTCGCCGCACCGGCTCGCCAGGACGCTGGAGCCCTTTTCGACCAGATAGAGCCAATTCCGTTTCTCACCCGGCGCGGCGATCCGGCGTCGAGGCCGGCGAAGAGCGATGCCGGGCATCGGTCGAGCCGGGATCGGCGGCGGGCGCCCGCCGGGTGGAAACCCGCAAGGGACGGGCGCTTTCGCACCATGATCGGCGCCGTCGGTCTCGGCCGTACCCCGGGTACGACCTTCACCCGCCGGCTTGATCCTGTCGCAAAATCGCCCCGTCGGAATGGCACTATCTGGTCGAAAAAGGACTCTAATGGCCGTCCGTGCCTGGGTTCACGCAGGCGGGCGACCGCTGCGCCAGCGCGCTTGCGATGTCCGAGCACGAGTCCCCGCCTCCCGGCGCCCTCTGCCGCCCCGGCTGCGGCACACCTTCTGGTTGGAATAATTCGGTCCCGTTGACCGAGATCAAAGTCGCCGACCTTGCGCGGCCCAATTCTTTCACCGAGGGGCGGGCCTCTCGCAGGGAGGAATTGTGATGAGGCATTGGGTTCTTCTGTCGGTCGGCGCTGTCGCCGGCGGCTTCGGGCTCGTCGGGTCGACGACGCTGCTCCCGCTCCCGCAGGCCTGCGCCCAGCAGGCTCAGGTGAGCTATGCCGAGGAGATCGCGCCGATCTTCAAGGGGTGGTGCGTGTCCTGCCATCAGCCGGGCGGCGAAGGCTTCGAACACAGCGGATTCGACGTCCGCACGTATGACGGCGTGATGAAGGGCAGCAAGTTCGGGCCGATGGTGATCCCCGGGCATCCCGACGAGAGCAACCTCGTCGTGCTGATCAACGGCCAGGCCGGGATCCGCATGCCCTTCAACCACAAGCCGCTGGCCAACTGCCTGCGGCAGAACATCTGGACGTGGATCTTCCAGGGCGCCAAGGACAACTGACACCCTGATCGCGATTCGCGCTGCCGGCGGCCCCGCCTCGCAAACGCGGAGCGCCGGTGGCGACTGCTGGCGTCCACCGACCGTCGGTCTTGGACAAATCCCTGCGCGGCGATCAGCCGGGCGCTGAAGCGCGATCGCCGAGCGCCGCCTGCTCGGCGCAGATGCGGTCCATCAGCGGGTCGAGCGCATGCGGCGCCTGATCGGCGGTGGCGTTGCGCCGGGTGAAGTTGGCAATCGACTCCGCCAGGATCGTCGGCAGGTCCTGTGCACAGGTGAAATCGCCGACCACGGCCTTCACCTTGCTGTTGTCGAAGAGCGCCGACCAGCTCTTGTCGCCGGTGAGCGGCCCTTCCCATTCCCGATTGTAGCGCACCAGCGTGTCGGTCGGCACGTGCACGATCTTCGCCGCAACGCCGAGCCCGGCGGCGATGGCGTGGGTGATCTCGTCCCAGGTGAAGGCGCGGTCGTTGGTGATCTGGAACGCTTCGCCGAGCGCCTTGCCGTTGGCGAGCAGGCGCACGAAGGGCACGGCGAAGTCGACGCAGCGCGTCAGCGTCCACAGCGACGTGCCGTCGCCATGGACGATCACCGGCGCCCCGCGCAGCAACCGCCGGGCAACCGCGTCGCCGTCGCCGATGGCCAGCGGCATGCCGGTGCGCACCGTGTGGCTCGGCCGCACGATCGTCCACGACAGCGCCGTCTGCTCGCGCAGCATCGTCTCGCAGGCGATCTTGTTGCGGCTGTATTCCCAATAGGGATTCACCAGCGGCGTCTTCTCGGTGATGACGTAGTGCTGCGCCGGCTTCTGGTAGGCCGAGGCCGAGGAGATGAAGACGTATTGCCCGGTCTTGCCGGAGAAGGTGGCGATGTCCTTGGCCATCTGCTCGGGCGTGTAGGCGCGGAACTGGCAGACGACGTCGAAATGCCGGTCGCCGAGCGCGCCATAGGTCGCCGCGTCGTCCATGTCGCCGACGACGACCGACACCCCGGCCGGCAGGCCGACGGCCGTCCTGCCGCGGTTGAGCACGCTCACCTGATGGCCGACGGCGACCGCCTCGTGGACGCAGGGCAGCGAGATCTGGCCGGTGCCGCCGATGAAGAGAATGCTGGCCATGGGGTAGGTTCCTCCGCTGTGCGATTGAATTGTTGTGATCAGTCGGCGAGCCCGCGCTTCCGGAGCAGCGGTTCGTGCGATGGCATGCGCCCGCGGAAGGCGGCATAGGCCTCCGCCGGGTCGCGCCGGTAGCCGGCCGAATAGACGTGGTCGTGCAGCCGTGCCGCCGTCGCCGGATCGAAGATGTCGCCGGTCTCGGCGAAGGCCTCGAAGGCGTCGGCATCGAGCACCTCCGACCACAGATAGCTGTAGTAGCCCGAGGCGTAGCCCTCGCCGGCAAAGATGTGCTGGAAGTGCGGCGTGCGGTGGCGCATGACCACCGTCTGCGGCATGCGGATGCGCGCCAGCGCATCACGCTCGAAGGCGAGCACGTCGATCGCCGCGACGTCGGCGGCAGGTGCAGGTCGAGGTCGACCAGCGCCGAGGAGGTGTATTCGACCGTGGCGAAGCCCTGGTTGAAGCGCCGTGCCGCCAGCACCTTGTCGAGCAGCGCCTCCGGCATCGGCTGGCCGGTCTCCGCATGCAGCGCGAAGCGGCGCAGCACCTCGGGCTGCTCCAGCCAGTGCTCGTAGAGCTGCGACGGCAGCTCGACGAAGTCGCGCGCCACGCTGGTGCCGGAGATCAGCGGATAGGTGACGTCGGACAGCAGGCCGTGGAGCGCATGGCCGAACTCGTGGAAGAGCGTGCGCGCATCGTCGAACGAGATCAGCGTCGGCTTGCCCTCCGGCGCCTTGGCGAAGTTCATGGTGTTGGTGACGATCGGGCGGACGTCGCCGGTGAGCTTGTGCTGGTCGCGGAGGCCCGACATCCAGGCGCCGCTGCGCTTCGAGGGCCGGGCGAAATAGTCGGCGAGGAAGAGACCGACGAAGCGGCCGCCCTTGCCGGTCACCCGCCACACGCGCACCTCCGGCCGATAGAGCCTGAGTCCCTCCAGTTCCGCGAAGGCAAGGCCGAACAGGCGTCCGGCGACGTCGAAGGCGGCGGCGATGACGTTGGCGAGCTGCAGGTAGGGCTCCAGCTCCGCCTCGTCGAAATCGAATTCGGCCTTGCGCTGGCGCTCGGCATAGTGGCGCCAGTCCCACGGCGCCAGGCGGAAATTGCTGCCTTCCGCCGCGATCATCGCCTGCAGCGCCTGTTCTTCGGCCGCCACGCGGCGGAGCGCCGGCTCCCACACCGCGTTGAGCAGCTCCGACACCGCCTCCGGCGTCTTGGCCATCGTGTCGGCCAGCCGGAAATGGGCGAAGCTCTCGTAGCCCATGAGCCGCGCCCGCTCGCTGCGCAGCCGGACGGTTTCGGCGATCAGCGCCGCATTCTCCGTCTCGCCGCGCTTCACCCAGGCGGTGAAGGCCTTTTCGCGCAGGTCGCGCCGGGTGGAGAACTGCAGGAAGGGCTCGATCGAGGAGCGCGACAGGGTGATGACGTGCTTGCCCGCGAGGTCGCGGTCGCGCGCCGCCTCCGCCGCCGCCGAGCGCACCGATTCGGGCAGGCCGGCGAGATCGTCCTCGCCGTCCAGCACCAGCATGAAGCCGTTCTCCGCCGCCAGCACGTTCTGGCTGAACGCCGTGCCGAGTTCGGCCAGCCGCTCGCTGATCTCGGCGAGCCGCTTCTTGCCGGCCTCGTCGAGCGCCGCGCCGGCGCGTTCGAAGATGGTGTGATAGCGGTCGAGCACCTGACGCTGCTCGTCGTCGAGGCGCGAGGGTGTCGCGGGTCTGCCAGAGCGCGGCGATGCGCCGGAACAGGGCGCCGTCGAGGTAGATGGCGTTGCTGTGGCGGGCCAGCAGCGGCGCGATCTCGCGCTCCACCGCCTGCAGCGCCGCGCTGGTGTCGGCCGAGGCGAGATGGAAGAAGACCGCCGCCACCCGGTCGAGCGCGAGGCCGCTCGTCTCCATCGCGCGGATCGTGTTGTCGAAGGTCGGCGGCTCGGCCGATTGCGCGATCCTGGTGACCGCCTCCCGTTGCGCCGCCATGGTGGCATCGAAGGCCGGGCGGAAGTGCTCGGGCCGGATCCGGTCGAACGGCGGCAGGCCGGTGTCGTCCCAGGGGCCGAGCAGCGGGTTCTGGTCAAGCGGGCTGGTCATGGTCTGAAGTTGTCCGAACGGAGGGGAGAAGGCTATTCATATAGTCGCTGCCGCGTCGCGGGTGTAGGGAGAACGACGGGCGGCCTGGCCGGGGGAGACGCCATGCAGATCAGCGAGATATACAAGGACGCCGAAGGCGAAACGCATTTCCGCAAGCGCGACGTGGACCTCGACCTCCACGACTACGCTCCACCCTCGGCACCGGTCGGCCTCTCCGCCGAGACGCCGATGACCAGCGGCGTGTTCCTCGAAGCCCCGCCCGGCTGGGACAAGTCGTTCCACCCGACACCGCGGCGCCAATACGCCGTTCTCCTCTCCGGCCGCGCCACCGTCACGGTCACCGACGGCACGGCCATCGATGTCAAGCCGGGCGACGTCGTTCTCTTGAACGACATGGACTGCAAGGGGCATCTCACCCGCGTGCAGGGCAACAAGCCCGCGCTCTTCCTGCTGGTCGGCGTGGCCGACTGAGCGCCGCGAGCGACGGCTTCAGTTGGTGCCCTGGCCCCGTGCGAGGCGCTCGGCCATCAGTGCGGTGGCGGCGTCGAGCTGCGGGTCGTGGCCATCGGCGTAGCGCACGTCGAAGGGCACCGGCACGTCCGGCGCCACCGGGGCGGCCTCCAGCCGCCGGCCGTCGACGAACACGTCGGTCACCGCCAGTTCCAGCAGGCTGTCGTCGGGCAGAAGATAGGTGGTGCCGGCGAGCACGTTTCCGGCGGTCGGCGCGCCGACCAGCGGCACGCCGTTCTGCTTCAGCGATTCGGCCAGCACTTCCATGCCGCTGCGCGTGCCGCCGTCGATGATGGCGACCACCGGCTTGTGCCAGCGGAAGGTGACGAAGGTGCGCGTGCCGTCGCGGTCGACCGCTACCATGTTGGCGGCACCGCCGACGAAGGTCTCGGCCGCATCGCCCGGCGCCCCGCCCCACTTGCTCCGCAGATCGAGCACCAGCCCGTCGACGTCCTTGAGCCGCCCGGCGCCGAGTTCCTCGTAGAGGACCCGGGTCACCGCCTCGCGCGTGTACGACCACAGGCGGACATAGCCGATGCGGTTGCTCCCCTGGTCGAGGCGCCTGACACTGTCCGAGATCGCCTTGACGAAGAGGTCGCCGGGCTGGATCTGCTCGACCGCCACGTCGATGGCGACCGGCGCCGCATCGGCCGTGTGCCGCACCATCAGATGCGCCGTCGTCCCTGCCTTGCCGCGGAACGACCCGATCTCGGCGAACGGCTGGCCATCCACCGAAACGATCTCGTCGCCGGCGAGCAGGCCGGCGCGCGCCGCCGGACCGCCGTCATAGACGTGGGTGGCGAAGGTCTTGCCATCGATCGTCGCGCTGGCGATGCCGATGCCGGCGTAGGTCACCTCCCCCGCCGGCGGGAACAGCCGGCGGATGTCGCTGCGCAAGGCGAAGCGGAACACGTCCGCCAGCTCGTAGTAATCCACCTGGTCCGGCGTGTAGCGGCCGGTGTGGGAGGCATTCAGCTTGCCCAGCACGAAATCGACCGCATCGCCGACCACGCCCGGCGCGGCGTCCTTGAGGTCGGGCATCTGGCTGGCGACCAGCGCCGCCGCGTCGTTGAACTGGGGCAGCGCGGCGGGCGCGAAGAAGTGCCGGTTGACCAGGTCGACGGCGCTGTCGAACACCGCATTGCCGGAATGCGGCAGATCCTCGGCCGTCGCCGGGCCCGCGATCCCGACCGGCAGCAGGACGAGCAGCGCGGCAAACGCCAGCCTGCGTGGTGTCATCAGCAGGGTCCCTCCCCATCGTGCCCGATCGCCTCTCACTCCAGAACTAGGGGCCGAGTGTGGCGGGCCAAGGGCCGCAGGCGCGGCCGGCGGGTTGACTTGCACGGGCAAAAGCCGGCAATCACGGCGCGGCGCACCGGCGCCTGATTTCCCGCAGGAAGGAGAGAAGCGATGGCCGAATGGCCCGTCTACGGCAAGATCGACGGTCCCATCGTCATGATCGGCTTCGGCTCGATCGGCAGGGGCACCCTGCCCCTGATCGAGCGCCACTTCGCGTTCGACCGTGCGCGCATGGTGGTCGTCGATCCGGACGCCGCCGTCCGCCCGCTGCTCGACCAGCAGGGCATCCGCTTCGCCAACGTCGAACTGACGCCGCAGAACTACCGCGAGGTGCTCACCCCGCTGCTGACCGAAGGCGGCGGCGCCGGCTTCTGCGTCAACCTGTCGGTGGACACCTCGTCGCTGGAGATCATGAAGCTCTGCCGCGCGCTCGGCGTTCCCTACATCGACACGGTGGTCGAACCCTGGCCGGGCTTCTACTTCGACACCTCGGTCGAGGCCGAGGCGCGCACCAACAATGCGCTGCGCACCACCGTGCGCAATGAGAAGGCACAGAACCCCGGCGGCACCACCGCCGTCTCCTGCTGCGGCGCCAACCCCGGCATGGTCTCCTGGTTCGTCAAGCAGGCGCTGGTCAATCTCGCCGACGGACCTCGGCCACCCGTTCACCGAGCCCGGCCCCGGCGACCGCGAGGGCTGGGCGCGGCTGATGCGCGACCTCGGCGTCAAGGGCATCCACATCGCCGAGCGCGACACGCAGCGCGCGTCCACGCCGAAGCCGATGAACGTCTTCGTCAACACCTGGTCGGTCGAGGGCTTCATGTCGGAGGGCATGCAGCCGGCCGAGATGGGCTGGGGCACCCACGAGAAATGGCTGCCGGAGAACGGCCGCCTGCACAAGCTCGGCGCCCGCGCCGGCGCCTATCTGCTGCAGCCCGGCGCCAACACGCGGGTCAGGACCTGGTGCCCGACGCCCGGCGCCCAGTACGGCTTCCTCGTCACCCACAACGAGTCGATCTCGATCGCCGACTACTTCACCCTCAGCGAAGGCGGCGCCGTCGTCTACCGGCCGACCTGCCACTACGCCTATCACCCGGCCAACGACGCGGTGCTGTCGCTGCACGAGGTCTTCGGCAGCGGCGCCCTGCACGAGACGGCGCAGCACATCCTCGACGAGCACGAGATCGTCGACGGCATCGACGAGCTTGGCGTGCTCCTCTACGGCCACGCCAGGAACGCCTACTGGTACGGCTCGCAGCTTTCCATCGAGGAGACGCGGGCGCTGGCGCCCTACCAGAACGCCACCGGCCTGCAGGTCACCTCGGCCGTCCTTGCCGGCATGGTGTGGGCGATCGAGAACCCGGACGCCGGCATCGTCGAGGCCGACGAGATGGACTACCGCCGCTGCCTCGCGGTGCAGCGTCCCTATCTCGGCCCGGTCAGGGGCTATTACACCGAGTGGACGCCGCTCACCGGCCGTCCCGGCCTTTTCCCCGAGGACATCGACACCAGCGACCCCTGGCAGTTCCGCAACGTGCTGGTGCGCTAGTCTGGTTCCGAACGCCTCAGAAAATGAGGGCGAGGATCACCAAGAGGGCGATCAGGCCCACCGCCACCCACAGGCCGGTCCACAGGGGCCGCCGTGGCGGCGCCGCGGTGCGCCCGGATTCGCTGCGCGATGTCTTCCTCTTCCGCGAAGGGCCGCGGCGTCACCGGGGCCGGATTGAGGTCGGCCATCGCTCCGGCCGCGGGAATCGGCTTTTCGCCCTCATGCGGCCTATCCGGCGGAATCGTGTCGTCTTCGCCCTCGATCGGGTCGGGCTGCCGCCGCGCTGTCTGCTGTCGGGCCATCGCTGGGTCTCCTGTTCAGTGGCATCGTCACTGAACGGACCAACGCCGGGATCGCCGAATGGTTCGGGGAACCGGTAACCGCCGCCTTTCGGCTCAGTGCCGGCTGGCCGCCGGCCGACCGGGTGCGATATCCGCGGCGCTCGCATCGGCGCCGCGCACGCGGTCGCGCCCGTCGTCCTTGGCGCGGTAGAGGCGCTGGTCGGCGACGGCGAACAGCGCCCGCAGGTCGGTGCCGTCCCGCGGTGCCGTGGCAACCCCGATGCTGACCGTGATCGGGTCGGCAATGCCGTCGATGACGAGGTTCGAGACGCCGAGTCTCAGGCGTTCCGCCGCCAGGATGGCAGCGGCGTGCGGCAGACCCTGGCACACCACGATGAATTCCTCGCCGCCATAACGATAGACGCGGTCGTTGGAGCGCGTCGCCAATTCCAGCTCGCGCGCGATGTGGCGCAGCACCTCGTCGCCGACCGCATGGCCGTAGCGGTCGTTGATCTCCTTGAAGTGATCGACGTCGATGACCAGCAGGCTCATCGGCCGCGCCTGATCGACCTCGCGCATTTCCTTGGGACCGTCGCGGTCGAAGCGACCGCGGTCGTAGAGGCCGGTCAGCGCGTCATAGCCGCTCTGGCGCAGGAGCGCCTCGTAGCGCTGGCGGTAGGTGAGCACCTCGAAGACGTCACTGACCCGGCGCCGGGTGAGCCGCCCGCCCTCGCCGAAGCGCAGGTAGAGGCCGGCGAACACCGCATAGACGACCGCCGCGCCCATCTTGGCGATCCAGCCGCCATAGAGCACCTCGGCCGGCGCGCCGACGACGAAGCGCAGCGCCGCGTAGAAACCGATCTGGTCGAAGGTCAGCACCGCCGCCGCGCTGATCAGCACGCGCGCGATCACGCGGTTGCCGAGCCACGCCGCGGAGCGTTCGTAGAGCAGGATGATGAGGATCGAATCGATGAACAGCAGCGTCGTGCCCCACACCATCAGCCAGCCGGTCTGGTCGAGGAAGGTGAGGTCCGGAATCCGGCCCGGGATCGGCACCGGGGCGTGCAGGCGCAGCAGCAGCACCGTCGACACGATCAGCAGGTTGCCGAGGAACAGCCCGTAGATCGGCTGGCGGACGACCGCCGCGTCCTCGCGGATATAGACCACGAGCAGCATGACCAGCTTGCCGGAGAACAGCACGATCGAGCCCGGCGACACCACGAAGCCGCCGAGAACCGGCACGTAGAGCACGGCGGCGAGATAGGTCTCGAGGAAATGCATGGTGCCGAGCGCGGTGAAGAACACACCGATGCCGAAGCGATTGCGCACCCGGAACAGGGCCGTCATGGCGACGAAATAGAGCGTCGCCTCGGCAAGGAGCAGCCCTGTGTTGCTCAGTTCACCCATGCCTGATTCGCAATGATAGTGATGTGCAGTGGCAGCAGGCTATCCGGCGACGGTTACCAAGTCGTGGATTTGGCGAGCTGTGCTCTAGCGATTGCGGTCGTTCTTTCCGGTTCCTTGCAGCGTCATGCCGCGGCAGTGATCGCCGGATTCGATTCCTTCCGGCCGGTAAAGGTTCTACCCTGTCGCGGTGATCAAGCTTTGGTGGGAGGACGTCATGACCCGTCTCCTGCAGGGCAGATCAGGTCGATTTACCCTGGCAATTCTGGCGGCATTTGTCGGCACCGCACCCGCGCTCGCCAATGATTCCACGGCCGAACTCGGTGCCGGCGGCCTCCAGCTCATCCGCAACGATCGTGTCACGCTGCTCTCCGAGGACCTCTACATCTCGCCCGATCAGGTGAGCGTCGCCTATCGCTTCGTCAACACGACCGATGCCCCGGCGACCGTCCTCGTCGCCTTTCCCCTGCCGCCCATCGACGCGATGGACCCGGACCACATGAACCTCGTCCTGCCGGAGCCGACGCGCGACAACTTCGTCGATTTCTCCGTCACGGTCGACGGCAAGGCCATCACGCCGAAGATCAATGCCCGCGCCAGCGTGTTCGGCGTCGACCGCACGGCGCTCCTGCGCCGCAAGGGCCTGCCGCTCAATCCGCTCGCCGAAGGCGTCAACCGCAGGCTCAATGCGCTGCCGGCCGAAGACCTCACCGAGCTTGCCCGCGCCGGCCTCGTGCTGATCCATTCCGGCTATGCCAATTCCGCCTGGCGCCTCGACGTCTCCTTCTACTGGGAGCAGACGTTTCCACCCGGCAAGGAAGTCCTGGTCCAGCATCGCTACCGACCGGTCGTCGGCTACAGCTTCTTCGAGCGCTCCGATGCAACCGACGACAGCAACCGGACGCGCTATTGCATCGACGATGCCTTTGTCCGCGACGTCGGCAGCGCGGTCGACGCCCTCGCCGGCCGGCACGGCAACTTTCTCGAAGGGCTGCGCATCCGCTACATCCTGACCACCGCCAACAACTGGGCGGCGCCCATCAAGTCGTTCCGCCTGCAGGTGGACAAGAACAGCCCGGATGCGCTGGTCAGCCTCTGCGACATCGGCACGCGCGCGTTCGTCGATCCGGTCACCTTCGCCTACACGGCGCGCAACTTCCTGCCCGACAGGGAGCTGGAGATCCTCATCGTGCGACCGTACCAGGAGCAGTGAGGCGCGCCCGGGGGTCGCGCCATCCGCGCGGCCGGTTGCGCACGTAGCGTTCAGCCGGCGATATCGACGATGCCGGCGGCGCCTTCCTCGGTGCCGAAGGCCAGGCGGCCGCCGCGTCTGTCCCAGGCCAGCGCCGACACCGCGCCGCCGCCCGGCCGCCTGAGCAGCGCCTCTTCCGCATCGCCGAAGCGGACGGCGAGCACCATGCCGTCGCGATAGCCCACGGCGACGATCTCCTCGGTCGGGTGGCAGGCGACGCGGCTGACCAGTTCCTCGCGCGCACCGAGCTGCAACGGCTGGCGGCCCATCGGCCCGTCCTTGTAGTGGAACGGCCACAGGATCGCGGCATTCGCCCCGGACGAGGCAAGGAAACGCCCCTTGACCGACCAGGACAGCGAGCGCGGCTTGGCCGGATAGCCGGTCATGCGCATGTCGCGTCCATCGTCCAGCCGCCACCCGTGCAGCGCGTTCTCCTGCATGACGGTGACCAGGTTGCGCCCGTCGGGCGAGAAGGTCACGCCGATATGGGCACCCTTCCAGGCGTACTGCACCGGCTCGGCTTCGGTGCCGGCCCACCACAGCGTCACCCCCTCGTAGCGGGCGACCGCCAGGCGCAGGCCCTTCGGCGCGAAGGCGATGCCGCCGACCGCACGGGCATGGTCGAAGGTGCGTTCGCGTCCGTCGGCGAGCCTGACGAAGGCCTGTCGCCCCGAGGCGAAGGCGACCGTGGCGGCCGGCCCGGCGGCGACATGGTCGATCCACTTGCGCGGCCGCTCGGCGAGCCGCGTCACCGTGCCGGTCGCGTCGACCGAGGCGACCAGCCCGTCATCGCCACCGGTGATCAGTGCCTTGCCATCGAGCGCCGGCGTCGCCGCGAGGATGGCGCCGGCATGGACGCGCGTCTCCTCCGCCGCCGGACCGGAGACGCGGCGCACCGTGCCGTCGCCGAGCGCATAGAGCGCCGTGTCGCCGAGGAACACGGCTTCGACGACAAAGGCTGCGAAGGGAAAATCCTGGATCGAGGGCATGGGTTGACCGTTCTGGGGTCCGCCCCCTCCCCGTGCGGGAGGGTCGAAACTGCGCAGCAGTTCCGGGAAACGGGGTGGAATCGCGACGGCGCTTTTAACCCCCTCCCGAAACCGGCCGCAACCGCGGCCGCTGTCGACCTCCCCGCGTGGGAGAGGCTAGCATGCGCGGATCAGGCCAGGCACGTCTCGAAGTCGGCGCGCAACTGCGCCTCGTCGAGATGGCGGCCGATGAACACCAGCCGGCTCTCGCGGCTCTCGCCGTCCTTCCAGGCGCGCTGGTGGTTGCCCTCGATGATCATGTGGACGCCCTGCACGACGTAGCGCTCGGCGTCGTCCTTGAAGGCGAGGATGCCCTTCATGCGCAGGATGTCCGGCCCCTGCTCCTGGGCGGTCTGCTGGATCCACGGGAAGAACTTCTGCGGGTCGAGTTCGCCGCCGCGCAGCGACACCGAGAAGACGCCCGAGCCCTCGATGTCGTGGTGGTGATGATGGTGGTCGTGATCATGGTCATGGTCGTGATGGTCGTGATCATGATCGTGATCGTGGCCGTCGAGGAATTCCGGCTCCAGCGTCAGGATGCGGTCGAGGTCGAAGGCGCCGCGATCGAGCACCTGGGCGAGCGGAATGGCGCAGCGCTCGGTGCGGTGGATGAGCGCGTGCGGGTTCATGGCGCGGATGCTGCGCTCGACGGCAGCGAGCTCCTCCGGGCTGACCAGATCGGTCTTGTTGAGCAGGATCACGTCGGCGAAGCCGATCTGCTCCTGCGCCTCCGGGCTGTCGGCGAGGCTTTCGGTCAGATGCTTGGCGTCGGCGACGGCGACCACCGCGTCGAGCTTGGCCCGGGCGCGCACGTCGTCGTCCATGAAGAAGGTCTGCGCCACCGGCACCGGGTCGGCCAGGCCGGTGGTCTCCACCAGGATGCCATCGAAGCCGCCGGGCCGCTTCACCAGCCCCTCGACCACGCGGATCAGGTCGCCGCGCACCGTGCAGCAGACGCAGCCGTTGTTCATCTCGAAGACCTCCTCGTCGCTTTCGACGATCAGGTCGTTGTCGATGCCGATCTCGCCGAACTCGTTGACGATGACGGCGTAGCGCTTGCCGTGGTTCTCGCTGAGGATGCGGTTGAGGAGCGTGGTCTTGCCGGCGCCGAGATAGCCGGTGAGCACCGTGACGGGGATCTGGGTCTCAGGCATGGGAGGGTCTCCACGGCGGTTCAAGGCCGCCGGTTCGAAGATGGTTGCCGGCTGATATAGGCGATGGCCGGGAAGAATGCATCTGCCGTCAGGCTTCGTTAGGGCTGCCCTGTGGCTTCGCAGCGGTTAAGGCGCGGTGCGGTATTTTCGGGTCGCCGTTAAGCCGCCCGGGATCGGATTGCGAACGGAGCGCGACCAAAACGGCGCCGCCCGCGCAACCGGCGGAACAGGGCGCGATTCGCCGGGGCGTTTTGTCTCAGGCGAGCGGCGGCTCGCCGAGAAGATCCTCGAGATTCAGCCACTCGGTCTTCATCGCCAGTGAACCATCCGCCTGCCGCGGCCACTCCGCCTGCGGCCGGTCCCAGGCGAGTTCCAGCCCGTTCTCGTCCGGATCGCGCAGATAGAGTGCCTCGTGGGTGCCGTGGTCGCTGGCGCCGTCGAGCGGCACTTGCGCCGCGATCAGCCGGCGCAGGGCATCGGCCAGCGAGCCCCGCGTCGGATAGAGGATGGCCGTATGGTAGAGGCCGGTGGTGCCGCGTGGCGGCGGCGGACCGTTGCGGCTCTCCCAGGTGTTGATGCCGAAATGATGGTGGTAGCCGCCGGCCGCGAAGAAGGCCGCCTGGGTGCCGTAGCGCGCCGTCAGCTCGAAGCCGAGCACGCCGCAATAGAAGGCGAGCGAGCGCTCGATGTCGGCCACCTTGAGGTGGACGTGGCCGATGCGCACGCCCGGATCGATCGGCCGCGCCGCCGGTTCCGCCGGCTTCTCGGCAAGCTGGGTGTCAGACATCGCGTGGCTCCCTCAAGGCAAGGTTGTGGACATATAGGTGCCCGCCACGCCGGCGCCAGGGCCATCCGGCGTGGCGGCAACGGCTTTCTCAGGCGACGAGCTTCCAGGCGCTCTGGAAACCGGTGCCGAGCGGCCCCTGCAGCGTGATGCCGAGGAGCGCGAGACCCTCGAGCTGGCGGGCGCGCTCCAGCTTGCCGGCGTCGATGGCACGCGAGCCCCCGGCCTCGATCAGGTCGACGACCAGCTTCTTGGCGTCGGCGTCGTCGCCGGCGACCAGCACGTCGAGCTTGTGGCCATCGACCGCGCCGACGACCAGCGTTCCGGCGAAGGTCGTGTTGAACGCCTTCACCACGCGGCTCCTCGGCAAGAGGTTGGCGATCTCTTCCGCCGCGCTCTTGCCGGGCGCGGTGACCAGCCCGTCATAGGTGTCGTTCAGCGGGTTGGTGATGTCGACCACCACCTTGCCGGCGAGCTTGGCCGCGTGTTCCGCCGCGAAGTCGCGGGCCGCCGCAAACGGCAGGGCGAGCACGATGACGGCGTTGGCGAGCGCCAATTCGACCGTCGCCGCGACCACCTCGGCGCCGGGCTTGCCCGCCCTCAGCTCCTTTGCCAGTGCGGTCGCCTTGACCGGATCCTTGCTGGCAACCGTCACCGAATTTCCGCCGGCGACGAAACGGGTGCCGATGCCGCGCGCCATGTTGCCGGCGCCAATGATGCTGATGTTCATCGCGATTTGCTCCTCTGACGCCGGTTTGCGCGGGTTGCCAGGCTCATGCCTTCCCGACCGGGCAGGGCCTGCATATGACATCGCCCCCTGAATATGATAATTCGCGCTGTGCGAAGATGATATCTTACTCACAGTGTGAAATCTCGTGCTCGACCGCCTCACCGGAATGCAGGTTCTGGCAAGGGTCGCCGCCCTGGGAAGTTTTTCCGCCGCGGCCCGCGCCCTCGGCATGTCGCCGGCCATGGCCACCAAGCATATCGATGCGCTGGAAGACCGGCTGGGCACGCGGCTGTTCTTCCGTTCCACCCGCAAGCTCACGCTGACCGAAGCTGGCCTGCGCCACGTGCAGGCGACGGAGCGCATCCTGGCCGAGATCGAGGAGGCGGAGGCCGCGGCCGCCGAAGATGTCGTCGAGCCGCGTGGGGTCCTCAGGATCAACGCCCCGCTTTCCTTCGGCCTGCGACAGGTGATGCCGGCGCTCGCCGATTTCGCGCATGCCTATCCGGCGCTCACCATCGACATCGCCTTGACCGACCGTTTCGTCGACCTCATCGACGAAGGCTGGGACGTCGCCATCCGCCTTGGCATCTTGCGCGATTCGAGCCTGATCGCCCGCGCGCTGGCCCCGATCTACATGGCGCTCTGCGCAGCGCCCGCCTATCTTGCCGCCCACGGCAGGCCGACCAAGCTGGCCGATCTCGCCCACCACAACTGCCTCGGCTACACCCTGCCGACGCCGGCCCATGCCGCCCGCTGGTTCCTGGGCGCTGACGGCACCATCGCCGTTCCGGTTCGCGGCACGCTCATGGCCAACAACGGCGATGCCCTGCGCGAAGCGGCGGTTGCCGGACACGGCCTCATCTATCAGCCGACCTTCATCGTCGCCGACGACATCCGCGCCGGGCGGCTGATCGCGCTCACCCTCGACCAGCCGCTGCCGCGCCTGGGCTCGGCGCACGCGGTCTATCCCGGCGGCCGGACGCCGCCGGCCAAGGTCAGAACGCTGATCGACTTTCTCGCCCGGCGCTGGCGCGACGCGCCCTGGGACCACGACCTGCCGCACGACAGCCGCGGCTGAGGCTCCTCAAGCCGCCAGGCAGGTTCCCGTGGTCAGGTAGTGGTTGAGCCGCTTCTCCCAGACCTGCATGAACGCGGCATACGCCGCCTCGCTGAGGCCATCGACGAAGGCATCCCCCTTTTCGCCCAGGCTGGTGTGGGTAAAGGTGATGCGGGCGGTGGCGCCCCCGCGACCGCGGCGAGCTGGATCGACAGCCGGGTGGCGGTGAGACCCGGCGTGAAGCGGACAAACTCGATAAAGCCATTTTTTGGCTCGTAGCGCGTCGTGTACCAGAACGTCTTGTCCGCCCCGGCCTCGGTGATGAAGACGCAGTCTTCCTCGGCAACGCCCGAGGTGCTGACGACCAGGAGCGCATCCCAGTCCGGGATCCAGTCGGCTTCGCGCACCGGGCAAAGCAGCGGGAAGACCGCCTCGGGCGGCGCCACAAGCGTCTGGGTGTAGCTGCGGCTGACCCGCTTGGGCGGGACGACCTTCATGACGTGTCTCCTTCGCTGAGGTGATGGGCATCGGCCGCCGTCAGGTCCAGCCCGTAGACCGCCTTCAGGCTTTCGATCTTGGCGAGCGTGGCGGCGGAGAACGGCGGCGCCTTGCCCTCCAGGGCGTGGAGCGCCATCCCCTCGATCAGTTCGGCCACCGGCATGTCGAAATACTCGGCGAGGGCCTTGAGCACCTTGAGCAGGCGCTTTTCCAAACGCAGCCCGGTCTGAACCCGCTCGATCTGTTTCATGGCGCCTCATTACTATCTTGGTACCAAGGTGTCAAGATCGGTCCAGACGGGGACCTTCAGAAAATCCTGTCCCGCCACCTTGACTCGGAAAGCTATTGTTATTAGCTAAAAAGCTATGATCAATATCAAGACGCCAGGAGATCCCATGAAGGCCACTGCCCTCACGCTTACCGCAACCGCGACCGCCCCCGGCATTGCCGTCGGCGCCTTCGCCCCATCCGACCCGTCCGCCGCGCGCACTCGGAGCCATGCCATGACCGCCGCCAACACCCTCTTCCTCGACCGCCCCGGCGGAAAGATCGCCTACACCGACACCGGCAGCGGGCCGCTGGTCGTCATGGCGCCGGGCTTCGGCGACCTCAGGGACGAGTTTCGTTTCCTGGCGCCCAAGCTGGTCGCGGCCGGCTACCGCGCCGTGACCATGGACCTCCGCGGCCATGGCAACTCCTCGGTCGGCTGGAGCGACCATAGCTGCGCGGCGCAGGGCAGCGACATCCTGGCGCTGATCGCCCACCTCGACGCCGGCCCCGCGATCGTCATCGGCAATTCCATCTCCGGCGGTTCGGCCGCCTGGGCCGCGGCGGAAGCGCCGGATGCCGCGGCCGGGCTCGTCCTCATCGACCCCTTTGCCCGCAATGTCCCGACCAGCTGGCTGAAGTTGGCGTTGTTCAAGGCAATCATGCACACCGCCTTCGTCGGACCGTGGGCGCCGGCAGCCTGGGGGGCGTACTACGCCTCGCTCTATCCGACCGAGAAGCCCGCCGATTTCGCCGCCTACAAGGCGACCCTCGTCGCCAACCTCAAGGAGCCCGGCCGCATGGCCGCGTTGCAGGCGATGATGCGCACCGACCGCAACGACGTCGAGCCGCGCCTCGGCGCCATCCGCGCGCCGACGCTGGTGGTCATGGGCAGCCGCGATCCCGATTTCGACGATCCCGCCGGCGAAGCTGCCACCATGGCCGGGCTGGTCCACGGCACGGTCGCCATGATCGAGGGCGCCGGCCACTATCCCCATGCCGAAATGCCCGAGGCGACGGCGGCGGCGATCCTCGCCTTCCTCGCCGGCACGGCGGCACTCTGATGCCGCGCGCCGGTCTCACTCCCGATGCCGTGCTCACCGCGGCGGCCGAGATCGCCGACGCCGACGGCCTGCCGGCGGTGACGCTCGCCCGCCTTGCCGGCGAACTCGGCGTCCGCCCGCCCTCGCTCTACAAGCATGTCGACGGGCTCGACGCCATCCATCGCGGCCTGGCGCTGCGCGGCCTCGCCGAGGCCGCCGCCCGCTGCCGGCAGGCAACCGTCGGCAGGGCGCGCGACGAGGCGCTCTTCGCCTTCGCCCACGCCTACTGGCAGTTCGCCCGCGAGCACCCGGGTCTTTATGCCGCATCGGTGCGCGCCGCCAAGCCCGGAGAAAACGACATTGCTGCCGCCGGCGAGGCGCTGATCGGCATCGTGCTGGCGGTGCTCGCCGGCTATGCTGTCAAAGGCGACGACGCACTCCACGCGACCCGCGGCCTGCGTGCCATCATCCACGGATTCGTCTCGCTCGATGCCATGGGCGCCTTTCGCCTGAAGCTCGACCTGGCCGAATCCTTCGATCGGTTGCTCGCGGCCTTCGCCGCAGACCTCACAGCGCGCGGAACGCCGGCCGCCGCGTAGAGCCGTGCGTGGCTCAGGGGAGGTGCAAGCCATGTTGATCCGCGACGAGAATCCATCCGACGCAGCGGCCATCGGCGAGCTGATCGCCGCCGCGTTCCGCGACATGCCCTATAGCCGCCAGACCGAACCGTTCATCATCGCCGCGCTTCGCCGCGCCGGCGCCCTCAGCGTTTCGCTGGTTGCCGAGACGGATGGCCAGCTCGTCGGCCAGGCCGCCTTCTCGCCCGTCGAAATCGACGGAAGCCCGAGCCACTGGTACGGGCTCGGCCCCATCGCGGTCGCCCCCGGACGCCAGCGCGCCGGCATCGGTTCCGCCCTCATCGAGGAAGGCCTCGGCCGTCTGCACCGGCTCGGCGCCGGTGGCTGCATGCTGGTCGGCGACCCGGCCTACTACCACCGCTTCGGCTTTCGCAGCGAACCGCGGCTGACGCTGGAGGGCGTGCCGCCGGAGGCCTTCATGGTCTTGCCGCTTGGCAAGACGGTTCCCGCCGGCCGGGTCGCCTTCCATCCGGCCTTCGCCGCGACCGCCTGATATTGGCGCTGGTGAGAGCGGCTGCGTTCGCCTATGCCGGTGGTAGCCACGGCGCCGGTGCCGCGGCTGCCACCTGATCCCGCCGTCGCCGAAACGCATCATCCGTGTCAGCCGATCCCGCACGCACCAGCCCGGCCTGGACCATCTTCGTCCTCGTCCTGATGCCGGCGCTGTTCGCCTCGAACCTGGTCGTCGGCCGCGCCGCGGTCGCCACCGTCGAGCCCTTCACGCTGGCCTTCTGGCGCTGGCTGATCGCCTCGGCGATCATGGCGGTGGTCGTCGGTGGATCGCTCCGCCGCTATCTCCCCGACCTCGTCCGCATGGTGCCCTTCCTGCTGCTCCTCGGCGTCCTCGGCATGGTCGTCTGCGGCGCCGGCGTCTATCTCGGCCTGCGCCACACCACCGCCACCAACGGCACGCTGATCTACACCACCGCGCCGGTCTTCATCGTGCTCTTCGAGATGGTCCTCGGCCGCCGGCCCTTCTCGGGGCTGCAGTTCGCCGGCATCGCGCTCGCCACCTTCGGCATGGCGGTCATCGTCTCGCGCGGCGATCTCGCCGGCCTCGCCACGACCGGCTTCAACCCCGGCGACCTCGCCATCCTCGCCGCGGCGATCTCGTGGGCGATCTACTCGATCCTGCTCCGCGACCAGCGCCTGCAGGCCCTGCCCGGCCGCATCGCCTTTGCCGCCATCGCCTTCAGCGGCACGCTGGCGCTCACCCCGGGCTGGCTGTTCGAAGGCACGATGCACGGCTTCCTGCCGGCAACCGCCGGCGGCTGGACGGCGATCGCGGCGCTGGCGGTGCTGCCCTCGGTCGGCGCCTTCCTCGCCTATCAGTGGCTGGTGCGCGAGGTCGGCCCCATGCGCACCGGCATGGCGCTCTACTTCATGCCGATCGTCGGCGTCGGCCTGGCCGCGATCTTCCTCGGCGAAGCCATCCACGGCTATCACTTGGTGGGCACGCTGCTCACCATCGGCGGCGTCGTGCTGGCGACGCTTTTCGGCAACCGGGCGAAAACGGCTTAGGCCAGCGCCGGCTGCCTTGCGCTTGGCGAGCTGCCCGTCCGCATCCACCGCCCAGCAGGCGACTTCGGCGCCGCCCTTCGGCTCCAGATCGGGCCGCTCCCTGGCACAGCGGTCGAAGGCATAGGGACAGCGCGGATGGAAGGCGCAGCCGCTCGGCGGCGCGATCGGCGACGGCAGCTCCCCCTCCAGGCGGATGCGCTCGTGCCGCCGTTGCGGATCGGCGACCGGGGTCGCCGACAGCAGCGCCCGCGTGTAGGGGTGCATCGGATTGCCGAAGATGGCCTCGCGCGGCCCGTATTCGACCGGGCGGCCGAGGTACATGACCATCACGTCGTCGGCCATGTGGCGCACCACCGACAGGCCGTGGCTGATGAACAGATAGGCCAGGCCCAGCGTCTGCTGCAGCTCGACCAGGATGTTGAGCACCTGCGCCTGCACCGACAGGTCGAGCGCCGATACCGGCTCGTCGAGCACCAGGATGCGCGGGTTGAGCATCAGCGCCCGGGCGATGGCGATGCGCTGGCGCTGGCCGCCCGAGAACATGTGCGGGTAGCGGTCGTAATGCTCCGGTCTGAGGCCCACCCGCCGCATCATCTCGGTGGCCGCCTCGCGCCGGTCGGCCCGCCACATGCCGCGCCGGTTGATCAGCAGCGGCTCCTCCAGCATGGCGCCGATCTTCTGGCGCGGGTTGAGCGAGCCGTAGGGGTCCTGGAAGACCATCTGCACATGCTTGCGCATGGCGCCGAGCGTCCGCCGGTCGGCGCCGACGATCTTCTGGCCGTCGATGGAAAACGTGCCGGACGTCGGCTTTTCGACCATGGCGATCATGCGCGCCAGGGTGGACTTGCCGCAGCCCGACTCGCCGACCACGGCCAGCGTCTTGCCGGCGCTGAGCGCGAAGCTGACGCCGTCGACCGCCTTGAGCGTCAGCGGCGGCGCCATCGGCCCGCGCTTCACCTTGTAGTGCTGGGCGAGGTTGTCGGCCTGCAGCACCGGGCCGCTGTCTGCCGGCGCGCTCATGCGTTGACCTCCGCCAGTGGCCCGGGATGGCCGACCGGGCGGCCGTGGGTGAGCGGATAGTGGCAGAGGGCGAAGCCCGCCATGGCGCCCTGCTGCTGCGGCACCTTCCCGGTGCAGCGGCTGGTCGCGAACTGGCAGCGCGGCGAGAACAGGCAGCCGTTCGGCCGGTCGTAGAGGCCGGGCACGACGCCGCCGATCGAGGGCAGCGTGCGCCCGACGGCGCGCTCCGGCAGCGAGGCGAGCAGCGCCGCCGTATAGGGATGGTGCGGATCGGCGAACAGCTCGCCGACGTTCTGCTCCTCCACCTTCTGCCCGGCATAGAACACCGCCACCCGCTCGGCGGTCTCCGCCACCACCCCCATGTCGTGGGTGATGAGGATCAGCGCCATGCCGGTCTGCTTCTGCAGGTCGACCAGGAGGTCGAGGATCTGCGCCTGGATGGTCACGTCGAGTGCCGTCGTCGGCTCGTCGGCGATCAGCAGCTTCGGGTTGCAGGCGAGCGCCATGGCGATCATCACCCGCTGGTTCATGCCGCCGGAAAGCAGGTGCGGAAAGGCAGGCAGCCGGCGCTCGGGATCGGGAATGCCGACGGCGTTGAGCAGCTCGATCGACCGCTGGTGGCGTTCGGCCCGGTTGAGCCCGAGGTGGAACTTGAGCGCCTCGCCGATCTGGTAGCCGACCGTGAAGCACGGGTTGAGGCTGGTCATCGGCTCCTGGAAGATCATCGCCATGTCCTTGCCGACGATCGTCCGCCGCTGGCGCGGTGTCAGGTGCAGGAGGTCGTTGCCGCCGAAGGCGAGGCGCTCGGCGGTGACCGTCGCCGTCCACGGCAAGAGGCCCATGACCGCCAGCATGGCCACCGACTTGCCCGAGCCGGATTCGCCGACGATCGCCTGCACTTCGCCCGCGTCGACGGTCAGCGACACGTTGTCGACGGCGCGGAAGGCGCCACCGGCGGTGGCGAAATCGACGGACAGCTTCTGGATCTCGAGAATCGCCACCGCTCAGCTCCGCCTGAGCTTGGGATCGAGCGCGTCGCGCAGGCCGTCGCCGATCAGGTTGATGGCGAGCACCGTGGTCAGGATGGCGAGACCCGGGAAGGTCACCACCCACCAGGCCCGCAGGATGAATTCGCGCGCATCGGCCAGCATCGTGCCCCATTCCGGCGTCGGCGGCTGCGCCCCCATGCCGAGGAAGCCGAGCGCCGCGGCGTCGAGAATGGCGTTGGAGAAGGACAGCGTCGCCTGCACGATCAGCGGCGCCAGGCAGTTCGGCAGGATCGTCAGGAACATCAGGCGCAGCGGCCCGGCGCCGGCCAGCCGTACGGCGGTGACATAGTCCTTCGATCGCTCGGTCAGCACCGAGGCCCTGGTCAGGCGGACGAAATGCGGCTGGTAGGAGATGGCGATGGCGATCATCGCGTTGAGCAGGCCGGGGCCGAGGATGGCCACCAGCACCAGCGCCAGCAGCAGGCTGGGGAAGGCCAGGATGACGTCCATCACGCGCATGATGACGACATCGACGGCGCCGCGCATGAAGCCGGCGATCAGGCCGATGATGATGCCGCCGACCAGCGAGAACATCACCACCACGATGCCGATGAACAGCGAATAGCGCGCGCCAAAGATGAGCCGCGACAGCATATCGCGACCGATGGCATCGGTGCCCAGGATGAAGGTCCACGAACCGCCCTCTTCCCACACCGGCGGCTTCAGCAGCGAATCGCCGAACAGCTCGTCGGGCCCGTGCGGCGCGACGAAGCGGGCGAAGATCGCCGCCAGCACGATGGCGACGAAAACCGCCAGGCCGATGACGGCGCCGCGGTTCTCGGTGAAATACTGCCAGATCTCGCGCAGCGGCTCCGGATGCATCGCCGCAACGTTGGCTTCCTCGTTCTCCGGCCCGCGTTCCTCGCTCGGGAAGGTCGTCTCCGCCATCGTCTACCTCACATGCCGTATGCGCGGATTGATGATGCTATAGACGACGTCGACGGTGAGATTGACGAACATCACAATGACGGCAACCAGCAAGAGGCCGCCCTGGACGACCGGATAGTCGCGCCGGAAGATCGAATCGACCATCCACTTGCCGACCCCGGGCCACGAGAAGATGGTCTCGGTGAGGATGGCGCCGGCCATCAGGACGCCGACCTGCAGGCCGATGGTGGTGATCACCGGAATGAGGGCGTTGCGCAGCGCATGGATGCCGACGACGCGCCACGGCGGCAGCCCCTTGGCGCGCGCCGTGCGCACGTAGTCGTCGCCGAGCACTTCCAGCATCGCCGAGCGCGTCTGCCGCGCGATCACCGCCAGCGGAATGGTCGACAGCACGATCGCCGGCAGGATGAGGTGCGACACCGCCGACTGGAAGGCGCCCTTCTGCCCGGAGAGCAGGCTGTCGATGAGCATGAAGCCGGTGACCGGCTTGAAGAAATAGGTGAGCGACATGCGCCCGGAGACCGGCGTCCAGTGCAGCCAGCCGGAGAACACGATGATGAGCAGCAGTGCCCACCAGAAGATCGGCATCGAATAGCCGACCAGCGCGCCGCCCATGGTGACGTGATCGATGGTCTTGCCGCGCTTGACCGCCGCCACCACGCCGGCCGGCACGCCGACGAAGACGGCCAGGATGATGGCGCAGATCGACAGCTCCAGCGTCGCCGGGAAGAGCGTGAAGAACTCGCTCATCACCGGGCGCTTGGTGACGATCGAGACGCCGAAATTGCCGTGCACGAGCTGGCCGAGATAGACCAGATACTGCTGCCAGATCGGCAGGTCGAAACCATACTGGTGGAGGAGCTCGGCGTAGCGCTCCGGCTGCAGTCCGTGCTCGCCGGCCAGCAGCAGCACCGGGTCGCCCGGCAGCACGCGTACGAAGGCGAACGCGACGAAGCTGACGCCAATGAACGTCGGCACCAGCAGACCGATCCGTCTGATGAAGAACCCCAGCATATCCTAACCCGGGCAGCTTTCCCCGTCATGGCACTTCACGACAGGACGCACAAGCTTCTGCGGGCACGGCAATGTCGGGAATAAGGCCGGATGGCGCCGGGCGTGTCCGCCCGGCGCCATGTGTGGTTGCAGCAGATGACTAGCCGCCGGAAAGGTCGACACCGTCGAAGCGGTGCGAACCGAGCGGATCCATCTTGTAGTTCTCGACCGCCTTCGCCATCGGCATGGTGACCAGCGAATGGCCGATCGTCAGCCACGGCGCCTGCTCCTTGAAGATGACCTGCGCCTGCTCGTAGAGCTTGGTGCGCTCGGCCTGATCGGAGCTCTGCACGGCCTTCTTCATCAACTCGTCGTAGGGCTTGTAGCACCACGCGGCGACGTTGTTGGTGGTGCCAACGCTGTCGCAGCCGAGCAGGACGGCCATGAAGTTGTCCGGATCGCCGTTGTCGCCGGTCCAGCCGAGGATCACCGCGCCGTCGTGCTTGGGATCGCCGGCGAGCTTCAGGTATTCGGCCCACTCGTGCTGGACGATGGTGACCTTCACGCCGATCTTGGCGAGGTCGGCCTGCATCAGCTCCGCCGCCCGCTTGGCGTTGGGCATGTACGGACGCTGCACCGGCATCGCCCAGATCTTCATCTCCAGGTCCTTGACGCCGGCGTCGGCCAGCATCTTCTTGGCGGCATCCGGATCGTACGGATCGTCCTTGATGTCCTTGTCATAGGACCACATGGTCGGCGGGATCGGGTTCACCGCAATCTGGCCGGTGCCCTGATAGACGGCGTCCATGATCGCCTGCTTGTTGATCGCCATGTTCAGCGCCTTGCGCACCTTGGCGTTGTCGAACGGCGCTTCGGTGGTGTTGTAGGCGAGATAGGCGACGTTGAGGCCCGGCTGCTGCATGACGGTCAGGCTGGAATCGTCCTTCAGCGCCTTGATGTCGGCCGGGTTCGGGTAGGCCATGATCTGGCACTCGTTGGCCTTCAGCTTCTGCAGGCGCACCGAGGCGTCGGGCGTGATGGCGAAGACCAGATCGTCGATCGGCTGCTTGCCGTCCCAGTAGTTGGGGTTCGCCTTGTAGCGGATCACCGCGTCCTTCTGATAGGCGACGAACTGGAACGGGCCGGTGCCGAGCGGCTCCTGGTTGAGCATCTCGGGATGGCCGTCGGCGAGCAGCTTGTCGGTGTATTCCTTCGACATGATCGAGGCGAAATCCATCGCCAGGTCGGCGATGAACGGCGCGTTCGGCGCGTTCAGCGTGAACTTCACCGTGTGGTCGTCGACCTTCTCGACGGTCTTGATCGCGTCCGGCATGCCCATGCCGACGAAGTAGTCGTACTGGCCGCCGGCGTAGTTGTAGTACGGGTTGTTCTTGTCGAGCATGCGCTCGAAGGAGAACACCACGTCATCGGCGTTGAAGTCGCGCGTCGGCGTGAAGTAGTCGGTGGTCTGGAACTTCACCCCCTGGCGCAGATTGAAGGTGTAGACGAGGCCGTCGTCCGACACCGACCACTTCTCGGCGAGGCCGGGGACGACGTTGGTCGTGCCGCGCTCGAACTCGACGAGGCGATTGTAGATCGGCTTCGACGAGGCGTCGAAGTCGGTGCCCGCGGTGTACAGGCCCGGGTCGAAACCGGCCGGGCTGCCTTCCGAGCAGTAGACAAGCGTTTTGGCGCTCGCGCTACCCGCCAAAGCAACGGCGAAAGCGGTCACCAAGAATAGCTTGGTCACATTTTTCATTCTCTGTCCCTCCTGAGAGCCGCACGAACTGGCGGCACTGAACAGGCCCTTTCAGGCCCGGCGAAATGCCAGCCTCGAACGGGTTCCGGCTAATCGAGCCGAGGCGCGTCCCGATTGCAAGGGGGCGCGCGCCATAAATTGTGGCAGCCGTCCTGACCAAAAAGATTCCCGTTATCTTTCCGCAGGTTGCGGCCTGGCCGCGGCAATGCGGCTATTCGACGTCGACGCTTCCGAAGGCGTGATGGCCGAGCGGATCGACGACGTAGTTCTTCACCGTCTTGGCAACCGGGACGCTGACCCTGGTGTGGGCAATGGTCAGCCACGGCGCGCTGTCGGCGAAAATCCGCTGCGCCGTCTCGTAGAGCTTCACCCGCTCGCCGGGGTCGGCCACCTTGCGCCCGTCGTGCACCGCCTTGTCGAACTCCGGATTGCACCATTGCGCCCGGTTGGAGATGCCGACGGTGTCGCAGCCAAGCAGCGCGCCGAGGAAGTTGTCGGGATCGCCGTTGTCGCTCACCCAGCCGAACAGCACCGCGCCGTCGCGGTCGGGCGCCGCCGTCTTCTTGATGAAGGCGCCGAGATCGTCGCTGACGATCTGCGCCGTGACTCCCGCCTTGGCGAGATCGTCCTTGATCATCCCGGCCATGCGCCCGGGATCCGGATCGTAGCTGCGCCGGACCGGCGGCACCCAGATCTTCATCTTGAGGTCCATAACGCCGGCCTCGGCGAGTGCCGCCTTGGCCGCCTCGGGATCGGCCGCGTCGCCGGGGATGACGCCGGTATGCGACCACAGGCTCACCGGCAGCGGACTGTCCGCCACCGCGGCGCCGCCACCGTAAATCGCATCGACCAGCGCCCGGCGGTCGATCGCCAGGTTGAGCGCCTTGCGCACGCGCACATCGTCGAACGGCTTCTGCTGGGTGTTGTAGGCGAGATAGGCGACGTCGGCCGCCTGGGTCTCCATGACGTCGATGTCCTTGTCGTCCTTCAGCCGGGCGACGATGGCGGGCGTCGGGTCGGCCATCACCTGGCACTGGCCGGCGGTCATCATGCGGCCGCGGGCGAGCGGATCGGCGTTGATCAGAAAGGACAGCCGGTCGATCGCCGGCTTGCCGCGCCAGTAGTCCGGGTTGGCGCGGTAGTTGATGCGCACGCCCGGCTGATAGCCGACGAACTGGAACGGCCCGGTGCCGATCGGCATCCGGTCGAGCTGGTCCGGGGTCTTTGCGGCGAGCAGCTTCTGGGCGTATTCCGCCGACAGGATGGAGGCAAAATCCATGGCCAGGTCGCCGAGGATCGCCGGGTCCGCACGGGTCAGCTTGATCTGCACCGTCATGTCGTCGACCTTGGCGATCGAATTGATCAGCGCCGGCATCGCCATGCCGTCGAAATACGGCCAGTTGCCGCCGGCGTAGCCGTAATAGGAATCCTTCGGATCCATCTGCCGCCTGAGGCTGAACACGACGTCGTCGGCGTCGAGGTCGCGGCTCGGCGTGAAGAAGTAGGTCGACTGGAACTTGACGCCCTGGCGCAGATGGAAGGTGTATTGCAGCCCGTCCTCGGAGACGTCCCAGCCTTCCGCCAGCCCCGGCACCGGGCGGGTGGTGCCGGGGGCGAACTCCACCAGCCGGTTGTAGATCGCCTGCGACGACGCATCGAAGGTGGCGCCGGTGATGTGCGGGGCGGGATCGAAGCCCTCCGGGTCCTGCGCCGCGCAGAAGGCAAGGTCCTTGGCATGGGCGGCCGCGGCCGCCCCGGCGGCGACCAGCGTCGCCACCAGAATCATCGTCACGGATCTCATGGGGTTTCGTCGTCCACTGGCAGGGTTGAGCGGGCGGTTCGGGTGCTCATCGGGGCGCGCACCATGGCATGGATTCGGCCGCCGACAAAATGCCCGGCGCAGCCGCTGCTAGCGTCCGCCCGTCACGTCGAACAGCGCGCCGTTGACGTAGGAGGAGGCATCCGAGAGCAGCCAGACGATCGCCTCGGCGACTTCGTCGGCGCGGCCGGCGCGGCCGAGCGGCGTCGACACGCCCAGCCGCTCGGCGCGGCCGGGCTGTCCGCCGCTGGCGTGAATCTCCGTGTCGATCAACCCCGGCCGCACGGCGTTGACGCGCACGCCGAGCGGTCCGCATTCCTTGGACAGGCCGATGGTGAGCGTGTCGAGGGCGCCCTTGCTGGCGGCATAGTCGACATATTCGTTGGCGCCGCCGAGGCGCGCCGCCGCCGACGAGACGTTGACGATCGAGCCGCCGGTGCCGCCCCGGTTGGTCGCCATGCGGCGTACGCCCTCGCGCGCCACCAGCATGGCGCCGAGGATGTTGATCGCGATGATCATCATCAGCCGCTCGGTCGAAAGGTCCGCCAGCGGGCCGGGCGGGCCGAGCACCACGCCGGCATTGTTGACCACCCCGACGATCGGTCCGAACGCGTCCGCCGTGGCGTCGAACAGGCGCTTGACGTCCTCTTCCTTGGCGACGTCGCCCTGGACGGCGAGCGCCTTGCCGCCGGCCGCCTCGACCGCGGCGACGGTCTCCTGCGCCGCCTTGTCGTTGGCGAGATAGCTGAAGCCGACCGACCAGCCGCGCGCCCCCGCCAGCCGCGCCGTGGCGGCGCCGATGCCCCGGCTGCCGCCGGTGATGACGATGGTCTTGCTCATCTCGAAATCCTTCTTCCGCCCGATTTAACCTGGCGCAGCTTCCCCCTGGCCTCGTGCCAGGGCAACCACCCGCGGCACCCCGGCGCGAAACCTCTCTCGGACACCCGCGCGCTACGCCGGCGGCCAGGCTTTCAGCTTTCCCGGATTCATCAGGCCGTGCGGGTCGGCGAGGCTCTTGAACTCCGGTTGCGGTGCGTCGGTGCGCTTCCATCCGGCATTGTCGAGCACGTAGCTGTGCGGATTGGAGACGGCGCCGCCCATCGCCTCGATGGCGGCGATCACCTCGGCGAGCCGCGCCGCGGAGCGATAGCGCAGGATCGGCAGGCTCGACACGAAGACGTGGCCGCCCCGGCGCTGGTATTCGAGATGGAGCAGCACCTCGCCGGCGAAGGCCCGCTCCATCGCCTCCGCCGTCTCGGCCTCCCGCCCTTGCGGCAAGCGCACCTGCAGATAGGTGACCGTCGGATCGACCTTGAGCGCGTGCAGCGTGGTGTGGTTCCAGGTGTATTCGTAAAGCGGCGGCATCGATCCCTTGCCGTCGAAGGCGGCGTCTTCCGCCTCGCGCGCGCTGCGCCGGTAGACGATGGCGCCGCCGTGGTCGGCGACCATCTCCTCGACCACCGGCACCTGCGCCTCGGCCACCATGACGATCGCCATGGCCTGGCCGGCCGGCACCAGCGGCTTGAGCCGCTTCAGCATCGGCGGGATCTCGGACGCGAAGACGCCGATCTCCTTCTTGGCGATGGCTTCCGCCGCGGCCAGCGCGTGGCCGAAGCGCACCGCCGCAGCCAGCGTCGGAAAGGCAACCACCTGCTCGCCCCACGGCTGCCACGGCGCCAGCGGCACGTCGACCGCCGTGATGATGCCGTTGACGCCGTAGGCATGCAGCACCTTGCGGATGTCGCGGCCGGTCAGCGTGACGACACGCGGCGTCTCCTCCACCGTCACCACCTCGACGGCGAGCACCGCGCCGGGATCGGCAATCTGCCCCCACGTGCACGAGCCGCAGCCGGCGGCGCCGCCGGCAATGAAGCCGCCGATGGTCGCCTGCTTGCGGGTCGAGGGGTGGAAGCGCAGTTCCCAGCGGCCGTCCGCCGCGTGGTCGTCACGCAGCGCCCGGTCGATGTCGAGCAGGCGCGCGCCTGCCTCGAACCGCCCGGCCCCGGGCGACACGGCGACGATCCGGTCGAGGCCGGTCATGTCGAGCACGATGCCGCCGGCCAGCGGCACCGCCTGCCCGTAGTTGCCGGTGCCGCCGCCACGTACCGTCAGCGGCACGCGGTGGCGCGCGGCGGCCGCGGCGACGCGCACGACCTCCGCCTGGCTGCGTGGCGCCACCACGAGATCGGCGCGCTTGTCTTCGAGCAGCGGTTTCAGGATCGGCGAGAACCAGAAGAAGTCGCGGCTCTTGAGCTTCAGCGTCGCCGCGTCGTCGGCGACCGGCACGTCGCCGAGGTCGACGCGCAGCGCCGCCAGCCGCGTCGCATTCACGGCGTCCACAGGCGACCCATGTCGAAGCCATGCACGTCGCGGCACAATTCGACGAAGGCCGCCGCCTGATGGTCGACCACCGCCCTGCCCTTGTCGGCGGTGGCTGCGGCGGCGTTGCCGACCGCGCCCTCGGCATTCAGGTCCTGCGCCTTCCAGCCGAACTGCACCGGTCCGTGACCGCGCAGGTGCTTGAATTCATCGATGAAGGCGAGCTGGTTCGAGCGAAAGTCCTTGGCCTTGTCCATGCGCACCAGGTCGCCGCGAAAGTGCAGCATGATCGACGTCTCGACCTCGCCGCCGTGGATGCCGTAGAGCGACTCCTGCGGTCCGCTGGCGCCGTCGGGCAGGCCGAAGCGCGACCACGCGGTCGCCACCGCCAGCATGCTGTGGCGGACGCGCAGTTCGCGCGCCACGATGTCGACCATCGGCACATTGCCGCCGTGCGAATTGACGATGATCAGCTTCTCGATGCCGGCCCGCCGGACGCTGTCGCCGATCTCCAGCCACAGCTTGGTGGTCGTCTCCCAGGTCGCCGTCACCGTGCCTGGCGAGGAAATGTGCTCGTTCGATTTGCCCACCGCTTGCACCGGCAGGAAGGTCACCGGCAGGTCGTCGGGCAGCAGTTCGATCGATCGCCGGATCATGCCTTCGGCGATGCAGGTGTCGGTATAGACCGGCAGGTGCGGCCCGTGCTGTTCGACCGCCGCCACCGGCAGCACGGCGATCCAGCCGGAGGTGTCGCTGTCGGCGAAATCGCGGGTGGTCATCTCGACCCAGGAGCGTAAGGGAAGCATGGCAGCGGTTCCGGAAGGGGGTTGATGCAGGCGGCCCATAATGGACGGCAGCCGCCGCACGCCGCAATGGCTTCCTCACCGCTTGTCGCCTCAGGCGGCCGACGCCTTGCTGCCCGGTCGCTTCATCAGGGCGAGCGCGTCCTCGAGCGGCATCGGCCGGCCGGTGAGGAAGCCCTGCACTTCCGTGCAACCCTCCGCCTTGATCCGATCGTACTGCTCGCGCGTCTCCACGCCTTCGGCCGTCGTGATGATGCCGAGGCTGGCGCTGAGCCCGGTCACCGCGCGGATGATCGCCAGCGAGCTGTCATCGGTATTGACGTCGGTGATGAACCGCCGGTCGATCTTGATCTTGTCGAAGGGGAAGCTCCGCAGGTAGCTCAGCGACGAATAGCCGGTGCCGAAATCATCCATGGAAATGCGCACGCCCATGGCGCGCAGGTGGTGCAGGATCGCCAGCGTCTTCTCGTTGTCGGCCAGCAACGCCGATTCGGTGATCTCCAGTTCCAGCCGGCTGGCCGCCAGACCCGATGAGGCCAGCGCCGTGATCACCGATTGCAGCAGCCCGTCGCTGCGGAACTGCACCGGCGAAAGATTGACCGCCACCTTGACCGGCGACGGCCACTCGGCGGCGTCGTGGCAGGCCTGCTTGAGCACCCATTTGCCGATCGGCTCGATCAGGCCGGTCTCCTCGGCGAGTGGAATGAAATTCGGCGGGTGGACGACGCCGCGCAGCGGATGGCGCCAGCGCAGCAGCGCTTCGAAGCCGCTGATCGTATTGGTCGCCAGGTTGAACTGCGGCTGGTAGAGCAGCTCGAACTCGCCGGCCTCGATGGCGTTGCCGAGGCCGAGCTCGAGCGTCCTTCGCGCCTGCATGCGGGCGTCCATGCCGGACTCGAAGAAACGGTAGACGCCGCGCCCGTCGCCCTTGGCGCGATAGAGCGCCATGTCCGCCGCCTTGAGCAGATGGTCGACGTCGGCGCCATCGGAGGGCGCCAGCGCGATGCCGGCACTGGCCGCCGTCCTCACCTGATGGCCCTCGACCAGATAGGCCTCGCCGATCGTATCGATCACGCGCTGGGCGAGCGTGCGGGCGCCCTGCGGCTGTTCCGCGCCGACCTGCACGATGGCGAACTCGTCGCCGCCGAGACGCGCCACCGTGTCGCCGCTGCGCACGCAGGTCTCCAGGCGCTTGGCCACTGCCTTCAGCAGCGCATCGCCGATCGGATGGCCGAGCGTGTCGTTGACATCCTTGAAGTGGTCGAGGTCGAGGCACAGGATCGCCACCTGGCCGTTGCGGCCGACGCGGACCAGCGCATCCTCGACGCGCTCGCGCAACAGGATGCGGTTGGGCAGGTCGGTCAGCGCGTCATGATGCGTCATGTGCGCGATCTTCGCCTCCGCCTTGCGGCGGTCGGTGATGTCTTCGTGGGTCGACACCCAGCCGCCACCCGGCATCGGCTGATAGAACAGGCTGACGATGCGGCCGTCGTGGAACTGGATCACGTCCTTGAACGGCACCCCGCCCTCGACGATGCCCTTCAGATAGTCGGCGTAGCTGTTCGGGTCGCTGCCGGGATACCGGCCGGCGCGCGTCCGGTGTCTGACGATGGTGTCGAGCAGCGTCCCCGGCTTCGACAGCTCGGGCGGCAACCGGTAGATCTCGGCGTAGCGGGCATTGGCGACGATCAGCTTGCTTTCGGCATCGAACATCACCAGCCCGATCGGCATGTTGTCGATCGCCGAGATGAACCGCTGCCTGTCCTGTTCCACTTCCGCCGCCAGCGCACGGCCGCGGGCGAGGCTCTCGCGGTAGCCGTCGGCTGCCTCGATGAGCGCGTCGATCTCGTTGCCGCCATGGTCCTCGTCGATCGACGCCGACGCATCGCCGGTGTTCAGCCGACGCATCGCTGCGCTCACCCGGCCGATCGGCGCGCTGACATTGCGGCCGAACCAGACAACCGCGCCGACGACGCCGCACGCCGCGATGATGATCGCGGCAATGGTCAGCCAGAAGGCGGTCAGGAAGGTGGTGTCGACCTGCTGGGCGGCTTCGCTGCTGCGCCGGTCGGAATAGGTGATGAGAATGTCGATCCGGCGCATGGCATGGTCGAGGATGGCGAAATTCGCCGCCTCGTCGTCGCTCTGCCGCAGCGCCGGCCGGTCGGCTGCCGGACCCGGCATCGAGCCTGCCAGACTGGTTTCGTACTCCTTCCAGACGCCGCGCAGAACCGAATAGAGGAGTTGCTCCTCGGCGTCGCCGGGGACCGCTTCGAACATCTTCCAGTCGCGGTCGAGCTTCTGCGACAGCGCCGCCATCCGATCGCTGACGTGAACGTGCGGTCCGAGCGACTTTTCGGTCTGCAGGGCGCCCGCCAGCAGCCCGTATTCGGCCATCTCCGCCTTGATCTCGCCGAGCAGTTCGATGCGCGTCATCCACACCGTCGTGATCTGCCTGGCCGATCGGTTGAGGACGGAGAGGTTGTAGAGCCCGGCGGCTCCCACCAGAACGATGAGCGACAGCGACAGCCCGAGGCCCACGAGCAGCTTGGTGCGGATGCTGGTGTTGCGCAGCGCGCTCATCGACGGCCCCCCGGCGCGCGGGCACCGGCGGAGCCGGCATCGTCGGACAGCGCCCGCCGGTCGCGTCGGCGCGACACGGCCGGCAGCGGGCCGGCGCTGCCCGCCGGAGTGCGCCGCTGCCTTGATCTGCAAGGCAAGCGCGGTCGTGGCGACAAAGGCTGCCAACAGGGGCAAAAGCGAATCCATGTGCGTCTCGTAACCAGAAGCACCCCGCATAGGGGAACGCCGGCATTGGTATTTTTGCGCAGTATCAAGCTTGGATGATTAAATTGGCAATAATAGAGCGCTCAGGAAAGCTACCATTCCCGGGTATCGAGCGACGCGAAGCGCACGGCGTGCTGAACGAATACTTAAATTCCTAACGGTTCTGTCAATCGCCCGGAGAGCACATTGCCTTTTGGCGCCGCCATGACCGGCAGCCGCCCGGCATGTTCGCGCCGCAACCGTGCAGCCGCCGCCACCGATCGCGCCGCCCGCAGCGGATCGTTCAAAGCTCCGCCAGAAACGCCCGGGCCGCCGCGCCGTGCTCGCGGCGCAGCTTGGCGACGTCGACGCCGACCGGCGCCCCGTCCTCGACCGTCCACTTGCCGCCGATCATCACCCGGTCGGCGGCGTGGGCGCCGCACAGGACCAGCGCCGCCAACGGGTCTCCGGCGCCGGAGAACCGCAGTTCGTCCAGCGTGAAGAAGCCGAGATCCGCCTGCTTGCCGACCGCGATGGCGCCGATGTCGCTGCGGCCGAGGCAGCGCGCCGAACCCTCCGTCGCCCAGCGCAGCACGTCGAAATGGGTGACGGCGGCGGCATCGTAGGTCAGCCGTCCGATCATCAGGGCGTGGCGCACGCCCTCCATCAGGTTGGAGTTGTCGTTCGACGCCGAACCGTCGACACCGAGCCCCACCGGACTGCCGGCGGCCTCCAGCTCCTTGGTGCGGCACTGGCCGGAGGCGAGCACCATGTTCGAGGTCGGGCAGTGGCAGACGCCGACGCCGTGGCGGCCGAGGTGCCTGACCTCGTCGTCGGTGAAGTGAATGCCGTGGGCGAGCCACACGCGCTCGCTGAGCCAGCCGCACTCCTCCAGATAGTCCACCGGCCGGCACTCGAAGTGCTGCAGGCAGTATTCGTTCTCGTCCTGCGTCTCGCCGAGATGGGTGTGCAGCCGGCAGTTATGGCGCTCGGCGAGGCCGACGCTGTCGACCATCAGCCGCTTGGTCACCGTGAACGGTGCGCACGGCGCCAGCGCCACCTGCAGCATCGCCCCCTCGCTCACGTCGTGATAGCGGTTGAGCACCCGCTCACAGTCGGCCAGGATGGTGTCTTCGTCCTGCACCACGCTGTCCGGCGGCAGCCCGCCATCCTTCTCCGACAGGTTCATCGAGCCGCGGTTGAGCGTCATGCGCATGCCGACGCGCCCCGCCTCCTCGGCCTGGATGTCCATGGCGTCGTCGAGGCCGACGGGGAAGAGATACTGGTGGTCGGACGCGCAGGTGCAGCCGGAGAGCATCAGCTCGGTCAGCGCCAGCCGCGTCGCCAGGCGGAAGGCGTCCGGCTTCACGTTCTTCGCCCAGATCGGATAGAGCGCCTTCAGCCAGGGAAACAGCTCCTTGTTGATGGCGGCGGGATGGGCGCGGGTCAGCGTCTGGAAGAAATGGTGGTGGGTGTTGATGAGGCCGGGGATGACGACATGGCGGCCGGCGTCATAGGTCTCATCGACCGGAGCCGCCGGCGCCTTGCCGGTCGCCACCAGTTCGACGATGCGGCCACCGTCGACCACCAGCCCGCCACCGGCACCCTCGGCCAGCACCGCCAGCGGGTTCTTGATCCACAAACGCATCGCCTGCCGCCCCTAGCGCTCCATTGCGAGCTTGATACCGAACAGAATGAAGACCGCTCCGGCCGCCCGCCCGATGCCGGCGCGCAGGGGCAAGAACACCCGCGTCATCCATCCGGTCGAGGCGAACACCGCCAACGGCAGGTACCAGCAAGCGGAGATGGCGAAGAGCGTGACGAAGGCCGCCACCGTCAACCCGGCGTGATGACCGGGGGGCAGCGCCACCGCCAGGAGCGAGGCGGCGAGCGCCGCCGATTTGGGATTGGCGAGCGTCGTGGCGAGCCCCGTGCGATAGGCGGCGAGCCCGCCGCCGCGGCTTACGCCGGCGGCGGCCGCGCCCGCCCGGCGCACCATCTGGATGCCGGCCCAGACCAGATAGGCCGCGCCGGCGATGCGGATCGCCATGCCGGCAAACGGCAATACCGCGAACAGGGCCTTGAGGCCGAGCAGGCCGGTGACGATCCAGAAGGCCGTGCCGGTGAGCGAGCCGAGCGCCGTCAGCACCGCCGCCCGCCGCCCGCGCAGCGTCGCCGCATAGGTGATGGCGAAGAAATTGGGTCCCGGCAGGATCACCGCCAGCGCCCACACCGCCGCCAGCGGTGCCAGCACGGCCAGGGCGTCGCCGCTCACGGTGCGGCCACCGCCGTCGCCTCGACCTCGACCAGGAATTCCGGCCGGGTGAAGCCCGAAACGATGACCAGCGTCGAGGCCGGCGGCGGATCGCCGACGAAGCGGTCGCGCACGGCCATGTAGTCGGCCATGTGGTCGCGCCGGGTAACGAAGGCGTTGAGGCGCACGACGTCGCCGAAATCCAGCCCCGCTTCGGCGAGGATCGCGGCGATATTGCTGAAGCAGAGCTCCGCCTGTTCGCTCACCGTGTCGGGCACGCGATCGTCCGGGGCGACGCCAAGCTGGCCCGAGCAGAACACCATGCGCCCGGCCGGCGCCACCGCCATGCCGTGGCTATAGCGCCCGAACGGCGCGCGGATGCCGGCAGGATTGAGCGCTCGTGCCAAGGGAAGCTCCGGGTGGGTTGCGCCTGACGCTACGATTGCCGGGCGTCCCCTGACAAGGCCCCGCGGCGCGGAGGATAAAGTCAGACACTGCCGCTTTCTTGTGCACATGGGTTGGCCTAGAGTGGCGCGCCCATGGCGCCCGGGAGCCGGCAACGGCCTCTCCAGCGGCGACATCCCATGCGGCCGGTGGCATACGTCTTGCGATGACATGATGGCCGCATCTGCCGCGGGAGCAGCGGATTCGCGAAAATCCGGTCAGATCGGGAACCGAAGACGAAGGACAACGGGGGGCCGTGCGCGGCCGGCCCCGTCAACGGAAGGCGGAGAAGGGGATATGAGCACTCTCAAGACCATGAGCCTTGGCCTGGCGGCCGGTGCGGCGCTGGCCGCGCTTGCCGGTCCGGCGCTGGCGCTCGACGAAGTCTCGTTCGGCACCAACTGGCTGGCCGAGGCCGAGCACGGCGGCTTCTATCAGTCGGTCGCCGACGGCACCTACGAGAAATACGGCCTCAAGGTCACCATCGTTCAGGGCGGCCCGCAGGCGGCCAATCAGGCGCTGCTGCTCGGCGACAAGATCCAGTTCTACATGGGCGGCATGCTGAATGCCTACAACGCCATCGACCAGGGCGTTCCCGTCGAAGAGGTCGCGGCGATGTTCCAGAAGGATCCGCAGGTCCTCATCGCCCATCCCGATGCCGGCGTGGAGACCTTCGCCGATCTCGCCAAGCTGCCCACCATCTTCATGGGCAAGGAAGGCTTCACCACCTATTTCCAGTGGATGAAGCAGGCCTACGAAGGTTTCCGCGACGACCAGTACAAGCCCTACACCTTCAACCCGCAGCCCTTCCTGGCCGACAAGATGTCCGCCCAGCAGGGCTATCTGACCTCGGAACCCTTCGAGATCGCGAAACAGGGCGGCTTCGAGCCCAAGGTCTTCCTGATCGCCGATCAGGGCTATGACCCCTATTCGACCACCATCGAGGCCAAGCAGGATTATGTTGCCAAGAACCCCGACATCGTCCAGCGCTTCGTCGATGCCTCGATCATCGGCTGGTACAACTATCTCTACGGCGACAACAAGGCCGCCAACGAGTTGATCAAGACAGACAACCCGGAGATGACCGACGAGCAGATCGCCTACTCCATCGCCAAGATGAAGGAGTACGGCATCGTCGATTCCGGCGACACCGAGACGATGGGCATCGGCTGCATGACCGACGCGCGCTGGAAGGAGTTCTACGACAAGATCGTCAAGGCCGGCGTGATCAAGGCCGACATTCCGATCGCCCAGGCGTACACCACGCAGTTCGTCTGCAAGAAGGTCGGCATGGACCTGAAGAAGTAGAGCAGGCCAGCCCTGGCCGCGGCAATCGGCAGCGGCGCGGGCTGTAAAGTCGGATGGCGGAGCCAGGGCTCCGCCATCTTGGTTGCTAGACGACGACGCGAACGACCGTCACCGCCGGCACCTGGCGTTAAACGGAGCAGGCCTTTGAATACCACTGTCATGCCGCGCGATATGCAGCCCTCGGCACCCCGGCCCGGCAAGCGGCCTCTGGTGTCGCTGCACGGCGTCTCGAAGATGTTCTCCAACGGCACTGTTGCCCTGCACAACATGTCCCTCGACATCGGCCAGGGGGAGTTCGTCAGCCTGCTCGGGCCCTCGGGCTGCGGCAAGTCGACGGTGCTCAGGATCATCGCCGGCCTCGGCGAGACCACCGCCGGCAGCATCGAGTGGCCGGCGGCCGACCACTACGACGCCGAAGGCCACCCGCAGAAGGAGATCGGCTTCGTCTTCCAGGAGCCGACGCTGATGCCATGGGGCACGGTCTTCGCCAACGTCTGGCTGCCGCTGCGCCTGCAGCGCATCGCCAAAGCTGATGCGCGCGACCGCGTCATGGAGGCGCTGCGCATGGTCGGTCTCGACAAGTTCGCCGATTCCTACCCGCGCGAGCTGTCGGGCGGCATGAAGATGCGCGTCTCCATCGCCCGCGCCCTCATCACCAAGCCGAAGCTGCTGCTCATGGACGAGCCCTTCGCCGCGCTCGACGAGATCACCCGCTTCAAGCTCAACAACGACCTGCTCCACCTGTGGGAGACGTTCGGCTGGACGGTGATCTTCGTCACCCACTCGGTGTTCGAGTCGGTCTACCTGTCCAACCGCATCGTGGTGATGGCGGCGCGGCCGGGGCGCGTCGTGCAGGACATCGCCATCGACGCGCCCTATCCGCGCGAGGAGGAGTTCCGCACCTCGGCCGTCTACAATGAGTACTGCCGGCGCACCTCCGAGGCGTTGCACGGCGCCATCGAAGCGACCCACTGACCGCCATGACGACGCTCGCAGCCGAGAAGCCCGACGTGACCGCCCCCCTTCACCAGGGTGAGGACGAGGCGCCACGGCCGCCGCCCTCCCAGAGCCTTGGCGAGCGCGTTGCGCGCATCGCCGTGCCGGTGGGCATGCTCGTCCTGTTTGTCGTCGTCTGGCAGATCTACGTCGACGTCGCCAATGTGCCCCACTACATCCTGCCGAGCCCGCTGCGCATCGCCCAGGCCTTCGGCACCGATTATCCGATCCTGCTGCCGGCCCTGCTCGTCACCCTCAAGATCACCTTCCTGGCGCTCGCCATCGCGCTGGTCGGCGGCGTCGCGCTCGCCATCCTCATGGCCCAGTCGAAATGGATCGAACTGGCGCTCTATCCCTACGCCGTCATCCTGCAGGTGACGCCGATCGTCGCCATTGCGCCGCTGATCCTGATCTACACGCCCAACACCCAGACGGCCCTGCTCATCTGCGCCTGGCTCGTCGCCTTCTTCCCCGTCCTCTCCAACACCACGCAAGGCCTGCGCTCGACCGACCACAACCTGCTCAACCTGTTCGAGCTCTACGGCGCCAGCCGCTGGCAGACGCTCCTCCTGCTCAAGCTGCCCAACGCACTGCCGTATTTCCTGGCCGGCTTGCGGATCGCCGGCGGCCTCGCGCTGATCGCCGCGGTCGTCGCCGAGTTTGCTGCCGGTTCGGCGGGCGCCGGTTCCGGCCTCGCCTTCCGCCTGCTCGAATCGCAGTTCCGGCTGAACATCCCGCGCCTGTTCGCGGCCCTCGTGCTGCTTTCCTTCACCGGCGTCGTGATCTTCTTCGCCACCAGCCTGATCTCCCACCTCCTCTTGCGGCGCTGGCACGAAAGCGCCGTGCGCCGCGAGAACTAGGGAGGCACCGGGGGCGCATGGCCAGGGGCTTCGCCAAGATCCCACGCGAACCGCGTTTCGTCCTGGCCAACGCCACGCTGCCGGCGGTGCTGGTCGACGGCCTTGCCGCGACGGCCGACGCCGACGGGCTGGTCGGCGCCGACATCACCGTCCGCAACGGCGCCATCGAGCGCCTCGACCCGCCCGGCCGCCGCACCCGGCTGCCCAGGGTCGACCTCGACCGCGGCATGGTGTGGCCGTGCTTCGTCGACATGCACACCCACATCGACAAGGGCCACATCTGGCCGCGCCGCCGCAATCCGGACGGCACCTTCGCCGGCGCGCTGGAAGCGGTCCGCATCGACCGCGAAATGCACTGGCGCCCGCACGACGTCGAGCGCCGCATGGATTTCACCCTGCGCGCCGCCTACGCCCACGGCACCGCGCTGCTGCGCACCCACCTCGATTCCGGCCATCCCCAGCACCGCGAAAGCTGGCCGGCCTTCGCCCGCATGCGCGACAAGTGGGCCGGGCGCATCGACCTTCAGGCGGTGTCGCTGTTCAGCATCGATCACTTCGCCGACGAAGCCTATGCCGGCGAGATCGTCGATCTCGTCGACGAACACGGCGGCGTGCTCGGCGCCGTCACCTTCATGATGCCGGACCTCGATGCGCTGATCGAAAAGCTGATGGTCGCCGCCGCCGAGCGCGGCCTCGATCTCGATTTCCACGTCGACGAGACCAACGACCCCACCGCCCGCTCGCTGCGCGCCATCGCCGATGCCGCGATCCGTGTCGGCTTTCCCGGCCGCATCGTCTGCGGCCACTGCTGCTCGCTCGCGGTGCAGCCCGACGATCAGGCGAAGGCGACGATCGCGCGCGTCGCCGAGGCGGGCATCGCCGTGGTGTCGCTGCCCATGTGCAACATGTACCTGCAGGACCGCGTCGCCGGCCGCACGCCGCGCTGGCGCGGCATCACGCTGCTGCACGAGTTCAGCGGACGCGGCGTCCCCGTCGCCGTCGCCTCCGACAACACCCGCGATCCCTTCTATGCCTACGGCGACCTCGACATGGTCGAGGTCTTCCGCGAGGCGGTGCGCATCGCCCATTTCGACCATCCCTTCGGCGCCTGGCCGGCGGTCGTCGCCCGCGCCCCGGCTGCGATCATCGGCCGCCCCGACCGCGGTGTCGTCGCCGCCGGCCTGCCCGCCGACCTGGTGCTCTTCCGCGCCCGCACCTTCACCGAACTCCTCGCCCGCCCGCAGGCCGACCGCACGGTGTTGCGCGCCGGCCGGCCCATCGACCGCACCCTCCCCGACTACCGGGAACTCGACGACATCATGGTGACCGCATGAGCGCCTACGACATCGACGCCCTGAAGCGCGAGCTCGACGGCATCCGGATCGAGGACCATCCGGCCATCGTCAAGCAGAAGAGCCGCGACTTCTACTGGTACTCGCCGGTGCTCAAGCGCCAGCTCGACCACGTCACCGGCGATATCGTCGTCTCGCCGAAGAGCGAGGCCGAGGTCGTGCGCGTCCTCAAGGCGTGCTATGCGTTCGGCATCCCCGTCACCCCGCGCGGCACCGGCACCGGCAACTACGGTCAGGCGATGCCGCTGTCCGGTGGGGTCGTGCTCAGCCTCGCCGACATGAACGCGGTGACGTCCGTCGCTCCCGGCCGCGTCGTCACCGAGCCCGGCGCCATCATCGCCCAGGTCGACAGGCAGCTGCGCGCCGCGAGCGGCCAGGAGTTGCGCCTCCACCCCTCGACCGCCGCCACGGCAACGCTCGCCGGCTTCATCGCCGGCGGCTCGGGCGGCGTCGGCTCGATCAACTGGGGGGGCTTGCGCAACATCGGCAACGTCCTCGGCATGCGCATCGTCACCATGGAGGCCGAGCCGCGCGTGCTCGCCCTCGACGGCTGGGACCTGCTCAAGGTCATGCACGCCTATGGCACCAACGGCATCATCACCGAGGTCGACGTGCCGCTCGACGCCGCCTACGACTGGATCGACGTCATCGTCGGCTATGCCGACTACATGGACGCGGTGCGCTTCGCCGACCTCGTCGCCAACGAGGACGGCCTGCTCTTCAAGGAGATCGCCACCGTCGCTGCGCCCGTGCCGCACGATTATTTCCTGCGTCACCAGAAGTTCCTGCGCCGCGAACATTCGGTCGTCCTGCTCATGGTCGCGCCGCACGCCCTCTCGCCCTTCCTGGCTTTGGCGCGGCGCGAAAAGGCGGAAATCCTCTTCCGCGCCGATACCGCCACGGCGGAAGAGAAGAAGGGCCTGCCGCCGGTCTACGAGCTTGCCTGGAATCACACGACGCTGCGGGCGCTCCGCGTCGATCCGACGATCACCTATCTGCAGACCCAGCACCGCTTCCCCGATCACCTGAAGACCGTCGCGGCGATGACCCGGCTCCTCGGCGACGAGGTGCCCGGCCACCTCGAATTCATCCGTTTCGACGGCAAAGTCACCGCCGCCGGTCTGCCCATGGTGCGCTACACCAGCGACGCCCGCCTCGAGGACCTGGTCAAGATCCACGAGGACAACGGCGTCCCCGTCTTCAATCCGCACCGCTACACGCTGGAGGAAGGCGGCATGAAGAAGACCGATGCGGTGCAACTCGCCTTCAAGCGCGAGGCCGACCCCAGGGGTCTGCTCAATCCCGGCAAGATGATCGCCTGGGAGAACCCGGATTTCGACCTGCACTCCGACCGCATGTATCTCTTCCCGGGCCTCCAGCCGACCGCGGCGGAATGAGCCCGCCAATGTTCGCCACCCGCGCCGGTCTGCCGTGGTGCCCGTCCTCCTCGCTCCTCGTCCCCCCGGCGCTGCTGCCGCACGGCCCCGTGCTGCTCGCCCTGGTCAAGGCCGCCTCACGCATTCCCAGCCGTTGAGATACCCCCATGCGCACGCTTGTCCTCTTCGCCCATCCGGTCGAAACCAGCTTCGCCGCGGCGGCACACCGCACCATCGTCGAGAGCCTCGCGGCCGCCGGCCACGCGGTTGACGATTGCGATCTCTACGCCGAGGGCTTCAATCCGGTGCTGTCGCGCGAGGAGCGGCTCAACTACCACGACGTCGAGACGTGCACGAAGCCGGTTCAGGACTATGTCGACCGCGTCCGTGCGGCCGAGGCGCTGGTCCTCAATTTCCCGGTCTGGAACTACGGCTATCCGGCGATCCTCAAGGGCTTTTTCGACCGCGTCTTCCTGCCCGGCGTCTCCTTCAAGCTCGCCCACGGGCGCACCTGGCCGAACCTCCACAACATCCGCAAGCTCGCCGCGGTCGTCACCTATGGCGGCGACCGCTGGCGCACCATGCTGATGGGCGATCCGCCGAGGAAGGTGGTCACTCGCGCCGTGCGCGCCGTCTGCCATCCGCTGGTCAAGGTGCGCTACGTCGCCCTCCACGACATGAACCGCAACGGCGAGACGGTGCGCACCGCCTTCCTCGGGCGGGTCTCTCGCGAAATGCGGTCGTTCTGAGCCCTCGTCAAAGCTTGCGAGTGGCGCCCGGCCGTCATACAGAATTCATGTTCATTGTTTAGGTCGCTAAATTCATGGGGTTCGATCATCGCCGCACGGTTACCCACAGGCTCGCCCAGGCGGCACACGCCTACCGGGTGCGGGCGGGCAGCCAGCTGTCCCGCATCAACCTCCATTCCGGCCAGGAGACCCTGCTCAAGGCGCTGGCCGAATCCGACGGCATGTCGATGAGCGACCTCGCCGCCTCCCTCGGCGTCCAGCCGCCGACCGTCACCAAGATGATCAGCCGGCTTGCTGCCCAGGACTATGTCGAGCGGCGCCCGGCCCCCGGCGACGGCCGCCAGGCCCAGGTGTTCCTCACCGAGCGCGGCCGCGATCTCATCGGCCAGATCGACAAGCTGTGGAAGCGCATAGAGAAGACGGCGCTGGCCGGCGTCGACGACAAGGACCGCAAGCGCCTGCGCAAGCTGCTGCGCCAGGTCGAGCGTAACCTCGGCGCCGCCCGCGACGATCAGGCAGCCGAGACCGACAGCGACGACGCCGACGGCGAAGACGCCGCCGTCGCGAGCTGAGCCGGCCGGCCCGACACGGCGATTGCCTCCGGCCGTGGCAGCGGACTACCATCACGCATTCGTCATTCCGCATTTCTGATCCAGCCAGCGGGTATCTCCTTGTCGATCCAGTTCGATTTCACCAACCGTGCCGCCGTCGTCACCGGCGGCGCCCAGGGCATCGGCCGCGCAGTCGCCGAGCGCCTGCTCGAGGGCGGCGCGGCCGTCGCCCTGTGGGATAGCGACGCGGCGCTGGTCGAGGCGACCGCCGCGGCGCTCTCCGCCCGCGGCACCGTCGCCGCGTTTGCCGTCGACGTCTCCGACGAGCATCAGGTGGAGGCCGCCAAGGCGCGGACGCTGAGCCGGTTCGGCGGCGTCGATATCCTGGTCAACAACGCTGGCGTCGCCGGCGTCAACGCCAAGGTCGCCGACTATCCCATCGACGAATGGGACCGCGTCATCCGCATCAACCTGCGCAGCCAGTTCCTCTGCTGCCGCGCCTTCGTCGGCGACATGGTCGCCCGCGACTACGGTCGCATCGCCAACGTCGCCTCGATCGCCGGCAAGGAGGGCAACCCCACCGCCTCGTCCTATTCGGCATCGAAGGCCGCCGTCATCGCGCTCACCAAGTCGCTCGCCAAGGAGACCGCCGGCGCCAACGTTTCGGTCAACGCCATCGCCCCGGTGACCGCCAACACGCGCATCCTCGAGCAGGTCAGCCAGGCCCACATCGACTACATGCTTGCCAAGATCCCGCGCGGCCGCTTCGTCACCGTCGAGGAGATCTCCGCCACCATCGGCTTCATGGTGTCGGAGGAGTGCTCCTTCACCACCGGCTTCACCTTCGATATTTCCGGCGGCCGTGCCACCTACTGATGCCGGGGACTGCGGCGGCGTTCGCGGCCGCCACGCCCCTGCCGGTCGCGCGCCATGAACCCGCGTCATCCACCGCTGACGCCGGAAGAGACGGCCGTGCGCGTGCGCGGCATCGCGCTCATCATGGCCGCCGTGTTCTGCTTCGCCCTGCTCGACACCGCCGCCAAGTACGCCGCCGCCGTCGTGCCGTCGCTCGAGGTCGCCTGGTTCCGCTATTTCGTCAACCTGATGGTCGCCATTCCCGTCCTGCAGCCCTGGCGGCACTGGTCGGACTACGCCACCAGGCGGCCCTGGCTGCAGGCCTGGCGCGGCCTCTTCCTGCTCGGTGCCACGGTCTTCAACTTCTTCGCCGTGCGTTCCCTGCCGCTGGCGGTGACCGGCTCCATCATGTTCGCCGGCCCGCTGCTCGCCACGGCGCTGGCCGGCCCGGTGCTCGGCGAATGGCCGGGTCCGCGGCGCTGGGCGGCGGTCGTCGTCGGCTTCATCGGCGTCGTCGTCGTCATCCGGCCCGATCCGGCGTCGTTCAACCCGGCAGCCCTGTTCTCCGTCGCCTCGGCGCTGAGCTACGCCGGCTACTCGCTCTCCACCCGCGTCCTGTCGGCGACCGACAGCCCCGCCGGCATGCTCATCTATGCCGCCGCGCTGGCGACCGTCGTGCTGACGCCGGCCCTGCCGCCGATCGCGGTCGTGCCGCCGACCTGGCAGATCGTCGCGGCGCTCGTCGGCACCGGCGTTGCCGGCGCCGTCGGCCACTGGTTCCTGATCGTCGCCCATCGCGACGCCCCGCCGACGGTGCTGGCCCCCTTCAACTATACCCAGCTCATCTGGATGGTCCTGCTCGGCTATCTGGTTTTCGGCGACCTGCCCGGCCCCAGCACCCTGGTCGGCGCCGTCCTGATCGTCGCCAGCGGCCTCTATTCGCTCTACCGCGAGCGCGTCCGCCGCGACCGCTGAGGGCGGCGGGCCGATTTTCCCGTCTCCGGATGGGCGCGTCCGTCGCCCGCTGGTGGCGGCAATCGCGGAAGTTGGGCGTGATTGCCGCCGCGGTTTTGTCTATGGTGACGGGCAATCGCTCCTCCACCACCGGCTTCACCGCCGACCGTCCGGACGGCCGTGCCAGCGACCGATATGGCTTGTCCGCATCGACCCATGCCCGGTGACCGGGCCCCGCCAGGACGCCGACCGTGACCATCCGTCATCTGCCGCTCAGCCCGGAAGAAACGGCCGTGCGCGTGCGCGGCATTGCCCTGATCGTGGCCGCCGTCTTCTGCTTCGCCGTGCTCGATGCGACCGCCAAGTACCTCACGCAGGTGGTCCCGGCGCTCGAGATCGCCTGGTTCCGCTATTTGGTCAATTTCGTGCTGGCCGTTGCCGTCTTCCGGCCCTGGCGCCACTGGTCTGAATACGCCACCCGGCGGCCATGGCTGCAGGCGGCGCGCGCCCTGCTCTTGCTCGGCGCCACGCTGTTCAGCTTTGTCGCCGTCCGCTACCTGCCGCTGGCGGTCACCAGCTCGGTCCAGTTCGCCGGCCCGCTGCTCGCCACCGCGCTCGCCGGCCCGGTTCTCGGCGAATGGCCGGGGCCGCGCCGCTGGGCCGCCGTCGTGGTCGGCTTCATCGGCGTGCTCATCATCATCCAGCCCGATTCCTCCGCCTTCAATCCGGCCACCCTGCTGTCGGTCGGTTCGGCGCTCTGCTACGCCTTCTATTCCCTGTCGACGCGCACGCTGTCGGCGACCGACAGTTCGTCCGGCATGGCGATCTACGCCGCCGGCTTCGCCACGATCGTGCTGACGCCCGCCCTGCCGGCGGTCGCCGTCATGCCGTCCACCTGGCTGATCGCCGTCCTGCTCGTCGCCACCGGCGTCTTCGGCGGTCTCGGCCACTGGCTGCTGATCATGGCCCATCACGACGCCCCGCCGACGGTGCTGGCGCCCTTCAATTACACCCAGCTCATCTGGGCGATCGCCCTCGGCTACGGTCTGTTCGGCGATGTCCCCGGCCATGCGACGCTCATCGGCGCCACGCTGATCGTCCTCAGCGGCCTCTACGCGCTTTATCGCGAGCGCGTCCGCCGCGACCGTTGACCGGCAGCCTTGCGATTGCCGGATCGCCGGATAAACTCGCCATCCCACCGTTCGGAGTAATCCATTGGACAAGATCGACGTGATTGTCGCCGGCGATTTGCCGGCCAAGTCAGCCGCCGCCCTCGCCGCCACCTTCGCCGTCCACCGGCTGAGCCAGGGAGAGCCGATCCCCCCCGCGCTCGCGGCCACCGCCCGCGCCATCGCCCGCGGCGGTCATTTCACCATCGATGCCGCCTACATCGCCGCCCTGCCCAAGCTCGAGATCATCGCCAGTTTCGGCGTCGGCTATGACGGCATCGATCTGGCCGCCTGCGCCGCCCGCGGCATCGTCGTCACCAACACGCCGGACGTGCTCACCGAAGAGGTCGCCGACACCACGCTCGGCCTCCTGCTGATGACGGTGCGCGAATTCTCCGCCGCCGAGCGCCACCTGCGCGCCGGCAAATGGGTGCGCGACGGCGCCTACCCGCTCAGCCGCGCCACGCTGCGCGATCGCACGGTCGGCATCGTCGGCCTCGGCCGCATCGGCATGGCCGTCGCCCGCCGCCTCGACGCCATGCAGGTGCCGGTGGTCTATCACAACCGCACCCGGCGCGCGGACGTCCCCTACCGCCACTATGCCTCGCTCGGCGAGATGGCCGAAGCCGTCGACACGCTGATCTCGGTCCTGCCGGGCAGCGCCCACACCGCCAGGCTGATCGATGCGGCCGTCATCAAGGCACTCGGCCCGCGCGGCATCCTCATCAACGTCGGCCGCGGCAGCGTCGTCGACGAGCCGGCGCTGATTGCCGCCCTCACCGACGGCACCATCATGGCGGCCGGTCTCGACGTCTTCGCCGAGGAGCCCAACGTGCCGGCAGCACTGATGGCGCTGCCCAATGCCGTGCTCCTCCCCCACGTCGGTTCGGCATCGGTCTTCACCCGCGACGCCATGGGCCAGCTCTGCGTCGACAACCTCACCAGCTGGTTCACCGACGGCCGGCCGCTGACCCCGGTGCCGGAAACCCCGTGGAAGGCGAAGGGTTAGGCTAGCAAGCGTTCTGCGCGTGCGGCCGGGCTCCTCGGGATGAGGCTTGTCCCGGCCCCTACCTCACCCACGTTCCGCCGAGCTCGTCCTCGATGTGGACGCGGATGATCGTCTCGAAATCGCTCTCCGCGTGGAAGCCGAGCGCGATCGCCCGTTCGGGCGCGAAGTTGCGCGGCCAGCCCGCCACGATCCCCATGATCGTCGGGTCCGGCTGGTGGCGGATGCGCGCCGCCACCGCATCGCCCGCCACCTTGCGCAGCGCCGCGATCTGCTCGCCCACCGTCACCGACACGCCCGGCATGGACAGGGTGCGCCGCGGGCCCAGCCGTGCCGTCTCGAGCCCGGCTGCATGGATCAGGAAGCCGACGCCCGAGCGCGGGCTGGCATGCCAGTGGCGGACGCTCTCGCTCACCGGCAGGATCGCCTCGTGGCCGCTCAGCGGCTCGCGGATGATGCCGGAGAAGAATCCCGAAGCCGCCTTGTTGGGCTTGCCCGGGCGAACGCAGATGGTCGGCAGGCGGATGCCGATGCCGTCCATGAAGCCGCGCCGCGTGTAGTCGGCGAGCAGCAGCTCGTCGATGGCCTTCTGCGTGCCGTAGGAGGTCAGCGGCGTCTCGAAGAACTCGTCGCCGATGGCCTCCGGAAACGGCGCCCCGAACACCGCGATCGACGAGGTGAACACCACCCGCGGGCAATAGCCGTCGCCGACCTGGCGGATCGCCTCGAAGAGCAACCGCGTGCCGTCGAGATTGGTCCGGTAGCCCTTGTCGAAATCGGCCTCGGCCTCGCCCGAGACGACCGCCGCCAGATGGAAGATCACGTCCGGACGCGACGAAGCCAGCTCTGCCGCCACGCCCGGCGCGGCGAGATCGGCATCCCGCGAATCGACCCGGAACGGCACCCCGCTCGGCAGCGTCGGCTCGACGAAATCGAACAGGCTCAACCGGTCGATCGGCTTTCCGGCAAGGCCGCCGTCCCGCATCAGGCGTTGGGTCAGCTTGGCGCCGACCATGCCGGCGGCACCGATGATCAAGACGTGCATGGGGGGTCCCCTAATCGTGCTTGCAAGTTTTCAGCCGGCACGATCCTATCCGATCGTCGCCGGCTGAGACAGGCTGCCCGGCTACGCCGGGGGGTATTCGCATGGCCGTCGAGGAGCCGCTCGCCGAGAGTCCGTCGAAAGACTACGCGCTGCCGCAGCGCGAGAGCGATGGCCAGCGCCTCGCCCTGCGCTATCGCGGCCTCGGTATCCGGCTGACGCCGAGCGGCCTCGAATGGACGACGGACGGCGCCGCAGCGCAGCGCCGCCTATGGCGACATCGCGCGCATCCGCCTGACCGTCAACGGCCTGCCCAAAAGCGGCTCCTTCGGCACCTGCACCATCGATTTCAGCGACGGCCACGTGCTCACCATCGCCGGCATCACCTCGCTCGGCAAACCTTCGCCCGAGCGCGCCGGCCTCTATGCCGCCTTCGTCCGCGACCTCCACGCGCACCTCGGCGCCGGCGACCGCGCCCGCATCCAGTTCCTCGCCGGCAATTCCGCAGGCCGCCAGAAAGTCGGCCTCGTCATCATGGCCGTCGCCGTCGCCTTCTTCGTCGTCATGCCGATCGGGCTGCTCGTCATCACCGGCGACGTCAGGGCGCTGGTCGTCCTCGTCGGCGGCGGGCTGTTCGTCGCCCCGGCGCTGAAGATCTTCCGCCAGAACGCGCCCCGCAACTATGCCCCCGAGGACCTGCCGGAGGACCTTCTGCCGTGACGCGTCAGAGCGCGAAGCCGCCATCGACGAGATGGATATGGCCCGTGGTGAAGGTCGAATTCGTCGGAGGCGAGATAGACCGCCGACCAGGCGACTTCCTCCGCCGTGCCGATGCGCCCCATCGGCTGGCGGTCGACGAAGGCCTGGCGGATCTCGGCGATCGGCTTGCCCTGCGCGCGCGCCTGTTCGGCAATCCGTCCGTCGAGCGACGGCGACTGGATGGTGCCCGGGCAGATGGCGTTGCAGCGCACCCCCTGGCGGATGAAGTCGGCGGCCACCGCCTTGGTCAGGCCGATCACCGCCGCTTTCGACGCGCCATAGACGTAGCGGTTGGCGATGCCGCGCACCGACGATGCGCCGGAAGCGACGTTGACGATGCTGCCGCCGCCCTTGTCGAGCATGCCCGGCAGGAAGGCGCGGATGGTGCGGTGCATCGCCTTGACGTTGAGGTCGAAGGAAAAATCCCAGTCCTCTTCCGTCGTGGTCAGCACCGTGCCGTGGTGGACGAAGCCGGCGCAGTTGAAGAGCACGTCCACCGGCCCGGTCGCGGCGGCCATCGCCTGCACCGCCCTGCTGTCGCACACGTCGAGCGCGCGGGTCTCGGCAACCCCGTGATCCTTGAGGTCGGCCATCAGGTCCGCCTTGAGGTCGGTGGCGATGACATGCGCCCCTTCCGCCGCAAAGCGCAGCGCCGTTGCCCGCCCGATGCCGGCGCCGCACGCGGTGAGCAGCGCGCGCTTGCCCTTCAGTCTGTCCATGCCGTCCGTTCCCTCCCCATCACGCGCGCCGGCTCACGACCTGAAAGCCGCCAGCTCGCGCTTCTGCGTGCCGTTTGCGTCGAAATTCTCCGGCTGCAGCCACGCCTCGAAGGCCGCCTTCATCGCCGGCCAGCCATCGTCGGTCATGGCGAACCACGCCGTGTCGCGGTTGCGCCCCTTGACGATCATGTGCTGGTGGAAGGTGCCCTCATAGACGAAGCCGTAGCGCTTTGCCGCCCGCCGCGACGGCGCGTTGAGGGCATTGCACTTCCATTCGTAGCGGCGGTAGCGCAGCTGGTCGAACACGTAGCGCGCCATCAGGTACTGCGCTTCGGTGCCCGCGGCGGTGCGTTGCAGCAACGGCGTGTAGACGACGTTGCCCATCTCGATGACGCGCATCGCCGGGCGGATTTCCAACAGCGTGAAGACGCCGACCGCCCGGCCGCCCGCCTGGTCGACGACGGCATAGGAGAACGGGTCGAGCAGCACCGTCCGCTCGTCGACCCAGCGCATGAAGGACGGCTCGTCGGCGAACGGGCCGTAGCCCATGTAGGCCCAGATGTCGTCGTGGTCCTTGACCGCCAGCCACAGCAATTCGCCATGGCGCACGAGGTCGAGCTTCTCGATGCGGCAGAAGCGGCCGTCGAGGCGCACCGCCTCGGGCCACAGCGCCGGCGCGGTGTCGACCAGCTCGCCGACCGGCAGGTCATTCATGGTTTCGCTCATGGCGTCCTCCGTGCCAGGCCGGCGGCGAACAGCCGGTCGAGTTCGGCCCCCGAGGCGGCACCGGCGAAGGCAGCGAAGCTGCCGGTCTCGGCAACCTCGCGCGCCGCCTTCATGAACCCGGCCCAGGCCATGCGGGCAAGCGCCCCGCCGACGCTGATGCGGCGGACGCCGAGCGCCGCGATCTGGCCGACGGTCAGGCTCTTTGCGCCGCCGGCCAGCACGTTCACCGGCTTCGGCGCCACCGCCTCGACGATCGCCGAGATGTCGCCGATGGTAGAGGCCCCCGGCGCGTAGAGGCAGTCGGCGCCGGCCTCGGCGAAGGCGGTGAGCCGGTAAATCGCTTCCTTCAACGGTTCGTCGTGGCCGGTCAGGTAGCACTCCGACCGCGCCACCAGCAGCACCTCGCCGTCGGCGGCATCGATCGCCGCGCGCGCCGCCGCCACCCGCTCCTGCGCCACGGCGAAATCGAACAGCGGCGCCGCATCGTCGCCAGTCGCGTCCTCGATCGACAGGCCGGCAATGCCGGTGGCGACGCAGCGGCGGACGTTCTCCGCCACGTCCTCCGGCGCCGCCGCGAAGCCGGAGAGGAAATCGGCGTTGACCGGCAGCTCGGTGGCTTCGACGATCGTGGCGATGTGGTCGAGCATCGCGTCCAGCGGCACGGCACCGTCGGCCATGCCGAGGCTCCATGCCGCACCCGAGCTGGTCGTCGCCAGCGCGTGATAGCCGAGGCTCGCCAGATAGCGCGCCGAGCCCGCGTCCCACGGGTTGGGCAACAGGAAGCAGCCGCTGTCGTGCAGCGCGCGAAAAGCCCGTCGTCTCTCGGCGACCGTCGTCATGGGCATCTCCCCACCCCGCCGCGGCGCCCATGGCAGGCGGCCCGAACAGGTTTGATTTCGCTGGTTTTATGCGCCTAATCTCTTCGCCAAATCAACGACAACCGGACGGGGAAACGCCCTTGCTGCACACCATTGCCGGCTTCGACCGCATCGGCGAGGAAAACGCCTTCGCCGTGCTTGCCCGCGCCACCCAGCTCGCCGCGCAGGGCAAGGACGTCATCAATCTCGGCATCGGTCAGCCGGATTTCCGCACGCCCGACCATATCGTCGAAGCGGCGATCAAGGCGCTGCGCGACGGCCACCACGGCTATACGCCGGCCACCGGCATCCTGCCGCTGCGCGAGGCGGTCGCCGCCGACATCCACCGTCGCCTGCATGTCGATGTATCGCCCGACCAGGTGATCATCGTGCCCGGCGGCAAGGTCACCATGTTCGCCGCCATCCTCATGTTCGGCGAGCCCGGGACCGACATCCTCTATCCCGATCCGGGCTTTCCCATCTATCGCTCGATGATCGAGTTCACCGGCGCCCGGCCGGTGCCGATCCCCATCCGCGAGGAGAACGGCTTCGCCTTCTCGGCCGAGGAGACCCTCGCCCTGATCACGCCGCGGACGCGGCTGATGATCGTCAATTCGCCGGCCAACCCGACCGGCGGCGTCACCCCGCGGGCCGAGATCGACGCGCTGGTCGCGGGGCTTGCCGGTTTCCCCGACGTCGCCATCCTCTCCGACGAGATTTACGGCCAGATGACCTACGACGGCCTCGCGCACGTCTCGCTGATGACCTATCCGGAGATCCGCGACCGCCTCATCCTGCTCGACGGCTGGTCGAAGACCTATGCCATGACCGGCTGGCGCATGGGCTATTCGGTGTGGCCGCAGCCGCTCTACGACAACGTCCGCAAGCTCGCCGTCAACGCCTGGTCGTGCGTCAACGCGGCGGCGCAATACGCCGGGCTGGCGGCGCTCACCGGTCCGCAGGATTCGATCGGCGCCATGGTCGCCGAGTTCGACCGGCGGCGACGCCTGGTGGTCGACGGCATGAACGACATTCCCGGCGTCACCTGCGCCACGCCCAAGGGCGCGTTCTACGCCTTCCCCAACATTTCCGCGACCGGCAGCAAGGCCAAGCCGCTCGCCACCGCACTGCTCGAACAGGCCGGCGTCGCCACCATCGGCGGGCCCGATTTCGGAATCCTCGGGGAAGGCTACCTGCGCCTGTCCTATGCCAATTCGGCGGAGAACATCACCCGCGCCATCGACCGCATCCGCACGTTCCTCGGCAAGAACACCTGAGGCCTGCACCGACAGCCGCGCCCAGCCGCCCGACGGCCGTGCACGCGCACCCCGGCTTTCGCTTCGGGCCTCACACGCCGCTGCCCTCTGCCTCGGTCTGCAGCGAAGCGATGACCGCCGCCTGGCTCTCCGCCATTGGCGCGGCGCAGGCGACGGAGCGCTCGCGCATCGTGTCGATCAGCCAGCGCCCGGCCTTCCCCGGCGTGCGCCCGCGCGGATAGACCGCGTGGATGCGGAACTCGGGCGCATCGTGCTGGGCGATGTCGAGCACCTTCAGCCGCCCCGCCTGGATGTGCGCGAGTACCGAGGGCAGCGGCATGTTGCACCAGCCGAAGCCGGCCAGCAGGAAATCGAGCCGCGTGTTGAGGTCGGCGAAGCGCCAGGTACGATGGCTGATGATGCCGGCGCTATAGCCGGCGCTCGCCGGCGAGCGGTCGGTGAGCACGAGCTGCACCTGCTGTTCGAGCAGCGCCCGCGACAGCGGCGGCCGTTCGCGGGCAAGCGCATGCCCTGCCGCCACCACCGGCACCGTCGGGATGGTCACCACGAACTCGGTCTCCCGGTTCTCGGCCATGATCAGGTTGGGCGGATAGAAGGCGATGCGCGCCACGCCGTCGCGCAGCCGCTGCTCGGCCCCGCCCAGCGCCTCGGTGAACACGGTGACCGGCAGCAGGGGAAAGCGCGCCTGCAGCGCCTTCAGCGCATCGGTCAGCACATGCACCGGGAACATGCTCTCCACGGCCAGCGTCAGCTCCGGCTCCAGCTCCTCCGCGATGCTCTCCGCCCGCGCCTTCAGCGCCTCGGCGCCGCGCAGCAGGTTGCGCGCATCCGCCAGCACCACGCGGCCGGCCTCGTTGAGCTGCGGCACCTTGCCGGCGCGGTCGAACAGCACGATGCCGAGGCTCGTCTCCAGCGCCTGGATCGACTGGCTGACCGCCGACTGCACCCGCCCGAGCCGCCGCGCCGCGGCCGAGAAGCTGCCGGTTTCCGCCACGGCTTCGAGGGCCCGCAATTGGTCGAGGGTCATGGTATCGAGCATGTCATCACCTCATCTGATGGATGATACCAATATTTGGCCGATTTCCATGATGCAAGCCCCTTCCTATCTCTCGGGTCAGGACGTCAGGTCCCGGATTTGAGACGAGGGAAGCCATGAACCAGATTGTGAACCAGGCGGCATTCGCGGAGACCGCGGTGGCCGACGGCCACCTCAGCGCCGAGGCGCTGAACCGGCTCTTCCGCGAGGCCCGCACCCATAACGGCTGGCTGGAGAAGCCGGTCCCCCACGCGCTCCTCGAGGAGGCGGTCGAACTCGCCAAGCTCGGGCCGACGGCGGTCAACGCCTCGCCGTTCCGCGTGGTCTTCGTCGAGACGGCGGAAGGCAAGGCGCGGCTCAAGCCGGCCCTGTCGCCGGGCAACATCGAGAAGACCATGGCCGCGCCGGTGACCGCCATCGTCGCCCACGACCTTGCCTTCCACGACCACTTGCCGCGGCTCTTCCCGCACATGGACGTGCGACCCATGTTCGCCAACAACGAGGCCGTCGCCGCCCATACCGCCAGCCAGAACGGCACGCTTCAGCTTGCCTACCTGATCCTGGCGCTGCGCGCCGTCGGCCTCGACACCGGCCCGATGGGCGGCTTCGACAAGGACAAGGTCGATGCCGAGTTCTTCGCCGGCACGACGGTCAAGTCGAACCTGCTCGTCAACATCGGCTACGGCGACCACAGCAAGCTCTTCCCGCGCAGCCCGCGGCTCGATTTCGACGAGATCGCCAGCTACGCCTGAAGCGCGAGGCAATTCCGGGAAAAGCGGGCACCCCTCTCCCGCCCGGAATGGCCCGCAAACGAAATGCCTCCCGCGTCGGAAGGCCGGGGCGGTCCCGCCGCCCCGGCCTTTTTCATGGCGCCGACACCGCGGCGATGAAGGCTGCCAGGTCCTTGCGCACCGCCGAGGCCGGGTGGCTCAGGCCGACGAACGTCGCGATGTGGTCGCTGCCGGCGTAGGTGGCGACGATCGCCCGCCCGCCATGGGCCATCACCACGCCGGCGAGACGGTCGCTGGCGCGCGGATCGACGACGCTGTCGGCGGCGACGCTCATCAGCAAGAGCGGCGGCTCGCCGCCGTCGATGAAAGCGGCGACGCTGGCGCGATCCCGGGTCGCGGCCGGAAAGATCGCGGCATAGGGCGCCGGCAGATGGCCGCTCATCTCGTAGGGGCCGGAGAGCAGCACGTAGCCGGCGACGGCGGCGGCGGCACGCCGGCGGCGGTCGAGATAGCGTTCGTCGGCAGCCAGCATGGCGGCATTGAAGGCACCGGCCGAATGGCCGCCGACGAAGAGCGCATGGCGGCCGCCGAGGTCGGCGAGGAGCCGGCGCACGCGGGCAACCGCGGCGGCGCAATCCGCGACGAATTGCGGGAAGACCGCATCCGGATAGAGCCGGTAGTCCGGGATGGCCACGATCATCCCCGCCGCCGCCAGCAATTCCGCCGTCGCCGCCAGGTCCTGTTTGCTGCCGCCCTGCCAGCCGCCGCCGTAGAAGAACACCAGCGCCGGCGCGTCGTCCGCCACCCCGGCCGGCACGTAGACATCCAGCCTCTGGCGGTCGAGCCCGCCATAGGCGACGTCGCGCGTCACCGTCGCCGGCGCCGCGCCCACCTGCGCCGCTCCGGCGACGAGCAGCACCGCTGCCAGCAGCCACCGCATGGCTCACCTCCCGGTCGGCGCGCGCTTCGCGTCCGTCTTCTTCGGCGGCGCCGTCCCCTTGAGCGTGACGAAAGAAATCGCCGCCGCAATGAGGCACCAGAGCGCAGCGAAGACCATCGCCGCCGAATAGGCCGACAGGAACGCGCTGACGACGGTCTCGTGCGTCGCATCGCCGGCCGGCGGGATGACGCCGAAGCGTGCCGCCGGCGGCGCCGTCCAGCCGAAGACGACACCGGCAGTGGCGCCGAAGATGGCGATGGCGAAGACGCCGGAAAGCCGGCTTGCCGCATTGCTGATGCCCGACGCCGCGCCCGATCTGCCATCCGGCACCGCGTTCATCACCGCGGTGGTCAGCGGCGAGGCGACCAGCGCCATGCCGACGCCGATCAGCACCACCGGCAGGACGACGCCGAGCCAGAGGTCCGGGACGACAAGCGCGAAGCCGAGCGCGCCGGCCCCCACCAGCAGCGGCCCTGCGACCAGAAAGAAGCGCGGCCCGTAAGTGTCGGCGAGCGCGCCGGTGAAGCGTGAGAGGACGCCGATGATGAGGCCGAAGGGCAGCATGATCAGCCCGGTCGTGGCCGCGCTCAGCCCCCGCCGGTTGATGAGGTCGAAGGGCAACAGGAAGAGCACGCCCGACAGCGCGCCATAGAGGAACACGGTGACGATATTGACGCTGGTGAAGATCTTCGAGCGGAACAGCGCCGGCGGCGTGATCGGATTGGCCGCCCGCCGCTCGACCGGCACAAAGATGGCGATACCGATCAGGCCGAGCACGATCGCCCCGGCGATGACGGCGGCGCTCACCTTTCCCGCCGAGATGGCGCTGAGGCCGTAGGTGAGCGCGGCGAAGGCAACCACGGCGATCGCCGCGCCCGGCCAGTCGATCGGCCCCGCTTCGCCCTCGTCGCGGCTTTCCGGCATGTAGCGCAAGGCCAGCCACAGGGCCACGACGGCGGCCGGCAGGTTGATCCAGAAGGCGGCGCGCCACGACATCAGATCGATGAGGAAGCCGCCGATCGGCGGCCCCAGCGCCGTGGTCACCGCCGATGCCGCCGCCCAGGTGCCGATCGCCTTGCCGCGGATGTCCTTGGGAAAGGTCGCCGAGATGATCGCCAGGCTCTGCGGCACCAGCAGCGCCGCGCCGACGCCCTGGATCGCGCGTGCCGCAATCAGCAGCGCGGCATTGGGCGCGACCGCGCACATGAGCGAGGCGACGGTGAAGACGACGATGCCGGCCAGGAAGACGCGGCGGCGGCCGATGCGGTCGCCGAGCCCGCCGCCGACCAGGATCAGAGACCCCAGCATCAGCAGAAAGGCGTTGGCCACCCATTGCATCGCCACGATGTCGGCCGCGAGCTCCTTCTGGATCGCCGGCACGGCGATGCCGACGACGGTCGAGTCGACGAAGGCCATGGCCGAGGCGATGGTCGTGGCCGCCAGGACGCCGCGCCGCACCGCGACCGCAGAGGGCTGGTGCGCCGGCGGGACGGCGGCTTGCTTGCCGTCGGGGGCGAACGGTTCGTGGGTCATGCCGGCCTCCGCGCGCTCGCCCAGACCTGTCGGGCTGGCGTTCAAAATTAGCCGCTGCATCTGCCGATGGCGACGGCCGGCGTCAAGCGCGCCGAATCATGCAAGGCCGGCGCCAGCCGACGCCGCCGCGTCTTCGTCTCCCCCGTTATCCACTGAAGTCCCAGGAGGCGGACTCTGCGCTTTCGCCCTCCCGACGACCGGCGCATGATCCTCTGACCGCGAAGGGAATTGGTCGAGTTCGACAAGGGCTAAGCCGAACGTCCGAGACCAGATCCCGCGGAGCCGCGCCGGCGCTGGGTGCGAACCTGGAAAAGCCGGATGCCCCGCGGTGCCACGGAAAGGCGCATGGGCGCAGAAATGCGTCGCGTGAGCTGGAACGTGGTCCGGGAGGAAGCCGCAAGGCCGAGTTCCGGAGTGACCGTCGGAGCTTCCAGCGATGGAGGTGAACCAGCGGATCACGCATCGGCTCGCTGCCGAAGGCGCCTGGCTCTCGGGTCATGGCTGCCGACGACGGACGAACGATCAGGGAGGCGTCGGTTGGGGCAACCCGAACGGCGCCTTTCCTGATTCCGGCGTCTTCGCCTGTGTCCCGCGCCCCGTGCTGATGGGCCTGCCCGCAGCCAGGCTCGCGAAGGGTGGCGCACCCGCCCCGCCACACGCGGTCTTCTCGCCCTCCCCTGCGCCGGCCCTGTTGGTCCCCTGTCCTCACCGCCGAGGGGCAGCGCGCGTCATCCGGCACGGCGCCGCCGCGCGCGCCCCATGAACGCGAAACGCCGCCGGCAGAAGCCGACGGCGTTCGATCATTCCTGGCGGCCGGCATCCCGGCCGGCCGCGAACGGCTCTAGACGAGCTGGAGGCGGACCGCCTTCGGGCCCTTGCCCATCTTGTCCGGCTCGACCTCGAAGGAGACCTGCTGGCCGTCGGCGAGGTGGCTGATGCCGGCCTGCTCGAGGGCGCTCACGTGAACGAAAACGTCCTTGCTGCCGCCGTCGGGCTTGATGAAGCCGAAGCCTTTGGAGGAATTGAAGAATTTTACGGTGCCAGTTTGGCGCATGGGGAAGTCCTTATCCCTGGTGGTCGTATAGGCGCATGTCTACGCCCGCGGTCGTCGGCAGCGTGTTGATCGGGGAAAGGAAGCAAAGCGTCTTATCAAGACGGCCAGGGTAATCCCAAGTTCCGCGAAGCATTTTGTTCCGCGCGTTTGTCCAGTCTCCGGGATACAGTGCCCGAACTCTGGAGATATGACTCCAAAACGCCCAGATGGCAAGCCTGCGGCATATTTCCTCGCGGCCGCCGCGCCGGCGCCTAACCTCAGGGCCGTGCAGCGCATTCCGCGACGGCGCCGGCACCGCTTGTTGGCCCCCGCGATTGCCCTTATAGCTTCGACATCGTTTCTGCCGTCCCGGGGTCATGCCATGCCGATCATCAGCCCGTCCCGCGCGCTCGCCACCGCCGTCTGGCCGCGCGGCATCAACCGCGCCATCCAGGCCGTCGTCCTGGTGCTCGTCGGCACCGCCCTCCTCGCCATCGCCGCCAAGGTCAAGGTGCCCTTCTGGCCGGTGCCCATGACCCTGCAGACGCTCGCCGTGCTGCTCATCGGTGCGGCCTATGGTTCGCGCCTCGCCGTCGCGACGGTCGTTGCCTACATCGCCGAGGGCATGCTCGGCCTGCCGGTGTTCACCAACACGCCGCCGGCCGTCGCCGGGCCGCTCTACATGCTCGGACCGACTGCCGGCTTCATCATGAGCTGGGTGCTGGTGGCGGCCATCGTCGGCTTCGCCAGCGACCGCGGCTGGGACCGTTCGCCCGTCCGTCTCGGCGCGGCGATGCTCGTCGCCGTGGTCGTGCAGTTCGCCCTGGGCTTCGCCTGGCTGGCGTGGTTCGCGGCGCTGCCCAACGGCGCCGCCGGCATCGGCATGGCCAAGGCGTTCGCCGGGGGCGTTGCGCCCTTCCTGCTCGGCGATGCGCTGAAGGTGGTGCTGGCCGCGCTTCTCATCCCGGCAAGCTGGTCGCTGGTTGCCCGCCGCCGCTAGGCCGGCACGCGGGCGCGCCCTGCGCTGGCTCGCCGGCGCCGTCGCGGCGCTCGGCGCCCAAGCCGCGCTCGCCGCCGAGGAGGGCTCTGACCTCACGCGCCTGATGGCGCTCGACCTGCCCGTGCGCAATGGCCTCATCGCGCTCCACTATTCGCCCTCCGCCAGGGCGCCCGCGGAAATCTACGCCGATGCGCTCGAGCGCGCCGTCGGCTGGTACCGCGGCAAGACCGGGTGGACCGGCCATCTGGTCATGGCCGTGCTCAACGCTGACGACTGGGCGAAGGTCTCCGGCGCCATCCCTTACCCGTCTCCCTATTCGGAGAACGCCAGCAGCCTCGTGGTCATGCCCGACCGCATCGACCGGCACCCGGGCTTCGACCAGTGGGACCTGGAGCCTGTGGCGCTCAACGCTGCCCTCACCTTCCATGAGATCGGCCACGTCATCGCCAGCCAGACCGGCATCTGGAGCAACAACACCTGGGTCAACGAGCTGGTCGCCAATGCCTTCCTCGCGGCCTATGTGCGCGCCGAACGACCCGCGTTCGCCGGCCTGCTCAACGGCGTGCCGCCGCGCTTCACCGATTTCGGCCGCTACACCGCGCTCGTCGACTTCGACGACATCTACTATTCCATGGGCGCGCTGAACTACGCCTGGTTCCAGTTCAAGATCGCCGCGCTCGCCGATTATCTCGTCTCGGGCCAGGATTTCGCCGACGTCGTCGCCGCGCTCCGGCGCGAATTTCCGCCCGCCACGGGAAGCGCGCGCGAACCGCTTCTGGCGACCTTCGAGCGCCTGGAGCGGATCAGGCCCGGCATCACGGCCAAGGCGCGCGATCTCCTGATCGACAGCACGCTGACCGTCGTGCCAACCCATCCATGCGATCCCGACCCGAAGGAGGCCGGCGTCTCGGTGCCGTTCATCATCGACAACCGCTCGCCGAAGCCGGTCGCTTTCAACACCATCGCGGACATCGAATTCGCGCTCGGCGTCGAGCTGCTGAGGGGCGACCTTCCGGCCGAAGCCGACATCGGCACGATGGCTGCCGGCCTGCTCGCTTCGGAGAAATACGCAACGCGCCTCGACCCCGGCCAGCAGCTCGCCTTCGACGCGCAGCGCATCGGCCGCCAGTGGTACATCGTCGGCGGCGATTGCTTCACGGTTCCCGCCGAGCCCGCCCGTTTCGTCTGGACCGGCCGCTGAGGCGGCCTGCGGACGCTCAGTCGCCCAGCGCCTCCGTCAGCCGCGCATTGAAGCGGCCGAGCAGCCGGCCGAAGGCTTCGCGCTCGTCCGGCCGCCAGTCGGCCAGATACCGCCCGACGCGCTCCTGGCGAAGCTTGAGCATGTCGCGCATCAGCCTGGCGCCTGCGGGCGTCGCCGCGATCAGCCCGGCGCGCCGGTCGGCCGGGTTCGGGGTGCGCTTGATCAGCCCCTTCCTGGCCAGCGCCGCCACCTGGCGGGTCATGGTCGAATCGTCGAGCAGCAGCGCCCGCGCCAGCCCGCCCACGGTCGCAGCACCGCCCTCGTCGAGCAGGCGCAGGATGATGAACTCGGCCCGCTCCAGCGGGTAGCGGCGCTTGCGATGCAACGCCTCCAGGGCCCGGTTGAAGAACATCAGTTCGCGCTCCACCGTCGTGGCGGCCGCGCCCCCCTCCTCCGTCCCCGTCTTAACCATTCGGACAATCCTCCCCGCCGGCCGCCGGCGCTTCCCCCTTGCGTTTAGGCGACCAGGCTTATATCTGTATCATACAGATAAAAAATAAGTGTCGACATGACCTTCCGGCCGCTGCGTATCGCGGCCGCATCTTTTTCTGAACCGGGGTGCGCCCTTGTCCACGAAAGCCAGCTTCTTCCGCCAGCCGAAGTCGGTCTGGGCGACCGCCTTCGCCGCCATGGTCGGCTTCATGAGCATCGGCCTCGTCGACCCCATCCTGATATCCATCGCCCGCGGCCTCGACGCCACCCCCAGCCAGGTGTCGCTGCTCTTCACCAGCTATTTCGCCGTCACCTCGGTGATGATGCTGATCACCGGCTACGTGTCCACCCGCATCGGCGGCCGCGCCACGCTGCTCGTCGGCGCCGTGCTCATCGTCATCTTCGCCGGCCTGTCGGGCACCGCCAATTCGGTCGCCGAGCTTGTCGCCTTCCGCGCCGGCTGGGGCCTCGGCAATGCGCTGTTCGTGGCGACGGCGCTGTCGGTCATCGTCGCGGCGGCCAGCGGCGGCAGCTATCTCGCCATCCTGCTCTACGAGGCGGCGCTCGGCCTCGGCATCTCGCTCGGGCCGCTGCTCGGCGCCGCGCTCGGCGACATGTCGTGGCGCTATCCCTTCTACGGAACCGCCACGCTGATGGCGATCGGCTTCATCGCCGTCGCCATCTTCCTGCCCCACCAGCCGAAGCCGCCGCGCAAGACGGCGCTCGCCGACCCCATCCGCGCGCTCGGCCACCCCGGCCTGTTCACCACCGCGGTCAGCGCCTTCTTCTACAACTACGCCTTCTTCACCGTGCTCGCCTTCGCGCCCTTCGTGCTGATGATGTCGCCGCATGCCGTCGGCCTCATCTTCTGCGGCTGGGGCATCCTGCTGGCGGTGTTCTCGGTGCTGGTGGCGCCGCGCCTGCAGGCGCGCTTCAGCGAGGTGACGCTCGCCGGCACCTGCCTCATCCTCTTCGCCGGCCTGCTCATGGTCATCGCCTTCGGCTCGCCGGCGTGGATCGTCGCCGCGGTCGTGCTCTCCGGCGCGCTGATGGGCATCAACAACACCGTCTACACCGAGATGGCGCTGGAGGTTTCCACCGCGCCGCGTCCGGTCGCCTCGGCCGGCTACAATTTCGTCCGCTGGTTCGCCGGGGTGATCGCGCCCTATGCGGCGCCCAAGATCGCCGAGCTTGCCGGGCCGCAGACGACCTTCACCGTCTCGGCGCTCTCGGCGCTCGTCGCCATGGCGATCCTCTTCATCCGCCGCGACACCCTCGGCCGCTTCGGCCGCTCCGAGCCCATTCCGCCGACCGACATGGAAATCGCCGAGGGCGAAGGCGCGGTGTAGCCAACCGGTTCATCCTCGGCTGCGGCCGGCTCCGTTCCCCGGACGCGCTGCAGCGTGAAACGGTGCAGCGCGGATCCGGGGCCTCGCCGGCTCAAAGCTTACGACGCGACCCTGACGCCGATCCTGATCGCCTCGTCGCCGAGCTTGCCGTCCGATAGCGAACCGGCCGGCGCATCGGCGAAGTCGAGCGCGACGGCGAGCGTCTCGGCTTGCACCGTATCGCGATAGGCGTCGATGGCCGCTGCGGCCACCGGCCCCGCCTTCACCGCGATGGCGATACGGTCGGCGACGTTGAAGCCGGCGTCCTTGCGCGCCACCTGGATCAGGCGGATGAAGTCGCGCGCCAGGCCCTCGCGTTCGAGCTCCGGCGTCACGTTGGTGTCAAGCACCACCACGCCGGCATTGCCGTCGAAGGGCGCAGCGGCAAGGCCTTCCTTCGCTGGAAGCGACAGCTGGTATTCGTCGCGCCTGCGATGCGATTGCCGGCGACCATCACGCGGCACCATCGTCGAAGGCGTGTCCAATTGGCCCGCCTTCGGCTGCCGCAAGCACATCCTTCATCGCCGAACCGAGCCGCTTGCCGACGATGCGCGGATTGACCACCAGCACTTCGGCGCCAAGCTCCGACGGCTCGTCGGCGAAGACGACTTCTTTCACGTTCGCCTCCTCGGCGATGACGTCGCGGTGCAGCGGCGCCAGGATCGCCTGGTTCGGGATGGGCAACGGTCAGCGTCGCAGCGGCAGGCGGTTGCGCAGGTTCTTCGCCGTGCGGATCGAGGCCGCCGCCGAGCATACCTCCCGCGCCAGGTCCATGCGCTTGACCAGATCGGCATCGACGGCGAAGGCCCCCGCCTCCGGCCAGTCCTCCAGGTGCACGCTCTTGCCGTCCACCAGCGCCCGGTGGATGGCGTCGGTGAGATAGGGCAGGAACGGCGCCATGGTGCGCATCAGCGTCACCAGCACCGTGTAGAGCGTGTCATAGGCCGCCGTCTTGTCGGCGTCCTTCTCGGATTTCCAGAAGCGCTCGCGCGACCGGCGGATGTACCAGTTGTTGAGCGCCTCGATGAACGGCGGCAGCGCGGCGCAACCGCCGGCGAGGTCGAGCCCGTCGACCGCCGTCTCCACCGCGGTGACCAGCTCCGCCGTCTTGCCGAGGATGTAGCGGTCGAGCTCCGCCTCGGCCGAGGTGATCAGCTTGCCCTTGATGCCGTCGATGTTGGCGTAGAGCGTGAAGAACGAATAGGCGTTCCACATCGGCAGCATCACCGCGCGCACCGCCTCGCCGATCGCCTTGCCGTCCCTCGGCATGGCGAGGTCGCCGCCCGACATCAGCGGCGACGACATCATGTACCAGCGCAGCGCGTCGGCGCCGTAGGTGTTGAACACCTCGACCGGGTCGGGATAGTTCTTCAGCCGTTTCGACAGCTTCTGCTTGTTCTCGTCGAGAACGATGCCGTGGCAGATCGCCGAGCGGAACGGGGCGCGATCGAACAGCGCCGTCGACATCACCATCAGCGTGTAGAACCAGCCGCGCGTCTGGCCGACGTATTCGACGATGAAATCGCCGGGGAAGTGGCTGTCGAACCAGTCCTTGTTCTCGAACGGGTAATGCACCTGGCAGAACGGCATCGAGCCCGATTCGAACCAGCAGTCGAGCACGTCCGGCACGCGCCGCATCGTCGACTTGCCGGTCGGGTCGTCCGGGTTGGGGCGCGTCAGCTCGTCGATCCACGGCCGGTGCAGCTCCTTCGGCCGCACGCCGAAGTCGCGCTCCAGCTCGTCCAGCGAGCCATAGCAGTCCGTGCGCGGATAATTCGGATCGTCCGACTTCCACACCGGGATCGGCGCCCCCCAGAAGCGGTTGCGGCCGATGTTCCAGTCGCGCGCATTGGCCAGCCAGTTGCCGAAGATGCCGTCGCCGACGTGGCTCGGCACCCAGGTGATGTCCTTGTTGAGCTCCACCATGCGGTCGCGGAACTTGGTCACCGCGACGTACCAGGACGGCATCGCCTTGTAGATCAGCGGCTGGTCGGTGCGCCAGCAATGCGGGTAGTTGTGATCGTAGGTTTCGTGGCGGAAGACGACGCCGGCTTCCTTGAGGTCGCGGATGATCGGCTTGTTGGCCTCGAACACGTTCTGCCCGGCGTAGGGCGGCACCTCGCCGGTGAAGTTGCCCGCCAGGTCCACCGGATCGACCACCGGCAGGCCTTCCTTCTGGCCGACGTTCAGGTCGTCCTCGCCGAAGGCCGGCGCGATGTGGACGACGCCGGTGCCCTCGCCCATCTCGATGAAATCGCCGGCGATGACGCGGAAGGCGCCGTTCTCCTTCTCGGCCGCGAAGAAGGGAAAGAGCGGCTGATAGGTGCGCCCGACCAGATCGATGCCCTTGAGGCCGCCGATCGTGCGATAGCCTTCCAGTTCCGGCGCGTAGTGCTCGACCGAGCTTTCCGCCAGGATCAGCCGGGCGCCGTCCTTCTCCATCACCGCGTAGTCGGCGTCGGGCGCCACCGCCAGGCCCATGTTGGAGGGCAGCGTCCATGGCGTCGTCGTCCACGCGAGCAGCCGCGTGTTGGTGTCGCCGTCAAGCAGGAAGCCGACCGTCAGCGCCGGGTCCTGGCGGGCCCGATAGGAATTGTCGAGCCGGGTCTCGGATTGCGACAGCGGCGTCTGCGCCGCCCACGAATAGGGCACCACCCGGTAGCCCTCGTAGACCAGCCCTTTGTCCCACAGCTGTTTGAACGCCCAGATGGTGCTCTCCATGTAGGAGAGATCCATCGTGCGGTAGTCGTTGTCGAAGTCGACCCAGCGCGCCGAGCGGTTGACGTAGTATTCCCAGTCGCTGCGGAACTGCATCACCGAGGTCCGGCAATGCTCGTTGAAGCGTGCCATGCCGTAGGCGGTGATCTCGGCGCGGCCGTTCAGCCGCAGCTCCTTCTCCGAGTGCAGCTCCGCCGGCAGGCCGTGGCAGTCCCAGCCGAAGCGCCGCTCGACCATCTTGCCGCGCATGGTCTGGTAGCGCGGCACCACGTCCTTGACGAAGCCGGTGACGATGTGCCCGTAGTGCGGCAGGCCGTTGGCGAAGGGCGGCCCGTCATAGAAGACGTATTCCGCCGCCCCCTGCTCGCGCCGCTGCTCGATCGACCGCTGGAAGGTCTTCTCGGCCTCCCAGGCCGCGCCGATGGCTTCCTCGATGCGCGGAAAGCTCGGCGAGGGATCGGCGGGCGGATAGACGGTCTTGGCAGTGGCCGGCGTGGCTGTGTCGTTCATGGCATCGTCTAGATGGTGTGGCCCGCGCGGGTCGGCGAGCCCTTGGAAATTGGCCGGATCGATAGCGTCTTTGCCGCCGCTCCGCTACCCCGGTCGCAACACCGGCGCTGCCGGGCCCGCGGCGGCCCCCGCGCCCGGCGCCCCAGCAGGGCAGCGGCGGCGGCTTAACCTTTCGTTAAATGCATGGCTGATGTGACAAATTTGCAAGCTTGATTATAATAAGGGAGCTTATTATATCGCTGTCATGCAAAACACTCACATGCCGCCCGCCAAGGGCATCGGGCTCTTGGTCCACGACGTCAGTCGTCTCTTGCGCCGCCGCATCGATCAGCGGGCGCATACCGTCGGCCTGACCAGCGCCCAGTGGCGCGTCCTCGCTGCCGTCTCGCGCGCCGAGATGCTCGGCGAAGAGCCGCTGCACCAGGCGACCCTGGCCGAGATGATGGATATGGAGCCGATCACGCTGTCGCGCCAGATCGATCGCATGGAAGCGGCCCATCTCATCGAGCGCCGCCCCGATCCGGTCGACCGCCGGGTGAAACGCCTGAACCTGACCGAGGCGGCGCGCCCGCTGGTCGACCGGTTCCGCACCGTCGCGGCGTCCTGCTACAGCGACGTGCTGAACGGGATCAGCGAGGAAGAGGTCGAGCTCGCGGTCGACATCCTGACACGAATCCGCGCCAACCTCGTCCACAATGCGGGTCCGGCGGACCAGGCTGCCAAACCCACAACCGATACCACTCAATCCCACAGAGAAAGCGTCACGTCATGAGTGCCGATGGGGGAACTCCGAACGCTCCGCAGCGCGGAGCGGCGCCGGGCAGCGTCACGCCGGCGCCAGCAGCGCCGGCAGCGCCGCCCGCCAAGCCGCGCCGCAATATCCGCCGCTACCTCCTCATGGCATCGGTGCCGGTGTTGCTGATCCTTGTCGGCGGCTATTTCTGGCTGTCCGGCGGCCGCTATGTGTCGACCGACAACGCCTATATCCAGCAGGATCGCGTCACCGTCTATGCCGACGTGTCGGGCCGCATCGTCTCGGTCGACGCCATCGAGAACCAGGCGGTGGCGGCGGGCGATCTGCTCTTCCGCATCGATCCCGAGCCCTATCGCATCGCGCTCGCCGGCGCCGAGGCGGCGCTGGCCACCGCCCGGCTCCAGGTCGAGCAGATGCGCGCCGCCTACCAGCAGGCGGTCTCCGCCAACAAGGCGGCCCAGGACGATGTCGACTACAAGCGCAAGGCCTTCGACCGCCAGCAGGGCCTGCTCAAGTCGGGCGTCGCCTCGCAGGCGGCCTTCGACACCGCCCAGAACGACCTGCGCAGCGCCGAACAGACCCTGAGCAAGACCGAGCAGGACATCGCCTCGGCGCGCGCCGCGCTCGGCGGCGACCCGACCATCGAGACCGACAAGCATCCGCTGGTGCTGGCGGCGCTCGCCCGGCGCGATCAGGCCGCGCTCGACCTCAAGAACACCGAGGTGCGCGCCCCGGCCGCCGGCGTCATCGCCCAGTCCGACCGCATGCTCGTCGGCCAGTACGTCACGCCCTCGGTGGCCGTGGCGAGCCTGGTCGAGAGCGGCACGACCTGGATCGAGGCGAACTTCAAGGAGACCGAGCTCGCCGCCATGCGGGCCGGCCAGACCGCGACGGTGTCGATCGACGCCTATCCCGGCCACACCTTCAAGGGTGAAGTGGCCAGCGTCGGCGCCGGCACCGGCTCGGAGTTCTCGCTGCTGCCGGCACAGAACGCCACCGGCAACTGGGTCAAGGTCGTCCAGCGCGTGCCCGTGCGCATCCGCTTCGACAATCCCGATCCCGGCGTGCCGCTGCGCATCGGCCTCAGCGCCTACGTCTCGGTCGACACCGAGAGCACCCCGACCAAGACCGCCGCGAAGTAGCGCGGCGGTCCACCGACCCTTCGCCTTTCCGAGTCAGCATCCATGAGCGGCACCGACGCACACGGCCAGCCTTTCAAGGAAGTGAAGCATCGCGCTCTCATCACCGGCTCGGTGATGATCGCGATGATCATGGTCATCCTTGACATGACCATCGCCAACGTCGCCCTGCCCCACATGCAGGCGAGCCTCGGCGCCGACCAGGAGACCGTCACCTGGGTGCTGACCTCCTACATCGTCGCCCAGGCGATCGCCACGCCGATCACCGGCTGGCTGTCCGACAACATCGGCCGCAAGAAGCTGTTCGCCATCTGCGTCGCCGGCTTCGTCGCCTCCTCGGCGCTGTGCGGCACTGCGCTCGGCCTCGACGAGATGGTGCTGTTCCGCGTCATGCAGGGCGCCTTCGGCGCGGCGCTGGCGCCGCTGTCGCAGTCGACCATTCTCGACATCAACCCGCGCGAGCGCCACGGCCAGGCCATGGCGGTGTGGGGCATGGGCATCATGATCGCGCCGATCCTCGGCCCGGTCATCGGCGCCTACCTCACCGACAATTTCAACTGGCGCTGGGTGTTCTACATCAACGTCCCGGTCGGCATGGCGGCGCTCACCGGCATTCTGCTGTTCATGCCGGACACCGTGCGCCGCATCCGCAAGTTCGATTTCGTCGGCTTCGGCCTGCTCGCCATCGCCATCGGCGCGCTGCAGCTCATGCTCGACCGCGGCTCCGAGCTCGATTGGTTCAGATCGCCGGAAGTGCTGGTCGAAATGGGCATCTCCATCGCCGCGGCCTGGATGTTCCTGGTGCACACGGTCACCCACAAGGAGCCGTTCCTCGACCGCGGCCTGTTCGTCGACCGCAACTTCACCTCGGCGCTGATCCTCATCTTCATCGTCGGCGTCGTGCTGCTCGCCACCATGGCGCTGCTGCCGCCGATGCTGCAGAACCTGATGGGCTATCCGATCATCACCACCGGCCTGGTCCTGGCGCCGCGCGGGCTCGGCACCATGGCGGCGATGGTTGTCGTCGGCCGTCTGGTCGGCAAGATCGACCCGCGCCTTCTGGTCGGCTTCGGCCTGTCGATGACGGCCCTTTCGCTCTACCAGATGACGTCCTTCGACATCGGCATGGACTACTGGCCGCTGGTCACCTCCGGCGTCACCCAGGGCTTCGGCCTCGGCTTCGTCTTCGTGCCGCTGTCGACCGTCGCCTTCCAGACGCTCGAACCGCAGCTCAGGACGGAAGCCTCCGGCCTGTTCAACCTCATCCGCAACATCGGCTCGTCGATCGGCATCTCGATCATGGCGGCGCTGTTGACCAGCAACCTGCAGGTCAACCACGCCGACCTCGCCGCGCAGATCAACCTGTTCAATCCGAACATCGGGGCGCTCGGCGTCAATCCGCAGATGCTGGCCACGCCGGCCGGCGCCCAGACCGCCGCCCAGCTCGACGGGCTGGTCACCCAGCAGTCGCTGATGATCGCCTACCTCGACGACTTCAAGGCGATGTTCCTGATCACGCTGTGCGCGCTGCCGCTGCTGCTCATGCTGCGCTACAAGAAGTTCGGCCCGGCCCCCGCCGGCGCCCGCAAGCCGGAAGAGCAGCCGGCCATGGTGATGGCCGACTGATCCGGGCAGGCGCGGTCTCAGTTGGTCGCCGCGGCGGCCTTGAGAATGGCGGCGACGCTGCGCTCGATGTCCGCCGCCGTGGTCGCCCATGACGACACGCTGACCCGCATCGCCGTCTGGCCCTGCCAGACGGTGCCGCCGCACCAGCAGGTGCCGTCGCGCTGCACCGCCGCGATGACCCGCCGGGTGCGCTCGGCATCGCCGAACGATACCAGCACCTGGTTGAGCACGACCTCGTTGAGGATGCGACATCCGCCGGCCCTGAGGCCTTCGGCAAGCCGCCGGGCATGGGCAACGCAGCCCTCGACCAGGTCGGCGACGCCTCGGCGGCCGAGCGACCTCAGCGCCGCCCACACCTCGACGCCGCGCGCCCGCCGCGACATCTCCGGAACGAAGGCAAAGCCGTCGCGCTCGCCATCGGCGACCAGATAGGCGGCGCTGCTTGCCATCGCGCCGACCAGCGCGCTCGCCTGGCGCACGATGGCCAGCCCCGAATCGTAAGGCACGTTCAGCCACTTGTGCGCGTCGGTCGCCCACGAATTGGCAAGCTCGATGCCCTCCGCCAGGTGCCGCAGAGACGGCGACGCCGCCGCCCACAGGCCGAAGGCGCCATCGACATGGACCCACGCGCCGGCCGTGTGCGCGCGCTCCGTCAGCTCGCGCAGGGGATCGAACGCGCCGCTGTTCACATTGCCGGCCTGCAGGCAAACGATCGTGGCCGGGCGCAGCGCCGGCAGCGCGTCGGCGCGCATGCGGCCCTCGCCGTCGACGGGAACGCGGATGACCCGCGTCCGGCCGAGCCCGAGCAGCGCCAGCGCCTTCAGCAGGCTGACGTGGACTTCCTCGCCGACGACGACGTCGATCGGCGGCGCCCCGAACAGCCCCTGCTCCTCCACATCCCAGCCGGCCCTGGCGAGGAGGGCGTGGCGGGCCGCGGCGAGCGCCGTCAGGTTTGCCACGGTCGCGCCGGTGGCGAAGCCGACCGCCGCATCCGCCGGCAGGCCAAGCACGTCGAGGGTCCATTTCGCCGCCACCGCCTCGACTGCCCCGGCTGCCGGGGAGGCAACGTGAAGCCCGGCGTTCTGGTCCCACGCCGCGGCAAGCACCGACGCGCCGAGCGCCGCCGGCAGGCTGCCGCCGATGACGAAGCCGAAATAGCGGCCGCCAGCCGACGCCACCGTCGCCGGCGACCCCACCCGGTCGAGTTCGCGGACCACCGCATCGGCGGGCGCCGGGTCCTCCGGCAAGGGCCGGTCGAGAGCGGCAAGGCCGGCGAGCGCATCGTCCCCGGGCGCCACCGACCGTCCGTCCAGTCCGGCGAGATAGCGGCTGCCGAGATCGGCCGCCAGCCGCAGGACGGCGCCGCTGGTTGCTGCGTCGTCGTCGCTCATGCCGCTATTGCCCCCACACCGCGATCGCGCCGGCGACCAGCCCGACGGCGATCAGCCCGGCAACGACCGCGCCGACCATCTCCCAGGTGCGCGAGCGGCCGAGCGAGCGGGAGCGCTCCTCCTCCGACTTGATGCTGATGACGAAGGGCTGCTTCTTGTCGCTCGACTTGCCGATCCTGCCACCGGCCTGGACCGTGCCGAGCAGATAGATCGGAATGTCGGCGGCAACCACCCACTCGGTATAGCGATGGCCGAGCGTGCCGGCGCCAAGCAGCCCGCTCACCAGAGACTGACCGAGACCGGCCGCCTCCGTGCGGCGATGGACCTGCTCGCCCTCGACCTTGGCGCCGTCGAAGTCCACGCCGACCGAGCCCGTGGCGTCCGCGATGACGACCCCCTGCGCGGATTTGACGATGTCGCTCTCGGTCTCGTATTCGCGCCGCGTTTCGACCTTGCCGTCCGAGCCGGTCTGCCGCTTCTCCACCTCGCGCTCGGTGAGGACGCGATACCAGACGCAGGGTCTTTGCGCGAACTCCGAGGTCAGCGGGGCGGAACAGCGGAACTGTCCCTTGAGCTCGACCAGCGTGCCCGGCGCCTTGCCGGCGACGTCACGCGCAGCGCTGGTTTCCGTCGCCGCCATGGCGGCCATCTCGGAGGCCGCCCGCGAGCGCGCCCACACCAGCAAGACCGCAATCGCCGCGGCCACGGCCGCGAAGAACAACAGCACCCATTGCATGGAACGATCCCCCAAAAAGCAGCCTGACGCCTACTCTCCGTACGGAATCCAGATGTTCTTGACCTGGGTGGCGTGGGCGAGCAGCTCGCGCCCGCCGCCGATCGCGGCGTCGTCCCAGTCGCGCCGCACCGTCTCGCACCAGGTCTGCTTGAGGTTGCCGGCCGACGCCTTCTCCAGCGCCGCGGCGCGGTCGGCGTTGCCGAAGAACCAGAGCGCATCGACCGCATCGTGCTTGGCCAGTTCCAGCGCCAGCCCGCCCTTGTCGCCGGTGACGATGTTGACCACGCCGCCGGGCACATCGGAGGTGTCGAGCACCTGGTAGAGGTCGGTGGCGATCAGCGCCTGCGCTTCCGACGGCACCATGACGACCGCGTTGCCGGCGGCGATCGCCGCGCCCATCAGCGACACGAAGGCGATGAGGCCCGGCTCTTCCGGACAGGCGATGCCGATGACGCCGAGCGGCTCGTTCATGGCCAGCGCCAGCCCGCGGAAGGGCGGGCGATGCACCGCGCCTTCGTATTTGTCGGCCCAGGCGCCCCACTGGAACAGGCGATGCACCGAGGCGTCCACCTCGAGCCGCGTCTTGGCGCTCTTGACGCCGCGCAGGAGCCGCAGCCGGTCGGCGAACTCGGCCGCCCGCGCGTCGAGGTTCTCGGCGATGTAGTAGAGGATCTGCGCGCGATTGTGCTCCGAGGTCGCCGCCCATTTCGGCGCGATCTTGCGCGCCGCTTCGACCGCGTCGCGGATGTCCTTGCGGTTGCCCTCGCCCACCTCGCCGACGAGCTTGCCGGCGGGCGAGGCGACGCCACGCGAATAGCCGCCGTCGGGCCGCGCCTGCTTGCCGCCGATGTAGAGCTTGGCGGTGCGGTCGATGCCGCCGCCGACCAGCTCCAGCCCCATCTCGGGCTTGACCGGCGCCGTTTCGCTCAGCCGCTTCGCCGATTTCATCCAGCGCGGCCGGGTATAGGCGGCCACGCCTTCGCGCCCGCCCTCGCGGCCGTAGCCCGATTCCTTGTAGCCGCCGAAGCCGGAGGAAGCGTCGAACAGGTTGGTGGAATTCACCCACACCACGCCGCATTTGAGCTTCGGCGCGATATCGAGCGCGAGGTTGACCGATTCCGACCAGACGCTGGCGGCCAGCCCGTATTCGGTGTTGTTGGCGAGCTGCACGGCTTCTTCCGGCGTGCGGAAGGTCATCTCGACCACCACCGGACCGAAGATCTCCACCCGCGCCACGGTCGAGGCCGGCTCGACGTGGGTCAGCAGCGTCGGCGGGAAATAGCAGCCGCTGCCGGGCAGCGGCGCGCTGCCCTGGAAGAGCTGCGCCCCCTCCGCCACGCCTTGTTCGACCAGCCGCCGGATGCGCTCGAGCTGCACGGGCGCGACGATGGCGCCGATGTCGATGGTCTTGTCGAGCGGCGGCCCGACGCGCAGCGTCTCCAGCCGCGCCTTCAGCTTGGCGACCAGCGCCTCGTGGATGCCCTCCTGCACCAGCAGGCGCGAGCCGGCGCAGCAGACCTGGCCCTGATTGAACCAGATGGCGTCGACCACGCCCTCGACCGCCGAATCGAGATCGGCGTCGTCGAAGACGATGAACGGCGACTTGCCGCCAAGCTCCAGCGTCAGCGACTTGCCCGAGCCGGCCGTCGCCTCGCGGATCTTGCGGCCGACCTCGGTCGAGCCGGTGAAGGCGATCTTGTCGATGTCGGGATGATTGACGATCAGCTCGCCGGTGGCGCCGTCGCCGGTCACCACATTGACCACGCCCTTGGGCAGCCCGGCCATCTCGCAGATCTCGGCAAACAGCAGCGCCGACAGCGAGGTGAACTCCGCCGGCTTGAGCACGCTGGTGTTGCCGAGCGCGATCGCCGGCGCGATCTTCCAGGCCAGCATCAGCAGCGGAAAATTCCACGGGATGATCTGGCCGCAGACGCCGACCGGCATGCGGTCGGCGAGCTCGGTGTCCATCAGCTCGGCCCAGCCGGCATGGTGGTAGAAGTGCCGCGCCACCAGCGGAATGTCGATGTCGCGCGTCTCGCGGATCGGCTTGCCGTTGTCGATCGCTTCGAGCACGGCGAACAGCCGGCTGTGGCGCTGGATCAGCCGGGCGATGGCGTAGAGATATTTCGCCCGTTCATGGCCCGGCAGCCGCGCCCAGCGGGCCTTGTGCCTTGCGCGCCGCCTTGACCGCGGCATCGACGTCCGCCGCACCCCCCTCCGCCAGCTTCATGATGACCGCGCCGGTGGACGGATCGCTGGTATCAAACCATTGATCGGCCTCGGGTTTTACCCATCCGCCATTGATGAAGTGGCCAACGCCCGCGACGCGCTTGGCGATCCACGCGCGCGCCTCGGTGTCGCTTTCCGGCGCCGTTCCATAGTCCATGGTGTCGAGGATTTCAGCGATGGACATGGCATTGGTTCCTTTCACGCCAGGGCGTGATGGTCGAAGGAGGCGTAGCGGCCGGTGACGTAATATTCGAGCTGGCGCTCGATGTCGGCGAGCAGCGACGAGGCGCCGATGCGGAAGAGGCCGGGCTGCAGCCACATGGTGCCGAGCTCCTCCTTCATCACGAACTGGAAGCTCATGGCGTCCTTGGCGGTCGAAATGCCCCCGGCCGGCTTGAAGCCGACGGTGTTGCCGGTCATCTCGCGATAGGCGCGGATGGCGCGCACCATGACCAGCGCCACGGGGAGCGTGGCGTTGACGCCCTCCTTGCCGGTCGAGGTCTTGATGAAGTCGCTGCCGGCCATCATCGCGACCAGCGAGGCGCGCCCGACGTTGCGCAGCGTCTTGAGGTCGCCGGTGCCCAGGATGGTCTTCATGTGCGCCGGGCCGCAAGCCTCCTTGAAGGCCTTCACCTCGTCATAGAGCGCCTGCCAGTTGCCGGTCAGCACGTGCTCGCGGGTGATGACGATGTCGATCTCGTCGGCGCCATCGGCGACCGATGCCTTGACCTCGGCGAGCCGGGTGTCGAAGGGCGCGAGGCCGGCCGGGAACGCCGTCGAGACGGCCGCCACCGGAATGCCGGAGCCTTCCAGCGCCGCCTTCGCAGTCGGCGACGAAGCGATGGTAGACGCAGACCGCGCCGGTGGTGATCCGCCGGTCGCTCAGGCCCAGGGCCTCCTGGATATCGGCGCGCAGCGGATGCCACGCCTTGGCGCAGAGCCGGCGCACCCGGCCGTCGGTGTCGTCGCCGGAAAGCGTGGTGAGGTCGATGCATTCCAGTGCCTTCACCAGCCAGGCCGCCTGGTGGGCCTTCTTGACCGTCCGCCGCTTGGGCAGCGTCGCCGCGCGCCGCTCCACCGCCGAGAGATTGACGCGCACGTCGGCCACCGGCTCGGCATCGAACGGGATGCCGGGATTGTGGGGCTGGTCGGGTGCGTTCCTCAGATGATGAATTTCCGCGCCCTCGCGGTTGGCGACGCTTTGCGACATGGGCTGGGTTCCCGCCGTTTCTTGAGCCGGCAGTCTAGCGCCTTCCCGCCTCATCCCCAAAGCGGCAGCGCGCCGGATCGAGCTGGCGCACGACACGCGCCGGATTGCCGACCGCGACCACATGCGCCGGCAAGGACTTGGTCACGATGCTGCCGGCACCGACGGTCGTGCCGTCGCCAATGGTCACCCCCGGCATGACGATGACACCCGCACCGAGCCAGCAGTCGCTGCCGATGGTGACCGGCAGAACGCGACTGACGGCGCGGTGCCCCGGCGGGCCGTCTGCCGGGATGATGCGATCGACCGGGTCGAGCGGATGAATGGGAGTCAGCAACTGGACACACGGCCCCACCGCGGTGCGCTCGCCGATGGCGATGGGACCCGAGTTGAGAAAGGTGCAGTTGACGTTGACAAAGACCATATGGCCGAGGGTGATGTTGATGCCGAATTCGCAGGTGAACGGCGACTCGACCCAGCACTCGGCCGGCTTGTCCAGGAGTTCGCTCAGCGCCGCGATGCGCGCGTCGGGATCGCTCCGCGGCGTATCGTTGAACCGGCGCAGCCGCTCGCGGGCCGTGTTCTGAAGCGCGTTGAGTTCGGGATCGGGACCGAGATACCAGTCCCCGGCCAGCAGCTTCTCCCGTTCCGTACGCGTGTCAGCCATGTCGTCGCCCCCCGGTTGAATGCCGGGAGCTTACGGGATCGGACGATGGTGGAAAACGGATCTCCTTGCCCGCGCCAGGCCGAAGACCGGCTGCGGGCTATTTGCCGATCGCCGCGAAATTGGCGTGGGCCGAGACCGTCCATTTCCCGGCGACGCGGCGGAACACCGTCAGACGCGGCGCCCGGGCCTGCATGGTGGCCCCGTTGACCGTTGCATCGATCGTCAGCACGTAGCGGACGACCATTACATCGCCTTCGCCGGTGGCGACCAGCTCGCTCACCGGCGGCGGCGCGGCGATCTTCGGCAGCCCGCCGTCAAGATACTCGGCGCGGTCGTAGGCAACGCCGTTGTCGCGGACGAGCTGGAACTCGGGCGCAAGCAGCGCCGCCACGGCGGTCCGGTCGCCACCGGTGACCGCCGCGACCCATGCGCCGACGGCCTTGTGCGCCTCGTCCTGAAGACCGACCTCGGCGGCCCGCGCCGCCGGCGTGCCAAGGCCGATGGCAGCGAGCGCGGCAAAGCCGGCCGTTCGGAGCGTGAGCCTGCGTGTGATGCCGGTCATGTGTGCCTCCCTGTTTCCCGCCACGTGGAGCACGGCTCTCCTCACCGGGCGATTAAGAATTTCCGCCGTATTTAGCGCGATCGTCTTCGTCAACCGGGCTCTTGCCGGCCGCTGGGCCACGCCGTAGAGCAACAGCCAACCACACGTCCGCGCCGGGGAGACAGCCATGAAGCTCTACCACTCCACCACCTCGCCGTATGTCCGCAAGGTCATGGTCGTCGCCCTCGAACTCGGCCTTGCCGACCGGATCGAACTGATCCCGGCCAAGGTCAGCCCGATCGTGCGCACCGCCCCGGTGATTGCCGACAATCCGCTCGGCAAGGTGCCGACCCTGGTCACCGACGATGGCATGATCCTGTTCGACAGCCGCGTGATCGTCGAATACCTCGATGCGCTCGCCAGCGGCGGCCGGCTGATCCCGGCCGCCGGTCCCGCCCGCTGGCAGACACTGACCGATCAGGCGCTCGCCGACGGCCTGCTCGATGCGGCCCTGCTCGAACGCTACGAGACATCGCTGCGGCCGGCCGACAAGCTGTGGCCGGCGTGGCGCGACGGCCAGCACGACAAGGTGATCAAGGCGCTCGACCGCATGGAACAGAGCGCCGCCGGCTTCGCCCCGCGCGTCGACGTCGGCACCATCGCCGCCGCCTGCGCGCTGGCCTATGTCGATTTCCGCTTCGCCGATCTCGGCTGGCGCAGCGGACGGCCGCGGCTCACCGGCTGGTTCGCCGTCTTCGCCACGCGCGCGGCGATGACCGCTACCGCCGCACGCGACTGACCGCTTATTGCCCGGTAGCCGGCGCGGCCCCCGCCGGGGCGGCATCGGCAGGCGGAGCATCCGCCGGCGGCGCTGCGTCGGCCGGCGGGGCACTGTCCGCCGGGGCTGCATCGGCCGGCGGCTCGGGGGTCTGCATGGACGGGGCGCCGCCGTTCTGGTCACCGCCGTTCTGGTCGCCGCCGTTCTGGGCGCCGCCGTTCTGGTCGCCGCCACCCGCACCACCACCGGCTTCCGAATCGCTCATGGCGCCCAGCGCCCAGACGATGAGGTCGGTCGATGCCTTGCCGAAGGCGCCGTCGATCGCCTTGGCGATCACCGCCGGCTTCTCGATGTCGCTGACCGGCCCGCTCGCCTCGAACAGCTTGGCGTCGATCACCGCTCCGCCGTTATCGAGCAGCTTGGCCATCAGCGACACCTCGGCGGTCGGCTCGCCGATCGTCGCCATCTCGAACTTGCGGATGTTGATCAGCAGCTGGAAGTCGCCGGCGATGCCGCTGGTATCGGTGCCGACGCGCGGATCGCCGGCATTCTCGAAGCCCTGGCTCAGCCGCGACTGCACGATCAGCGGAATGCTGTCGGCGAAGCGGAAGTCCTCGAAGGCCGGCGTCAGCCCGTCGGCGCTGCGCAGCATGATGCGCTGGGTATCGAGCGCCACGATGGTCGTCGGCGCCGGGATGGTGAGCTGGCCGGTCGGCAGCGCCGCGATGTCGGGGAATTCGGTCGGCGCGGTCAATTCATAGCTGACCGGCTCCGGCTTGTTGCCGCCACCGACGAATTTCTCCAGCCCGGCCAGGATCGTGTCGACCTTGTCCGAGTTCTTGGCCAGCGCCGCGGAGAACGCATCGATATTGGCGATGGTGTCCTTCAGCGGCTCGGCGTTCTCGGCCAGGATGTCGTTGAGCCGTGTCAGCGCCTCGCGCGCCGCCGCGCCCATGTCCTGGATCGACTTCGGATCGGCGACCAGCAGCGGCGGCTGGCCATCCTCGCTCACCGGCGCCGCCGCCGTGGCCGAGCCGCCGTTGAGCGCCACCGTCGCCGTGCCGGTCAGGCCGCGGAAATCCATGCCGACATGGGTGTCGGTGCGCACCGGCGTCCGCGCGTCGATGGAGATGCGCGCGACCACCAGGCCGGGATCGTCCGCCGACAGCGACAGCCCGGTCACCTCGCCGACCTGCAGGCCGTTGAACAGCACCGGCGAGCCCGGCGCCAGGCCGGAGACCGAGCCGGCGAAGCTGACGCGATAGTCCGTGCGCTGGGTGAGGCCGCCGGTGTTGTAGAGCCAGAAGATGAAGCCGACGACCCCCGCGGCCACGACCAGCACGAACAGGCCGACGATAAAATAGCGTGCACGGATTTCCATGGCGTTTCGTCCGTCTATTGGTTGGTGTGCGCGTCGCGACCGGTGGTGCGCCCGCGTCTGCCGCCGAAATAGCTCTTCACCCAGGGATGCTCGGAGGCCAGCAGCGTCTCCATCGGCCCCTCCACCACGATCTTGCCGTCCGCCAGCGCCGCGATACGGTCGCAGGCGACATTGAGGCTGTCGAGGTCGTGGGTCACCATGAAGACGGTAATGCCCAGCGTGCGCTGCAGCGTGCGGATGAGGACGTCGAAGGCGCCGGCGGCGATCGGGTCGAGGCCGGAGGTCGGTTCGTCGAGGAACACGATCTCCGGATCGAGCGCCAGGGCCCGCGCCAGCGCCACGCGCTTGGTCATGCCGCCGGAGAGCTCGGACGGCAGCTTGTCGGCGTCGTTGGGGCTGAGGCCGACCAGCTCCAGCTTCACCGCGGCGAGGTCGTCCATCAGCTTCTCGGGCAGGTCGAGGAACTGGCGCATGGGGAACTGGATGTTCTCCCGCGCCGTCAGCGAGGAAAACAGCGCGCCGCCCTGGAAGAGCACGCCCCAGCGCCGCTCGACCGAGCGCCAGTCGCCGTAGCTGGCTTCGTCGGCATCCACGTCGAGCACGCGGATCTTGCCCGAGCGCTTGCGGTTCAGCCCGATGATCGAGCGCAAGAGCACCGACTTGCCGGCGCCCGAGCCGCCGACCACGCCGAGGATCTCGCCGGCGCGCACGTCGAGATCGAGCCCGTTGAGCACGGTCTGCTTGCCGAAGCCGGCAACCAGGTTGCTGACCGAGATGATGGCGTCGTCGCTGATCGCCCGGTTCATCGTCTCACCACCCGATCGCGGCGAAGAACATGGCGAACAGGCCGTCGAGCACGATCACCGTGAAGATCGACTTGACCACCGAGGTGGTCGTCTTGCGGCCGAGCGACTCGGCGCTGCCCTCGACGCGCATGCCTTCGGTGCAGGCAATGACGCCGACCACCATCGCCATCGCCGGTGCCTTGATCATGCCGACGAGGAAATCATGCACCGAGACCGCCTCGCGCAGCCGGAAGATGAAGATCTCCGGGCTCATGCCGCCATAGAACCAGGCGACCAGCCCGCCGCCGACGAGCGCCGCCATGGAGCCGAGGAAGGTGAGGATCGGCATGGCGATGACCAGCGCCGCCACCCGCGGCAGCACCAGCACGTCAGCCGGATCGACACCCATCGTGCGCAGGGCGTCGACCTCCTCGCGCATCTTCATCGAGCCGAGTTCGGCCGTATACGAGCTGCCCGAGCGTCCGGCCACCATGATGGTCACCAGCAGCACGCCGATTTCGCGCAGCACCAGGATGCCGAGCAGGTTGACGACGTAGTCCTCGGCGCCGAAGCGGCGGAAATTGTAGATGCCCTGCTGCGAGATGATGCAGCCGACCAGGAAGGTCATCAGCACGATGATGCCGATCGCCTGCCAGCCGACGCGGTCGAGATGATGGGTGATGGAGGTCAGCCGCGAGAAGCGCGGGCGCACGATCGCATTGGCCGCCGCCGCCGTCACCGCCCCCAGCATGCCGGTGAGCTCGACCATTTCGCGGACGCCCATGAAGACCCCCTCGCCGATCAGCTCGACGAAGGCGATCACGCCGCTGCGTTCGCGCGGCGGGGGTGGCAGTTCGCGGTTGGCCTCGCTGACCTCGTCGAGGAGGCCGCGGAAGCGGTCCGGCACCGACGCCAGCGTCAGCGCGCCGGCGCGCTGGCGCGTCAGGTCTTCCAGCAGCCAGGCGCCGAAGGTGTCGAGCCGCTCGACGGCGGCGAGATCGATGTCGCCGGATTGCGCCGGCAAGCCGGCGACCAGAGTCTCCAGCTCGCGCGCGAAAGCGATGGTCCAGGTCCCCCCCGCCACAACCTTGAGCCGGCCGGCGAGCGTGCTGGTGGTGATCGACGGTTGCGCGGTCAAATGCGCCTCGCGGTGCCGCAATCGGAACTCATGCGGTGGCGATCATACGGAGATAGCCCGGAAAATCCATGCCGTGCGGGCGATTTTGCCGCCGTGACGCCGAAATGCCGGGGTGATGGTTTGAACAACCGCCGAGCGGGCGGGGATTTGCGCCGGATCCCGCCGCCGCCGGCCACTCCTGGCTGGCCGCGGCGGGCCGCGGCGGCCGCCTGTCAGCCGTTGCGATTGAGCCGCCAGACCGCGAAATTCAGCGCCGCGGCGAAGGACACCCACGCCAGGTACGGAATCAGCAGCAGGGCGGCCGCGGTGCTGACCGGCGCGAAGGCGGCGATCGTCGCGGCGATGGCCAGCCACAGGGCGGCGATCACGGCAAATCCCAGATCGAGCCGGTGCAGCCCGAAGAACACCGGCGTCCACAGGCCGTTGAGGAGAAGCTGCAAGGCATAGAGCGCCAGCGCCACCGCGCCGCCGCCGAAGCCCGCCGTCCGCCATACCAGCCATCCCGCCACCGCCATCATCAGATAGAGCACCGTCCACACCGGCGCGAACAGCCGGTTCGGCGGCCGCCACAGCGGCTTTCGCAGCCGTTCGTACCACTGGCCCGGCTTGAACAGGATTCCCGTCGCGGCAGCCAGGAAGCAGGCAGCCACGAAACCGATCAGGACGGCGATGGCGGCGAGGGTCATTCGGCTGGCACCATCAGGATGACGTCACCACGACGATGGCCGCGGCGGTCGACCGCCCCTTCTGGGCGTAGCTATGGGGGGCCGACGGGTCGAAGTACATGGCGTCGCCCTCGCCAAGCTCAACCGGCTCGTCGGCGACGCTCACCACCACCTGTCCCCTGAGGACGTAGATGACCTCGGCCCCGTCGTGCCGGTGCGGCGCCGACCGCTGGCCGCCCACCGGGAATTCGGCGAAATAGGCCTCCATCTTCCGGTCGGTCACCGGGAAATCGAGGCTTTCGAAGAAATAGGCCGGCTCTTTCGCGTCCGGGCTGTCGGGCAGACGCAGGCGATCCTTCTTGCGGACGACCGCCATCCGGGTGCGCGTCTCGCTGTCGGCGAAGAAATGGTCGAGGCCGACGCCGAAGACCAGGGCGATGCGCAGCAGCGTCGGAAGGGTCGGAAAGAGCTGGCCGCGCTCGATCTTGGAAAGCATGCCGGACGACAGGCCGGTGTGCCCGCCGAGTTGCACCAGCCCCATGCTCTTGCGCCGCCTGAGCTCGCGGATCTTCGCTCCGATCCGGTAAGCCTCGAGCCCGTTCGCCAGCGTCTCGGACAGCATCCGGCCTCCTTCGTTTTCCCGGCAGTGAATCCATCCTGGCATCTTTGTCTTGTAATGAAAACTATTGTTCTTCTCACGAAAACGTGAGTTTCGACGACGCACTTTCTCTCTAAATGCAAAGCCGGTCGGACGAGCGGCACCGTCCGCAAACGTCAAACCGGCAACGCCAGGAACCCTCGCCCGGTTGCTGGCTGAAGCCTGGCTGAAGAAACAGGAGACCCGAACATGAAAGCGCTCAACATCCTCACCCTCATTCTGGTGATCGTCGGCGGCCTCAACTGGGGCCTCGTCGGCCTGGCCAACTTCGACCTGGTGGCAACCCTCTTCGGCGCCGGCTCGCTGCTGGCGCGCCTGGTCTATGTCGTCGTCGGGCTGTCGGCGATCTGGCAGCTGTGGCCGCTGTCGGTCGCCTTCGGCGCCGACGAAACCGCCGCCCTGCGCGGTCACGCCGCCAAATAGGCCCGCGGCATCAACGCGGGTCGCGGCCGCCCGTCTTCGCGGCGGCCAACTGGCCACATCGTCTCACGGCGATGTGGCCGTTTTCTTTTCGGGGCGCGCGCGCGGCCGCCTCAGCCGATGACCGCCTCGACCGTGACCGTCCTGGTACCCTTGGCCGGCGGCGGCACCACGGTGCCATCGATCGCCTTGCCGTCGACCGTCAGCCTGACGCCGTTGCCGGGGCCGGCGCGGCGGACGCTGACGGCGTAGGCGACGCCGCGGAAGCGTGCGGCTCACGGTGAAGCCCGGCCAGCTTTCCGGCACCACCGGAGCGATCCTCAGCCCGTCGTATTCCGGCCGGATGCCGAGGATCCATTGCGTGATGGCGTAGTAGTTCCAGGCGGCGGTGCCGGTCAGCCAGGAGTTCTTGGCCTCGCCGTGGGTCGGCGCGTCGCGCCCGGCGATCATCTGCGCATAGACGTAGGGCTCGCAGCGATGCACGTCGCTGATCGCCTCGCGCGCCGACGGGCAGATGCGCGTGTAGTAGTCGAACGCCCGGTCGCCGTTGCCGAGCATGGCCTCGGCGATGATCACCCACGGATTGTTGTGGCAGAAGATGCCGGCGTTCTCCTTGTAGCCCGGCGGGTAGGTCGAGATCTCGCCGTACTCGACGTAGTAGCGCGAGTAGGCCGGCTGCTGCAGGACGATGCCGTGCGGCGTGGCGAGATGCGTGGCGACCGAATCGAGCGCCTTCTGCGCCATGCCGTCGTCGAGGCCGATGCCGGCGAGCGCGCAGAAGCCCTGCGGCTCGATGAAGATCTTGCCCTCGGCGCATTCGTGCGAGCCGACCTTCCGGCCGAAATCGTCATAGGCGCGCAGGAACCAGTCGCCGTCCCAGCCGTGCCGGCGGACGGTCTGTTCCATCTTCTCCGCCTCGCCGCGATAGGTCTCGGCGTCCGCCGCCGCTCCCCGTCTGCCGGGCGATCGCCGCCAGCTCCTTCGCCGCCAGCACGAACAGCCCGCCGATGAACACCGACTCGGCCACCTTGCCGTCCTTGCTTTCCGTCGTCTGGAAGGATTCGTCCGGATTGGTCGAGAAGCAGTTGAGGTTGAGGCAGTCGTTCCAGTCGGCCCGGCCGATGAGCGGCAGGCCGTGCGGCCCGAGCCGGTCGAGCGCATAGCCGATCGAGCGCTTGAGATGGTCGTAGAGCGGCACCTCCGTGCCCGGCGTCGAATTCGAAGGCGACCGGCTCGTCGAGGATGGCGAAGTCGCCGGTCTCCTTGAGGTATTGCGCGACGCCGATGATCAGCCAGTGCGGATCGTCGTTGAAATTGCCGCCGACCGCGTCGTTGCCCTTCTTGGTCAGCGGCTGGTACTGGTGATAGGCGCCGCCGCTGTCGAACTGGGTGGCGGCCAGATCGAGAATGCGCTGGCGGGCGCGCTCCGGCACCATGTGGACGAAGCCGAGCAGGTCCTGGTTGGAATCGCGGAAGCCGAGGCCGCGGCCGATGCCCGATTCGAAGGTCGAGGCCGAGCGCGACATGTTGAACGTCGCCATGCACTGGTACGCGTTCCAGACGTTGACCATGCGGTCATGTGCTCGTCGGGCGAGGCGACCGAATAGACGCCGAGCAGCCCGTCCCAATAGGCCCGCAGCCTGTCGAAGGCGGCATCGGCGGCGGCGACGTCGCGGAATTTCGCGATCGTCGGGCTCGACCAGCGTCTTGTTGATGGTCTGCGAGCCCGGCGGGTCGAATTTCTCCGCGTCCGGGTTCTCGTGATAGCCGAGCACGAACTGGATGCGCTTGCTCTCGCCGGCGGCCAGCTTCACCTTGACGTGGTGTGAGCCGATCGGCGACCAGCCGTGGGCAATCGAATTGGCGCGACGCGCCGGCGGCGACCGCCTCGCGGCCTGTCCCAGCCGCGCCACGGACCCGAGGAAGGCCTCGCGCTGGGTATCGTAGCCGGCGATCCTCTCCGAACAGGCGAACCAGGCGAAATGGTTGCGCCGCTCGCGGTACTCGGTCTTGTGGTAGATGACCTCGTCGACGACCTCCACCTGGCCGGTGGAAAAGTTGCGCTGGAAGTTGGTGGCGTCGTCGTTGGCTTCCCACAGGCAGAATTCGACCGAGGAGAAGACCGAGACCTCGGCGGCGGCCGCGCGCTCGTTGGTCAGCGTCAGCTGCCAGATCTCCAGCGTCTCGTCGAGCGGAACGAAATAGCGCGTGCTTGCCGCGATCCCGGCCCGCTTCGACGAAATGACGCTGTAGCCCATGCCATGGCGGCATTCGAAGGACGCGAGATCGCTCTGCGTCGGCATCCACGACGGCGACCAGTAATCGCCGTTGCCGTCGTCGCGCAGATAGATGTAGCGGCCGCCGAAATCCATCGGCACGTTGTTGTAGCGCCCGCGGGTGATGCGCCGCTTGCGGGCGTCGCGATAGTAGGAATAGCCCCCGGCGGTCGCCGACAGGATGCCGAAATAGTCCTGGCAGCCGATGTAGTTGATCCACGGCAGCGGCGTGTCGGGGCGGGTGATGACGTATTCGCGGTTCTGGTCGTCGAAATGGCCGTACTTCATGGCGTTTCCATTGCTGTCAATCGCGCCATTCGACCGGGAGACCTCGGCCATCGCGATTGTCCCTGGCGGACGTCGCCACATCGGGCGCTGGCAGAAGCCGCGTGCACATTACGCCCGATGTAATCGATTTCAAGGCCGGCCCGGTGCGCCTGCAGCCGGACTCTGGCCGGCGCCATAGCGCAGCCCGTCGACCAGCAGCGCAACCATCCGGCGGGCGGGCGCCAGGCCGACACCACCGGCAGACGTGCCGAGGCTTGCCACCGCGTGCAGCAGCTCGTTCGGGTCGATGTCCGGGCGCACGTCGCCGGCCGCGGCGGCGGCATCGAGCAGCCCGCGCAGCGCCGGTCGCAATCGCTGATCGAAGTGTCCCGGCAGCGGATCGTAGGCCGGGTCGCCGGAATGAAGCGCGGCGGCAAGCCCGCGTTTGGTGCCGATGAAATCGACGTAACGCTGCATCCAGCGCGCCAGCGCCTCGCCCGGTTCGTGCTCGGCGGCAAGCGTCGCCGCCGCGTCCGCGCAGGCGTCGATCTCGCGGCGGAACACGGCCGCAATCAGATCGGCGCGCTGCGGGAAGTGGCGATAGACGGTGCCGATGCCGACCCCGGCCTTCTCGGCGATCTCGCGCACCGGTGCGTCGACGCCGGAGGTGGCGAACACCGCCATGGCGGCCTGGAGCAGCGCATCGATGTTGCGCCGGGCGTCGGCGCGCACGCGCCGGCCGGTGCGGCCGCGCCGCGCATCGCTTTCGGAATGGCCGGTTTTCCGGGCCGCGTCGTCAGACACAGTTTGCCCCTTGCTAAGTGGAACAATGTTCCGTATATGAACCGGAGTGTTGTTCCGATTATGCATCGATAGCGCAGCGCGCCGACTTTGACCACTCCTCATCGCAGGCAAGGATTTACGTCCCATGACCCACAAGCAACACCCGATCGGAACCGGATTCACCGCTGCAGCGACGGCCGATGACGTCCTCGCGGGACTGGATCTGGCCGGCAGGAACGCCATCGTCACCGGCGGACATGCCGGGATCGGTCTCGCAACGACACGCGCGCTCTGCAAGGCCGGTGCCTCGGTCACGGTCGTCGCGCGCAACCCGGACATGGCCGCTCGATCGCTGGCAGGGATCGCAGGCGTTGAGGTCGGTCAGCTCGATCTCATGGATCCCGCATCGATCGACGCCTTCGTGTCCCGCTGGCTCGAAACACGCCGTCCGCTCCATATCCTGATCAATTGCGCCGGCCTGACGCCGCCGAAAGAACGGACCACGGATGCGCGCGGCTACGAGGCGCAGTTCGCCACCAACCATCTTGGCCATTTCCAGCTGACCGTCGGCCTGTTGCCGGCGCTGCGTGCCGCCCATGGCGCCCGTGTCGTCAACGTATCGTCCGGCGCCCAGAGATTTTCGGACATCCGCTGGCAGGATCCGCATTTCACCGAGGGATATGCCCCCGGCAGGGCATATGCCCAGTCCAAAACCGCCAACGTGCTGTTTTCCGTCGAACTGGATCGCCGCTGGGCCAACGACGGCATTCGCGGCTATGCCGTGCATCCGGGTGTGGTGGTCGGCACGACCCTCAACAGTTCGGCGGGCGAGGATGCCCTCAGGGCGCAGGGACTGATCGACGAAACCGGCAAGCCGATCATCGATCCCGAAAACGGCAAGAAGACCCCCGAGCAGGGCGCCAGCACCATCGTGCTCGCGGCCACCAGCCCGCTTCTTGCCGAGATCGGCGGCGTCTACCTCCTCGACAACGACATTTCGCCCGTCGACGACGAACCCCGGCAGATGAGCGCCGTCAGGCCGCCGGCCGAGATCACGTCCCACGCCATCGATCCGCAATCGGCCCGGCGGCTCTGGACGATGAGCGAGCAGATGCTCGCGGCGTCCGGCGTCCCGGCGGCCGAATGACATTGAGAAAGGAAACGACAATGACGGATACCACAATTGCCCTGGTCACCGGAGCCAATCAGGGAATCGGCCTGCAGATTGCCAAGGATCTGGTTGCGGCGGGCCTGACGGTTCTGGTCGGGTCGCGCGATCCCGACAAGGGCGACAGGGCGGCCGCCGAAATCGGCGGCGACGCGCATGGCGTTCAGCTCGACGTCACCGACAAGGCCTCGATCGCCGCGGCGGCCGAGCACATCCGCAACGCCTATGGCCGGCTCGACGTGCTGGTGCAGAACGCGGCGATCTCGAATACGGGCCGGATATCCGGCAAGACGGTCGAGGAACATGCAAGAACGACGCGGGCCAGCAATGTCCCGCTCGACGAGATGCGGGCGGTCTGGGAGACCAATGTCTTCGGCGTCCTCATGGTCTACCAGGCAATGTTGCCGCTTCTGCGCCAGTCGCAGAATGCCCGTATCGTCAACGTCTCGAGCGGCGTCGGTTCGCTGACGCGCAACGCGGATCCGTCCTTTTCCTACAGATCCATTTTCGGGCCGGTCTATCCGGCCTCCAAGACGGCTCTCAACGCCCTGACCCTGGCCATGGCGATCGAACTCGAGCCCGAGGGCATCAAGGTCAACGCCGTTTCGCCGGGTTTCACGAAAACGAACCTCAACAGGTTCACCGGCATCGAAACCGTCGAGGAAGGCGCGCGCGAGGCGGTGCGCATGGCGCTTCTCGGCCCGGACGGCCCGACGGGCGGGTTTACCGGCAACGACGGAACGATCCCGTGGTGAGACCGCCCCGGAAACAGGTTCGGACAAGGAGATAAATCATGCAGTACCGTTCCCTCGGCCGAACCGGCATCAAGGTCAGCCCCTATTGCCTGGGCGCCATGATGTTCGGCGGCATCGCCAATGCCGATCATGACGCGTGCATCGGCATCATTCACAAGGCGCTCGATGCCGGCATCAACTTCGTCGACACCGCCGACCGCTACAGCGCCGGCAAATCCGAGGAAATCGTCGGCAAGGCGCTGAAGGGCCGCCGCGACACGGTCGTCCTCGCCACCAAGGTGCACGGGGCGATGGGCGACGACCCGAACATGCAGGGCAATTCGCGCCGCTGGATCACGCGCGCGGTGGAGGATTCGCTCAGGCGGCTGCAGACCGACTACATCGACCTCTACCAGATCCACCGGCCGGCCCCCGACACCGACATCGAGGAGACACTGTCGGCGCTGACCGATCTGATGCGCGCCGGCAAGGTCAGGGCCATCGGCTCCTCGACCTTCCCGGCCTCCGAGATCGTCGAGGCGCAATGGGTCGCCGAAAGGCGCGGGCTGGCGCGCTTCCGCACCGAGCAGCCGCCCTATTCGATCCTCGACCGCGGCATCGAGCGCGAGGTGCTGCCGGTCGCCGAACGCTACGGCATGGGCACGCTGGTATGGAGCCCCTTGTCCAAGGGCCTGCTCACCGGCCGCTATCGCAGGGGCCGGCCGCTGCCGGACTCGCTGCGCGTCAAGGCCATGCCGAAACAGATGTCCGACGAACGCAGCCTCGAAGCGGTCGAGCGGCTCATCCCGCTCGCCGAAGAGGCCGGGCTGTCGCTCACCCACATGGCCATGGGCTTCGTCATGGCCCATCCGGGCGTGACCTCGGCCATTCTGGGACCGCGTACCATGCAACAGCTCGACGACCTGCTGGCCGGGGCCGAGGTGCGGCTCAGCGACGAAGTGCTCGACCGCATCGACGAGATCGTGCCGCCGGGCACCAATGTCGGGCTCAACCAGGCCGACTACGTGCCGCCGGCGATCGCCAAGGCGGCCCTGCGTCGCCGGCCAGCCGCCGACCGCGCCGCGGCGTAATCGGCACAGGGCGCCGGTGCGCCTATCCTGAAACGCGAAAAGGCCCGCCGGATGACGGCGGGCCTTTTCGTGTGAAATTTGGTTGCGGGGATAGGATTTGAACCTATGACCTTCAGGTTATGAGCCTGACGAGCTACCGGGCTGCTCCACCCCGCGTCAAAAAACGGGCCGATCTGGCCCGTCGTTCGCGGCCTTCATATAGACCTTTGTGACGCCCAATTGAAGGGCGAAATCACGTCCCCGACAGGCTTTTTTGCCCGTCATGGCGACGGCATGTGCAGGTTCCGCCCCATCCTCACGTCGAGGACCAGCGCCGTGCCGCCGCCACGCTGGATTTCGACCGGCGGCAGCGGGTCGAACCGGTCGAAAAAGGCGGCCGCATCGGCCCAAAGCCGTGCGCTCCCCGGCCCCTCCGGCACGATCACCGGCACGTCGCGGCCGTTCCACTGGCTCTGGTCGTAGCGGAAGCGGAACTGCTGCGGATCGCCGCAGGCACAAACCACCGGAACATCCGGTCCCAACGCATAGCTGACCTTGCCGGCGCTCATCCAGATCGGCGAGGCGACGACCGCGTCGGGTCCGAGCAGACCGCGCGCCGCCAGCGCGGGCCGGAGCCCGCTCCAGTCGACAAGGTCGAGCGTGACGTCGACCCTCGGCCCCCATGCGGCCGGGATCAGCCCGCCGCGCAGCGTCTGCCAGGTCAGCGCGGCGAGGACGACCGCGACGATCCCCGCCGACCACGCCATGTAGCGGCGGGCGAACCGCGGCCGCACGGCGGCAAGCGCCGCCGCATCGCGGCCGAACAGGGGAATCGTGAAGACCCAGCCCGGCATCGGCCAGTGCGGCTGGCTGTGCGCGAACAGGCTGACGATATTGAAAAGCACCAACGGACCGACGGCGATCAGCGCCATCAACCAGGCGCCGGGGTCCTGTCGGCCGGCCCGCAATGCCCGCCACAGCGCCAGCGCGAAAGGCACGCAGAGCAACGGAAACAGGTAGAGCGCCTGCCCGCCGAGAAATTCCAGGAACCACAGCGGGTGGATCCCGTCGCCGCCCGGCAGGCGCCGCGTCTGGAACGCAAAGCCGACATCGCCGTGCTGCAGGTTCCAGACCAGCGCCGGCAGGAAGACGATGAGGGCAATGAGCGCGGCGAGCCACGGCCCCGGCGTCGCCAGGTATCGTCGCGCGGCGGGCACGGTCAGCACATAGGCGAGCACCCCGACGAAGACGAAGACGCCGGTATATTTCGACAGCATCGCCAGCCCGCCGAGCACGCCGGCGGCGAGCCACCAGGCAAGCGGGCGCCGGACTTCGGGTGCCGCCAGGAAAATCGCCGCCACCACATTGGTGGTCGCCAGCATGAAGAACATCAGCGGCCCGTCGGGCAGCACCCAGCTCGCGTGGGCCAGCGTGAACACCGGCGCAACGTTGAGCGCGGTTGCCGCCCACAGGCCGGCCCGCGCGCCGAACAGACGTGCCGTCAGGCGATACATGAGCCAGGTCGAGCCGGCGAAGAACAGGATCGCCGGCAGGCGCACCACCAGCGACGCCTCGCTGTGGAAGAGCCGCATCGCCAGCCCTGACGCCCAGTAGTGCAGCGGGGCGTGGTCGACGTAGCTCAGCATGAACTGCCGGGCGCTGCCGACCGAATAGGATTCGTCCATGCCGAGCCCGGTGGCGCCGGCCAGCGCCAGCCGGATCGCCGTGCCGACCAGGATGAGGATCATCACCAGCCGGGCCGCGCTTGGCGCGTCGATCACATCGTCCGACATCGCAGCGATGCGGTTACCGCCAGTCACACTCGCCATGGATTCATGTCCGTCACGATCCGCGCGCGTGCCTTACCAGACAATTGCGCCGGATCGAAGCCTGCGGCGGACGGGCGCACAAACGAAAACGCCGCCCCGAAGGGCGGCGCGATCGAAGACGGCATCTGAAGAGAAGGTTCGAAGAAAGCATTTTCAAACGACTGCGCTTGGCAGGCCTGGCAGCGACCTACTTTCCCACGTCTTGAGACGAAGTATCATTGGCGCGGAGAAGTTTAACGGCCGAGTTCGGAATGGGATCGGGTTCAGGCTCCTCGCAATAGCCACCAGGCCGGCGAAGCGCAGTTGAAGAAGCTGGTTGGTCTTTTCCATCGACCGCGCGGCTCTGTTCGAGCCACGGGCAGCGAAAATGAGAACGATCAAGCCAATCGAGCGATTAGTACCGGTAAGCTTCATGCATTGCTGCACTTCCACACCCGGCCTATCAACGTGGTGGTCTTCCACGGCTCTCAAGGGAGAACTCGTTTTGAGGTGGGCTTCCCGCTTAGATGCTTTCAGCGGTTATCCCGTCCGCACATAGCTACCCTGCAATGCGGCTGGCGCC
>CAWARW010000021.1:0-73757 GCA_963784605.1 uncultured Alphaproteobacteria bacterium
TGGCCGTGGGCCTGCTTGCCGTGGCGTTGCTCGTCGTCCTTTTCGTGCCCGCCGACGGCGTCACCTTCAACGGCGCCTTCGTGCTCGATCCCTTCGCCCGCTTGATGAAGGTGCTGGTGCTCATCGGCTCCGGCGTCGCCATCGTCATGTCTGTCGGCTTCGCCCGCGCCCAGAAGTTCGAGCGCTTCGAGTATCCGGTGCTCATCGTCATCGCCACCCTCGGCATGATGATGATGATCTCCGCCAACGATCTGATCGCGGTCTATCTCGGCCTCGAGCTGCAGTCGCTGGCGCTCTACGTGGTGGCGGCGATCAACCGGGATTCGGTGCGCTCGACCGAGGCCGGACTGAAGTATTTCGTCCTCGGCGCGCTGTCGTCCGGCATGCTGCTCTACGGCGCTTCGCTGGTCTACGGCTTCACCGGCCAGACGACCTTCGGCGGCATCGCCGAGGCGCTCAAGGGCGGCGCCTCGGTCGGCCTCGTCTTCGGGCTGGTCTTCCTGATCTCCGGCTTTGCCTTCAAGGTGTCGGCGGTGCCGTTCCACATGTGGACGCCCGACGTCTACGAGGGCGCGCCGACGCCGGTCACCGCCTTCTTCGCCGCCGCGCCCAAGGTGGCGGCGATGGCCCTGTTCATCCGCGCCATGGTCGGCCCCTTCGCCGCCGTCACCCACGAGTGGCAGCAGGTCATCTCGTTCATCGCCATCCTGTCGATGGTCCTCGGCGCCTTCGCCGCCATCGGCCAGCGCAACATCAAGCGACTGATGGCCTATTCCTCCATCGGCCACATGGGCTTCGCGCTGGTCGGCCTCGCCGCCGGCACCCAGGCCGGCGTGCAGGGCGTCATCATCTACCTGCTGGTCTACATGGCCATGACGCTCGGCACCTTCGCCTGCATCCTGGCGATGCGCCGGGGCGAGACCATGGTCGAGGACATCGAGGATCTCGCTGGCCTGTCGCGCACCAATCCGATGATGGCCTTCATGCTGGCCATGCTGCTCTTCTCGCTCGCCGGCATTCCGCCGCTCGCCGGCTTCTTCGCCAAGTTCTACGTCTTCCTGGCGGCCATCGAATCCGGCCTCTACGTGCTGGCCGTCATCGGTGTGCTGGCGAGCGTCGTGGGCGCCTACTACTACCTGCGCATCGTCAAGGTCATGTACTTCGACGAGCCGGCAGGCGGCTTCGCCCCCATGCCGACGGAGCTCAAGGCGGTCCTCGGGATCAGCGGCGCCTTCATCCTGTTTTTCATTTTCATCGCGGGACAGATCGGCACAGCCGCAGAACTGGCCGCCAAGACTTTCTTCTAGCGCAATGCCAGGCCCGCTCCCGGACGGCTATCGCCGCGAGCACCACGGCAGCCTGCCGTCCACCAACGCCCATGCGCTTGCCGCCGCGCGTGCCGGCGCCGCCGGCGGTCTGTGGGTGACGGCGGGCGAGCAGACCGCCGGCCGCGGCCGCCGCGGCCGTGCCTGGACCACCGGGGCCGGCAACCTTGCCGCATCCCTGATGCTGCTCGACCCGGCGCCGCCGGAGATCGCCCCCACCGTCTCCTTCGTCGCGGCCGTGGCGCTGCATCAGGCGGCGGTCGACGTGGCCGGCCCGGCCGCGGCCGAGCGCCTGGCCCTCAAATGGCCGAACGACCTGCTGCTCGACCGCGCCAAGGTCGCCGGCATCCTGATCGAAGGGGAGGAGCTGCCCTCCGGCGCCTTCGCGCTGGTCATCGGCATCGGCGTCAATTGCGTGTCCCATCCTGAGATCGCCGAAGGCCAGGCGGCCGGCGACTTCGACGGCCGTGGCCTGCCGGTCGATGCCGAGATCCTGTTCGGCCGCTGGCGGTGCGCATGAACGAGGAACTCCACTGTGGGATCACGGCCGCGGCTTTGCCGCCGTCCGCGCGGCCTGGCTTGCTCGCGCCGTCGGCATCGGCGGCCCGATCCGCGCCAATCTTGCCGAGGGCGCCGTGGTCGGGCGCTTCGAGACGCTCGATGACGGCGGGCGGCTGGTCCTTGTCCGCGAGGACGGCGCGCGTCAGGCGATCGGCGCCGGCGACGTGTTCCTTTCGGGCGGCAGGTAGGCCGGCATGCCGCGCACCCCCGAGGACGAACTGGTCTTCCTGCCGCTCGGCGGGGTCGGCGAGATCGGCATGAACCTCGGCCTCTACGGCTTCGGCCCCCGCCATGACCGCGTCTGGCTGGCGGTCGATTTCGGCGTCGCCTTCGCCCATGCCGATCTGCCCGGCGTCGATCTGGTCTTCCCCGATGTCGGCTACCTCGAGGAGGAACGCATCAACCTCCTCGGCATCGTCATCACCCACGCCCACGAGGATCACTTCGGCGCGCTGGTCGATCTGTGGCCGCGGCTCAAGGTGCCGGTCTACGCGACGGCCTTCACCGCCAACCTGCTTGCGGCCAAGATCGCCAGCGAGCCCGACGCCCAGCCGGTGCCGGTCAACGTCGTCAAGGCCGGCGACCGCATCCCGCTCGGGCCTTTCGAGGTCGAATACATCAACGTCACCCATTCGATCCCCGAATCCCATGCGCTCGCCATCCGCACGCCGCTCGGCCTCGTCCTGCACAGTGGCGACTGGAAGCTCGACGATCAGCCGACCGTCGGCCTGCCGACCGACGTGGCGCGGCTCAAGGCGATCGGCGAGGAAGGCGTTCTGGCGCTGATGTCGGACTCGACCAATGCCATGCGCGAAGGCCGCAGCCCGAGCGAGACCGAAGTCGCGCGCGAGCTCGCCGAGATCGTCCGCTCGGCCCGCGGCCGGCGCGTCGCCTTCACCACGTTTGCCTCCAACGTCGGGCGTTTGCGCTCGATCGCCCTTGCCGCCCGCGCGGCCGGCCGCGACGTCGTCGTCGTCGGCCGCGCCATGCGCCGGGTCATCGATGTCGCCGGCGAACTCGGCATGCTCGACGACATGCCGCCGTTCCTCACCGAGGACGCCTACGCCTATCTGCCGCGCGACAAGGTCGTCGTGCTGCTCACCGGCAGCCAGGGCGAGCCGCGCGCCGCGCTCGCCCGCGTCGCCTTCGACGACCATCCGCGCATCGAGATGGCCGAGGGCGATATCGTCGTCTTCTCGGCGCGCGCCATCCCCGGCAACGAGTACGACATCATCCGCATCATGAATGCGCTCACCGAGCGCGGCATCCGCGTGGTCACCGACCGCGACCGGCTGGTGCACACGTCCGGCCATCCGCGCCGCGGACGAAATGCGCGAGATGTACGGCTGGCTGAAGCCGCGCATCGCCATCCCCGTCCACGGCGAGCCGATGCACCTTGCCGCCCATGCCGATCTCGCCCGCGAGCTTGGCGTCGCGGTCGTCGTCGAGGTCGAGGATGGGATCATGACGCGCCTGGCGCCCGACCCGGTGAGCCAGGTCGACGAGATCGAGGCGCGCCGGCTCTACAAGGACGGCCGGCTGATCGCCGACCTCGACGGCATCGGGGTCGTCGAGCGGCGCCGGCTGTCCTTCGTCGGCCACGTCACGGTGGCGATCGTGGTCGACGCACGCGGCGAGGTGCGCGACGAGCCGCAGGTCAACCTCGTCGGCGTCGCCCGGGCGGATGCCAGCGGCCGGCCGATGGAGGAGGCCGCCATGGACGCGGTCATGACGACGCTGGAATCGGTGCCGCGTCCGATACGCCGCGATCCCGATGCGCTCGGCGAAGCCGTGCGCCGGGCCGTGCGCGCGGCAATCGCCCAGGCCTGGGGCAAAAAGCCCCTTTGCACCGTCTTCGTCTCGGTCGTATGAGCAGCGCGATGATCGGCCGTCTCAACCACGTGGCCATCGCCGTTACCGACATCGAGGCGGCCGCCGCGCTCTATCGCAACATGCTGGGCGCCACCGTCTCCGCGCCGCAGGCCCTGCCGGAGCACGGCGTCACCACGGTCTTCGTCGAACTGCCCAATACCAAGATCGAGCTGGTCGCGCCGCTCGGCGCGCAATCGCCCTTAGCCGGCTTCCTGGAGCGCAATCCCTTCGGCGGTGTCCATCACATCTGCTACGAGGTTGCCGACGTGCGCGCCGCCAGCGCCAGCCTCAGCGCCCACGGCGCCCGCGTGCTCGGCGACGGCGAGCCGAAGATCGGCGCGCACGGCAAGCCGGTCATCTTCGTGCATCCCAAGGATTGTCTCGGCACCTTGATCGAGCTGGAACAGGCGTGACCGCCCCGATGAGTCCATCATGAACCCCATCGCCATCGTCGGCATCTTCTTCGTCGTCTGGTGGCTGGTCCTGTTCGCCATCCTGCCGTGGGGCACGCATACGCAGGACGAGGAGGGCGAGGTCGTGCTCGGCACCGCGCGCAGCGCGCCGGTGCGCCCGATGCTGGTCAGGAAGGCGATCGCTACCACCATCGTCACCGCCATCGTGGTCGGCGCGCTGGTGTTTGCCGTCGAATATTACGGGCTGACCGTGTGGAGCGTGGCGGACTGGTTCGACCTCCGCCAATAGAGAAAAAAGCAAGGCCGCATAGCGGCCTTGCTCGCCTAGTTCCGCGTCTCTAGCCCTTCGTGCGGCGTCCCCGGTCCAATTGGCTTGTTGGACCTTTTTTGGACTGCCGCGGCGGCTGCCTCATCGGCGCGCCTGAAGGGATCTTCCTCCCAAGACTTAGACCGCGATGCCGTTCTTATTCGACGGTGACCGGCTCCCACCGGACCCGTCTTTTCTTATTTTCCGACCCTATCCAAAGTCGCGGGCTTTGTCACCATTTTGTGCGTCACCGCCTAATCTTTTTGCACAAATCAAATGATGGGCGCCATATGCCGCCGGGGCGGTCGCGCAGGGCCTCGCAGGCCGCCCCCGCGACGGCAAAAGGGCTTGTGTTTTCATGAGCATGTCGTTTGACTGCGCCGCCGCACCCGCTCCGGAGGTTATCTGATGCGCCTGTCCCGCTATTTCCTGCCCATCCTGCGCGAGGCGCCACGCGAGGCAGAGATCGTCTCCCACCGGCTGATGCTGCGGGCAGGCCTCATACGGCAACAGGCGGCGGGCATCTACTCGTGGTTGCCGCTCGGTGCGCGGGTTCTCGCCAAAATCGGCCAAATCGTGCGCGAAGAGCAGGATCGTTCGGGCGCCATCGAGATCCTCATGCCGACCATCCAGTCCGCCGACCTGTGGCGCGAGAGCGGCCGCTACGAGGACTACGGCAAGGAGATGCTGCGAATCACCGACCGGCACGAGCGCGACATGCTCTACGGGCCGACCAACGAGGAGATGGTGACGGAGATTTTCCGCGCCTACGTCAGCAGCTACCGGGCGCTTCCGCTCAACCTCTATCATATCCAGTGGAAGTTCCGCGACGAGGTGCGGCCGCGCTTCGGCGTGCTGCGCGGGCGCGAGTTCCTCATGAAAGATGCCTATTCTTTCGACATCGACGAGGCGGCGGCGCGGGTCTCCTACAACAAGATGTTCGTCGCCTATCTGCGCACCTTCAAGCGCATGGGGCTGACGGCGATTCCGATGCGCGCCGAGACCGGCCCGATCGGCGGCGATCTCAGCCACGAATTCCTGGTCTTGGCGGATACCGGCGAATCGGGCGTCTATTGCGACAGGAACATCCTCGACCTGCCGGTTCCCGGCGAGGACGTGAACTACGATGCGGACCTCGAACCCCTGATCGCGCCCTGGACCTCCTTCTATGCGGCGACCGAAGACGTGCACGATGCGGCGCGCTTCGAGCGCGAGGTGCCGGCGGAGCGCCGGCTCAACACGCGCGGCATCGAGGTCGGCCAGATCTTCTATTTCGGCACCAAATATTCGGTGCCGATGAAGGCGGTGGTCTCCGGGCCGGACGGCGCCGAACGCCCCATTCACGGCGGCTCCTACGGCATCGGCGTGTCGCGCCTGGTGGCGGCGATCATCGAGGCCAGCCACGACGATGCCGGCATCATCTGGCCGGACAGCGTCGCGCCGTTCCAGGTCGGCCTGATCAACCTCAAGGCCGGCGATGCGGCGGTCGACGCGGCCTGCGACACACTGCACGAGCGCCTTACGAATGCCGGGGTCTCGGTGCTCTACGATGATCTCGACCAGCGCGCCGGCGCCAAATTCGCGTCCATGGACCTGATCGGCCTGCCCTGGCAGGTCATCGTCGGGCCGAAGGGGCTGGAGAAGGGCGAGGTCGAGGTCAAGCGGCGGGCCACCGGCGAACGCGAGACGATGAGCCTGGAAGCGGCGGTGAACCGGATGACCGCCGCCTGAGGAGACAGCGCATGGCCACAGGAACCGAGGGCGAGGGCGGCGCTTCCGACCGGGACACGGCCTTTCGCCCGGTTCGAATGGGCGCTCGCCGGACGCTATCTCCGGTCGCGCCGGCGCGAGGCGTTCATCTCCGTCATCGCCGGCTTCTCCTTCATCGGCATCATGCTCGGCGTTGCCACGCTGATCATCGTCATGGCGGTGATGAACGGCTTCCGCCAGGAGCTGATCAGCAAGATCCTCGGGCTCAACGGCCACATCATCGTCCAGGCGATGGACACCAAGCTGACCGACTATGCCGAAGTCGCCCAGCGCATTGCGGCGGTGCCCGGCGTCAAGTCGGCGATCCCGCTGGTCGAAGGGCAGGCGCTGGCGAGCGGTGTCAACACCTCCAGCGGCGTTCTGGTGCGCGGCATCCGCCAGCAGGACCTGCCCAAGGTGTCCGGCATCTACAACAACGTCCGCCTCGGCACCCTCGACAACTTCGACCAGTCGCACGGCGTCGCCATCGGCACGCGGCTGGCCACCCAGCTCGGCCTCTCGATCGGCGACAAGCTGACCCTGGTCACGCCGCGCGGCAGCGTCACCCCCATGGGCGTGGCGCCGCGCATCATCGCCTATCCGGTGGTGGCGATCTTCGAGATCGGCATGTCGGAATACAATTCGACCGTCGTCATCCTGCCGTTCTCCGACGCGCAGCTCTATTTCAACCTCGACGACGAGGCGAGCGCGGTCGAGGTCTATCTCAACAATGCCGACATGGTCGATGCCATGCGGCCGGCGATCGAGCGCGCCGCCAACCGCCAGGTGCTGCTCACCTCCTGGCAGGAGCGCAACGCCACCTTCTTCTCCGCCCTCGAGGTGGAGAAGAACGTCATGTTCCTGATCCTCACCCTGATCGTGCTGGTGGCGGCGCTGAACATCATCTCCGGCCTCACCATGCTGGTGAAGGACAAGGGCCACGACATCGCCATCCTGCGCACCATGGGCGCGACGCGCGGCGCCATCATGCGCGTGTTCTTCATCACCGGCGCCTCGATCGGCACGGTGGGCACGCTGGCCGGCGTGCTGCTCGGCGTCGCCGTCAACCTCAACATCGAGTCGATCCGCCAGTTCCTGTCGGCGCTGACGCAGACCGAGCTGTTCTCGCCGGAGCTCTATTTCCTGAGCAAGCTGCCGGCCGAGATGGACCCCCGCGAGACGATCACCGTGGTGGTGATGGCGCTGGCCCTGTCGTTCCTGGCGACCCTCTATCCGGCCTGGCGGGCGGCACGCCTCGATCCGGTCGAGGCGCTGCGTTACGAATGAACGCACCCGCTCCTCACTCCACCGAAGCCAACGTCCGCCGGGCGGCGGCACCGCGGCCGGTGCTGCGCCTCGATGGCGTGGAGCGTCACTATCGCGAGGGCGAGGGAAAGCTGACCGTGCTCAACGGCGCCGATCTGTCGATCTTCCCGGGCGAACTGGTGGCGCTGGTGGCGCCGTCGGGCGCCGGCAAGTCGACCCTGCTGCACATGGCCGGCCTGCTCGAGCGGCCGGACGGCGGCGAGGTGGTGATCGGCGGCCGCGCCACCGGCAAGCTCAGCGATGCCGACCGCACCATGTTCCGCCGCCTGCACATCGGCTTCGTCTATCAGTTCCACCACCTGCTGCCCGAGTTCTCGGCGCTCGAAAACGTGATGATGCCGCAGCTCATCCGCGGCATCGACCGCCGCGAGGCCAGGCGGCGCTCCATGCAGCTTCTCGCCTACATGCGGGTGAAGGAGCGCGGCCGAACATCGTCCGGGCAGAGCTTTCCGGTGGTGAGCAACAGCGGGTCGCCATCGCCCGCGCCGTTGCCAACGGTCCCGGCTGCTGCTCGCCGACGAGCCCACCGGCAACCTCGACCCGACCACGGCGGATTTCGTCTTCGACGGCCTCACCCGGCTGGTGCGCGCCTCGCGGCTGGCGGCGCTTATCGCCACCCACAATCACGATCTCGCCCGGCGCATGGATCGCGTCATCACGCTGATCGACGGCAAGGTCTACGAGGTCACCCGCGAGGCGGGCGGCGACGCCGGGGCGCCGGCGCAGGCGGCGGGCGAGGGCTGAAGCGGCCGCGGCGCGGGTGCCGCGCTGGAACAGACCCGGAACGCCCATCAACTTTCCGTTGGGAGTTTGAGCATTAACCTGCTGCGGCGTAGTCTCCGCGTCTTGCGGCGGAACCGGCCGGCTGGGCCTGCGTTCCCGACATGAGCTTCCGCGACTTCGGTTTCGCGTATCGGAGGAGAATGAGCATGGCCGCGCGTGCGTATTGGCAGGGCCAGATCCGGCTGGCGCTGGTTTCGATCCCGGTTCAGGTGTTCCCGGCGACCAAGAGCGCGGCGCGCATCTCGTTCAACCAGATCCACAAGCCGAGCGGCAAGCGCATCCGCTACGAGAAGGTGGTGCCCGGCCTCGGCGCCGTCGATCCTGAGGACATCGTCAAGGGCTACGAGGTGGAGAAGGGCAAGTACGTCCTCATCACCGACGACGAGATCAGCGACGTCAAGCTCGAAGCGAAGCACACCATCGATCTCGTCCAGTTCGTCGACCAGGACGAGATCGACAGCATCTATTTCGAGAAACCCTATTTCGTCTCGCCCGACGAGGACGAGGTCGCCGGCGAAGCCTACGTGGTGCTGCGCGACGCGCTGAAGGCGACCAGGAAGATCGGCCTCGGCCAGCTGGTCGCCCGCGGGCAGGCGAGCATCGTGGCGCTCCGGCCCGCCGGCAAGGGACTGGTGATCGAGACCGTGCGCTATGCCGACGAACTGCAGAACCCGGAGCAGTTCTTCACCACCGTCCCCGGCACCAAGCCGGAGAAGGAGCTCTTGTCGCTGGCGACCGAGCTCATCGAGCGCAAGGTCAAGCCGTTCGAGCCCAGGGCCTTCAAGAACCAGTACGAGATCGCGCTCCGCGAACTGATCGACGCCAAGCTCGAGAACCGCCCGCCGCAGGACATCGAGGAGCCGCAGGTCGGCGGCAAGGTGATCGACCTCATGGAAGCGCTGAAGCGCAGCGTCAAGGAGCGTCAGGCTTCCGGCAGCGGCAAGGCGAGCGCCAACGGCAACGCCGCGCGCAAGGCGGCCGCCGCCAGCGCCACGACGCCGACCAGGAAGAGCAAGCCCGAGGCCAAGACCGCCAAGACCACCGGCCGGCGAAATCGACCAAGTCCGCCAAGACGGCGAAGAAGACGGCCAAGACCCCGGCAAAGAAGCGGCGCGCCGCCTGAGACGGGTCGCATCGATCGGACGATACGGGCCGCGATGCGGAGCGCGGTCTCGTCTCACAGTGCCCATTCATCCTAGGCTGCCGACATGGCCGACCGCCTCGCCACCTATCGCGCCAAGCGCGACTTCGCCAGGACCGCCGAGCCCGGCGGCAGCGCCTCCGACCGGTCGGGCGGCGGCAACCGCTACCTGATCCAGAAGCACGACGCCACGCGGATGCACTTCGACTTCCGCCTTGAACGCGACGGCGTGCTCATGTCGTGGGCGGTGCCCAACGGGCCGAGCTACGACCCGGCCGACAGGCGGCTTGCCGTCCACGTCGAGGATCACCCGCTCGACTACGGCGACTTCGAGGGGACCATCCCCAAGGGCAACTACGGCGGCGGCACGGTGATGCTGTGGGACGAGGGGACCTGGGAGCCGGTCGGCAATGCCGATGAGGGCCTCCGCAAGGGCGACCTCAAGTTCATCCTCCACGGTCGGCGGCTGCGCGGCAAATGGGTGCTGGTGCGCATGAAGCCGAAGAAGGGCGAGCGCTCCAAGCACGAGAACTGGCTGCTCATCAAGGAGAAGGACGATTTCGCCGGGCCGGAGAAGACACCGGTCGTCGCGCGCGGCCTGACCAGCGTGCGCACCGGCCGGACCATGGAAGAGATCGCCGCCGGCAATGTCGAATGGGTCGAGGGCTTCCGCTTCAAGGAGGCGAAGCCCGGCGAAGAGAAGCGCGCCGGGCGGGGCGCGCGCCGACGAGCCGCCCGCCTTCGTTGCGCCGCAGCTTGCCACGCCGGCCGAGGCGCCGCCCTCCGGCGACGGCTGGCTGCACGAGATCAAGTTCGACGGCTACCGCGCCATCGCCGCGGTCGGTGGCGGCCGCGCCCGCGTCTTCACCCGCACCGGCCTCGACTGGACCGACCGGTTCAAGCCGATCGTCTGGCCGCTGGCCGACCTGCCGTGCCGCTCGGCGCTCATCGACGGCGAGGCCGTCGTGCGCGATGCCGAGGGGCGCAGCAGCTTCGGCCGGCTGCAGGAATCGATCGCCGAGGGCCGCGACGACATCGCCTATTACGCCTTCGACCTGCTGGCCCTCGACGGCGAGGACCTGCGCCGGAAGCCGCTGACCGAGCGCAAGGCGCGGCTGGCCGCGCTGCTCGAAGGGCAGCCCGCCGGCGGCCCGATCTTCTATTCCGATCATGTCGTCGGCCACGGCGCCGAGACCTTCGCCCGCGCCTGCGAGATGGAGCTCGAAGGCATCGTCTCCAAGCGCGCCGATACGCCCTATCGCTCCGAGCGCACCAAGAGCTGGCTCAAGATCAAATGCGGCCGCGGCCAGGAACTGATCGTCATCGGCTGGCAGCCCTCCACGGTGCGCGACCGTCCGTTCTCCTCGCTCCTCGTCGCCACCCGCGACGAGGACCGGCTGACCTATCGCGGCAAGGTCGGTACCGGCTTCGGCGCGCGCGAGTTCGACCGGCTGTGGCCGGAACTGGAGAAGCGCCAGGCGAAGGCACCGCCGGCCGACGACGTGCCCGCCGCCATCCGGCGGAAGGCCCGCTTCGTCGATCCCGAACTGGTGATCGAGGTCTCCTTCGCCGGCTGGACCGAGGAAGGCTACGTCCGCCACGCCGCCTTCAAGGGCCTGCGCCGCGACAAGCCCGCCGCCGCGGTCCGCCGCGAGACGCCCGCCGCCAAGCCGGCGCCGCAGCGCCGCCGCGGAGCGGAACCATCCGCCGTGGTATCGATTGACAGCGCCAGGGACGATGGTGCCATGGAGATCGAAAACGTCCGGGTGACGCACCCCGACCGGGTGGTGTTCGCCGGCCAGAAAATCACCAAGCGGCGGCTGATCGACTACTATCTGTCGGTCAGCGAGCGCATCCTGCCGCATGTCGCCGACCGGCCGCTCAGCCTGGTGCGCTTCCCCTCCGGCGCCGAAGGCGACGGCTTCTTCCAGAAGCACGCTTCGCCCGGCTTTCCCGACGCCTTCAAGCCGATCACGATCAAGGAGAAGGAAGGCAAGGGGCAGTATCTCTACATCGCCGACGAGCGCGGCCTGATCGCCGCCGTGCAGATGGGCGTGCTCGAACTGCACATCTGGGGCGCCCACAACAAGACGCTGGAGAAGCCCGACCGGCTGGTCTTCGACCTCGATCCGGACGAGGCGGTGGACTTCGCCACGGTCCGCGATTCCGCCCGCGAGATGCGCGACCGCCTCAGGCATCTCGACCTGGAATCGTTTCCCATGGCGACCGGCGGCAAGGGCATTCACGTCGTCGTGCCGCTGACGCCCCATCACGGCTGGGACGACCTCCGCGCCTTCGCCGAGGCGATGGCGCGCACGCTCGCCGCCGAACATCCGGATCGCTATCTCGCCGAAATGTCGAAGGCACGGCGCAAGGGCCGCATCTTCATCGACTACCTGCGCAACGCCCGCGGGGCCACCGCGATCGCCCCGTTCTCGACCCGCGCCCGCAAGGGCGCGCCGCTCGCCTGGCCGGTGTCGTGGAGCGCGCTGGCGCGCCTGCCGAGCGCCCACGAGGCCACGGTGGAAAACGCCGGCACGTTGCTGGCACGGCAGAAGAAGGATCCGTGGGCCGGCTATTTCGACGTCGATCAGGTGCTGCCGCTGGAGCGGCTGAGCAAGAAGAAGTAGGCTTCGCCGCGCGAGATATTTCGCCGGCAAAGTATTCCGCCGGCGTGGCAATTCACAGCCGGCAGAATTGTGTCGCTTCCATTGCGAAGACGCTATACTGCGCCCCGAACCAAACACCGAGGGGGTTCGCATGGACGATTTTCAGGGCACCATCTACGCGCCGCCCAAAGAGGGACTGCCGTTTCTGGTCGTGACGTTCACCAAGGACGGCATCTCGACGCAGGCCGCGCAGACGCGCTCCGAAGCGCGCGTCCTGTTGAGCCGCGATCGCCTCCGCCGCACCAGGTTCGAATCCGGAATCGATGGCTTGACCGACGGCAAGGCGTAACGACGGGCGACGGCGGCCGGCCCGCCGGCTCACGCAGTGCTCCGGCTCATGCGGTGCTGTTGTCGGGTTGCGAATCTTCCCTGAGGACGACCGCGCCACAGCGCAGGCAGACGAAGCGATCGTAGTCCGGCAGAGTCGGAACGGTCTTCTCGCCGATCATCGCCGTCCTGCACACCGGGCAGGGAATCGGATAGCGCCGCCGCGTGTTGTCGTTTTCCACCGGTCCCCACCTGTGCTCCACCATGCGTCGCGGCGATAAGCGCACAGGCGGCCGGTCCCTGTATTTGATCTAAATCAAAGGAACCTCGTGCTTCCGCCCCCGGGGCATCGTCTCCGAGGGCTGGACAAGCGAGCGTTTCGATGAGAACATAAGCAGAACATTGTGGAAAAGGTCCCGCTCCGCCCTTCGCCGCCGCGGCATAAGGACTAGGGTCCGCCAGAGGACCAATCGCGGGACAATCAGGACAGGAGACAAGCGCCATGGCCGGGAGCGTCAACAAGGTCATTCTCATCGGCAACCTGGGCGCCGACCCGGAAATCCGCCGCACCAACGACGGACGGCCGATCGCCAATCTCCGCGTCGCCACCTCCGAGAACTGGCGCGACAAGGCGACCGGCGAGCGGCGCGAGAAGACCGAGTGGCACCGGGTGGTGATCTTCAACGAGGGGCTCTGCCGGATCGCCGAGCAGTATCTGCGCAAGGGCTCGAAGGTCTATCTCGAGGGCCAGCTGCAGACGCGCAAATGGCAGGATCAGTCCGGCCAGGATCGCTATTCGACCGAGGTCGTGCTGCAGGGCTTCAACTCACAGCTGACCATGCTCGACGGGCGCGGCGACAGCGGCGCCGGTGCCGACCCCGGCGGCGACTTCGGCCGCGCCAGCCCGATGGAGAGCGAGCGCGGCGCGGGCCGTTCCGCCGGCCACTCGGGCGGCGCCTCGCTCGCCGAGGAACTCGACGACGACATCCCGTTCTAGGGCTTTCGCCGGAGCGGGCGCGCCGGGCGCGGCGGCTCAGCCCTGCGGCGTGCCGCCGCCGCTGGCAAACGTCATGATTCCGTCGGCGACGAACTGGACGGAGAGGGCGGCGAGCAGCAGGCCGAGCAGGCGGCTGACGACGATCCGCCCGGTCTCGCCGAGCAGCCGTTCGGCACGGTTGGCCACCAGGAAGATGCCGAGGCAGGCGCCCACCATCAGCAGGATGATGATGATGAGCATGATCGTCCCCAAGGCCGACGGCGCGCGCGAGGCGAGCAGGATGGTCGCCGAGATGGCGCCCGGCCCGGAGATCAGCGGGATCGCCAGCGGGAAGACGGCAACGTGGCTGCTCTCCTCGCGGTTTGCGGCGTCCTGGGCGGCGTTGGTCTTGCGCGCCATGCGCAGGCCGAAGATCATCTCGAAGGCGATGGCGAACAGCAGCAGGCCGCCGGAAATCCGGAAAGCGGCCAGTGAGATGCCGAGGAAGCCGATGAGCGGTTCGCCGATCAGCGCGAAGCCGACGAGCACGCCGGCCGCCACCGCGGAGGCCCGGTAGGCGGTCTGGCGCCGGGCGCTGCCGGCCATGCCCGTGGTGATCACCACGAACACCGGTGCAAGACCGAGCGGATCGACGGTGACCAGCAGCGTCACCAGCGCACTCATGAGGTAGTCGAACATTGGAGCGGCTCCCGGGCCGCATATGCTGCCAGCGCCGCGCGCCAAACGCCAGCGGTTCGGCGCCGCATCGCAAATTTGCCACGCTGTCCGGGAAGGGTCGCGTCCGGCCCGGGCGAAAGCTGTGACATCGGACACTTTCCCGAGGGCTGGCCGCAGGACTATGCAGGCGGCGCTTTTTCCGGAGACGCGCATGCTCGACCGTGCTTACCGCAAGCGCCTTGCAGCAGACCTGCCCAAGTGGCGCGATGCCGGCTGGGTGACGTCCGACGGCGTCGCCGCCATTCTCGCCGCCGTGCCCACCGGGCGGGCGGCGTTCGGCCTCGCCACGGTCGTCGGCATGTTCGGCGGCCTCCTCGTCGGTCTCGGCGTCATCGCCTTCGTCGGTGCCAACTGGCAGGAGATCCCGCGGCTGGCCCGCCTCGGCCTGCTTGCCGCGAGCCTGGCGCTCGCCTACGGCGCGGCCGGGCTGCTCGGCCGGCGCAACCTGCGCGTCTTCGCCGAGGCGGCGCTGCTCATCGCCGGCCTCGTCTTTGCCGCGACCATCGCGCTGGTCGGCCAGAGCTATCATCTCAGCGGCGAATTCGCCGACGCCATCGTGCTGTGGCTGATCGGCATCTTCGCCGCCGCGGTGCTCACCGGCTCGCCGACCATGACGGCGCTCGGCATCATCGGCGGCGTCTTCTGGACCTACACCGTCCTCGACGATCTCAACATCGTCGGGCCGCACTGGGCCGGGCTCGCGCCGATCCTTGCTGGCGCCGCCATCGCCACGGTCATCGGCTCGCGCAACGACCGCCTGCTGTCGGTGCTCGCCTTCATCTTCTGGGTGGCGCTTGCCATCGGTTCGGCCAGCGACCTCTACAATTGGCCGTTCATCGGCGCGGTCATGCTCGGGATTTCGGCTGCCCTCTTGCTGTTCGCCGTCGGCGCCGTGCTGGCGAGCCTCGGCAACGAGCGCATCGCCGCGCTTGGCCGCGACATGCTGTGGCCGGCGCTGGTGGCGATCCTCGTCGGGCTGGGAATCGAACAGACGATCGGGCACCCCGCCGCCGGCGAGCGGACCATGGTGACGCTGGCCATCGTCACCGTCGCGGTCGCCGTTGCGCTGGCGGCCCTCGCCGCGGCGCGCAAGAGCCTCGCCGCGCTCGATGCCGGCGCCGTGGCGCTGCTCGGCGTGGCAGCCATCTTGTTCGCGCTCAACGTGCCCGCCGACGAGATGGTGGGGCGCATGGCGGGCGGCGTCATGGTGATCATCGCGGCCCTGTGGGCGGTCAATCTCGGCCAGACCGGCGTCGCCGGTTCCGGCAAATCCACCGGCCTGTTCGCGCTCGGCCTGGAGGTCGTCTACCTCTATGCGGTCACCTTCGGCTCGCTGATGAACACCGCGGTCGCCTTCCTGCTCGGCGGCGTCCTCTTCATCGTGCTGGCCTGGGGCCTCTACCGCCTCGATCGCCATCTCGCCCGGCAGGTCGCCGCCACGCCGGTTTCGTCTCCGGAGGTTGCGGCATGAAACGCTGGATTCCCTTTGGCGCCGCGGTGGCCGTCGCCTTTCTCGTGCAGGCGGGGCTGGTCGGCTGGCTGATCGCCGACCGCGCGCTCCTGCTGCGGAGCGGACACGAGGTTCGTCTCGCCGTCGTGCCGGTCGATCCGCACGATCTTCTGCGCGGCGACTACATCGTGCTCTCCTACGATATCTCGCGGCTGCACAGCGGCCAGCTCGCCGGCGACGACACCTTCACCTACGGAGACACGGTCTACGTGACGCTGGCACAGGCCGATGACGGCGCCTGGAAGGCGGCGGCCATGGGCCATGCCCAACCGGCGACGGGCACCTGGATCAGAGGGGCGGTGAACGACGTCCTCGACGGCGCCAAGGATTGTGGCGAGACCTGCAAGACCTATGGCGTCGACTACGCCATCGAGCGGTTCTTCGTGCCCGAAGGCACCGGCCGCGATCTGGAGAAACTGCGCAACGGCCAGCACCTGGCGGTGGACGTTGCCCTCGGGTCCGACGGCCGAGCAGCGCTCAAGCGGCTCCTGGTCGACGGCGCCCCGCGCTATGAAGAGCCGCTGCTGTAGAGCCTCTTTCGACGTTCATCGCGCCGCTGCTGCGTCGGCTTAGGCGGCGTCGTCATCCGACGGCGGAGCAGCGTCCCCGGCGGGAGCATCGACAGCGTTCTCTTCGGGCTCAAACTCGCCCTTGCGGCGCGCGGCATCCTCTTCGCGCTTGCGCAGCTTCTCCTGCTTCTTCTGCTGCTTGGCACGGTCGCGCTCGCCGCGCGCCTGCCGGTAGTTTGGCTTGAACGGCATCGGCCGGTCCCCTTCGCTAGCTGGTTTCGCCGGGTGGCGAAAACAAAAAGCCCGGCGCCGAGGGCGCCGGGCTCTTCAATCTATGAGGATTGCACTGGAGATCAGGCTTCCTGAAGATTGGCGGCGTTGGTCTTGCCACGCTCGGTGACCACGTCGAAGCTGATCTTCTGGCCCTCGCGCAGCGTGGTCATGCCGGCGCGCTCGACGGCGGAGATGTGGACGAACACGTCCTTGGAGCCATCGCTCGGCTCGATGAAGCCGAAGCCCTTCTGGGTATTGAAGAATTTCACGGTGCCAGTAGGCATGTGGCGTACTTCCTTTTTTCGTGTAACGCGGCAACGCGTCGTTTTGCCGGCGACCATTCGCCGGCGGTCGTATCCGAGTTTCGCGTGACCTGAGGAAGCCCCCACCGGGGGTAGCTGCAGCAAGGCAGAGCAAATCTGGAACGCCGTCCATATAGGCTTTGGCGGCGCAAATTGCAATGAGCGGCGGCCGGAGGCCGCGTTTCGCGCGGGAAGCCGCAACCGCTTTGCTTGCCACGGAATGCGCAGGCGGCACGCGCTGAGGCAATTTTCGGCCGCGCCCCGTCAGACACGCGCCGCCTGGTGTCCCGGGTCGCCCGCCCGTGAACGATTCGGAAGCGTGTCGCACACGCGCGCGACCAAAAGAAAAGCCCGGCGCGTGAGCGCCGGGCTCGTCAGTCAGCTCAAGGTAGGCTCAGACGTTGTGCAGGTTGGCGGCGTTGGTCTTGCCACGCTCGCTGACCACGTCGTAGCTGAGCTTCTGGCCTTCGTTCAGCGTGCTCATGCCGGCGCTCTCGACGGCGGAAATGTGGACGAAGACGTCCTTCGATCCGTCGGTCGGCTCGATGAAGCCGAAGCCCTTCTGGGAATTGAAGAATTTCACGGTACCAGTAGCCATGTGGCGTACTTCCTTTTTCGTATAACGCGGCAACGCGTCCTTGTGGCCGGCGACCATTCGCCGGCCGTCGTATCCGAGTTTCGCGTTGACTTGAGGAAGGGCCGATAAGGGCTAGCTGCAGCAAGGCAGAGCAAATCTGGAACGTCGTGCATATAGGCGCTGTCGGTTCACAAAGCAATGAAGCGCGAAAATCTGTCGGCGCCGGGCCGAAAATCTTGACACGCGAGCGACGCCGGACTGACCTCCGTCATGGCCCGTGGACTCAAGCGACCGATCAACCTCCGCGCCCCTATCTGAAGCGCGTGTGGCTGGACGCGGAGAAGGTGCCGGAGGCGAGGACCTATCCGTTCTCGCTGCCGTTCCTCGGCGAGGACTTCGAACTGGCCTTCGACCGGCCGATCACGATCATCGTCGGCGAGAACGGCACCGGGAAATCGACGCTGCTCGAAGGCATCGCCGAACTGGCAGGGTTCGATCAGGCGGGCGGCGGCAAGGGCTATCGCCCGGTCGACCATTCCCGCGCGCTGGAAACGACCGGCGCATCGCTCGGGGCGGCGCTTCGCGCCTCATGGCTGCCGAAGCTCTCCAACGGCTGGTTCTTCCGCGCCGAGAGCTTCTTCTCCGTCGCCCGCTATCTCGACGAGGCGGCGCGGGAGCCGCTGAGCGGACCGCCGCCGGACTTCCTCTCGCACTCGCACGGCGAGGGCTTCCTGCGCTTCTTCGCGGAGCGCTGCCACCGCCAGGGCCTGTTCATCTTCGACGAGCCGGAGGCGGCGCTCTCGCCCTCGCGGCAGATCGAATTCCTCAAGCTCATGCGGCGGATCGAGCAGTCCGGCATCGTCCAGGTGATCATGGCCACCCACGCGCCGATGCTGATGGCCTATCCGGGCGCGCGCCTGCTCCAACTCACCCGCGGCGGCCTGGCGCCGGTCGTCGGTCGAGGAGACCGACCACTTCCGCCTGATGCGGGAATTCTGGGCCGACCCGGAGGGGTTCGTCGCGGAGCGGCTGGAGGAGGAGTAGGGGAGGTTGGGCGCCGAGCCTGCGGATATCGGGCCGGTCAGCCGCAGGCGTAACCCTCCGCTGCGTCGGTCCGGTCCGTAAAGTGGCGGAATACGCTTTGCTCTTCCGCCCGACGGGCGGCACTCATCCGTTTCAACGTTCAGAACCGCTTGGTGCGGAAGCGGGAGATGACGTATCTGGCGTCGGTTCCGTGTATAACCCGCGAATGGCTGAAGGGCGCAACAATCGGAGGCTCGCGGCGATCCTTGCGGCAGATGTGGCCGGGTATAGCCGCCTCATGGGTGCCGACGAAGAAGGGACGATCGCGCGCCTGACAGCCCACCGGCGCGACATGTTCGATCCGGCCATTTCCCGGCATCGTGGCCGTATCGTCAAGACGACCGGCGACGGATTGCTGGCGGAGTTCGTGGAGCGTTGTCGATGCGGTCCGCTGCGCCGCCGAGGTCCAGTCCGGCATGGCCAAGCGCAACGACGCAGACGCCATTGGGACACGCCTCGAATTTCGCATCGGCATCAACGTTGGCGACATTGTCGAGCAGGACGACGACATTTTCGGCGACGGCGTCAACATAGCAGCCCGCCTGGAAGGGATCGCCGAGCCCGGCGGTATTTGCGTCTCGGCGCGCGTCCAGGAAGACGCTGCGGGAAAAGTCAAACTGACCTTCGAGGATATGGGCGAGCAGGTGCTCAAGAACATTGCGCGGCCGATTCGCGCCTATCGCCTGCGCCCGCAAGGCGACGTGAGTCCGGTCTCTTCCGCAGGTTCGCTGGCCGGCCTTCCCGACAAACCAGCGATCGCGGTTCTGCCGTTTACGAACATGAGCGCCGACGCGGAGCAGGACTATTTCGCCGATGGCATCGTCGAGGACATCATCACCGAACTCAGCCGCTTCAAATCCTTCGCGGTGGTCGCGCGCAATTCTTCCTTCGCCTACAAGGGCCGCGCCATTGACGTTCGGCAGGTGGCCGCGGACCTTGGCGTGCGCTACGTCCTTGAGGGCAGCGTTCGCCGCTCCGGCGAACGGCTCAGGATAACCGCCCAACTCATTGAGGCGACCGCACGAGCGCATCTTTGGGCGGACAGATACGATGGCGCCTTGAAAGATGTCTTCGACGTGCAGGACCGCATTACCGAAAGAGTGATCGGTGTCATCGAACCGCAGATCCGCCGCGCCGAAATCGAAAGATCGCGGCGGAAACGCCCGGAAAACCTGGATGCATACGATCGCTATCTGAGAGCACTGCCCAAAGTCTACTCCGCGCGCCCGGAAGACAATGCGGAGGCTTATGCGCAATTGATGCAGGTGGTCGCGCTTGAGCCGGACTATGGCGCCTTTCTCGCTATCGCCGCCTGGGCCCTCGAATTCCGCGTCGCCATGGGCTGGGCCAGCCTGACGGGCGACGACCGCGCGGCCTGTCTTGCGCTTGTCGACCGCGCCCTTGCCGCCGCTGAGGGAGACGCAACGGTACTGGCGCACTGCGGAGGGGCGCTGATTGCCATGGGGCGGGAATACGATCGTGGCATGCGGATCGTGGCCAATGCCGTCGAGGCGAATCCGAACAACGTGGTTGTGCTGACGGTCGCCGCCATTGCCAAGCTCCACTGCGGAAGTCTCGAGCAGTCGCTGGCGCACAGTCGGCGAGCGCTCCTGATGAGCCCGGGCGATCCGACGGCGCATTGGGCGATGACGGCAATTGCGCATGCCCAGATGGTGCTCGGCAACTATGAGGAAGCCCTGAGCGCGGCCGAGCGTTCGCTGGCGGTCAATCCGAGTTTCACCGCGACCTACTGGATGCTGGTCGCGGCCAACGCGCAGCTCGGCCGGATGGACGAAGCGCGAGGCTGGCTCAAGAAGCTCCAGGCGGCCGTGCCGGGCATCACGATCGAAAGCATAAGGGCCGGGCAGCCGGCGAGAGACCCGTCGCGCATGGCGGCGATCCTCGACGGGTTGCGACGTGCCGGGCTGATGGAAGGCTGAAACGGCCGGCTCTACCGGAACCAGGTCCGCCCCGCCGGGGCGCGATCTCGGGCTTGGGCATCACGGGCATGTCCCGGTGATTCACGAAGCACCGTTGGCGCCAACAAAAAGACCTATACGACCGGACCTGACTCGGCCATGACGAAAAGGGCCGCAACTGAAGACCTAACCTCTTGTTATGAAGGGATGTTTTCCTCCCGAAATATCTTCCCGCTCCCTTGCCCTTTGCCCCCTGAAACCCTAGATTTTCCCTAGCGTTTCAACCGATTCCCAGGACCGTTTTGGCCAATCAGATTCCGCCCCCCGGAAGCGGCGATTCCGGCGAGGGCAAGACGCCCGATTTCGAATCCATCTCGATCTCCGACGAGATGCGCCGCAGCTACCTCGATTACGCCATGAGCGTGATCGTCAGCCGCGCGCTTCCCGACGTGCGCGACGGGCTCAAGCCCGTGCATCGCCGCATCCTCTTTTCGATGCACGAGAACGGCCGCGACTGGAACAAGCCCTACCGCAAGTGCGCGCTGATCGTCGGCGACGTGATGGGCAAGTACCACCCGCACGGCGACCAGTCGATCTACGACGCGCTGGTGCGCATGGCGCAGGACTTCTCCATGCGCGTGCCGCTGATCGACGGCCAGGGGAACTTCGGTTCGGTCGACGGCGATCCGCCCGCGGCGATGCGCTACACCGAGGCGCGGCGCGCCAAGGTCGCCCATTCGCTGACCGAGGACATCGACAAGGACACCGTCGATTTCCGCGAGAACTACGACGGCTCCGAGCAGGAGCCGACGGTGCTGCCGGCGCGCTTCCCCAACCTGCTGGTCAATGGCGGCGGCGGCATCGCCGTCGGCATGGCGACCAACATCCCGCCGCACAACCTGGGTGAAGTCATCGACGGCACGATGGCGCTGATCGACGACCCGACGCTCACCCTCGAGCAGTTGATGAACTTCATTCCCGGTCCGGATTTTCCCACCGGCGGCACCATCCTCGGCCGTGCCGGCATCCGCTCGGCCTATGAGACCGGGCGCGGCTCGATCGTCATGCGCGGGCGGGTGACGGTGGAGACCGTGCGCCGCGAGCGCGAGGCGCTGGTCGTCCACGAGATCCCCTTCCAGGTCAACAAGGCGACGATGATCGAGAAGATCGCCGAGATGGTGCGCGACAAGCGCATCGAAGGCATCGCCGACATCCGCGACGAGAGCGACCGCGAGGGCATGCGCGTGGTGATCGAGCTGAAGCGCGATGCCATGGCCGACGTGGTCCTGAACCAGCTCTGGCGCTTCTCCGCGCTGCAGACCTCCTTCGGCGCCAATTTCGTCGCGCTGAACGGCGGCCGCCCGGAGACCATGCGGCTCAAGGACATGCTCGTCGCCTTCGTCGCCTTCCGCGAGGAGGTGGTCACCCGGCGCACCAAGTACCTGCTCGGCAAGGCGCGCGACCGCGCCCATGTGCTCGTCGGCCTGGCCATCGCGGTGGCCCACATCGACGAGGTGATCCGCATCATCCGCCACGCCAAGGACCCCAATTCGGCGCGCGAGGAACTGATGGGCCGGCGCTGGCCGGCCAAGGACGTGGCGCCGCTGATCGCGCTCATCGACGATCCGCGCCACAAGCTGGAGGAGGACGGCACCTACATCCTCTCCGATGCGCAGGCGCGCGCCATCCTCGAATTGCGCCTTGCCCGGCTGACCGCGCTCGGCCGCGAGGAGATCGCCGAGGAACTCAACAAGATCGCCGCCGAGATCACCGACTATCTCGACATCCTGCGGTCGCGGGCGCGCGTCCGCGGCATCATCAAGGACGAGATGCAGGCGATCCGCGACGAGTTCGCCACGCCGCGCAAGACCGTGATCGAGGATGGCGGCGCCGACCTCGAGGACGAGGATCTCATCCAGCGCGAGGACATGGTGGTGACCGTCACCCATGCCGGCTGGATCAAGCGGGTGCCGCTCGACAGCTACCGGGCGCAGCGGCGCGGCGGCAAGGGCCGCTCCGGCATGACCACCAAGGAGGAGGATTTCGTCACCCGCCTGTTCGTGGCCAACACCCACACGCCGATCCTGTTCTTCTCCTCGCGCGGCATCGTCTACAAGGAAAAGGTCTGGCGGCTGCCGCTGGCCGCCCCGCAGGCGCGCGGCAAGGCGCTGGTCAACCTGTTGCCGCTCAGCGAGAACGAGCGCATCACCTCGATCCTGCCGCTGCCGGAGAATGAGGAAACCTGGGGCGAGCTCGACGTTGTCTTCGCCACCAAGGCGGGCACCGTGCGCCGCAACAAGCTCTCCGACTTCGTCCAGGTGAACCGCAACGGCAAGATCGCCATGAAATTCGACAGCGAGGCGGAGGCGATCGTCGGCGTGCAGCCCTGCACCGAGGGCGACGACGTCCTGCTGACCACGGCGGCGGGCCAGTGCATCCGCTTCCCGGTCAGCGACGTGCGCGTGTTCAAGGGGCGCGATTCCACCGGCGTGCGCGGCATTTCGCTGGCCGGCCAGGACGAGGTCATCTCCATGGCGATCCTCCGCCACTTCGATGCCAGCGCCGACGAGCGCAGCGCCTATCTGAAGATGAGCCGGGCGGTGCGCGGCGAGGGCGAGGCGGAAGCGGCCACGGTCGACGACGAGGAAACCGCGTCCAACGGCGGCGAACTGGAGCAGGCGCGCTATGCCGCGATGAGCGCCGCCGAGCAGTTGATCCTTACCGCGTCCGAGAACGGCTACGGCAAGCGCACCTCGTCCTTCGAGTACCGGGTGACCGGCCGCGGCGGCAAGGGCATCGTCGCCATGGCGGTGAACGACCGCAACGGCCCGCTGGTCGCCTCCTTCCCGGTGGAGGACGGCGACGAGATCATGCTGGTCACCGACGGTGGCCAGGTGATCCGCATGCCGGTGCACGACATCCGCATCATCGGCCGCGGCACCCAGGGCGTGACGCTGTTCGACGTCGGCACCGGCGAGAAGGTGGTTTCGGTCGAGCACCTCAGCGAGGCCGACGACGAGGAAGCCGACGACGCGCCGGTGGACGATGGTGGATAACCGGCCGGCCGCCCGGCGATCGTTACAATTGTAGCGATCCCGGCAAGGAATCCTTCAGCGGAATCGACGACACCCTTCTCCCAGGGGCGGGAGGGCGCTGCGCATGCGTGCCAGGGATGCAGGATCGAGGCCGCAATCAGCCGGTTTGCGGGCAATTGCGGTGCTCTTCGCGGTCGCCGCTAACCGAAAATTGACGACGGCCCCTAACCGAATTTTCGGCCATTCCGGCGAGCATGGAGCACGATGAACAGAGCCGAGCCCAATTTCAGCCTTGCCGTCCGCTATCCCGTGCTGACGACGCTGGCAGTACTGGTGGCGGTCTCTGCGTTTTCCGAGGGCGTGGTCATCGCGGCGTTCGACACGAGCAGCATCAGGCTTTTCCCTCTGGCGCTCGTCCTGCCGCTGGCCATACCGGCGGTGATCGTTCCGGCGGTGGTCTACCCGCTGCTGCTGGCCATCCGCAGCCACCGTAAACTGCACGCCGAGCTCGAGCGCCAGGCGCACGTCGATGCGCTCACCGACCTCCCCAATCGCCGCGCCTTCTTCGAATTCGCGCGCTCGGTGGTGAAGCGCCAGACCATCGTCGGCACGCCGCTGGCGGCGATGATGCTCGATGTCGACCGGTTCAAGGTCATCAACGACAGCTTCGGCCACGACCATGGCGACATGGTGCTGAAGCGCATCGCCGAGACGGTGCTGGCGGAGGTGACTGCCGCCAAGGCCCCGCGCTGGATCGTGGCGCGGCTGGGCGGCGAGGAGTTCATCGCGCTGGTCGACGGACTGGCGCCGAGCGCGATTGCCCGGCTGGCGCAGCGCATCTGCAACCAGGTGCATCGCAGCGTCGGCGCCGGCGAGCGGCTCGATCCGGTCACGGTCAGCGTCGGGGTCGCCTTTCGCATGCCGGGGCAGGGGATCGACAAGCTGCTCAAGGCGGCGGACGACGCCGTCTATGCCGCCAAGCGGGCCGGGCGCGACCGCTGGGCCTTCGCCTCCCAAAACGGTGCGCCACCCGACGTCTCCGAGGCACCGGCCAGCGTCACCATGCAGAAGGCGTCGTAAGCCGGCAGCCGCGCCGCGGTCAGGCGCGGTCGCCCCACGCCTTGACGAATTCGATGAAGGCCCTGAGCGGCGCCGGTACCAGGCGGCGTCCGGGATAGTAGAGGAACGGACCGGAGAAGCGCTGCCACCACGGCTCCAGCACCGGTTCGAGCGCGCCGCTGTCGAAATACGGCCGCATCCAGTCTTCGAACAGCGACATGATGCCGGCGCCGGCGATGGCTGCGTCGACGGCCAGGTCGGTTCCGCCGCCGGCGGTCACGGTCAGCGGCCCGGTGGGGTCGACCAGCACGAGCTCGCCGTCGCGCTCGAACTCCCAGGATGTCGTCGCACGGCCCGGAAAGCGGGTGCGGATGCACGCATGGCCGAGCAGGTCGCGCGGATGCCGCGGCCGACCGTGACGATCGAGGTAGGCGGGGGCCGCGGCGGTGGCGAAGCGCTGGCTGCGCGGCCCGATCGGCACCGCGATCATGTCCTGCTCAAGCCGCTCTTCGTAGCGGATGCCGGCGTCACTGCCGACGCCGACGACGTCAACGAGGCTCTCCTCGGTGTCGATCTCCACGCGGATTTCAGGGTAGGCGGCGAGGAAGGCCGGCACCATGCGCGGCAGCACCAGCCGCGCCGCGCTGGTCGGGACGTTGAGCCGCAGCGTTCCGGCCGGGCGGTCGCGATAGGTGTTGACGACGTCGAGCGCCGACTCGACCTCGCTCAGCGCCGGGCCGAGGCGCTCGAGCAGGCCACGCCCGGCCTCGGTGGGGACGACGCTGCGGGTCGTCCGGTTGAGCAGCCGGACACCGAGCCGCGCTTCCAGCCGGCGCACCGCCTCGCTGAGGCCCGAGGCGCTGGCGCCGCTGGCGCGTGCCCCGTCGCGGAAGCCGCCGGCGCGGGCAACCGCCAGAAACGCGTTGAGGTCGGCGAGGTCGACGTTCATTGTACGATATCCAGCACAGTATGTGCGGGTTGTACAGGATTTTCGCGCAGCGCCGAAGCGCCTAGGTGAAGGGCCTCGACCACCATCCCCACAGGAGAGCAGCCATGAGCAGCGTCGACCAATCGGGAACCTTCACCCTCGGAGACCGGACCGTGAAACGTTTGGGCTACGGCGCCATGCAACTGGCCGGGCCCGGCGTCTTCGGTCCACCGAGGGACCGCGGCGAAGCGATCGCCGTCCTGCGCGCGGCGGTGGACAATGGCGTCAATCACATCGACACCAGCGACTTCTACGGCCCGCACGTCACCAACCAGATCATCCGCGAGGCGCTCGCGCCCTATCCGCGACGACCTCACCATCGTCACCAAGATCGGCGCCCGGCGCGACGCGCAAGGCGCGTGGCTGCCGGCGATGTCGCCGGAGGCATTGCGTCAGGCGGTGCACGACAATCTGCGCAATCTCGGCGTCGACGTGCTCGACGTCGTCAACTTCCGCAGCATCCACGGCGTCCACGAGCCGGCCGAGGGGCCGATCGGGGAACAGGTGGCGGTGCTCGCCGATCTCCAGCGGCAGGGGCTGGTGCGCCATATCGGGCTGAGCAGCGTGACCCCGGCCCAGCTTGCCGAGGGGCGCAGGATCGCCGAGATCGTCTGCGTGCAGAACCAGTACAACCTGGCCCATCGCCACGACGACGCGCTGATCGACGGCCTCGCCAGTGACGGCATCGCCTATGTGCCGTTCTTCCCGCTCGGCGGCTTCAGCCCGCTGCAGTCGGCAACCCTCGATGCGGTCGCCCATCGGCTGGGCGCCACGCCGATGCAGGTGGCGCTCGCCTGGCTGCTGCACCGCGCGCCCAACATCCTGCTGATCCCCGGCACCTCGTCGATGGCGCATCTGCGGGAGAATCTCGCGGCGGCCGCTCTCACCCTGCCGGACGACGCGCTCAGCGAACTGGACGGCATGGGGCGGGCCCAAGCCGCCTGACCGGCGGCCGCCATCCATGCCGGTGTCGGCCGCGGCAAGGCGTACATCCTGCCGGCCGGCGCACGGCGATTTTCCGCAATGAATCGCTATGAAAGAAAAACCGCCGGTCCTTGGGGGAGGACCGGCGGCGGAGGGCTTGGAGGAGTTCAGGACGGAATGGGTCAGGTCACGTCGGGCTAGTTCACAGGAACGCGGGCGAGCTCGGACACGCCGTCGTGGCGGGTTTCCACCGTCACGTAATCGCCGGCGGGCGCGGCGGTCGCCACCACCGGAAGGCGGTCGGATTTCGCCGCCACAGCCGAATCTCCGTGATCCGCGACAATCGCTGCGCTGGCGAAGCCGACTGCAAGCGTCGCCGCAAGACTGGTGGCCAGAATGGTCGAGTGAAGCTTGAGCGTCATCTCTCGTCTCCTTCGCGAACCGTGCCGCTTACCTTGCTGTATTCAACCACACCGAAGCTGAACGGTTCCGGATAAGGTTATTCAGCTTCCGTTCAGCGAGGGGGCGCCGGTTCGGCGACTTTGAGGCTAATTGAAGGCAAGCGCGAAGCGCTGGCCGACGGTTTCGGGGCGATCAACCGCGGAGCGGATCTCGACGGTGCGCACTGTCCGGCCGGCATCGGCGCCTTCCAGGCACTGCCCGGGGATCGCCGGCCAGGTGGCGTGGGCGCAGGCGTCGGCGAGGTTCGATTCCTTGGTCTGGCCGCTCAGCGACAGTCCGGTGAGGCCGGCCGAGACGGTGACGGCAAAGGCCATTGCCAACAGGAAACTGCGTTTGTTCGTTTTCATGGGTCGGATCCTCTTCCTCAGGTTCCGGGCAACCGCTCGGGCCGCTCTTCGTGAGGCTGAGATAGGTCTAATCCATCGGTTTCGCTGTGAAAGCGGTCACAAAACCTAAGTCGTTGGATGTAGGGATATAATTCATGAGGATCGGGAGGGTTCCGCCGCCCGTGTTGCGCTTGCCCCGGACGGGCGCTGCGCGATATGACGAGAACGCCGGCCCCGCCAGGAATCGACCACGCCCATGACCTGCATCGCCTTCTATCCCGGCACCTTCGATCCCGTGACCAACGGGCACGTGGATATCCTGGAGGGGGCCCTGGCGCTTGCCGACGAGGTGGTCGTCGGCGTCGGCATCAATGCCGGCAAGGCGCCGATGTTCACCATCGACGAGCGGCTGAAGATGGTCGGCGACATGATCGCCAGCCTCGGCCGCAAGACGGGCCCGCGGGCGCGCGCCATCGCCTTCGACGGACTGGCGGTGGAAGCCGGACGCAAGGCCGGCGCCACCGTTCTGGTGCGCGGCCTGCGCGACGCCAGCGACTTCGACTACGAGATGCAGATGGCCGGCATGAACCGCACCATGGCGCCGGAACTGCGCACGGTGTTCCTGCCGGCCTCGCCTGCCGCCCGTCACATCACCGCCACGCTTGTGCGCCAGATCGCCACCATGGGCGGCGACGTTTCGGCCTTCGTGCCGAAGAGCGTCGCCCGCCGCATCGCCCGCAAGCTCAAGGCCTGATCCCGTCGCGGGCAGGCCTGAAAGCCGTGGACAATGCGGCCGATTGCTTTATGTCCGTCCGCGGGCGACGCGGCGGTTGCGGACTGCCTCAACACGATACTGGTGGAACAAGGATGCTCACACGTATTGCCGCGGCGCTGGTCGCCGCGTTCCTGCTGATGCCCCTGGCCGCATCGGCCGCCGAGACGCTCGACCCCGAAAACACCATTTACATGGACGTTCCCGCCGGCCGCGTGGTGATCAAGCTCAGACCCGATCTCGCCCCCAAGCATGTGGCGCAGATCAAGAAGCTGACCCGCATGGGCTTCTACAACGGCACGCCGTTCCACCGCGTCATCGCCGGCTTCATGGCGCAGGGCGGCGATCCGACCGGCACCGGCATGGGCGGTTCCAAGCTGCCCGACCTCAAGGCCGAATTCAGCAAGGTGCCCTTTACGCGCGGCGTCGTCGGCATGGCGCGCGCCAGCGATCCGGACTCGGCCAACTCGCAGTTCTTCATCATGTTTGGCGACGCGCCCGGCCTCAACGGCCAGTACACGGTCTGGGGCGAGGTCGTCTCCGGCATGGAGTTCGTCGACAAGATCAAGAAGGGCAGCGGCCCCGACGGCATGGTCGATAAGCCCGACCACATCGTGAAGATGATGGTCGCTGCCGACGCCAAGCGATAGACAACAAAGATAAGGAGGGCCCGATGGCCGACGACAAGGAAAACACCCTCTTGATGGAGACCACCAAGGGCAGCGTCACGATCCGGCTGCGGCCGGACCTCGCGCCCAACCACGTGGCGCGCATCAAGGAGCTGGTGCGCGACGGCTTCTACGACGGCGTCGTGTTTCACCGCGTGATCGACGGCTTCATGGCGCAGACCGGCGACCCGACCGGCACCGGCATGGGCGGCTCGGGCAAGAAGCTGAAGGCGGAATTCAGCAAGGAGCCGCACGTGCGCGGCACCGTGTCGATGGCCCGCGCCCAGAACCCCGATTCCGGCGACAGCCAGTTCTTCATCTGCTTCGCCGACGCCCGCTTCCTCGATGGCCAGTACACCGCCTGGGGGACCGTCATCGACGGCATGGACGCGGTCGACAAGATCAAGCGCGGCGAGCCGGTCAAGGACCCCGACAAGATCGTCTCGGTCAAGGTCGCTGCCGACGCCTGAGCCCGACCGCCACATTTCGCCTGCCAAACCCGGCGCGTGATATGATCGCGCCGGGTTTTGTTTGGGGTGAACGCCATGAGCGATCCTGCGAAAGGTGACTGGCGCGAGATGCGCCGGGAGGAACGGCACGCTCGCCGTCAGGAGCGGCGCGAGATGACCTGGGGGCCGGGCGGCTCCTGGATCGCCGGGCTGATCCTTGTCGGTCTCGGCGTCATGTTCCTGCTGCGCAATTTCGGGATTCCCGTCCCGGAGAACTGGTGGGCGGTCTTCCTCATCCTTCCCGGTCTCGGCGCGCTTTGGACGGCCTGGCGGATGTATCAGCGCGACGGCGCCATCACCCGCAGCGTCACCAGCACGGCGATCGTCGGGGCGGTGCTGGTCGTCTTCGGCGTTTCGTTCCTCGCCGGCTTCGACTGGGGCATCCTGTGGCCGGTGATCCTCATTGCGCTCGGCGTCGCCGTCGTGCTCGGCGGCCACCGCGGCGGCTGAGGCGGCAGATACGGCACCCCGCAAACGGACGCTTCCTTCCCGGCGCGGTTGCCGCTAGGAAGCGCCGATGCGCGTTGACCTGTTCGATTTCGACCTGCCCGAGGAGCGCATTGCGCTCCGCCCGAAGATGCCGCGCGACGCGGCCCGCCTGCTGGTGGTCAAGCCGGGGGAGGGCTTCGGCGACCGCTTCGTCCGCGATCTGCCGGAGCTTCTCGAGCCCGGCGATGCGCTGGTGCTCAACGACACCAGGGTGATCCCGGCGCGCCTCACCGGCGAGCGCATCCGCGACGGCAGCACCGCCCAGGTGGAGGCGACGCTGACCCGGCGCACGGCTCCCTCCCGCTGGGAGGCGCTGGCGCGGCCGGCGAAGCGGCTGGCCATCGGCGACCGCATCCGCTTCGGCGCGGCGGCGCGCGAGGCCGGCGACAACGCCTGCCTCATCGCCGGTCTCGACGCCACGGTGGTCGATCGCGGCGAGGCGGGCGAGGTGTTCCTGCGCTTCGACCTCGCCGGCCCGGTGCTCGACGAAGCCCTGGCCGGTGTCGGCGTCATGCCGCTGCCGCCCTACATCGCCACGCGCCGGGCGCCGGATGCCTTCGACCGGCAGGACTACCAGACCATCTACGCCCGCGAGGACGGGGCGGTGGCCGCGCCGACCGCCGGCTTGCATTTCACCGACACCCTGTTCCGGCACCTCGACGAGCGCGGCGTCAGCCGCCACATGGTGACGCTCCATGTCGGCGCCGGCACCTTCCTGCCGGTCAAGGCGGAGGAGACGGACGAGCACCGGATGCACGCCGAGACCGGCACGGTGAGCGCCGAGACGGCGGACGCGCTGAACGCCGTGCGCAAGGCCGGCGGGCGGATCGTGGCGGTCGGCACCACCTCGCTGCGGCTGCTGGAAAGCGCCGCTGCCGACGACGGCACCATCCGGCCCTTCGCCGGCGACACGTCGATCTTCATCACGCCGGGCTACCGCTTCCGCGCGGTCGACCTGCTGGTGACCAACTTCCACCTGCCACGCTCGACGCTGTTCATGCTGGTCTCGGCCTTCTCCGGGCGCGAGACCATGCTGGCGGCGTACCGGCACGCCATCGCGGCGCGCTACCGCTTCTATTCCTATGGCGACGCCTGCCTGCTCCATCCGGAGAAGGCGACGTGACCGCCTGCGGCCGGCTTCGGACCGCATCTCGCTCACCGGCCGAGGTCGTCGCGCCGGCGCCGTGCCGGGCAGAGGCGTGCGTATCCGATGACCGGCCTGACCTTCACCGTCGCCGCCACGGACGGCGCGGCACGCACCGGCAAGATCCGGCTCGCCCGCGGCATCGTGCGCACGCCGGCCTTCATGCCGGTCGGCACCGCCGGCACGGTCAAGGCCATGTACATGGATCAGGTCAAGGCGCTCGGCGCCGACATCATTCTCGGCAACACCTATCACCTGATGCTGCGGCCGGGGGCGGAGCGCGTGGCGGCGCTCGGCGGCCTGCATCGTTTCGGCAACTGGCCGGGACCGATCCTCACCGATTCCGGCGGCTTCCAGGTGATGTCGCTGGCGCAGCTCAGGAAGCTCGACGAGACCGGCGTCACCTTCCGCTCGCACATCGACGGGGCGATGTTCACGCTGACGCCGGAACGCTCGCTGGAAATCCAGGCACTGCTCGATTCCGACATCCGCATGCAGCTCGACGAGTGCATCGCGCTGCCGGCCTCGCGGGAGGAAACCGAGCGCGCCATGCGGCTGTCGCTGCGCTGGGCGGAGCGCAGCAAGATCGCCTTCGGCCGGCCGGAGGGCAGGGCGCTCTTCGGCATCGTGCAGGGCGGCGACGACGCGGACCTGCGGGTGCAATCGGCGACGGCGCTCGGCGACATCGGTTTCGACGGCTACGCCGTCGGCGGCCTGGCGGTGGGGGAGCCGCAGGACGTGATGCTGAAGATGCTGGAGATCACCTGCCCGGTGCTGCCGGCCGCCGCGCCGCGCTATCTGATGGGGGTGGGCACGCCGGAAGACATCCTCGAATCGGTCGCCCGCGGCATCGACATGTTCGACTGCGTCATGCCCACCCGCGCCGGACGCCACGGCCTCGCCTATACCCGCTTCGGCAAGCTCAACCTCAAGAACGCACGCCATGCCGAGGACGCCCGTCCGCTCGACGAGGAGAGCGGCTGCCCGGCGGCGCGCGACTACAGCCGCGCCTATCTGCACCACCTGGTGAAGTCCGGCGAGATGCTCGGCGCCATGCTGCTGACCTGGAACAACCTCGCCTATTACGAGGGGCTGATGGCCGAGATCCGCGGTGCCATCCGCGCCGGCCACTTCGAGGAATTCCGCGCCGAGACCAAGGCCGGCTGGGCGGCCGGCGACATCCCGGCGCTCGGCTGAAGCGGCGCGTCAGGCGGTCGGCGCGGTGTCGCGCAACAGCACGCAGCCGTTGATCTTCCAGCTTCCGTCCGGCTGCTGCTGCAGCGTGTAGAGCGCCACCCACGACTGGCCGTCCGGGCCGACCAGGAAGACCTTCTGCTGCGGCCCCGCCGGCGAATCCGGCGAGCGGGCCGAAGGTGACCGAGCGCGGCCGATAGACCGGCTGGTACTGGCCGCGCACCATGTCCATGAAGGCCCCGACCGAGGGGAATATCTGCTGGATGGTGGGCGAGGCGTAGCCATAGGCGGCCGCGTCGTCGTCATGCTGGAAGGCGTCGATCTGGCCCTGGATGACCGAGCGGATGGCCGACGGATCGCCGGCCGCGTCCGCCGCCGCGGCAGGCCGCACGAGGCCGACGGCCAGGACGAGCGCAAGTGCGGCGACGAGACGGGCGAGGGGGATCAGGCGGGATGGCGTGGCGGATGTCATGGTGGGTGTCTCCTCCGGTTCACCGCACCTGATACAAAATACGGCCCGGCAAGGTTTCAGCAAGGGCGTGCGAAAACGGCATTTCCCTTGTTTCGGACGGGGCGATCTGGTGTCTTGTCGAGAAAGATGCGTGATTGGGAGGCCCACATGCGGGCGCTGTTCGTTCAGATCAAATGCGAGCTCGGCAAGGCCTATCAGGTTGCCGACGAGATCGCCGAGGCAGAGATCGCCTCGGAAATCTATTCGACCGCCGGCGATTTCGACCTGCTGGTCAAGTTCTACCTGCCGGAAGGGGCCGATATCGGCCATTTCATCACCGAGACGGTGCAGCCGATCGGCGGCATCCGCGACACGCGCACCATCCCGACCTTCAAGGCCTTCCAGTAGGGCCAAGCGTATTGACCCCCTTGGGGGGCCCTTATAGGGTCCGCCGCATTCCGCGCCGCAAGGCGCCGACGAGCGCGTAGCTCAGCTGGTAGAGCAGCTGACTTTTAATCAGCAGGTCTCGGGTTCGAGCCCCGACGCGCTCACCAAAACATCAGCAAATAGCTCATGCGTAATAATTTGGTGCTGCCCCGCAAGCCGCCGGGGCAGCACGGCGCGCGGGTTTTCACTATGCGCCCGGAATGGCTGCCAGGCTGCACAACTGGGAACTGCGGATGCTGCGAAAAATCGGGGCCTTTGTGATGCGCGCTATATTGGGACCGAACGCTCATCGCGTGCGCGCTTTGACTGTGGTACCGGAATCAGACCGGCAAAAGACACGGGAGGGCGAGATGAGACGTGCATTAGTCCAAGTATGCAGGGCAACTGCCATTGGCCTGCCACTTGGCTCCGCGGCCTACTTGGGTGTCGGCTTGGGATCGACCTTCACGCAAGACGGACAATTATACCTCAGCAAATTTGGATCGCTGTTTCTTGGCAGTCCGCTGTTGCTTTTGCTGTTAATCGTGACGGCAATTCTACCGGCAATCGTCTCGTTCGGCTTGAGTCGCGCGGGGCCTGCGGTGGTTCTCACATGGTTTCTCGTACAGAGTTTGTTCGTTGGAGCTGCGTTGGCCGCTGTGCGCATTGTCTACCTGGACAAACCCTTGATTATCGAAGCAGCGTTCTTCCTCGGTTTTTCGTTTTTGACCATCGGAATTGTTTGCGTGTTTGTGGCGTCGTTTGGCGAAGATGACGTGCGGCAGCAGTTCTAGACTTGGGTCTGCTTGGCGGCGAAAGCCGCGCGGCCCCGACAGACGCAAGCTGGACAGTGGCGCCTTTGCCTACAGCGGACGTCGGAAGCCGCCTGACACGCAGTCGGCGGACTAAGAACAAATCATGAACTAGAAACGGCCGTCCGCAGGGGCGCCCTTTGCTAATTGAGGGTACGATGGCACGAACGGGAATCACGGACTGGACGAAAACGCTGGCGGCGATGAAGGGATGCCGGGATGCGATGATCGAGATTGCCCGAAGCTACCCGAGCCGAGACCCCATTTCGCGCGAGGCCGATTGGTGGGTCAGGGACATCGACAACCTCGCAGACATCATCGCCGGGAATTGCGAGCTTTGGTGGTCGAACCGGGGCTGAGTATAGACGTTGTCGTTGGGTGGCACATGCATACGGGTGATCCAGCAACCTACCGCCAGAATCTCCTCGAGCGCGGCCGAGCGGACGGACTCAAAGATGCATTCCGGCGCGCGCAGAAAGTCACTGCCAAATTTACTGGCCACGGCGGTCTCGAGCAAAGCCGCTATCTGGTGTACGTCGCTGAGGCATATAAGGATGTGCTGGCAGATGCTGTAGCGGGGATGGTGGCCTCGGCATTTGAGGAATCCGGCGGAGCAATCGAGGACGGTGTTGTAAGGGATGTGGAAGCTGCCGCACGGCGCTTGCGTCAAGAACTCTCTGACAATCTCACAAAGGTAGTGGCCAAACGCCACCCTTCGATACGGTCCGCGGGAGAACCGATTGGCGTTCGCTTCGAGTTCGAGTCGGCTGGCATCATAGAAAGCGCGCTAGATGATTTTCGAAATGGCATGCTCAAAGGCAGAAGGCTGCTAATGCCCGAAAAAGATCACTCCGGTGTCTATCTGCACAACAGCCCAGGATCGGTGGTGCACACTGGTACCGGGAGTGTACAGGTCATCAATTCAGGCGAGGCGTCAAGTATCCGAACTGCCCTTTCCAGCTTTATGGCGAGCGACGACGTCCAAGCGTTGACAATCGAGCAGCGACAGGAGCTGAATGATGTGGTTGAAGTTATCAACGCAGAACTAGACCGCACTCTGGAAGCAGACAGACCAAAAATCCTGCGATGGGGCAAAAAGTTGTGGCAGCTCGCTAAGTCATTCGGCGTAAGCGTGGCGGCCAACGTCTTCGTACAGCTCCTGCCTCACTAGCCTACAATCGCCACATAGACAGGAATGCTTGGCCGCCGCTCGGCCCGGCATTCGCCGGCTGCGGCGGCAGGGTTTCACCGGCAGAAGATGGGACTGGTCCAGGTCCACTGGCCATTCGCCTGGCGCATGCGCAGGTAGACCGAGTCGCCACGCTCAAGAGCCTCGAGCGGCACCTCCCCGCACCATTGCCAATCCGCCGGACGGGGCAGCGGATGAAAACGGTAGGCGGGGCTGTCGATCGGCCCCAGGTTGCCGGCCAACGCCCCCTCGAACAGCCGCTTGGCGGGCACCTCGATCGTCTGTCCATCGAAGGTGGCGCGAACGAGCGAGCCGTCGTGCACGCGGACCCGCGCACAGATCGCCTGCGTCGCCGGCGTGACGTTGTTGGGATTGGCACGCGCCAGCAGGCGGAATGCGATGGCATTGTCGTGGCACGCGATCGAATCGGTCTGGTCGGGCTCGTCCGTGCCCTCGAGCGGCGACACGACTTCCGCTCCCCGCAGCCGCGGCTCGACCGCCAGCAGGTCGCCATCGACCAGTTCGATCGAACCGACCCAGTCGTGGGCCTTGCCTCGTTCGCCCCACCCCAGTTCCACCACCAGGAGCGTTTCGACGCGGTCGCCGCTGGCATCGATCGGATGCGGCGCCAGTTCCGGTGTGATCCGCGACGCCAGCCGGCCATTTCTCACGACGTCGATGAACGCGATGAAGCTGCCGCCGACGGCTTCGATGGCGAGCCGGCAGGGCCCGCGCGGCGCGATGAGACTGCCTTGCGGGCGATCGCCGATCGCCGCGAAGAGATGCGTGCAGTCGCCGGTCAGGGCATTGGTGCGCCGCTGCCGAAACGCGTCCCATAAGTCCCCGCGCGTGTTGTCGGCCGCATAGACGCAGCTTCGTCCATGACCGTAGGAGCCGGGATAGCCGCTATGATGATCGGTGTTGCCGATCAGTCCGAAGACGTATCCGTGGCCAAGCCCGTGACGCACCGTCGACGGTCCGTCGCTCGGGCCCATGGAATGGAGAAACGGGCGGTCGCCCAGCGAGGTTTCCGAGCACCCGTGCATGGAAATCATCTCCAGCACCGGCGACAGGTTTTCGTCGAAGGCGGCCCAGTTGATCCCGCGCGCTCCGCTCCGGTAGCCGATGTGGTGGGGGAAGGCGAACGCTCGGCCGGGGTAGCGCGCCTCCAGGCGGGCGCGCAGTTCGGCGGGGCTGGCGGCCTTGACCAGGTCACGTTGATCGAGATCGCGATAGACGATCGTGTAGTCGCCGTATTCGCTCGAGTGGATTTCATAGCCGGGAAAAACGGTGAACTGGCCCGGCTGGTCGTACGCCGCCAGCAAATCGAAATGGGCCGGCCAGGTCTTCTCCAGCTTTGCGAAACCCTTGACGTGGAAATCGACGATGTGGGCGACGCGCGGGTCGTCGACCGGCATGTCGGGCCAATCGGCGTGACCGGTCACCGACACGAAATCGAGTTGGCGACGCGCCCGCTTCAAGGCTTCGTCGAGGCTTCCGTGGCCGTAGGACAGGGCGCAGTGGTTGTGGATGTCGCCATAGAAGGGGCGGTACCCCAGCCGTGCCGCCAAAGGGGTCAGTCGGTCGGGCAGGCGCTGCTTCAGCACTGGGAACCCTCGGGGAGGGAAGGGGGCGCTTACAGATCGCCGCTGATCCAGCGGACCATCCGGCAGACGAGCGTATCGTAGCCGTCCCAGTCCATGAAGGCCCGCGACAGCCAGTGCGGTCCGATATCCGTGGTCCATGCCAGCGTTCGGCCGCGGCCATAGTCGCGGACGCACAGCAGGGGATAGCGGCGGCCGCGGTAGGGCGAGGACACCAGCACGCGGCTCTCGGGATCGTCGCGCGCAACGACCTTGTTCAGGCCGAGGATCGGCGGCCACGGGGCCGGCACCGCCGCCAGAATGGCGTGCCGGCTGTCGACCATTTCCGCCGCAAGTCCCTCGGGCGCCTCGAGGCCGTCGGCGTGCGGCAGGCAAGTCACCGGCAGGCAGTCTTCGAGCGGCGTTTCGTGAAACCGCGCCATCCCGTCCATGCCCTGAAAGCTCGTATAGCCGCCCGCCATCATCAGTCCGCCGCCGGAATGGACCCATTGGCGCAAGATTTCGAGCCGGTTGACCCCCGGCAACCCCTGTCTCGTCTCGGGCGTCAGCAGCAGCGACAGCGCACCCACGTCGGACAGGACCACCGCCGAAAAGGCCTGCAGTTCGTCGAGCGAGCGGGGAAATTCGGTTTCGCAGCGTTCGCCGCCGATCTGCGAAACGGCCATTCCCGCCCCGCGCAACGCCGTCAGGAAGCGGTCGGCGCCATTGACCAGCGTCGCCGAACTGCCGACGTCGTATCCCTTGGCGACTGAGGAGACGATCATGAACGTCTCGCCGGCGAGCAGCACAGGTTTCACCGAATCCTCCTCGTCATCAGCCCGCCAGGGCGGGACGACCGGCGCCCGTGGCTTGCCGGTCGCCGAAACTGCGCCATCGGCGCTCGAGCGGTCTGCTCAGTCGAAGCAAGTCGGCAGCGGCGCCTGAACGGGAGCACAGGCGCCGCCGATCAATCGCGCTAGAACTTGAACTCTTCAATGTTCTGCGGGGTGACGATCTGTGCCGGACCCAGCACCACTTCGCCATCCTTTCCGACCGTGTACTTGCCCAGCCGGCCGGCCTCGAAGGTGTCGCCTTCCTTGGCCACCTTGCACATCGCCACCTGCTGCGCGGCGTAATAGGTCAGGTAACCCAGGTCTTTGACGTTCCACCAGATGTCCTGGACACTGCCGTCCTGGATGTACTTCTTGATCAGGGTCGCCGGAGCCAGGCCGGTCAGCTTGAGCTTGCCGAGCAGCTTTGCCTGATCGAGCGCGCGGGCCGCGGCCGGCAGGCCGATGCCGGCGGGGATGATGATGCCCTTGAGGTTCGGAAACGCCTGGGCGAGCGCCAGAGCCTGCTGCTGGTTGATCTGTTCGCTCTCCTGGCCGTAGGCAACCTGCACGAGGTTCATCTTGGCAAACTTCGCGTCTGACTTCATGCGGGCTTTCATGAAGTCGATCCAGGCGTTCTGGTTGCTCGCCGTCGGCGTCGACGAGAGGATGGCGAAGTCACCTTCGTAGCCGATGAGCTGGCCCATCGACTCGAGCATCATCTCCGCCAGGCTGTCGCCCTTGGCCTGGTTGAGGAACAGCGTGCGCGCGCCCACCGCGACGTCAGAATCGTAGGAGACGACCTTGACGCCCTGTTGCATCGCCCGCTTCAGGGCGGGGGCCACCGCGTTGGCATCGTTCGCCGAGATGGCGATGACCCCAACCTGCTGCGAGACCAGATTGTTGATGAAGGCGATCTGGGCTTCTGCGGTCGCCTGAGACGGCGCTTCCTTGATCGCCTTGCCGCCGATCTCGCCGGCGGCTTCCTCGGCGCCGGTCTGAGCGACCTGGAAATAGGGGTCTGTGTCGAGTTTGGGCAAAAAGCCTACGGTCACGGGCGCGGTGGCGCATTGTTCGGCGGCCATCGCAGCCGGTCCCAACAGTGCGATACCCGCCGCTAACCCAAGGACTTTGGAAAGTCTTCCGGCCATCGTATTTCCTCCTTGCTAGACTCCAGGTTGGAGCTGGATTGAGTGCGGGGGCGCCTGGAATTCACCCGTCGCGCTTTTGTGGAGACAGGCTGCGTGTGAGCTTGCCGAATATCTGCTGGGCGGCATTGCCGACGGTCAGCGACACGATGAGCAGCAGGCCGATGGCGGTCCCCTGCGCGTCGCCGCCCACCTGCAGCAGGCCGAGGACATTGCGGATGACCGCGACCAGCAGCATGGCCCAGAAGACGCCGGTCAGGCGTCCCTTGCCGCCGAAGACGCTGACGCCGCCGAGAAGCGCGATGGTGATGACGTCCAGCTCGACGCCGACCGCATTGTCGGCGCGCGCGTTGGCCAGCCGCGCCGTGTAGACCATGCCGGCAATGGCGCAGACGACGCCTGAGACCACGAACAGCCCGAAGATCGTGCGGCCGATCCGGACGCCCGAATAGCGCGCCGCGTCGGGGTTGCCGCCAATGGCGTAGATGCGCCGGCCAATCGGCATCTTCTGCAAGACGATGACGAAGACCGGTGCCAGGACGAGGAACGGCACGAACGTCCAGGGGATCGGCGTTCCCGGCACGTTGTTGATGCCGAAATCGAGGAAGCCCTCGGGAAAGGTGTTGACCGAGGCGACGCCCAGAAGGATGTAGCCGACCCCCCTGAACAGGGCCATCGTGGCCAGCGTCACGATCAGCGATGGCAGGCCCAGCACCGTGACCATCGCGCCATTGAAGGCCCCGCACGCCGCGCCGGCGAGCAGCGTCAGCAAGATCGAAGGCGCCAGCGGCATGCCGGCCTGGGTCAGCAGTCCGAAGACCACGCTGCACAGCGCAAGGGTGCTGGCGACCGACAGGTCGATCTCGCGGCCGATGATGAGCAGCACCATGGGAAGCACGATCAGCGCGCGCTCGGAGATGCCGGCGATGGCCTGCGAAATGTTGAAGGCAGTGAAGAAATTCGGCACGCCGAAGATGGCGTAGAGGACGACCACGATGGTCAGCCCCGCCAGGAAATTGTCCCAGTTGCCGTAGCGATCGAGAAGCGACGGCTTGTGCGCGACGACGCTCATGCCCTGGCCCTTCTCGAAGCGCGGGCGGTGCGCCGCGTGACGTAGGTGTCGATGGCAACGGCAACCAGGATGACCAGGCCGTAGATGCCCTGCAGCCACAGCGGATCGACACGCACCAGGGTCAGCCCGTTGTTGATCACCAGCAGGGTCACGGCTCCCAGGGCCACCCCGAGCACCGACCCGGAACCGCCCCGGATCGCGACGCCGCCGACGACGACTGTGGCAATCACGGTCAACTCGAAGCCGTAGGCGACGCGGGCATCGATCGTCGCGTAGCGCGATGCCCAAAGGGCACCGGTGAAGCCGGCGAGCAGCCCGGCCACCGCGAAGGCCAGCAGCACGCGACGCTGGATGGGAATCCCGATCAGCTTGGCGCCATCCGGGTTGGAGCCGATCGCATAGAGCTCGCGACCGATCGCCAGCGACCTCAGGCCCCAGGCGATCGCCGACAAGGTCACCACGGCGATGATGGGAATGGCCGGAATGCCGAACAGGTTGGCACTGGTCACGTCGAGCCAGGCTTGCGGCACCTGATCGGCACTGATCTGCTTTCCGCCGGCCCACAGGCTGTTGATGCCGCGGAAGATCGACATGGTTCCCAGGGTGACGACGATGGCAGGGACCCTGGCATAGGAGACGACCAGACCGTTGGCGATGCCGCAGGCGAGGCCGATGGCGCAGGACAGGAGGATCGCGCCGGCGACGCCGATCTCGGGATGGATGTGCAACGTCGATGCGGCGCCGTAGGCGGCAAGTCCGATGACGGCCGCCACCGACAGGTCGATGCTGCGCGTCAGGATGACCAGCATCTGCGCGGTCGCCACGATCATCAGAAGTCCCGCGTCCATGCTGAGGGCGGTCAGGTTGGACGCGCTCAGCATGCGCGGGTTGATCGCGACGACCGGGATGACCAGCGCGACGATGGCGGCCACCAGACCGAATTCGCGACGAATGCGGAGCCGCGCCGGAGCCGATGGCGCAGCCTCGGGCCGCGGTTCGTCGCCGGTTGTCGGCGGCTGCAGCTTGACCACGTTGTCGGCCGGCTGGTCGGCGTCGGTGGCCGCCCGGATGATCTTCTCCTGGGTCGCTTCCCCACGTTTGAACTCGCCCGCGACGTCGCCTTCGCGCAGCACGATCACGCGATCGCACATGCCCAGAAGCTCGGGGAGCTCGGAGGAGATCAGGATGATGGCCAGTCCCTGGGCGGCGAGGTCGGCGATCATCGCGTGGACGTCCGCCTTGGTCTGGACGTCGATGCCCTGGGTCGGTTCGTCGAGGATGAGCACGCGCGGCCCGGTGGCCAGCCATTTCGACAGCACCACCTTCTGCTGATTGCCGCCGGAGAGGGTGCTCACCGCCTGGTCGTAGCTGCTGAAACGCAGCCGCAAGCCGTCGAGGTGGGGCTTGGCCAGTTCCAGCTCCCTGGCGCGGTTGACCAATCCCAGCTTCGTCACCTTCTCGAGGACGGGCAGCGACGCGTTGTCGAGAATCGAAAAGTCCATGACCAGGCTCTGGCCGATGCGGTCTTCGGACACATAGGCGATGCCGCGATCCATCGCGTCCTTGGGCGAGTGGAACGTCACGTCTTCGCCGTTCATCGAAATGGTGCCGGTGTCCGGCCGGTCGATGCCGAACAGAACGCGCGCCACCTCGGTACGGCCGCTGCCCACCAGCCCGCCAAGTCCGAGCACTTCGCCGGCACGCAGATCGAAGGATACGCCCCGAAAGGCGCCGCCGCGGCCGAGGTCGCGGGCACTGATCGCAACGGCGCCGGGGCTGCCCTTGCGCTCAGGATAGAGACCGCTGAGCGTGCGGCCGATCATCAGCTGCACGGCGCGGTCGCGGGTCAGGGCATCGGCACGCTCGGTGCCGACCAGATGCCCGTCGCGCAGCACCGCGATACGGTCGGCCACGCGGTAGATCTCGTCCATCCGGTGACCGACGAACATCATCGCGACACCGTGCGCCCGCAAATCGTTGACCACCGCGAAGAGGCGCTCGACCTCGCGCTGCGACAGCGCCGCGGTGGGCTCGTCCATGATCAGGACACGCGCGTCGAGCGACAGCGCCCGCGCAATCTCGATCAACTGCTGCTCGGAGGTGCGCAGGCGCGACAGCGGCATGTCGACGTCGCAGCTCAGCCCCACCAGGCCGAGCAGGCGCTCGGCCTCCCGGCGCCTCTGCGCATAGTCGATGGTCAGCGACGGACGGGCGGCCGGCTGGCCGATGAAAAGGTTCTCGGCGACGCTGAGGTCAGGGAACAGACCCGGATGCTGGTGCATCACGGCGATGCCGGCGCGCTGCGCGCTGAGGGGAGAGGCGAAATGTTGCGGCCGCGCCTCGAGCATGACGCTGCCGGAATCGGGCCGGTAGACGCCGGCCAGAAGCTTCACACAGGTGCTCTTGCCAGCGCCGTTCTCGCCCAGCAGCGCCAGCACTTCGCCGCTGTGCAATTCGATCGAAACGTCGGCGACCGCGATGGTGCCGCCAAAGATCTTCGTCACCCCGGACAGGGAGGCGATCACGGCGCCACGCGTCGGCTGCGAGATGGTTGCCGGCACGGACATGTCAGCCCAGCGCCCGCGCCGGACGCCCGCGTGCCGCGACCACGCGTGATCGACACCGGACCTGTTGCACAGCGACTGCTGGTCGCACGTCTCGCACTCCCCCCGCATTTCCTCGCCGCCTGGCACCGCCGCGGTGCAGGCTGTCGGCAGCCGAATACGCCCCGTAGGGCGGCTCGCTGCGCTTTATTATTAAAGCAGATTGCTATAAGATTTATCGGGTATCGTCAATGAGCATGTGGTCGGGCAGTCCTGCGACCAAATGGCTGTAGGCGGCAGGACGGCGGATTCGATCGGCAGGGATGACCGGCGCCACGCAGCGTGCGCCGACACCCGGAACGGCCTGCGAAAGGACGGAAAGCGCCAATTCGCGCTTGGGAGTCGACCGCCGTCGGTGTAAGGGACTTGGCAAGGGGATCGTAAGGCGACTGCGCTAGTGTAAAGCAGTCTGCTTTTAAACAGAAGACCCGGAGAGGGCGTTCGAAATGGCCGGCGGGAGCAACTCCGTACAACTGCGACACTACAACGAGCGCGTCATTCTCGACGCGATCCGGCGGTTTGGCCCGACATCCAAAGCAGAAGTCGCGCGCTATGCTCACCTGACCCCGCCCGCCGTTGCCAGCATCGTCGAAGCGCTGGTCGTCGCCGGCTATGTCAAGACGAACGGCAAGCGGTTTGGCCGCAAGGGGCAGCCGTCGGCGCTGTACGAACTGGCACCCGACGGCGCTTATGCCATCGGGCTTCACATCGGCCGCCGGGCTCTCGATGCGATCCTGGTCGACTTCGTTGGCCACACCTGTGCGTTCGAAACGCACGAATACGATCATCCCAATCCTGACGACGTCCGCCGGCTGGGCAATGCAACCATCCGCCGCTTCCGCAAGCACCTCGGCGAGCGGAACCGGGAGCGACTGGTTGGTGTCGGGATCTCCGCCCCCTATTTCATCGGCGCCTGGGATGGTGAGCTCGGCTTTCCCGCGGATGTGCGGGAGGGCTGGCGCGCCATAAACCTCGCCTCGGATTTCCTGGAGACGGACGGCCTGCCGGTGCTCGTCGAGAACGATGCCTCGGCCGCCGCCGTCGCCGAGCTCATCTACGGCGAGGGCAGGCGGTATGGCGACTTTCTGCACATCTCGATCAGCACGTTCGTTGGCGCCGGGCTGATCATGGACGGCACCCTGCAGACGGGGCCGAATGGCAACACCGCCGCGTTTGGTCCCTTTCCGGTAACCCATTCCGCGCTTTCCTCGGTGCCCAAACCCAAGGGCAAGTTCGAAGTGCTCCTGCATCGCGCTTCGATCTACACCCTGGTGAACCACCTGCGCGCCGGTGGCGCCGCCGTGCGCCGCGTGCGGGAACTGGACCCGATGCCGGCGGCCGCCGCGCCGCTGGTTTCCGAGTGGCAGGACGATTGTGCCGACGCCCTCGCTCAGGCGATCATCGGCACGATCGCGGTGGTCGATCTGCAGGCCGTTCTCGTCGGCGGGCTGCTGCCCGAACCGCTGCTCGTCGATACGGTGTCGCGTCTGCGCAGCCGATTCGCCGATATGGTGCCGTCGGGCCTGATCGTTCCGGAAATCATGGCGGGATCCCTCGGCGCCAAGGCATCGGCCGTCGGTGCGAGCCTGTTGCCGGTCTACGCGATGTTTGGCCCGGACGCCGGCGTGCTGACCAGGAAAGGCACCGACCGGAAGCCGCTCATGGTCGGGTCCACCATCTGACCGGCCCGGCCGGTCAGCCGACGCCGCTGTTGTGGCCGAGGCGCGGATCGGCATCGAGACGGACGACGATGCCATCCAGCCCCGGCGCCGCGGCCGGGTAGCGGTCGAGCACCGCGGGGTCGTGCCCGGGCACCACGTCGGCGGGGGAGGAGGCCAGCTCGCGCATGATGCGATAGCCCTCGAGCATCTCGACCACGCTCGCCACCACCGGGAACGGGCGGTTCTGCTCGAAGTTCGCGTAGAAATGCGTGGCATCGGAGGCGAGCACCATGTAGCCGCGCCGCGTCTTCACGCGCACCACCTGAAGGCCGGACGAATGGCCGCCGACGTGATGCAGCGTCAGCCCCGGCGCCAGTTCGCTGGTCCCCCGGTGGAATACGGCGCGGCCTTCGAAGACGCGGCGGACCATGGCGAGCACGTCGTCAACCTCGAACGGCTTGCGCAGGTGCTCGTGGCACATGCAGCGCCCGGTGCAGTATTCCATCTCCTTGTCCTGCACGTGATAGCGCGCCTGCGGGAACAGGTCGTGGTTGCCGCTGTGGTCGTAGTGCATGTGCGACAGGATGACGTCGGTGACGGCGTCCGGCGCGATGCCGATCATCTTGAGGCCTTCGCCGGGGGAGCGGATGAACTGGCGGTTCCGCTTGATGCCCATTTCCGGGGCGAAGCCGGTGTCGAGGATGTAGGTGCGCGCCCGGCCGCGGATCGCCCAGACGAAATAATCGAGCGGCATCGACACGTCGTGATGGTCGCCGTCGATGAAATTCTCGGCGGAACGCCGTTCGCAGTGCGCGTATTTTACCGCAAAGACCTGATACACGTCGTCATCGGACATCGATCGCGCTTCCTCCCCGCTGTCCACTGCCCTGGAATGGTCGTGTCAACGCTATTGGTTTCAACCGCTTGCGGCGGATCGCATGATTGCGTTACCAGTAACAAAGGGAGTACAGCAGGACAACTGAAAGTTCGCTGGAATGGCAAGCATGGACGCTAACGGCTCGCGACGCGGCACCCTTGGGCCCCGCATGCGCGACGTCGCCCGCAAGGCCGGCGTGTCGGTCATGACGGTGTCGCGGGCGCTCAACGACCCGGAACGGGTATCGGAAGAGATGCGCCGCCGCGTCCAGTCGGCGGTCCGCGAGACCGGCTACGTCCACAACCGGCTGGCCCGCAGCCTGTCGTCGCAGCGTTCGGAAGTCATCGGCCTGATCGTGCCGAGCCTGCGCAACTCGCTCTTCGCCGAGACCATCAAGGGCATTTCGGACGTGCTCGCCGAAGAGGGGTTCCAGCTGATGACCGCCGACAGCGGCCACAGTCTCGCCGACGAGGAGGAACTGATCGGCGCCTTCCTGGCGCAGCGCGTCGCCGGCCTCGTGCTGCACAACACGACCCACACCAGCCATGCGGCGGAGATGATCCGCAAGAGCAAGGTTCCGGTGGTCGAGAACGGCAACCTGACCGAACGGCCGCTGGATTCGGTGGTCAGCTATTCGAACTTCGAAGCCGCCCGCGCGATGACCACCCATCTTGCCCGTCTTGGCTACCAGAACATTGGTTTTGTTAGCCTTTCGCCTGAAGACAACGACCGGGCAAGCGAACGGCAGCGCGGCTATCGGGCGGCGATGGAGGCGCTCGACCGGCGCGTCGATCCGCGGCTCGTGCTGGAGCAGCCGGCGGGGCTCGCCGCCGGCGCCGATGCCATCGTCCGGCTGGTCAACACGGTGCCGGAAGTCGATGCGGCGTTCTTCGCCGGCGACGTGCTGGCCATCGGGGCGATCTTCGAGTGCCAGCGCCGCGGCTGGGGTGTGCCGCAGCGGGTCGGCATCGCCAGCTTCGACGATGTCGATCTCCTGCGGCACATCAACCCGTCGGTGACCACCATCCGCCTGCCGCGCTACGAGATCGGCCGGCGCAGCGCCGATTGCCTTCTCGACCGGATCAGCGGTCGCGAGGCGAGCAGCATCGCCGTCAACCTCGGCTTCGACCTCGTCCAGCGCGAGAGCACCTGACGCCGGGGCAGGTGGCGGGCCGGGCATGCGGCCGGCCGGGCCCCACGAAAAAGATACCGGTATCAAATTGACGCTTGCCAACCGCGCGAGCGATTTCCTATTGTCTCGGAAAATGGGGCATGCGGGGGGTCGGTCGTGCAGAGAGCGGTATCAGAACAACGGCTTGCCGCCCCGCGCCGTGGCCGCGCACCCGCTGCCGGCCCCGCCGGCACGCCGATGGCTGAGCCGGCGCCGCGCGGAGCCCGCGTTTGATGCTCAAGGGACGCTGCGCGCTGGTCACCGGTTCGGCTGGCGGTCTCGGCCTCGCCATCGCCGCTGGCCTTGCCCGCGCCGGCTGCAACATCATGCTGAGCGGGCTCGACCCGGCGTCCGAGGTCGCCGCCCAGCGCCTGCAGCTCCAGCAGGAATGCGGCGTCGCGGTCGGCTATTGCCGGGAGGACCTCTCCGAGGAGGCCGGCGTCGCCCGGCTGATCGATGCGACGCGGGAAGCGTTCGGCGACATTCATGTGCTGGTCAACAACGCCGTCGTCCGCCATTTCGCGCCGATCCATGAATTTCCCGTCGACCGCTGGAACGCGGCGCTCGCGGTCAACCTGTCGGCGGCGTTTCATTCCATCCGGCTGACCCTGCCGGGCATGCGCAGCGCCGGCTTCGGACGCATCATCAACATGTCGTCGGTCTATGGCTTCTTCGGCATTGCCAATCGCATCGACTACGTGACGACCAAGACCGCGCTGCTCGGCATGACGCGGGTGGTGGCGCTCGAGACGCTGAACGACGGCATCACCTGCAACGCCATCTGTCCCGGCACCGTGCAGACGCCGTCGATCGAAGGGCGTATCCAGACGATGATGGAAGACGACAACGTCGGCCGGGAGGAGGCCGTCGAGCGGTTCCTGAGCCAGCGCCAGCCGACCCGGCGCTTCATTGCCAGCGAAGATGTTGCCGAGCTGGTCGTATTCCTCTGCGGAATGGCGGCGCGCGACATCACCGGATCGTCCTTTCCGATCGACGCCGGCTGGCTCGCCTGCTGAGGGAGGAGCGGGAGGATGCGACAGTCGCTGGAATGCGCGCCGGTGGATTGGGGTGCCCCGTCGGGCGCCGGCAGGGATGAGCCGTCGGCGAATGCCCTGGAGAGCGGCGGCGATCGGCTGGACGCGGCGACGGCTGCCTATGTGACCGCCATGCAGTTGCCCTTTCAGCAGGTGCGGCAGGCGGCCGCGCAGTTCGCGGCGGTGCTCGTGCTCGCCGCCAGCGGCGCGCGACACTGGGCCGGTCATCCCATGCTGGCGATGGCGGACGAGGCGCGCCGCGCCGCCGAAGACGCAATCCGCGCCGCCGCCGTTCCCGCCGCTGCGCGCCATCACCACAGGCACCTGATCCAGGCGGTGGACGCCATCGCCGAGGCCGGCAGCCGTCTGCGCACCGCATCGATCCGCCGAAACGACGCGGCGATCGACGCGGTCGTGGCCGCGGTCAAGGCGGCCCATCGCGAGCTTCAATGGTCGACGGCCGCCTTGCCGGGCTTCGCCATGGTCGATCTGGCACAGTGCTGCTGCGCCGCGCACCGGGGATTGCAGCGGCCGCCGCCGGCTTGATCGGACCGGGCGGACAAGGCCGCGAAAGGGGAGGGAAGGCATGTCGGACTATTCAATGTGGGTGCTGGAATATTGCAGCGTCCCGACGCTTCCGCGCGGCGTCACCGTGCACGGCGCCTTCAACGCCGGCACCGTCAATCTCCCGTATTGCTACGTGGTGATCAAAGGCCACGGCCAGGTCGCCATGGTCGACGTCGGCTTCAACAACAAGGATTACGGCGCGACGCTGGCGACCGCCTTCGGCGTCAAGAACTGGCACCCGCCGGCGCCGGTACTCGCCGAATGCGGGCGTCGCCCCGGCCGACGTGACCACGGTGCTGGTGACCCACGCCCATTTCGACCACATGGGCGGCATCGAGGATTTCCCCAACGCGACCTTCTACCTGCAGGAGCGCGAGCTGTCGAAATGGGTGTGGGCGATGTCGCTCGAGCGGCGCTTCCGCTGGTTCATGGGCGCGACCGATCCCGGCGACATCCTGCGCGCGGTCGACCTGGCGCGGCAGGGACGCCTGGTCGCCGTCGACGGGCACCGGGAGAACGTGCTGCCCGGCATCGATCTGCATCCCGCCTTCGACACGCATACCTGGGGGTCGATGTACATAACCGTGCGCAACGATGGCGGGCAGGGCGGCGACACCTGGATCTTCGCCGGCGACCTCATCTACTGCTACACCAACCTCACCGGCAACGATCCCGCCGATCCGCAGTACCTGCCCATCGGTCTCGGCTCCGGCAGCCAGACCAACATGATGTTCAGCATGGACGAGATGGTGAAGGCGGTGGACGGCGAGACCCGCCGCGTCATCCCGATCCACGACGACACCCTCAAGGACGTCTTCCCGTCGCGGATCACCGACCGCGGCCTGTGCATCTCGGAGATCGCGCTGGCCAAGGGCGAGCCGTCGCGGGTGCGCTAGCGGCTGCCGCCGCGGGGCCGGGGAATTGCGGAGACGATCATGCCGACGCGCACCGGCGAACGGGGACTGACGGCACGGCTGGCCGAGTTCGTCGTCGCAACCGGGTGGGAAGACATTCCGCCCGCGGTGCGCCATCAGGCCAAGCGCTCGCTGCTCAACTTCCTGGCGACCGCCATCGGCTCGGCCCGCGAGCCGGCGATCGACGGCGCGCTTGCCGCGCTGGCGCCGTTTGCCGGGCCGGCGCAGGCGGCTGTCTTCGGCCGGCCCGAACGGCTCGACGTCCGCAGCGCGGCCTTCGCCAATGCGGTTGCCGGCAATCTGTTCGATTTCGACGACACCCACCTGCCGACGGTCATCCATCCGTCCGCGCCGGTCATCCCGCCGGCTTTCGCGCTCAGCGAATGGCGGGGCATGAGCGGTCGCGACCTGCTCACCGCCTTTCTCCTCGGCGGCGAGGTCGAATGCCGCATCGGCAACGCCGTGTCGCCGGGGCACTACGCCCGCGGTTGGCACATCACGGCGAGTTGCGGCGTCTTCGGCAGTGCGGCGGCTGCCGCCCGGCTGCTCGGCCTCGGCGCGGCGCCGGCGGGCCACGCGCTCGGCATCGCCGCCAGCCTGTCCTCGGGCAATGTCGAGAACCTGACGACGGGGGCGAAGAATGCCGGGGTCGGCAGTGCCGCGCAGAACGGCATCCTCGCCGCCCTGATGGCCGCCCAGGGCTTCGCCGCGGCACCGGCGGCGCTCGAAGGTCCGCTCGGCTGGGCGCGCGCCTCCGCCAGCGCACTGGACGCGACGCAGATCACCGACGGCCTCGGCGAGCATTGGGAGATCGGCCGCAACACCTACAAGCCGTATCCGGCCGGCATCGTCATGCACCCGGTGATCGACGCCTGTTTCGAGCTCCGCCGCGCCGGGATTGGTGCCGACGACATCGTGTCGGTGACCGTGCGCGGTCATCCGCTGCTGCTCGAGCGCGGCATGCGGGCGGTCGCCAACGAACGCGACGCCCGCGTCAGCATCCATCACTGCGTCGCCGCGGTCTTCCTGTTCGGTGCCGCCGGTCTCGATGCCTTCTCGCCGGAAGCCGCCATCCGGCCGGACGTCGTCGCATTCCGCCGGCGCATCGGCGCCGAGATCGACGATACCATGCCCGTCGGCATGGCCCGGGTCGAGGTGCGCACGACGACCGGCGAAACGGCGACCGCTACGGTTGCCGAGGCGCTGGGCAGCGAAGGCAAGCCGATGGCGGACGGGCAGATCGAGGACAAGTTCCGTTCGCTGACGGCGCGCAACCCGGATTTTGCCGAAGCCGACCGGCTGATCGCGGCGATCTGGGACCTCGACAGGGCACCGACGGTCGCCGAGATCGCCCGGCTCGTCGCCACCGGTGCGCCCGGCTGACGCCGGGCCGCCTCAGCCGAGGTACCTGGCGAGCATGGCGTGGCCGCCGCCTCTCGCGGTCTCCGGGCTCATCTCCTCGGCGATCTCGCCGTGGGTCAGGATGTAGAGGCGGTCGCAGACGCGGATCGCCACGTCGACGCGCTGCTCGACCAGCAGCAGCGACGCACCGCGCGTGCGCAGTTCGAGCAGCGCCTTGACCACCGCATCGACCGCGACCGGTGCGAGCGCGTCCGACGGTTCGTCGAGCAGCATCACCTCAGGGTCGCTCATCAGCATGCGGCCGATGGAGACCATCTGCTGTTCGCCGCCGCTCAGCGCCGAAGCCCGCTTGCGGCGGTAGTTCCTGAGCACCGGGAACAGCTTGTAGACCGAACTCGAGCAGCGCCTGCACCCGCTGGCGATCGTGGCGCAGGTGGAGGGCGCCGAGGATCAGGTTGTCCTCCACCGCCTGATCGAGGAACAGCCGTCGGCCCTCCGGCGAGATCGCCGCCAGGCCGCTGGCGATCTTGTGCGTCGGCAGCGTCGAAACCTCGGTTTCGCCGACCAGGATCGAGCCGCGACGATGGCGGACGAGCCCCATGATCGCGCGCAGGATCGTCGTCTTGCCGGCGCCGTTCGGCCCGAGCAGGCCGACCGCTTCGCCGCGGTTCACCCGCAGCGCGATTTCGCGGACGACGTCGAAGCGCCCGTAACCGGCTGACAATGCGGAGATTTCCAGAGCAACCGCCATGGTCATTCGCCCAGATAGACCTGCCTGACGAGCGGATCGGCGCGCACCTCGTCGGCGGAGCCGGTGAGGATCACCTCGCCGGCATTGAGGACGGTCACCCGGTCGCAGAGCGGGAACAGGAAGCGGGTCTGGTGCTCGATGATGATCATGGTGACGCCCTGCGCCTTGTAGCGGGCGAGCACTCGCGCCAGATGCTCGACCTCGGTCATCGAAGGCCCGGTGGCGGGCTCGTCGAGGATGATGATGTCCGGTTCGGCGACGCTAACCGATGCCAGCTGGGTCAGCTGCTCGATCCCGTGCGGAATGTCGCGCACGCGCCGGGTGGTCCAGTTGCCGGCCCCGACCGCGCGCAGCTCGCGGTCGGCGCGCTCCCGCATCTGCGCCTCCGTCGCGCCGGCCGGACGGCAGCAGCGGCCAGAACGGCGCCCGGATGATGATCCGCGGCACCAGATCGAACAGGCCGACGAGGATGTTGCGGCTGGTGGTCAGCTCGCGCACGAGCTGGGCGGCCTGAAAGGTCCGCCTGAGCCCGAGCTTGGCGCGCTCGCTGGGCGGCATGCCGTCGACCGACTTGCCCTCGACGCGGACGCTGCCGGTCTGGGCGTGCAGGCGGCCGGCGATGATGTTGGCGAGCGTCGACTTGCCGGAGCCGTTGGGGCCGATCAAGCCGTGGATGTGGCCGCGTTTCACCGCCAGGCTGACGTTGTGCAGCACGGTCGGGCCATCGCCGTAGCCGAATTCGATGTTGCGGCATTCGACGATCAGGTCGGCATCGACCGGACCCGGCGCATGGTGATGCGCTTCGAGCTCGGCGGCCGCCTGGCTTTCCCCCGTCTCGTCGAGCACCGCCGGCGGTTCGACCCGGTCGGCCTCTTCGTCGGACGACCGGTGGGCAGGGTTCGAACCGCCGGATCAGGCCGGCAACGCCTTCCGGAAAGACCGTGATGGCGAGGATCGACAGGCAACCGTAGAGGATCTCCTGCAGCCACGGATTGATGTTGACCACGGCCGGGAACATGGAGACGAACACGGCGCCGATCACCGGGCCGAAGGTCGTGTTGATGCCGCCGACCAGCACCATGACCAGGATGTTGAGCGAGACCGCCCAGTTGAACTGGCTGGGCGACACCACGCCGAGGAAGGAAAACAGCCAGCCGGCGCCGCCGGCCATTGCGGCGGAGAGCGCGAACACCCCGACCTTGAGACGCGGCGGTGCGCACGCCGGCGGCTTCGGCGAAGGGCTCGGCGTCGCGGATCGACAGGAGCACCGGATAGAGCGGCGAACGGCGGATGTTCCACACCAGCGCGATGGCGAGCAGCAGCGCCAGCATGATCATCCAGCTGACCGAGGCTGCCGAGCGGCTCGGCGGCGTCGGGGAAGTCCGGGAACATCGGCCCGAGCACGCCCTGGGTGCCGCCGGTGACGTCCGGGAAGTCGATCGCCATCACCGTCAGCACCAGCGTGAAGACGAAGGTGGTGATGGCGAAATAGAGGCCGCCGACGCGCAGCGACGTCGCCCCGACGACGGCCCCGGCGACGCCGGTGATGACGAGCACGGCGGGCAGCAGCAGGAAGACGTCGGTGTCGAATTTGGCCGAGACCAGCGTCGTCAGATAGGCGCCGATGGCGAAGAAGCCGCCCTGGCCCAGCGAATAGAGGCCGAGCATGCCGGCGACCAGATCGAGGCTGATGGCGAGGATGCCGAAAATGGCGGCGACATGGACCAGGCTCTGCACGTTGAGGCCGGAACGCGCCACGAACAGCGTGAAGGCGAGATAGACGACGATGAAGGCGAAGCTCCGCATCCGCCACAGGCGGCCGAGACCGGAGACGGAGGCAGGCCGGTGCGCCAAGGCTTTGTCCACCATGGGGCCTACCCGGCCATCCGCTTGAGGCCGGGAATGCGGAAGAGCGGGCTGGCCGAGCTGAACAGGCCCCTCGGCGTCACGATCAGGATGATGACCAGCACCAGGAAGGGAAACCAGTCGGAGGCCTGCGAATTGATCAGCGTATTGGCGCCCTCCGACAGGATGCCGAGCAGCAGCCCGCCGAACATCGCCGCCGACGGCCGCTCGGTGCCGCCGCCGATCATCATGGCGATGAAGCCGAAGATGCCGTAGGTGCTGCCGAGATAGGGATTGGCGAAGGTGTTGGGGCCGATGAGGACACCGGCGACGCCGGCGAACAGCCCGGAGATGGCGAAGGCGACGATGGCGAAGGTGGTGGTGTTGGCGCCGATCGCCGAGGCCATCTCGGGATCGGCGGCGATCGCCATGCCGAGCTTGCCGAAGAGGGTCCGCCGGCGCACGATCTCGAAGGCGGCGGTGAACACGACGGCGATCGCGATCGCCAGGATCTGCTGCTCGGTGAGCACGGCATTGCCGAAGGCGACGCTGGTCTCGTTGAGGATCTGGGGGAAGGGGCGCGACGTCGGCCCCCAGATGAAGGCCGCGGCGTTTTCCACGGCCACCGCGAAGCCGAGCGTGCTGACCAGCCAGCCGAAGCTGAAGCGGTCGAAGGCGAGGATGGGCCTGACCGCGATGAGGTAGGACAGCACCGCGACGACGCAGGCGCCGGCGAGCCCGGCAACGACGGCCAGCCACGGCGACCAGCCGCCGGCGAAGATGGCGGCCGTGATCATGATCGCGGTCATCATCATCTGCCCCTGGGCGAAGTTGATGACGCGCGTCACGTAGAACGAGATGGCCAACGCCATCCCGATCAATCCGTAGATTGAGCCGATCGCCAGCCCGCTCAAGATGAACTGAAGCAACGGAACCTTCCCTCGCGCGTCGTCGCCGCGGTCGTCTCTGGCGTCGGATGGCGGGGCAGGGCGGTCCCCAATGCCCCCGCGAGTCCGGCCACCGCCAGAGCGCCGCGATGGCTGAATGCCGGCCGCCAGGGGCGATCCGGCTCACTCCCCAGTGGCGAGCCGCGATCGGTTTTGCCGGCGGCTCGTCAAGCGAACGTGCGGGCGGTTCAGCGCCCGCACGTCCCCCGATTTCACGTCAGGCCGTGCCTAGTCGGCAAGCTCGACCCACGTCTTCGAAGCGGCATCGTACTTCACCAGCGAGACCTGGTCCTTGGTGATGGTGATGTGCTCCTGCTCGGTGAAGCCGAGCGTGCCGGTGATGCCCTTGTAGCCCTGGGTCTTGTTGAACTGGGCCTGCAGCGTCTTGGCATCGGTCGCGTTCGCCGCCTTGATCACTTCGGCAAACATCATGATCGAGTCGTAGCTGGTCTCGGCGAACGGCGTCGATTCGACGTTGAAGCGCTTGGAATACTCGTCGCGGAACGCCTGCAGCTCCGGGCTCGGATGGAGGCCGGAAGTGAGCGCGGCCGTCACCATGCCGTTGGCGAGATCGCCGGCGAGCTTGGCGAAGGTGTCGTCGGCGTTGGTTTCGTCGTTGCCGAAGACGGTCATCTCGTAGTTCGCCGCGTGCAGGTCCTGGACGAAGGCCGCCTGATCCTGCGGCGTCAGCCAGACGTCGACGCACTTGATGCCGGCCGACTTGAGGGCATTGACCTGCGGCATGAGGCCGGCGGTGGCGCCGGTCGACCAGTTCTCGGTGATGGTCTGGTTGACGGCGATCTTCTGGCCGGCGGCATCGTAGACCTGCTTGATGCCGAAGAAGCCGCCCTCGCCATAGGTCGACGGGTCATGCAGCACCGCCAGACCGCCGGGGCAGTTCTTCAGGGCGTATTCGCCGATCTTGCCGCCCCAGGCGAAGGTATTGAGGCCGAAGTCGAAGACCCACGGGTTGGGCTTGGCCTCGGGGCCGTCCTTGTAGACGGTCAGGCCGCCGTCATCGACCACGCCGATGTTCGGGATCTTGTGGCGCATGGCCAGTTCCGCCGTCACCGGTCCGGTATCCGGCGACCCGGCGATCGCCACCGCGCCGTCGCTCACCATCTTGGCGAAGAGCTGGCCGGACAGCGTGGCGTCGGCGTTGTCGTTGTGCCAGTCGAGCTTGATCTGGCGGCCGAGCACGCCGCCGGCGGCGTTGATCTTGTCGACGGCCATGAGCGCGCCGTTGACGACGGCCACGCCGGTCGACCCGTAGGCACCCGTCGTGCCGGCGATGAGGCCAATGAGAATGGGCGATTGGTCCTGCGCAAGGCTCGTCGTCGCGACGAGCGACAACAGAGTCGTACCAATGGCGCCGATAGCAACGGACTTCATGGTTCCTCCCTCCCCAAAATGACGAACGTCGAATGCACCATCGACTGCCGACTGAGGCGGCTTCGTCTCCGTTTGTCTTCTCACGGAGTGCGGCCGGCTGGCAACAGGAAATGTTACCGTTCCCAAGACTGCGGGGTGGGTCGCGCCATTTCGGCAGATTTCGATGAAAGGGCCGAAGCCACGGAAATATCAAATGGAATCGCCACAAACCTGACGGTCGTGCCGGCTTTTGCTTCCGATCCCGTTCCTATCGCCGGGCAAATTCTGATATGCCTATCAGATCGAGGTCGCGGCCGGCCGGTTCTGGCGCCTTCCGGCGCTTCGGCGGCGATCCGCTGGCGGTAGGGAGAGGAGCCGCTTCGATGCGTCCTGGCTATTCCTGATATAGCCAAACGACGTGCGGCAAATCCCCCATAGTCGCTGCTATCGACATGACCGTCCGCGCCAGGACGGCACGGGCGGTTGCCGCCGCTCTCGGGGGAACGGACAGGGAGGAGACCGGCGATGGGACGCGTTGCCTACGAAAAACCCGCGGCGTGGTACCGCTTCAAGATCGGCGACTTCGTCGCCACCGTGGTTTCTGACGGCGAGCTCACCTTCGGCGCCTGCACCGGCGAATTTCCGGCGGCACCCGGCGGCCGAGGTCCACCGCCTGCTCGACCGCGAGTTCCTGCCCAACGAGCCGATGGTGCTGCAGGAGAACACGCTGCTGCTTGATACCGGCAACAAGCTGGTCCTGTTCGACACCGGATTTCGGCCCCGTGCCGATGTTCGGCAAGGATTCGGGCCATTTCGTCGAGAACCTGGCGGCGGCGGGCGTTCGCCCCGAGGACATCGACGTGGTCATCCTCACCCACGCCCATCCCGATCATGCCTGGGGACTGCTCGACGCGGAGGGAAACCGGATGTTCCCCAACGCGGAGGTCTACATCTCGAAGGCCGACTTCGATTTCTGGACGGACGAGAGCCGGCTCTCCGACGAAAGCGTCGGGGGCTTCGTGGCGGGCGCCCGCAAGAGCATCCTGCCCTATCACAACCGGCTGCATCTGATCGAAGGCGACGGGGAGGTGCTGCCCGGGATCTCGGCGATGGCGACGCCCGGACACACGATCGGCCATACCTCGTTCGCGATCTCGTCCGCCGGCGAGACCGTGCTCAATCTCGGCGACGTCTGCCACCACTATGCGCTGCTCTGCCCCAATCCGCGCTGGGAGTATCTCTACGATACCGATTCCCAGCAGGCGGTGGCCTCGCGCCTGCGCGTCTTCGACATGGCGGCCACCGACAAGCTCAGGCTGATCGGCTACCACTTTCCGTTTCCCGGCATCGGCCGCCTCACGCGCGAGGCGCCGAAATCCTACCGCTACGTGCCCATGCACATGAGCTTCGTATGAGGCGGGGCGGTGCGGGCTATGGCTGATATAGCCCGAACGGACGGTGTGGCGCGGAGACGACCGAACTAGGGATGGGCCCGGGCCGGTTTCCGCATTTCAAGCAACCAGATTTCCAAGGCGAACGACATGTCAGATCCCGTTTTAGGCTTCGTCGGCATCGGCCGCATGGGCAAGCACATGACCACCCGGCTGCTCGCCGCAGGGCACAGCCTGAAGGTGTTCGACACCAACGCCGCCGCGGTCGACGAGGCCGTCGCGCTGGGCGCCGAGGCGGCCGCATCGGCGAAGGAGGTGGCCGACACCGCCGAGACGGTGATGATCAGCCTGCCGACGCCCGACATCGTCCATCAGGTGGTGCTCGGCACCGGCGGCATCGTCGAAGGCGGCCGCGTCAAGACGGTCATCGACCTGTCGACCAGCGGTCCCGGGATGGCGATCCGCGCCGCCAAGGGCCTCGAAGCGCACGGCATCGCCTGGGTCGACGCGCCGGTCTGCGGCGGCGTCGCCGGCGCCCGCGACGGCAAGCTGGCGGTCATGGTCTCCGGGCCGAAGGCGGCCACCGACATCGCCCAGCCGCTGCTCGCCAACTTCGGCAAGGTGTTCTTCGTCGGCGAGAAGGCGGGCCTCGCCCAGGTCTGCAAGCTCGGCAACAACCTGCTCGCCGCCTCGGCCATGGTGGTCACCTCGGAGGCGATGGTCATGGGCGTCAAGGCGGGCATCGATCCCAAGGTGATGCTCGACATCATCAACGCCAGCAGCGGCCGCAACAGCGCCACCCAGGACAAGTTCCCGCGCGCCGTCCTGCCGCGCACCTTCGATTTCGGCTTCGCCACCGGCCTGTCCTACAAGGACGTGCGCCTGTGCATCGACGAGGCCGAGGCCATGGGCGTGCCGATGGTCGCCGGCGCCGCCGTCCGCGAGATGCTGGCCGTCACCAACGCGCGCTTCGGTGCCGACCTCGGACTTCACCTCGATCGCGCGCGTCGTCGAGGAATGGGCCGGCGTCGAGGTCAAGGGCTAGCCGCGGCGCCGCCGTCCGCCGCGTCCGGGCAAATCGTTTGCGATCCGAATTCGCAAGTCACTGTCACAAGACACAGTCAGGAGGCTACACGTGAGCAAAGAAGTTTTCGATCGAGGGCTGGAAATTCGCAAGAGCGTGCTCGGCGCGGAATTCGTCGAGAAGTCGTTCGCCGCGGCCGACGATTTCAACCGCCCCATGCAGGAACTGGTGACCGAGTATTGCTGGGGCGCGGTGTGGGGGCGCGAGGGGCTCGACCGCAAGACGCGCAGCATGTTGAACCTCGCGATGATCAGCGCGCTCAACCGTCCGCATGAGCTGAAGATGCACACCAAGGGGGCGCTCAAGAACGGCGTCAGCCGGGACGAGATCCGCGAGATCCTGATGCAGGTGGCGATCTATTGCGGCGTGCCGGCGGGGGTCGATTCCTTCCGCATCGCCCGCGAGGCCTTCGCCGAAGTCGACGCGGCCGGCAAATGACCGTGGAAGGCGCCGCCATGCCGGGCAGGCCGCCGGAAGGCGGCAAGGAGCCCCTGCGCAGCTACCGGATGCTGATCGGCGGCGAATGGTGCGCCGCCGCCGATGGCGGCACCTTCGAGAGCGACGATCCCTACAAGGGCGGGCCGTGGGCGCTGCTGCCGCGGGCGGGCACCGCCGACGTCGATCGCGCGGTCGCCGCCGCGCTCCGCCGCCTTCCGTCGCCCCGACCTGGCGCGGCATCAGCGCCTCGGCACGCGGCGCCCTGTTGCACCGCCTCGGCGACCTCATCGCCCGCGAGGCCGACCGGCTGGCGCTGATCGAGACGCGCGACAACGGCAAGCTGATCAAGGAGATGCGCACGCAGCTCCGCTACATCCCGCAGTGGTTCTACTACTTCGGCGGACTGGCCGATAAGCTCGAAGGCCGGGTCATCCCGATCGACAAGCCGGGCATGTTCAACTTCACCCGCGAGGAGCCGCTCGGCGTCGTCGCCGCCATCACGCCGTGGAATTCGCCGCTGATGCTGGCGACGTGGAAGCTCGCGCCGGCGCTTGCCGCCGGCAACACGGTCGTGTGGAAGCCCTCCGAATTCTCCTCCGTCTCGGCGCTCGAATTCGGCCGGCTGTTCGAAGAAGCCGGCTTTCCGCCGGGCGTCGTCAACATCGTCACCGGCTTCGGCTCCGAAATCGGCGACCACCTCGTCACCCATCCCAAGGTCGCCAAGATCGCCTTCACCGGCGGCGACCTGACCGGGCAGCGCGTGTATCCAGCGCGGCCGCCGGCCGCATCAAGCCGGTGACGCTGGAACTCGGCGGCAAATCGGCCAACATCGTCTTCGCCGACGCCGCCCTCGACAACGCCATCAGGGGCGCGGTCGCCGGCATCTTCGCGGCCACCGGCCAGACCTGCATCGCCGGGTCGCGGGCGCTCGTGCAGCGCCCGCATCCACGACGAATTCGTCGACAAGCTGGTCGCCCTCGCCGGCACCGCGCGCATGGGCGATCCGCTCGCGCGACGAGACCCAGGTCGGGCCGATCACCACCCGGCCGCAATACGCCAAGGTGCTCGACTACATCGGCATCGCCAAGAGCGAGGGCGCCACCTGCGTGCTCGGCGGCGCCGCCGCGACGCGGCCGGAATGCGGCGACGGCTGGTTCGTCGAGCCGACGGTCTTCACCGACGTCAGGCCGGAGATGCGCATCGCCCAGGAAGAGGTCTTCGGCCCGGTCCTGTCGATCATCCCCTTCGACGATCTCGAAGAGGCGGTGACCATCGCCAACGACACCCCCTACGGGCTGGCCGCCGGCGTGTGGACGCAAAACATCGGCACCGCCTTCACCATGGCCGAACGCCTCGAAGCGGGCACCGTCTGGGTCAATACCTACCGGGCGATCAGCTACATGTCGCCGTTCGGCGGCTACAAGCGTTCGGGCATCGGCCGCGAGAACGGCCTGACCGCGATCCGCGAATACCTGCAGGAGAAAAGCGTCTGGATCGACACGGTCGGCAAGGTCGCCGATCCGTTCGTCCAGCGCTAGGCGATCGACAGGCACGTCGCGGGCGTCGGGCTCCGCCTTGGTGCCCCCCGCGTGCGGGTGCCCTTGAGTCGAAGGGGCAGCCGGGATAGCGTGGGCATGGTAACGGTAACAGACACTGGGAGGGAAAGCCGGTTGTCTGCCAAGCCCACAATGTCCCTGAAGCAGCTGTCCTATTTCCTGTCGGTCGCCGACGTCGGCAGCCTGTCCAAGGCGGCCGTCATGATGTCGGTGGCGCAGCCGGTGATCAGCCGGCAGATCAAGCGCCTCGAGGCCGACCTGGGCGTGGAGCTGTTCTATCGGAACGGGCGCGGCACGGTGCTGTCGGAGGAGGGCAAGAGCCTCGCCACGCACGTCCGCGCGGCCATGGAATCGCTGGAACAGGCCCGCTCCGAGATCATGGCCTCGCGCTCGATGCCGCGCGGCACCGTGGTCCTGGCGATGCCGCCGTCGATCGGCTGGGTGATGACCACGGCGCTGGTGCGCCGCTGCCGCAAGGACTACCCGGACATCCGCCTGCATCTGAAGGAAGGATTTCAGCGGCCATGTCGCCGAGTGGCTGCTGACCGGCCGCATCGACATCGGCATCGTCTACGACGCGCCGCGGCGTCCGACGCTGTCCTCCGAGCCGCTGTTTGCCGACGAGCTGGTGCTGCTCGGCCCCACCTGCGACCCGGCGGGCGTCGGCGACGGGTCGGTGCGCGCGGCGCGGCTGGGCGAGATCCCGCTGATCCTGCCGGCGCAGCCGCACGGCCTGCGCGTGCTGGTCGATCAGGTTCTGCAGAAGATCGGCGCCGCGCCGATGGTCGAACTCGAGGTCGAGGCGATGACGGCGACGCTGAGCCTGGTCGAGCAGGGTGCCGGCTACACCATCCTCTCGGAGACGGCCGCGCAGCATCTGCTCGGGTCCGGCCGCATCCGCTCCTGGCCGATCGTCGATCCGGTCATTCCGCGCCAACTGGTGCTGGCGACCTCGACGCAGCGCCCGATGAGCGTGGCGACGCGCGTGGTCAGCCGGATGCTGCGCGAACTGGCGCGGTCCGCCTTCCGCGCGCGGCCGCGCGTGGCGGCGGCGCCATGACGGTTTGCGCAGGTCTGATATAGCCCGGCGAACATCGCCCCGGGCCCGATGCCGTCCGATACTGCCCGCTTGACGTTGACGGGCCGCTGCGGATGGCCCGAGCGGTCGCTCGCCCGGCAAGAAGGCGAGGGCCGATAGGCGACCCGCCGGTGTGGCGGGCAACAGGCGAGAAGAAACGCGGGGGGAGGGAGCTGACGGCCATGACCATTGCTGCGAAGCGGGACGATTTCACCGAGGCTTTGCCGCTTGCCTGGCAGATCGCGCGGGCCGCGCAGGCCGATCGGCAGGCGCCGCTGTCGCCGCAGGTGCAGGCCAAGCTGCAGCTCTGCCTGCTCGATTTCCTGTCATGCGCCCTGGAATCGCGCGGCCTGCCGTGGGCCCGTCAGGCGGCATCGCTGGCCGAAGGCGAGGGACGCTGCACCATCATCGGCTCGCCCCGCCGGGCATTTGCCGGCGACGCGGCCTTCGCCAATGCCGTCGCCGGCCACGGACTGGTGCGCGAGGACATGCACGCCGGCGCCGTCAGCCACCTGGGCGTCGTCGTGTTGCCGGCGTTGCTGGCGGTGGCCGAGGACAGCGCGATTTCCGGCAAGGCCTTCGCCGAGGCCGCCGTGGTCGGCTACGAGGTCGGGGCGCGCGTCGGCCGCGCCATCGTCAATCCGAGCTTCGGGCGGATGTTCCGGCCGACCGGCTACACCGGCCCGATCGCGGCGGCGGCGGCGCTCGGCACCCTGTTGCGTCTCGACGAGGAAGAGATCGCCAGTGCCATCGCCTTCGCCGCCAACATGGTGGGCGGGCTCAACCAATGGCCGCACACCGGCTCCGACGAGATGTTCTTCCATCCCGGCCACGCCGCCGCCAGCGCCATTCGCGCCGTCCGCCTGGCGGTCGCCGGCGCCCGCGGCGCAGCCCTTGCCCTCGACGGCGAGGCCGGTCTCATCCGCGCCTACCGGCCGGATCGCACCGTGCCCGCGGTGACGCTCTTCGACGGTGCCGAGCCGGAGATCATGGCCGTCTACTTCAAGGCGGCGCCGGTCTGCAATTTCGCCCAGACGCCCTGCCAGGCGGCGCAGGAACTGGCGACCGAGGAGCGGATCGATCCCGACTCGATCGCCGTCGGTTACGCTGCGCGTGACCGAGGCCGCCCGCGTCTACCCCGGCTGCGACCACGCCGGGCCGTTCGAGCGCGTCCTGCAGGCCAAGATGAGCATCCAGTATGCCGTGGCCAGCGCCCTGCTGCGCGGGGCGGTCGACGAAAGCGCCTACCGCGACCTCGACGATCCGGCGCTGGCACGCCTGGCCAAGCTGATCGCCGTCGAATCCGACGACGCGCTGACCGCGGCATTTCCGGCGGCCCAGGGGGCAGCCATCACCGTCACGCTGACCGACGGGCGGACGCTGACGCGGTCGCTCGGCGACGTCATTCCCGCCAGCGCGGAGCTCATCCGCCAGCGCTTCACCGCCGCGGCGACCGATTTTGCCGGCGGGGCGAAGGCGCAGCAGCTGGCGGACGCCGTTAGCAGGCTCGACCGGATCAGCGACATGGCCGCCGTCATGCGGCTGGTGTCGGAGCCGGCCTAAAGGGCAGCGGCGGCGCCGGGATGCGGGGTCGCGCCGGGGCAGGATCCCCGGTCCCGGGCTAGCCGCGCCCGAGCGCGTTGCCCGATTCCGCGAAGACCTGAACGGCAGAGATCGGCGCGCTCATGGTGATGCGCGAGCCGGGGATCGTCGGGCTGTCGCCGGGCGTGCGGGCGATGACGATGGTGTTGTCGTCGAGATGCATGTGGATCAGGCTCGATTCGCCGAGATGCTCGACGGCGTCGACCTCTCCCGACACCTTGAAGGCGGCGGCCTCGCCTTCGCCCTCGATCAGGTGCTCCGGCCGAACGCCCAGCGTCACCTTGCTGCCCACCGCCGCTCCGACGCCCTCGAACGGAACGGTGACGCCGCCGCCGACGTCGAAGCCGACCGACAGGGCGCCGTCGCGGCCGGTCACCTTGCCGGTGACGAAGTTCATCTTGGGGCTGCCGATGAAGCCGGCGACGAACAGGTTCGCCGGCCGGTGATAGACGTCGAGCGGCGCCCCGATCTGCTCGATCCGCCCGGCGTTGATGACGACGATCTTGGAGGCCAGCGTCATCGCCTCGACCTGGTCGTGGGTGACGTAGATCGTCGTTGCCTTCAGCGTGCGATGCAGCTTGGCGATCTCGATGCGCGTGTTGATCCTGAGTGCCGCGTCGAGGTTGGACAGCGGCTCGTCGAACAGGAAGACCGCCGGCTCGCGCACGATGGCGCGGCCGATGGCGACGCGCTGGCGCTGCCCGCCGGAAAGGTCGCGCGGCCGCCGGTTGAGATAGGGGGTGAGCTGCAGCGTCTCCGCCGCGCCGCGCACGCGCCGGTCCACCTCTGCCTTGTCCGCCTTGGTGAAGCGCAGGCCGAAGGCCATGTTCTTGTAGACGCTCATGTGCGGATAGAGCGCGTAGGACTGGAACACCATGGCGATCTTGCGATCGGCCGGCGGCAGGTCGTTGACCTTGCGGCCGCCGATGGCGATCTCGCCGGAGGAGACCTTCTCCAGTCCGGCGATCAGGCGCAGCAGCGTGGACTTGCCGCAGCCCGAGGGGCCGACGAAGACGACGAACTCGCCGTTCTTCACCTCGAGGTTGATGTCGTGGAGGACCTGCGTCGCTCCGAAGTGCTTGTCGACGCCGTTGAGCGACACATCGGCCATTACTTTACGGCTCCCGCGGTCAGCCCCCGCACAAGACTGCGCGAGAACAACAGGTAGAGGACGAGGATCGGCGCGATCGCCAGCGACAGCGAGGAGAGCACCGCGTTCCAGTCGGTGACGTACTGGCCGATGAACTGCTGCACGCCGAGGGTGACGGTCTGCGTGTCGCGGCCGGGCGCCAGGATCAGCGGGAACCAGAGGTCGTTCCAGATCGGCACCATGGTGAACACGGCGACGGTTGCCAGCGCCGGGCGGATCAGCGGCAGGATGACGGCATAGAAGATGCGGTATTCGCTGACGCCGTCGCAGCGTGCCGCGTCGCGCAGGTCGCGCGGCACCTGCTGGATGAACTCGGCCAGGATGAAGATGGCGAGCGGCAGCCCCATGGCGGTGTAGACCAGGATGAGCGCGGTCAGCGTGTTCACCAGGCCGAGGCCGACCATCATCTTGAGGATCGAGACGCTGCCCAGGCGGATCGGCACCATGATGCCGATGGCCATATAGAGGCCGACCAGGGCGTTGCCGCGGAAGCGGTATTCGGTGAGCGCCCAGGCGCACATGGCGCCGAAGGCCAGCACCAGCGCCAGCGAGACGATGGTGACGGTGAAGCTGTTGACGAAGTAGAGGCCGAAATCCGCCTTGGCCAGCACCGAATCGTAGCCGACCAGCGAGAAGGACTTGCCGATGGGCAGCGACAGCGGCGAGGAGAAGATCGCCCGGCGCGACTTGAACGAATTGATGAGGATCAGCAGCACCGGGCCGATCGCCAGCAGCGTGTAGAGGATCAGCGCCGCATGAACGGCCATCCGCGACGCGCGCTGCTTGTTCATCGCCGCCGTCCCCTCACGAGATGTAGTGCTGCATGCGGCGCTGGACGCCGAACAGGAAGGTGAGCACGCCGACCAGGATGATGAGCAGCATCACGGTGGCCACCGCCGCGCCCATGGTCGGGCTGCCCGGCTGCAACTGGTTGCCGAAGAAGGTGCGGTAGAAGAACGTGCCGAGAATATCGGTGGCGAAGTTCGGCCCGGCGAGCGCCCCCTTGACGGTGTAGATGAGGTCGAAGGCGTTGAAATTGCCGACGAAGGTAAGGATGGTCACCACGCCCAGCGTCGGCAGGATGAGCGGCAGCTTGATCGACCAGAAGACGTGCCACTGGTTGGCGCCGTCCACCGTCGCCGCGTCGACCAGGTCGTCGGGGATGTTGAGCAGCGCCGCATAGATCAGCATCATCGGAATGCCGACGAACTGCCACACCGAGATGAGCGAGATCGTCACCAGCGCGGTGCCCTCCAGCCCCAGCCACGGCGAGAACAGGCCGCCGAGCCCGAAGACGTTGAGGGCGCCCTTGGCGATGCCCCACAGCGGCGACAGGATGAGCTGCCAGATGAAACCGATGATGACGAACGACAGCATCGTCGGCAGGAAGATGAGGGTGCGGTAGACGCTGCGCCCGGCCAAGGCCGGCAGGCTGAGCAGCACCGCCAGCGCCAGGCCGATCGAGTTCTGCACGATCATGTGGATCGCGAAGAAGACCAGGTTGTTGCCGAAGGCGTTCCAGAACGGCCCCGCCCAGCGGGCGTCGGTCAGCAGCGTGACGAAATTGCTGAAGCCGGTGAAATGGACATTGCCGTGGCTGTCGGCGGCATAGAGGCTGAGCCGGATGGTGTCGAGCAGCGGATAGATCGAGAAGATCGTGTAGACGATCGCCGCCGGGGCGAGAAAGGCGACGATATAGGTCGCCCAGGGCGTCGCATCCCTGGTGTCGATCCGTGCCAGAGCGGCCTCACCGCCGGTTTCCGCCATTGCCCCTTTCCCCTGGCGCACTCCAGATCGCGCCGAGATGCTCCGCCGCATCGCCGGTGCGCCCGGAAGCGGAACTGTAGTTTCCCTTGACCGCGAGAATCAATCGGTGCCCCGGAGCGCACGCCGGGCCGCGGAGGCTTTCTCCGCGACCCGGCCGTTCGATCGGACGATTAGTTCGCCGGCTTGTACCAGGAGTCGAGACCGTCCTGGACCTTCTTGCCGGCCTCTTCAGGCGTCATCGTCTTGTTGAGCACCTGCGCGCTCACGTTCCACAGATCGTTTTCCAGATTCGGCGTGCCGCGCGAAAGGATCTGGTACGAGTTGCGGATCGTCGACTTGCAGCTGTCACGCCAGCTCACGAAGGTCTTGGCGACCGGGTCCTGGATGTCGACCTTGGCGCTCGACAGCGGGAAGAAGCCCGGCAGAGCGTTGGCGTAGATCCCGGCGAAGGCCGGCGAGGCAACCCACGACATGAACGTCTTGGCGGCGTCCATGTTGGGCGTCTTGGCGTTGATGCCCATGCCGATGTCGACATGGTCGCTGATGTAGCAGTCCTGCCCGGCAACCGGCAGCGGCGGCGGGAAGGCGTCGAACTTCAGCTGGTCGCCGCCCTGCTTCTCGAAGGTGGTGATGTCCCACGAGCCGGCGGGATAGATCGCCGCGCGGCCGAGCGAGAACAGGTTCTGGCTGTCAGGATACTTCTGTGCCTGATAGCCGTCGGCCAGGTAGGGCGCCCACTTGGCCATCTGGGCCCAGGTGTCGATGTACGGCTTGTCGGTGAACTTCGCCGTGCCCGCGATCAGCGCCTTGCGGCCTTCCTCGCCCTTCCAGTAGTTCGGGCCGATGTTCTGGAAGCCCATGGTGGCGGCTTCCCACTGGTCGGCGGTGCCGATGTCGAGCGGCACGTAATTGCCGTCGGCCTTGATCTTGTCGAGAACCGCGAAGAACTCGTCGACGGTCTTCGGGATGGTCAGCTTCAGCTCGTCGAAGATGGCCTTGTTGTAGATGAAGCCGTGGATGACCGAGGCCATCGGCACGCAGAAGGCGGTCTTGCCGTCATCGGTCGACCACGCGACCTTCGCCACGTCCGAGAAGTTCTCCATGCCGGGCAGGTCGTTGACCGAGGTCAGATAGCCCTTCTTGTAGAGGTCGAGCGAGGCATCGAATGGCCGGCAGGTGATGAGATCGCCGGCCGAGCCGCCTTCCAGCCGCGAATTGAGCGCGGCGTTGTATTCGGTCGGCGCCGTCGGATTGAACACCACCTTGATGTCCGGGTGGTCCTTCTCGAAGGCCGGGATGATCTGGTTGGTCCACAGATCGGCGTCGTCGTTCCGCCAGCTTTCGATCGTCAGTGTCGTCTCGGCCAAGGCGATGCCGCTCGAGAGCAGCAGGGCCGCCGCAGCCGTTGCGGCGATCCGCTTGAAGTTCAGTGCTCGTCCTGTCATCCGTCACACTCCCTGTTCAGACTTCGCTTCACCGGCAGCATGCCGCCGGCCTCTCCGTGACCGCGAAAGGCTCAATCCAGTCTCGCCATCGCGGCGCGCAGATTCCCATGTGTCTCGGCCAGAAGTCTCGCCGCCTCGGCGGGCTCGAGGCCCCTGGCGACGAGGGCGGCCTGCTTGATATGGCCGCCGCAGGCATCGAGCGCCTTCGACGCGGCGCGCTCGTCGACACGGGTGATGTCGGCAAGCATCGCCACGGCGCGCTTGTGCAATTTCGCGTTGTCGATCCTGAGGCTGACCATGTGGCCGTCATGGACGCGGCCGAGGCGGATCATGACCAGGCTGGAAAGCAGCCCGAGCGCCGCCTTCTGGGCCGTGCCGGCGCCCATGCGGGTCGAGCCGGCGATGACTTCCACCCCCGAATCGAGGAGCACCGGCTGGTCGACGCGGGCAAGCAGCGGGGCGTCGGGATTGTTGGCCAGGCCGACCGTCAGAGCACCCGCCGTGCGGGCCGCGTCGACTGCGGCAAGCGTGAAGGGAGTCGAGCCGCTGGCGGCGACGGCGATCACGACATCGGCGGGCCTGAGCCGCAGACGGGCGATCTCGGCCTCTGCCAGGGCGCCATCGTCCTCGCTGCCGCCGGTCATGCCGGGTTTGAGCTCGGTGCCGCTCGCCAGCACGAAGACGGTGCGCGCTTCCGGCCAGTCGAAGGTACCGGCAAGCTCCATGCCGTCGAGCGCGGCGAGCAGCCCGGAGGTTCCGGCGCCGACATAGATCAGCCGACCGTCGTCGCCGAGCCGGGCGACGATCGCGTGCGCTGCCGCGGCGATGGCGTTGCTCGCCCTCTCGACCGCAGAGACCGCGCGCTTCTGTCCTTCGGCGAAGGCCGCAAGGATCGCTGCGTCGTCCCACGCATCAAGGCCGCGGTAGTGCTGACTGAGGGATTCGGTGTTGGACATCGCGGCGAGCGTAACGACCCCTCTCGTGGCGACACGTATTAAATTGGTATCATACGTCGCCAGCCGCCGACAAGAGCGTGCCGAGCGCGATCCCCGCAATCTCGCCGATTGGCTTGAATATGGGCAGGGGTGCCGAGGAAGATGGCAATCGGCCCATGCGGGTGCTTTTCCGGTTGGCTTTGAAGTGGCATTATCATATTGCTTCGCCAAGCGTGCGAAGCAGCATACACAGAAACGACCGGGTGGAAGCCGAGGGCGCCAATGGCCGAGCCGTTCTTCATCGGGGGCGACGCCGTGCCGGCCGCGCGGCAGCCGCGCGGCGCCAGGGCAGGGGTCTAGCGGCCCATGCTGGACCTGGCGGTCGAAAGCAATGTGACCGGCACGCTCGACGAGGCGAGCCCGACACCGCTCTATCTCCAGCTCCAGCGCCTGATCCATAAGCAGGTGGACACCGGCAAGCTGCAGGCCGGCGAGGCGCTGCCCAGCGAACGCGATCTCGCCCGCCAGCTTGGCATCTCGCGCGTCACCGTGCGCAAGGCCATCGCCGGCCTGGTCGACCAGGGCATCCTTGTCCAGCGCTGGGGATCGGGCACCTTCATCGCGCCCGCCACCCGCGTCGAGCAGGCCCTGTCGCGCCTGTCGAGTTTCACCGACGACATGAAGATCCGCGGCCTGACGCCCGGTGCGCGGCTGATCGACCGGTCGTGCGGTCCTGCCGCACCGAAGGAGGCGATGGCGCTCGGCCTGTCTCCCGGCGACAAGGTGAGCCGGCTGCAGCGCCTGCGGCTCGCCGGCGACGTGCCCATGGCGATCGAGAACGCGTCGGTGCCGGCGCGCTTCCTGCCCGATCCCGACATCGTCCGCCATTCGCTCTATGCGGCGCTGACCGAGCGCGGCTTTGCGCCGCGCCGCGCCCTGCAACGGCTGCACGCGGTGCTGCTCAATCCGGAGCAGGCGCGCCTGCTCGACGTGCCGCCGGCCAGCGCCGCTCTCTACATCGAACGCCGGTCCTTTCTCGAGGACGGTACGGCGGTCGAGTTCACCGCATCCTATTATCGTGGCGACGCCTACGATTTCGTCGCCGAGCTGTCGATCGGATCGAGCGAATGACGGATGGCCGCCAGGCCCGCAGCGACGATGGAGCGGCGCCGAGCCTCATGCTGCGCGAGACGGCCGAGGCGCCCGAGGTCGTGGCGCGGCTGATCGCGGCGAACGCCAGGACCTGCGGCGATCTGGTGCAGCGGCTGAAGTCGGCGCCGCCGCGTTTCGCCGTCACGTGTGCGCGCGGCAGCTCGGACAGCGCCGCCATGTTCGCCAAGTACCTGCTCGAGATTCGTCTGGGGCTGGTGACCGCTTCCGTCGGCCCCTCCGTGCGCTCGATCTACGGCGGTCGGCCGCAGGTGGCCGACGCGCTGTTCCTGGCGATTTCGCAGTCGGGCCGCAGCCCGGACCTCATCAGGCTGGCAGAGGCGGCGCGGGAAGGGGCCGCGCTCACCGTGGCGCTGACCAACGATCCGGCGTCGCCGCTGGCGGCCGCCTGCGAGGTGGTGCTGCCGCTGCATGCCGGCCCCGAGCGCAGCGTTGCGGCGACCAAGTCCTATATCGCCTCGTTGGCGGCGCTGCTGCAGTTGCTGGCCATCTGGAGCCAGGACAAGGATCTCCTGCACGCGGTCGAACGCCTGCCGGACGATCTCGCCGATGCGCTCTCCCGCGACTGGCGGCCGGCGGTCCCGGCGCTCGCCGAGACACGCAGCCTCTATGTGGTCGGCCGCGGTGCCGGCTACGCCGCGGCGCTGGAAGCGGCGCTGAAGCTCAAGGAGACCTGCGGCCTCCACGCCGAGGCGATGAGCGCCGCCGAGATCATGCACGGGCCGATGGCGCTCGCCGGGCCGGACTTTCCCGTCGTCCTCTTCAGCCAGCGCGACGAGGCGCTGGAATCGCTGTCGGCGTTCGCCGCCAGCCTGACGGCGCGCGGTGTGCCCGTGCTCTCCGCCGGTCCGGTGCAGGCCGGCGGGCTGATGCGGCTGCCCTCCGCCGACGGACTGCATGCCTTTGCCCAGCCGATCGCGCTGGTGCAGAGCTTCTATCCGCTCGCCGAAGCGCTCGCCCGCGCCCGCGGGCACGATCCCGACCACCCGCCGCATCTGATGAAGGTGACGGAGACGCGGTAATGAGCATTGCCCTGACCGGCGCCCGCATTTTCGACGGCACGGCCATCGTCGACGGCCTCAGCGTCGTCATCGCCGACGGCCGCATCGCCGCTGTCGTCCCTGACCGCGCCATCCCGTCGGACGCCCGGACACGCCGCCTCGAAGGCCTGCTGGCGCCCGGCTTCATCGACGTTCAGGTCAATGGCGGCGGCGGCGTGCTGTTCAACGACGAGCGCACGGTCGCGGGCATCGCCGCCATCGGTCGGGCGCATCGGCCCTATGGCACGACCGGCTTCATGCCGACGCTGATCACGGCCACGCGCGAGCACATGCGCGAAGCCATCGCCGCCACCCGCGCCGCGCTCGCCGCCGGCGTCCCCGGCGTCCTCGGCATTCACATCGAGGGGCCGTTCCTGTCGAGCGAGCGCAAGGGCGTCCACGATCCCAACCTGTTCCGCGAGATGGAAGAGGCGGACATCGACCTGGTCGCGTCGCTCGAAGTCGGCCGCACGCTGATGACCCTGGCGCCGGAGCGCGTGCCGCCCGAAACGATCGCCCGGCTGGCCGCGGCCGGCGTCGTCGTCTCGGCGGGCCACACCGCCGCGAGCTACGATACCGTGCGCGCTGCACGCGCCGCCGGCCTCTCCGGCTTCACCCATCTGTTCAATGCCATGCCGCCGCTGGCCGGGCGCGCGCCCGGGCCGGTCGGCGCCGCGCTCGACGATCCTGAGGCGTTTGTCGGCATCATCGTCGACCTGTTCCACGTCTCGGCGGCGAGCCTGCGTGTCGCCGTCGCCGCCCATGGCTGGGAGCGCATGGTGCTGGTCACCGACGCCATGCCGTCGGTCGGCAGCGACCTCACCGAATTCCGCATCGACGGCAACGTCATCACCCGCAAGGACGGCACGCTGTTGCGCGGCGACGGCACCATCGCCGGCTCCGATCTCGACATGGCGACCGCCATCCGCAACTGCGTCGGCGCCCTGGGCCTGCCGCTCGAGGCGGCCCTCGCCATGGCCTCGCGCGCCCCGGCGGATTATCTGCGGCTCGGCGACGAGCTTGGCCGCATCGCCCCGGGCTATCGCGCCGATCTGGTGCTGCTCGACGACGATCTCGGCGTCGTCGAGACGTGGATCGGCGGCGCCGCCAGCGAAGACTAGGAGGACGCGATGGCGGGCAAGAGGGTGCTGGTCGTCGGGCTCGGCAACATGGGGCTGAGCCACGCGCATGGCCTATACGCGCATCGACGGCTTCGACATCGTCGGCGTCTGCGAGCGCACGTCCAACCGACGAACGCTGCCCGCCGAGATGGCGCAGGCCCGGCGCTTCACCGATTATGGCGAGGCGCTCGATGTCCTCGAACCGGACGTCGTCTCGATCTGCACCTGGGCGGACACCCACGCCGACTACGCCATCCGGGCGATGGAGGCCGGCGCCCATGTCTTTGTCGAGAAGCCGCTGGCCGAGACCGTCGCGGAGGCCGAGCGCGTCGTCGCCGCCGCGCGCCGGACCGGCCGCAAGCTCGTCATCGGCTACATCCTGCGCCACCATCCGAGCTGGATCCGGTTCATCGAGCTTGCCCGCACGCTGGGGACGCCGCTGGTCTTCCGCATGAACCTCAACCAGCAGTCCAGCGGCGAGCAGTGGGCGACCCACAAGCGGCTGCTGCAGTCGTTGCCGCCGATCGTCGATTGCGGCGTCCACTACGTCGATGTCTGGTGCCAGATCACCCGCGCCCGGCCGCTCACCGTTCATGCCGTCGGCGCCCGGCTGACCGACGACATGCCGGCGGAAATGTACAACTACGGCCACTTCGAAGTGACCTTCGACGACGGCTCGGTCGGCTGGTACGAGGCCGGCTGGGGGCCGATGATGAGCGAGACCGCCTTCTTCGTGAAGGACGTGATCGGGCCGAAGGGCTCGGTGTCGATCGTCATGGCGGAGGGCGCCGGATCGGCCGACATGGCCACCCACACCAAGACCAACCAGATCCTCTATCACCCGGCGGAGCTGGCCGCCGACGGTTCGCTGGCGAGGCCCGACGAGCGCATCACCACCGCCGACGAGCCCGGCCACGACGACCTCTGCGAGCGCGAGCAGCGCTTCCTCATGAAGGCGATCGACGAGGATCTCGATCTCGGCGATCACATGGACGATGCGGTGAAGAGCCTCAGGATCGTTCTGGCCGCCGACCGGTCGGTGAGGACCGGCGAGGTCGTCCGGCTGTAGGCTGTCCCGGCAGAGGTATATGCTGGGCCGCCGCATCGCGACGTGCGCCGGCCGCGCAGCGTGTCCGTCAACGAAACCAACGAGATAACCTCGACACCGCCATGCCCAAGGTCACCAATCCCATCCTTCCCGGATTCAATCCGGACCCCTCCATCGTGCGCGTCGGCGATACCTACTACATCGCCACCTCGACCTTCGAATGGTTTCCCGGCGTGCAGATCCACGCCTCGCGGGATCTCGCCAACTGGGACCTCGTCGTCCGCCCGCTCGATCGCAAGGCGCAGCTCGACATGCGCGGCAACCCGGACAGCGGCGGCATCTGGGCGCCGTGCCTGACCCATGACGGCGACCGGTTCTGGCTGGTCTACACCGACATGAAGCGCCGCGAGGGATCGTACAAGGACGGCCACAACTACATCGTCACCGCGAAGAGCATCGAAGGACCGTGGTCGGACCCGGTCTACGTCAATTCCTCCGGCTTCGATCCGTCGCTCTTCCACGACGACGACGGCCGCAAGTGGTTCGTCAACCAGCTCTGGGACTATCGCGGCAGGCCGCGCAAGTTCGCCGGCATCGCGCTGCAGGAGTTCGACCCCACGGCCGGCAAGCTGATCGGCCCGCGCACCAACATCTTCCGCGGCACCGACCTCGATCTGACCGAAGGCCCGCACCTCTACAAGCGTGCCGGCAAGGACGGCACCTGGTACTACCTGATCACCGCCGAGGGCGGCACCGGCTACAAGCACGCCGTCACCATGGCGCGATCGAGGCAGATCGGCGGACCCTACGAGGTCCATCCGATCAAGCACATCATCACCGCCAAGGACACGCCCGACAGCCCGCTGCAGCGCGCCGGCCATGCCGATTTCGTCGAGACGCCGGAGGGGCGCGTCTACATGGTCCATCTGATGAGCCGGCCGGACGCCAACCGGCGTTCGGTGCTCGGGCGCGAGACTGCGATCGAGGAGATGGAATGGCGCGACGACGACTGGCTGTGGCTGAAAGCCGGCGGCTGCGTTCCGCAGCCTGAGGTCGAGGTGCCCGGCACCTTCGACGAGGCCGGCTTCTGGGCGGAGAAGCGCTACACCTTCCAGGCCGGCCTGCCCAAGGATTTCCAGTGGCTGCGCACGCCCGAGCCGGAGCGCATCTTCACCGTCGCCGACGGCAAGCTCCGTCTCTTCGGGCGGGAAAGCATCGGGTCTTATTTCGAGCAGGCGCTGGTCGCCCGGCGCCAGACGACGGTCGACTACTATGCCGAAACCGAGGTCGATTTCGCGCCCTATGACGAGCGCTGCCTGGCGGGCCTCACCCCCTACTACGGACGTTTCAACAACTACTATCTGGCGGTCACCGCCGACGCCGAGGGGCAGCGCGAACTCGCCATTCTCGCCGTCGACAAGGGCTGGCCGGACGGCAACACAAGTTTGCCGCTCGATCCGCCGATCCGCTTGCCGCAGGCGGGCAAGGTGCGGCTCGCGGTCGAGGTGAGAAACGGCGGCCTGCAGTTCTTCTATGCCATCGCCGGCGGCGACCTGCAGAGCGTCGGTCCGCGCCTCGACGCCACCCAGCTCTCGGACGAATGCGCCGGCCCCGGCCTGCATGGCAGCTTCACCGGCGCCTTCGTCGGCATGGCGGCGACCGACCTCAACGGCACGGCGACGCCGGCCGACTTTTCCTATTTCATCTACCGGCCGCTGAAACGCTGACCGGCGTCAGGCAGCGACGACACGGCTATGGAAGGCGGCGCGCGGTCGCGCCCGCTGGGTGCAAACGCATGCGGTCGGTCTGTCTCGACCGCGTCGCCGATCGCCGTGGGGGAGGTGCTTGATCGGCGGCGGACCGCCGATCAAGCCGGGAGGGTCAACGGGCGAGCCAGCCGCCGTCGACATTGAAGATGGCGCCGTGCACGTAGCGTGCAGCCGGCGAAGCCAGGAACACGGCCGCGCCGGCGATGTCCTCCGGCTCGCCCCAGCGTCCGGCCGGGATGCGGTCGAGGATCGCCTGGCTGCGGGCGGCGTCGGCCCGCAGCGGCGCCGTGTTGTTGGTGGCGATATAGCCGGGGGCGATGGCATTGACCCGGATGCCCCGCGCCGCCCATTCGTTGGCAAGCAGCTTGGTCAACCCGGCGACGCCGCTCTTCGAGGCGGTGTAGGAGGGCACGCGGATGCCGCCCTGGAAGGAAAGCATGGAGGCGATGTTGATGATGGCGCCGGTTTCGCCGCGCCCGAGAACCGCGCGACCGAAGGCTTGCGACAGGAAGAAGACCACCTTGAGGTTGATCTCCATGACCGCGTCCCAGTCCTCCTCGGTGAAATCGAGGGAGTCGGCGCGCCGGATCAACCCGGCGCAGTTGACCAGGATGTCGACGTCGCCGGCCTGGGCCATGAGGTCGGGGACGGCGCCGCGCCGGGTGAGGTCGAGCACCAC